>CAVYOA010000022.1:0-103413 GCA_963769945.1 uncultured Solirubrobacterales bacterium | reverse complement strand
GACCGCCAGCTTCGCCATGCGCTCGCCGCAGGACCGCGGCTCGCCTCTTCGTCGGCCCCGGCGAGGCCCGTCTACGAGGGCATGATCGTCGGCGAGAACTCGCGCTACGGACGACCTCGACGTCGACGCGACCCAGCAGAAGCACCAGACCAACGTCCGCGCCGCCAGCGGCCGACGTCCTCGTCCGGCTGATCCGCGCCGCGGGTACGCTCTCGCTGGAGGAACGCGCTTGGAGTTCCTGCGCGAGGACGAGTGCGTCGAGATCACGCCCGCACAGCCTGCGGCTGCGCAAGGCCGGAGCTTCTCGAAGGTCGAGCAGATAAAGCTCGCGGCGAGCGCCAGCGCAGATGACTGGTTCGCTAGTCAGCGTGTGCCCGGGGGCGCGCGGGACCGAGCTGGGCGTGGCAACTGGGTGAAGCCCATGCCGGTGGGCATGGGCGAGTTCCCGAGCGGCGCGATCCGGCGACGGTATCCGTGCGTCATCCGGGCGCGCGGAGGTGCGATCATTCATCTAGCCCTCGCCCAGTGCGCAGCCCCGGAGCTCGCCGCTGAGCGTCTCGCTCCCGGGCGAGGACGCCGAGCCCGCTGCGCAAGATCGCGTTTCGGATGCTGGTCGCGCTGGGCCTGATCGTGTTCGTCGCGCTGGTCACCTACGTCGGGCGCGACGGCTACTACGACCCCGAGGACGGCGACGATCAGCCTGCTCGACGCCTTCTACTACTCGACGGTGAGCATCACGACCACCGGCTACGGCGACATCCGCCCGGTCACCGACGAGGCGCGGCTGGTCACCACGCTGCTGGTCACCCCGGCGCGGGTGCTCTTCCTGATCATCCTCGTCGGCACGACCTTGGAGATACTTGCGGAGCGCAGCCGCTACGCCTACCGCGCTGCGCGCGCTGGAGGAAGAACTTGAAGGACCACACGATCGTCTGCGGCTACGGGACCAAGGGGCGCGACCGCGGTCACGACCCTGCTCGGCCAGGGCGCCGAGCCCGCGAGCAGATCGTCGTCATCGACCCGGACCGCGCCGCGCGCCGACGCGCGCCGCGTCCGCGGCTCGGCGCGTCGTCGGCAACGCGTCGAGCAGGACGTGCTCGAGGACGCCGATCGTGAGGCGAAGGTCCGTCGTCGTCGCGGTCGACCGCGACGACACCGCGGTGCTCATCACCCTCACCGCGCGCGAGCTCGCGCCGAACGCCACGATCGTCGCCGCCGTCCGCGAGGAGGAGAACGTTCACCTGCTGCACCAGAGCGGCGCCGACTCCGTGATCACCTCCTCGGCCGCGGCCGGCGCCTGCTCGGGCATGGCCACCGAGACCCCCGAGGTCGATCGAGGTGCATCGAGGACCTCCTCACGCTCGGCGAGGGCCTCGACATCGTCGAGCGCGAGATCGAGCAGCGGAGGCCGGCCCGAGCGCGCTCGAGCGAGCCGGCGGCCGATGTGTCTCGCCGTCGTGCGCGACGGCGAGCTGATCCGCTTCGACGACCCGCGGGCAGCCGAGCTGCGCGAGGGCGACAAGGTGATCGAGCTGCGCGGTCGCGGTTAGCCCGTCTCGGCTCTACTCGGTCTCGCACACCTTCTTCACCGTCGATGAACCAGATCCGCCGGCCGCGAGCCGGGTAGTAGACCTCTGAGAACGATGTGGTGACACCGGCGGGCGTCGTTCGCCAACATGGCTCGATCCCCCGCCCCAGACCGACCGGAGAATGATTTGACTACCAAGGCAGAGTTCGACGCGCAGGAGTGGCAGACGGTTACCGAGGGCCCGGCGCTCGCCGGCCTGATCGTCATCGCCTCACAGAAAGGCGGCACGATCCGCGAGAGCGTGGCGATGGCGAAGGTCTACGCCGAGGCCGCCAAGGCGCACGAAGGCACCGACCTGCTCGGCGAGATCGCGGCCAAGCCGCCGCAGATCGGCTCGAAGGAGTTCACGAGCCCTCAGGATCTGCGAGTCCAGGGGCTCGAGCGGATCGCAAGCGGGGTCGCGATCCTCGAGCAGAAGGCGACCGCCGAGGAGGTCGAGGCCTACAAGCAGTTCTGCATCACGGTCGCCGAGCGCGCGGCCGAGGCCGACAAGTCGGGCGGCTTTCTCGGCGTCGGCGGCGAGCGCGTGACGGATTCCGAGAGCGCAGCGCTCGACGAGCTCGCGTCGACGCTAGGGCACCGAGCGCGCGCCGGCGACGCGGCGTAACCCGGCCGCTTGAAGGCCGCCCTGCTCTCCGCCCGCGCCTGGCTCGGCCGCCATCCGGTCGCGGTCACGCGTCGCCTGCACGCTGGCGGTCACCGCGGCGCTCGTCTACGGGCTCTGGGACAAGCGAGAGGACTTCGCCGACGCGATCGGCAGCGCCTCACTGGGCGATTCTGGCCGCCGCCGCCGCGCTTCAGATCATCTGGTTGGTCGCGCGCAGCGAGGCCTGGCACGTCTGCGTCGGCGCGGCCGGCGGCGACGTCGACCGCCGCCGCCTCTATCGCGCCTCGGCGGTCGGCTATCTCGGCAACCTCTTCAACAGCCATGTCGGCATGGGGGTGCGGATCGCGGCGCTGCGGCGCTCCTCGCCCAACGACAGTCCCAACATCTCGACCCTGATCACGGCCGAGATGCCGATCATCGTCGTCGAGATCGCGCTCGCGGCGATCTGCTCGTTCACCCTGATCGGCCCGCTCGGGCTCCCCTGGTGGGCGCCGGTGATCTTCCTCGCCGTCGCCGGCGCGATCTTCTTCGCCGTGACCAAGCTCTCGCACGGAAAGCAGAACGGCTTCTGGGCCGGGCTCGGGGTGATGCGAGGCCTGCGCAGCCGCTGGCTGATCATCGGCCTGGTCATGTTCGCGACCGGCGGCCAGGTGGCGCGCAACTGGGTCATGCTGCAGGGCCTCGGCGTCGACGTCTCGGTCTTCGACGCGATGGCGCTGCTGATCGGCGCCGCCGTGGTCGGCCTGCTGCCGGTCGGCCCGACGCTCGGGGTCACCACCGCGGTGCTGATCCTCGGCTCGAACGGCGTCGCCGTCACGGCTGCCGCGGGCGCCCTGCTGACCGCCACCGGCGCCGTCGGTGCGCTCGCCTTCGCGGGCTGGGCGCTCGCCGACGGCACCTGGCTGCGCTGGCGGCGCGGCACGGAGCGGCCGTGCTCGAGCCGGCGGCCGAGCCGGAGGCGGTGTCGAGCGAGGGCCCGGTGCCCGAGCCGCTGCCCGAGCCTCACATGAGCCTGTAGCGAGCAACCGGCCGCTTGGCCGGCGACGAGCGGTTTTAGGCTGCGAGCCGTGACTCACGCCAAGCGCATCACCCGATTCGGGTTCGTCAACAGCTACCTCGTCGACGAGCCCGACGGCCTCACCGTGATCGACACGATGCTGCCCGGCTCGGCGGGCAAGATCGTCGCGCGCGGCGTCGGAGCTCGGCAAGCCGATCCGCCGCATCCTGCTCACGCACGCGCACAGCGACCACGTCGGTTCGGTCGACGCGCTTTGCAAGCAGGTACCCGACGCGGAGCTGATCATCTCCACCCGCGACTCGCGCCTGCTGCGAAAGGACAAGACGATGGACCCGGGCGAGCCCGACGCCAAGCTGCGCGGCGGATTCCCAGGCACGAAGGCACGTCCCGATCGCGAGATCGTCGCCGGCGACAAGGTCGGCTCGCTCGAGGCTGTGGCGGCACCGGGCCACACTCCCGGTCAGCTCGCCTTTGTCGATGCGCGCGACGGCACGCTCTACTGCGCCGACGCGTATGCGACGCTTGGGCGGCGTCGCCACCTGCGCCAAGGCGAACCCACGCTTCCCGCTTCCCGCGCTCGCCACCTGGCACAAGCCGACCGCGCTCGAGACGGCGCGGGCGCTGCGAGCGCTGAATCCGAAGCGTCTCGCCCCCGGCCACGGCAAGGTCGTCGAGAACCCGGGCGCGGCGATGGACGAGGCGATCGCGACGGCGAGCTAGACGCGAGGCCGAACCGAGGGCCCGCTAGGCCTGGAGCGCCTAGCGCTTCTCGATGTTGTGGACCTCGAAGACCTCCGGCTCGCCGGAGAACTCGATCCCGGCTTTGCTCAGCACCGGCATGAGGTGCTCACCGAACGCTTCGAACTGTTCCCGCGAGTCCCAGATCTCGCTCACCCGGAGATTCCCCTCCGAGCCGAAGCAGACGTGGTAATCGAGACCGTCGGGCGGAAAGTCCACCCCGGCCTCCTCAAGCTTGCGAGTGCTTTCGTCGTACTTCTCGGCGGTCAGCGCACGTGGGGCTGAAGCGGACAACGATGCTCATGGAGATCCTCCAGAGTCGGGGTCGAACCGACCCTATCGCTATCCGCCCTGGAGGCTGCGTCGGCGCAGGCGCGCGTCGGGATCGCCGGATTCAGGCGTCGCGCTCGGAGCGCTCGCGCTCGGCGAGCTTCTCCTCGAGGTAGGCCGCCTTGTCGCCGCGGCGGCGGTGCTGGTCCTCTTCGTCGGGCGTGGCGGACTTCCCCTCGGCCTTGCGCTCGGTGGTCTTGCGATCCTTCTGCTTTACGCGCAGTTCCTGGGTCTCGGTCTTCTTGTCGGTCATCTGTTGCCTCTGGGTCGGTTTGTGAGCTTTGAGGCTAACAAGCGCCGGGGTCAGCTTCGCGAGCGCGCGGCTGCGAGTTCCCGGGTCAGCGCTGGTCGAGCGCGGTCCAGACGCCGTCCTGCTTGCGGTAGCCGAGCCAGACCGAGGAGATCTGCTTGCGGGCCATCCGCTGGCGCAGGCGCTGGACCTCGAAACCGGTGCGCGGCACGGCATGCGTTGCCTTGCGGCGCTTGCAGGCGGCGCGGGCCTTCGCCGCCTTGACCGGCTCGGCCAAGACGATCCACTTGCCAGTTGCCTTGCGGCAGGCGACCGGCAGCTCGTTACCGCAGCGCTTCGATCGCCAGCGCCCGAACGGCAGCGCGTTGCTGACGCGCTGGACCGCGCACCGCCCGCGGGCGGGCTGTCCCGCAGCCCAGCTCCAGACGAGGGCTTCGAAGCGAGGATCGTCGGGGACGACCTGGTCGAGGTCGATCAGGTCGACGCCGCAACGGGCCATGCTGGCGGCCACCTCGGCGGTGATCCGGTCGCGTTTCTCGGCGCCGCCGCCCTGGGCGATGCTCTCGGTGAGGCGGGTGCTGTCCTCGAAGTAGCGGATCATCTTCTGCTTGTAGACCGGCCGCGCCACCTCCTGGTCGCACTCGTTGTAATCGCGGTAGTCGAGGGGCCGCCCCTCCTCGTGGGCCTCTTCCCAGTCGAAGATCGCGGCCGGCCAGCCGCTGCCGGGCCCGCAGTCGCTGACCAGGACCACCTGGGCGCCGGCCGCGCGGACGTCGTCGCGGCTGAGGTCGAGCGGCAGCTCGGCGCATTCGCCGGGCGGCGGCTGAGGAGGCCTGAAGAGAAGCGTTCCGAGCTTCTGCTCGAGGATCGCCGCGGCGGCGTCGTAGCCGGCGGCGTTCTCGAGCTCGTCCTGGAGGTGGACGTTGATCACCTGCCCGGCGTTGGCGGGGTCGCGAAGCCAGGCGACGATCGGGTCAAGCACCTGATCGAGCGTCGGCTCGTTGGTGCAGCCGGCATGACCCTCGGCTGCTCCGCGGGCGTGACAAACGACGACCGCCTTCCCGGTTGAGGCCACGCGGGTGAACCAGTGAAGGTCGAGCTCGATGCTGCGGACGCCGAGATTGAGCTGCTCGACGATCCTGATCTGCTGGTTGGAGTCGTTGGCGGAGATCGTGTCGCCGACCTCGGCCGGGCTGTTGAAGGAGTTGTGGGTGCCGACCCAGGGCGCGTCGCGGTAGCCGACGTCGCTCGAGAGCTCGTACTGCATGGCGAGCGCCTGGCGGGCCCACTCGGGGTCTGCGGCGCGCTGGGTGGTCTGCTGGCCCGAGGCGCTGCCGATCATCGCCGAGGTCAAGGTGGCGCCGGCGACGGCCAGCGCGCAAAGGACTCTTCCTTTCCTGCCCACCTGTCGAAGCCTAGGTTCTTCACGTGCCCGCGGCGCCGGTTCGCAGTCGTCGGTTCGCCCGACGTCAGTGCCGCGTACGAGGACATGCAGATTCGTCCTCGTAGAGTTCCTCGAGCGGGCTTTATACGTGGTGAGAAACACCGGGCCTGCCAACCCACGGCACAGGTGGGCTCGAACCGCCGCCTTACGGATTATGAGACCAACCTGTCGCCTTTAAGCCAACACAGCCTTCCGCGGATAGACCACCTCAGGATCCGTCAGCACATTCACCAGCGCCGGCTTCCCGCTCTCGAACGCCCGCTCCAGCGCCGGCTGCAGCTCGCTCGGATGCCGCACCAGCTCGCCGTGGCCGCCGAGCGCCTGAACGACCTCGTCGTACCGCGTCGCCGGGCGCAGCGAGGCCGCGACCTCGTAGCCGTAGAGGAACCGCATCGGGTGGTACTCGAGCGCCCAGATCCCGTTGTTGCCGACGATGCCGACGACCGGCAGGTTGTGGCGGACCATCGTGTCCCATTCGAGACCTGAGAAGCCGAAGGCGCCGTCGCCGAGCAGGCAGACGACCTGGCGGTCGGGATGGGCGATCTTCGCGCCGATCGCCTGGCCCGGCCCGGCGCCGAGGCAGCCGTAGGGGCCGGGGTCCATCCAGCAACCGGGCTCGTAGGTGTTGACGACTCGGCCCGCGTAGCTGACGAAGTCGCCGCCGTCGCCGATGACGATCGCGTCGCGGTCGAGCATCTGGTCGAGCTCGCCGTAGATGCGCAGCGGGTGCAGCGGGGCTCGGTCGTCCTGGAGCTCGTCGCTCTCCCCCTCGCGCTTCTCGGTCTCCGATCGCGCGCAGCTCGTCGACCCACGGCCGCGCGTTCGGTCCGGCGAGCCGCCGGCCGCCTCGCGCAGCGCCGCCAGCGTCGCCTTGATCCCGCCGACCAGCTCCATGTCGGGCGTGCGGTTCGCGGTCAGCTTGTTCTCGCTCTCGTCGAGCCACAGCAGCTTCGTCTCCTCGCCGACAGAACCGCCGAACCCAAGGCGGAAGTCCAAAGGCACTCCGATCACCAAAGCGACGTCGGCGCCCTTCAGGCCCTGCCCACGCGTTCGCGAGAACGAAAGCTCGTGGTCGGCCGGGAGGCAGCCGCGCCCCATGCCGTTCAAGAACACCGGAATGCCGAGGCTCTCGGCCAGCTCGCGCAGCTCGTCCTCGGCGTGCGCCCAATAGACGCCGTTGCCGGCCATGATCGCCGGGCGCTCGGCCTTGCGCCAGCATCGCCGCGGCCTCCTCGGCGCCCGAAGCGACAGGCCCGGCTTCGACCGTCGACGGCCCGGGCTCACCCTCGCCTTCCAGGAACACCACGTCGAGCGGATAGTCGACGAAGGTCGGCCCCGTCGGCCCGGTGAGCGCGATGTCGATCGCTCGCGCCGTCGCGTTGCCGATCTCGGCGGTCTCCTTCACCGTCTCGGCGTTCTTGGTCACCGGCGAGACGAACGGCATGTGGTCGATCTCCTGGAGCCCGCCCGAGCCCCAGCGCCCCTCGGGCGCGCGGCCGCCGAGCACGACCAGCGGCGAGCGGTTGAACAGCGCTCCGGTCATCGCGCTCATGCCGTTGGTGACGCCCGGGCCCGCGGTCAGTGCGGCGACGCCGGCCTTGCGGGTCGCCTTCGCGTAGCCCTCGGCGGCGAACGCCGCGGCCTGCTCGTGGCGGGTGTCGATGATCTCGATGCCCTCGGCGAGGCAGCCGTCGTAGATCGAGAACAGGTGGCCGCCGGAGAGCGTGAAGAGCTTGTCGACGCCGCGCGAGGCCAGCGCCCGGGCGACCATGCGGCCGCCGTGCTGGTTGCCGGTCCCGGTCTCGCGCCAGGCGGGTGCTGTCCTCGGTCGTCGTCATCTCAATGCGACCCTATCCCACCGCTTGCGCCAGCGCTCAGGTCGGCCCTCCCGTCCCTCTAGCGCCGTCCCAGCTTCCAGTTCGCCATCGCCGTCGCGAGCTGCTCGTCCTCAAGCGCCTCGACCGGCAACGGTGTCGGTGCGTCGCGGCGGGCGCGCAGACCGTCGAGGATGATCTGGAGCTGGCGACGCCAGACGTCGGGCTTGGCGTCGGCGGTGTACTCCATCACCGCGACGATCATCATCTGAATCAGCGGCACGTCGAGCGCCTCGATGTCGGCTCGAAGCGTCCCCTCCGCCTTGGCTCGCTCGACCAGCTTCGACACCCTTGGCTTCATCAGCGCCCTTCCCCGCGCCAGCCATTCACGACCGCGATCGTGGCCGAAGAGCAGCTCGCGCATGGCCCGGTTCTCGAAATGAAGGGTCGAGGCGCTCTCGATCAGGTGCGCGAGCCCGTCCCAGGCGCTTTCGAACTCGAGCGCCTCGTCGGCGAAGCCGGCCATCACCCCGACCTTCTGCTCGAACAGCGCGTCGACCAGCTCTTCCTTGTCGGGGAAGCGGCGATAGACGGTCCCCACCCCGACGCCGGCCCGCGCCGCGATCTCGTCCATCGTCACGCCGAGCCCGCGCTCGGCGAAGAGGTCGTTCGCGGCGTCGAGGATGCGCTCGCGGTTTCGCTCCGCGTCGGCTCGCAGCGGCTTGCTCGGTCTTGGTCGCCTCAGTGGTCATTGGTCACACAGCGTATCTAAACGGAGAGATCTGCTCCATTTGTGATACGTTGCGTCCATAAGTTGAGGTTAGCCCTCCGCTTAGCGGTCCACCGACAGCGACAGCCGAACAGGAGCCCGAGATGACGAAGAAGATTCAAGCCCTCTCCGAGAACAACCGCCGCTGGTGGATCCTCGGCGTGATCGGGATCGCGCAGCTGATGGTCGTCCTCGACGTGACGATCGTCAACATCGCCCTCCCCTCCGCCCAGGCCGATCTCGGCTTCTCCGACGACGATCGCCAGTGGGTGATCACGGCCTATGCCCTCGCGTTCGGCTCGTTGCTGTTGCTCGGCGGGCGCATCGGCGACATCTTCGGTCGCAAGCGCGTCTTCATCGTCGGCCTGCTCGGGTTCGCCACCGCCTCTGCGATCGGCGGCGCCTCGACCAGCTTCGAGATGCTGATCGCCTCGCGCGCGCTGCAGGGCGTGTTCGGCGCACTGCTCGCCCCTGGCGCGCTCGCGCTGCTGACCACGACCTTCACCGACCCGGCCGAGCGCGGCAAGGCGTTCGGCGTCTTCGGCGCGATCGCCGGCGGTGGTGCCGCCATCGGTCTTCTGCTCGGCGGCATCCTCACCGAGTACATCTCCTGGCGCTGGACCATGTACGTCAACCTCGCCTTCGCGATTCCGGCCGCGATCGGCGCCTTCGCCCTGATCGTCGACGAGGTCCGAGACAGCGCCGCGAAGATCGACGTTCCGGGTGCGATCACCGCCACCCTCGGCCTGTTCGGGATCGTCTACGGCTTCTCGAGCGCGGAATCCGACGGCTGGGGCGCGACGCTGACGATCATCAGCCTCGGCGCCGGCGTCCTCTTGCTCGCCGCCTTCGTCGCGATCGAGCGCCGCGTCGCCAACCCGCTGCTGCCGATGCGCGTCGTCCTCGACCGCACCCGCGGCGGCTCCTACCTGGCGGTGGCCGTCGCCGGCGCCGGGATGTTCGGCGTCTTCTTGTTCCTCACCTTCTACCTGCAGCAGACGCTCGGGCTTCTCGCCGGTCGAAACCGGCCTCGCCTTCCTGCCGATGGTCGTCTGCATCATCGCCACGGCGACCCAAGTCAGCGCCCGGCTGCTGCCCCGCACCGGCCCGCGACCGCTCGTCCCCACCGGGATGGCGCTGGCCGCGGCGGCGATGCTGTTCTTGACCAGCTCGAGGTCACCTCGACCTATGCGGCCAGCGTGCTGCCGGCGCTGATCGGACTCGGGCATCGCCTTCGGCCTGATCATGGCCCCGTCGATCGCGAGCGCAACCGCACGCGTCGCCCGCGACGACTCCGGCGTCGCCTCGGCGATGGTCAACACCAGCCAGCAGGTCGGCGGCTCGATCGGCACCGCCCTGCTGAGCACGATCTCAGCGACCGCGGTGACCTCGTTCGCCGCCGGCTCCGCGCCGACGCAGGCGCTGATGGCCGAGGCCGCGGTGCACGGCTACACGACCGCGTTCTGGTGGGCGGCGGGGATCTTCGCGTTCGGCGCTGTCGCCACGGCGCTGCTGCTCGAAAGCGGCGCGCCGGCAGTCGACCCGCACGCCCAACCGGCGCTGGCGCACTGAGCTCGAAGCCGAGCGGCAGCTGGCTACCACTATGGGGCGTCAGCTGGCGCTCGGCTCGTGAGCGCCGACCGGTCGGCAAGAATCGGGTTGTGAGCAGCGAACCCACGCTCCCCGGAACCGAGCTCAATCCCCGCGACGCAAGACGATCCCGACCTCCCCGGCCCGTTCACCGTCGGCTCCTGGGCCGCCGGCTTCAAGGACTTCCTCAAGCAGCGGCCGCGGGTGCTGCTGATCGGCGAGGTCTTCAACCTCAACCACTCGCGCACCTCGACCTACTTCGAGCTTCGCGACGCCGACGGCGCCGCGCGCTGTGCGATCTGGAACTCCGACCTCGACAAGCTGAAGCTGGCCGAGGGCGCGCTCAAAGACGGCGCCGAGGTCGTGATCGCCGGCGGTCCCGACTACTACCCCGGCTCGAAGACCGCCTCGCCGAGCTTCTCCTTTCGCGCCACCTACATCCGCCTCGCCGGCGAGGGCGACCTGCTTGCCCAGCTCGAGGCCTCGCGGCGAAAGCTTCAGGCCGAGGGCCTGTTCGAGCTCCAGCGTGCCCTCCCCCGCCCGGCGCTGCCGAAGACGATCGGCGTCGTCACCGCTCGCAAGAGCGCTGCCTGTGCCGACCTGCTCGCCGGGCTCGAGCGCCGCGGCTGGCGCGGGACGATCGTCTGGGCCGACGCGCCGGTGCAGGATCGCCGCGCCGCGCCCGCGATCGCAAGCGCCCTGCGACGCCTTGCCGAGCAGCCGCAGGTCGAGGTCGCCGTCGTCTGTCGCGGCGGCGGCTCGCTCACCGACCTCTGGGCCTTCTGCGACGAGAACCTCTGTCGCACGATCGCCAACCTGCGCCTGCCGGTCGTCAGCGCCGTCGGCCACGAGGTCGACCGCACCCTGATCGACGACGTCGCCGCCGTCTCCTGCTCGACGCCGACCCACGCCGCCGAAACGCTCGTGCAGCTCGACGTCAACACCGCCCGGGCCCACATGCGCACCGCCGCGAGCCTGACCTCGCGCGCTGCGACCGCGGCGATCGCCATCCGCGCCCAGCGCCTCGCCGCCTGCTCGCGCGCGCCGACGCGCTCGCTGCGCGACGAGCGCGCGCGCCTGCACCAGATGCTGCGCGAGATCCGCGCTTCCGCGAGCCGCGGCATCGGTCAGCGCGTGCAGCTCGCCGGCACCCACGCGCTCGTCGTCGCGCGCAAGGGCTCCTCTTTCGGCGCCGCCGACGCTGCCGCTCGCAGCCAGCTCACCGCCGTGGCACGGTCGCTTCACGCTCGCACCACGGCCGCGCTCGCAACCGACGGACGCCGCCTCGACGCCCTCGCACGGGCCGTCGACAGCCACGATCCCCAGCGCACGCTCGAGCGCGGCTACGCGCTCGTCACCGATGCCGGCGGGTGACGCGGTCGTCACCGCGACCGCCGCGCGCGAGCGCCGCGACGTTGTCATCCGCTTCGCCGACGATGCTGTCGGCGCTACGGTCGACCCCGACGCGCCAACCGAAGCCAGCCGATGGAAGCGACGACGCCACCAAATAACTACGAGAGCGCCTCGGCGCGCCTCGAGCAGATCATCGCCCGCCTCGACTCGGGCGAGGCCGAGCTGCGCGAGACGCTCGAGCTCTGCACCGAGGCCAAGGGGCTGATCGGGTTCTGCAAGTCAGAGCTCGACGCCGTCTCCGGCCAGCTCAAGGAGCTCAAGCTCGACGAGCTCGTCGAGGAGCTCGAACGGCCGACAGGCGACGCGGACGCCTAGAGCTCCGCCCGCCGCAGCGCGCCTAGCGCCGCGGCACCGGGACCGAGAAGCCGAGTGTCTCGGGCTCGATCGAGCGCACCAGCGGTACGTGGAGCAGGCGCGCGATCCGCCAGGCCCACGCGGCGGGCCAGGGCACCGGAAAGGCCGGGGCGAAGCACGAGACCGTGCCGTCCTTGGCCTTGACCTCGAGCATGATCTCGCTCGTCGGCAAGAACCAGCCTTCGGGATGGCCGACGCTGACGAGCCGTACCTGCGACGGGCCGCCCCCCGACGAGACCTGCTTGATCTCGCGGACGGCGGCCCGGATCCGAAACGGGTTCAGATAGCGCAGCCGGCTCATCTACGTGGTGGTCTTGGAACCACTCGTGTTCTTGGTCTGGGCGCTCGTTGAGTTGCCCTGGTTCTTTCGCTCCTGCTTCGCGCGCTCCGTCGCCTGCTTGAGCTTGCGAGCCTCTGCCTTGCTCTCGGCGGCTTCCTTGCGCTCGGCGACGGCCTCGGCCTTCGCCTGCAGAACCTCGGTGCGCTCGTCCTGGGCCTTCTCGCTGGCCGTCTCCTTGGCGGCCACGGACTTCTTGCGCGCGCTCGCCTTCTGCTTTTCCTCGGCCTCCTTTGCCTTGGCCTTGGTCTCGTTGCGTCGCTTCTGCGCCTTCTTCTTCTCGTCGGCAGCACGTTGCTCAGCCTGCCTGCGGCGCTTGTCGGCGGCAGCCTTGTCGCTCTGCGCCTTTGCCGCGGCGTTTTGGCGCTTCTGCTCGGCCCTTGCCTTGAGCTCGGCTGCGCGGGCGCGCTCGTCGGCTGCTGCGCGGCCATCGCTGGCCTGCTCCTTGAGCTCGCTGTCTGAGAGCACGACTCCAGCGGTGCCGCGGGTGGCGGCATCAGCGCGGTCGAGCACTCCGCGCACCGACGACGTGATCTTGTTGTCGGGCGCGCGGTCGAGCACGACGTCGGCCGGCATGCGGACGACCTTGAGCGCCACGGTCAGTCCTGTTCTTGCGATTCCTTGAATGCTCATGCGTTCTCCTTCGGATCGAGCTGGTTGGCACGGGCTTCGGCCGCAGCTGCTTGCTGCTCGAGCGTGCCCGCGTTGCTTTGTGCTTCTGAGCGCTGAGTCTCGGCCTGCGCCTTCTCGGCGGCCGCGACCTTCTCCTGAGTCTCGCGCTGGTTCTCGACGGCGTCGATCTGGTCCGCGGCCTTCGACTCGGCTTGTGCCTCCTGCGCACGGCGCGCCTGCTCGGCGCGCTCTTCGGCCTGGCGTGCCTCGACCTCGGCCTCGAGCTCCTTCTGCTCCTGCTCGAGCTCGGTCGCCTCTTCTTCGACGTCGGCCAACTCCTCGCTTGCGTCGGCGTCGGCCTTCGCCTCGGCGGCGTCGGCGCTGGCATCGACCTGGTCTTGCTGAAGTCGGCCCTCGCGGGCGAGATCGTCGTTGTTGGTCAGGTCTCCGGCGATCTCCTTTGCCTTGCCGGCGACCTTGCCGAAGACTCCCTCCCTGGTTACCTCACGTTCCTCTGAGCTCATTGACTGCCTTTCAATCGTTCTCGTGTTCAAGCGTGAGCCCTTCCACTACCCGGCTGGGCCGCTTGCGAACAAGGGTTTGGGTTCGGACGGGGCCGCGGCCGGCGATTACGGGCTCACCCTGGTCCCGCCCGAGCTGACCGAGACCTCGCTCCCGGCGAGCTTAGGCGCGTACAGGGTCAGGGGCTCGTTGACGCCTCGCAACTCCGCCGGTCCGCGGCACTCGGATTCGAATTCGTGCGAGAGCCGCTTCCAGGTCTCGGCCGTGATCAGGACCGAGTCGTCGGTCTCGCGCGTGTGCGCCTCGACGCGCGAGGCGACGTTGACGGCGCTGCCGATGACCGAGAAGTTGAGCCTGCCGGCGCCGCCGATCGCGCCGGCGATGACGCGGCCGGTGTTGACGCCGACGCCGACGCGAAAGGTGCCGGCACCGCCCTCGTCGTTGACCTTCGCCGCGATCTTGATCGCAGCGCGAACCGCCCGGTCGGCATGATCGGGGAAGGGCTCGGGCGCGCCGAAGACGGCCAGCAGGCCATCGCCCTCGAACTTGTCGATGTGGCCACCCTCGGCGGCGATGATCGGAACCACGACCTCGAACAGGCCGTTGAGCGCGGCAACGATCTCCTCCGGTGAGGCATCGGAAGCGAACTCGGTGAAGTCGCGCACATCGCAGAACATCACCGTCACCTCGATCTCCACCCCCTCCTCGTTGAAGCCCTCGGAGAGGATGTACTCGGCGACCTCCTTGTCGAGATAGGTGCCGAATGCCTCGCGCAGGCGCTCGCGCTCGGCCAGCCCCTCGACCATCTGGTTGAAGTTGGCTGCGAGCACGCCGAGCTCGTCGCCGGTCGTCACCGCGACGGCGGCGCCGTAGTCGCCGCCGCGCACCTGCTCCACCGCTCGCTCGAGGTCTCGCAGCGGGCGCAGAATCGATTTCGACAGCATCCAGGTGAGCTCGAGCGAGATCGTCGTCGCGACCAGCAGCGCGACGAGCACGTCGACGCCGAGGTTGGCGCCCTCGCCGCCGTCCGAGGTCAGCGCTGCGACGACGAGGCCCGTGATCAGGTTGATCAGCGGCAGCGCGACGGCGAGGCGCAGGCGCAGCGGCACGGCCCAGAAGTCGGCCGACATTCGCGGAGAGAGGCTGCGGTTGATGTCCACCAACAGCGGTCGCATGCCGATCTCGATCGCGAGGTAGTGCAAGATCGCCGCGTAGCCGGTGGCGACCAGCGCGGCGGCGAGCAGGGGAAAGAAGGTGGGCCAGCTGAGATCGAGCACCCAGACACCGACCGCGCAGGTGGTCAGTACCGAGATCAGCACCGGCACCGGCAGATCGCGCTTGACCAGATGCAACGGCATCGAGACCGCCGCGCTCCAGGCGCGCTGGCTGGCCTCCTCGCTGCGCTCGCCATCGATCCAGTCCTTGAGCGGTCGCGTCAGCGGCCTGACCCTGGTGAGAACCGCGAGGAGCGCGCATTCGGTCAGCACCAAGCCGATTGCAAGCACGGTCAGATACTCCGCCGCAGAGCCCTCGTAGTAGACGGTGAACAGGGCGCCCCAGCCAGCGACGATGAGCAGCGCCGAGTGCAGTTCGACGGCGAGAAAGGTCATCGGATAGGCGCCGCCAAGCCGTTTGTAGAAGAACATGATCACGCCTGAGGCCATGCCTTGATCTTCTCACCGCAGGCGCCGGGTTTGTGTGATCTCGGTTGCCCAAAGCCCGATTCACGCCTGGCGGCTCTCAAGGTCTATCTGGCGATCTCCGATGAGTAGACCGTGGTGCAAACACTGCTGCCTGAAACCCGTGAAAACGGTGGATTTCCCGAACCGCCGGCGAGCGAGCCGATTCGGGTCGTCGCCGCACACCACGACTCCTGCGGCGCCGACACTCAGATTCGCCTGCCCGGGACGATCCCTGCGCACGCGATCCGCCGCCTGAACTGCTCGGTTTGCGCGCAGCCGTTCGCCACCCACGAGGTGCAGGACCGAGGGCTCGAGGAGATCGCCGAGCTCGAGCGCGCCCTGGCCCTGCCCGATGCGGTCCGCCCCGACGAGGTCAAGCCAAGCCGTCGCGCCCGTCTCAGCACTGCGAAGGTGGCGCTACCGAAGCTGACAAAGCCGAAGCTGAGCGTGCCCGCTGTGGCACTGCCGAAGCTCACGGTGCCGACTCTGAAGCTGCCGGAGTTGAACCGACGCCCCAAGTTTCAGCGCAAGCCCGTTCGCAAGCTTCCGGCGCTGAACCCGTCAAGTCGCACCTGGCGGGTCTTGAGCATTCCGCTCGCGGCCGCCGCGGTCGTCGGCGGCCTGCTGCTGATCCAGGGTGGCGGCTCAGAGGTTCAACCGACCCAGACTGCGGCTCCAGCGGCTGCGGGCTCTGCCGCCGACGACGGCGCCGCGATCGTCCCCACCGGCGCCGGCAAGGAGGCTCGGGCCGCGGCCGTCAAGAACGACAGCGCCGAGCTCGTGCGAGGCTCGGCCTACTCGCTCGCGCTGCCGGCCGGCTGGAAGCAGGTCAACCCGCAGAGCGGCGCCACGTTCGCCGCGGTCGCCGACGACGGCGGCGCCGACGCTCAGCTTTGGATCTCCGAGGATCCCAAGCTCGACTTCCCCACTTTCGTACGCCAGTCGCTGGCGCAGCTCGAAACGCTTGCCGGCTCTGCCCAGATCATCGAGCGCGCGCCCGCGCCCACGGCCGACGAAACCGTCGTCCGCCTCGCCGCCGACGCACCGGCCGGCGAGCCGAGCTACGAGGTGACGTTGCGCGTTGCGGGCCCTTACCGCTACTACCTCGCGACCTCGGTGCAGCCGGGAGCCTCGCAGGAGACGATCGAGGGCAGCGAGCTGCTCAGCGGGTCGTTTGAGCCCGAGGCCCAGGGATAGGCACTGTGGCGACGAGGAAGCGAACTCTGATCCTGGCGCTGCTGGCGCTGGCCGTGCCGCTTCCCGCCCTGGCGATCTCCGAGCGGTCGGTCGACGCCGAGGCGCAGCGGGCGCTGGCTTCGATCGCGGTCTCAGCCTCGCTTGACACCTGCGGCGTGCTCGAGGTCGACATCGTCTGCAAGATCAACGTCTCCTTCTCCCCCGTTCCCGGCGCCACCAGCTACTCGGCGTCCGTGACCGCGGCCGACGGCGCGGTCACCGACCACGGCAGCATCGGCGCCGGCGGCGCGACCCTGTTCGTCCCCTACGCCGGCGACGGTGCCTACAGCGTGCGTATCGTCGCCTACGGCCCGCCCCTCGACCCCACCGACGCCGACGATCAGGGCGAGGTGATCGCAACCGGAGTCGCACGCCCGCCCAGCGACGAGTCCGAGCCGACGGAGGCTTCGAAGCCCGAGCCGCCGCGCCAGAACGAGGCCGAGGCCGTGGGTCGCGACGCTGCCTCCGCGGCGCTCGAGGGATCCGCCAACGAGCTTCAAACCGAGACCGCGCCACAGTCGACCGAGGCCGGGCTGCCCGCTGAACCCGGCTGCGAGCAGCCCTCGGCTGACGCGCCGGCGCCCGGTTCCGGTGCCGAGCTGCCCGAAGCGCCACCTGAGGATCTCGACCCCGAAAACCCCGACGAGGACGCCGACAACATCCTCGACGCGGACGAGCGGCTTGCGTATGACGAGGCCGTGGCGGCGATCGCTGCTGCGGGCGAGTCCGCGGTTTCTTCGACCTGCTGAATCGCCGCGTTGCCCCAGCCCGTGAATCGCCGGCCTGCGGTGGCGCGTGCGCCGTGCGGGCGGTTGCAGGGGGTCGATTTCAGTGAGGGGATTGGGCTATCGGCTCTGAAGCCTCAGACGAGGAGTCTTTGGGGTATTGACGTCGGTTTGCTGCAGGAGTGTTTGGATCTGCGCGGCGGTCTTTGCTGGCTCCTCATTGAGGCGGCGCCAGGTGAGGCGGATGACCCTGTAGCCGGCCAGCGCCAGGTTCGCATCGCGGATGCGGTCCTTTTCGAAAGCGGCGCGGGTGCGGTGGTGCGTCCAGCTGTCGAGCTCGATGATCAGGCGAGATCCTGGCCAGGAGACGTCTACCTCGTAGCCCTCGACGATCGCGTTGATGCGCGGCGGCGGAAGGTCGTGACTGGCGCAGAAGTCGATGAAGTCGCGCTCGAAGTCCGAGCGAGAGTGGTCGTCGGGTAGGTGGATCGCGAGCGCTTGAGCGAGTGGCGCGAGGCCGTGGTGACCGCGCGCTCGGGCTCGGGCGGCGTCGAGCTCACGGAGATCGAAGAGGTCGAGCTTCTCCGCGCGCTCGATCGCGCGGGTGAGGCGGCGAAGGTCGACGACCTCGGCGAGGTCGATGAGCGTGCGCGCGACGGTGGTCACCGGAATGCCCTCGTGGACGGTGCGGTCTCGCGGATCGAGGCGGCAGCTGTGGACTCTGAGACCCGGGCGGGAGTGGCGGCCCGGGGTGGCCGGGATTACCTCGATGAATGTGCCGGCGTGGGGCGCGACGCTCCAATGGGCGCCTGCCGCGCGGTGAGCGAGGACGGCGCCCGGTCCGAACGCGAGCACGGCGGCCATGTAATGGCCCTCGGCGCTGAGGACGGTATGCCCGACCGCGTAGACGCCTCGATGCAGTCGCCGCAGGTACCCCGACGCCAGCCTGCCATCGATCGCCGACTTCGAGAGACCCAGATAGGCGAGCTGGTAGCGGGCGACGACGCCGTGCTGGGCGTCTGCGAGCTGTGCGATCAGCTCGTTGAGGTGACGTGGACGACTTTGTCCCCGTATATCGGTGAGAACGTCGGCCACGTCTGGATTGCAGGGCTCGGGGGCGCGAGAGTGGTGTGCGGGGTGTGGAGAAAGGGTCGCGGCTTTGCAGCGATACGATCGGGGCATGCCTACTGCCACCGCTTCACAGCTGACATCCGACGCCGCTCGGGACTTGATCGACGGAGGTCCGCTCGGGCTGCTGATCGGGGGCGAAACCGTTCAAGCCGCCGACGGCCGCACGCTCGAGAGCATCGATCCCGCCACCGGCGAGCCGATCGTCGCCTTCGCCCACGCCGGCGCCGACGACGTCGACCGCGCCGTCGCCGCCGCCCGCGCCGCGCTCGACGGTCCGATGCGAAAGATCTCGCCGTCGAAACGGGCCGGGCTCATGTACGCGCTGGCCGATCTGCTGAAGGCAAACGGGGCCGAGCTCGCCGAGCTCGAATCGCTCGACAACGGCAAGCCGCTCGGCGCTGCCAAAGGCGACATCGCCGCCTCGGTCGCCCACCTGCGCTACTACGCCGGCTGGCCGACGAAGATCGAGGGCGAAACGATCCCCGTCTCGGCCCGCGACATGCTCTGCTACACGCTGCGCGAGCCGGTCGGCGTCTGCGCTCAGATCGTGCCCTGGAACTACCCGCTGCTGATGGCGACGTGGAAGATCTCCCCCGCGCTCGCGGCCGGCTGCCCGCTGATCCTCAAGCCTGCCGAGCAGACGCCGCTGACCGCGATCCGCCTCGGCCAGCTCGCTTTGGAGGCCGGCTTCCCCGAGGGCATGGTCCAGGTCCTCACCGGCGACGGCGAGACCGGCGCCGCGCTCGTCGACCATCCCGGCGTCGACAAGGTCGCCTTCACCGGCTCGACCGTGGTCGGGCGCGAGATCGCCGCCAAGTGCGGCAAGGCGCTGAAGCGGGTGACGCTCGAGCTCGGCGGCAAGAGCCCGAACATCATCCTCCCCGACGCCGATCTCGAGGCCGCGGCCAAGGGCTCATTTCTCGGCCTCTATTCGAACTCCGGGCCAGGCGTGCAACGCCGCCTCGCGGCTATTCGTGCAGGCAGACGTCTTCGACGAGGTCGTCTCCAAGCTCGCCGAGTTCGCCGGCGACGCCAAGGTCGGCCCCGGGCTCGATCCCGACTCGCAGTTCGGCCCGGTCGTCTCCGAGGAGCAGTTCGGCCGCGTCAGCGGCTACATCGACTCGGGGCTCGAGGAAGGCGCCGAGGCGGTCGCGGGTGGCAAGCCGGCCAACGGCAACGGTGGCTACTTCATCGACCCAACGCTGTTCACCGGCGTCTCGGACGAGATGAAGATCGCCCGCGAGGAGATCTTCGGACCGGTCTTGGTGGCGCAGCCGTTCGACTCGCTCGAAGAGGTTGCCGAGCGCGCCAACGACACCGAGTACGGCCTTGCCGCGGGCCTATGGACCCGCGACATCTCCAAGGCACACAAGCTCGCCGCCCTGCTTCGCGCCGGCTCGGTCTACATCAACACCTGGGGCGCCGGTGACCCGGCGGCGCCCTTCGGCGGCTACAAGGCGTCGGGGATCGGCCGTGAGAAGGGTCACCACAACCTCGACGCGTATCTCGAAACGAAGGCGGTGTTCACGCAGCTATGAGCGAGAAGGCGGACGATCTATTCGGGCAGGAACACGTTGAGCGCTATCGCGAGACCGGCGGCGAGGTCGGTCACGACTGGCGTGGCGCGACGACGCTGATCCTGACCACGACCGGCAACAAGTCGGGCGTCGAGCGTTCGACGCCGCTGATCTATCGCGAGCACAACGGCGACCACCTCGTCGTCGCCTCCAAGGGCGGCGCCGACGAGCCGCCGGCCTGGTTCGTCAACCTCGAGGCCGACCCCAGCGCCGAGATTCAGGTGATGGCCGACCGATTTCCGGTCAAGGCTCGTGTCGCCACATCCGAGGAGCGGGCGCAGATGTGGCCGCTGATGAACGAACAGTGGCCCGATTACGACAGCTACCAAGAGAACACCGAGCGCGAGATCCCGATCGTCGTGCTCCAGCGCGCCTGACGTCAAGCCGTCCCCCCAGACGGGTTCACCCAGCTGTAGGCGCCTCGTCGGGAACGTAGTTCTGGATCAGGCCGAATCGCTCGGCGACCCGCGCCGTGCCCTCGGGGTCGAACTCGATCCCGTAGCGCTCGGTGAAATCGGCCATCAGCTCCGGGGTCGGCGCGCTGGTCAGCTCGCCCATCTCACGGAACATGTGCTCGAAGCCGCCGGGGGCAATGATCTCGAGGATCCGGCACGGCTCGTCGCCGGCGTTCCAGAAGGTGTGCCACTGATCGCGGGGCTTGAAGACGAAATCACCGGGCTCCGCGTAGGCCTCGTCGTCGCCCAGTAGCGCGCCCATCCGGCCCTCGAGGACGTAGGAGTACTCGTCCTCGCGCGTGTGCTTGTGCCACGGCGCGGCCATCGTCCGCGGCGCGATCGGGTGCTCCACTACCGAGAAACCGCCGCCCGTCTCCTCGGTCCAGGCCATGAACCGCACGCCGACACCCGGGAGCTGCACGGAGTAGCCGTCGTCGGGGCCGACGATGCGCGGGCCTTGGGTGTGGTCGAAGCGGCTGAGCTTGGAGATGTCGAACATGTCGCGGTTCCTTTCGTTGAACAACAGTGTTTAGCGAACCTAACACACCGCCACCCAATCTGTCAAGATTGATTGAACAGATATGTCTCGCGAATACACAAAACGCAAGCGGGCCGAGTCGGAGGCCCAGACCAAGCTGCGGATAACCGAGGCGACGATGGACCTGCACGAGACGGTTGGGCCCGCTCGAACGACGGTCAGCGCGATCGCCGACGCTGCCGGAGTGCAGCGTGCGACCGTCTATCGCCACTTCCCCGACGAGGACGCGCTGGTCGACGCCTGCAGCAACCATTGGGCGACGCTCCACCCTGCGCCCGATCCGACACCCTGGCTGCAGCTAACCGACCCTGACGAGCGCCTCCGTGCGGTGCTCTCAGGCTTCTACGGCTTCTACGAAGAGACCGGGGAGACCCTCGCGAAGCTGATCCGCGATGCGCCGCGCGTGCCGGCGATCGCGGTCCGGATGCAGGGCATGTCGAAGATGCTCGAGCATCTCGCCGACCTGCTGATGGAAGGACGCGGGCTACGCGGCGCTAAGCGCAAGCGCGTGCGTGCGGCGATCGGGCACGCGCTGCAGGTGGACACGTGGCGCTCGCTGGTACGTGATCAGGGCCTCTCGAACGACGAGGCCGTCGACCTGGTCGCGAGGCTGGCGATCTAGACCAAGCCGACGACGTTGGCAATGACGCTGACGCCGATCAGGCAAGCACGGGGCGCGCTCAGGCGCCAACGCGGCGCGATATCTCATCTACGATCGCCGAGCCCGGGTAGTCAAACTGGTAAAGACGGCGGACTTAAAATCCGCTGCCCGAAAGGGCGTTGCGGGTTCGAGCCCCGCCCCGGGCATCGCAACCCCGCATCCACAGGCAGTTCCGAGCTTCATCTCACCTACACACGGGTAGTTCAAGCTGTGTAGCCGAGCGCAACCTTGTCCTCGCTAACGTGTTTTTAGGACGAGCAGCGCCTGACACTTCATGGAGGCCTCCACCCTCACACATGCCGGCGGTAGAGCAGCTGGGCTCCTGGCCCGCCGTTCGCCCCTGGTCAAGTTGCAGGGCGACGCGAAGCTGGTGGCGATGATCCGCGCCGGCCACGATCAAGCCTTCGAGGCCCTTTTTGATCGCTACCACTCGCGCCTGCTCGCCTTCTGTCGCCACATGCTGCGCTCGACCGAGGACGCCGAGGACGTGCTGCAGGAGGTCTTCGTCAAAGCACACGCGGCAATGCGCGCCGACGAGCGCCCGCTCAACGTGCGCCCATGGCTCTACCGGATCGCGCGAAACCGCTGCCTCAACCACCTCCGTCGTCCCGTCCCCGACGGACAGGACTCGATGGACGTGCTTGTCGGCGAGGGCGGCGTCACCACCGCCGATCGCGTGCAAAAGCGCGAGGACTTCCGCGCCCTGATCGCCGACGTCCAGTGCCTGCCCGAGACGCAGCGCACGGCTTTGCTGCTGCGCGAGCTCGACGCCCTTTCCTACGACGAGATCGCGCTGACGATGGAGACGACGGTGCCCGCGGTGAAGTCGCTGCTGGTACGAGCGCGGATGTCGCTTGCCGAAGCGACCCAGTCGCGCCAGCTCACCTGCGGCGAAGTTCGACTCGAACTCGCCGAGGCGGCCGAGGGGCTGCGCAAGGCAACTGGGCCGGTGCGCCACCACATCAAGAAGTGTGAGGGATGTCGTCAATACCGCGGCGAGCTTCGCTCGAACACCAAGACGCTGGCGGCGCTGGCGCCGATCGGTCCGCTGGCGCTGCTTCACCAGACTTTGCTGGCGAAGCTCGGCTGGGGCGGATCGAGCTCTGCTGCCGGCGGCTCTGCTGCCGGCGCGGGCGGAAGCGCCGCTGCAGGTACTACGGGCGCTGCCGTAGCCGGTGGTGGCGGAGCGGCCGCTGCCGGTGGTGGCGCCGTAGCGGCGGCCGGCAGCTCGGGCGCCGCGTTCGGCGGCGCTGCGGCGGCCGGTGCCGGCGGGATCGGCGGCGCCTTCGGAGCCAAGGCCGCGGCAACGGCGGCGACGGCGGCGTTGCTGACCACGGGAGCGGTCGAGGTGCGCCAGCTCTACTCCACCGATCGCGTCGAGTCCCCGCCCGCCAAGACCGCACCACAAGCCGTTTCCGTGCCGCCGCAGTCAGATCATGGGATCGCCGTCGCCTACGAACCGCCACCTTCCGCCCACCAAAGCGCGCCGAGCGCCGCCGCGGCCGCGCCGGTCACGGCACCGCCTGAGGCGGTACCCAGCGAGGATCTCGCGCCGCCGGAGTCGGCGACGCCGCCGATCAGCGAGCAGATCACCGATGACGGCACGGTCGGACCGGCCGACGGCGGCACCGGCGCCGCCCATAACTCGGCGGGCGAAGCGACGGTCGTGACTGCCGAACCCGAGCCGGTAACCCCGACGCCGGCTCCTGCACCTCAGCAGCCGCCACCCGCGGAACCGGAGGCCCCCGCTCCAGCACCCGAGCCCGCGCCCACCCCGGATCCACCGCCGGCGCCGGACGCTCCCTAGGCCTCAGCTGCCGTGCGGAATCCGGGCCAGCGCCCGGGTACCCTGGCCCGTGCTCTCGAGCTCGAACGTGCCGCCGCACTGCTTTACCCGCTCGGTGACCGAGGCGAGGCCGATATGACCGTCGTCGAGCGCTTGCTCGCGCCTACCCGCCTCGATCCCGCGCCCATCGTCTAAGACCTCGAGCTCGAGCGCGTCCGGGCCCCGGCGCAGGGCGACTTCGACATTGCTGGCGCCCGCGTGCAGAGCGACGTTGGTGAGCAGCTCGCGCGCCACCGCCAACAGCAGCTCGTCGTCCTGCTCGAGCGCCGAATCGTCGACGTCGATCGCGACCTCGAACCCGCCCCGGCGCGCCGCCTGGCGCGCGACCGCCCCCAGAGCCTGGCGAAAACCGCCCTGCTCGAGCGTGACCGGATGAAGCGCCATCATCGCCTCGCGCAGGCGCGCGATCGCGCCCTCGACCACCTCGTGGGCGCGCTGTACCTGCTCGCGCCCTGGTGCAGCCTCGATCAGCTCCTGGTTGGCGGCGAGCAGGCTCTGAAGCGAGTCGTCGTGAATCAGCTGAGCGATCCGGCGGCGACCGTCGTCCTCGGCCCGCAGCACCTCGGCGAGCAGCTTTCGCGCGCTTGTCAGCTCGTCGCGAAGGCGGTCGTTTTCCTCGCGCAGCTGCTCCAGCGCGGTCACTACTCGAGCATGCCCCGGCGCATCCCCTCGGCTACGGCCGCGGCTCGATCGGAAACGCCGAGCTTGTCGTAGAGCGAATGAAGGTGGCTCTTGACCGTTGGGGTCGAGAGATGGAGCCGGCGGGCGATGTCGGGCGCCGAAAGGCCGTCGGCAACAAGGTCCAGCACCTGCTGCTCGCGTTCGGTCAGCTGCGGCGGGGCACCGGTGCGCTCACGCTCCTGAATCGCTTGCGAGAGCCCCGCCTGTGCCTCGGGGGCGAGCGCGGTGCCACCGCGAGCGATCGTCACGATCGCCTCACAGACCTCCTTGCGCGAAGACTCCTTCGAGAGGTAGCCGCGAGCACCCGATGCCACCGTGCGGTAGGCGAGCTCGGGCTCCATGAAGGCCGAGATGAACAGGACTTCGGTATTGGATCCGTCGCGGCGCATGGCTGAGAGCACCTGGGTGCCGTCGAGCCCGGGCATGCGAATGTCGAGCACCGCCACCGCCGGCGAGCCCGCCTTGATCTGCTCGAGCGCGTCGCGGCCATCGACCGCCTCGCCGACCAGTTCAAGATCGGGGCGCTCCTTGATCGCGCGAACGATTCCCTCCCGGTAGATCGGGTGGTCGTCGGCCACGAGTACCGTGATGCGCTCCCCTTTCGTGCTGCTCACCGTCACCGATTCTATTCCGCGCTCACGGATGACGCGACTGACTCCGAGCCGACGCGCCCGCGTTTGGATCGTCAACCAGCGTCTCCATCTGGCCTCACGGGCGATGCTGCCGCCGCCGGTGCCGCCCTGATGCCACGACTGGCAAGACCGCACGCACTGGCTCGAGCGCGGCCCGCAGGCCGAGCCCGAGGTCGACTTCTAGATCTCTTCGTCGCCCGGCGCGAGCTCGCGCGCAAGCGCC
Source organism: uncultured Solirubrobacterales bacterium (assembly GCA_963769945.1). Taxonomy (GTDB): domain Bacteria; phylum Actinomycetota; class Thermoleophilia; order Solirubrobacterales; family 70-9; genus WHSW01. The sequence goes on along the minus strand of CAVYOA010000022.1, from coordinate 78,640 downwards.
CAGCCGACGGCGACGCCGATCATCATCCCCATCCGCGCCTCCTCGGCCAGCATCGTGCGAAAGGCGAGCTCTCGCTCTGGCTCATCCTCGATCGCCGCCGCCTTCTGGATCTCAGTCGCGTGCGACTCGGCGAACCATCCGCCCTCCTCGAGCGCCTGCGCGAGGATCCGCTGCAGGCTCGGCGCCGCGCGCGCGACGACGGCCTCGGCCTCGGCGAAGGCGCCCGCCTCAGAGAGCGCCTGCACGGCGGCCTCGATCTGCTCGTCGGAGAAGCTCACCGGGTGCTGCGGTGCTCGTAGAGCTTCATTCGGAAATCGCTGACGTAGCCGAGCTTGGCGTAGACGGAGTGACCCAGTGGCGACCCCTGAAGCGAGGAGGTCCTCATCCCTCGCTCGGTGGCCTCGGTGAGAGCCGCGCTCAGAAGCCGCGACGCAAGCCCACGCCCGCGGTGCTCGGGGTGGGTGGCGACGAAGTAGACACCGAGATCATCACCATCGTGGTCCATCGTCGCCAGCACGCAGACCGCTTCGCCGCTGCGGTCGCGCGCCTGGTAGAGGCGTAGCGACTGCGAAGGCGCGCTCACCCCGCGTGCGATCCCGACCTCGGGCTCGATGCCATAGGCAAGGTCGTTGAGGCGCCCGAGCGTCGCGGCCTCGACATCGTTGTCCCAGTCGAGATCGCCGAGCTCAGGCGCTTGCCACGCAGCGAGGTCGAGCGTCATCGCCTTTGGCTTGCCATCGAACTTGAGTCCGTGGGCTTCGACTGCGGCGATCGTCTCGGTGTCGAAATCCGCGATCCACAGGTCCCAGGCCTCGACCCCGGCCTCGTGCTCGAACTCGGCGACGGCGCCGAGCAGGTCGAGCAGCGCCTCGGAGTCGGTGAAGGTGACCGAGTTGACGATCCCGCGTTCGGGGCACGCGGGCGCGGCATTGGCGGTGACGCCATCGCGCTCGAACAGGCGGGCGCCGGCAGACGAGTCCGACATCGCCGCGATCCATTCGCGCAGACCGGTGCGCTGACGGGCGAGTACCTGGTCGCGATCCACGCTGCGGCCCTCAGCGCTTGCGGGCGAGAAAGAGGCCATCGGCGATCCCGACCATCGCCACGTCGACGCGATCGTCGTCGCGCATAGTCTCGTTTAGGCGGCGAATTGCCTCGATCTGCTCGCTCTTCATGTTGTCGTCGTGGCCGCTGACGACGAAGCCGCCGGCAAGCACGTTGTCGACCGCGATCAGCCCGCCCGCCCGCGTGCGTGCGAGAACCTCTTCGTAGTAGTCGGGATAGCCCTGCTTGTCGGCGTCGATGAAGCTGAAGTCCAAGACCTCACGCTCAGGCATCGAGCGCAGCGTCTCGAGCGCCGGCCCGATGCGGATCTCGACTCTCTCGGCGACGCCGGCGCGCTCGAAGTTCGTCGCCGCCATCGCTGCGAACTCCTCCGAGAGCTCGCAGGCGGTCAGACGGCCACCGGGTGCGAGCCCGCGGGCGATGCAGATCGCCGAGTAGCCGGTGAAGGTGCCGAGCTCGAGCGCCTCCGTGGCGCCCAGCAGCTGACAGAGCAGGGTCATGAAGGCGCCCTGGTCGGCTCCGATCTGCATCACCGCGATCTCCCCCATCGCCGCGGTTTCGTCTTCGATCTGGCGCAGGATCTCGTCTTGGCGGGCCCCCTGGGCGACGATGTAGTCGTGGAGCTCGTCGCTGAGCACGGTGAACTTACTCATCGAGACTTGGTGCGGCCGCCGAGGGCGGCAATCAGGCCGCAGGCGGCGCCGACGAAGGCGCCGGCCAGGCCGGCCCAGGCGTCGGCATAGTCCTCGAACAGCGGCAGGCACAGAAGTACCGCCGCAGCGACCGCCACCGCGATGAGGTCGTACTCCTCGGTCGGGTCGGCGCGGCGCTCGGCGTCGCGCAGGACCAGCCAGCAGGCGAGCAGCCCGAGCGCGATCGCGTTGCCACCCGCAGCGACGACGATGCCGTCGCCAAAGGCTGAATCGAGACCCTCGGCAGCGAGCATGCCCAGGGCACCGCAGCCGACGACCAAGAGCAGCGTCGCGACGGGGCCGATGCGGCGTTCGATCGCAACGCCGAAGATCGCGATCGCGAGACCGCAGGCGAACAGGTAGCCGACGTCGTCATAGACGAACGATGCGGCGAAATAACGCCACCACTCATCGCCGACCGCGCCAACGATCGCCCCGAGATCGATCACGCTGAGATTGGAAGCGCGCTCGACGATCAGCACGATCGCGGGCACCGCGATCGCCAGCGCGGTAGCCACCGGGCGCGAGGCGAAGTCCTGGGCGGGGGCGCGGGCGCTCAGCCGCTTGCGACGCTCGGCCGCCTTGCGGCGGCGGCGATCACCGCGATCCTCCTGCAGGCGCACCTCGTCGCCGACGCGCTCCAGCTTCGGCGCGCGCTTTCGCAGCCGCGTGCCGCAGTACGGGCACTCGGTCACGTACGGGCTCACCTCGGAGCCGCAGCTCTTGCAGACGACGGAAAGCTCGGGACCTGCCTCAGCCACGCCTCCGAGCTTAATACGCGGGCTCAGTCGTCGGGACGGCTGCGCTGGGCGATCTCCTCTACAAGCGCACGCAGGTCGTCGTTTTTCTCATACGCAGCGAGCTGGCGGTGGGCGCCGGTGCCGTTGGCGAGAAGATCCTCGACACCCTCGAGCTCGTCGCGGCAGCCGAGTTGGTCGGCGTGGTCTGCGAGGCGCACGATCAGCTCGCGCGCCATCTGTGGCGTCGCCACCTGCTCGCCGGCACGGAAGTCGATCAGGCGGCCGTCGGTGCCCCAGCGCGCGGCGCGAATCTTGTTGTCGTCGACGAGCTCGGTCGGGTACTCGACCAGGGGCTCGTCGTCGTCGTAGAGCGAACAGAGCAGGTGGGCGAGGCTGGCGACCAGCGCCGCCAGCGAGATCGTGTGCTCGACGCGCGTCTGCTGGTCGAAGATCCGAGTCTCGACCGTGCCGAGGTTCGGGTGCGGGCGAACGTCCCACCACAAAAACGTGTAGTCCTCGATCGCGCCGGCACGCATCATCAGCTCGACGCGATGAGAGAAGATCTCCCAGGTGCCGTAGTGCGGTGGAATTCCCTCACGCGGGAAGGAGCGGAAAATCGGCACGCGCGAGGACATCAGTCCGGTGCGCTCGCCGATCCAGAAGGGCGAGTTGGTCGACAGCGCCAAAAACAGCGGCAGGTAGCGGCGGATGCCGTCGGCGACGTAGATCGCCTTGTCGGGCCCGTCGATCGCGACGTGGACGTGAGTCCCGAAGATGAGCTCGTTGCAGGCGATGACGCCGAGCTCGTCGATCAACTCCTGGTAGCGCGGGCTGTCGACGATCTCCTGATCGAGAGGACGGGCGAAGGGGTGGGTGGCAGAGGCGCCGATCGTCAACCCGAGCTTGCCCGTGGCCTCGATCACCATCGCTCGCAACCGCCGCAGCTCTTCGCCGGCCTCGCCAACCGAGTTGCACGGCTTGGTCGCGATCTCGAGCACGGACTTCATCAACTCGGGCTTGACCTGCCCTGTGAATTCGTCCGGGACGACCTCCAGCAGCGGCTCGATCGCCTGCGCGACATCCCAGGTGTCGGGGTCGAGGATCATCAACTCCTCCTCGACGCCCACGGTGAATGGCGGCCCGTTGAACTTGTGGTCGAGCACTCGAAACCCAGCCTATACGTGAGCAGCGTGCTCGGGTCTCGGTTGCCTCAGCACTCGCCCCAAAGCCCACGGCCATCGTTCGCCGCCGCCTGCTGCAAGCGGTCGAACATCTCCGCCTTGCTGTCGTTGGGAGCGATCTCGAGCGTGGTTGCGAAGCCGCCGCGGACGAGCTCGGCATTGACGAAGGTGTCGCCGACGTAGACGTAGGCGAGCAGGCGGCCATAGCGGTCGCGCCGCTCGGCGTCGTAGGCGAGGCGCACAGTCTCGTTCTCGACGAGCTGCTTGTTGCGGGCGCTGGCCTCGGCGCCGAAGCACTCGACGCCAATACTGGGATCGACCTCAGGCGTGTCGATGCCGATGTAGCGCACGCTCTCCTCGCTGCCGTTGACGAGAGCCCTCGCGGTGTCGCCATCGACGACGCTGACGATCGGCACCGAGACTCCCTGCGCGGGCGTCGCCTCAACGGCCGCCTTGCCGCCGACCGAGTCGCCCGCGTCGTCATCAGCACCACCCGTCGCCAGCACGACCACCAAGACCACGAGCAGTGCGACAGAGGCGAGGCTGGGTAGGCGCGAGGACAGCAGCGGTGGTGGCTTAGGCCATCAACCAGGCGAGCGTCTCGAACATGATCACGGTGACGACGATGACCGTGAACGCGAGCGCGACCAAGAGCACGCCGAAGCTGACGTTGCCGCGCTTGTGGGTCGTGTGGATGCGGCGTGCCTGAGAGCGGTCGACGGCACGCTGGCGAAGCTGAGCACGGCGCTGGCGCTCGAGCGCCGCCTCGTGCTCGAACGCAACCTCGAAGCTGTCGAGGGTTTCGTGCATGCGCAAATCGCTGGACGCCACGCCGGCGAGAATATCAGCCATCGCTTATGCGTACAAGCGTTCGCTTAGCGAACGGTGAGCGAACCCTTGCCCTTGGCTAGCTTGCGGAGCCCTTCGCCGGCCCCGTTTCCGCGGTGCCTGAGCCGCCAATGCCGAGATCCTCTCCATCCTGGATCGAGAGATAGACCTCCTTGCGGAACACCCCAATCTCGCGTGGGGCGCTGATTCCAAGCCGGATCTTGTCTTTCGACACGGCCAGAACGGTGATCTCGACGTCGTCTCCGATCATGATGCTCTGATTGATCTTCCGTGTCAGGACCAGCATCTCTCCCGCTTCCTACGAGCTGCGACCGAGTGCCGCCCCCCAGCGATCACACCCATGATTTTCCGTGTTCGCAGCGTATCCGGTAACCGGACGCTGTGGCGGATCAGCCGAGTTCGAGCTACTCGTCTACTAGTATCGCCCGCTCCGGGACGCCTCAAACCTTTCCGGCTCGATGGCCAAGCCGCTTCGCTCACAGCTCAACCAGATCCGTGCCTGGGTTCGCCAGGGACGCACCGATGCATGGATCGCTCATCAGCTCGAGGTTTCGACCACAGAGCTAAGCGAGTTTCGCCGTCGCCACGAGCTCAGCGCCGACGACGAGGACACGGGCGAGGCCGATCTTCGCGATGAGATCGAAGCCGAGATCGAGGCCGCAGCGCGCGAGGAGGAGCTCGCGGCCGAGTCGGCCGACGAAGCCGAGGACGCCGACGAAACCGATGACGACGAGGACGACGAGGACGCGGGCGCAGGTGAGGACAGCGACGAGGATTCGAGTGCGTCGGGTGATGCCAAGCGCGACGGTGGCCGGGATCAGCGCGACGGCGAGCCACGCAAGCGCCGGCGACGCCGCCGCGGCGGGCGCGGCGGCAAGCGCCCCGGCGTTGGCATGCAGGCAAGCTTCGACCACGGCGACACCGACGGCTACGGCCTCTGGCTCGACCCGGTCGTCAAAGACGATCCGGTCTACTCCGAGCATTGGGCCGGCCACCGCAAGGTCGAGGTCACGGTGGAGCCAAACCGCATCGTCATCACTCGCTCCGAGCCTGGATCGAATTCGGACTCCAGCTCCGACTCAGACGATTAACGCCAGCTCAGCGCTGCGTTCGCTCCCGGCGTAGCTCGCGGCGGCGAACGGCAATCTGCCGCCGCTCGACCAGGGGGAAGCGCCGCTTTTGCTCACCGGCGGGGGTGCCCTCCCAGCCGTCATCTGGAACCCGAGCCAGGCGCCCGGCGAGATCCTCGAGCGCGCGGATGTCGTTGGAGTCCGCGCCGGCTGAGAGCGCACGGCGCATGCTCGCGTTGCGAACCGCGGTCGAGGCGTCGGCAAACAGACAAGGCGCAATCTCGCCATCAAGCTTCGTCGGATCGGCGATCGGGACGCCGCCGGCGCTGCCAACCCGGCGCAGCATGCCAACGAGCCGGCGACCCTCGTCGGAGTCGGCCGAGGGCGTCACGCGCTCAGGCGGCAGATGCGCGATCACAGCAATGCGCAGCTCCTCGCGCTCGGCCGGCTCCAGCGCCTGCAAGCCCTGGAGCGGGTGAAAGATCACCGGCGTCCCGCGTCCCAGCGAGCGCACGGTGTTGAGCAGTGGGCCACGGTGCTCTTCAGGGATCACCCCGAGCGGCACGAGCGCGGCGAGGAAGGCCACCAGCAAGCCGGCTGCGATCGCCAGCTCGACCCATTTGCCGAGCTGCAGCACCTGAAAGCCGACCGCGATCAGCGCCGCAAGCACGATCGAGATAGCCACCTGGCGATAGGGGAAAGCAATCGGTTTTCCCGAGGAGATCTGATTGCGCGCGAACATCAATCCCGAGGGGATGCCGAAGCCGACCAGCATCCCGATCGGAGCCGCGTAGGCGCCGATCTCGTTCGCGAGCAGCGCGGTTATCGCGACGAAGGCGATCGCGGCGCCGATGCAGCCGAGGATGAAAAGTGCCCGGTGGTGGGCGAGGTTCGTGTTCTGGTTGATCGTGCGATAGACCGACGGCATCACTGCAGCGGCAGCGGTGAACGGGATCAGGCCCGCGGCGTCGGCGTACTCGGGCGGCGCAAGGTCGACGAGGATCTCACCGGCGAGGATCATCGCCAAGACCGAAAAGACGCAAAGGACGACGAAGTAGCCCAGCAGCTGGCCCTGGACCGTCGCCTTGCCGTACTGGTCGCGCACGGCCTGAAACGCAGCTGACTTTCGCAGCGGCCGCATCGCGACACGAAAGCCCTGCGGCAGGAACGAGACGACGATGCCGAGGCGCGAGGCGAGCGCGTAGATGCCGAGGTCGGTCTCGCTGATGAAGCGCGAGAGGATGAAGACGTCGGCGTTCTGAATCAGCCAGAACGACATCACGATCGGCGCCCTGGGCCCGCCCCGGACGATGATCTGCCTGATCTCCCCGACGTCGAACGAGGGCTCGTAGCTGCCGCGCAGCAGAGCCATCGCGACCACGGCGGCGATCGCGGTGCCGATCGCCGTTCCCATGATCGCCCCTTCGACGCCGGATCCGGTCGCAAGCAAGATCGTCAGCACGATCAAGCCCAGCACAGGGCGCGCGGTATCGGCGATCATGAAGGCGCCGGGCCGTCGCTCGAGCCAGAGCGTGATGTCGGCGAGCTTGAACACGAGCCAGCCGCCGGCGAGGACGCCGGCCCAGACGATCAGGTTCTCGTCCTCGGGGTTGCCGAGCAGCCAATCGGCGAGCGGTTCGCGAAAGTAGACGACGAGCGCTGTGCCGACGGCACCGAGGACGAGCGCCCAGGCGAGACCGGTGCCGAGCGTTCGCGGGGGCGAGGAGGAGACGACCTGATCGTCCTCATCGTCGTCGTCCTCTTCATCACCGCCGCCGAAGACGCGACGGATCGTTCCCGGCTTGACGAGCAGCGAGAGCAGCTGCGTGACGAGGCCGGCGAGGAACAACAGCAGCGCGAAGCGCGCCATTTCGGAGGGCCCGAGAAAGGCGGCGACGACCATCACCGAGACGAGCTGGATCAGGTTGCTGATCACCAGCGTCGAGCCCTGGATGCCGGAGTAACGCATCAGCCGCACTCCCAGACGGCACCCGAGCCACCTACGTGGTCATGATCCTGCTCAACTTTTCCTTGTTTGGCCATTTTGCTTTCGGGCTGTCGGGCGCTGAAGCGGTGCCCACACCCGCATACCGCTCTAGGGCCAGATCTTCCAGTTGGAGAGGTCGCGGCCGGTCAACTCGCGCAGGCGTTCGCCGTCGGCGCGCAGCTCCTCCAGGGTCTCCGCCGGAAGCGCCGCTTTGACGTCCGGGCGCTTGATCGCCTTGCGCAACGGTAGCCGGTCGTCGAGAACGAGCCAGAAGTTGGTCGGAAAAAAGCGCCCGCTGCGGCTGCGTCCCATCTTCTCGAGGCGCACGGCGAGCCGGGTTGCGCGCGTCTTGCCCGAGGTCTGGTGGCGCTCCTGCTCGAACCGTGGATGCTTGAAATCGGGATCGACGCCGATGAACTCGAACACCTGGCGCAACGTCTCCATGCGCTTGTGGCGAAGCTCGGACTGCTGGAAGACGAGGATCTGCTCCTGCGGATAGTGCTCGAGGAACCGCTCGAGCTGCATCGCGTACTTCGAGCGTGTGACGTAGGAAGTGTTCGGGTGCACGAGCGTCTGAGCCAGCGTCCCCTTCTCGCGGCGCTTGGCGTAGTTGTGAACCCAGTGCGCAGCGATTCGCTCGAGCGGGTCGCGGACCATGTAGATCAGCTTCGCGTCGGGAACGACCTCGGCCATGCGCTCGGGCACGCCTTCGTGCTGGGGAAAGGCGGTGTAGTTGGGCGAGGCCTCGCCGCGCACGCGCGCGTTGGCGTCGAACTGCGCCTTGTACCAGTCGATCCCGCGCGGCCAGTTTCGCTCCTCGATGAAGAAGTTGAGCTCCTTCGGCTTCGACATCGAGACCTCGGGATGAAGGCTGAGGTAGTAGTGAAGGACGCTCGTGCCGCACTTCTGCGCCCCGATCACGATCAAATTTGGAAGCGCACCCTCGGGTTGTGTAATCGCGCCGGACTCGGGCGCAGATACCGCTTGATCAAGCGATTTCTCGGGCGTAGTTGCCTCCATCGGAGCGAGTCAGCGTAGCGGAGCGCTGCCGGGCGCAACGGCGACGTGGCGTGGCTTCGGGCGCTCGGCGCGAATCAACTGCAGGCGGTGCGCAAGGAAGTCCTCATAGCTTTGATCCGCGAGCTCGGCCTGGCGCGAGCCGCGAGCGGGAACGTGCTCGACGCCAACGCCGAGCGCGCGAATCTCGCCGAGCGCCGCCAGCGCGTCGGTGACGACAAGTGTGCGCGCGGGCGCCTCGCCGGCCTCCGCGATCGCGGCGCGAACCGCCGCGACAACGGCGTGTTCGTCGATACCGATCGCGACAACCAGCGCCCGGGCCCGAGGCTTGGTCAGCTGCTGGCGCCCAAGCCGCCAAGCCGTGCGCGGCAGGCTGGCAAAGAACTGTCCCCAGCGCCGCCGAAACTGAGCCCCGCCGCCGGTCCGAGCCGTCCCCTCCGGCCGAGCGGCAGATTCCGTGGCGTTGTGCCACGTTTTCTGCCGCTCGGCGCTTTCGGGGGAAGGTTGGGCGCCGGCGAGGGTGGCGAGGTAGTCGGCGGCTTGGGTGGCGCCTCGGGGCTCGCTCAGGGCTGCGAGGCGGTCGGCCAGCTCGTGGCGCTCGCCTGCGTCGAGGAGGCGGTCCATCTGAGCTTCGAGAACGGGGTCGTCGGCGCCCGTGGTTTCGAGCCCGAGCCCGGCGCTCTCGGCGTAGCGCGCCCGCGCACGCTGATCGTCGGTGTCGCGGTGCATCGGCACGAACACCGACGGCACCCCGAGTGCGATCAGCTCGTGAAAGGCGTTGTAACCAGCCGCAGCGACCGCACCGTCGAACGCCGCAAAGTACCGGCTCATCGGATAAGTCGCGCTCAGCTCCACCACGCCCTCCCTCACTGACCCGGCCGCCGCCAAGGCCGACGACAGTGCGACGACTTGCACGCCATCACGGCCAATCAGGTGCTCGAGCGCCCGTGTCGTCGCCGAGCGCACCTCCTCCCCCTGCCCCAGTGCGACCAGCAGGTTCACCCGTCCCGGCTCGAGCCCAAGCTCGGCTTCAGCGGCCGCTCGCGTCAGCAACTGCGAGCGCTCGAGCAGGACGATCGGCTCGACACGATGGGCGCGGTCGCGAAACGCAACCGTCGGCCCGCGGTCCTCCGATTCGGCGAGCTCACCCGGTTCGAGCACGGCGTCAAAGGCGCTCGCGCGGCCGAGGGGAACACGGCTCGAGCCCTGCTTCCACAACGGTCGCCGACACCAAACAGCGGCGCTCGACGAACTCAAGGCTCCAAGCAATGCCTCGTAGGGATGGGTGCCGTCGAAGACGACGACATCGGGAGCGGCCTCGGCGATCGCCGCTCGCAACCGCGCGCGCAGACGTCGCGACCAGCGGTAGTCGTTACCGCTGGCCGGGGTCGCATAGGACGCGACGTACTCGACCGCAAAGCCCATCTGCTCGACCACCGGTGCCGCCGCGCTCAGGGTGATAAAGAGCGGCTCGACCTCGCTCGGCAGGCGCTTCGCGATCGCCATCGAGCGCGTGAGGTGGCCGAGTCCGGTCCCGTTCGAGGTCGTGAACAGGATCCGCCGTGCGCTCAAGGGCTCACGATCCGTAGGCCGCGAGCTGGCGCTCATAAGAGCGGCGCAGGATTGCCGCACAGTGATAGCCCTCGTCGTCGAGGCGCTTCAAGGTCGCCTCGTAGAGCTCGATGATCTCCTCCTGCTCGGCCTCGCTCAGCCCCTTGCGCCAGCGCTCGCGGTGGGCGGCATCGGCGTTCATCTCGGTCTCGAAGAACTCGCGCATCTCGGGCTCGTCGGCGATCCCGAGAAACTGACAGAGCTCGGCGTAGGTGCCCTCGCGATCGGAGTGCACGAGCTCATCGAGGCTGATCACACGCAGGCGGGAACGTTCAGACTCCGGGAGCCCCGCGACTCCGCGCTCGGCCTGGCGCAGGCGGTCTGCCCAGAACTCGATCCCGGAGGCGACGTCGGTCGGGTGATGGGGCTTTTGGCGCAGCGAGACCTTGGACGAGCCCGAGTCGCGCCCGTCGCGTACCGAGTGCACGAAACGCGCCTCGGGGAAGATCTGGGCCAGGCCATCGGCCGCGGCGATCGTGAAGCAGCTCATCTCGACGAGGACGGGCTTGCCGGCCTCGTCGGCCAAAGGCTGAAGCAGGTCGTAGAAGAGATTTCGAGAGGCCTGCAGCAGATCTTCGGAGCAAAACGCCTCGAACCGTGCCACCGCCACCTCGAAGCGCTCGGGCGAGACGATCGTGTGCAGGCCACGGTCGCGCCCTCGGCCCATCGCTCGCCATTTGGCCCGCACGTAGGCGCGGTCGCCGATCCGCACCCGATGCCACCAGTAGCCCTTGAGCTTGGTGAGAAAGTCGGCGGCGTCGGTGCGTCCCATGACGAGATCCGCGAGGCCCTTGGGATTGCAGTGGAAGCGACACTCGATCGGGACACCGTGAAAATGGGAGTGCTTGTCGAGCAGGTAGCTGAGAATGTGGGTGCCGCTGCGCCCGGTGCCACCGACGAAGACAAGGTCGGCGGGCGCCTGCGGGGCCGTCGGGCTGTCGCTCGATGCGCTCATCGCGGCTCTCGATCGTAGACATAGACCAGCGGCTCGAGCTCGTCGGAGCGACGCTCGAAGGAGTGGCGAAGCAGCGGCGCACAACGCGCTCCGGAGGCCTCGATGCGATCCAGCGCCTGCTCGTACATCTCGTTGAGGCGCTCGGCCTTGCGGGTCGAGATTCCCTCGCGCCAGCGCTCGGCGTTGGAGGCGTCGGTCGTCATCTTCTTGCTGAAGTAGCGGCGGGTGCGCTTTGTCATCGGGGCGCCGAGGAAGCGAAACATCGGGCGCAGCGCCACCCGCGCGCGCTGCAGACGCACGAGCTCGTCGAGGCTGACCGTGAGCAGTTGCCGAGGCGGGACCGCATCGGCCCCCGCCTCGATTGCCGCGATCCGCTGAACCCACCACTCGATCCCCTGCGCGCGGGTGCGCGGCGCCACCAGCCCGCGGGTCTGCGAGACCCTCGACGCGGAGGCGTCGCGGCCATCGCGAACAACGTGGATGAAGCGCGCCTCGGGAAAGAGCCGGATCAGCGTCGGCGCGGCCGCCACGCAGTCGGTGCTTTGCTCGATCAGCGCCTCACCTTCGGCCGCCTTTTCGCCCTCGACCGCGCGAAACCACAGCAGGTCGTAGAAAAGATTGCGGCAGGCCGCCTCGAGATCGTCGCCGTGTTCGCGCTCGAAGCGCTTCACCGCCGCCTCGAAGCGATCCTCGTCGACGAAGCGGAACATGCCGCGAAAGCGGCTGGTCTGAAAGCCCTTCCACCAGTAGCCGCGCAGGCGCTTGACGAACTGCTGCGGCGTCACCTCACCCGCGAGCAGGCCCGGAAAGCCGTCGGCGTCGGTGTGAAAGCGGACCTCGACGGGGACGAGGCCGAAGCGATCGTGGCGGCCGAGCAGGCGCGAGAGCACATGGGTGCCGCTGCGCCCGGTGCCGCCGATGAAGACGAGCTTTGCGAGCTCGGGAGCGCGCTCGATCTCGATGCCGCCGAAAACCGGCGAGGGCAGGTCGTCAGGCGTGCCCAGGTCCTTTGTCATCAGCCGGCCTTCCTGTTGAGCCGAAAGTGATCGGTCTGCAACCCGCAGGCGAGCTTGATCGGCGCCGCCGCGCGTCCCCCGTTGGCGGTGGGGCTTGCCGCGATCGCCCCGAGCCAGACGCGGCGCTCGACCCCGAGCGCCCGCTGAAGCCCACTTGGCTGCGGCGCGCGAATGACCACGTCGATCGGCTGGGAACCGGAGTCGACTTCCCCCGCCGGCCAGAACGCCCCGCGTCCCGCGCCGTCGATGTACATACCGTCGAGCGAGGCCGGCAGTTCGGCAATCACCTCGCCATCGACCTCCACCTCGAGCGGGCTCTGCGAGTGGTACTGAAGTGAGAGCGCGTAGATGGCCGGCTTCTTCACCGCGATCGTCGTCGCGGCCTCGCCCGGCGCGGCGAACGCCAGCTCCTGGCCGGCTGCCGCCGGCTGCGATGTGCTCGGAAGCTTCCACTGCGTGTACTCGGTCACGCGATCGCCCGTGACCAAGGTCGCCTCGCCGCTACGACGGCGCAAGCCCGAGCCGCAGTCAAGCGGCGCCGCGATCTGCGCGCTGTTCTCGACGATGCGACTCCGCGGCGTCTCGCCATCGCGTCGCCACAGCACGTAGTCGCCGGCGCGCTGCAGCTCCTCGAAGTTCTCAGGCGCTGCGGAGGCGTAGGCGGCGCTCGTCGTGATCGCGTAGTCGAAGCGGTCGAGCTTGACCGGATCCATCGTGTCGAAGTCGACCGCCAGCCCCTGCTGCCAGGGCTTCTCCTTGCGCGGGTCGATCTCCTCGGGCACGTAGCCGGCCGGCGCTCGTGCCAGCGTCTCGCGCAGGTAGTAGCCGGCAAAGCGATCGAGCCCGAGAAAGACGACCGACTCGCCGTCGATCACTTCGGCAAGGCGTTCGAGCCCGGCCTGGCGATCGTCGAAGCCAACGGGCGCGGCTCGAAGCGCCAGAAGGGTCGAGCCGAGGGCGCAGGCAGCGAAGACGACACCACACGCGAGTCGCGCGGCGAAGAGCGCCCTGCCCTCGGCGCTGGGAGCAAGCAGCGCCCGCAGCGCCACCAGCATCACCAGCGGCGCGACGATTGCCAGCGCCTTCGCCTCAACATGGATCTCGGCGAAAAGGCGGGCGGCGACATAGGCGACGGCGCCGGCCGCGAGCATTGCCAGCAGCGCCCATTCGCGTCGCCGAAACGACCGGTAAACACCGAAGCCCGCGGCAAGCGCGCCGAGCCCGGCTGCCAGCAGCGATCCCGAGACCTCCCCGCGAACGATGCGGTAATCGCCCTCGGGCCAGACACCGAGGGTCTCGCCGGGGAAGATCGGCGATCCCAGACGGCCCGCCGAATCCTGGACGTCGTCGATCTTCTCGATGAAGTTGGCCGCCGGCCCGATTGCCACCGCTGCTGCCGCGATCAGGATGGCCGCGGCAACGACGACGGCCGTGCGGTGTGCCGCGGCCGTGTCGCGAATCGAGCGCCAGTCGATCGTGCCATCGCCGGTGATCGCCTCAAGCACAAACCAAACCGCGAACGCTGCGCCGAACCAGGCGAGCCCGGGAATCGAGAACGTGAAAACGCTCGCGACTGCCAGGGCAAGGCCGACACCGACGAGCGCCGTCCAAGGCACAAGCCGGCGCTGATCTGCTCGATCGCGACGCCCGCTCGAGGCAACGTGCAGAGCGATCGCAAAGGCAAGCACGAGCAGCGCCATAACCGTCTCCTTGAACGCGCTCTGGGTTAGAAAAGAAGCCGCCAAGTACGGCAGCGCGGTGAGGGCGGCGACGACGACCCTCGACACCACTGCGAATCCGCGCAGCGCGCCCAGGGCGGTCAGCCCGGTCAGCGCCGGGATCGCCAGCAGCAGGCCGTTAAAGGCGTCGACCAAGCTCGACCCGGTCGCCTCGGCGGCGATGACAGCGACCGCCTGCGGTCCGACCGGGTAGCCGAACTGAACCGCCGCGGGCTCGGGCCCGAAGCCGGTTTGAAGCCACGCCGACCAATAGAGCTGAGCCGCGTGATCGTTGGTGTAGATCCCCTCGCCGAGAACGCCGATCCGCTCGTTGAAGACGAACGGCAAGCTCGCCAGCGAAACGGCGATGACGACGACAGCCAGGGCCACGGCCGGGCCAATTGCCGATGCCGAGCGATCGCGCTTGGCGACGACGAGGACCGCGCAGGCCAGCGCCGCCAGTGCAACGATCACCGCCGCTGTCGCAGCCCGACCGGGCAGGCGCAGCAGGAACGGCGTGACGACGATCAGGATCGCGAGGCCGGTCGCCCCGGCGAGCCAGCCCGAGTCGGGCCAGCGCAAGAGGCGCAGCGCCGCTTGGCCGATCAGCAGCGAGACGGCGAGAATCAGGGCTGTGCAGAGGAGGATCGCCAGCATCGTCTAGGTCACTGATTTCAAACTGACGTGCGCTCGATTGGGAATCATCGATCTAAGGCTGGTTGGCCATCGGGTCGGCGTTGACAGAGTCACCGTTGAGCTCGGACGGCTCGAGGTCGGGCAGATCGCCGCAGGCGCTGGGATCGGGCGGCGACTCGAGCCTGAAGACCGAAACCGGGCCATCGCGAAGCACCTCTTTGGCACCCTCGTCCTCACGCGTCCAAAGTCCTTCCTTGGTGTCGGTGAGCGCGCCGGGCGTGAACGGGTCGTACATGGTGACGACATGGGTGTACTCGCCGGCGGCGAGCTCGGAGCGCCACAGCTCGCAATCGCCGATCCGCAGGTAGGCGCCCTCGTCGCCCTCGACGCCGAGCCACTGCACTTCGTTGGAGAGGTCGGTGCCGTAGAACGGGTACTGGTTGAAGACGCCACGCACACCGGCGATCGCTACTTTCGCACCGCGCAGGTCGCGCGCCCAGCGCACCGCCTCGGCGATCTGGAGTCGAGGGCTGAGGCTGTCGTAGCGGCGTTCCAGGTAGTGGCGCTGCTCGAGATATCCGGCGCCAAGCACGGCAACGGCGCCGATGGCGGCGAGCGCCGCAACCGGCCAGGCTCTGGCGGATATCCCCGGGCGGCGATCGGACCCAGCGGCCACCGGCGAGCGCCGAGTGGCGAACCACCGCAGCGCACCGAAAATAACCATGACCCCAACCCCCGCCGCCACCGCCCCCTTCACATGTCCCTGCTGCCACTGCACCAAGGAGGCAGCCGTGGCGACGAAGACGATGACCAAGAAGCCGAGCGTGATCTGGCGCGCACGCTCGCTGGCGCGCGCAGCGGGCAGGCACGCCAGTAGCGTGAGGCCAATAGCGGCCGCCGGGGCGACGTAGCGGACGTTCCACTCGAAGGCGATCGGCCTCCCCTCCTCACCCGCAGCAGTCAGCGGTGTGAACAAGTAAGCGATCGCGGTGAACAGGACCACGGCGCCAAGCACGCGCACGATCGGCTCGCCGCCTCGCCACAGCGCATAGGCGCCCGCGCCGATGAAGCCGGCGATCACGAGCGGCCACAGCACCCCGAAGGAACTGTCGAGGCCGGGGATGAACCAGTCGCCCCAGACGTCGAAGTCGGTCGCGTAGTGGAACACCGAGAAGCCCGGACGCAGCTCGAAGCTTCGCTCTGGCATTGCCAGATCGAGCGGGCCGAACGAGGTGAAGGGGATCGGGTTGCCGACCGCGATTGCGTTTCTCGCATACCAGTAGCCACCGGCGATCAAAGCCGCGCCCGAAAACCAAGCAGCGGTGCGCAGGCGATTGCCGCGACCAGCGATGACGACGAGGCCGATGAACAGTGCAACCACCGGCGCCAAGAACGAAAGCTTCATTCCCGCTGCGAGGCCGGCGGCCAAGCCTGCGACGAATATGGGCGCAACACCGAGCGGGCGCTGAGGACGCCTGGCGGCCGCGTTGACGAGGACGGACACCGAGGCGAGGATGCAGGCGACACCGCCGATGTCGTTGAGCGCCTCTCCTGCCTGAAACTCGATCAGCATCTGCGAGCCGAGCGCGATCGCACCACCAATCAACGCCTGCGGGCCGACGCCGTAGGGGCGCCCGATGCAATACGAGGCGACGAGCCCGAGCGCGAGCCAGCCGAGGTTGAGCAACGGGGAGAGCAGGTCGCGCCCGAAGGCGAGCAGCGCGGTGGCGTGAAAGACCTCGGAGTTCGCCGGGTAGTAGGAGGCGAAGAAGATCGGATCGAAGTAGTCGATGCGACCGAGCTCACCCGTCTCAGCGAAGCGAGCCGCCAGCGGCATGTGGTACCAGAGGCTGTCGGCGCGATCCATGCCGCCGGCGAGCGCCGCGAGGGTCGGCACAGCCCAGGCGGCGCCGACGACCGCCACGGCTCCTGCCGCCAACCAGATCGCGACCTTGGAGGCGCTCGGTGCCGGCAACTCGGAGATCTCGGAATCAGTGCGAGCACGACTGACGCGAGCCGAGATCAGGTGCGACGCGCCCGCGGCGGCGACGGCGGCGATCAGCATCGTCGCAAGGCTGAACAGCCCAAAGCTGCCGAGGAGCTCGGCGACAACGACGACTGCACTGAGGACCAGTACCGCCTCGGCGACACGCGCCGGAGCACCCGACCAACCGGGCAGGATCGCGGCTCGCAAACGCCAAGCGGCGT
This sequence comes from uncultured Solirubrobacterales bacterium, assembly GCA_963769945.1. Classification (GTDB taxonomy): domain Bacteria; phylum Actinomycetota; class Thermoleophilia; order Solirubrobacterales; family 70-9; genus WHSW01. The sequence goes on along the minus strand of CAVYOA010000022.1, from coordinate 61,895 downwards.
AGGCGAGCGCGCCGAAGATCACGGCCAGCTCCAGCGATCCGAGCAGATACGCACCGACCGTGAGCACGCGGTCGTCAGCTGATGCGAACGAGAACCCCCCGGTCACGACGCCTCGCCTGAGCGCGCCGGGCTCTTCAGTTGTCCTTCAGGCCCCGCACCACGTAGGCGCCCTCGAACTCGCCGACCATGCCCAGCTGACGCGCCTCGCGCTCGGCCGCGTCCTTGCCGTCGAGAGCCGTGAGCCGCTCGCGCAGCTGCGCATTCTCGGCGCGTAGCTCGGTCAGGCTCGTGTGCTCGGTCTTCGAGTCGCGCCAGGCATCGAAGAAGTTCAGCGCAGGGCTCACGTAAGAGGCTAGTACCGCAAACAGCACCAGCACCAAGGCGACGCGGCCGACGCGATCCCATTGGACCCGGCTGGCGCCGCGGCCGCGAGCCCTGGGCGCCGGCTTCAACCGGTAGCCACGGGCAGTGCCTGCGGACTGGGCGCGAGCGCTCACGCCTCATCGGTTCGGCACCGGTGGCGATCTACCTTCCGCTGAAAGCTTTCAACCCGGGGTAGGTCGCAGCCGCGCCCAGCTCCTCCTCGATGCGCAGGAGCTGGTTGTACTTGGCGACCCGGTCCGAGCGCGAAGGAGCGCCGGTCTTGATCTGACCGGCGCCTGTCCCGACGGCGAGATCGGCGATCGTCGTGTCCTCGGTTTCGCCCGAGCGATGTGAGATCACCACCGAGTAACCGGCCTCGCGCGCGATTGCGATCGCCTCGAGCGTCTCGGTCAGCGTGCCGATCTGATTGACCTTGACGAGGATCGAGTTGCCCACCCCGCCCTCGATGCCACGGCGCAGGCGTTGCGGGTTGGTGACAAAGAGGTCGTCGCCGACCAGCTGGCAGCGATCGCCGATCCGCTCGGTGAGCAGCTTCCAGCCTTCCCAGTCCTCCTCGTTCATCCCGTCCTCGATCGAGATCACCGGATAGCGCTCGACGATGCCGGCCCAGAAACCGGCCATCTCCTCGGCCGAGAGCGCCCGCCCCTCGTGCTCGAGGACGTACATGTTGTCGGACTCGCGGTGAAGCTCGGAAGTAGCCGGGTCGAGGGCGATGAACACATCCTCTCCCGGTGAATAGCCTGCCGCCTCGATCGCCTCGACGAGAACCTGCAGCGCGGCCTCGTTCGACTCGAGGTTCGGCGCAAAGCCACCCTCATCACCCACCGTCGTCCCGTGGCCAGCGTCCGAGAGCGTGCGCTTGAGCGCGTGAAATACCTCGGTGCCGACGCGAAGCCCGTCGGCGAAGCTCGCGGCTGCTGCCGGGACGACCATGAACTCCTGCAGGTCGACCGAATTGTCAGCGTGGGCGCCACCGTTGATGACGTTCATCATCGGCACTGGAAGAACGTTGGCCTCGGCGCGCGACGAGCCGCAGAGCTCGGCAACGTAGGCGTAGAGCGGCAGCTGTGCCTCCACCGCGGCCGAGCGAGCGGTCGCCATCGAGACTCCGAGGATCGCGTTGGCGCCCAGGCGAGACTTGTTCGGCGTGCCGTCGAGCTCGCACAGCGTCTGGTCGATCGCAGATTGATCGCCCGCCCGCGCGCCGGTCAGGGCCTTGGCGATCGTCTCGTTGACGTTGGCGACTGCTTTGGTGACGCCCTTGCCGGCCCAGCGCTCACCGCCGTCTCGCAGCTCGGCGGCCTCGAACTCACCGGTCGAGGCGCCCGAAGGCACAGCTGCGCGGCCAAACGCGCCGGAGTCGAGGCGAACATCGACTTCAACCGTTGGATTGCCGCGCGAATCGAGAATCTGGCGCGCGTGGATGTGCTCGATGGCTCCCATTCGAGGCCGGGAGGCTAGATGATTGATTGCGCGATCAGCGATCGCTTTCGCGCACCCGCTCGGCCGCTGCTCTGACGGCGAGCTCGGGATCGACCCCAAGCGTGCGAGCAAGGCGCACGGCTTCGAGCAGCATCTCCCCCACCCGTGTCTGATCTGAGTCGCGGGTCGCACGATCGGCTGGCGAGCCACCATCGGGGTCGCTGCGGCGCAGGATCTTTCGCGCGTAGAGCAACCCGGGCAGGTTCTCGGGGATGTCGGCAAAGCGGTCTGCGACGCCACGACCCTCGAGCTCGAGCTTGATCCTGTCCCAGTTGGCGAGCACGCCGCCGGCGCTCTCGGTGTCGGCGCCCTCGAGCAGCTCGCGTGCCTCACTCTCGGCGAACACATGCGGGTGGCGCCGGATCAGCTTCGCCGTGATCTCCTCGATCACAGCGGGAAGCGAGCCGGCGTCGCGTTCTTCGAGCAGCAGGGACAGGAAAACCACCTGAAAGAGGACGTCGCCGAGCTCGTCGCGGATCTTGTCGTCGTCGTCGCGCTGAATCGCGTCGGCGAGCTCGTATGCCTCCTCGACGGTGTGGGAGACGATCGAGCGCTCGTCCTGCTCGCGGTCCCAGGGGCATTCGAGACGCAGGCGCCGGGTGATCGAGTCGAGGCGCTCGAGGGCCGCCGCGAGCTCGGTTGCGTCGTCGCTGGACGCCGGCTCGCTCAACCCGAATCGAGGGTTAGGCGACGCAAGCGTCGCGCTACGGCGCGGGCGCGGGCGCGGGAGCGGGAGCCGGCGCTGCGCCTTGTGGCGGCGCTGCGCCTGAGGGTGGAACGGCGCCCGCGGGCGGGGCCGTGCCGCCAGGCGGCACAGCGCCACCGGGCGGCACAGCGCCACCGGGCACCGGTGAGAGCCCGGGCGGCACGCCACCCGCCGGCACCGCAGGCGCAGGTGTAAGCGGGCCCTGCGGAAGTGGCGCGGGCGCTGCCGCGCCGAAGACGACGCCGCTGCCGGGAGCGATCGGCTTGTTGCCCGCAACCGGCGCCTCGCAGCCTTGGGTCTGGGCGATCTCCGCGGTGCATGGGTCTGGTGGCGGCTCGGCGTTGGAGCAGCGGTCGATCTGATAGTCCTCGGCGCAGACCGTGCGCGAGACCCACTTGACCTGGAAGTCCTCCTGGAAGGTCGTCGCGATCTCCTGCTGGCGGGCGGCGACGAGCGTTTGGCGGATCTGCTCGCTCGCATCCTCCAGCGGCGTCGTCTCAGCTGGTGTGATCGCTTCGACCTGAATCACGTAGAAGCCTGCCTCGCCTTCGAACGGGCCGACGAGCTCATCCTCTGGCGCCGTGAAGATCTCGGCGTCTAGCGCCGGCTCGGACTGGCCTTCGACGACGGCTTGGCGCAGGCCACCGGTGGCCGTGGTCGCCTCATCGATCGAGAACTCCTTGGCGACCTGCTCATAGGACTTGGCCGAGTCGTCGGCCTCGAGCGCCGCCAGCGCCTCATCCGCATCCGCTTCGGTCTCGGTGAGGATGACGCGGACGTCACGGGTCTCCGGCTGCTCGAACTGAATCGCGTTCTCGTCGTAGTAAGCCTCGATCTCCTCCTCGGAGATCGAGGGCTCCTCAGGCAACACCGCGCTCTGGATTCGGTCGGAGATCAACTGGAGCGTGATCCGCTCCCGCGCCTCCTCCTCGGTGAACTTCTGCTGGTCGAGGAAGTCCTGGAATGCCTTCTCAGAGCCGAACTGGTCGTTCTTGACCGTCTCGAGCTCCTCGTCGATCTCGCGGTCGGTGATCTCGATCCCGCGCTCGGCAGCCTCGCCCATGACCCAGCGGCCGAGCAGGATGTCGGAGAGGGCTGCGTCGGAGATCAGCTGGTACTGGGGGTCGTCGGTTGGCGGCACCTCGCGCAGCCCCTGGCGAGCAGCGGTCTGAGCCAGAGCGCGGTCGAAATCCTCCTGGGTGACCGTGCCGTCGGGCGCCTCCGCGACGACCGCGATGTCGCCATCGGGCACGCTGGGCTGACCGAGCCCCGACGCAGCCGCCGTGAACACGATCGCGCCAACCAAGAACAGCCCGAGAACGATCCCGGCAATGCGCTTGGCGCCCACATTGCGCTTCGGCATGGGCGGGGGAGCGCCCTTTTTTCCCTGCGGTTTCGAGGCCACGAGGCGAGCAGCATAGAGAACTGGTGCGTGAGGTGAACCGATTCAGGGCTGTGGCGCGCTCAGTGAAGCCGGTTGACCCGCGTGGGCGCGGGGCCGGGTTCTGCTGGGTAGGGACGTGGCAAGCGGGCGCTTAGGTCGGATCGACCACCTGTGGAGATCCAAGCCCGACAGTCGGGACTGGATCTCCACAGAACGACAAAAACCGGTTGCGCCCGGCCACGCCCACTCCTCACTGACCCCGGTCGGCGTCGCACTAACTCAGCGAATCGACCACCTTGCCAGCGTCCCCCACCTGCGCTTCGGCCTCAGCACCGCCCGCCAACGCCGTCGTCAGCGCCGCCGTCAAGCTCAGCACCGTCTGCAGCCTCGCCTCGGCGCTGTCGGGGGCGCGCAGGGCCAGCGTCTTGGTTCGCAGCTCGTAGATCGCTTCGGGAATCTCCTCGCGCACCCGCCCGACGGTCTCGGCATCGAGCTCGAGCGGCACGATCGAAAGGCGGCCGCCGCGGATCTCAGCGGTCTGCGCCCCGGCGGCAGCCATCTCGAGTCGCGCCCGCTGCAGCGAGAGCAGGTTCTGCACCGGATCGGGAAGATCGCCGAAGCGATCGCGCAGCTCGTCGCGCAGCGCGCGCAGCTCGCCCGTGCGCTTGGCGGCGGCGATGCGGCGATGGACGTCGATCTTCGCTGCCTCGAAGGGGATGTAGTCGGGCGGCAGGTAGGCGTCGACGTCGACGTCGAGGCGAACCGGAGCCAGGGGCGCCGTCTCCTCGCCCTCTTCGTCACCCGCGTGCTGCGCGCGCATCGCCTCAACCGCCTCGTCGAGCAAGGCGACGTAGAGCTCAAAGCCGACGGCGGCGACGTGGCCCGACTGTTCGTCGCCGAGCAGGTCGCCGGCGCCGCGCAGCTCGAGGTCGCGCATCGCGATCGCGAAGCCCGAACCAAGCTCGGTGTGATCTGAAAGCGTTGCCAGGCGCGCCCCGGCCTCGACCGAAAGCGCCTCCTCGGATGGATAGAGCATGTAGGCGAAGGCCCGCTCGGTCGAGCGCCCCACCCTGCCGCGAATTTGGTAGGCCTGAGCGAGTCCGAGCTGATCGGCGCGCTCGACGACCAGCGTGTTCGCCTGGGGAATATCGAGGCCCGACTCGATGATCGTCGTCGCCACGAGCACATCGGCGTCGCCACGTAGGAACTCGAACATCGTCGCTTCCAGCTTCTTTTCGTCCATCTGCCCATGCGCCTCGGCGAAGCGCACACCCGGGCACAACCCCCGCAGACCCTCGGCGACCTCGAACAGCGTGTCGATGCGGTTGTGCAAAAAGAACACCTGCCCCTCGCGCTCGACCTCGCGGTTGATCGCCTTTCGCACCAACTCCTCGTCGTAGGGCCCGACGTAGGTGCGTACCGGCCGGCGGCCCTCGGGCGGGGTCTCGATCACGGAGATGTCGCGCAAACCGGCGAGGCTCATCTGCAGCGTCCGGGGGATCGGAGTCGCCGACAGCGAGAGCACGTCGACGCGGAGCTTGAGCTGACGCAACAGCTCCTTCTGCTTGACGCCGAAACGCTGCTCCTCGTCGACGACGACCAGACCGAGGTCCTTGGCGCGGACGTCACGCGAGAGCAGCCGGTGCGTGCCGATGAGGATGTCGACAGTGCCATCCGCGAAGCCGGCGAGCGCAGCGCGAACCTCAGCCGGCTTTCGCAGCCGCGAGACCATCTCGATGTTCAACGGCGAAGTTGCCAGGCGCTCGCGGAAGGTGCCGAGATGCTGCTGGGCGAGAATCGTCGTCGGCACCAGCATCATCACCTGCTTGCCCTCGGCCGCAGATTTGTGCGCAGCGCGCAGCGCGACCTCGGTCTTGCCGTAACCGACGTCGCCGCAGATCAGCCGGTCCATCGGGCGATCGGACTCCATGTCGGCCTTGACCGCCTCGATCGCGTCGATCTGGTCGGCGGTCTCGCGATAGGGAAACGCGGCCTCGAGCTCGATCTGCCACTCGCCGTCTGGTTCGAAGCGATGGCCCTTGCGCGTCTGGCGCTCGGCGTAGAGGTTGAGCAGCTCGCCGGCAAGCAGCCTCGCGGCCCGGCGGGCCTTCGACTTGACCGCGTCCCAGCGCTTCGATCCCAGCGCCGAGAGCTGAGGCGCGTCACCGCCGGCGCCGACGTAGCGCGTGATTTTGGCGAGCTGTTCGGTGGGCGAGAACACCTTGTCCTCGCCGCGGTACTCGAGCTCGAGATAGTCGCGAGTGACGCCGGCGAGGGTCTTCGTCTCGAAGCCGGCGAAGCGGGCGATGCCGTGATCCTCGTGAACGACATAGTCACCGACGCGGAGATCGGCGAACGTGGCCATGCGACCGCGCGCGGCCGTCGGCGCCGCGGCACGTCGCCTGTGGACGAGGCGCCGCGAGGGAATCACCGCCAGCTTCAGCTGAGCGGAAACGAAGCCGTCCGTGAGCGGGGCGTCATCGAAGAGGAGCTCCCCCTTGACCTCCTCGGAGGCCACCGGGACGACCACCTCGCCGAGGAAATGGGCATCGAGGCGATCGAGGTTGTAACGGGCACGCTCGGCCTCGCCGCGGCCGGGGAAGGTGACGACGACGCGATAGCCCGAGCGCACGTCTCGCTCGAGCTGAGCCTCTGCCTCGGAGATGCTGCGGGCGGTCGAAACGGGTGCCTGGGCGCGGAAAGGCTCGAACCCCTGAGGCTCAGAAGCGGCGTGGGCTACGTCGTCCGTTCGCCGGAAGGCCAGCACTGCCCGCTTGCTCAGTGGTTCGGCGACATCGACGTAGAGGTGGCGGGCGTCGGCGTCGTGCATCGCCGTCGTCACGTCCTCCCAGTGGTCGTGCAACGCCGGCGGGATCTCCTCGGTCGCTGCGAGCACGATCGCCGTCTCGGAACCGATCAGATCGAGCGGTGCGCCGAACGAGTCGACCGGGAGGACTTCGGCGACGCTCGGTCGCTCTCCCTCCTGCTCGGTCGCAACCTCGGCCAGCTCACGGTGCTCGAGCGCGAGCTCGGCCGCGGGGTCGAGCTCGAGCCGCTCCGTCTCCCCGAGAGAGCGCTGCGTGAAGGTCGAAAACCAGCGGATCGACTCGATCTCGTCGCCGAACAACTCCAGCCGCGCAGCCCGATCCTCGGTCGCGCCGAAGACATCGAGAATGTCGCCACGGATTGCGAACTGACCGCGGTCTTCGACCTGATCGACGCGCTCGTAGCCCGCCTCGACGAGCAGCTCTGAGACGTCGCCGAGATCGATCTCCTCGCCGCGGTGAAGGACGAAGCCCTCGGGGCGAAGCGACGCATCGGGCACGGCCTCGGCAAGCGCCACGGCCGAAGCGACGACGACGGGTAGATCGCCGTTGGGCGCGCGGCGTTCGGAACTCGAGGTGAGAGCGTCAAGGGCGCCGATGCGCAGGCCGACCAGATGGGGCGGCGGCGCGAGATGCGACTCATAGCCGGTGCCCCGCGATGGGTAATAGCGAACTCGCCGCGGCGCGAGATAGGCGCCCAGGGCCCGCGCGAGGTCACGGGCGCCGACATCGTCTGCGGCGACGACCAGCGCCGGCCGATCGGCGAGCGCCGCATCGCTATCGAGCAGCGCAGCCAGCAAATAGGGCCTGATCGAGCCCGAAGCGGGCAGGTCGACCGCGTCGCCGGCCTTGATCTGGGCCGCGACGGAAGCGAGTCGCTCGTCGTCGAGCGCGATGTCGAGTAGGGCTCTGAGCAGTCGGCATCCGAGGTTAGCCGGAGTCCCGAGCCGTCCTGCGCGGGGTTAGTCTCAACCGGGCATGAACGCTTCGCAGGGCAGGCGTCGGATCGCGGCCTCGGCCCTGGCGATCCTCGCGGCCGCCGCATTTCTCGCCGCACTTGCCGGCGGCTACTCGCTGCGGGCGATCGCCGACTCCGAGCAGTTCGCCGAGCGCGCCACCGCGGCGCTCGACGACGAGGACGTTCGTGCGGAGATCGCCAAGCGCACCGCGGAGCGCCTCGTCGCCGCGAAGCCCGACCTGGTGGCCGTGCAACCGGTGATCGAGGGCGTCGTCTCGGGGATCGCGGGGCAAAGCGCTTTTCAGGGGCTGTTTCGCAGCGCCGTGCGCGACCTGCACCGCGCGGTGTTCGAGCAGGACGTGAACACGCTGACGCTGACGCTCGTCGATATCGGCACGACGATCCGCGGCACGCTCGCAGCCGTGCAGCCGAAGCTGGCAAAGGAGATCCCGGCGGGCTCCGACACGACGGTTCTCGACGCCGACCCGCCCGCCGCGCTGTTGGGCCTGGTCCGCCTCACGGAGGCGGTGAAATGGTTGCCCCTGCTGTTCTTGTTGATCGGCCTCGCCGCGGCCTTCTCGGCGGCGCGGATCGCGGCCGACTCCCGGCGCGCGGTCGTCACCTTGGGGGTCTCGATCGCGCTTGGCGCGGCATTGGCGCTGGTCGGCCTGCGTGCCGCGAAGGCAATCGTGCTCACCGCGGTCGACGACCAGGGCGCACGCGACGCTGTCTCGGCGATCTGGGACGCATATCTGAGCGACCTCGGCACGGCGCTGATCCTGTTCGCAGCCTGCGGCGCGGTGCTGGCGGCGGCTGCGTCGTCGATGCTTCGTCCTGTCGATGTCGGCGCTCAGGTCGCCCGTGGCTGGGCCGCGGTGAGCACGGTTCCCGAGCGCCCGCGCATGCGCTTCGTCCGCGCGCTGCTGCTGATCGTCGTCGGCGCGGCGATCATCGTCGCCCGCGATGAGTTCGTCGAGCTCGTCGCCATCCTGATCGGCCTCTACGTCGCCTATGCGGGCGTGGCCGAGCTGATGCGGCTGACGATCTCGGACTCCGAGTTCGCCGCCGCCGACCGCAGGCGCGGCCGAGCGACTCTGGTCGCCGCCGCAATCGGCGCCGTTGCGATCGTCGTCGCCGGGGTCGCGCTGATCGGCGTCGGGGGAATCTCGGCAACTTCGCTGGCGATCGTGAGCGAGGGATGCAACGGCTCGAAGCAGCTGTGTGACCGGCCCCTCGACGAGGTCGCCTTCGCCTCGACGCACAACTCGATGTCGGCCGCGACCAATCCCGGCTGGCTCTTCGCCCAGCAGGAAAAGGGCCTGCCCGACCAGCTGCGAGATGGCATCCATGGACTGCTGATCGATGCTCACTACGGGATCGAGACCGAGGACGGAACCGTGAAGACGGATTTCTCGGGAAAGACTGAAGGCGAGCGCAAGGCGCTAGAGGACGAGGTTGGCACGGACACGCTCGATGCCGCACTGCGAATTCGCGATCGCATCGTCAACTCCGAGACGGTGGGCGAGCGTGAGATCTACCTCTGCCACGGCTTCTGCGAGCCGGGGGCGATCAGGGCGTCGGCGGCGTTCAAGCAGATTCGCGACTTCCTTGCAGCCAACCCGAGCGAGGTGCTCGTGATCGTGATCGAGGACTACGTGAAGCCGACCGAGATCGCGGCGCTGGTCGAGTCGAGCGGCCTACGCGCTTACGTCTACGACGGGCCTGTGGGGCCGCCCTGGCCCACGCTGCAGGAGATGATCGACAGCGGCGGGCGCATCTTGATGCTTGCCGAAAACGACGATGGCGGCAACGCAATTCCCTGGTACCACCTCGCCTACGGGTCACTCGTCCAGGAGACCCCGTTCTCGTTCGAACGCCCGGCTCAGCTCACCGATCCCGATTTGCTCGCCGCCAGCTGTGAGCCCAATCGCGGGCCGGCCCGTGCTTCGCTGTTCTTGATCAACCATTGGATCGACACATCCCCGGCGCCGCGGCCCTCCAACGCCGCCAAGGTCAACACTCCCGAGGCCCTGCGCGCCCGCGTCGCAGAATGCGAGGCCCGGCGCGGGCTGCTTCCGGGCCTGATCGCGGTCGACTTCTACCTGCAGGGCGACGTCTTCGCGGTCGTCGACGAGCTCAACGCCGAGAGCCCGCAGGCGCCGTAGACCTCTCAGCTGCGGTGCGGCAACCCCGGCCCGGTGCGCTGCCACTCGACCTGGCCCTCGCCCTCGACGCGCGAGCGTCCCTCGACGTCGTCCCACTCGTGCAGCATGCGCTTCAGCCGGGCCACTGCCTGAGGCGGGTGAGTCGCGACATGAGCGGCGAGCTGAAGCGCCGCATCTTCTGTGCGTGGCGCCGGCACGATCTTGTGCACGAGGCCCCAGCGGTGTGCCTCGTCGGCGGCCACCTCCTTCGAGCTCAGCAGCAGGTACTTGGCGACGGAGAGGCCGCAGAGCGTGACCAGGCGGGCCGGTCCGACGGGGACGCCGAGCGCGGCGCCCGGAAAGCGCAGGCGCAGGTTGGAACCGCCGACGCGCAGATCACAGGCCACGGCGATCTCGGCGCCGCCGCCGACGCAGGCCCCGTGGCAGGCTGCAACCGTCGGCTTGGGGAAGCTGACGAGCTCGTCGTAAACCTGTGCGAACAGCTCCATGCGGTGGATGCGCCCCTGCTCGTCAAGCTGCTCACGCGTGTCGGCGCCGGCGGAGAGGCCCATGTGGTCGTTCGAGGAAATCACCAAGGCCCGCACCTGCTCGTCCTCGCGCGCGCTCGCCAGGTGACCGAGGATCTCGTCCAGCATCGCCGTGTTGAGCGCGTTTCGGACCTCGGCGCGCTCGAGGCGGATCAGGGCAACCCCGTCGTCGGAGGGCTCGTAGCTGGTCACGCTCATGACATCACCTCGCCGAGCGGATCTTCTTCCTCGGCCGCGATCCGCTCGACCAGCCGCTCGGCCTCCGCGACCGCGGCTTCGATCAGCCCCCGTACTTCCTCGGGCGGCTCCGAGAAACGACCGAGGACGTGGGCGGAAACGATCTCGGGATCCGTCGTGTCCGGACGCCCAACCCCGACACGCACGCGCCAAAAATCGGTGTCGCCGAAGCCCTGCTTGAGGCTCTTGAGCCCGTTGTGACCGGCCGCGCCGCCGCCAAGCTTGACCTTGATCTCGCCAAACGGGAGGTCGATCTCGTCGTGAATGACGACGACCTCCTCGAGCGGCACCTTGAGCGAGCCACGCGCTGGCCCCGCCGAGCTCCCCGATTCGTTCATGTAGGTCTGCGGCAAGAGCACAGCCACCCGCGGCCCGCCCGGGCGCGTGCGCCCCTCGGCGATCTCGCCCTTGAAGCGCTGCTTGGCCTTCGGCAGCTGCCAGCGGCGCGAGAGCTCGGCCGCGACCTCGAAGCCGATGTTGTGCCGCGTCGCGGCGTAGCGACTTCCCGGGTTGCCGAGGCCAACAACGAGGATCCTGCCGGACGAGCCCTCGCCTTCAGCGGAGGCAGTTGAGGCGCCGGCATCAGCGCCCCGGCGCCGGCCGAACAAGCGCAGGACGCTACTCCCCGTCGTCGGAGTCGCCCGAGTCGCCGCCGGAGTCGCCGCCCGCCTCGTCGTCGCCTTCGGCCTCGCCGTCCTCGGCCTCCTCGCCCTCCTCGCCGACAAGCTCGGCCTCTTCCTCGAGCTCGGGCTCGGGCTCCTCCTCGATCCGAGGCGGCGAGAGGGTGGCGATCGTGATCTCGTCGAGGCTCTGGCCTTCGCCAAGGACGAACTCGACGCCCTCGGGGGCGATCAGGGATTCGAGCTGAAGTGTGTCGCCGATCTCCATCCCAGAGACATCGGCGGCGATGCTTTCGGGAATCTCAGTCGGCAGCGCCGAGATCGTGACCTCGTGGGTGACATGCTCGAGCACTCCACCCTCCTTGACGCCGGGAGCGTCCTCTGTTCCGAGCAACTCGATCGCAACGTCGGCCTCGATCTTGACGTCGAGCTTGACCTCTTGCAGATCGAGATGGACGAGGTCGCCGCGAACGGGGTCGCGCTGCTCCTCTTTGATCACGACGGGCACCGTGCCGGAGCCCTCGATCTCGACGTCGATCAGAGCGCCGCCGTGAACGAGCACGTCGCGGATCGCGCGAGCTTGTGCTTGAAACGGGCGCGCCTCGTCACCGCCGCCGTAGACGACTCCGGGGACGAAGCCGTCGCGGCGCAGGCGCCGGCTCGTGCGCGAGCCGAAATCGCTGCGCGGCTGAGCTTTCAGGGTTTCGCGGTCGGAGGCCATGCGGCGGCTGAGGATAGAGAAGTGCCCATGAGCAAGCCGCGTGGGGCTACCCTGCGCCCGTGTCCGACGAGATGAAGATCCCGAAGGGCAGCCTCCGCCGCTCGGCCAAGCTCGGCACCGCGCTCGGCAGCCAGGCCGCCAAGTACGCCGGCACGAAAGCCGCGGGTGTTGCGCGATCCGATGAGGCGGCTGAGGAGCGTCTCGAGGCCCGCCATCTCGAGACCGCGCTGAAGATGGTTCGCACCCTCGGCGAGATGAAGGGAGCGGCGATGAAGATCGGCCAGCTCGCGTCGTTCATCGACACCGAGTTCCTGCCGCCCGAGTACGCCGAGATGTACCAGGAGGAGTTGGCCAAGCTGCGAACCTCGGCGCCCCCGATGCCGTGGGAGAGTGTCTCGGCGGTGCTCGAGGAGGAGCTGGGCGAGGACGTGACCGAGAACTTCGCCGAGTTCGAGACCGAGGCCTTCGCCGCCGCGTCGATCGGCCAGGTACATCGTGCGACGCTGATCGACGGCCGGCCTGTGGCCGTCAAGATCCAGTATCCGGGCGTCGCCGAGGCGCTGGAGTCGGACATGCGAAACGCGGGCATGCTGGTGCGCTTGGCCAAGGGACTGGCACCGGGACTCGACGCCAAGGCCGTGGCTTCGGAGCTTCGCGAGCGCGTACTCGAGGAGCTTGACTACGAGTTCGAGGCTCAGAACCAGCGCTCGTTCTCACGCGGCTATCGCGGCCATCCGTTCATCTACGTGCCAGATGTGATCACGCGTCTGTCGCGCCGGCGAGTGCTGGTCACCGAGTTCGTCGAGGGGGCGCAGTTCGACGAGATCAAGCTGCTCGACCACGAGCAGCGCAGTCGCTTCGGCGAGATCGTCTTCCGCTTCTGCTTCGGGTCGATCTACCACCTGCAGCACTTCAACGCCGATTCGCACCCCGGCAACTATCTGCTGATGGCGGATGGCCGGGTCGCGTTTCTCGACTTCGGGATGACCAAGAAGCTCGATCTCGAGCAGATCCAGCTAGAGCAGATAGCGCTCGACGCGGCGATCCGCAAGGACCCCGAGGCGTTGCGCCAATCACTTCACGACCTCGGCTTCGTCAAGCACCCGTCGAAGCTCGACGCCGAGCGCCTGATGGATCACGTCATGCTCGTCGGTGGCTGGTACATCGAGGACGGCGAGTACGAGGTCTCGGCACGCCGGGTGATGAAGATCATCGAGTCGGCGTCCGATCCACGCTCGGAGTACTACTCGCTGATGCGCCGCGAGAGCCTGCCAGCCGAGGAGCTGATGGGCAGGCGGATGGAGACCGGCCTGATCGCGGTGCTCGCTCAGCTCGCAGCGAAGCGAAACTGGCACCGGATCATGCGCGAGTGGGTTTACGCCGACGAACCTGCCACCGAGCTCGGGGTTGCCGAGTGGGAGTATTTCGAGACCCGTGGAATCACGCGAGTTCCCGGGATCGAGGCTGTTTAGTCGTCGATCAAGAGCCCGGGATCGTTTGAAACGATTCCGTCGACCCCCAGGGTTCGGAGCTCTTGGATTCGGGCTTGATCGTCGACAGTCCAGGCGATGACCTTGACTCCGGCTCGGTGAGCTGCATCGATCAGCTTCGGGGTGATCAGGGCGTGAAACACCCAGACGGCCCACGCCCCGAGCTCGGGTGCTTGGCGGCCGACGATCTGCGGCAGCCGGGCGCGAAAGGTCGCTGAGCCGGCGAGGTAGAGAGGGCGCAGGACGCGGCTGCGCGACCAGTCCTTGCTCACCTTGGGCACGGTCCAGCCGCGATCGAGGTCCGGCGCCGCTTCGCGCAGCCATTCGAGGCTCGTGATCTCCATCGTCGAGACCATCGCCCGCTCGGTGAGGTTGCGCTGGGTGAGCGCCGCCAAGACCTCGTCCTCGCGGCCGGCCATCTTCAGGTCGAGATCAAAACGGACTTCGTCGAGGGGCGCGCGAGCGAACGCGTCGAGTGCCTGATCCAGCGTCAGCTGCTCGCTGCGCCGGGCGGCCGCGCCCCAGTCGTGGGCGATGATGAGCGCATCGCCAGCGGCGGCTGGGCCCGCGGCGGCGCGGCGCCAATCGCTGCCCGGCGGGAAGTCCGATCGGGGCCGAAGGACGTCGAACTCGATCACGTCGACGCCGGATGCCGCCGCAACCGCGAAGCTCTCGAGTGTGTTTCCGGGCTCGATCGCGTCGGCGCCCTTGTGGCCGATCTTGAGCATCGCGAACGACCGAGCTACTTCTTCGTTGTCGCGTCGCGTCGCTCGGCGACCTTGAGGCGCACAAGAGCGCCGAGCCCAGCCATCACCCCCGCTCGCCGCGAGCCCGCTGGCGAAGGCGCCGATGGCGACGACGCCGCGGCTCTGACGCTCGAAGTTCTCTTGAAAAAGGCCGATGCTGTCGGAGGTGACGATCGCGATCGAGGCGATGAAGGCGAGGCCGAGTACGGCGACTGCCCCCCACAGCAGTCCCCTGCCGAGGAGGTCGAGCCAAGCGAGCGTGCGCTCGTCCACTAGAGGTTGAGCTCGATCGGGCGACGCTGCATCGGCGAACTGTATTGCGGCGACGGCCGCGGGCGTTACCGTGCGCGCATGAGCGACGTCGCCCGCCGCCGAATAGCCGCATTGCTGTTGGCGGTCGTCGCCGGTGTCGCGGCGCTTGCGATCACCGACACCGGTCCGTTCGATGATCCGCCGACGCGCGAGCAGGAGGTGCAGACGACGGTCGAGCGCTTCTTCGCGGCCGCGGCAGCCGGCGACTCGCAGGTGTTCTGCGACCTGCTCACCACCGATGCGCGCCAGGCATTGCGAGTGAACACGGCCCAGCAGCTGGAGATCGACGTGCTGCCCAAGTGCGAACAGATCCTCGACCGCCTGAGCGCCGCCTTCGCCGGCTCCACGGTTCAGGTGAAGTACGTCAGCGTCAGCGGCAACCGGGCGCGAGTCGAGACCCGCTATCGCTCACAGGAGCGAGGCGCCGAACCGCGAACCGTGCTGCTGTTGGAGGAGGACGGCGTGTGGCACATCTCCGACGCCGGCGGTTAGCGCCAGACAGCTGGTTAAAAGAGCTGGTCAAATCACCGGCGGCTTCGCCGCCTTGCATGCTTCTCGCGGTGCTAAGCACCGCGTTTGACCGAACCAGCTCTCAAAACAGCTGGTTCTCTCCCGCGAAGATCTCGGAGACCGAGTCGTCGGCGAAGATGCGGCGGATCGAGTCGGCGAGCGTCTGCGCTGCGGAGAGCACGGTGATGTTGTCGGGAGCGTTGGGGCGAAGCGGGACGGTGTCGGTGACGACGATGCGCTCGATCCCCGAGTTCTCGTAGGCGAGCCGTTCGAAGGCGGGCCCGGAGAAGACGCCGTGGGTGGCGCAGGCGATGACTCGCGCCGCTCCCTCCTCGAGCACGGTCCTGGCGGCGGCCGTGAGGGTGCCGGCGGTGTCGATCATGTCATCGACCAATACGGCGGTTTTTCCCTTGACGTCACCGACGACGTAGCCGATCTCCGCAACCTGCTGGCTCGGGCGCTCCTTCTCCATCACCGCCCAGTGCACGCCGACCTTGCGGGCGAAGTTGCGCGCGACCTTGACCCGGCCGGCGTCGGGCGAGACGATCACGAGCTCGTCGGACATCGCCTGATCGATGAAGTACTGCGTCAGCATCGGCATCGCGGTCATGTGGTCGACGGGCTTGGAGAAGAAGCCCTGGACCTGGCCCGAGTGAAGGTCCATGGTGAGGACGCGGTCGACGCCAACGGCCTCGAGGCATTGCGCGACGACTCTGGCTGAGATCGGCTCGCGCGGGGCCGACTTCTTGTCCTGGCGCGAGTAGCCGTACCAGGGCATCACGGCGATGATGCGGTGCGCCGAGGCCCCCTTGGCGGCGTCGATCATCACCAGCAGCTCCATCAAGGCGTCGTTGGGCGTCATCTTGGCCACCGCGTTGGCGGCGGTGGACTGGACCAAGAAGACGTCAGCCCCGCGGATCGAGTCCTTGTAGCGGCAGTAGACCTCGCCGTCGGCGAAGGTGCGCAGGTCGGCTTGGCCGAGCTCGACGCCGAGTCGCGAGGCGATCTTGTCGGCGAGGTCCATCGAGGCACGGCCGCCGACGACCATGAGGCGCTTCGTGTAGTCCTGCGGGATCGAGGTGGTCAATTGCGTTACCGAAATCTCATCGAGGGTCGTCGTCATTGCTTCGCTCCGCGCCCCCGGACTCGTCGGGAGCTTCGCTCGCCTTCCTCGTTGCGTATCCCTCGATGTTTCGCTGGTCGTTCGACGACACCGCAAGCGCTGCGTCGGGCACGTCCTCGCGGATCACCGCGCCGGCGCCAGTGTAAGCGCCCTCGCCTATCGTGACCGGCGCGACGAGCGAGTTGTTGACCCCGATGCGCGCATCCTCTGCGATCTTTGTCCGGTTCTTGGTCTTGCCGTCGTAATTCGCGGTGATGCTGCCGGCGCCGAAGTTGGCGCCGGCGCCGATCTCGGCGTCGCCGACGTAGGCGAGGTGCGGCACCTTGGCGCCCTCACCGATCTGCGAGTTCTTGATCTCGACGAAGCTGCCGGCCTTGGCGTCGGTTGCCAGCGCCGAGCCGGGGCGCAGGTGGGTGAAGGGGCCAACGGTCGCGGCATTGCCGATCTCGGACTCGACGATGTAGGAGTGGACGACGCGAGCGCCGTAGCCGATCTCAGAGTCGATTACCGTCGAGTAAGGCCCGATAATCGAGTCGGATCCGATCGACGTCGCGCCGCGCAGCGTCGTTGCGGGCTCGATCGTGACGTCGGCGGCGATCTCGACGTCGGCGTCGATCCAGGTGGAATCGGGATCGACGATCGTGACGCCGGCAAGCATGTGGCGCTCGAGGATCTGACGGCGAGCCTCGGCCGTGGCGAGGGCGAGGTCGCCGCGGTGGTTGATGCCGAGATTGACGTTGGGATCGTCGGCGAGGTGAGCGACGACTCGGCCGCCGCCCTCGCGCAGGAGCGGCAGGACGTCGGGGAGGAAGTACTCGCCGCTGGCGCTGTCGGCGGCGAGGCTGTCGAGCGCGTCGACCAGGGGCTCGGCGGCGAAGACGTAGGCGCCGGTGTTGATCTCGCGGATCGCGAGCTCGTCGCTGGTGGCGTTTTCGGGGTCCTTGGTCTCGACGATGCGGGCGACGTCGCCGTCTGAGTCGCGAACGATGCGCCCGTAGGCGGCAGGGTCGTCGAGCTCGACGGTGAGCACTGTCGCGCCGGCCTCGCTGGCGCGGTGGGTCTCGACCAAGGCAGCGATCACGTCGGCGGTGATCAGCGGCGTGTCGCCGGAGAGGACGACGACGGTTTCAGACTCGCGAACGATGTCGTGGGCCGCACGCACGGCGCCACCCGTTCCGTCGGCTTCGGGCTGGATCACGGTCTCGGTCGCGCTGGGGAGGCCCGAGGAGAGGTCGCGATCGGGAGCGACGATTACGACGACCCGATCAGCCCCCGCTTCGCGGGCGGCGAGCACGGGCCAAGCGACCATCGGGCGGCCGCAGACGTGATGCAGGACCTTGGGCCGCGAGGAGCGCATGCGGGTGCCCTCACCCGCGGCCATCACGAGCACGGTCAGGCCGTTGCTTGCCGATGCGCCGCTCACGCGCGCAATCGTAGGTGACTCAGGTGTGACAGACCGCTTCCACGTTGTTGTTGTCAGGATCGAGGACGAAGGCGCCGTAGTAGTTGGGGTGATAGATCGGGCGCGGTCCCGCGGGACCGTTGTCGGTGCCGCCAGCTGCAAGCGCCGCCTCGTGAAAGGCATCGACGAGTTCGTGCGAATCGCAGGTGAAAGCGACGTGAACACCTTCGGCGACGGGCCGGCCACCGTGGATCCAAAAGAACGGCTTCATGTCCCGCTTGCTGCCAAAGCCGCCAGCGTCTGGTATTGGCTCCATCAATAGCTCAAAGCCCAGCGGCGCCAGCGCTTGGGTGTAGAAAGCCTTCGAGCGCTCGTAGTTCGAGACGCCAAAACCTGCGTGATCGATCATCCGTTCTCCTCTCGTGCGGGGACGTGGTTGTGGTTGACCCCGATTATCGGCGTCAAAGTCGCTGACGTCACCGAGGACGTCTAGAAAAGTTGGGGAGCCAGGATTCGAACCTGGATCTCACGGCACCAAAAGCCGGCGTCGTGCCATTGGACCACTCCCCATCGCGACGACCGCACCTTAGAACGTCACGTAGCGTGCCTACTCCTCCGTCTTGCGCCGCACCTTCGCACGCCCTGCCTCGGTCCCGGGCTCGTTCGCCGGGCCTCGCGGCGAGGCGATGCCGAGCACCCGCATCGCCTTGAGCCCGAGGCCGAGCTTCTCGCGGCCGTCGGTTGAGGTGATGTCGTGACCGCACAGCTCGTTCACGCGCTCGAGCCGGTAGCGGACCGTATGGCGGTGCGTGAACAGGAAGTCGGCCGTCGGCGTGACGTTGCCGTCGTTTTCGAGATAGGCCTCGATCGTCCGCACGAGGTCGGTCTCGTACTGCTCGTCGTAGGCCGCCAGCGGGGCCACGGTCTCGTCATAGAAGCGCTGCAGCTCGCCCGGGTCCTCGCTCATCGCCGGCAACAGCAGCCTGTAGGCGCCCGTGTCCTCGAAGGCGAGCATCTCGATCCCGTCCGCCTCGGCGACGTTGGCCGCCAGCAGCGCCTCCTGGCCGGCACGGTAGATGTCGCTTGGGTCGGCGACCCAGCGACTGCGCGCGATCGTCACGTGAAAGCCCGGCAGCGACGCGCCCAGCTCACGCGCGAGCGCCTGCGCCGAGCGCTCTAGCGCCACTTCGGCGCCCAGCGGCACGATCGCGCTGACCTCTGCTCGATCGCCGATCTCACGCAGCTCGGCGATCGCGCCCGTGCTCGCGGCGCGAAGCGCCCGCAGCGAGACCACCAGCACCCGCGCGCGCCAATCCTCCGTCTGCGCCGCGCGCGGCGCCGCGCGCGCCAGGATCACGCCGGCGCCCGCCTCCACCTTCGAGCCGAGCTCGCCGGCGCGGGCGACGATGTCGCCGCGGTCGGTCACCTTGCGCGCCAGCACCGCGCGCACGAACTCGCCCGCCGCCTCGTCGCTCGCCCACTCCGGTGCGCGCGAGCGCTCGAGCTCGAGCGCCAGCAGGGTCGAGACCATGCGCGTCAGCCCCGCCGACGGCTGGCCCCCACGTCCGCGAAAACGCAACTCGCCGACAATCGCATCCGCAACGCGCAGTTCTAGCCGGCCGATGTCCTGCCCTCCTGAGAGCAGCTTCGACTCCTCGGCAGACGACGAGGCCGCGACCGCGAGGACCGCGCTCGAACGATCGATCAGCGCCACGCTGGCGCCGAGCGCAGCTGCGGCCGCCCGCGCCACAGCCGGCAGCCCCGCACCCGACTCGATCGCCTCCGAGAGCGCGTCGATCGACGCCTCATCCTCCCCCTTTGCAGGAGTTTTCCCGATGGCTTCCCTAGAGGTCACCGTCGCAGTCTAGGACGGCGTCGCAGCTCGTCTTGGACGACTGCGCTAGCCGCCGAAGAACTCGGTGATCGTGTCCCAGTTGTAAACAATCGCGATACCCACGGCGATTCCGATAGCCAGCAGCGCGACCAGCACGAACAGCGAGAGAAAGACCGCCGTCGCCTTCTCCCACGTCCGACCGAAGGAGCCGATCGCCGGGACCAGGATCAGGGCCGTGAAGGCGATCAGGCTGAGCAGGCCGGCGCCGCCGAAAAGCAAATACTCGCTGCCGATCTCGGCGGCAATGCCCATCATTTCTGTGATCGCTCTCCTCGATCCATCTCCGGCCCCCGATTGTGGCGAATGTGGGCGATCAGCAGCGAGACGGCGGCGCAGCTCGAAAAAGCCGCAACGCCCAGGCCCCAGCCGGCACTGACATCACTGAGGTAATGAACGTCGAGATAGACCCGGCTGAGCCCAACCGCAACCGTCAGCGCCACCCCGGCCACGATCAGTCCCGTGGCGTAGCTGAGCCCAGGTCGCAGACGAATCGCGATCGTCAACACCATCCACGTGTAAATCACCGAGTAGGTGGCATGGCCGCTGGGAAAGCTATCCCCCGAGACCCCAACCAAGCCGCCCTCCGGCCGCGGGCGGTCATAGATCTCCTTCAGCAGCGGTACGGCGAGATGAGAGATCGCCAGCGCCGCCACCAACACGTACACCTCCGTGCGCCGGCCGCGCTGGGCGAGCACGATCCCCGCAACCAAGCCCAGCGCCAGCGTGAACAAACCCGAACCCCCCACCGTCACCACCTTGGCAATCTCGGTGAGCCAGTCCGCGCGTAGTTCGGAAACGGCGTTCATCGCCGAGTTGTCGCCGGGCGTCGGCCCCGGCGCTCCGCTGATCACCGCGCCGAAACCGAAGAGCACGAACAGCGCAACAGCGAGCGCCGCCATCAAGCTCGTGAACTCGAGGCCGAGCGCCCCCGGAGTCAGCCGATTCCACACGAACCGCGCTTGTGGCTCGAGCCGGCGAGCCAGCTCGATCACCGGCCGTAGCGCTGCAACCTCATCCATGCGGGCGGCAAGGCGCCGGCGGTTCTCGCGAACCCGCATGAACCGAATCGCGAGCACGATCGCGATGATCGTCCCGACCACGGCGCCGAAGACGAAGATGCCTTTGCTCGCCAGCGCCGTCGCCTCATTGATGTTGTCGGAAATGAAGTAGCCGAGCAGGGTGAAGGTCGCCGCCCATAACCCCGTGCCGAGCACGCTGTAAGGGAGGAAGGCCCGGTACTGCATCCCCGAGCTGCCGGCGATAAACGGGGCCAGCGCCCGCACGAGACCGATGAAGCGCCCGATCAAGATGGTCTTGCCGCCGTGCTTGTCGAAGTACGCCTCGACCTGGGCGAAGCGCTCGTGGCTGATCCTCACCTTCGGTCCGTGCGTCATGACGAAGCTCCGGCCCAGCTTCTGGCCCAGCAGGAAGCTGACCGAATCCCCCGCCCAGGCGCAGATCCAGACGATCGCCAGCATCAAGACGACCGAGTTCTCACCCTGGCCGGCCAGCGCGCCGCCAATTATCACCGCCGTCTCGCCCGGAAAGACGAGCCCGATGAACGCACCGGTCTCGGCGAAGGCGAGCAGGCCGACAAGCGCGTAAGTGAGGTTGCCGAGATCCTCCGCCAGGTTCTCGAGCCAGCCCTCGATGTCGAGGCTGGGCGCGAGCTGCTGAAAAGCGAGGAAACCGCCGCCGAAAAGCGCGATCAGCGCGAACAGCCGAATCCTTTCGCGCCGCCCCTCCTTCTTTTCCCCACCCGCGAGCTTCATGCGACCACCATTATCGGAGGCGGTGCGGCGCCGTCACGATCGCGTTCGCATAGCGTGGCGGCAGCTCAGCGGCAGCCCGGTCAGCGGCGACGATGTCGTCGAAGACGCCGAACGCGGTCGGACCCGATCCGGTAACGAGCGCCCGGCGCGCACCGACCTCCTCCAACGCCGACAGCGCCTCGGCAACCGCAGGCAGCAGCGATACCGCCGCCTGCTCGAGATCGTTGACGAGCAACTCCGGGTAATCCAGCGGCGAGGCTCCGCCAGCCGCCGCCAGTCGCAGGCGATCCTCGATTTGATCGAGCTCGTCCTGGTCGCGACCAAGCCCGAGCGCGTCTGCCTCCTCATAGACCTTCGCGGAAGCGAGCCGATGGTCGTCGGGAATCATCACCACCGCGAACTCACCCGGCGAGCCGAGCGCCTCGACTCGCTCCCCGGCGCCGCCGACGAGCGCGAACGTGGGGTCGAGCTGCGACGGAACGTCGGCTCCCAGCCCGGCAGCCAGCGCCGCCAGATCGCGAACGTCCTCTCCTGCCATGCGCAAGATGGCCGCTGCATCAGCGCTGCCGCCACCGAGCCCGGCCGCAATCGGGATTCGCTTCTCGATCTCGACCCGGATCGCCGGCCGATCCCAGCCGCGCGCCCGCAGTGCCTCGAGCGCAACGCCAACCAGATTCGGTCCCTCAACGCCAGGGCAGACGACCTCGTCGCCCTCCCCCCCAGCCGCGGTGATCTCGATCCGATCGCTGAGCAGCAGCGGGCAGAAAAGCGAGCGCAGCTCATGCAGCCCGTCCTCTCGCACACCGCCGAGGTAGAGGCAAAGGTTGAGCTTCGCCGGCGCTCGCGTGATCACCGCTTCACCTGCACGCCCGAATCGAGCTCGAGCGCGCGGGCGAGCTCGACGAACTGCCGCGGACTGAGCTGCTCGGCGCGCGCATCGGCAGCCAGGTCGAGCTGCTCCAGCGCTGTCCGGGCCGAATCGCGAATCCCGGGCCGCGCGTGCTCGAGCGAACGGGCGAGCGACTTGCGCCTATGCGCGAAGGCGTCGCGCACGAGCCCCGCGATCGCCGCGCTCGCGGCCGGTCCGCGCCGGCGCAGGGCGATCAACGCCGAGTCGACCCGCGGGCGCGGCGTGAACACCGCACGATCGACCGTCCGCAGCAACCTCACCTCGCAGGCGAGCTGGACGATCACGCTGGGTGAGCCGTAAGTCTTCGAGCCCGGAGCAGCGCGCAGCCGATCGGCGATCTCGCGCTGGACCATCAGCGTCCAAGAGCCGATGCCGCCGAGCTCGGCGATCGTGCGGATGATCAGCGGCGTTGCGATCGCGTAGGGCAGGTTGGCGACCATCCTCGTCGGTGCCGGATCGAGATCGGCGAGCTCGAAGCGCATCGCGTCAGCGAAGTGAAGGGCGACGTTTCCGCGCTCGCAGCGAACGGCTTCAAGTGCCGGCCGCAGGCGCTCGTCGAGCTCGATCACGTGAACGGCGGCCACCCGCGAGGCAAGCTCTTGCGTCAGCGCCCCCTCGCCGCCGCCGACCTCGAGCACGACGTCGTCGGGCGCCAACTCCGCTTCGCGCACGATCGCCTCGAGCAGGTTCCTGTCGGCGAGGAAGTTCTGGCCCAGGCGCACTAGCGGGCTGCCTCCACCGCGATCACCAGCCGAAAACGCGCACTGCGTTCGCCTCGACGAGCTCCTCGAGCGCCGCGTAGCCGACACCGCGAGCCGCGGCCACGGCCTCGGCCGTGGCGACGACGTTGGCAGGCTCGTTGCGCCGCCCGCGCACGGGCTGAGGCGAGAGAAACGGGGCGTCGGTCTCGACCAGAAGGAGCTCGTCGGGCACCTCGGACGCTGCCTCGCGCAGGCCCTCGGACCTGGGATAGGTGACGTTGCCGGCAAACGAGCAGTACCAGCCGTGCCTTGCCGCCTCGCCGACACGGCTCGCGGGGGCCGAAAAGCAATGCAGGATCACGGTGACACCAGCGGCCTCGGTCGCGAGCAGCTCGAACGTCTCGGCCAGCGCCTCGCCATCGGTCGACTGGGCACCGTCGCGAACGTGGATGACCAGCGGCTTGTCGAGGCGCGCGGCGATTGCGATGTGGGCTCGAAATGCCGCGCGCTGCGCCCCCCGGGGAGCGTTGTCGCGATAGAAGTCGAGCCCGGTCTCGCCAATCGCGGCGACGCGAGGATCAGCCGCCAGCTCCTCGAGCCGCGCGGCGGCGGCGTCGTCGAAATCGGTCGTGCGCGTTGGGGTGGCGCCCGACGCAGGCGAAGACGGCGTCGTGCGCTTCGGCGTTGGCGATCGCCTCGCTCGCTGCCGGCATCGTCGATGCCGACGTCAAGCAGCCGCCTCACCCCACCCGAGCGGCGTCGGCGACCACCTCGGCCTCGGTGCCGTCGCAGAGGCTGAGATGGCAATGCGAATCGATCATCGGGCGAGTCTAGGTCGCCCGCTCGGCAACTCGTACGGGTCAGAGATCGCGGCGCGCGAACGAGTACACGGCAGCGCCGACCACGGCGCCGGCGTAGACCAGCCCCCAGAGCAAGAGCCCGCCGGACGCCTGCTGCGCGCCGCCGAACGGACCGAGCTCGACGATGGCGCCGGTGATCCCGATCTGATCGGAGGTGAGCTCGTAAAGCCCGTGCTGGTAGAAGGCCTCGAACGGCAACGCCCAGGTCGCAATCTCGGCTATCTGGATCAGGTTCTCGGAGTCGAGCGCGTTGCCGATCTGGCCAAGCAGACCGGCGACCAGGCCGGCGCCGAAGACCATGAAGACGGCGATGCCCTGCGCCGTCGCGGTCATGAACACGGAGGCGAGAACCGAGATCGCGGCGAGGATCGCGATCGCCGCGGCCAGCGCCAGACCGGGCACGATGACGTGGTCGGGAGTCCAGTCGCCCGTGATCGACGGTGATCACCAGGGTGAGCACGTAAACGCCGAGCACGTATGCCCCCGCTGCGATCGCGGCGCCGGCGTAGCGCGCGACCAGCATCGCTCCACGGCCCAGCGGTCGCACGACCATCGGCTGCAGCAGGCCGGTTTCGGCGTCGCCGCGAACGACGCCGTTGGTGAGGAAGGTCGCGAGCACGGCGCCGAGGAACAGGGTCGCGAACATCGCCAGGCCGAAGACGGTCGAGCCCGTGACCGTGCGCTCGTCGGCAAACGCCGCCTGCGGACCGCGAAAGTTCTCGATCTCCTCGAAGGCGAAGTACGAGCCGAGGCCGTAGAGGATGAGGAAGGCGACGGTGAGCACCGCCACGACCGCGAATACCCGCCGGCGCAGGCTCTCGGCGAAGGCGAACCGCGCCACTGTCACCACTGCCTTCAAGCGGCTCGGCCCGGCGTTCATCCGGTCTCCTCGCCGACGGCTTCGAGGTAGGCGTCCTCCAGTGTGCTCGCGAGCACCGTCACCGCATAGACGCGCTCACCCGCCGCGACCAGCTCGGAGACGATGCGCGGGGCATCTTCTCGCCCGGCGCCCTCGTAAAGCCGCTTTCCGGCGGCGGTCTCGACCTCGACCCCCCGGGGCTTGTGAAGCTCGGCCGGAGTCCCGCGCTGAACGACCTCGCCGCTGACGAGGATCGCGACGCGGTCGCAGACCAACTCGACCTCACCGAGCAGATGCGAACTCAGCAACACCGAGACCCCGCGCTGACGAACTTCGGCCAGCAACCTGCGCACCACTCGCCGCCCGGCCGGATCGAGCGCGCTCGTCGGCTCGTCCAGCAACAGCAGCCGCGGCTCCCCGATCAGCGACTGCGCGAGGCCGAGGCGCTGTTGCATCCCCTTCGACATCTCCGCGACGCGAACGTTGGCCGCCTCGGCGAGGCCGACCAGGTCGAGCAACTGCTCACGCTCGCCGGCTTCACCGCTGGAACCGGCGAGGCGCTGATGCAAAGTCAAGACCTCGGTCGCGCTCGCCCAGCCGGGAAAGCGAAAGAGCTCTGCGAGGTAACCGATCGCACCGCGGGCCTCGATGCTCCCCGCAGGGTGCCCGGCGACAGTCGCGATGCCCTCGCTGGGGCGAACCAGCCCGGCCGCGATCTTCGCCAGCGTCGACTTGCCGGCACCGTTGGGACCGAGCAACCCGACAATCTCACCCTCGCCGACATCGAGCGAGACTCCCCGCAAAGCCTGTTTGGATCCGTACGACTTGCGCAGCTCCTGCGCGGTAAAGACCCCGGCCATTCGACGTAAGGCTAGAGGCGGCGCTTACTGCGGCGGCGCGGGGCCAGCCGTCAACGGAGCGCCTTCGAGCGGTGCCCCATAGGTCCACGGCGGGCTCAGGTTGGCGCTCGAAGGGTCCAACTGGACGTACCAAACGGGCCCGTCCGCTGTCGCGACCAACTCCATGTAGGCGATCGTCGGCGATCGTCACCCGCTCACGCTGAGCATGGATCGAGTCGATCAGCGCCTCCGGCAGACCGGGCGAGACGTCGGCAAGCGCGAAGCCATCGGCACCGCCTTCAGAGTCGACGCTGATCTCGCCCGGCTCGATCCGCACCCTCGTGATCGAGTCGCCGGCGGGCAACTGCTGTTCGAGCTGCTCGAACGACGCCGCCAGGTTGCGCTCGTAAAGGAGCGAGTCGGCGTCATCGGCGGCGACGGTTCTCGGAGCGATCGAGGAGCTGACGCCCGCCTCGACATCGTCGTCCGGCAGATCCGGCGCTATCGCCGCCATCGCCGTAAAACCGAGAAAGACGCCGAGCGCGATCCCAAGCACATGAACGATCACGGCAACGCCCCCGAAAGAGCTCTCGGTGGCCATTAGACCTCGCTCACGATCTTCGCCTTCAGCGTTTCGAACTCGGCATCGGTGAGCGTGCCTTGGCGACGCAGGCGCTCGAGCGTGTCGAGGCGGTCGACCGGATCAGCCGCGCCGCTGAAGCGCGTCGCTGTGCCGACCATGCGCGAGACGACCGGGCGCACCTTCTGATTCGAGTCGCCTTTGCTCACGCGACGGCCGAAGCCGACCGCCAAGAGACCACCCGCGCCCATGATCAGCCCCATGAAGCCGACGATGAGCCCGCCCTGCGTGCCTCCTGGCCCAGGGTCAGCGCCCGGCCCCCACACAGCCCAAAACGATCCGACCGCGATGCTCCAGAAGAGCCCCGTCCAAAACCAGACGATGACGAGGCTGTTTTGCGGCTTGCGCTCACTGCCCGGGGGTGCGCCACGACCGGCGTAGATCGCGATCGCAACGAAGAGACCAATGATCGCGCCGAAGATCGAGAACATCAGCCGCTCGATCCCGTCTGGGCACTCGCGCGCCGACACGTACGGTCCGCCGCTGGCGCAAGTCCCTACCTGCAGCAGCTGATTGATCGCGTATGCGATCACAACCCAGCAGAAGGCGAACAGGGCCATCCCGACCAGCGTGCGGATCACATAGCGCATCGCGGCGCGATCCTAAGGCGGAGCTTCGAGTTTCGGGAACAGCGGTGGGATCCGCTCGACCGTCTGGCCGCCGGCGCGGGCGCCGAAAGCGTCGAGCTCGCGGTTGCCCTCGGCGAGAGCGTCGAGCAGCTTGCCGCTGGTCTCAGGCATGTAGGGATGGAGGGTGAGCGCCAAGACTCGGATGCCCTCGGCGAGGTTGTAGAGCACTGTATCCAGGCGCTCGGCCTGAGACTCATCCTTTGCCAGCTCCCAGGGCTTAGCCTCCTCGACGTAGCGGTTGAGACGGCGTACGCGCGACCAGATCGCCTCCAGCGCTTGGCTCAGCTCAGCGTCGTCGAGCAGCCCGCGGACAACCCCATCGATGCCCTCGAGCGCGTCATCCCCCGCTGCCAGAGCCGGGTCTTCGCCAGCTTCGGGAACGACGCCGCCGCGGTAGCGCTCGATCATCGCCAGCGTGCGGCTGGCAAGGTTGCCCCAGTCGTTGGCGAGCTCCGATTCGTAGCGCGCCTCGAAGCCCGCGGCGGAGACGTTGCCGTCCTGGCCGAATGACACCTCGCGAGAGCAGTAGAAGCGCAGCGCGTCGGAGCCGAAGCGATCGATCACCTCGTTCGGATCGAGCACGTTGCCGAGCGACTTCGACATCTTCTTCTCGCCCATCAGCAGGTAACCGTGGACGTAGATGCGCGCCGGCGGCTCGATCCCGGCCGCCATCAGAAATGCCGGCCAGTAGACCGTGTGGAACTTGAGGATGTCCTTGCCGATCACGTGCAGCGACGCGGGCCAGTAGCGATCGGTCAAGTCCTCACCGTCGCGCGCGTAGGAGAGCGCCGTGTAGTAGTTGAGCAAGGCGTCGAACCACACGTACATGACCTGCTCGGGCTGCCATGGCAACGGCACCCCCCATGAGAGCTTCGGCCGCGACAGCGAAACGTCCTCGAGACCCCCCTTGATGAACGACAACGCCTCGTTGCGGCGAAAGCTCGGAGCGACAAAGTCGCGGCGCTCCTCGTAGAACTGTTCGAGGCGCTGCTGAAACGCGCTCAGCTTGAAAAACCAGTTCTCCTCGCGCTCGCGCTCGAGCGTGATCTCGTGAATCGGGCAGGTGTTGTTCGGACCAAGCTCGGTCTCGGTCTTGAAGTCGGCGCAGCGCGGGCAGTACCAGCCCTCGTAAACGCCCTCATAGACGTAGCCGTTGTCGTGAACTGTCTGCACCACCTGCTGCACCCTGGCGACGTGTTCGGGGTCGGTGGTGCGGATGAAGAAGTCGTTGGAAGCACCGACGCGCTCGCCCATGGCGCGAAAACGCGGAGCATTCATGTCGACGAGCTGGCGCGGCGTCAAGCCTTGGCGGTCGGCCGCCTGCACGACCGGCTCGCCGTGCTCGTCGGTCCCGGTGAGAAAGAAGACGTCGTCACCGCGCTGGCGGTGGTGTCGAGCGAGCACGTCAGCGGCGATCGTCGAGTAAGCGTGGCCAAGGTGAGGCTCGGCGTTGACGTAGTAAATCGGGGTGGTGACGTAGTAGCTCACAGGTGGTGCGTGAGCATAGTTATGCGTCGCTATTCCTCCTCGACCACCGGATCGAGCTTGTTCAGGCGCTTCTTTGCCAGCGCGCGGCAATCGGGCGCGAAGGGCGGCTTGCCCTTGACGCCGACATTGCCTTCCTTGCTCGCGATCACGAGGCCGAGCTCCTCCTTGTCGGTCGCTTCGTCGACCTCGTCGGCGTCATTGAGCAGCTTCTTCTCGATCTCGCAGAATGGATCGCCGTCGATGGCGAAGCCCTCGTCGACCTCCTCCAGGTGCAGGCGCTCGACGATGCGATTGTCGTCATAGCTGACTCCCTCGTCACCGCAAGCCGTGAACATCACCGCGGCGCCGAGGATCGCGGTCAAGAGCGCGCCTCGACGTCCGTGTCGCTCCAGCATGATCGCAGCAACCTACACGGACCAGCGCGACGGCACGAAAAAGGGCGGCCCGGAGGCCGCCCTGATTCGTACTGCGAAAGACGAAGAGCTAGTTCTTCGGCTTCTTCTGCTTGCACTTATCGGTCAGCTCGGCCGTCTCCGAGGTGCCGTCCTTGTAGGTCACTTCACGCAGGAACGGGGTGGTCTTCGACTTGCAGCGAGCGGTGACCACGCCGGAGTCCTTCCCGAGCGTTGCGTTGAACTTGGTGATCATGATTCCGCCGGTCTCCGGGGCCGCGGGAACGTTGAGCGCCTGACCGTACGGGGCGCCTCGCTTGGACTTCACGACCGACGCCGGGACGGTTGGCGATGCGGCACCAGTCTGCGCGGAATAGGTGTGCAGCTGGAGCTGGCCCGGACCGGGGCCGTTGAACACGGTTACAACCGGCTCGGCGACCAGGCTGGAGCCGTTGGGCGGGCCCTTGACCTCAGCGTTGCCGGTGCCGAGCACGGAGCCCGCGGGGCACTGCGCCTTGGCCGACTCAGTCGGCGTGCCGTTGGGGATCGTGACCGGGCAAAGGGGTGCCTTGGACAGATCGACCTTGACGTTCTTGCCGAACGAGATGTACTCAGACGCCGGGTTGGACTGCGTGCCGGTGATGTGGTCTGAGCTGTTGACTACGCCCAAGAACAGGCTTGCCTTCTTGTACTTCTTCTTGTCGAGCTTGGTCGGCGAAACGTCGCCGACGACCTGCGCGTTGTTGAGGCTCGCCGTTCCGAAGGCGATACCCGAAACCGCGAGTGTTAGGACCAGGGCCAAGGCCAGGGTCAGGCGTGACTTTGAGAACACATTCCCTCCTACGGGTGATGAATCGCGAACGTCCGGTTCGCTTTGTCGTTGTTGGTAGATCCGAAGTTCGGATGACGGATGCCCGCGCGCGGGGCGGGCTGTTGGTTAGAACCCACGATAGCCCGAGAAGTTGCAGCCCGCCGCCCGGGGTTGCGATCTTGCCTCATGGCTGCGCGTAGGTGTGCAGGTAGTCGCTGGTCTCCGCCGGCTCGCCGATCGAGTTGAATGGAGCTTGTTTGTTGCAGCCCGTGGTCGCGATCGCGTTCGTGTCGAGCTGATCTGCGAAGGCGAATCGCTGCAGCCGGTCGAAGAACAGCTGGGCGGTGGCGACGTCACCACCGAAACGCGCGTTGAAGTCCGGGTCGCTCGGCGTCGCGGGGTCGAGGAAGGCACTGACGCCGTTGTTGCAATGACGGGTTTCGAACGATTGCAGCCCGGTCGCCACGTCGAGGTAGCCGCCCGGCTTCAGATACGGGTTCGTCCGGACGATCTCTGGGCGGCGGGGGAAAGCGGCAAGGGCCTCGGGGGAAAGCGGCGCGAGGCTGCGCACATAGTGAACGGTTTCGTTGGCCGCGATGTCGAAGAAGATTCCGTTGCTGGCGGCAGAGAGGTTGCCGAGCAACCCGGTGACCTCGCGCCGGTACTGGCGCACCACCTCGAGCAGCGAGTTGACCTGCGCAAGCCAGGGGTCGAATCGAGCCAGCAGCGGGGGCAGATCGTCGTCCAGCAGCTGGCGCGTCGCCTCAAAACCGTCGGGGGCGGCTGCGATCGTGCGGGTGAGCGCGCCGAAGAATCCCTCGAGCTCGGGCGAAAGCCGGCCAAGCTCCGCCACGGTGGGGGTCAGCTCGCGCGCCGTCGGGCGCAGAGCCGTGACCACCGGATCGGTGTCGATCGCGAACTGCTCGAGCCGGCTCAGCGTCGTCCGCGACTCGCGCAGGAAGGTCGGGAAGATCGTGAACGCGGTGGCCAGGTCCTCGTTTCGCTCCGCGGTCGTGGCGAAGACGGTGTTCGCATTCTCGATCAGTCCACGGAGCTGACCCTGGCGCTCCGAAAGCGCCTCGAAGACCTCACCGCCGTCGCTGACGAACTGCGTCACCGCAGCGCTCTGGCTGTCGAGCACCCGCAGCGAGCGCTCGAGCTGGTCGGCAAACGGCTCGAGGCTCGCGATCGTGACCGAGAAGTCGTCGCCGCGGCCACGGAAGGCCGCCGCCTGACCTTGCATCCAGGCCTGGAAGGCCTCACGGGTGGGAGGGTCGAAGGCACGGAAGATCTCGTCGAGCTGCACCGCCTCGGAGACTTGCGCCGCCGGGAGCGAGCCGGCCTCTGCGAGCGGCTCGGTCTCGTTGGAGCCCGGGCTGAGCTCGACATAAGTCTCGCCCAGGAGTGTCTTCTGACGCAAGATCGCCCTGGTGTCTGAGGGGATCGGCGCATAGCGTGCGTCGAGCTCGATCGTCGCC
Organism: uncultured Solirubrobacterales bacterium; assembly: GCA_963769945.1. Taxonomy (GTDB): domain Bacteria; phylum Actinomycetota; class Thermoleophilia; order Solirubrobacterales; family 70-9; genus WHSW01. The sequence continues at coordinate 31,030 of CAVYOA010000022.1, read as the reverse complement.
TCGGCCAAGCCCTCATCGCCCAGCTCGATGCCCTTGACCTTGCCGACCGAGACTCCCGAGATGCGCACGTCGGACTCGGTCGCGAGCTGGGTCGCCTCGTCGAAGGGCACTGTGAAGCGATAGCTCTGTGGCTTGAGCGGGATTGGACCGCCGAAGGCGAGCCAGAGAAACAGCGCCAGGGCAAAGCACGAGATCGCGAACCCGACAGCGATCAGGATGCGCGTAATCGTCGGCGGCCTGGTCTCCATCAGCAGCCTCGGGGCGCGCGTCGGGTGTCGGCAGCAAAGATCATGGCAGCGGGGTCAACGGGCAGATGTCCTTGCTCTTGGGCGCGTTCGTGAGCTGCTGCAGGGTGAGGATGAACGGGCGTGCCAGCGCGAGCTCCTCCGCGCGTTGCGCGGTAACACAAGACTGCATCACGATCCCGCGCACGAGCGGACCGTTCGCGTCTTGAAGCAAGGCGACGTTGTTGCCGTTGTGGTTCAGCCACGCGGTCCAGAACAGGTAGCCCTCCTCGGGGCCGGCCGGGTTGTAGGCCCAGGCGTTGAAGAAGCGCTCGAACTCGCCGAACGTGTCCGCCGTGGAGTCGATGGTGGACCCGAGCGGCTGCGAGGCCTGCTTGAGGTGGCGGAACGGGCGTTGGACGTCACGGCTGAAGGGCCGAATCTGGTCGCGAATCGGCGCCACCGTCTCACGCGCGAACTCCTGCGAGGCCTGCTGAGCCGAAGCGAAGGTCTGGGCGGCCGGGATCAGCTGGCGCGACGCAGGCCCGACCGCGAGCGCGAAGCGGTCGCCGCTCTCCAGCGCGAGCCGGGTTTCGCTCAGAGTCGAGGGAAGCTCCTGCAGAAGCTCACGCAGGCTCGCCTCCTGGTTGGCGAACGCCTGAAACACCGCATTCTGCGTCGTGACCCAGTCCGCGAGGCGAGTGTCGCTGCGGGCAAGCGCTTCGGTGAGGCGGCGGAAGCTCGTGATCGAACGCCGGATGTTCTCGCGGCGCTTCGCCAACCCGGTGTTGATCCGCGCCAGGTCGCGGCCCAAGGGCTCGAAGCGTCGCAGCGTCGCCGATAGCTGTTGTCCGCGGCCGCCCAGCCCCTCGGCTCCTCCTTCGATCAGAAGCTGCAGATACGCACGCGTATCACCGTCGAGCGAGGCCAGAATCTGATCCGGCTGCACATTCGGCTCGGTCTGCGAAACGGGGATCGTCGTGCCCTCGGCGACCAGCGGGCCGGCGCCCCCGACGTCGATCTCGATCGTCATGTCCTGAAGGCCGGTTCGCGGGCGCAGCAGCATCGTCGCGTCCTCGTGGATCAGCTCCTCGTAGGGCTTCTCGATCCCCATCGTCACCACGGCGCGCCCGTTGACCAGCTCGACCTCTGTGACGTCGCCGACCTGAACCCCAGCGAGGTTCACGGTCTGACCCTGACCGGGGATCACAGCCTGGGCCGTCGAAAACTCCGCCTTGAGCTCGAACTGGTCGTCGCCGAGGAACGGCACCCAGCTCGGATACGGCTGCTGTTGCTGGGAGAGGATCCCGCCCGTCACCGCGAGACCGAGAACGGTCAGCACGATCACGGAAACGATCGCCTTCAAGTGGTCGTCTATCAGTCGTCGCATCAGCTAGGGCACCAGGTCGGGCGGACCGGCGGCGCTGGCCGGGCCGTTGATGTCGGGGACTGGGTTCTGGTAGCAGGGCACATCCATGCGGAACGGGGGAGGCGCGTCGGGGAGCACGGGTTGCACGCCATCGGGGGGCTCGATCGTCGTCCCGAACACGCGCGTGTCGTTGATCGCGCCTCCCGGGTTGGCGGCGGACACGAGGTTCGGCCCGCCGGCTGGCTGCAGTCGCAGGAAGGAGCCGTTGCCGTCGAAGCCCTGCCCGGCGCCACCGAGTTGCACGGCGCCGTAGAAGAACTCCTGGAAGTTGGGCTGGCCGGTATCGAAGCCGCCAGCGGTGATCTCGGTATCGGCGGTTGGGATCAGGTTCTCGGTCGTGCAGCGCGCGACCCGGTCGGTGATCGGGAACAGCTCCCGCGAGGCGGCGGCCGCCTCAGCTAGTCCCGGCGCCGAGCCCTTGAGCAGCTGCGCGAGACCTCCGAGCTCATCCTCGCGAAGCAGCTGGCCCGCTTGATCGAGCCAGGGATCGAAGGCGTCGATCGTCGCAGGCAGCTCCTGGATCCCTGGTCGCGACACGCGCGCCAGCGCGCGAACCGACGGCAGCGCATCGCTTAGGTGACGCAGCGAGACCTCGGTCTCGTCCAGCGTTGGATCGAGCAGCGCGATCGACTCCGAGAGATTCTCGGACTCGGCCGCGAAGGCTCCAGCCGTGACGTTGAAGTTCGTGATCAGCTCGGCAAGCTGCTGGTCGCGCGACGCGAGCTCGTCGAACGTCTCGCCCGCAGACGCGATCAGGCCCGAGAGGTCGTGCGGGTTCTCTCCGAGCAAGGCGTCGGAGACGATCGCGGTGTTGCGACCGGCCGCTCCGCCGTAGCGGAATGCGTCGTTGAGCGATTCGGCGGCGGACTCCCCGCTCACAGAAGCGTCCTGATCGGCGTCGTCGGCAGCAGTTGGCTCGTAGGTGAGGGCGGTCCCGTACCCCTTGAGCAGGCGCTGGAGGCCGCGCCGCTGGGGCTCTTGCAGGAGGGCCAGAACCTCATCCAGCTGGACCGCGGTCGATGTCTGCGTGATCGGGATTTCGCCACCATCGTCGAGCTCGGAAGCACTCGGGCTGCCCGGTTGCAGGTCGACGAAGAAGTTGCCCTCCAAGAACAGCCGTGGCCTGATCTCGGCTTGAGCGTCGGAGTGGATCGGCTGGCCGTCCTCTTCAACCGTGAAGGTCACCTCGGCACCGGCGCCCGTGCCCTCGACCGCCTTCACCTCGCCCACGGTGACGCCGGCGATTCGCACCGGCGCTGTCTCACGCAGCGTCGTCGCGTTCTCGAACGTCGCCTTGAGCGTGTATCCGTCGCTTGCCCAGGGCAGCTCCTTGGCGAAGGCGAGATAGAGCAATGCCGCGAGCACGAGCGCGACAACGCCGCCGAGAATCCACGGCTGCGGGCCGCGATAGTTGCGGCCCCAGACGCGCGGATCGGCGACCGGCCGGTCGGACACCGGTCGCGCTGCGGTGCGGTCGCGCTGCCACGGCGCCCTCATCGCTCACCCGCCGCGATCTGGCTGGGAAGCTGGTCAGCTGTGGTGACCCCCTGGTTGCCGGGGGCGTTGCCGATCACCTGCTGGCCGACCGCGTAGGGCTCGTTGCCGGCCTCGCACTCGATCGGGCTCTGACCAGGGCTGGCGGTGTTCGGGTAGGGGTTGAAGTGGAGGAAGTTTTCGATATCGCCGCCGCCGTTGGCAGGCGCTGCGGAGATGGTGCCCTCGTTGTTGGGCCCCACGGGCGGCTCGAACACGGTCACGCGTTGCCAGCGGCCGCCGTTGGAGCCCTGGCTGGTCGCGCTGGCAAGGTTGCGGAACAGCAGGGTGGCGTAGTTGCAAACCGTCTGCGCTGGAGCGATGAAGCGAATCGCCGGCCCGCCAATGTCAAAGGTCTGCTGCAGGCGCGCGAGCCCGGAGCGAGCGCCGGCGTCGTCGTTGAAGCGGCGCAGCGCGCTGGCGGTAGGCGCGAGCTCGCGGTTCAGAGTCGGCGAATCGCGCAGCGCCGGCACACCGGCCTCGAGCGCATCGCCGATCGTCGGCGCGGTAGCGGCCAGCTCCTGGACGCCCGGGCGCAGCTCGGAGAACAGCGTCGCGCTGTTGGCGAGGAAGGGCCGGATCGTCGGCATCGTCTGCTCGGCGACCGCGAATGTCGGCGGCGTTTCGGAGATCGTTTCCTGGATGAACGGTCGCGCGACGTCGGCAAGCGCGGTGAAAGTGGTGTCGAGATTGACGAAGAGCTCCGCCTGAGTCTCGGCTACCGGCGCGACCTCAGCTGCGGCGGCGGCAATCGCGACGAAGAACCGCTCGAGCCTGGTCTCAGGAGCGGAGAGGTTCTCCATCACGGGCTCGAGCACCTCGAGCGCGCCCGGCAGCTCGCCCAGGGCAGCGTTCAGGGCCGGGCCGCGCCCCGCAAGCGCGTTACCGAACTCGAACAGGTTGTCGCGGATCGCAACCTGAGTCGGGGCGTCAAAGGTGCTCAGGACCTCGTCGATCTCGACCGGCTCGGGCGTCGCCAGCGAAATCGGGAGCACCGAGCCTGCCTCGAACCCGGTCGTCGACGTCCCCTGGTTGATCTCCAGGTATTTGAGCCCGAGTGCCGAGCGGGCACGCACGATGAGCGTGGAGTCGTCGGGGATCGGCTCGATGTCTTGATTCAGCTTGAGCTCGAGGACTGCGTTCGCCTCTCCGGTTTCGGCGTTCTGGACACCTCTGATCGCCTCGATCTGGCCTACGCGCACACCGCCGACGCGAACTTCGTTGCCGGCTACGAGACCTTCGGCGTGGGGGAGCTCGGCAGAGACTCGGTAGGAGGGGACGAAGGGCAGGCCGCTGTTCGCGTTGTAAGCGAGAAACACGGCGAGGATGACGACCATCACCGTCAGCGCGCCGATCATCGTCGGGCTCGCAGACAGGTTCGCGGCAACGCCGCTGCCACGCCTCATCGCGCCCCCCTCCTGCTGCCGATGAGGAAATCGAGCAGGTCAATGGCGGAGCGCATGTTCGGCTCCGCCGTGGCGTCGAGACCGGGCGCGTCAGGGTCGCTCGGCGACGCGGGTGGTGCTTGCGGCGACGACGGCGCGAACTCGCTCTGCACGTCAGGCAGCGGCCCAGCAGCGTCGTCAGCCGGCGCCGGCGTGCCGCCCGCGGAGCGGCTCTCGCCCTGCGCCGGGGTCTGACCGCGATCGCGACTGCTCGAGCCCGTGGAGTCGACGCCTGCCTCGCGCAGCAAGCGCTTGAACTCGGCCTTCTGCTCGGCCGACGAGAAGGCCACCGGCGCCGCGGGGCCGGTGAAGTTGGCGCCACAGCCCGGCTGCAAGATCGATGTGTAGTCGAAGCAGGTGTTCGTCGGGATCAGTGCGCGCAGGAAGTGGCCGTAGCTGTCGAAGGTGTTCAGACTTCCGCCGATCCCGAAGATCGTCTCGAGCAGGTACTCGGTGCCGTCGGTGCGACGGAGCGTCGACAGCAGCTTGGCGAAGTCCCGCATTGGCCCCTCGCCGCTCTTGGCCAGGGTTCGGACCTGGCGCAGGACCGAATCGGAGGCAACGAGATCGGGGGCAGACGCCTCGGCTGCATCGCCGAGGCTCGTGAGAGCGCCGGTGCCCGCGTTGGAGAACGGCTCCAGCAGGCGGTTCACCCTGGTCAGCGACGGGGCCGCGTCCCCGAGGTCGGCGAAAACGGGTGTGGCTTCGTCGCTGAAGTTACGCAGCTCGGACATCGTCGCGCGCAGCTCGCGCAGGAAGCTCGGGAAACGGGCGAAGGTCTCCTCGAGGTCCTCCCGGCGCTCGGCCGTCGCCTCGGCCGTGACGGTCGACTCGCTGATGAACCCGGCGACGCTCTCGCGCTCGCGAGCGAGCGCTCCGAGGATCGCGTCAGAGTCGGTCGCAAGCTGTTCGAGCTTGTCGTTCTGGCGCGCCAGCGTCGCCAGCACCTCATTTGTCTCTCGCAGCGCCGGGTTCGAGCGCTCGATGATCTCCGCGAGTTCGTCGCCACGGGCGGCGAACCCGGCGCCGAGATCATTGAGGATCAAGCGGAAGCGGTCCGGATAGGGCTCTTCCATGATGTTGTTGACGAGGTCGAGGTCGACCGCCTTGCCGTTTTGCTCAAGCGGCAACAGGTACTGCCCCTCGCCGGGCTCGCCCTCGCCGATCTGCTCGAGAGGTGGGGGCAGGGGCGACGACGCAGCCCGCGGCTGAGTCAGCTCGCATTCCACGAACTTCTCACCGATCAGCGACTGGGGCCGGATCAGACAGGAGGCGTCGGAGCGGAAGTCCTGGAACCCAGGATCGGTGATCCTCATCACGACCACGGCCTTGCCGGGGGCGGGGTCGCCGTTGGCGAGGGCGGCCTCTTCGGTGCCGGCGACGTCAATCTCCTCGACGACGCCGATCTTTGCCCCGGCCACCCGGATCTCCTCGTCCGGAACGATGAAGCTGGCGTTATCGAAGATCGCACGGACCTCGTACACCCCCTCCTCGCCGCCGGCGGCGGTGCCGGCAACGAGCACGGCGATAACCGCGATGGAGCAGACGAGGGCTGCGAGGATGCGCCTCATGGACCTGGCGGCACGTCGTCGGGATCACACTGGCCGGCGAGATCGCCGCCGTCCAGGAAGGGGTGATCGGTTGGCGTCGGGAAGCCGGCGTTGGCCTGGGTCGATCCACCGGGGCAGCGGGTGAAGGGCCCTCGTGCAAACGCCGAATAGGCGTCGAACATCTCGGCCATCGTGATCGGCTCGAGCTCCTCGGTGAGCTCGTTGTAATCGAACAGATTCGACCCGGCCGGCTGCGTGCGCAAATAGTGGCCGCTGAAGTCGTAACCGCCTGCGGCGGAACCAAGCTTGGAGACGAGGCTGATCAGATCAGGGGAGTAAGGCCGGGCGAACTCGAAGATGTGCTGGGAGTCGTCGAGGGCAGTGATCGTTCGCGGCACGGCGGTGTCGGCAGAATTTGCTGCCGGTGGGAGGTCGATGAGCGCGTCGGTGAGGTCGTTGGCTTTGCCATCGCGGCCGAGCGCGAGACGCAGATCTCCAAACACGGGCACCGCGTCGCGAGCGACGGGCCGCAGGTCGCGAAGGAACCCGGGCAGATCGGGCGCGACCTCGCCGATGTCGGCGATAACCGGGTCGAGGTCATCGAGCGCGGCCCGCAGGTTGACGAACGTGGTGTTGGCCTGACGCATCGCCGGAGGCAGCTGCGCAAGGGCGCCATCAAACGCCTCGCTCTCGCTTGCGATCGCGCCGAACGCTTGGTTGGCATTCTCGGTCAGCGCCGAAAGATCGTCGCGGCGGGATGCGACCGCTCCGAAAACTCGGCCGCCCTCGACCAAGAAGCGGCTCAGGGCCTCCTCGTCGCGGCTCAGCTCGGCGAGCAGGCGCTCGCCCGCCTGCAGGCTGGGAGCGAAGTACTTGTAGGTCTCGCGCGCAGCCTCGGTGTTGCCGTCGTAGATCGTTGCCTGTCCCTCGATCACCTTCTGAAGCGACTTGACGGTGGGCGCGTCGAGCGTGTTGAAGAGCTGGTCGAGGTCGACCGGAGCCTGCGTCTTCTCGGACTCGATCTGGCCGCCGTCGGGGATCTCGTCCTCGCTGTTGGGTCCGGGCGAGATCGAGATGTAGCGATTGGCGACGCCCGAGAGCGAGGCCGCCCGGATCATCGCCGTCGTGCCTTGATGCAGCGGCTCGTCGACGGTGATGCCGACGGCCGCCTGCGCATCGTCGGTGAGAACGATGTCGTCGACGGTGCCGATCGGCTGGCCGCCCACAAGAACCTCGTTACCGGGGACAAGCTGACCGCCGGTCGGAAAGAGAAGCTCGTAGTTGTGACCGCTGGCGCCGCCGAAGAGGACGGTCACGGCCAAAACGGCAAGTACGACCAGCGCGCCGACGCCCGCAATGCGGGCAAGGGTCCGCCCCCTTGATCCAGTATCCGGTTGCTCTCCCTGCACTCCGGGTGTGCCTTCGCCTCTCTCCTCGCTTGCCGCTTGAGCGTCCATGCCCCTCAGCACCGCCGGCCCTTATTTTGACGGCGAGGCCCGAACCTTCGCCCGGGTGGACGCTTCTCCTCGTCTCGAACTCTATCCCTCACTCGCGGGGATCGCGACCGGTAAGCCCCCGATAGAGGTCGTTTGCCCTCGTTCCGGTCAGCGCCGCGACCACGCTCGCCGCCGCTCGCGGGCGCGCGCCTGACTGCACCAACCGCCGCAGCGCATCAACGGCAAAGGCCACGTCAGACGTGGCGGCATGCGCAGAAGCGGGCGCGAGCACGACCACGATCTCACCCTTGGGCTCGACGCGAAAGTGGCGAGCGAGATCGCTCAGGGTGCCCCTGGCGACCTCCTCGTGAAGCTTTGTTAATTCGCGACAAACTGCGGCGCCACGGTCGGGCGCGAGGGCTGCCAGGGCGGAGAGCGAGGACGGCAGGCGACGCGGCGATTCGAACGCGACCACGGTCTCGGGCGAGTTGAGCACGCGCTCGAGCTCGCCAGACCGGCGGGGCAAGAAACCCTCGAAGCGCCAGCGGTCAACGGGCAGGCCTGAGGCGACGAGCGCGGTGATCACCGATGACGGTCCCGGAAGCACTTCGACTTCGAGGCCGCGCTCGATACAAGCATGCACCAGGGGATAGCCAGGGTCGGAGATCATCGGCGTACCGGCGTCGGAGATCAGGACAACCTTGGCGCCGCGCTCGATCTGCTGCACGAGCTGTCGCGCGCGCTGCTTCTCGTTGCCCTCGTGGTTGGAGACGAGGCGCGGCCGCGCGATCTCGAGGCGCTCGTAGAGGCGCCCCGCACGGCGCGTGTCCTCGCAGGCAACGAGGTCGGCCTCCTCCAGCGCGCGCAGGGCACGCACGCTGATGTCCTCGACGTTGCCGATCGGAGTCGGACAGACGATCAGCCGGCCCGCCATCAGCCGCTCGCTCGCTCAGCGCCGGCGCATTCCTCCAGCGCCATCGTCGCCGCACCGATCATCCCCGCCTCGGGCCCGAGCTCGGCCGCGAGCACAGGTGTCTCGTTCATCGGCGGTAGTGCCCGCGCCCGCAGGACCTCCCGCGCGGGCTCGAACAGCAACTCGCCGGCGGCGGAGGCGCCGCCGCCGATCACGATTGCGTCGGGTTCGAAGATGTTCGCGAGGCTCGACAGCGCGACGCCGAGGCGACGGCCGATCAGGGCGACGACCTCGATCGAGGCCGGATCGCCCGCGATCGCCGCCTCGGTGACGAAACGGCCGTCGATCTGATCGCCGTTGGCGAGGGCGGCGCCGAGGGTCGAGTCGGGGTTCGCCTCGGCGGCAAGACGGCCTTCGCGGCCGAGCGCGGTGCCCGATGCCAGCGCTTCGACGCAGCCACGGTTCGGACAGTTGCCCTGGCAGTGCGGGCCGTCCGCATCGATGACGACGTGTCCGAGCTCGACGCCGGCACCGCGCGTGCCGCGATAGACCTCGCCCTCGAGCACGAGGCCGCCGCCGATCCCGGTCCCGATCGTGAGCAGGACAAGATTGCGCATCCCTTCCCCCGCGCCGAATCGCTGCTCGGCCAGCGCCGCGGTGTTGCCGTCGTTGTCGATGAAGGTCGGCAGGCCGAGGCGCTCGCCGATCAGGTCCCGGATCGGGACGTCGACGATCGGCAGGTTGACGGCGCTGATGGCGAAGCCGCGCTCGCGATCGATCGTGCACGGAATCCCGAGCCCGATTGCCTCAGCCGCGGGCTCGGCCCGCACCGCGGTGCGCAGCTCGGATTCCAGCGTTTCGAGCAGCTCGGGCAGCTCCAGTCCCGCTGATGGAACGATCGACCGGTGAAGAACGTTGCGTTCTTGGTCGACCACCCCGATCGCCATTTTCGTCCCGCCGAGATCAACGCCGATCGAGGATCTCACTCGCGCTCCCGGCGTCGGCAGGAGATTGCAGGGGGCATGCGGTATTGATAGCTCATGGCCGAGGGCGATCCTCCGACACCGCCGGAGAAGCCGGACTATGCCGTCTATAAGTCGAGACGGCGGCTCGGCGACCTCGTGCGCAAGCCCGATCTCAGCGGGCTCGGTGACCGCTTCAAGCGCGGCGGCGACGGCGACGACAAGCCGCCGAAGCCTTTGTCGTCGGCCTCCGACGATCGGCCGCTTTGGCGGCGGGTTGGGAAGTGGGCGCTGATCGGCGTCTTCGCCTGGATCGTGCTCAGCTTCGTCGCCTTTGCAATCTCGGCGCAGATCCAGAAGTCGAAGCTGGCGGACGGGGTCAGCGATGAGCTTGCCGGCGACCCGTTCATGATCGCCTCACCGCAGACGATCCTCGTGCTCGGAACCGATGTTCGCTCGGGTGCGTTCGCAGGGCCCGAGGAGGCAGAGCCGACGAAGTGCATCGAGGCGGTGGTCAGCGGGCGGGCAAAGGACGCGAGCTGCAAGAACGCGCCGTTTCGCTCCGACACGATCATGCTCATCCGCGCCGGCGGCGGCAGCTTTCGCAAGCTCTCGATCCCTCGCGACACGCTTGCCGAGATCCCCGGCCAGGGTCCGCAGAAAATCAACTCGGCCTACGCCTCCGGGGGCGCCAAGCTCGCGATCCGCACGGTCGAGGGCATGCTCGGACTCGAGATCGACGAGGTCGCGATCATCGACTTCGACGGGTTTCGCAGCTTCATCGACACGATCGGCGGCATCGACGTCGACCTGCCTGGCCCGGTCTGCTCGAACGTTTCAGACGGCAGCTTCAACCTCGACCTCGAGAAAGGCGAGAACCACCTCGACGGCTTTCAGGCGATCACTCTTGCGCGCACACGTTCGAACACGTGCGGCAGCGGCGACTTCGCCGGCACCGACGTCGAGCGCGCCCAGTTTCAGCAGTTGATCCTCGACGGCATCAAGGGCAAGCTGACCAGCGTCACCTCGCTGCCGATGAACTTGATCAAGGGCCCGATCATCGGCTGGAACGCGCCCAAGGCGATGGTCTCGAGCATGGGCATGCTGACCATGCCCCAGCTCGTGATCTCCACCGCGATCGGCAGCGGCGACACCGACGTGCTCACGCCTTCAACCACTACAGGCGCCGGCAACCTCGTCGTCTCGCCCGAGGAATGTCTGCGAGCGGCTAGGGAACTGCTCGGCGAGCGGCCACCGGAGGAGCCAAACTGCCCGCAGAGCTAACGGTGCCGCGCGGGCGCGGGTCAAGCGTGGTAGTCGGACGACTTCTTCGCGGGCTTGGAGTCGGACTTGGATCCCGAATCCGCTTTCGAGCTGGAATCGGACTTCGAGCCCTTCTCCGACTTCGAGCTCGAATCGGACTTCTTGACTCGCTCTTGGACTCTGAATCGCCGCTGCTGTTTGCCGAGCCCTTCTTCGCGTAGTCGGTCGTGTAGAAGCCTGAGCCTTTGAAGTGGACGGCGATCGGGTGAAAGACTCGTTCGACCTTCGCGCCACAAACCTCGCACTTGGTCACAGGGTCGTCGGACATCGACTGGATGACCTCGAACTGATGGCCCTTCTTGCAGCGGTATTCGTAGATCGGCATCGGCGAGCGATTATGCCCATCGGCGATCCAGACAATCGCCGGTGCCCCAGGGAACCGCGTCCGCGACAGCTAGATCACTGATCTAGGGTTCTGCGCGTGAGCGACGCGCCGGACACCGAATCGGTCGACACCAGGGGCGACCCGAGCCTCGACGAGGTCGTCGCGCTGTGCAAGCGTCGCGGCTTCATCTTCGCCTCGTCGGAGATCTATGGCGGCGTCGGCTCGACCTACGACTACGGCCACTACGGGGTCCTGCTCAAGAACAACGTCAAGGCCGAGTGGTGGCGCGCGATGCTGCAGGACCGCGACGACATCGTCGCGATCGACTCGGCGATCATCCAGCACCCCAAGGTGTGGGAGGCGTCGGGCCATCTCGCCGGCTTCAGCGATCCGATGGTCGACTGCAAGACATGCAAGCTGCGCTTTCGCGCCGATCACCTCGACGACTCGCAGTGTGGCCAAAAGCCCTCGAAGCTCGCCGGCGAGGGACCCGACTGCGAGCTCACCGACGCGCGTGAGTTCAACCTCATGTTCGAGACCACGGTAGGACCGGTCAAGGACTCGGGCTCGACTGCCTACCTGCGCCCCGAGACGGCGCAGGGCATCTTCATCAACTTCAAGAACGTGCTCAGCTTCTCCCGCGTCAAGCCGCCATTCGGCATCGCCCAGATCGGCAAGTCGTTTCGCAACGAGATCACCCCGGGCAACTTCATCTTTCGTACCCGTGAGTTCGAGCAAATGGAGATGGAGTTCTTCTGCCCACCCGATGAGACGAAGAAGTGGCACGAGCATTGGATGGCCGAGCGCATGCGCTGGTACACCGAGCTCGGCATCCGCCCCGACCACCTGATCCTGCGTGCCCATGGCGCCGACGAGCTCTCGCATTACTCGAGCGCAACGTCCGACATCGAGTACCTGTTCCCGATGGGCTTCTCCGAGCTCGAGGGAATCGCCGACCGTGGCAACTTCGACCTCACTCAGCACGCCGAGCACTCCGGGGAGAAGCTTGAGTACGTCGACCAGACCAGCGGCGAACGCTACCTGCCGCACGTGATCGAGCCGGCGGCCGGCGTCGACCGCGCGATGCTCGCCTTCCTCGTCGATGCGTATGAGGTCGAAGAGGTCGAGGGCCGCGAGCGCACCGTGCTGCGCCTGCACCCGAAGCTGGCGCCGGTGAAGGTCGCGGTCCTGCCGCTATTTAGCAAGGAGGGGATGGACGAGCGCGCCCGCGAGATCTTCAGCTCGCTGCGGCGAAAGCTCGCGGCCGAGTACGACGGCGGCGGCTCGATCGGCAAGCGCTACCGCCGCCAGGACGAGATCGGCACCCCCTGGGGCGTGACGATCGACCACCAGACGATGGAAGACGGCACGGTGACCCTGCGCGACCGCGACTCGCTCGAACAGACTCGGGTCGCGGCGGATGAGCTCGAGGACCTGCTGCTCGAGCATCTCGATAAGCCCTGGACCAGCCCGAAGCTCGGCTAAGCCGTCCCGCGGAGATCGAAGCCCGACGTCGGGCTGGATCTCCACCCGGTCAGAGCTTTCGCACCTGATCGCCGCGGCGTACGACGCCGGCCTCGACCACACGAGTGTTGATGCCCCGGAGCCGGATCTCACGGCCCTCGGCTGAGTTGACCATCTTCAGCGCCTCGACGCCGAAGCGTCGCGCGAACTTGCCGCAGCCAAGATGTGGCTCGGCGGTGACCTCGAGCACAGCCTCACCACCGACCTGCAGCCGCGACCCCGCGGGAAGGTTCCCGACGCCGAGGTCGAGATCGACGTAGAGCTGGTCGCCCGCCTGCGCCCAGTCGACGAGCTCGGAGCTCATCGCCACAAGCGCCGCCGCGCGCGCGTTCATCACAGTCACCTGCGCCTCGGGATTGGGGCCACCGTCATCCGTCTTCGAGCTCGACCGCCGCGACCACATGTCGCCGACGAGCCCGGCGTCCTTATCGAGTCGCCCCTCGTCGGTCAGCTCGCGTTCGTTCTCGGCCGGCCGAGCGACGATCAGCTCGAGTTTGCCGACCTCACTTGGCGAGCTGCGAACCTCCGCGAATCCGGCCGCAAGCTGTTCGCGGGTGGGGTGAAGTCCAATACCACCGTCCACCGCCGCTCCTTCCCCTCGCCAAGTCTCGTTCGGCGTGACGTTAGAGGAGCTACCGGTTTGGGCGGGTTAGCCGACCATCTGTGACAGTGATCACAGACAGTTTGCGTTTGCCGCCGCCGCGGGCATAAACTTGTCATCGAACGGTGTAAGGGTCTTACCCGTCGCGAGAGAGGAAAACGATGAGCGTTGCCCAGAGGGATGGAATCCGCGCTGCGGACGGGATCAGCTACGACGACCTCTACCAGCGATGGGAGCAAAACAACTGGCAGGCGACGGCGATCGACTTCTCCGCTGACCGCGACGGCTGGGACGCTCTAACCGACATGCAGCGGCGCTCGGCGCTGTGGATCTACTCGATGTTCTTCTTCGGCGAGGACTCCGTCACCGACAACCTCTCGCCCTACATCGACGCGGCACCGAAGGAAGAACAGAAATACTTTCTCGCCACCCAACAGGTCGATGAGGCCCGCCACGCCGTCTTCTTTCATCGCTTCTTCAAGGAAGTGATCGGCGCCGGGGACTCGATCTCCTCGACCCTCGCCTACACCGAGGCTCAGCTCAACTGGAGCTATCGCAACGTCTTCGAGCGCCTCGACGCGATGGCCGACAGCCTGCGCAAGGACCAGTCGCTGCCCAACTTCGCTCGCGCGATCGCGCTTTACCACATGGTCGTCGAGGCGACGATGGCCCAGCCGGGCCAGCACTACATCGAGGATTTCTTCATCAAATCCGGGACGCTGCCGGGCTTCAGCGAGGGCATGGTCAACGTCTCGCGCGACGAGCAGCGCCATATCGGCTTCGGCGTCAAGGTCCTCTCCGAGTGCTTCGCCGAGTCGGATGAGTGCAAGGACGCGGTTGCCGAGCTGCTTCGCGAAGTGATGCCCTACACGCTCGGCGTTTTCACTCCGCCTGGCTGGGACCTCGACTACACCCGCTGCTACGGCTTCGAGCTCGAGGAAATCTTCGCCTTCGGCCTGCGCTCGGTGAAGACGAAGTGGCGCGCCACCGGCTATCCACTCGAAGACATGCCCGGCGTCCTTCCGCTCGACCCCGAGCTCGGCGCGGACGAGATCGCCCAGCGGCAGATCAAGCTGATGAAGGCGGGCGTGATGGGCGAGCCCAACGGCACGCCGCAGTCATCGCCCGAAATCCAGCAGCTCTACTTCGACATCGTCTGCCGAGTCGCTCAAACCGACGCTGTCAACGGCGAGCCGATGACACTGCAGTGGAAGTTCTCCGACGCCGACCCGTGGCACCTGCGGATCGACAACGGCTCGACCGCCGCGGTCCCCGGCGAGGCGGCCAACCCGGATCTGACGCTGGAGACGAGCTGGAGCGATTGGATCGACATCTCGATGCGCGGGGCCAACCCAGCCAAAGCGATGCTGCGCCGCAGGCTGCGCCCGCGCGGATCGCTGCGCCAGCTCGCGCGCATGCCGAAAATCTTCCCGCCGCGCCCGAACAAGCTCGGCTGACCCCGTCGGCCGAGGCGAACGGCAGCTAACGAACGACTATCGGCCGTAAGCTGCCTGCCGGCCTGGTCAGGACTCCGCGGAAGCGGGCGCCGCGGTGGTGCTCGAGGTGTACTCGAACTCCTCCTCGGCCCCGAAGAGCTTGTCGAGCACGCCCTTGCGCAGATCCTCGCTCAGCGCAATCGCAAGCACGGCGCCGGCAATTGCAATCACCAGGAGGCGGCCCCAGCGGCGCTTCTTCTCCTCGCCCTTGATCCGCTGCGTAGCCTCGCGCATGTTCTCGGCCGCGGTCTTGAGGTCCTTGTGCAGCTTCTTGTCGTCGATCGCGGTGTCGATCATGTTGCCGTTGGCAGAGAGCCGTTCGTAGGCGTCACGGGCGGCGTCGAATGCCGTCCTCACGCTGTCGCGCAGGTCCTCGTCCTCGATCACGCGCTGCAAGTAGGGGTTGTGGCCGACCGAACTGACCGTGTCGCGCGCTCGCTTTGTCTTCGTGCTCTTCGCCATTTCCAAAACTCTCCTCGTCGTCTGCAGGTTGGTAGCTGAGGTTATACCCGCAAAGCCGATCCCTATCCCTCGGTCGCCGGGCCGATCGCAGCTTCGAGCGCCGCCTCGATCCGATCCACGTATATGAACTCGAGCTCGGCGCGCTCGTGCTCGGGGATCTCGAGGATCTCGCCCTCGTTTCGCGACGGCACGATCACGCGCTTGATCCCAGCCCTCTGGGCCGCCAGCGACTTCTCCTTGAGCCCGCCGACGGCAAGTACCTGACCCGTGAGCGTGATCTCCCCGGTCATCGCAACCTCGCTGCTGACCGCCTTGCCGCGAATCAGCGAGCTCAGCGCGGTCGCCATCGCGACGCCGGCTGATGGCCCGTCCTTTGGCACGGCCCCGGCCGGGACATGGATGTGGATGTCGTGCTCGGCAAACCACTCGGAATCGAGACCGGGTGCGACCGCGCCGCTGTGGCCGCGTACCCACGACAGCGCGGCTTGCGCCGACTCGCGCATCACCTCGCCAAGCTGACCGGTGATCGTCAGCCCGCCCGACCCTGGCATCGCCGTCGCTTCGATGAACAGCACCTCGCCGCCGACCGGCGTCCAGGCAAGGCCCGTTGCGACCCCGGGATCCTTCGTCCGGCGCTTGGGCTCAGAGAAAACGCGGCGGCGACCGAGCAACTCGCGGGCACGCTTTGCCGAGATCGTCTGCTTGGCGGGCTTGGCACCGCCGTTTCGCTTCGCCCGCGCCTCGGCGATCTCCCGCGCCAGCTTGCGCGAGACGGTCCCGATCTCGCGCTCGAGGTTGCGCACGCCGGCCTCGCGGGTGTACTCGTCGATGATCGCCCGCAGAGCAGCGTCAGCGAAGCGCACGCCCGAGCCGCGAAGGCCATTCTCTGCGAGCTGCCGCGGGACCAGGTAGCGCTTGGCGATGTGGAGCTTCTCGCCCGAGGTGTAGCCGGCGAGCTGGATGATCTCCATGCGATCGAGCAGCGGCGGCGGGATCGTCTCGAGGTTGTTGGCGGTCGCGATGAACATCACCTCCGAGAGATCGAAGGAGAGGTCGAGGTAGTGGTCGCGAAAGGCGTCGTTCTGGGCCGGGTCGAGCACCTCCAGCATCGCGCTCGAGGGGTCGCCGCGAAAATCGGAGCCCATCTTGTCGATCTCGTCGATCATGAACACGGGGTTGCGCGAGCCGGCGTCGCGCAGTGCCCGCACGATCGTCCCCGGCATCGCGCCGATGTAGGTGCGACGGTGACCGCGAATCTCGGCCTCATCGCGCACGCCGCCGACCGAGATGCGCTCGAACTTTCGCTCCAGTGCCCTTGCGATCGAGCGGCCAAGGCTGGTCTTACCGACGCCCGGTGGACCGACGAAACAGAGGATCGGCCCGTGCGATCCCGGGTTCAGGCTGCGAACCGCGAGATATTCGAGGATGCGGTCCTTGACCTGCTCGAGGTCGTAGTGGTCGGCGTCGAGCACTTCGCGAGCGTGGGCGATGCCGAGGTCGTCGGTGGTGGTCACCGACCACGGCAACTCGACCAGCCACTCGAGGTAGCCGCGGATCACCCCGTACTCGGCCGCGGCGGCGGGCAGCCGCTCGAGCCGTGAGAGCTCACGATCGGCGGCCTTTTGGGCATGCTCGGGCAGCTTCGCCTCGGCGATTCGCTCGCGCAGCTCGTTGACCTCGGCCTGGCTTTCGTCCTCCTCGCCGAGCTCGCGCTGGATCGCCTTCATCTGCTCGCGCAGCAGGTACTCGCGCTGGCCCTTCTCCATCTCGGACTCGACCTGCGACTGGATCTGCGAGCCGAGCTGGATCACCTCGAGCTCGCGCGCGAGCAACTCGGAGAGGCGGCGCAGACGACGGGTGACGTCGACCTCTTCCAAGAGCTCCTGCTTTTCGTCGGTGGCGATCCGCAGCGCCCCGGCGATCAGGTGCGA
The DNA here is from genome assembly GCA_963769945.1 of uncultured Solirubrobacterales bacterium. Lineage (GTDB taxonomy): Bacteria > Actinomycetota > Thermoleophilia > Solirubrobacterales > 70-9 > WHSW01. The sequence continues at coordinate 13,876 of CAVYOA010000022.1, read as the reverse complement.
CAGCGCCGAGGGATCGTCGATGTTGGTGACCGCGAGCTGAAGCTCTTCCGGCAGGTACGGGATCTGCTCGATGATCTCGCTGAAGACGCGCTGGACGTTGCGACGCAAGGCCTCGAGCTCGTCAGAGGGCTCGACCTCGTCGGGCATGGGCTCGATCCTCGCCACCAGGTAGGGCTCGTGTGCGACGTACTCGCCGAGCCGAACCCGCTCCGTCGCCTGGACGAGAACGCGCATCGTCCCATCGGGGACCTTGAGCATCCGGGCGATCACACCGACGACACCGACGTCGTGCAATTGCTCGGGCCCGGGCTCCTCGTTCTCAGCCTCGCGCGAGGCGACCATGACGAGCGTGCGCCCGCCCGAGAGCACATCGTCGATCAACTTGACCGAGCGCTCTTGACCGACGGCCAGCGGCGTCAGCGTGTCGGGGTAAGCGACGATCTCTCGCAGCGGCAGAACCGGCAGCGCCTCTGGCAGCGGCTGTGATTCTCGCTCGCCGAGCGCATCGTCCACATCCGCGGACTCGACTACCTGGATGTCGGTCTCGGTCACAGGTGGGCCATTACTCGATCGGCACGCGGCGAGTCACCTGGCCGGCGAGCGGGAGCTCGACCTTGAGAATGCCGTCGATGTAGGTGGCCTTGGCGCGCTCGGCGACGACGTCGGCGCCGAGTTCGACCACGCGCCGAAACGGTCCGGCCTCGATCTCGACCTGCTGGTAGACGCGCCCCTCGGTCTCCTGCACTGGTCGCTCGCCCGTGATCACCAGCTCGCGCCCGGCGAGCTCGAGGTTGATTGTGTCTGCGTCGACACCCGGTAGCTCGGCCTTGACCACCGCTCGTGGTTGATCGCCGCAGTAGTAGACGTCCACTCGTGGCGAGAAGCCGGACTGGGCACGGGGGGCACGGGTCCACTGCTCGGCGAAGGAATCGCCGACGAGCTCATCCATCTCGCGCCACATGCGCTCGAAGTTGACGAGTAGATCGCGTTGGCGGCTCATGGGGGAAAAGTTAGTGACTCGGGACGCTCAGACCTCATAGACGTCGCCGGCCCGCGCCACCGCGACATCCGCGCCGAAGCTCTCCGCGCCCTGCTCTTCGACCCACGCGGCGTCGAGCTCGTCCGAGACGTGGGTCAAGACAAGCCGCCGCGCGCCGGCGCGCTTGGCGTGGTCGCCGGCCTCAGCGGGGGTCAGATGCCCGCGAATCCCGGTGCGCTCGGGACGCGGCAGCGTTGCCTCGAGCAAGAGCAGGTCCGTGTCACGAGCAAACTCAACGATCTCCTCGCACGGACGCGAGTCAGCGCCGAAGGTGAAGCGCCCGCCACCGGTGCTCGAGATCAGCTCGACCGCGTGCGTGAGAATGAAATGCGGCACCTCGGCAAAGGTCGCCGTGAACGGGCCGATCTCGATGCTCGAGTGGCTGTCGTACTCCTCGACCAAGAAAGCCTGTTCGATCAACTCCTCGTCGCCCCACGCGCCGACGACGGTGCGAAACACCTGGCGCGCGCCGGGCGGCACGATCAGCCGCGGCCGCGCGGGGTCATCGGTGCCCGGATGACCGGCGACCGGCACTGGCTGCTGGCGCGGCGTCAACAGCAGGGCGTAGGCATAGGGGATGAGATCGATGCAGTGATCGGCGTGGACGTGGCTGAGGACGACGGCGTCGACGTCGGTGTAGTCGACATGCTCGCGCAGCTTGCCGAAAACGCCGTTGCCGCAATCGAGCAACACGGTCGTCCCGCTGTCCTCGATCAGATAGCCGCTGCAGGCGCCGCCCGCGTCGGCCCACGCTGGCGACTTGCCCAGCACCGTGATCCTCATCGGCGAAACTCTAATCCCCGCAAACGCCGGGAACTGCGATCTGCGTCACTTGCAGAAGTTGTGGCGATTTGCGTGATTCGACCTTGCGCGCCGTCGACACCGCTGCTTTGATCGAAACCCGGTTCGGCAAACACTCAGAGAGGGCGGAGTTGATCGAGGTAGAGCAGGCAACGGAGATCGCGGTGGCGCTTGGGCTGCGGCGCGAGGGCGCGGTAAAGAGGCGCCGCAAGAACGGACGCAGCTGCGAGGACTGCTTCTTTCATCGCAACATGCTCTGCGCACTCGACCTCGACGAACCCTGCTCGACCTTCCGGCCGGCTACGGCCGACGGCCTCGTGCCGCCCCGCCAGCCGTCGTTGCTGGTCCGCGAGACCGAGCCGATCGCAGCCGCTACTTAGCCTGGGACGACGCCTTTCGTCGTCCCAATCAGGCGCAACCGGCCGCTAGAATGGTGGCCATGTCGATTGACCGCGCCTCCGAGCTGAGCGCATCGCCACCGCTGTTTGCAAGCCGGTTCCTGGACTTCTTTTCGAGAATCCACCCGGCCGTGCCGGCGTTGATTTACATCCCGGTGATCAGCGGCCTCGTGGTCGTCGGGGCAAACGACGGCCAGGGCGCCTTGACGATCATCGCGCTGATGGCAGCGGGCCTGTTCATCTGGACGCTGTCGGAGTACTGGCTGCATCGCAAGATCTTTCACTGGGATCCCGACCATCCCATCGGCCATCGCCTCCATTTCGTCATCCACGGGGTGCATCACGACCATCCCAACGACAAGATGCGGCTGGTGATGCCGCCTGGAGCGTCAATTCCGCTGGCGTTGTTGTTCTTCGGCCTCTTCTGGCTCGTCTTCGGACTGCCGACCGCCTACCCACTGTTCGCAGGGTTTCTAATCGGCTACCTGATCTACGACTACACGCACTACTACCTGCATCACGCCGTTCCCAAGTCGAAGCTGGGCAAGCGCCTTCGTGAGCAGCATATGCGCCACCACTTCCAAGATCACCGCTTTGGTTACGGTGTCTCCTCACCGCTATGGGACGCGGTTTTCAGGACCCTGCCACGTACACGCCGTAGCTGACCTTTTCGTACTGCTACCGCTGACCTGTTTATACGAACAGGGTGGCCAATTGCACACTGTTACTGTGTGCAGTGAACCTGTTAATTGCTGACTAGTCACTAGGGGGACTGAATGCCCACCAACACCACCGTCACCGAGGCCGCAAGCCTGATCCGCCAGCGTCTTTCAGAGCTCGACGAAGAGCGAAGCCAGCTCGAAAATGCCCTCGCCAGCCTGACTGGATCCACTCAGCATCGTCGCGGACCAGGGCGCCCGCGGGGCGCGACAGCGACCCGGTCCAACGGCGGGCGCAAGCGGCGCCGGCGTGGCGGAACCCGCGCCGACCAGGCCGTCAAGCTGGTCACAGCAGAGCCCGGGATCTCGGCCTCGCAGATCGCCGCGAAGATGAAGATCAAGCCCAACTACCTGTACCGGGTGCTCGCCGAGCTCGAAAAGGATGGGCGGGTCCGTAAGGACGGGCGCTCCTACCACCCGTCCGCGGCGTAGGTCGGGCAGCTACCTCGGGCGCAACCGGCGCACGATTCGTGCTCGCGCGCGTACGATCGCGGCGATGAGCACGCGTGTGCGACCAACGGCCGACGTTCGGCGCTCGCGCCGGTCCGGACTGACGTTGCTCGCGCTCGTGGCATCGGCGGCGCTCGGCGGCGCGGAGATCGCCGCGGCTCATCCGCAACCCACTCGTCAGGACGTGGCCGCGCTTCCCGTCGAGCGCGCGCTCGAACCTCCGCTCGTGGCGACGCCCGAGGCCGTCTGCGGACCCGGTTCGCGACCGGAGACCGGGATCCAAGGCCGGGTCAGTCGCGCCGACCACGAAAGCGGCCGTGCCGCCGAGGGATACACCTGCAACACGGCACTGGTGGGCTCGTTCGAGAAGCCGAATCCGATCGGCTCGATCGGCGGGTTCAAGGTCGAGCGCTACGTCGACTCGAGCGGCAACGAGTGCGCCTATTACGACACCACGCTGATGTCGCCGACGAACATCTTCGACGGTGAAGCCGGTGTCAACGTGCTCGACATGTCGGACCCGGCCAAGCCGGTCCTGACCGACCGCCTGGTCACGCCGGCGATGGATTCACCTCACGAATCGCTTGTGCTCAACAAAGAACGCGGGTTGTTGGCCGCGGTGCTGGGCAACGCCACCTTCTATCCGGGACTGATCGACATCTACGACATCTCGGCGGACTGCCGCCACCCTGTGCTCAAGTCATCTTCACCGGTCGGCGCCTTCGGTCACGAGAGCGGCATGGCGCCCGACGGTCGCACGTTCTACTCGGCCTCGCCGAGCACCGAGACGATCGTCGCCGTCGACATCTCGACCCCGTCGATGCCGCAGCCGCTATGGGTCGGGCCCTATGACTCCCACGGCCTCTCGATCTCCGACGACGGCAACCGCGCCTACGTCGCCGGCACCGGCTCGGGGCTGATCATCCTCGACGTCTCCGAGATCCAGGCACGCAAGCCGAACCCGCAGGTGCGCGAGATCTCGCGCCTGCAATGGACCTCGATGAGCATCCCCCAGAACGCGATCCCGGTGACGATCGACGGACACCCCTACGTCGTCGAGATCGACGAGTTCGGAGCCCAGGACGCGGTTGGCGCCGGGCGCATCATCGACATCGCCGACGAGGCCAACCCGCGTGTCGTCTCCAACCTGCGACTCGACGTCCACCAGCCGGAAAACTTCGAAGCGCAGGCGATCGATCCGCAGGCGAACCTCCCGCTGCAAGGCTATGCCGGCCACTACTGCAACGTCCCCAAGCGCACCGACCCGGGAATCGTGGCCTGCTCGATGATCCTCTCGGGATTGCGGGTCTTCGACATCCGCGACCCCAAGAACCCGAAGGAGATCGCCTACTTCAACGCTCCGATCAAGGATCGCGTCACGCCGGGCTTCGAGGCTTCGAACTGGGCGATGTCGAGCCCGTCGTTCGCCGAGGACCGCGGGGAGATCTGGTACTCCGACGGCTTCCAAGGATTCTTCGCCGTCAAGGTGACCAACGGCGTCTGGCCGTTCACGCGTTGTGCCGGGCGCGAGACGACGATCGCCGCGCAGGCGGCGAAGACGAGCGGGACCAAGGGCGCCGACGTCATCCGCGGTGGCAAGGGCAAGGACAAGATCGCAGCGGGTAAGGGCAACGACGTCATCTGCGGTAAGCCCGGCAACGACAAGCTCAAGGGCGGGCCCGGTCGCGATCGCCTGCGCGGCACCAAAGGTCGCGACCGACTCGTCGGCGGACCCGGGCGCGATCGCCTCCATTGCGGGCCAGGCAAGCGCGACGTCGCAATCGCGCAACCGCGCGACCGCGTCATCGCCTGCGAGAAGCGCCGCTAGGCGGCAAACGATGCGGTCGGAGGCTCGCTGACGCCGCCAGCGGTAGAGCGAGACCCCAGTTCTTCTGCTGGGTAGGGGGTGGCAAGCCGGAGGTTTGCGGCGAATCGGTCACGTGTGGAGATCTGGGAACGACAGTCGTTCGTGAATCTCCACAGGTCGCACCAGCTCAGTTTCCAACGTCCTCCCGCTCAGCGGGAGTTTTTGTTGGGATCTTCGGCGAACGACCGCTTACCTCCCTCCTACCCCGCAACCAAGGCCGGCGTCGCCCGGTGCGGCCCCACGCGAGCCCGCCGAGCCGTCGCGCTACAGCAGGCCGAGCTCGGAGACCGAGTCGCGCTCGGAGCGCAACTCGTCGGCCGAGGCGTCGATGCGCTCGCGCGAGAAGTCGGTGATCTCGAGGCCCTCGACGATCGAGTACTCACCGCCCGAGCAGGTGCACGGCAAACCGCAGATGATCCCCTCGGCGATCTCATAGGAGCCGTCGGCCGGAACTCCCATCGAGACCCAATCGCCATCGGGCGTCCCGGCAACCCAATCGTGGACGTGATCGATCGCCGCGTTGGCGGCGGAAGCCGCGCTCGAGGAGCCACGCGCATCGATGATCTCAGCGCCGCGCTTGCCGACGCGGGGGATGTACTCGTCGGCGATCCAGGCCTCGTCGTCGACTGCGTCCCACGCCGACTTGCCACCGACCTCGGCGTTGACCAGGTCGGGGTACTGAGTCGGTGAGTGGTTGCCCCAGGTAGTCATCTTCGAGACCTCGGTGACCGGCACGCTGAGCTTGCTCGCCAGCTGGGAGATCGCTCGGTTGTGGTCGAGGCGCATCATCGCCGTGAAGCGCTCGCGCGGGATGTCGGGGGCGTTTGACATCGCGATCAGGGCATTGGTATTCGCGGGGTTGCCGACGACCAGCACCTTGATGTCGTCGGCGGCGCCCCCGTTGAGCGCCTCGCCCTGTGGCTTGAAGATGGCGCCATTGGCCTCGAGCAGGTCGGCACGCTCCATTCCCGGCCCGCGTGGGCGCGCGCCGACGAGCAAGCCGATGTTGGCGCCATCAAAGGCGAGCTTGGGATCGTCGGTGATCTCGATCTTCGTCAAGAGCGGAAAGGCACAGTCGTCTAGCTCCATCGCGGTCCCCTCTGCGGCCTTGATCGCATCGGGGATCTCCAGCAGCCGCAGCTCGACGGGGGTGTCGTCGCCGAGCATCTGCCCGGAGGCAATGCGAAAAAGCAGTGCGTAGCCGATCTGACCGGCGGCGCCGGTGACGGTGACTTTGACGGGGTCGCTCATGGATTCAGTTCATCTCCTTCTGAAGGTTTTCGTCGATCGACGCGAGGAACTCCTGCGTCGTTTGGAAGTCCTGATCGGCGCCCACGAGCGCGGCGAGATCTTTCGTCATCTTCCCGCTCTCGACGGTTTCGACGCAGACCCGTTCGAGGGTCTCGCCGAACTCGGTGACGTCGGGCGTTTCGTCCATCCGTCCCCGCGCCTGCAGGGCCCGCGTCCAGGCGAAGATCGAGGCGATCGGATTGGTCGAGGTCGGGTTGCCCTTCTCGTGCTCGCGGAAGTGGCGCGTGACCGTGCCATGGGCGGCCTCTGCCTCGACGGTCTTGCCGTCGGGCGTCATCAGCACGCTGGTCATCAGCCCGAGCGAGCCGAAGCCCTGGGCGACGGTGTCGGATTGGACATCGCCGTCGTAGTTCTTGCAGGCCCAGACGTAGCCCCCCTCCCACTTCAGCGCCGCCGCGACCATGTCGTCGATCAGCCGGTGCTCGTAGGTGATCCCCGCGGCCTCGAAGTCGGCCTTGAACTCGGCGTCGTAGATCTCCTGGAAGAGATCCTTGAAGCGCCCGTCGTAGCGCTTGAGGATCGTGTTCTTGGTCGAGAGATAGACCGGAAAGCCGCGGTCGAGCCCGTAGCGCATCGAGGCGCGGGCGAAGTCGCGGATCGAGTCGTCGAGGTTGTACATCGCCATCGCGATGCCGCCGCTGGGGAAGTCGAAGACGTCGATCTCCATCGGTTCGGAGCCGTCCTTGGGCGTGAACGTCAGCGTCAGCGAGCCCTCGCCGGGGACGACCATGTCCTCGGCGCGGTACTGGTCGCCGAAAGCGTGGCGGCCGATGATGATCGGCTTCGTCCAGCCGGGAACCAGCCGCGGGATGTTCGAGATCACGATCGGCTCGCGAAAGATGACGCCGCCGAGGATGTTTCGGATCGTGCCGTTGGGCGAGCGGTACATCTCCTTCAGACCGAACTCCTCGACGCGGGCCTCGTCGGGAGTGATCGTCGCGCACTTGACGCCAACGCCATGCTCTTTGATCGCGTTGGCGGCGTCGACGGTGATCTGATCTTCGGTCGCGTCGCGGCTCTCGATCCCGAGGTCGTAGTAGAGAAGCTCGAGGTCGAGGTAGGGCAGGATCAGCTGCTCCTTGATGAATGCCCAGATGATCCGGGTCATCTCGTCGCCGTCGAGCTCGACGATGGGGTTGCGGACTTCGATCTTCGCGTCAGCCATCGGCGCGCGATGCTATCGGCCGCCGCGCCGCGGCGAGGAGACAGAAACTACGGCTGAGGCCCAGTAACTGACCCTTCGTCCTCGAGATCGGACGCGTAGGGTCTTGGCGATGGACGCCGAACGGGTGCGAATCGAGATTGCCGACCATGTCGCCGATGTGCGCATGATCCGCGCCGACAAGCACAACGGCCTCGACGGGGCGATGTTCGAGAGCTTGATCGAGGCCGCGGCGAAGGTTGGCGCCGAACCGGGCGTTCGCGCGGTCGTGCTCTCGGGCGAGGGGCCGAGCTTTTGCGCCGGGCTCGACTTCAAGGCGGTGATGGCCGGCACCGGCCTCGACACCGAGCGCGCCTTCGACCACGAAGGCGACGACATCGCCAACTTCGCCCAGCGCCCCGCCTACGAATGGCTGCGCCTCGAAGCTCCGGTGATCGCCGCCCTCCACGGCGCGTGCCTCGGCGGCGGCCTGCAGATTGCGCTTGCGGCCGACATCCGCATCGCCGCCCCCGACACGCGCCTGTGCGTGATGGAGGTCCACTACGGGCTCGTGCCCGACATGAGCGCGACGCAGACGTTGCCCAACCTCGTCGGCATCGACGTCGCCAAAGAGCTCACGTTCACCGGACGCAGCGTCGACGCCGCCGAAGCGCTCGAGCTTGGGCTGGTGACGAGGATCGCCGACGATCCGCGGGCCGAAGCGCTCGCGCTTGCGGGCGCGATAGCCGCCCGCTCCCCCGATGCGGTCCGCGCGGCAAAACGGCTCTTCGACGAGACCTGGCGCGAGCCGGCGGCGACCGGCTTGGCGCTCGAGGAGAAGCTTCAGCGCGAGCTCATGGGCTCGCCGAATCAGATCGCCGCCGTAACCGCAACACTTTCCAGGCAGCCGGCCGAGTTCACAGACCGATGAGTACGACGACCGACACCCACGCCGTCTCCAACCAGGCCGAGCCGCTGGAGAACTACAACACCTTCGAGGCCGACCCGGTGCTGGTCGAGGCGCTGAGCCGCGAGGGTGGCGACTGGGCCCGCGACCGGGCCTCCGAGGCCGGAGGCCTTGCGGGTTCGGCACGAGCGATCCGCTGGGGTGCCGAGGCGAATGAGAACCCGCCGACGCTGCGCACCCACGATCGCTTCGGCAACCGCATCGACGAGGTCGAGTTTCACCCTGCCTGGCACGAGTTGCTCAGCCGCGGGGTTGCGCTGGGGATGCATGCGCTGCCGTGGCGCGAGCCCGCAGCCGGGCGCGCACGTTGCCCGCGCCGCGATGTTCATCGCCTCGCAGGCCGAGGCCGGCGTCGGCTGCCCGCTTTCGATGACCTACTCGGCGATCCCGGCGCTGCGCACAGCAGCCCGAGCTCGCCGCCGAGTGGGAGCCGCGCTTTCTCTCGCTCGCCTACGACGGCGAGCTGAAGCCGGCGCCCGACAAGCCGGGGGCGCTCTGTGGCATGGGCATGACCGAGAAGCAGGGCGGTTCCGACGTGCGCGCGAACACGACCACGGCGCGGGCGCTCAACGGCGGCGGCCCTGGGGCCGAGTACGAGCTCGAGGGCCACAAGTGGTTCATGTCGGCGCCGATGTGCGACGCCTTTTTAGTCCTCGCCCAGGCCGAGGGCGGCCTCTCGTGCTTTTTGATGCCGCGCTTTACCCCTGACGGCGAGCGCAACGCGATTCACCTCCAGCGCCTCAAGGACAAGCTCGGCAACCGCTCCAACGCCTCCAGCGAGGTCGAGTTTCGCGGCGCTTGGGCGCAGATGATTGGCGAGGAGGGCCGCGGCGTGCCGACGATCATCGAGATGGTCAACCACACCCGCCTCGACTGCGGACTCGGTGCCGCCGCCAGCATGCGGGCCGGCGTCGCCAACGCGATCCATCACGTGCAGCGGCGCTCCGCCTTCGGCAAGCTGCTGGTCGAGCAGCCGCTGATGCAAAACGTGATCGCCGATCTCGCGATCGAGTCGGAGCTGGCGACGATCTCGGCGATGCGCCTGGCGCGCGCCTACGACGAGGCCGCCGCCGGCGACGAAGAAGCGCAGCAGTTCAAGCGTGTCGCCAACGCGGTGGTCAAGTACTGGCTCTGCAAGCGAGCGCCTGCCCACGCCGCAGAGGCGCTCGAGTGCTTCGGCGGCAACGGCTTCGTCGAGGAATCGGGGATGCCGCGGCTTTATCGGGAGTCGCCGCTGAACTCGATCTGGGAAGGCTCAGGCAACGTGCAGTGCCTCGACGTGCTGCGGGCGATGGTCCGCGGGCCGCAGGCGGTCGATGCCTTCTTTGCCGAGGTTGGCGAGGCCGCGGGCTCGAGTGGCGCACTCGACGCCGAGGTCGCCGCGCTTCGAGAGGAGCTCGTCGATCTCGAGCAGATCGAGAGTCGCGCGCGTCGCATCGTCGAGCGCATGGCGCTGGTCTTGCAGGGCTCGCTCGCGGTTCGTTACGCCGACCAGGCCGTCGCTGACGCCTTCTGCGCCTCGCGGCTCGGCGGCGATTGGGGCCGCGCATTCGGCACCCTGCCCGCGGGCACCGACTTCGGCCGCATAATCGAGCGCCACGCCGTCTCGGTCTGAGCGTGGGTCGGCCGCGGGGCAGGCGGCTTGCGATGCTCGCCGGCGCTTGGCTGCTGCTCGTCGCCGGTTGCGGCGACCCCGATCCGGTCGATGAGACGCTCGAGCTGGCGCGGTTTTTGCCCGCCGGCGCCTCGAGCTTCCAGAGCGTCGACGTCGACGCCATGCGCGAAGAGCTCGACCTCGCCGCCGATGCCTATACGCCGGAGATCGCGTTTCCCGTTCGCAGCGCATTTATCGAGCCGCTCAACGTCCGGGTCGTCGACCAGATCGTCAGCACCGGTGACGACGGCGGCGCGATGGCGATCCGCACGCGCCAAACCCTGGAGCAGGTGGTGGCGGCGCTCGACGAACCGCGAGGCGACTCCAAAGCGGCCAGCGTCGCCGACGCCGGTGACGGTGTCGTCGTGATTGCCTCGCGGCCGGGCCTAGCGCAGGAGCTGGTCGCCGAGCCGCCGGGCGGCCCGTCCGATGCGGTCGTTCTGTATCCCTATCTGCGCGGCTCGTCGAAGCGGATCGTCGAGGTGACGGCCGACCACCCGTGCGTCACCGCCTACGGGGTCAGCCTGAACGCGCCTGGAAGCCAGGGCGCGTTCGCGATCCGCGTGACCGATGCGCCCGCCGACCCCGAGCGCCTCAATAGTGACCTGTTCAGCAATCAGGATCTGCGGTTCTCCGAGCCCGTGGTCGACGAGAGCACGATCACAATCGACTTCGAGCCCGTCGCCGGCGGGTCGCCAAGAACGGCGGCGGAGTTCCTCAGAATCCCCGCGAACGACTTGTACGCCTGCGCCGACTGACCGGCCTTGGCGAAGCTCGACGCCTAGGATCAGGGCATGCGAGCCCGCAGCCAGTTAACGCTCATGCATCTGCGCGGGATCAGGATCGGAGTCGACTACTCCTGGTTCCTGGTCCTGTTCCTGGTCATCATCTGGCTCTCGGGCTTCTACCGCGATGTGCTCGGCGCCGACGAGTCGGCGATCGGCCCATACATGCTCGCTGTCGCCTCGGCGCTTGCGTTCTTCGCCTCGATCCTGCTGCACGAGCTCGGCCATGCCGTAGTCGCGATGCGAAACGGGATCGCGATCACCGAGATCACGCTGTGGCTGTTCGGCGGGGTGGCGCGGATGTCGCGCGACACCGACTCGGCCGCGACCGAGTTCAAGGTCGCCGCCGCCGGACCTGCGGTCACTCTGCTGATCGCAGTCGCGTGCAGCGCGATCGGGATCGCCGTCGCGGGGCCCGACGAGTTCCTCGAGGCGCTGCGCGTCAGCGACCCCGAGACCTCCGGCATAGTCGCGATGGTCTCCTGGCTTGCCAGCATCAACCTGCTGGTCCTGATCTTCAACCTGATCCCGGCGTTTCCGCTCGATGGCGGGCGGATCGCCCGGGCGGCAGCCTGGAAGCTGACCGGGGATCGAACTCGGGCGACCAAGTTCGCCGCCACCCTGGGGCAGGGCTTCTCCTACTTGTTCCTGGCAACCGGACTGGCGTTGATCGTCTTCGGCGGCGGCGATTTGCTGATCACCGGCATCTGGCTCGCGCTGATCGGCTTCATCCTCGGACAGTCGGCGCGCGGATACGTCGTGCAGTCGGAGTTCGCAAGCCGGATCGAGGGCATCAGCGTCGCCGACGTGATGGATGCTGAGCCGGTGGCGATTCCTGACTCGACCAGCGTCGAGCGGGCAATCGACGAGTATTTCCTGCGCTATCGCTGGCCCTGGTTTCCGGTAGTTGACGCCGGCGACCATTTCCGTGGCCTGATCGTGCGCGAGGCCGCCGACGGGGTGCCCGAGCTCAATCGCGCCTCGCAGACCGTCGGCGAGGTCTTCGAAAGCGACGCCGGCGGCACCCTCAACGTGCGCGCCGATGCTCCCTTGGAGTCGCTGCTCGGCAACGACGCCCTGCGCCGTCTCGGAGGGCTTGCCGCCGTCGATGCCGACGGTCGCCTGCGCGGCATCATCACCGCCGACCAAGTCGGCCGCGCTCTTCGCGATGCGCTCTCCCGAGCCTGACCGGCGAAGTAGGATCGCCGCATGACTGATATGCAGACCGCCACCCCGCCTGAGACCAACGGCAAAGCGCCCGAGATGCTGGAGGTGCGAAACCCGGCAACCGGGGAGGTGGCCGGCAACGTCGCTCAGCAGACGCCCGCCGACGTGGCGGCCGCGGTCGAGCGCGCCCGCCTCGCCCAGATCGCCTGGCAGCAGCTTGGCTTCGAAGGCCGCGCCCGCGTCCTTCGCCGCGCTCAGAAGTGGACGACCGACAACGCCGACCGAATCGCACGCACGATCGTCTCGGAGACCGGCAAGACCTACGAGGACGCGATCCTCGCCGAGGTTTCCTACGCCTCGGCCGGCTTCGGCTTCTGGGCCAAGCAGGCGCCGCGCTACCTCGCCGACGAGAAGGTCTCGACCTCGAACCCGTTCGTGCTCGGACGCCAGCTCGTCGTGCGCTACGCGCCGGCGGGCGTGATCGGCGTCATCGGCCCCTGGAACTACCCCCTGACCAACTCCTTCGGCGACTGCATCCCGGCGCTCGCCGCGGGCAACGCGGTCGTGCTCAAACCAGCGAGCCTGACGCCCTTGACCTCGCAGCTGATGCGCGAGGGATTGATCGAGTCCGGTCTGCCTGAGGACGTCTACCAGGTGGTCGTCGGACCCGGCGGATCGATCGGCAGTGCCCTGATCGACGCCGTCGACGTGGTCATGTTCACCGGCTCGACCGAGGTCGGCAAGCAGGTGATGCAGCAGGCGGGCAAGACCGTGACCCCCGTCAGCCTCGAGCTCGGCGGCAAGGACCCGATGATCGTGCTCGCCGACGCCAACCTCGAGCGCGCTGCCAACGCCGCGGTCTACTACTCGATGCAAAACGGCGGCCAGACCTGCATCTCGATCGAGCGCGTCTATGCCGAGGCGCCGATCTACGACGAGTTCGTCGGCAAGGTCGAGGCGAAGATGCGCGAGTTGCGCCAAGGCGTCTCGACCGACCCTGGCACGGTCGAGGTCGGCGCGATCACCTCGCCCGCCCAGGGCGACATCGTCGAAGCGCACGTGGCCGACGCGGTCGAGAAGGGCGCTCGGGTGCTCGTCGGCGGCAAGCGCCGCCAAGGCGCCGGCGACTTCTTCGAGCCGACGCTGCTGGTTGATGTCGACCACTCGATGAGCTGCATGACCGAGGAGACCTTCGGCCCGACGCTGCCGGTGATGAAGGTCGGCGACGTCGACGAGGCGGTTCGCCTCGCCAACGACTCGCCATTCGGCTTGCAGTCGTCGGTGTGGACCAAGGACCTCGACCGCGGCAAGCAGGTTGCGCGGCGAATCGAGGCCGGCGTCTGTTGCATCAACGACGCCTGCATCAACTACGTCGCGCTCGAGCTGCCGATGGGCGGCTGGAAGGAATCGGGGCTCGGCACGCGCCACGGTGCCGGCGGGATCCGCAAGTACACCCGCCAGCAGACCGTCGTGACGACGCGCTTCGCCATGAACAAGGACATCCACATGTTCCCCTACCGGGCCGGGATCTCGAAACTGATCCGCCGCATGGTCCAGCTGCTCTACGGCCGCGGCAA
>CAVYOA010000021.1:0-49095 GCA_963769945.1 uncultured Solirubrobacterales bacterium | reverse complement strand
GGATCTGAGCTTCTAAGACTGAAGTAACTTTACTTTCTGAAGTAAGGATAGCCAATCGAGCAACCGGTCCAACGAGAGGAAGAAGCGATGAGCAAACCGATCTACACGGCCGAGGCCCATGTCGACGGCGGTCGCATTGACGGCCACGGCAGGACCAGCGACGGCGCCTTAGAGGTCGACCTGCGCGCTCCGGGCGCGGAGGGTTCCGAGAACGCGACAAATCCCGAGCAGCTCTTCGCGATCGGTTACGCATCCTGCTTCGACAATGCCGTCGCCGCGGTAGCCCGCCGCCAGAAGCTCGAGACAGGTCAGCTTTCGATCGACTCCAAGGTGCACCTGCTGACGACGTCCGAGCGCGGCTTCAAGCTCGGCGTCGAGCTCGATATCAGCCTGCCTTCGCTCGAGGGCGCGGCGGCGGTGGAGCTCGTGCGCGCGGCGCATTCGGTGTGCCCGTACTCGAACGCGACCAAGGGCAACATCGACGTCGCGTTGACCGCGAACGGCCAGCAGGTCGACTGATCCGCTGGCGCCTGGCAGCGCCTGAGGTGGCCGACGGCGCTTAGGCGCGCGAGCCGCGCCGGCCCTCGCTGTCGGCGGCGATGCCGACAAGGGCGAGAATCACCGTGGCGAGCCCGAGCAGGGCGACGTTTGCGGTCTCGCCCGCGCTCTCGGAGGCAAGGAGGGCGCTGATCGCAGCGAGCGCACCGGCGGCCGCGGTTGCAAGCGCGAGCGTGCGCGAGCGGCTCGGCCCGAACAGGCGCAGGAGGCTGAGCAAGGCGATTGCAATGCCCCAGATGAGCGGCAGGGCCGGCTTGGTGTAGTCGAGCAAGCCGGCGGAGGCGATCAGCCAGAGCCCGATCAGCAGCGTGACGATGACCGTGCCGTAGACGGACGAGCGCCAATCGGCTCGCGCCGCGCGTTCGTCGGTCTCGACCTCGAGCGGGCCCTGATCGGCGGCCTGGACCTGTTGCGGTTCGGATGCCATGACCAGCGAGTGCCCGACTATCGCGTGCCTAATCAGATCCGGCCGAGCGGTTCAGCGAGGTGACTGGCGCCTTTGCCGCGGCCGAGCTGGGACCAGTGGCTCGAGCGCCTCGGCGACCTCCATCGCTGGAGGTCGTTCGTCAGGGTTGTGAGCGAGCATCCGAGTGACGAGGTCAATGAGCTCGGCCGGCACGTTGCGTTCGATCGGCATCGGTGGGTGGGCAAGCTGAGGGAAGCGAGTCGTCAGCACCTCGGAATCGCTCGCCCCCTGCTCGCGCGGGAAGGGCCGCTCACCGGTGATCGCGTGGTGCAGCGTTGCCCCAAGGCCGAAGACGTCGGCTGGCGGGCCGATCATGCCGGGCGAGCTGACGGGGTCGCACTGTTCCGGTGCCATGTAGGCATCCGTCCCGATCGAGTCGCGAAGCTTCACGGCTTGTTCGAGCGGCCGGGCGATGCTGAGGTCGATCAAGCGCGGTGGCACCGCCATGACGATGTTCGAGGGCTTGACGTCGAGGTGAACGACCTCCTCGCGCGCCATGTAATGAAGCGCGGCGGCGATGTGGATCGCCAGCGGCAGGAGCTGCTCGAGCGGCAGGCCGCCTTGGCGCTTGATCAGACGGCGAAGCGTCGGGCCCTCGAGATGCTCGACGAGCAGATGCGGGTGCGGGCCGTCGAGCACAGCGCCGAAGCTCCGCAGGAGGATCGGATGCGCCAGCTGATCGATGATCTTTGCCTCGCGTTCGAGCTGCAGCAGGGCGCGGGCGTCGGCGACGTGGCTGGGGCGCAGAACTTTCGCCACCACGAGCGCGCACAAGTGCTCGTCCCAGGCGAGGTAGACCTCGTACCGAGTGCCCCCACCGAGTCGCTTCATCACCGGCCGGTCGGGCGCGATCTCGGTGCCCGGCTCGAAATCCCAGCGCGACGGCTCGTCGGCGTCGACGTTGGGGCCGCCGTCGGCCTCTTCGGCATCGGCCTCATCGAGTCGGCCGCCTTGGCTCTGCCCATCGGTCGGCCACCGCGGCCTTGGCGTCGCCCGGTCGATGCGCGGTTGATCGACGCGGCCATCGCACGATGGAGCGCATGGTAGGCAGCGCAGCTCAGTTCCGCGACGTACCTCCGGGACGCCGGGCGCCTAATTGCCGGCGGCGTGCCGATCGGCACGCCGCGGGGACGAACGTGTGCGCTCATGGGCGCCCGCTTCCTCGAAGTCGCGGCTGATACGGTCGGCTCAAGCACTCACATGACGGGCCGCCAGATGACGAAAAGAATCGCGCTCCCTGCTGTCGCCGTCGTCCTCGCGCTGCTGGTCGCCGTGCCGGCGGCGGCGGCGCCGGTGAAGACGAGGGCGGTGATCGAGAAGATGACCCGCACGAGTCTGCCCGGCGATGACGCTTGGAGCGCCAAAGGCCGAGTCACGGCAAAGGACGAGGCGTGCCTTTCCAAGCGCGAGGTCGTGATCATCCAGGAGCTCGGGCCGCCGTTCAACAATCCTTCGGTGATGAACGTCGTCGAGACCGACAGCAAAGGCCGCTGGAAGGCGAAGTGGACGACGCGCGCCGGGCCCAACGACATCGAGCAGGCGTCGACCGGCGTGCACTACATCACGGTCGAGATGCTGAAGAAGGGCAAGCGCAAGTGCAGCTTCGCGCGCTCGAAGACCTACACCGTCCCGGCGCCATAGCCGCGAGGAAGAGAACTCGCACGCCGGTGATTCTCGCCGCTCGACCGTGGTCAGCGGGACGGGTCAGTGAGGGGGTCGGTTCAAGGCGTCGTGTGGAGACGACGCGAAATCGCGCCGAGCCGCCGACGAGCAATGACGGAGGTGGGAGGCGTCAGATCAAGGAAGACGAGGCGAAGCGTGCTCCGCACGCGAGCCGAGGATGACGCCGAGCTGAGGCCTCCCAGCCCGTCATCAGCCGCAGCCGGTGTTGTTGCCGCAAGACGAGCACGTATAACAAGAGCCCGTCCGCTGCATCATTCCGCCGCATTGCTCGCACGCCGGGCCGAGGTCGCCGCCGCGGCTGACCTTGGCCGGGACGACCGGCGGGGTGTCGGTCATCGCCGCCGCCGCCGCGACCGTCTTACCCGGCTGGTGGATCGTCTCGACCGGTTCCGCGGAGCCGTTGGCGTGGCCGTTGGCGCCATTGCCACCGTTGCCGGCGTCCGCCGGCCCGGCCGTGTCGTCGGTGAAGATCGCCAGCTGCGCTTCCTTGCGAGCCCGCACCTCCTTGGTCATGATGCCGAGGTCTTCGAGGTCGTCGAGGTCTTCGATGAAGCGGCTCGCGACCCAGCGCATGATGTAGTCGGGCATCGACTTCGCGAACGGGATCTCCGGGTTGCCGGTGATCCCCTCCGGCTCGAAGCGCATGTAGCTGAACTTCTTCACCAGCGTCTCCAGCGGCACCCCGTACTGGAGGCCGATCGAGACCGCGGTGGCGAAGGCGTTCATCATGCCTTTGATCGTCGAGCCCTCCTTGCCGATGTCGGTGAGGAAGATCTCGCCAATCGAGCCATCCTCGTACTTGCCGGCGGTGATGTAACCCTCATGGCCGGCGATCGAGAACTTGTGCGTGATCGACTCGCGCTCGGCCGGCATCTTGCGGCGTTCGGGCAGTGGCGCCGCCGCCTCTGCGTCGGCGTCGTCTGAATCCTGGGCATCGGTGCGAAGCGCCTGCGCGGTCTTCGAGCCGTCGCGGTAGATCGCCAGCGCTTTGAGGCCGTGCTTGTGGCCCTCGGTGTAGGCGTCGGCGATGTCGTCGACCGTCGCCGTCTGCGGCAGGTTGACCGTCTTCGAGATCGCTCCCGAGAGAAACGGCTGCGCCGCGGCCATCATCTTGATGTGACCCATGTGCGAGATCGCCCGCTCGCCGACGGCGACGTCGAACACCGGCAGGTGCTCGTCTTTGAGCGCGGGGGCGCCGATGATCGACCCCTTGTCGTTGATGTAGGCAACGATCTGATCGACCTCGTTGTCTGAGTAGCCCAGCGTGTGCAACGCCATCGGCACCGTCTGGTTGACGATCGTCATCTGCCCGCCGCCGACCAGCTCCTTGAACTTGACCAGCGAGAAGTCGGGCTCGATGCCCGTCGTATCGCAGTCCATGAGGAAGCTGATCGTTCCCGTAGGCGCAAGAACCGTCGCCTGAGCGTTGCGGTAGCCGTGCTCGTCGCCGAGCTCGACCGCTTCGTCCCAGCTGCGCTGCGCAGCCTCGACGAGCTCGCCCTTGACGCCGTCGGCGTCGAGCTCGTATGAGGCGTCGCGATGCATGCGCATGACTGAGTTGTGGGCCTCGCGGTTCTTCGGGTACTCGTCGTAGGTGCCGACCGCGGCGGCGATCTCGGCCGACTTGCGATAGCCGCGACCCGTCATCAGCGCCGTGATCGCGCCGGCGATGTTGCGACCCTCGTCGGAGTCGTAGGCGACGCCGTCGGACATCAGCAGCGCGCCGAGGTTGGCATAGCCGAGGCCGAGCTGGCGGAAGGCGCGGGCGTTGCTGCCGATCTCCTCGGTCGGGTAGCTCGAGGGCCCGACGACGATCTCCTGGGCGAGGAAGACGATGTCGACCGTCTGCTCGAACTCGGCGGCGTCGAAGGAGCCGTCTGAGCGACGGAACTTCATCAGGTTGATCGAGGCGAGGTTGCAAGCCGAGTTGTCGACGTGCATGTACTCGGAGCAGGGATTGGATGCGTTGATTCGCCCCGACTCCGGGCTCGTGTGCCAGCGGTTGATCGTGGTGTCGTACTGCACGCCGGGATCCGCACAGCGCCACGCCGCCTCGGCGATCTGGTTCATCAGGTCGCGGGCAGGCAGCGTCTTCACCACCTCGCCGCCGTTGCGCGCGATCAGATCCCAGTCGGCGTCGTCGGCGACTGCCTGCATGAACTCGTCGGTGATGCGAACCGAGTTGTTGGCGTTTTGGTACTGGATCGAGGTGAAGCCCTCGCCGTCGATCGACATGTCGAAGCCGGCATCGCGAAGCGCTTCTGCCTTCTTCTCCTCGTCGGCCTTGCACCAGATGAAGTGCTCGATGTCGGGATGGTCGACGTTGAGCACGACCATCTTCGCGGCGCGCCGGGTCTTGCCGCCGGACTTGATCGTGCCCGCCCAGGCGTCGGCGCCGCGCATGAAGGAGACGGGGCCTGACGCGAGGCCGCCCTTGGAGAGGTGCTCGACCGAGCCGCGGATGTTGGAGAGGTTGATGCCCGAGCCCGAGCCGCCGCGGAAGATCGTGCCTTCCTTGGTGTTCCAGGCGAGGATCGACTCCATCGTGTCGTCGACCGAGAGGATGAAGCACGCCGAGCATTGAGGGTGCTCCTCGAAGCCGACGTTGAACCAGACGGGGCTGTTGAAGGCGGCCTTCTGATGCAAGAGGATGTGGGTGAGCTCGGCCTCGAAGGCGTCGGCGTCCTCGGCGGAGGCGAAGTAGTCGCCGTCACGCCCCCAGCCGGCAATCGTGCCGGCGACGCGGGCGATCATCTGCTTGACCGAGCTCTCGCGCTCGTCCGATCCGAGGCGCCCGCGGAAGTATTTCTGGGCGACGATGTTCGTCGCGTTCTGCGACCAAGACTTGGGGAACTCGACGCCGTGCTGCTCGAAGGCGGGATTGGCCGGGTCGCCGATGACGGCGTCGCGAAGCTCCCACTCGATCTCGTCGAAGGGGTGGACCCCCGGAGTCGTGTGGTGGCGGGCGCAGCGCAGGCCGTCCTCGCTCACATTTGCGGTATTTGCAGCACTTTCCGGCATCCTCTTCTCCTCTATCTCGTCCTACGAAGCTGGTTTAGGTGGTAACGATGCACTCTGCCCGGCGCCGCGGACGGAACCCGCCGACGACGAAACCGCAAACTCCGGGTTCGATCCGCCAGCGGCGTCAGGCGATGGCAGCGTTCCGAGAAACTGCAGGTAGGCGCCGAAGTCGAGCTCGCGCAATCCGTCGACGCAGAGCTCGCCGATCCGCGACGCCGCGAGCTCACCGCCGGCAGACGCGATCGCGAGCTCGACGCGGTCGACGAGTGCCTCGACGTCCGCGGCTGAGACCTGACGCTTGTGGGTGGAGCGAAGCAGCGCCGCCCGCAGCTTCGTGCGGTCGAAGCGCTGGCGCTCGCCGTCGCGCTTGCCGACATAAAACGGCTCGGCAGCGTGACGCTCGAAGGTCGTGAAGCGATGCCCGCACGCTGAGCACTCCCGGCGTCGCCGCAGAGCGGCGCCGGCCTCGGCTCTACGGCTCTCCAAGACTCGGGTCGGCCCCTCGCATCTCGTGCATTCCATGACTATGGATTCTACTTGAACTAGTGTTGTCCTCCCACGACCTCACACTAGATGTAGCGGCGAAACCGGTATGACTTGCCAGTCATCGGGGGCTCGGGCGATAATGAGCCGAGATGAGTCCCGGGGAGAAATTCAACGAGCGTCGCGAAGCTGCGATGGAGGCGATGGGCGATCGACGCGAAGCTGCGCTCGAGGCGATGGGCGAGCGCCGCGACGCCGCGGTCGAGAAGGTCACCGACGCGCGCGAGGCGGCCGTCGAGGGCTTCGCCGACGCCAAGGCCGCAGCGGCCGACACGGTCGCCACGGCGAAGGAGGCGGCGGCCGAGCAGATCGCGAAGATCAAGCCGCGCCTTCGCGGTGTCTCGCATGAGTACGCGTTCTTCATCTCGCTGCTGCTCGGCACCGCGCTGATCCTGCTCGCCAAAGGCACCGAGGCGACGGTCGCCGTCGCGATCTACGCCGCCAGCCTCTCCGCCCTGCTCGGCGTCAGCGCGCTCTATCACCGCGTCGATTGGAAGCGGCCCGCCTCGCGCCAGTGGATGCGCCGCCTCGACCACGCGATGATCTTCGTCCTCATCGCCGGCACGGTGACGCCGTTTTCTTTGCTGGTGATGGAGGGCCCGCTGGCAACGGCGCTGCTGATCGCGGTCTGGGCCGGCGCTTTCGCCGGCACCGTCGTCGAGCTCGCTTGGACGTCGTCGCCGAAATGGGTGTCGGCGATCGTCTACGTCACCGTCGGGCTGATCGGCGCGATCGGCTTCCCCGCGATCATCGCCGAGACCGGGCTCATCGCCGGCCTCTTGATCGGTGGTGGCGGAGCGCTCTATCTAACCGGCGCGGTCGTCTATGCGACCGGCCGCCCCGATCCCAGCCCGACCGTCTTCGGCTACCACGAGATCTTCCACGTGCTCGTGCTCGCGGCCGCCGCGGCGCACTTCGCCGCGGTCGCGTTTTACGCCCTGCCGCGATAGCGCAGCCTCAGCCTTCGCGGATCGCCTCCGCCGCCTCCGAGCCGCGACGATCGCGCAGCGCTCCGCCCAGCCGTCGCAGCGTGTCGAAGATGATCGGCAGCTCGAGGTAGTCGATCAGGATCGCGACCCACGCCGCCCAGCTCGGCAGGGAGCTGCCACCCGAGGCGCCCGAGAACTCGTCGACGATGAATTCGTCGGTGATCCAGAAGATGTGAAACCACTGTGAGTTGAGGAAGATCAGCATCAGCACAGGTCCAGCCGCGAACCCCTTTCGCAGCTCGTTGATGTAGATCAGCGAGCCTCCGATCAGCGCCGGGATCTCGGTGTAGTCGACGACGACGATCAGGTGCTCGACCAGCGGCGAGGGATCCCAGAAGCTCTCGTCGAAGAGGCGGTAGGCGATGACGTCGGCACCGAGCCAAAACAGGTGCACGAGCTGGAGCACGAAGAGCCCGGCGGCGATCGAGATGTTGAGCGTGTAGTGGCGCTCGTACCAGGCCCAGAACCTGCGCCATGCGGCTCTCATCGGCTGGCCCGGTGCACGTACAGCCAGGCCGCGCCGAGTACCAGCACCGGCCCCGCCAAAAAGAGCAGGTCGGTAAAGAGCCCGCTGAGCGGATTCTCCCCGCCGTGAAGGCCGAGGTGGGCGAGCAGCAACGAGACCGGCATCGCCGCACCGTAACGCCGGCGATGGTCGCGTTCGGGCCCGGCCGGCGGCCGCCGGCTAGCGGTGCAGCACGCCTTCGCTGGCGTTGTTGCCCAGGCGCTGGCCTTCGATCGTGTGGCCGGCGAGCGCTTCGTCGATCGCCGCGAGCGTGTCGTCCGAGAGCTCGACCGCCGGAGGCCGCGGCGTTGTCGTGCACCTGCTCGGGCCGCGAGGCGCCGATGATCGCCGAGGCGACCTCGCTCGCGGCGCAGGATCCAGGCCAGCGCGAGCTGCGACCATCGACAGGCCCCGCCTCGTCGGCGATCGGGCGCAGCCGCTGCGACCGCCTCGAGCACCTCGTCGCTCGATGTAGCGCTCGATCGCGAAGTCGCTCATCTCGTCGCTGGCCGCGCGCGAGCCGGACGGCGGCGGCTCGCCCGGCGTCGTACTTGCCGGTGAGCACGCCCTGGGCGAGCGGCGACCAGACGATCTGCGAGATGCCGTTGCTCGGCGCAGAGCGCGAAGACCTCGGCCTCGGGCGCGCGCCAGATCATGTTGTACTGCGGCTGGGAGGAGACGAACTTGGCCGCGCCCGGCGACCTCGAGCGCCGCGCCGGATCTGCTCCGGCGTCCACTCGCTGAAGCCGATGTAGCGCGCCTTGCCGGACTCGACCGACCGCGGTCAGCGCCTCCATCGTCTCCTCGATCGGCGTCGTCGATGTCGAAGCGATGGCACTGGTAGAGGTCGACGTAGTCGGTGCGCAGCCGGCTGCAGCGAGGCGTCGATCTGCTTTGCGATCTGCTCGGCCGAGAGCCCGCGGTCGGACTCCGACATCGGGAAGTAGACCTTGGTCGCGAGGATGTAGGAGTCGCGGTCATAGTCGGAGAGGATCTCGCCCCAGGCCTCCTCGGCGGCGCCGGTGCCGTAGACGTTGGCGGTGTCGAAGAAGTTGATCCCGGCGTCGAAGGCGGCGCGGGTGCAGGCCTCGGTCTGCTCGCGCTCGACACCGCCCGAGTAGGTGAGCCAGGAGCCGAGTGAGATCTCCGAGACCTCGAGGTCGGAGTCGCCGAGTCTCGTCTCAGTTGATCAACCGGCAGTCGCAGACCTGGCACGCCATGCCGAGCTCGACCTGGGCGCCGCAGGTGGCACTTGCGGGTCGCGTGTGGCGGGATCCGCACCGATCGAGAGGCGATCAGGACGACGAGCCGATGTAGACGCGAGCGGGTTCACGGGGGCCGACGGCGCGCCGTGGCCTCCTTCGCCGCTTCGATCAGCGCGAGCACCTCGCGCTCGCGCCCGTCGCGGACCAGCTCGATCGGATCGGGATCGCCGTTGACGATCCCCTCGAAGAAGGCCTTGCGGTCCTGGTAGGTCGGCAGCGTCGCCTTCGCCCAGCCGCGGGCGTCGTTGAGCATCACCGCCAGCCGCGCGTAGGGCTCGCCGAAGCTGTCGGCGATCTCGCGCTTGATCCGCTTCGCCAGCGCCGGCGAGGCGCCGGCGGTCGAGATCGCGATCGCCAGCGGCCCGGTGCGCACGATCGCCGGCAGGATGAAGTTGCAGAGCGAGGGCACGTCGACGACGTTGACCAGCATCGCCCGGCGCTCGGCGTCGTCGTAGACGGAGATGTTGACGTCGGTGTCGTCGGTGGCGGCGATCGCCAGGAACTTGCCCTCGAGGTCTGCGGCCTCGTATTCGCGCCGCTCCCAGGTGATCGAGCCCTCGTCGGCGAGCGCGCGCAGCTCGGCGGTCGCCTCGGGTGCGACCAGGGTCACCTTGCCGTCGCAGGCGAGCAGGCCGTCGACCTTCTCCAGCCCGATCTCGCCGCCGCCGACGACGAGGCAGTCGCGGCCCGAGAGGCGCAGGCAGGCGATGTAGAACGGCGTCTCGAGCATGCCGCGGACGCAGCTCTGATCGCAGATGCCGCGGCGAAACTGGCACACGCACTCCTTGCCTGGATAGGACTGAGCGGGCACGGTGCTGAGGTTAGTGCGTGGCGCAGGGCTGCTGACGATTTGACCCGCCGTCAGCCTTCGAGCAGCGCTGGCAGCTCGGCCATCGCCTCGAACGTGATCGCCCCGGCTGCGGCGAGGATGCTCGCCTCGACGTGACCGGTATAGGCGAAGGCGGCCATACCGGCGGCGAGCGCTGCCTCGATCCCCAGCGGCGAGTCCTCGACAACCGCGCACGCCGCTGGCTCGGCGCCGAGCGTCGTCGCTGCGTGGAGGAAGAGATCGGGCGCGGGCTTACCGCGCTCGACCTCGGTGGCGCTGAAGATGCGGCCTTGAAAGCGCTCGGCGAGCCCGGCCGAGGCGAGCGTGATCTCCATCTTCGTATGGGTGCCGTTGGAGGCGACGCAGATCGGCGTTCCCGCGAGCTGATCGAGCACCTCGACCACGCCGGCAACCGGCTCCACACCCTCGGCCAGGGCGGCGTTCTGGCGGGCTCGGTACTGCTCGGTGAAGCCGTCGGGCAAGGGATGGCCGAGCTTGGCTTCGATGTCTGCGACGGCGTCGGGCCACCAGCTGCCGACGTAGTCGGCCATGCACTGCTCGGTCGTCGTCGAAAGGCCGATCTCGGTCAGGCAGGCAGCCATCACCGCGCAGGTGATCGGCTCGGAATCGACCAGGACGCCATCGCAATCGAAGATCACCAAGTCGGCCAAGCGGGCGAGGATACGCGGGGCACATGACCCCCGCCGAAGCGGTCGCCGGCGCCGGTAGTACTTAGTTGGGCCGTTAGAACCCCCTGCTACTCTCGCGCCGAAATGCGACTGATAGTCACCGAGAAGAACAACTCCGCCAAGAAGATCGCCGAGATCCTCAGTGGTGGCGAGGCGTCCGACGACGCCACATACAAGGTTCCGTTCTATACCTGGACCGACGAAACCGGCCCGCAGATGACGGTCGGCCTCAAGGGTCACGTCATGGGTGTCGCCTTTCCCGAGGGCTATTCGAACTGGCAGGAAACCGACCTGCATGACCTGATCGACGCCCAGCTCGTGCCCGAGCCGACCGACAAGAACGTGGTCAAGGCGGTGCGCAAGCTGGCCAAGGAAGCCGACTCGATCGTGATCGCCACCGACTACGACCGCGAGGGTGAGCTCATCGGCCTCGAGGCGCTGCAGCAGATCCTCGAGGTCAACCCCGGCGTCGCCACAACAAATGCCGGTGACGACTCCGTCGCCGCCGGGGCCGAGCCGGCCCGTGAACTGATCGCAACTCAGCCCCCGATCCAGCGCGCCCGCTACTCGGCTCTGACCAAGGAGGAGATCGAGCGCGCCTTCTCGAACCTCGACCAGCTTTCATACGACCTCGCCTACGCCGGTTCCGCGCGCCAGGACATCGACCTGATCTGGGGCGCGACGCTGACCCGCGCCGTGTCGCTCGCAAGCCGGCGCTTTGGTTCCAACTTCCTATCGGTCGGCCGCGTCCAGAGCCCGACCCTGGCGCTGATCGTCGAGCGCGAGCTCGAGCGCCGCGCCCATGTCGCCAAGCCCTTCTGGGAGCTGTTTGCGAACTTCTCTCACCCCGACGGCAGCTTCGAGGCCCACCATGCGACCGACAAGTTCTGGGACAAGGCCGAGGCCGACGCGGCTCTGGCCGGGACCAAGAGCCCGGGCGTCGTCAAGGAGGTCTCCTCGAAGCGAAACACGCGCAAGCCGCCGACGCCGCTGAACACGACCGCGTTCACGACCGACGCCTCCTCCCGCCTGGGCATCACTCCCGCGGCGGCGATGCGGATCGCCGAGGACCTCTACATGGACGGCTTCATCTCCTATCCGCGTACCGACAACACGGTCTATCCGAAGTCGCTGAACACGCGCGAGCTGGTCAGCGCGCTTGTGCGCATCCCCGACTTCGACGCCGCCAAGGGCCTGCTCGACAAGGGCGAGCTCGTTGCCACACGTGGCAAGAAGGAAACGACCGACCACCCGCCGATCTACCCGACCCAGGCGGTCTATCCCAACGCGCTCGAGGGCCCCAAGCGGCGCGTCTATGAGCTCGTCGTGCGGCGCTTTCTCGCCACCTTCTCGGAGCCGATGATCACCGAGTCGACGCGCGCCGACATCGAGGCGGGCTCGGAGACGTATTTCGTTCGCGGCTCGGTCGTCGTCGACCCCGGCTATGCCTCGATCTACACCTACGCCCGCTCCTCCGACGATGAGATTCCGGCGCTGGCCGAAGGTCAGAGCCTCGAGATCGACGGTGAGCCTTGGATCGTCGACAAGGAGACTCAGCCGCCTTCGCGGATCAGCCAGGGCAAGCTGATCGAGCTGATGGAAGAGCGCGGCCTCGGGACCAAGGCGACGCGCGCCGACATCATTCAGAAGCTCTACGACCGCGGCTATGCCTACGCCAACCCGCCGATTCCCTCGGAGACGGGGATCGCGCTGTACAAGGCCTTTCACGAGTACGTGCCGCGGATGGCGACGCCGGAGATGACGGCCGAGCTCGAGCTCGATATGGACAAGATCGCCGCCGGCGAGACTTCCAAGGACGAGGTCGTGCGGATCAGCCGCGAGATGCTGCACACGACAACCACCGAGCTCGAGGAAAAAAAGGACGACCTCGCCAAGCAGATCTGGGAGGGGATGGACGAGGACAAGTTCCTCGGTCCCTGCAAGGTCTGCGAGCAGGCGGGGCGCAAGCGCGAAAACGGCGAGCCCAATCGGCTGCGGATCATCGACCTCAAGGGCGGCAAGCGGATGTACGGGTGCGAGGGCTGGAATCGCGACGACCCCGAGTCGCCCGATTCGTGTCGCGTCAGCGGTCCGCTACCGGGACGTTTCTTTGAGCTCTGGCGGCTCGAGGAGGTCTGCTCGGTCTGCGGCGAGCGCCCGCGGCTGACGGTGAAGAAGCGCGGGCCCGGGCGTCCGTGGAAGCTCTGTCTCAACGACGACTGCCCGACGATGGTCGAGATGCGCGAGAAGCGTGCCGAGCGCGAGGCCGCCAAGGAGGCCCGGGAGAAGGCCAAGGCCGCTGGCGACGACGGCGCGGAAGAGACGGCCCCCGCTGATGCCGATGCCCCGAAGCAGCCGGCCAAGGGCGGCGGGCGCAGACGGCCGAAGAAGCCCGCGCCGACGACGGCGCGGACCAAGCGGGCCCGGACCTAGAGCCGTTAGCGCCGCCCGGTGTTCATCACCCTCGAGGGCATCGACCGCTCCGGCAAGACGACGCAGGCGGCGCTGCTGGCCGAGGCGCTCGGCCCCGAGACGCTGCTCTTGCGTGAGCCCGGCGGCACCGATGCCGGTGAGCGCATTCGCGAGATTCTCAAGACCCCGGACCTGGAGCTCAACATCGGAGCGGAGCTGCTGCTCTTCGGCGCCGCGCGGGCTCAGCTTGCGGCGACGGTGATTGGACCCGCCGCCGATCAGGGGCGCGAGATCGTCTGCGATCGCTACATCGACTCCACCGTTGCCTACCAAGCTGCGGCGCTGGGAGAGCTCTACGTTGATGAGCCCGGCCGCGAGGGCCGCGGCGCGTTCGAGATCGGGCGCGAGCTGGTCGAGCAGATGAACACGCTCGTCGTCGGTGGCTGCGTACCCGACCTGACGCTTGCTGATCCGGATCGACGCGCAGGAGGCTCAGCGCCGAGGCCAGCAACGCGTCGAGAAAGGAGGGCGCGACGGCGACGATCGCTTCGAAGCGCGCGGGATCGAGTTTCAGCGTGAGGTGGCGGCTGCCTATGACGAGTTGGCCAAGAGCCACCCGCAGCGGATCGTGGTCATCGACGGAGCCGGTGAGCCGGACGACGTGCATGATCGGGTGATGGAGGCGGTCCGTCAACGGCAGCGGTGAAGGGAGCGGTGAAGGCGGTCAAGGCGTCGCAGCGAGCCCGGAACGGACGTGGTCGACTTTTGCCTCGCTATAGGTGGATAACGTCGTTGACGTCTGTAGCCCGACCGGATTTAGCCGACTCCCTCCCTTTACTGCCGCCGTTCGGGCGATCGAATCTCGCGCAATCTTGAGATGACCACCACAAGCGCCCAAATCCCGCCGTCGATCGAAACGGCCACGGCCGAGCAGCCCGGCGCCCGCTTCGCGATGGCGATTGCGGTCGCCGACCCCTTTCATGCCTACCTGCTTGTAGGGCCGGCCGGCTCGGGCAAGCGTGCGGCGGCGCGCGCTCTGGCGGCGGAACTGCTTGCCGACGGCGCGCCCGACCCTGACGACGCCCGCCGCCGCGCCCTCGCGGATCCGTCGCCGCATCCCGACCTCGTCTGGTTGCGCCCGCCCGGAGTCCAGCATCTGGTCGAAGAGGTGCGCGAGCGCGTGATCTCAGCGGTGGCCTATCGCCCGTTCGAGGGCGAACGCCGAGTTTTCGTTATCGAAGCGGCGGAGACGTTGGCCGAGGAAAGCCAGAACGCCCTCCTGAAAACACTGGAGGAGCCGCCCCCCTTCGCCCACCTGATCCTCGTCAGTGCCGAGCCCGAAGCGCTGCTGGAGACCGTGCGCTCGCGCTGTCGCACCGTGACCTTCTCACGCTTGGCTCCCGAGGCGATCGAGGCGCGCCTCGACGGGCGCGACGATGCCGCCACGCGCCGAGCCGCGTCGCGGCTTTGCGGCGGCGATGGAGAGCGCGCCCGCTTCCTGCTTGCGCCCGAGGGCGCCGCGATGCGCGCGGCGGTCGAGGAGCTGGCTCATTCGGCTCGTTCGGGCGAGCTCGGCGGGGCGCCGTGGCTCGCACTCACGATCGCCGCCGAGCAGGCCGGAGAGCTGGCTGCCGACGAGGTTCGCGACCGTGCCGCAGGGGTCGAGGAGGAGGCCACCGAGCGCACCGGGCAGGCCGCGCGAAAGCGCGCCCGTGATGCCGAGGAGCTCGCCAAGCGTGTCTCTCGCCGAGCACGGACGGCGGCCCTCGACCTCGGACTTGCCCTGCTCGGCGCCTGGCTACGCGATCTCGCCGCCGTTGGCGACGGTGCCGCCGAGTTCGTGCTCAACAGCGATCGCGTTGCCGAGCTCGAGCGCGACGCGGCCGAGCTCGACCCGCGTCGCGCCCGGCGGGCCGCCGAGCTCGTGATGGAGACGCGCCGCCGGCTTACGGTCAACGTCTCCGAGCAGCTCGCGCTGGAAGCGCTCAGCTTTCGGATCGCGTTCCTCTTACGCGGCTAGTTTTCCGCTCTGCCGCGGCCTAGACGGATGTTTTTAACGGTCTCCGTCGGAAACGTCGATGGAGGGTTGATGCGGTCACTCGACATCCCGATTTCGCCCCGCATCCGAGCTGAAGCCGGATTCGCCCTTCCGACGGTCATGCTGGGCATGCTCGCCGCGTTCGGGCTCGGGACCGCGATGATCGTCTCCTCGGTCAGCGCGGGCACCGGCACGACCCGCGACACCAACACCAAGTCTGCCTTCGGCGTCGCCGAGGCAGGCATCAGCCAAGCGCTTCTTCGCTACAACAGCTACACCACGACCGCGCTGAAGCCGTGCATCGCCGAGGGCGACGGCGGCCAGGCCTACCTCGACGAGTCCGGACCGCTTGCCGATCCTCCACAGCCTGCGGGTTGGTGTGCGCCGGTGACCGCGACGACGGCCGGCGGCACCTACCGTTACGACGTCAAGCCAGCGGCGGTGAGCCCGGGCGGGCTGACGATCGTCTCCACCGGAGTCTTTGACGGGGTCACACGCCGGGTCAAGGTCGGCACCACCTACGTCGCCAACCCGCCGCCGAGCGGCGTCACTCCCTTCGACCAGTTCCAGGTCCTCGCGAAGGACTCGATCACGCTGAACTCCGGTCCGACGGTCACCGCCAACATCGGCACCAACGGCGCCTTGAGCCTCAACAGCGGGTCCAAGATCAACTGCGAAGAAGCCCAGTACTCCTCCATCTTCATCAACGGCGCCAGCACGATCAGCTGCACCGGGACGACGCCCGACTTCACCTTGCCCGACGTCGACACGACTCCCGCCAGCACCACCAACGACAACGCGCAGATCGGCAGCGGCTGCTGGACCTACTCGTCATCGAGCAAGTGGCTGACGGTCAACTCGGAGTGTTCGATCACCCTCGGCCAGGCCGGGGTGACGCAGAACTACTACCTCTGCCGGCTCGAGCTCAACTCCGCCTCCAGATTGTTCATCCGAAACGGCGCGACCGTGAACATCTGGTTCGGCCCGCCCAACCTCTGCGGCGGCATTGATCAGCCATTCCTCAACAACTCGGGATCCGACATCAGGCCGGTCACTCTGAGCGGGACCAGGGCGACCCTGGCGCTCTTGATCCACAGCTCGACCACGACGACCAAGGTCGACTTCAACTCCGGCGGGCAGTGGTTCGACTGCAACCACAGCTTCATCTTCTACGCGCCGACGACCAACCTGCTTATCAACAGCGGACCGCACGTCTGCGGCGCCATCGCCGCGAAGTCGCTGTACATGAACTCTGGCGCCTCGATCACTAAGAGCGCTTACGCGGGCACCTGGGAGCTGCCCGGATCGGTCGGAGCATCGACTCCGCATTACAACGCGACCGACTTTCTCGAGTGTGTGGTCAAGAACACCTCGACCATCCCCGACAGCGGCTGCTGAACTCACAGATCCCGAGGTCGTCCGTGAGCGGTAGATAATCCGCACATGCCTCGAACCCGCAGTCGTTCGGCTCGCCGCAGGCCGTTCGGCGTTCGCCTCTACTTGGCGTTCGCCTTCGCCGCGGTGGCCATGATCGCGGCCGGGCTCTCCTACCTGCTCGTTTCCGACAGCCGCGAGCAGGTCGCCGACGACGAGCTCACGCAGCTTGCCTTGGGGCGCACGGACAGCCTCGCGGGGGAGATCGGTGATCGACCGCGGCGGGATGTGGCGACGCTTGCGGGCATTCTCGAGGAGGGCTTCTCGGCCTGGGTCTTCGACGCCAAGGGCGTGTTGACGAGCCCGGAGCGCTCCGGCGGGGTGGCGCTGGCCGACGTGCCGAAAACGCGGCGCGCGGTTTCGGCGGGGGCGATCGGCGGGGTTTTCGTCGAGGAGCTTCCCGGCGGCGTGGCGCTGGTGGCCGTGCCGATCCTGCGCAACGGCAGCATCGACGGCGTCCTGCTGAGCCGCTCGACCCCCTCGCCGCAGGTGGAGGAGGCGCTCGACGCGCTGCGCAGTGAGCGCCTGACCGCGCTGGCGGCGGCGCTGGCGGTGGCGATCCTGATCTCGTTTCTGATCGCCAGCGCGATCACCTCGCGGATCAAGCGTCTTGCCGACAGCGCCGCGCGGATCTCCGAGGGTGACCTCGACGAGCCTCTGCAAGCGCCTGGGGGTCGCGACGAGATCACCGACCTTGGCCGCGCCCTGGAGACGATGCGCGGCGCGCTGCGCCAGACCTTCAGCGCGCTGCGCGAGGAGCGCGACCGCCTCTCGGCGATCTTCGAAGCGCTCTCGGACGCGGTCATGGTCGTCCAGCCCGACGGCGAGGTCCGCTTCTTCAACGCGGCGGCAGCGGAGCTGATCGACTCCGACGGGCGCGCGATCGCGCCCCTGATCCCGTGGCTTCGCCGCGCTGCCCGCGTCACCGTGGCCGAGAGCGACGCGCTTCGGGTGGGCGAGCGGGTGTACGCGCTCAACGCGCGCCGGTTGCCGGCCGAGGACGCCGTGCTCACAGTCGTTCGCGATCGCACCGACGAGCTTCAGCGCGAGGTCGCCGAGCGAGACTTCGTCTCCAATGCCGCCCACGAGCTGCGCAACCCGATCGCCGGGATCTCGGGGGCTGTGGAGGTCCTTCGCGCCGGCGCGAAGGACGATCCGGAGGCGCGCGATCACTTCCTCGGGCGCCTCTCCGAGGATTCCGAACGAATCAGCCGCCTGACCGAATCGCTGTTGACGCTGGCACGGATGGAGGCCGTCGGCGAGGGCGGCAACGAGGCGCTCGACGTTGCCCTCGTCGTCGATGAGGCAGGCGAGGCCGTGGCCGCACCCGAGGGGATCGCGGTGGAGGTTCATTGCGGTGCCGACCTGGTCGCCACGGGCGACCGCGTCTTGCTGCGCCAGGTGCTGATCGGGCTGCTGACAAACGCCTTCAAGAACACACCGCCGCCGGGCAAAGTAACGCTGCGAGCGATCGCGGGTGGCCCCGGCGAGGTGCGGATCGAAGTTACCGACACCGGTACCGGCATCGCGCCCGAGGAGGTGGCCCGCATCTTCGAGCGCTTCTATCGCGGCCCGGGGTCGCTGGAGAAGGAAGGCTTCGGCCTTGGACTGTCGATCGCGCGGCGCATGGTCGACGTCATGGGCGGCGAGCTTGGCGTCGAGTCCACCGAGGGCGAGGGCTCGACATTCTGGGTCCAGCTGCGCGCCGCCCGCCCGGCAACCACCCCCGTCGCGTGAATGACAGCCTTCACGACGACCGCGCGAGTGTGAGTACTGTGAGGTTTGATCAATGATTCCCGATCCCCGCGCACCCGGATGACGCACGGACAACTTCGCTGGATCGCGCCCGTCGGACTCGCCCATGCTCACCAGCATGGGCTTCGCCCGCCGGCCACGCCCAGCTCGATGCCGTGCGCCCCCGGGCCCACGCTGATCAGGAATCAGTGATCCTTTCATGAGCGACCGGATCCTGATCGCAGACGACGAGCCTTCGGTGCGCGACGCCGTCGGCTACGCGCTGGCTCAGGAAGGGTTCGATGTCACGCTCGCGGTCGACGGCGAGGACGCCGACGGCAAGCTCGGCGGCGAGGATCCCGGGTTCGACCTGCTGATCTTGGACATCATGATGCCCGGGCGCTCGGGCCTCGACATCTGCCGCGACGTGCGCGCGCGCAGTCCGGTTCCGATCATCTTGCTGACCGCAAAGGACCAGGAGGTGGACAAGGTGGTGGGGCTCGAGGTTGGCGCCGACGACTACGTCACTAAGCCGTTCTCGGTCCGCGAGCTGCTCGGCCGGGTGCGCGCCCAGCTGCGTCGCCGCGAGCTCGACCGCACCAGTTCGGTGCGCGAGGCGAAGACGATCGAGGCGGGATCGGTGCGCATCGACCTCGCCCGCCACCTCGTTTCGATCCGCGGCGAGCCGGTCAACCTGACACGCTCTGAGTTTCAGGTCCTGCGCCTGCTCGCCGAGCGACCCGGGCAGGTCTTCAGCCGCCTCGAGATCATGGAGGAGTTGTGGCAGTCGGAGTTCGCGGGGGACGTTCGCGCCTGCGACGTCCATATCTCGAACCTGCGCCAGAAGGTCGAACGCGACCCCCAAGAGCCCGAGCTCGTGCTCACGGTGCGCGGGGTCGGCTACAAGCTGGCCGATCGCTAGTCGGCTCCTGCGTCGCCTCTAGACTGGCGACCGCGCCGGCGTAGCTCAGTTGGTAGAGCACTTCACTCGTAATGAAGGGGTCAGCGGTTCGAATCCGCTCGCCGGCTTCGTACCCGCCGGTCAACTCGGTTGATGAGTTTCGCGGTCTATGCCCCAGGAATTCATCACTCGTTGGTCAGGCGAACTCGTTGAGGCGATTGCTTTAGCGTCGGCGCTCGCCGATGCCTAGCCTCTCCGTCGTCATCGTCACGCACAACTCGCGCCTTGCGGTCGAGCCGACCGTGCGTGCGCTCGGGGCTCAGCTGCGCGAGGACGATGAGCTCATCGTCGTCGACAACGCCTCGAGCGACGGCTGTGCAGCAGCGGTACGCGAGCTGGCGCCGGAGGCGATCGTGATCGAGACGGGCGCCAACCTCGGCTTTGCAGCCGCCTGCAACCAGGGAGCGCGAGCGGCGAGTGGCGAGCTGCTTTGCCTGCTGAACCCCGACGCGGTGCCCGCGCCCGGCTGGCGCGACGCGATCGAGCTGCCGCTGACCGAGGGGCGGGGGTGGGCAGCGTGGCAAGGCCTGGTCACCTGCGCCGGCGGCACTGAGATCAACACCCGGGGCGGTGTCGTCCACTTCACCGGCATCGCTTGGGCCGGCGGCTCCGGCGAGCGCGTCGGCGAGGCGGGCGAGGAGGCGATGCGCGCTCAAACGCAGCCCGGGTTCGTCTCGGGCGCCTGCCTGGCGCTGCCGCGCGCCACCTACCTCGCAGCCGGTGCGATGGCGAGCGAGTTCTTTCTCTATCACGAGGACGTCGACCTCTCGCTGCGCTTGCGCCTGCGCGGGGGACGCCTCGGCGTTGAGTCGCGGGCGCGCGTCGACCATGCCTACGAGTTCGCCAAGGGCTCACAGAAATGGCAATGGCTGGAGCGCAACCGCTGGGCGACATTGATTCGCACCTATCCG
The DNA here is from genome assembly GCA_963769945.1 of uncultured Solirubrobacterales bacterium. Taxonomy (GTDB): domain Bacteria; phylum Actinomycetota; class Thermoleophilia; order Solirubrobacterales; family 70-9; genus WHSW01. Next base: position 29,057 of record CAVYOA010000021.1, on the reverse strand, counting down.
GCGCTGCTGCTGGCGCTGCTGGCGCCGGCGCTGCTGGCGACCGAGCTCGCCCTGATCGCGGTCGCCGCTCGAGGCGGCTGGCTCGACGAGAAGGTCGCCGCCTGGAGGACTACCGTGGTCTGGCTTCCGCGCCTGCTGCGCGAGCGCCGCGAGATCCAGCGCGGGCGCAGCGTCGGCGCCGCCGCTTTCGCCAGCACGCTCGGCGCCGAGCTCGATTCGCCCTACCTCGGCGCCGCCGGGCGCTCGCCCGTCTTAGGCGTCGCCCTGCGTTCCTACTGGGCGCTCGTGCTCCTGGTCCTCGGTTCCCCCAAGCGCTGAGGCGCCGTTCGAGGCGGCGGTCTCGCCGCGGTGAAAGCGCAGTTCGTGGTCGAGTCGCGCCGCCTCCTGGGCGAGGATCTTCGTCTCTTCGGAGAGTCGCGAGGTGGCGACCGAGAAGTTCAGCAGCAAGAGGAAGACGACGCCGAAGGCGAGGATGAAGATCGCGTTGGCGGGCTCGGTGATTCCCATCAGGTCGGCGATTACCTCGAGCCCTTCGGTCCAGATCGCCAGCACCAAGAGCGCCAGCGCCGCCGACATCCACAGCAGCGCGTAGCGCTCGACCAGCCGTCGGCGCCGAACGAGCTCGAGGATCAGCAGGAAGATCGCGAGGGTGCCGATCAGGGCGAGGATCTGAGCTTTGGTCTCGATCGACGGGCCATCGTCGCCGTCGGCGGCTCCGTCGGGTTGAAGCGCGGGCGCGACCGTGAAGCCCGAGTAGCTGATCTCGTCGAGCGCGTCGCCGCCGCCTGTGGGGATCACGGTGGTGACGTCCTCGCCCTCGCCGCGCAGCACGTTTTGCTGCGCGACCAGGGTCTCCCCCTCTGTCAGTGGGTACTCGCCGGCGGGGATCTCGATCGTGTCGCCGGGGCCGGCTTGCATGATGGTGTAGCCGAGCGAGCCTGGCCCGGCCTCGGCTTCGCTGGTGACCTCGAGCGTCGCCGCGCTCGCCGAAGTCGTCATGGCCAGAAGCCCCAAGCGCAGCCAGCAGCGCCGCCGCAGACCGGCTCGTGGCGGTCATTCGGCGCGCTCGTCGGGTGGGTCGACGCCGCGCGCGTCGCTGCCCTCGGCTTCGATCGGGGTCGGGCGACGGCGAAAGAGGCCGACGAACAGCGAGAGCAAGACCTTGACCATGTAGTAGGCGCTTCGCGGATAGTCGATCGAGCTCTGGCCGAAGCCGCGGGCGTTCATCTCGACGTGGACCTCGTGGATGCGCAGGTGGTTGGCGTGCAGCATCAGCAGCGCCTCGACCTCGGGATAGTCGTGGGGATAGTCGCGGGCGAAGAGCTCGGTCGCGCGGCGGTTGGTCATCCGAAATCCGGAGGTGGGGTCGGTGATCTTCTGGCGGGTCAGCGCCGAGAGCACGACCGAGAAGATCATGTTGCCGGCGCGGCGGCCGAACGGGACCTTGTAGCCCGGCTCGCCGATGAAGCGGCTTCCGTAGACCATGTCAGCCTGCTCGGACCCGGTCTCGAGCGCAGCGGCCATCTGCGGCAGGTACTCGGGCTTGTGCTGGCCGTCGCCATCGACCTGAACGGCGATGTCATAGTCGTATCGGAGCGCGTACTTGTAGCCGGACTGGACGGCGCCGCCGATGCCGAGGTTGTAGGGGTGGCGAATCACCTCGGCGCCCTCGGCCTCGGCCAGGGCCGCGGTCGCGTCCGAGGAGCCGTCGTCGACGACGACGACGTCGAAGTCGGGCGCTGCGCGGCCGATGTCGCGAACCACCCGCGCCACCATGCCCGACTCGTTGTAGGCGGGGACGATCGCGAGCTTTTTCAGTTGGGCGCGCTCAGACAAGCGCCCAAGAGTAGATCTAATCGCGCTCGCCGAGGATCTGATCGCGCTCGGCAAGGCGGTTTGCACGGCGCAGCTCAGCCTCGCGCTGGCGCCGTTGCTCGACCTCGGTCTCGGCGATCAGCCCCGGCACGGTGGTCGGCTTGCCATCGTCGCCGAGCGCGACCATGGTCACGTAGGCGGTCGAGGTGTGGCGGCGCTGACCGCTGCTTGGGTTCTCCGCCTCGACTCTGACGCCGACCTCCATCGACGTACGCCAGGCGGCGTTGACGGTGGCCGAGCAGTTGAGCAGCTCGCCGGTGTTGACCGGCTTGGTGAAGGTCATGCGATCGACCCCCGCGGTGACGACGCGACAGCCGCTGTGGCGGATCGCAGCGATCGCCGCGGCCTCGTCGCAGATCTTCATCACGACGCCACCGTGGACGAAGCCGGCGTTGTTGGCGTCTTGGACGCCCATCCAGCGGATCAGGTTCGAGCTCGAGTCGGCGGCGCGACGCGGCTCGGGGCCGGTGCTCACTCGGGGTCGGCAGCGCCGGCGGTTGCTGCTCGAGCGGTCTCGCTCGCGGAGGCGACGGCGTCGGCCGCCGAGTCGCCGAGCTCCTGGCCGAGGGCGACGAGGTGCTGGGCCTGACAGCCAGCGATCTCGGTCGCGGTGGTGGAGAGATCCTCGCTGTCGAGGGCGGGAGCGCGGGCGACATAGAGCGAGAGCTGTTCGCCTTCGAGCTCGGCGAGGAGCTCGAGGAGCTTCTTCGCGGGGCCGCCATCGAGCTCGTCGAGCGCGTCGAGCTGCCCGGTGAGAGCGTCACGCGCCTCATCAGACAGGCCCTCGACCTCGTCGAAGACGGCGGTGTCCGTGGCCGAGTCAGGCGCGGCTGGAGGATCGAAGCCGAGGCCGTCGAGGGCGCTGCGAAGGGCGTCGGCGTGCGCCTGCTCTTGCGCGCGGAAGGCTTCGAGCGTCGTCTTCAGCCCGGGAGTGACTCCGCTTGCCTCGGCAGCGGTCGAGTAGGCGAGCACCGTCACCTGCTCGTAGCCGATCGCTTCGACGAGAAAGTCGCGCAGATCCTCGTCGTCGGGCGCTTGGGCGATCGCGGCAACCGGCTGCGCGAGTCCGGCCACCGTCAGTGCTCCGGCGCCGAGCGCGGCGCGGCGCAGAGCCTCGCGGCGGGTGGTGGCGGGATCGTTCACCGCCTCTCGCCCTCCTCGGTCGTCGAGGTGGTCTCGTCCTCGGCCTCGTAGGGCGGCTCGGAGCCGCCGGTGACGAACGCCGATGGAGCGGCGTCTGAGCCCTGGTCGAGGTTGAGCGCCGCGAGCACGGCCGCGATCTCGGCGACGCCCTGGGTGCCGGCGGCGCGGACCTCGGTAGACGATCCGATGCCGGCGAGCTCCCGGTAGGCGGCGATGGCGGCGTTCGACGCTTCGATCACATCGCCGGCAGCGGGCGCCTCGCCCTCCTCGGCGCCGAGGTCGCCGAGCTCTGAGATCCGATCCTCTTGGAGAGAGAGCACGTCCGCGGCCGGCGTGATCGCCGCGAGGCCGCCGCCGCCGTAGGCGCTTTGCAGAGCGGTTTCGGCGCCGAGCGCGGCGCTGAGCAGCTCGGGGTCGCGACCGTCGGCGCGCGGATCGTCCTCCTCGCCGCACGAGGCGAGGACGAGGCCTGCGGTACCGGTGCCGGCAAGAGCGATGAAGCCGCGACGCGAGCATCTGGGCATTCGCGGCACCCTACCGAGCATGAACGCCGAGCCTGGGTCAGACGCGCGAGCCCTCGACGAGCTTGCGAGCACGGTTGCGAGCTGTCGCCGCTGTCCGCGTCTGGTCGCCTGGCGTGAACAGGTCGCGGCCGATCCGCCTCGGCGTTACCGCGGCGAGGAGTACTGGGCGCGGCCGCTGCCGGGCTTTGGCGATCGGCGGGCAACGATCCTGATCGTCGGGCTGGCGCCGGCTGCCCACGGGGCCAATCGCACCGGGCGTATGTTCACCGGCGATCGCTCGGGCGACTGGCTTTACGGCGCCCTTCATCGCGCTGGCCTCGCCAATCAGCCGACCTCCGAGCACGCCGGCGACGGGCTCGAGCTTGATCGCACATACATCTCGGCCGTGGTCCGCTGCGCGCCGCCGGCGAACAAGCCCGCTCCGGGTGAGCGCGATCGGTGTCTGGCCTATCTCGAGCGCGAGCTGGAGTTGCTCGAGATGGTGCGCGTGATCGTCGCCCTGGGCGCGTTTGCCTGGGACGGCGCACTGCGGGCGCTACGCGGAGTCGGCGTGGCGACACCGCGGCCGCGGCCGCGCTTCGGTCACGGCGCCGAGACGAAGCTTGGGCCGTACGCACTGCTCGGCTGCTTTCACCCCTCTCAACAGAACACGTTCACGGGCAAGCTCACGGTGGAGATGATCGACGCCGCGTTCGCACGCGCGGTCGAGCTTGGCGGCTGAGCAACGAGGTGCCCGGTCGCACTCTCAGCCGTGATACTCAGTTCGAATGATCCCGGTCAACATTCCGAACAGCCTGACGATGCTGCGGATCCTGGCGGTGCCTGTGGTGGTGGTCGCGCTGCTCGACGAGACGCCCGACGGGGATCTGATCGCCGCCCTTGTTTTTGCCCTCGCCGCCGCCACGGACGGGCTCGACGGCTACATCGCTCGCCGCCGCCAGCAGGTGACGACCTTTGGCAAGCTGATGGACCCGCTGGCCGACAAGCTGCTGGTGATCGCCGCCCTGATCTCGCTCGTCTCGCAAAACCGGCTCGCGGCATGGGTCGCGATGGTGATCATCGCGCGCGAGCTTGCGGTCACAGGCCTGCGCGGCCTCGCTGCCGAGCGCGGGCTGGTGATCGAAGCGAGCTCGCTGGGCAAGCTGAAGACGTTTCTTCAGATCGTCGCGATCATCGCCCTGATCGCGATCGACCCGACGCCGGTCTGGGCTGAGGTACTGCTCTATATCGCCGTCGCGGTGACCGTGATCTCGGGCTTCGACTATCTCTGGAGCCTGCGCAAGGGCTTCGAGGAGAGGCCTCCCGAGGCGGCGGTCGAGCCGGCCAAGATGAGTGATTCCACGACTTCACGCACGCGGATGACGCCTGGGCAGCTTCGCCGGATCGCGCCCGTCGGGACTCGCGCATGCTACCGGCATGCGCTTCGCCCGCCGCCACGCCCGACTCGCTCCAGGCGCCCGCGCACGCGAATCCAGGAATCAATCATCAGAGAGCTCAGGCGCAGGGTGCTTCTAGCCACTCGCGGCGGGTGGTGTGGTGGCGGGTGCGCTCGCCGCTCTCGAGCTCGGCGAGGATCTCAGCAAGCTCACCCGAGCGCTCGGCGACGACCGTGTGGCGATGGATCGTCTCGAGGTTCTCCTGGCGGGCGAGGATGAAGCCGTCGTCGGCGAGCTGCGGGTAGGCCTCGGCAACGCGCCGGATCATCTCGCGCACGACGTCCTCGACGAAGCGTGGGTTGCGGTGAGCCTTTTCGACCACATCGGCCTCGTCGGAGCGCTTCATCAGCTCGTAGATCTCCGAGCTCATCGACTGCTCGACGATGCGCAGCAGATCGCGCGCGTCGAGCTCGAGGGTGGCGCCCTCGGTGCGGCCGATGTGAAGCGAACCGATTCCGCGCTGGTTGTGCGTGGCGACGGGAACCGCCTTGAGGATACGCTCGATCTCGTCTTCGTCGAAGCCGTCGGCGAGTAGGCGCTCGCGCGAGCGGCCAGTGAGCATTTCCTGGGCGCAGGGGCACGCGGTCATGCCCTGAGCTTCGACCCCGGTCAGAGTGCGGGTGCCACGCTCGGAGGCGACGGCCGTGCCGAACAGGGTGTAGATCTCTTGCGTTTGCAGGCCCGAGCTTGGAGTCTGCACGGTCTCTGGGTAGCGGGCGGCGATCGTGACCTCGGCGCGCAGGCCGTTTTGGCGCTCGCGCACCTGCTTGGCGATGTGGCCGGCGAGCTCCTCGGCCCGCAGGGTCTCGGCAAGCACGACGCCGTCGATCGCCTCGTTGACGATCTCCTCGAAACGTGACATGTGCACGCCAGCTTGTTGCGGGTTGAGGTCGACGAAGCATTCGAGCTCGGCGAAATAGAGGTTCGCGACGGGAGGATCGGCGCTGGTTCCCGGCGCGGCAGCAACGCGCAGGACCTTCTCGACGCCGCGCACGCCGACGCGGGTGAGGCTGATCTGCGTTGCCGGTCGACCCGCTTGGACGTCGGTGGGCTCGGCGGCGATCGCTGCGGTGTCGGTTGTCGCCATTTCCGAGAGGTTAGAAGGCGTGGACAACGTGGCGCGTGGACTATGCACAAGGCATATACTTTCCGCGCTTTACGAAGGAGTGTTGGATGTCGGAGGAGGCGCAGGTTCTGCTTGGGGGCAAAGAGGGCGACTCGGGCAGTTCCTTGGCCGCGAGCGATGAACGTGCGCTGCCGGGCTCGCAGGAGCTGCACGACCTGATCGCGGTGGGCCAGGAGCGCGGCTATCTGACGTTCGAGGAGATCTCGCGGACGCTGGAAGAGGTCGACGTGACCAAGGAGCAGGTCCAGGGCCTGCACGCGCACCTGATTGAGCACGGCGTCGACGTCATCGCCGCCAACGGCGTCAGTGTGGGCGAGGAGTCCAGGGGCGAATCGGCGCCGGGCCAAGCGAAGAAGCCCGAGCTTGATCTGACGGTCGAGCCGAGCCTGGATTCGCTGCGGTTGTATCTCCGCTCGATCGGCCGGGTGGAGCTGCTTACCGCCGACCAGGAAGTGGCGCTGGCGAAGCGAATCGAGAAGGGCGACATGCAGGCCAAGCGCCATATGATCGAGGCGAACTTGCGCTTGGTTGTCTCGATCGCCAAGGCCTATCTCGGTCGCGGGCTCAGCTTTCTCGACCTGATCCAGGAAGGATCGTTGGGGCTGATCAGAGCGGCGGAGAAGTTCGATCACCGGCGCGGCTTCAAGTTCTCCACCTATGCGACGTGGTGGATTCGCCAGGCGGTAACGCGGGCGATCGCCGACAAGGCGCGCACGATCCGGATCCCGGTTCACATGGTGGAAAAGCTCAATCGCGTTACTCAGGCCGAGCGTCAGCTGGTCCAGGGGCTCGGGCGAGAGCCGACGCCGGAGGAGATCGCGGCGGAGCTCGAGATGACGTTGCGCGAAGTACGCGACATCCTGCGTTTCGCGCAGATGCCGGTCTCGCTGGAGAAGCCGGTGGGCGAGGCAGACGACTCGGAGCTCGGCGATTTCGTCGCCGACGATCAGATCGCGGAACCGTTCGAGACGGCGACGGAGAATCTTCAGCGCGAGGACGTCCGGCGGGCTCTGAATGTGCTGCCAGAGCGCGAGCGCCAGGTGATCGAGTTGCGCTACGGGCTACGAGGCCAAGAGCCGCTGACGCTGGAGGAGGTCGGGCGGGCGTTCGGCGTCACGCGCGAGCGCGTCCGCCAGATCGAGAAAAACACGCTGAAGAAGCTGCAACTACTGCCAGAAGCGCAGCGGCTTCGCGAGTTCGCCTAGGCCTTCGGTACGCGCAGCTTCGCCTTCGCCGGCGATGAGTCGACCGCGCCGGTCGAGTCCTTGGCGCGAACGCCAACCTTGTGCTTGCCGGGATCGAGGCGCCTGTAGCGGCGCGGCGACGAGCAGGGCTTGAACTTCTGTTTGTCGAGCTTGCATTCGAAGCTCAGCGGGCCGGTGCCGCCCGAGCCGCTGAACTTGACCTTGGCGGTGCCGTTGGCCTTTGCCTTGGCCACCGAGATTGCGGTCTCGGGCGGAACGGGTGGGTTGATGGCGGGGGATCGGCCGGAGGGGAGGGGGCTGCCTGGAAGCTGGCGGTGACCGTCTTGCTCGTGTCGAGGGTGACCTGACACGCTCCGCTGCCCGAGCAGCCACCGCCCGACCATCCGGTGAATGTGGACCCGGCGTCGGTGCTGGCGCTCAGGGTGACGGTGGAGTTGGGGTCGTACTCCTCGCCGCAGTCCGAGCCGCAGGAGATGCCGGCAGGGCTGCTGGCGATGAGTCCTTGGCCGGTGCCGGCTTTGGCAACGGTCAGAGTGGCGCTGTAAGGCGTCTCGGCGCCGATGGGGATCGTGGTGCCGACGTTGGACAGGGAGTTGGTGGCGAAATCGATCCGCCCCGGACCGCCGTTGCCGCCAATTCCGCCAGGGAAGGGAGCGGTGGCGCCGATGCCGCCGCGCGCGAACAGCTGGCCCGCGGCCGTGACGGTCACGGTTGGAGCGATTAGCTGGATCGAGCCGCCGGACCCGCCTCCGCCGCCGCCGCCGGCGGTGCCGCTCGAGTTCTGTCCGGGGGAGCCGCCGCCGCCGTCGGCGTCGATCTGCCCTGTGATCGAGATCGAGCTCGGGGTGAGAGAAGCGGACCGTGCCGCCACCCGAACCGCCGAACCCGCCGCCGGAGCCGCCCGAGCTGCGCCCACCGCCACCACCGCCTCCCGAGCCGGGGCGAAACGGGCCCTGCGAGCCGTAGCTGCCGCCGCCGCCACCACCGCCGCTGAGCGAAGCGCCGGCGGCAGTGCCGGCGCTCGCCCCGGCCGCCCCGCCCGGGCCGGGTTGGCCGCCTCCGCCCACCGAGCCGGTAGGTGTGCCGCCGACACCACCGGCGGGCCCGCCACCTCCGCCGCCATTCGCGCTCGGCGATCCGCCCGCGCCGCCACCGCCGCCGGCGAAGCCGCCGCCACCTCCGCCGCCGCCCTGGTTGTCGCCGCCGCCCCCGCCTGCGCTGAGACCGCCGCCCGCGCCGGGCGTGGTCCCGCCTCCGGTCGAGCCTGCGGTGGCTCCCGGAGAGTTGGCCGTGCCGGGACCGGGCGCGGAGGGAGATGAGTTGGTGGCCGAGACGTCGATGATGCCGTTGACCTGCACGGCGCCGGTGGCACGGAACTCGGGCGCGAGCGTGCCGGTGATGCGAAGTGTGGCGCCAGAGGCCAGAGTAAAGGTCGAACAGTTGACGACGCGGACGCCGCCCTCGGGGGTGCCGATCGCCGGCACGAGATCGTCTGGGTTGGAGACGACGCCCGTGTTGGTGTTGAAGGTGTAGACGCTGTTGAAGGTGAAGCTGCAGGTGTCAGTCCCGGTGCTCGCGGGATAGCTGACGGCCGCGGACGCAGGCGCCGCGTAGGCGAGGAGCGTGGCGGCAGCGACGAGCGCCGGCCGCGCGATGGTTCCCGGTGCCCTGCGCACGCCAGCAATCGTAACGGCGCGGGCGACGGAGTTTCGCCGGTTGGTCGGCGGGGAAGGGATTCAGGCGCCGCGATAGATTGCTGGCGCCATGACTACGAACGAGGGAGACTGAAATGGCTGACGCTCCGAAGAACACCGACGACGCCAAGGGCAAGGTCAAGGAAGCCGCGGGTTCGCTCAGCGGCGATGGCGACCTCAAGCGTGAGGGCAAGGTCGACCAGGCCTCAGGCACCGTCAAGGACAAGGTCGGCGGCGCCGCCGACAAGGTCAAGGACACGATCCGGCGCGACTGAGTCGCAGGCGCGCTAGTCGCGCCGATTCGTGGTTTGCGCAACGGCGCCCTCCGGGGCGCCGTTTTCGTTGGGCTCCGGCAGCGGCGATGGGGGAGGTGGGATTCGAACCCACTCAGGCATAGCCACTGGATTTACAGTCCAGCCCGTCTCTCCCACTACGGCGCTCCCCCGTGCGGGATCCGCGATTGTAGAGGGGTGGTAGTCGGCGCCGTAGACGAGGGATTCGAGCGCTATTCCTCGCGAAATCTCGTACTCGGCGTACTTCGAACCGCCCAGGCGAAGAGTCGTTCGGGTCTCGAGACTGCGCGTCGGAATTATCCAGCGCCGGCCGTCGCAGACCACCACGAAGACGTAGTCGACGTTGGTCGGATCAAGACGCTTGCTGACACCAGTCCAGCTCTGATTACCGCCGCGGGTCGCGAGCTGCACCGTGTAGCTCTTTCCACCGGCGGACCGCTCGATCGAAGACACGGACGTCTTGACCTGAACCCTCCAGAGTTCCCCTTGCCTCCGCACCCGGTCGAAGTGCGAGCTATGACCGATCGGCAGGAGCACTGTCGCCCGATGCCTGTCAGCCACTCGATCGCCGACGCCTCGCCGAGGTCGCCCTGCCGCGTCCGGTTGATCAATCTCTCGCGCACACCGTCCAACGTACGTTCGCGAGACGCACTGGTGGTGCGATGAATCTGCCAATTGAGTCCGCATGTGAGTCGGAGCGGATACGCTGCCCCCGCATGACCGCTGACGTCGACCCCGCTCAGTCCTCGAAGCGCAAGCTCTCGTCCGTGCTCTATGTGACCGGGGCGGTGACGCTCGTCGTCGGGATCCTGCTCGGGCTGCTCTTCGGTGCCGTCTACTACCTGATCGCCGTCTTCGCGCTCGTCGATTTCGCGTTCGCCTGGCTGTACGACTCCGGGCGCCTGACGCCGCCATCGTCTACGGCCGGTGAAGGCGATCGCGTAGCGGCCGCCGAGGCACAGGGCGAATCCGACTCCGAGCCCGTAGCCGATTCCGATTCCGATTCCGACTCCAACTACAACCCTGCTCGCGAGGACTGACCGCGCCCAACCGCGCCCGCCGCAGCTCAGCCCGTGCCGTGGAAGACGAGCCGGCTCATCACCACCTGAGAGCGGGTGCGCTCGACCATCCCGTTTCGCTGCAGGTCGACGATCAGGCGCTCGAGGTCGGCGTTGTCGGCGGTGCGCACGCGCGCGATCGCGTCGGCCTCGCCGGTGACGCTCCACGCCTCGGCCACTTCGGGATGCTCGGCCAGCGTCCGCGCCACCTGATCCAGCGTCGTGCCCGAGCGATAGAACAGCTCCACCAGCGCCTCCGTCTGCCACCCCAGCGCGGCATGGTCGACAACCGCGGTGAAACCGCGCAGCGCTCCGTCGGCGCGCAAACGGTCGACGCGCCGCTTCACCGACGGCGCCGTTAGCTCGACGCGGCCGGCGATGTCGTCGTACGTGCGCCGCCCGTCTTCCATCAGCAGCGAAAGAATCCTGCGATCAACCGCGTCCATACGCAGGATTATTGCGCACATTCGCCGTATTTCAACATTGAACATGGCCAGCAGCGCTGTTAGCGTTAGAACCCATGGCCGCACCACCCAAAGCCGCGCGCGTGCTCTTCGACGAATCGCACTCCGAAGCGTGGACGATCCGTGCCGAGATCGCCGACGAGATCCAGCCCGCCCACCCGGCCGACTCGTCGCTCGTGCGCGCCGCCGCCGCCCTCTCCGCGCGCGAGTTCGAGACCGCCGCCCACACCTCCGGCCCGCTCACCGCCGAAGCCCTCGCACAAACGTCGGTGCTGATCATCGCCCACCCCTCCGACCCAAAATGGGAAGCGACCGTCGACGGCGGCGCCCCCCGGCTCGAGCCGAGCGAGATCGACGCGATCGAAGCCTTCGTCGACGGCGGCGGCGGCCTCATCGTCCTCGGCGAGACCGAGCACGACAAGTACGGCAACAACCTCAACGAGCTGCTCGCCCGCTTCGGCGTCGAGATCGAAAACGCGACGATCCAGGACTACGAGCACCACCGCGGCGACGCGCCTTCATGGATTCTCGCCGCCCTCGGCGATCCTCTCGCCTCCGAGGCCGCCAACGGCAACGGTCCCTCCGCCGACCCGCTCGCCGGCGTCGAGGAGGCCTGCTTCTATCGCGCCGGCGCTCTGCGCACCTCAAACGGCGCCACCGTGATCGCCCGCGCCCACCCGACCGCCTCCGTTCCCAACGCCGCCCTCGCCGTGATCGCCGAGCACGGTGCCGGGCGGCTCGTCGTCCTTGCCGACTCCGACCTCTTCGGCGACGACTGCATCGCCGCCCTCGACCACGAGCGCCTCTGGCTCAACCTCGTCTACTGGGCCTCCCAACCCTCGTTCGCCAATCCCGCCACCGCCACCAGCTCAGCCGCGGCGGCCGATCCTGCCTGGGCTCGGCTCAAGGCGGCGACCGAGGAGCTTCGCCTCACCCAGGCGCCCGACGGATCAGTCGACACCGCCGCCCACGACGCCGACGTCCTGCGCCGCCTCGTCGCGGCGGTCGCCGAGTCCGCGCAAGCGCTCAAGCCCCGTTTCCCCCACCAGCACGACTACATCGACGCTCTCGCCACCGACATCGTCGCCTGGTCGGACGCCGACTATCCCAAGCCGGACTTCGCCCGCTCGATCGAGACCTTTCGCCCAGAGCGCGACCGCCGCGACGCGATCGAGCACCTCTGCGTCTTTCCGATGTACAAGCAAAACGGCTCCACCGACACCTGCTTCGAAGCGCTGATCGTCCGTGTCCCCTGGCCCGAATGGATCGCCGAACTCGAGCACACCCGCTACGACAACGCCAAGTACCTGCCGGTCACATTCGTCGACTACACCGCCGGCTATGACTCCGAATGCGCCGTGCTCTTCCCCGAGACGTTCTCCAGCGCCGAGCGCCCGGCCGACTATCACTTCGGCGCGATCTTCTGCGATCGCGAGGCCGAGCGCTTTCGCCGCGTCGGCTCCGCCGCCGCGGAGATCCTGCACCTCAACCTCCCGCCCGACGCCGCCTGCCTGCTCGCCTCGGCCGAGATCTCCGAGAACGCGTTCATGCTCTGGGACCTCGTCCACGACCGCACCCACATGCGCGGCGACCTGCCCTTTGACCCGTTCATGATCCGCCAGCGCTCGCCGTATTGGATGTACTCGCTCGAGGAGCTGCGCTGCGACCTCACAGCCTTCAACGCCGCCGTCGAGCTCGAGCGCGAAGGCTTCGCCTTCGCCCGTCACGCTCAGTACGCGATCCTCTTCGACCGTCTCTTTCGCTTTCCGATCACCGGCACCCGCAAGCGAAACTACGACGGCCTCGGCGGCCAGCTGCTGTTCGCCTTCCTGCACCGCGAGGGCTATCTGCACTGGACCGACAATCGCCTCACGCTCGATTGGGATCGCCTCGCCGAGGGCGTCGGGCGGCTGCGCGATCGCGTCCAAGAGCTTTATCACTCGGGCATCGACCGCTCCAAGCTCGGCCAGTGGATCGCCGCCCACGACCTGGTCGCTGAGTACGTGGCACCGGCCGAGAGCTCGGTTTGGGCGCGCGAGCGCCGCGCCCTGCCGGAGGTTGAAGAGCCCAAGCAGCTCGTCGACCTCGTTCGCGACGACGAGTTCCCGCTCAGCCTCTTCTATGTCCAGCTGCAGCCCAAGCTCGGTCCGGCGTTGACGCGCTCCTAACCCGCCCGCGCTCTGCAGCGCCAAAAACGAAGCGCCCCGTGAGAGACGGGGCGCCGGTACTAGGGAGGAGAGATATTTGGTTGTCGCGTCGTCTGCGCTGAGGCCGTTGCGAGGCGGATGGCCTGCGCTGGGATTCTCACCGTTTCAGCCGGCGCAGAGATCAACTTAGGCCGGATAACGCTGATCGCAGGCGCCGACCGCAACAAACACCGCGTGATCCGGTTATGGCCCTCCCAACCAGCGGCTATCACTGTTCGCTGGCGTTCGCCTCGACTCGACGCCTGAGAAAGGCGACGAAGTCGCGCTGCTCGCGCGGCAGCGAGGCGAGCGAGCGGGCGACGACGAAGAAGCGCCGGGGAAAGCTCAGCCCGGTGATGGGGCGGGCGTAGAGGCGATCGCGAGCCTCGTCGAGCGACAGCGCCGAGAGCAGCACCGGCGCCGAGCGATCGAGCGCCTCGCGCTTGGCGACCGCGGTGCTGCCGACCTCGACCAGGGCCGGCGCGAACTGAAGTCCCTGCTCGGCCAGCACCGCTTCGGCGCAGCGGCGGCTGTGGGCCTCGGGATCGCGCATCACCAGCGACGTCGCCAGCAACGAGCGCTGCGGCACCGCCTTTCGCCGATGCCAAGCGTGGTCGCCGGGCACGGCGACGATCACCTCGTCGGCGAGCAGCTCCAACTGCTCGAGCCCATCATGGGCATCCTCGCCCGGGCTCGAGGCCGTGATCCCGATGTCGGCCGAGGCGCTGAGGACCATCTGGCGCACCGCGCTCGAGTTCGCGATCGTCAGCTCGACCGGCAGGTGACGGCCGCTCTCACCCTGATAGGCGACGAGCTCCGCCGGCAGGTAGAACTCGGCGATCGTGTGGCTGACGGCGAGCCGGATCGGCTCGGCTTCGCGCTGGCCCTCGCTGAGCATCGAGCCGACCAGTTCAGCCTGGTCGAGCAGGCGCTTTGCCTCCGGATACAGGCGCCGTCCGGCGGCCGTCATCTTCACGCCGGTAGACGAACGGGCAAGCAGGTCGACTCCGGCGACCGCCTCGAGCGCGCGCAGCCGCTTCGACAGCGCCGGCTGGCTGATCTGAAGCGCCACCGCCGCCCGGCCCAGCGTGCCGAGATCGGCGGCCATGCAAAAGGCGCGCAGCTCGGCGATCTCGGGCGAGCGCACGGGCTTGCGGGCCATCCCGCGAACCTAGCGGACTACTCGCTGAGGCAGAACCGCGAGTAATCGTGTCCGTAGACCGGGCTCGCGGGAGCGCACTCGAGCCCGACCCGCTCGGAGACGAACGTCGTTGCGCGCGGATGGCCGTAGGGAATCGCGTAGGCCGACTCGACGATCGTGCGATCGACCTTCGCCCACTGCGACGTCACCGCCTCGAGATCGTCGTCCTGCTTGAGACCGTCGATCGCCGCCGTCAGCTCGGGGTCGTCAACGCGCGAGAAGTTGAAGTTGTTCTTCTCGGTGATCGCCGAGCCGCTGAACGTGCTGAGGTAGTTCGCCGGGTGGGGGAAGTCCTGGCCTACGCTGTCGGGATGCCGAGCGAGCGCCCGCGCATCGATCTGTTCGCCTGCGCGCTGGGCGCGATGTGCCTGCTCGGCCTCAGCTTCTTCATCGCGCGAAACGCGGCCGCCGTGATCATGTGCGCGTTTTGTTTCGGCGGCCTCGTCGCCGCGCGCCTCGCGGGCTTTTCAAACCGTGCCCTGGTGCCGCTTGCGTTCGGCTTGGTCGTACTGGTCTGGCTCGTCTGGGACGCCTCGCCCGACAACGCCCGTCTCACCAGCACCCTCGCCCACTTCGTCGCCGGCGGGCTCGCCGGCTGGGCGATCGCCGAGTTCTTGCGCTCGCACAACCTCCTCGCCCCGCTTGCCCTGGCGCTGGCGACGCTGACCGCAGTGCTGACGATCGCCGTCGTCTGGGAGCTCGGCGAGATCGCCGCCGATCGCGCCTTCGACACGTCGCTGATCCCAAACAAGCGCGATTCCGCCGTCGACATCTTCTTCGGCACAGCCGGCGGCGTTGGCGGAGTCGCGATCTCGATGCTGATCGCAGCGCCCGCGCAACGGCGGGAGCTCAGCGAACGAGCGTGAAAGCGTGCTCGCGCTGCGAGCCAAACCGGTAGACGGCGAAGTCGTCGTCGAAGGCGACGGCGCGATTGACGCCAAGGCGCTCCATCACGGCGAAGCTCGTTCGATCGACCAGTGAGAAACCCTGGTCGGGAAAGAGTCGGCCGATCTGCCAGGCGCTGGCGAGGTCTTGCTCTCGCACCGGCTCTATCCTCGCCGGCCCAAGCCGCAAGCCGTCCCAGAAACGCTCCGCAGCGTCGAATCCGAGGCGATCGCGGAGCAGACGCCAGACCTCCACCAGCACGTGGTCGCTGGTCACCAGGCCGACCTCAGCCATCAACACATCGCGCGCCCTTTCGCTGGAGGCGTCGCCGGAATCGGCGGCGGCATAGAAGGCCGAGCTGTCGACGAACGCACTCAATACTCAGCTGTCGCGCCCGGTCTTGCGCAGGTACTCGTTCCAGCTCGCTTCGGCGAGGTAGCGGTCCTTTTCGGCGGCGACGTCTGATCCGCCCGAGTCGCCGAGATCGAAGATTGAGCTGATCTCCGCCTCTGCGGTGTTCGCGGGGGCGAGCTCACTGGCCAATGCTCGACGTGTCAGCTCTGCGAGCGAGATGCCGAGCTCCTCGGCGCGCCTGCGGGCACGCCGGTGCAGCGCTTGATCGAGGCTGATCTGCGTTCGCACCATCATTACATCAACATCATAATGTAAGTCGCAGTCAGTGGGCATCAGCCGGTTGCAGGTAGCGTGAGCGTGATGAGCGAGCTCGAAGGCCGCGTGATCGCGATTGCTGGAGCTGGAGGCAGCCTGGGACCGGTCGTCGCCAAGCGCCTCGGCGATGCCGGCGCCAGCCTGGCGATCACCGACGTGAACCAGGAGCGCCTCGACGCGCTCGTCGCCGAACTCGCACTGCCGGCGGAGCGGATCGAGGCCGACGTCGTCGACCTGCTCGACGAAAACGCCAGCATCGGCTGGGCGAAGGCGATCGAGACGCGATTCGGGCGCATCGACGGGCTGCTTCACCTGGTCGGCGGCTGGAAGGGCGGCGAGCCGCTGGCGACCGCGCCGCTGGCCGACTACGAGTGGCTGCATGACTTGCTCGTGCGCACGACGATCTACACCACGCGCGCCTTCTACGACGCGCTTGCCGCCAGCGAGCACGGCCGCTTCGTCTTGGTCTCCTCCAAGCAGGGCCAGGATCCCGATGGGACGAATGCGGCCTACGGCGCGACCAAGGCGGCGGCGGAGAGCTGGACCCTGGCGCTGGCCGACTCGTTTCGCGAGGCCGAGTCGGCGGCGACGGCCAACATCATCGTCATCAACGCGATCCTGAGCCAGCGAATGCGCGACGAGAACCCCGACAAGCCCTATCGCAGCTTCACCTCGACCGACGACATCGCGGCAGCGATCACCTTCCTCTGCTCGGATGCCGGCGCCAAGATCAACGGCAAGCGCCTGCCGCTGCATCCTCTGAGGTGATGCGCGCATGAGTGGGGGGCGGGGCTTTGCCTCCGACAACCACGCCGGCATCCACCCCGAGGTGCTGGCAGCGATCGCCGCCGCCAACGAGGGCCACGCCGACTCTTACGGCGCCGACGCCTGGACGGCGCGCGCCGAGGCCGCCTTTCGCGAGCACTTTGGTGCTGATGCACGCGCCTTCTGCGTCTTCAACGGAACCGGCGCCAACGTCGCTGCGATTGAGTCGCTGACGAAGTCCCACGAGGCCGCGATCTGCACCGACACCGCCCATATGCACGTCGATGAGTGCGGGGCGCCCGAGCGCCTCAGCGGCACCAAGCTGCTGACCGTCGCGACCGAGCACGGCAAGCTCGCCCCCGCCGACGTCGAGCGCTGGGAGGCGCGCCGCGGCGACGAGCACCAGGCCCAGCCGCGCGTCGTCTCGATCACGCAATCGAGCGAGCTCGGCACCGTCTACACGCTCGAGGAGACGCGAGCGATCGCCGATGCCGCGCACGCGCTCGACATGTACCTGCACGTCGACGGCGCCCGCTTCGCCAACGCCGCCGCCGCGCTCGACTGCTCGCTCTCGGCGCTTGGGCCCGAGGCGGGCGTCGACGTCGTCTCCTTCGGCGGCACCAAGAACGGCCTCATGCTCGGCGAAGCGGTGGTCTTCCTCGTGCCCGAGCTCGGCGAGCGCTTCGCCTACACGCGCAAGCAGTTCGGCCAGCTGGCCTCGAAGATGCGCTTCATCTCGGCCCAGTTCGAGGCGCTTCTGAGTGGCGATCTGTGGCTGCGAAACGCAGCTCACGCCAACGCGATGGCGGCCCGTCTCGCCGTCGCGGTGGAGGCGATCGAGGGGGTCGAGATCAGCCACCCGGTTGAGGCCAACGTCGTCTTTGCCCGGTTGGCGCCGCAAGCGATCGAGCATTTGCTGGCGACGCTCGAGGGCGAGCATCCGTTCTATGTCTGGGACGAGCCCGCCGGCGAGGTTCGCTGGATGTGCTCGTGGGACACCGAGCCCGCCGACGTCGACGCGTTCGCCAGCGCGATCGCGGCAGCGGCCAGCGCCTGACGGCAACCTCTCGCGGTGGCTGAGCAGACGATCGATCGGGGTGGGAGCAAAAGAGAGCGGATCGAGAAGCTCGTCGCCTCTGGACTCTCGAAGCTGCCCGATCGTGTCGCCCGCATGCTTGCGGGGCGGCCGATTCGCATCGACGGGCAGCAGCTCGATGCTCACATCCAACTCGGCCTGCGCGTGGCCCGACTGACGGGCTCGATCACTTTTCGCGGACGAGCGGTCGAGGTCGAGCGAGTCGCAACGCGCGCCGATGCGCGCGTCGTCGCCGGGCAGCGCATCGAGCTGGCAAATGTCGAGCAGCTGCGTGTTGACGGTGGCGAAGGCGAGATCGGCGCGCGCCTCTACACGCCCGACGGGTCGCAGTCGCCGGCGCCGCTGATCGTCTACTTCCATGGCGGCGGCCACGTCATCGCCGACCTCGACACCCACGACCAGCCCTGTCGCTTCCTCGCGCGTGAGAGCGGAGCGTTGCTGCTCTCGGTCGACTATCGCCTCGCGCCCGAGCATCGCTTCCCGGCAGCGGTCGACGACGCGCTCGCGGCCTTTCGCTGGGCGCATCGCGAGGCCGAGCGTCTCGGGGTCGATTCCGCACGGATCGCCGTCGCCGGCGACAGCGCGGGCGGCAACCTCGCCACAGCCGTTGCCCTGCGCGCCCGGCTCGAAGGCGGTCCAGCGCCCGCGTTTCAGGCGCTGATCTATCCGGTTACCGACTACTCGGCCAAGTACCGCTCGGCGGAGCTCTTCGGCGACGGCTTCTATCTCACCCGTCGCCAGATGGACTGGTTCAGCGGGCACTACTTCGCGAGCGCGCAGCAGCGCCTGGATCCCAGCGCTTCGCCGCTGTTGGCCCCCGATCTCGGCGGCGTTGCTCCGAGCACTTGTCGTCACCGCCGGCTTCGATCCCCTGCGAGACGAGGGCGAGGCCTATGCCAAGCGCCTCGAGGAGGCGGGCGTAGCGACGACGCTGCGCCGCGAACCCGACCTCGTTCACGGCTTCATCAACGCCGTCGGGCTCGGCGGGCGACCGGCCGAGGCGCTGGGTGCGATTGCGGCAGATCTGCGGTTGGCGCTTTGACTCGCGGCCGATCAGGTGTAAGTTCGATCAGGCCTCGGAGGAACTACACGGTTAAGAGAGTGACGGTGACAGGTGGACGCTCGCGCGAGTTTGGCCCGAAACAGGGATGTGAAGGTCCGGCGTGGCTCGTACGGTGACGCCATGCTCAGCCCTAACTTCGTGCGCACGCTCGCGGGCGCATTCACCCTGACCATCGCCCTTCTCGTTCCGTCGATCGCGCACGCCGCGGGAACAGTCAACGGCACGGTCACGGCAGATGGCGGGGGGGCGCTCGAGGGCGCCTGCGTCGAGCTGGCTAGCTTTCACGACGGCTTTCGGCAGACCACTACCGACGCCAACGGCGACTACAGCTTCCCCACGGTCGCTCCGGGCCAGTTCCGACTCGAGTTCCGCGGTTGCACCGCCGGTAGCTATGAGTCCGAGTACTACAACAACAAGCCGGTCTCATCAGGGAGCTTCGACGCCATCACCGTCCCTGAGGGCGCCACGGTGACGATCAACGCCGGACTCGCTGCCTCGAGTCCCCGGACTGAGATTCAAGGACGAGTCGTGGACGAGACCCAGCAGGGCATGGGGCTTGTCTGTGTAAATGCGAGCGCGTCCGCTGGGTTTGCGAGCACCCAAACAAATGCCAACGGCGACTACACGCTGACAGGGCTGCGGACCGGCAGCTACAGGATCAACTTCACCGACTGCGGCAGCCGCGGGTACGTGACCGAGTACTACGACGACGCGACGAACCCTAACGATGCAGATCTCGTGTCTGTAACGGGCGGCGATCCGCCGACAACGGGAATTGACGCCGAGCTCGCGCCCGGCGGCGAGATCTCGGGCACAGTTACCAACAGCGATCAGAACAACGTGGCGATGGCCTGCGTGACGGCATATCCGGCGGGTGACCCGTTTCAGCAACCGTTCAGCAGCTCCACGGACGTGAACGGCGCTTACACCATTCGCGGCATGCCTACGGGCGATTACAAGGTGAGTTTCGGTAACTGCGGCTCGGGGCCCTACACGACCGAGTGGTGGAACGACAAGCCGAGCCGGGATACGGCCGACCCCGTCACCGTCACAGCGGGCCAGACGGCGGTGAACACAGATGCCGAGCTTGCCAGGGGCGGGACGATGACCGGCCTCATCACCGCACCCGGCGGCGCTCCGATCCAGGGAGCGTGCGTGAACATTTCCTCTGCGCAAGGTCCGGGCGGGAGCTTCTTCAGCGCAGGCCCAACCGGGCCCGACGGCACCTACACGATCCAGGGCATCACACCCGGCTCCTACAAGGCCGAGTTCCGCAGCTGCGGGCCCAGCAGCTACCTAACCGAGTACTTCGACAACGCGGCGAACGCCAACGACGCGACGCCGATCGAGATCGAGGCCGAGGCGACGGACGTCGTCGATGTCGAGCTCGCGCCCGGCGGTGCGATCAGCGGCCGCGTCACTGATCCCAATGGCAATCCCGTGTCCGGGTTCTGCGTCGCCGCGCTCCAGAATCGCAGCTTCGCCGACCGAACCGCCACGACGAACGCCAACGGCGAATACACGATCAGCAGGCTGCGCGACGGCTCGTACGAGGTCGGCTTTGCGCCTTGCAACGCCTCCTCGCCTTACGTGACCCAGGTCTACAACGGCGAGGATCTGCTCGAAGATGGCGACCCGGTGACGGTCACTGCGCCGGACACGACGACCGGCATCGACGCCTCGCTACGCCTCGGCGCCACCCTCAGCGGTCACGTCGAGAACGCGCAGGGTGCTCCTCTCGCGAACATCTGCGTAACGCCTCAGCGCGTTGGTGTCTCGGAAGTCGTCAGCCGCAACACGCGCACGGACGCCAGCGGCAACTACTCGATCCCAGGGCTGGCAAGCGCGGACTACCGCGTTAGCTTCTTCGACTGCGGCCCCTCGCAGACCTATGCGGGTGAGTACTACAACGATTCGACCTTCTCCGACGCCGACCCCGTCACTCTCACCGAGCCTCAGACGACGAGTGGAATCGACGCCGTGCTCGCAGCATCGTCGCGCATCAATGGAACTCTGACTGCTGCGGGCGGTGCCCCGGCGGCCAGCGCCTGCGTCAATCTCTACCGCGCCAACGCCGACGGTCTCTTCGACTACGAGAAACTCGTCAACGGTGGCCTCAGCAATGCTCAGGGCGACTACAGCATTTCCAACGTTGCCCCCGGCGATTACAAGCTCGCTTTCGGCGACTGCGGCGGGGCTCCATTCGGCGGTGACGGCACCAGCTACGCCAATGAGGCTCACGCCGACAAGCAGAGCCTGGACGCAGCGGATGTCGTCAGCGTGACGGAGGGCTCCACGCTCGACATCGACGGCGAGCTCGCGGTCGGCGGCCGGATCGCGGGTACCGTCTCCGACGGCACCAATCCGGTAGGCGGCGTCTGTATCGCTGCCGAGAATCAGACCAACGGGGCCCAGATCTCGGCCATCACGAGCGACGAGAGCGGCAATTACGTGCTGCGAGGCGTCCCCGCCGGCGACTGGGTCGTGCACTTCTTCACGGCCGGGTGCAAGGGCGCGTACGCCAGCGGCTACGCCGGCGAGTACCACGACAACGCAAGCAGCCGCGCCGGCGCGGATCCGATCACCGTCGCCGCCAACGACCGAATCACGGGCGTTGACGCGGCGATGTCAGACGACCCCGACCCCGACACGATCATCTCCTCGGGCCCGTCGGCCACCAGCAACCAGACGAGCGCCTCGTTTGCCTTTGGCTCCAACGAGCCGGGTGCAAGCTTCGAGTGCAAGCTCGACGTCGGCGCCTTTGCCGCCTGCTCCTCGCCCCAGACGTATTCAGGGCTGAGCGAGACCTCGCATACGTTCGAGGTGCGCGCGATCGACGGTATCGGTCAGGCCGATCCGACCCCCGCGTCGCGCGGCTGGACCGTGAGCACCGCGTCGCAGACGCAGACCACCAGCGGCACCGCAGCCGCCGGTGAGGAGGTCAGCACCGACCCCGACAACAGCGGGCCGTCGCCGTCCGAGCCGACTACGGCCGCGATCACGACGCCCCACGACGCCGAGGTGTTGATCACCGGCGCCCCCGCCTCGGCGGCACCGACCGGGTTCAACTTCCTCGGTCGCGAGTTCCAAATCACGGTTACGCCGAATATCGGGACGCCCGACGCGCCGCTGCGCTTCGAGTTCACGCTGGACTCGAGCGCCGTCGCCGGTGGCTTCAACCCGCCGAACGCCGGTGGTGTCGACATCAACTCGGTGCAGGTGCTGCGTGACGGCGCCGCTGCCGGACCCTGCGCAGCGCAATGGCACCGCCGTGCCCGACCCGTGCGTCGAGTCGCGCGCGCTCGTCGGCGGCGACCTGCGAATCGTCGTCCTCAGCTCGCACGCAAGCAAGTGGAACATGGGTGTCGCGACGCCGCCGCCGGCGGGCAAGTGCACTGTGCCGCTGCTGGTCGGCCGAAAGCTTGCCGATGCGAAGGCGAAGATCGCGCAGACGAAGTGCAAGCTCGGCACGGTCAGCGTCTTGCGGACAAACCTGATCCCGAAGGACTACGTGCTCTTGCAAAAGCCGCTGCCGTGGCTTGTGCGCCCGGCCAACACCCCGATCGACCTCGTAGTCAGCGCCAGACGCTGAGCACGTCCCGGCGCGCCCTTGCGACCTCGTGCTCGGGGTCGATCAAGGGCGCGTCGGCGTAGTCGTCGATGACGTTGGCGTAGTGGCGCGCCAGCGTGTCGACGCGGTTGTCGACGATGCGGCTGATCCGCGCCAGCGGCCAGCCCGCCTGCAGGCAGAGCGCGATGTAGGAATGGCGACAGAGGTGATAGGGCGTGGCGGCGGCGAGTCGCTCGGCCAGGGCGGGATCTTGACCGCGAAGCGCATCGGCGACGGCGTTTCGCGCCGGGATGTAGCGCCGAGCGCGCCAGTTGCGATAGTCCTGCTCGGTCCAGGCCGAGCGGTCGCGGCGGTGGATCAGAAAGACGTCGGTCGCGAGGCGCTCAGCCGCGACCAATGCCTCGATCTCATCGCGCAACGGCGACCACAGCGGCGCCCGGCGCTCACGCCCGGACTTGGTCTTTCGCAGCGAGACGTTGCGCGGGCCGATGTCGGCGACGCGGATCGCCAGCGCGGTGAACGGGCGCGCTCCGGTTAGTGCCTGCAGGCTGAGAAGCAGGGCGTCGCGCTGGGGATGCTGGCTCGAGCCGGTGAGGATGTGGCGGCGCACCTGCTCGACGATCTCGCGGCGAGAACACGTAGGGCTCCCTGGCGCGAGACTGCGACGGCCACTGCACCTCTCGCATCGGGTTGGCGGCGAGGCCGTAGGTGCTGCCGCGCGCGGCGGCCCAGCGAAGCGCGCCGGCGATCGGCTTCAGCGCCACGCTGATCACCGCCTCGCTCGCTCCATGCTCGCGACACCAGTCCTGCCAGTTGGTGATCTGCTCGGCCGTGATCGCCGAGATCTCGGTTGCGGCGAGCGGGTGGGGTTCGACCCAGCGCCGGTAGTGCTCGCGGTAGTTGACGCGCGTCTTGGCGGCGAGCCTGACGCCGGCGTAGCGCTGCCACCAGTCGCCGTCGACGAGCTCGGTCAGCGCCAGCGGGCGGGGCCTTGAGAGATCGACCACCACGTCGGCGCGATGCTAAGTGGCGAGATCGCCCGTGAGGCGCGCGAATCGAGGCGTGAGTGCGCCGATTTCGCTCCAAGCGCTGCAGCTCAAGGGGGCGATCGAGCCCAGCCGACGCCGGGAGCCGGGAGCGGTGCTAGCCGCGGCGCTAAGCGGCGTATCTACTAGTCCTCGACGCCCTTAAACGCTTCCTTGGCCGGGGTCGGGTCGACGTTGCCCGCCGCGTCCTTGGCGCGCACCTTGAACTTGTTCTTGCCCTCCTCAACCTTCACCTTCTTCGGCGAGGTGCACGGCATATAGGGCTTCCTTCCAACCTTGCACTCGAAGGTCGAGTTCGCCTCCGAGGAGGTGAACTTGATCTTCACCTTCTCGGCGTCGGTCTTGTTCGGAGCGCCTTTGGTGATCGTCGTGTCCGGGGCGCTGGTGTCTTGAGCCGGAGGCGACGCGGGCAATGGACACGTCCCCTGGGTGGTCGCGTTGGTCGCACACTGATCCTGGGTTTCGTCGCCAAAGCCGTCTGCGTCGGCGTCGGGTTCGAGCTGGGCGGCGACATCCTGTTGGGCGCTGGTGTTGGTGCCATACATCGCGCTCGTGCCGGGCGCCGGATCGCCGGCGGTAAACGAGATCACCCCACCGGCCCCGATACGAGCACACGGGAAGGACGCCCCAGCTGCGAAGTACCCGATCCGGTCGCCGGCCTGGACCGTAATCCGAGCTGGGAACGTGTGGAGCGTGCTGGCGGCCGGAGTCTCGGGGGCGCTTTCGCCGACCGTGGTGAAGCTGGCGCCGCCCGCCGGCCGAACGACCTTGAGCTTCAGCGAGGCGGGAGCGGTCGCGGCGGCTTGGAAGCTCCAGGAGGTAATCACGCCGGCGCTCGGCGCCGCGTAGGAGTTGCTGGCTGAAGGCGTGGTCGACTGGATATACGTGGTTCCCGCGCCGGGGCTACAGGGGACATTCGGCACGAACGTCTCGCCGATCGTGGTCGCCGCCGCTGCGCCGCTCACCGGCTGGACCAGCGCTCCGATCGCCAGTCCACTCAAGACCGCCAGCCTGCGCGAAGCTCTCATCTCAGTCTCCGACCGCGTCGTCGTGTTGTGAGGCGAACCTACACCCGTGCGGAGCCGGCTGTCAACCGCCCCGCCCGCTCAGCGGCTACGCTCAAAGTCGCGCCCGGATAGCTCAGTTGGTAGAGCACCTCCATGGTAAGGAGGGGGTCACGAGTTCGAGTCTCGTTCCGGGCTTGTCGCTAACCGCCCGACGTGGCGTGAAGCGGAAGAACTAAGCGCTGGGGTTGCCGCCGTTTGACTTAGACGCCTGCCTTGCTGTTGCCTTGTAGCCGCTGCCGTTCTTCTTTACCTTGCCGGCCTCTTCCAGCCGATGCGCGATGGGATACAGCAGTTGAGGCTTAACACCCATCGACTTCGCGATCTCAGCCATCGGCGCGCCGGGGGTGGATTCGAGCGCGGCGAGGAACTCGGTTTGGCGCTGGCCGCGGCGGGCACGCTTGGTGGAGCGAGCCGCCGAGCGACGCTTCGGGGCCGGTCGTGCCGGCTGCTGTGCCATCCCTCCGCCGTTTAGCTTCGAGAGCGCGTCGTTCAGTTGACGGCGCTCCTGGTCGAGCTCATCAATGCGCACGCGCATCAGTTGCTGCACCTGTTCGATCGTGTCCATGGGATGCCCTTCGAACGAACTGTGGGAGTAGTGAATCTGTATACGACGTCCGACCGGAGGAAGCTGACGGAACACCAAGGTCAAAAATCACGCCGGGGGCTCCTCGCTGCGTGATTCGTGTTGGCACAGATCGAGGATGTCCCGCTCGCTGCGGCTGATTGCATCGCGCCAGTTTGTTAACGGCTGATCACGGGTTGTCACTTGCATCCGGCAGTGCCCCGCCGCTAGAGTCGCGCCGGGGGTCATTGATCGGCAGCCGAGAGGCTGCCAATACACGCAAGAGGTTTATCCAGTGAGTGGGTTTGGGTCGGTGCGCGAGCAGAACGCTGGCGAGCAAGGACAGGCAAGGCTCATGACGGCCGAGCCGGGCCTGGCCGAGGGCGCCGACGACCTTGACGTCACGCGGCTACCCCTCAGCAGACCCCGGCCCGGACGCCGTAGTCGCTGGATTGAGATCTTCGCTCGCCGACGGCGCGAGAGGAATAGCGCGGTGCTCGGTCGCGACCATCGCGGTTACTGGATGCGACGGCTGCTCGCGATAGGCGATTCGCGTCGGCATTGTTATTGCGGGGCGGTCGCAATCGGCCTGCAGCAGCTCCTCCCGTACGCGACCGCCCCCAGTCACCTGTGTTCTTGCGGCCGTCGCGCTCGTTCTCTGGGTCGCGATCGCCGGCGTCAGCGGCATGTACCACGTCGACGAGAAGCGCCTCGATTGCTCGATCGCCGACGAGATCGGCCGCACGATTCAGCTTGCCGCCGTGTGGACGTGGGGTGTGTTCTTGGTCGAGACGCTCGGCGACCGACGGCCCCGCGCCGGTCACGCCGGCGTTGACCCTCTGGGTGCTCGTGGTTCCGGCGATGCTCCTCTGCCGGGCTGCCGTGCGGAGATTCGCGCAACGCCAGCCGTGGTATCGCCAATCCGCGTTCGTCGTCGGCAGTCCTGGCGATGCAGAGCGCGTGACCCTCTTGCTCGACCGCCACCCGGAGTACGGCGTCGAGGTGGTTCGTCGGCTGATGCTGGATCCGGGCACCGGGATCAATCGCGTCGAGGCTCTGATCGACCTTGGCTGACGAGTCCGACGTCGACCGAGTCATCTTCGCCAGCAGCTACGAGGGCCTCGATGAGCGCACGGGCGCGCTGCGCTACCTCGCCGAAAAGGGCGTCAAGGTCGACATCGTCCCGGGCGACTCGGAAGTCTTCAAGTCCGACGCCGAGCTTCATTTCATCGAGGGCTTCCCGCTGCTCACCCTGCCGACCACGGGACGCCCGCGCTCCACTTCGTTGGTCAAACGCTCCATCGATATCGTGCTTGTCGGTCGGCGGGCTGTTGTCCTTGGCGCCGTACTTTGCCTACGCCGCGCTGAGGATCAAGCGTGACTCACCGGGGCCAGTGTTCTTTCGCCAGAACCGGCATCGGCCAGGACGGTGAGAGCTTCGGACTAATGAAGTTCCGGACCATGCACGAGGACGCGGACGCCAGAGAAGCCTGAGATCGCCTCGCTGAACACGCGTACCGACGGCATGTTCAAGGTCGCAGAACGATCCTCGAATTACTCGGTACGGCCGGAAGCTCCGCCGCTCCTCGCTTGACGAACTCCCTCAGCTGATCAACGTTTTCCGCGGCGAGATGAGTTTGGTCGGCCCACGCCCACTGATCCCGAGTCGGAGAGCGACCTCGTCGAGCGAGCACTACCTCGGGCGCTTCGACGTCCGGCCGGGAATCACCGGACCGTGGCAGGCGATGGGGCGAAGCGATATCCCATTCGCCGAGATGCTGAAGCTCGACTACGCGTACGTGCTCAACTGGACGATCGGCGACGACGCGAAGCTCCTCGTCAGCACCGTGAGCGCTATCGCTCACGGGCGCGGCGCGTACTAGGGGCTGTTCGCATCACGCTTGAGTCGTTGCGTCTTGCTTTCAGAGTCCAAAGTGCAAATACTTGGTGCACATGCCTGACCTTCTGCAATCAGCCAAACGCGGCGCCAAACGCCTTCTGGAGCGTCGGGGGCTCGTTCTAACACCAACTCGGCCAAGTGACCTCGACCCCAGCTTCGTGCGATGTATCGCCGCGTGAAGCCGTTCACGATGACGAGCATCGAGCGTTTGTACGGGCTTTTCGAAGCTACGCGGTATATCGAGAAGCAAGGGATCCGAGGCGACATCGTCGAGTGTGGCGTGTGGCGAGGTGGTTCCAGCATGCTTGCCGCCCTAGCGTTGCTCGAGACCGGCAGCACCAGCCGCTCGATCTGGCTGTACGACACCTTCGCCGGCATGACGGAGCCGACCGAGGTCGATGGCTCCGAAGCACTTCGCGGTTGGGCTAACGGACGCCGTGACGATCACAACACCTGGTGCTTCTCTCCGAAGGAAGAAGTCCACCAGAACATGAAAAGCACGGGCTATCCCGCCGAGCGGATCCAGTTGATCGAGGGCCCAGTGGAGGAGAGCCTTCCGAACGATACCCCCCTGACGGCCCAATTGCTGTCCTTCGGCTGGACACCGACTGGTACGAATCGACCATGCACGAGCTTGAATGCCTGTATCCGCGCTTAACCCCCGGTGGCGTACGGTGCTGGATGACTTCGGTCACTGGAAAGGGGCACGACGCGCGGTCGAGGAGTATTTCGCTGGGCGACGGAGTCCCTTGCTCAACCGCTTGGATGCGACGGGCCGCATAGGCGTCAAGCTGGAGTAGGGACGCGTCCCGTGCCGGAGCGATCACTGGGCCGCGTCACCCGCCAGATCAAGAGTCACATCCACGGCCGTCATCCGCCGAGCGAGGTTGGGCGTTGCTCGGTACTCGGCCATCAACCGATGGGCTCGCCTCATGAACGACGGGGTGAGTCGTTTAAGCACCGCCAGCCCCTTAGCCTCACCCCCTGGGTGCCCGGATGCGGAACCGCCCGCCCACATGGCCCTATAAAAGTGCTGCTGAGGAGGACTCTGCTGGGTAACAGCAGAGGTACTGTCGAGGCGCTGTGCGAGAACAAATACGTCGGTCGGCCATCGGGATCGGACGACCAACCGATCTCCTAGGTCTGCAGGATTAGGCGCACGAAACCATCGTTGCCTTGGACCTCTCTCCAAGAGGTAGAGGCGAACCACCCTAAACCCAGCCTCTTCCGATAACAAACCGAAAAAGAACTCTGGACTCAGCTGGTAGAAACCGTGTCCAATTTGATCGTTTGCGGGATGGGCAAATAGTAAGTGGCCGCCGGGAGCGACAAGCTCCATGTAATTGCGGGCAGCTGACGTGATGTCAAAGATGTGCTCAAGTGAGCCGCTATCGACTACAGCACTGTAGGACCCCCCCCATGCGGCAGGAACCGGATGGTTGAGGTCGTGCGTTAGCGTTACTTGCTCGTAGCCTGAGGCGTCAACTGAATCCACTCGCTTCGCGCCGAGTAGTTTCAGTAGCGGTTCCGCATACCCGTCGCCTG
Organism: uncultured Solirubrobacterales bacterium; assembly: GCA_963769945.1. Lineage (GTDB taxonomy): Bacteria > Actinomycetota > Thermoleophilia > Solirubrobacterales > 70-9 > WHSW01. The sequence continues at coordinate 683 of CAVYOA010000021.1, read as the reverse complement.
CGAGCATCTCGCGAGCTTGCGATCGAGGCTGCGAATGGTTGACGCGTTTAAGCTCAGCAGTCAGGCCAGCCTCGCTCGCGTAAAGAGCTTGGCGGCCCACGGTAAGTGTTTGGCTGAAATCGACACCCGCTCGCGGCGCGGCTAGCAGAAATCGGGCAACCATCCGGTCAATGCCCATGCCGAAATTCCTAAGCTGGGGGTAAGTGACAGGGCGGTGGCGGCACTGAGCGTTTCGGGGGACGCCGCTGTAACAGCGGGGCGGGCATCGGTCACAGATACGCTAACCCGTATCTAGCGACGGCCGACTGCAGGAAGGCGGGTTCTCTTCGTTGACGTGCCGTATCCGTATCCGTAGCTGTAGCCGTACTTTCGCGTTCGCCGGGTGCCGTTGGCGACCACGCCTAGGAGCGGTGCGTCCAAGACTATCAAGCTGCTCGCGGAGACCAACGGCCTCATCCCGCGTGGTCCGGCCGACTGCTCCCACGAGGATCACACCCGCTACCAAACGCACCAAAGGAATTGCGTCAGCAAGAGGCGACATCGGAGGTGTGTCGATGATAACCAGGTCGTACCGGCCTTCCAGGTTGTGTACGACTTTTGCCATCTCCTGGCTTTCAATCAGTTCTAAGGCGTTCGGTGAGAAGCCCCGGCAACAATTAGATCGAGACTTCGCGGCGGAGCAT
>CAVYOA010000020.1:0-65310 GCA_963769945.1 uncultured Solirubrobacterales bacterium | reverse complement strand
CGCCTCGAGCGCGACGCCGATCAGCCGGTAACCGCGCCAGTCCCGCAGAAACTCACGCATGAAAGCTTCAACTTCGGCGGGTCCGTTCGCCACGATTCGTTCACGCGCATCCGGCATGAAGCTCTCGAAGACGATCTCGGGATCGAATCGCTCCCCACTCCGGCCTTCATGTTTCCGCGCCGCCACTCGGCGTAGGTCTCACGCACGATCTCGACATTCTCCTGCGACATCGCCTACTCCGACAGCCCAGCGGCTTCGAGGGCCTCTTGCGGTCGAGCGAAGTGCCTGAACCGAAACACCTTGCCGTCCCTGAAATCGAACACCCATCCGTGCGGTTGATCTACGGTGACACCGCTCTCTTGCCCGCGAAGTCGGACCCGGCCGAGGACAACCACGCGGTCGCGGGTTTCGCGCCACTCGTCCCCGGCGAGCTTCCACTCCCGAAACTGCTCGTCGACCTCCCGCATCCATCGATGCAGTCCCTCCCGACCCTCGAACGGCTCGCTTTGAAGGCGGCTGACGATCTGAAAGTCCGGGTGCAGCTCATCCGCCGAAAAGTCCCGCTCGCCTCGGTTCCAGCGCTCGAACCAGGACTGAACCAGCTCGACGTTCTCCTGCGACATCGCCTACTCCGACAGCCCGGCGGCTTCGAGGGCCTGCTGTGGATCGCGATACGACTTCAGGTAGACGACCTTGCCGCCCTCGAACCGCCAGAGATACGCGTAGCGGAAGTCGACCTCGATCGCGCTCACCGCACCATGGCCACGGACGTGATGGCAGGACACCACCCGATCCCCCGCGTCCCGCGTCCACTCGACGACGTTTGCCGTGTCCTCGTCAAACGCCTCGATGGCGCGATCCCACGCCCGCCGGATTCCGTCGTGACCGTGGTAGGTCTCGCCGCCATGATCGGGCAGGATGTCGTCCTCGTAGACGATGTCATCGGCGAGCAGCGAAAGGTCGAGCTCGGCCCGATCGTCCTCCACCGACGCTTCCCACATTCTCAGCACGCTGTCCACGTTCTCCCGCGACATCGCCCGTCCAGTATCCCGCGACGGGGGGAAGGTCGCAGGCGCGGAATGCCCTGCTCCAGATACCGCCGCCTGGTCAGCTGCGAAAAAAAGGATGGGAAATCATGACCGACACCCAGATCGCCGACCGTGCTGAGGTGCTTCAGATGCTGACCGAGAAGGCTCGGGAGGGTTCGACGAGCGCGATGATCGCGCTCGAGCGCGCACTTCGGGTCGAGCAAAAGGATCGCGACCCCCTCGATGACGAGCTGGATCGCCTCCTGGGCAAGTGAAGCCCCGCACGACGCTCCTCAGGAACTTCGACGTGGACGCGGTCTCGGCAACCGCGTCGCTGCATTTCGCGCGTCGAGGCCGGGCAGGGGCGCGACGGTAATAAGTCTGGCCGATCGCGCTCGCCCGGCGCCGGTCGTGGCGGATATGTGGGTGGCGCCCTTACCAAGCCGGCGGGTCGGCGTAGCATCTTTGTGGTCCCGCCCCTGGGTATGACCTTCCAGGGCGTGTATCGCCAGGGCGTGTGTCGGGGGTGCGGCGTGCGGGCCCCGGCGGCCCTCCGACGAAACCCCCCCGTCGCCGGGGCCCTTGCTTTGCTACGCGGACCTCACCGATGCCGGCGCCGCGTCCCGCTCGTGCCCGTCCCGGCGGTGCCGATCTCGCTGGCGGCGTGCTGACTGGCGCACCAACTGGCGCACCGCTGGCGCATCGCGACTGAGCACCGCTTGAATAAGCGGTTTTCAGATGATGTAGACGGTGGTGAAGACGATGATCCACATGACGTCGACGAAGTGCCAGTAGATCCCCGGTATCTCGACCCCGAGATGGTCCTTGGCCTCGGGTCCGAAATGGCCGCGCCAGGCGCGGACGTTGGCGAAGGTGAGTAGCAGCAGGCCGACGAAGACGTGGGCGCCGTGGAGGCCCGTCAGCCCGTAGAAGATCGAGCCGAAGGCGCCGTCGCGGGCGCTGAAGCCGATGTGGATGTACTCGTTGATCTGGATGAAGAGGAAGGTCGCGCCGAGCAGCCAGGTCGTCATCAGGCCCATCCGCATCCCGAGGCGGTTGCCCTTGCGCGCTCCCTCCAGCCCCCAGTGCATGGTCAGGCTCGAGGAGACGAGGATCGCCGTGTTGACGCCGGCGATCGCGACCGGGAGCTCGAACCCCTCCGGTGGCCAGGGACCGTCGTTGGAGACCACGCGGAGGAAGAAGTAGGAGGCGAAGAACGCCCCGAAGAGCATGATCTCCGAGACGATGAAGATCAGGATGCCGAGCGTCTGGCGGTCGATCCGCGAGCTCTGGTGGGCCTCGGGGGGCCCGTGGTGCTCGTGCGGCTCGGGCTGGCCGACGGCGACCGAGGCGGACTCCATCAGGCCTCCACCCCCGCCGGCTCGCCGCTCGGGGACGGCCGCTCGCCGCTCGCGCGCGTCTCGACGTGCTCGACCGGCTTGTCGGTGATCGCCTCGACCCGCTCGATCAGCCCCTCCTCGAGCCACTTCGACTGCTGGCCGGCGAGGGTCGAGACGAGGATGTCGTCGATCCGGTAGTGCTCGATCGCGTTCTGGATCGCCGCGAACGGCTCCGGGCTCATCGGCTGGCCGGTGGCGTCGATCTCCGAGCGATAGAGCTCCGCGAGCGTGCTCGCGAGCCGCGTGCAGACGTCCTCGCGGCTGAGGTCGCCCGAGCGCGGGCAGATGATCGTGTAGCGGTGCGGCGTTTCGGCGGCCCGACCCTTGAGCCGGGCGACGAGGTCCGGGCTGGCGATCGTCTGCGTGCCGACGACCAGGGTGTGGGTGACGTCCCAGCGGACCGCGTCGTCGTCGACCCGGACCGGGATGTGGGTGACCGGCACCTCGAATCGCTGCTTCGCCCACTCGACCAGGTCGCGCCGCATGATCCCGAAGCGGGACTCGTACAGGCACGAGATCAGCACCTCGCCGGGCGCGAAGGCGCGCACCGAGTCGTCGAGCGCCAGCCAAGGCTCGGGGTCCATCACCGCTCCCGAGGCCTCGATCCCGAACGCGGCCAAGACCGACTGCGTTACCTCGACCCGGCTCTGGGCGGCGTCGCGGACCTCGTCGCGATCGACGATCTGACCGACGATCGGCTGGTTCTGCGGCGCCGCGACGGCGACCGCGTCGGCGCCGGCGTCGACGCGCTCGCGCAGCGCCTCGAGCAGCCGCCGGCCGCCGGCGACCTCGTTGAGGAAGGCGAGCACGGTGCCGCCCTCGCTCCAATCGACGGTGGTATGCGGGTCGTCGACCGGGTAGCTGGCCAGCTCCGCCTCGGTCACGGACTCCTCCCCCCGGCCGAACCGCCGGCCCCGGCGGCCCCGGCCACGGCCGGCTCGGGCGGTCGCACCTCCGCCTCCTCGCCGGGCATGATCGCGTGCCGTGCGCCGGGGACCCCGAACTCGTACGGGCCGCCGACCACGCGCGGGACCTCGTCGAAGTTGAACACCGGCGGCGGCGAGGACACCTGCCACTCGATCGTCTTCGCCCGCCACGGGTTTGCGGTCGCCTTCGGGCCCCACTTCCAGGAGACGACCATGTTGTAGAGGAAGACGAGCTGGGCGATCCCGAGCAGGAACGAGGAGATCGAGATCACCAGGTTCCAGTCGCCGAACTGGGCCGAGTAGTCGGCGACCCGGCGCGGCATCCCCTCCATCCCGATCCAGTGCATGGGCACGAAGGTGCCCAGCATCCCGACCAGGGTGAGGTAGAAGTGGACCCGGCCGAGGCGCTCGTCGTACATCCGCCCGGTCATCTTCGGGAACCAGTGGTAGATCCCCGCGAAGATCGTGAACACCGAGCCTCCGAAGAGCACGAAGTGGATGTGGGCGACGATGAAGTAGGTGTCCGAGACGTGGATGTCGATCGGGACCATGCCCAGCATCACCCCCGAGATCCCGCCGACCACGAAGGTGACGATGAACCCGAGCGCGAACAGCATCGCGGTCGACTTGAGGTGGACCTTGCCCTCGAACAGGGTCGCCAGCCAGGAGAAGATCTTGATCCCCGTCGGGACCGCGATCAGCAGGGTGGTGATCATCATCGGCACCCGCAGCCAGGCGAACATCCCGGCGACGAACATGTGGTGCGCCCAGACCGTGTAGGAGAGGACGACGATCCCGATCAGCGCCAGGGCCATCAGCCGGTAGCCGAAGATCGGCTTGCGCGCGTGGGTGGAGATCACCTCGGAGACGATCCCGAACCCGGGCAGCATCATGATGTAGACGGCCGGGTGCGAGTAGAACCAGAAGATGTGCTGGTAGCTGATCACGTCGCCGCCGAACGCCGCCTGGAAGAAGTTGGTGTGCAGGGCGCGGTCGAAGAGGACCATGAACTGGACCCCGGCGATGAACGGGGTCGCGGCGACGACCAGCAGTGAGGTCGAGAGGTTCGCCCAGACGAGCAGCGGCATGCGCCAGAAGGTCATCCCCGGCGCCCGCATGGTGATGATCGTGACCAAGAAGTTGAGCGCGGTCGCGATCGAGGAAGCGCCGGCGAACTGCACGCCGAGGTTGAAGAACGACTGGCCGAGCGGAGCCCCGGTGGAGAGCGGCGCGTAGCCCGTCCAGCCGGCGTCGAAGGCGCCGCCGGGGACGAGGAAGCTGGCGAGGAAGAGCAGCCCGGCCAGCGGCAGCATCCAGAACGAGAGCGCGTTCAGGCGCGGGAAGGCCATGTCGGGTGCGCCGATCATCAGCGGCAGGACGTAGTTCGCGATCCCGGCGAACACCGGGATCACGAAGACGAAGATCATCAGCACCGCGTGGGTCGAGAAGAGCCCGTTGAAGACCCCGGGGTCGACGATCTGGGTGCCGGGCTGCGCGAGCTCGGCGCGCATCAGCATCGCGATCAGCCCGCCGGCGAGGAAGAAGAAGAAGGTGGTGACGATGTACTGGATCCCGATCACCTTGTGATCGGTGTTGAACTTGAAGTAGTCGCGCCAGGAGTGGGCGCCGTGCTGGGAGTGGTCCTCGGGCAGGGTCGGCCTGCCCGCGGCCCAGCGCAGCCAGTAGTCGAAGCAGCCGAGCCCGGCGAGGAAGCCGAGCGGGCCGGTGATCGCCGGCACGATCAGGTGCGGGTAGCCGGTCGGCTCGGTCTGGAATATCTCGAGCCCGGAGAGGGCACGCAGCGCAACCACGAGCCCGAACCCGAACGCCGCGCCGAGCACGAAGCCGAGCCCCGCCCGAATCATCCCCGGTTGCCTGATTGCCGCTGCCATCTGAGCCCTACCTCCTCGAGCCTACGTCCCGTCCGACCCGGGCGGACTCGCGCCACCGATCTGGATCTCCGGTCCCTTCGCCTGCTCGGCCAGCCAGCGATCGAACTCCTGCTGCGACTCGACCACCACGGACGCCCGCATCGTCGCATGCCCGAGCCCGCAGAGCTCGGTGCAGATGAGCGCAAACGTCCCCTCCTGGTTCGGGGTGACGACGAACTGGCTGTCGATCTCGTCGCCGCCGGCCCCGGCCGGGACGAGGTCGCGCTTGATCCGCCATTCCGGAACCCAGAACGAGTGCAGGACGTCGAGCCCGTGAAGCTGGACCTCGAGCTGGCGGTCGACCGGGACGTGGAGCTCGTTGGTCACCAGCCCGTCGGCCTCGGGGTACGCGAAGGTCCACTTGAACTGCTGCCCGTAGACGTTGAGCGCCATCCGGTCATCGGCCTGGGCCTCGATGTCGTCGAGCACCACCCAGCTGTAACCGGCGCCGAAGAGGACGATGATCGTCGGGATCACGGTCCAGGCGATCTCCAGCTTCGTATTGCCGTGGATCGGCTCCCCGTCGGACTCGTCGCCCGGCTTGGCGCGGTAGCGCCAGATCGCGTACACGAACATCACCGTGACGATGGCGAAGACCAGGCACGAGAGCACGATCATGACGTCGAACAGGGTGTCGATCGGGCCCGCCTGCTCGGAGGCCGCGTCCCCGAACCACTCGAACTGCAGCAGCACGACCGAGGAGACGACCGTGATCGCCAGCATCGCGAGGAAGAGGCGGAGGAGAATCGCGCGGCTCACCAGATCGCGATTCTATTGATCGCGGCGACGGCGCCGGGCAGCAGGCCAGGAGCTAGTTTCATGCGTATCAAGCGTCGCGCGGGACCGGCAGACCGTCGAGCTCGCCAGCCGACGCGGCGAGCACGGTGCGCGCCACCCCGCGCCAGCTCCACAGGCGCTCGACCGTCTCGCGCAGCGCCTCGCTCGCCTGCTCGCGCCGCGGCGCAGCGAGCGCGAGCCAGCCGTCGACGCGCTCGGCGATCGCCTCGACGGCGCCCTCGTCGAGCGCGAACGAGAGCAGCCGGCCGACCTCGACCGGGAGCTCGGCGGCGAGGGCACTGCTGACCTCGGCCGCCCCCGAGTGGTGGGCCGAGACGGGCAGCGCGCCGGTAGCGGCGGCCTCGGCGGCGACCATTCCGAAGGCCTCCGGAAAGGTGCTCGGGAAGACGAGCGAGTCCGAGGCCGCGACCGGGACCGCGACCTCGTCGTGCTCGAGCCGACCGGCGAAGACCACCGAGCCCGCCGCATCGCGGGCCGCCTGCTCGTAGCCCGCCGGGAGCGCGGCCAGCAGCGCCGCCAGCATCCGCAGCGGCTGGTCATCAGAGCCCTCGAGCCCGCGTCCGCGCTCGGCGAGCTCGCGCAGCGGCCCGAGGTCCCCCGCCGCGAGCCCGTCCCAGGCTCCCCGCAGGACGCCGTCGAGGGTGCCGAAGCCGACGATCAGCAGCCGGGCGGAGGGGTGTCTGCGATGGATCAGCGGCCAGGCGGCGAGCAGCAGATCGACGCCCTTGGAGACGATCAGCTTGCCGACGTAGATCGCCCGCGGGCCGTCGCCGTCCGCGAACCACTCGAGCGCCGTCCCAGCGGCGGCGGTGTCGCGATCCCACGAGCTGCCCTCATTGGGCTCGTCCAGCTGATGCAGGTCGCGCGCCAGTCCGAGCAGCCTCGCCCGCCTGTCTTTCGCGGCGAGCGGCGCGAACAGCTCCGTGTCGACGCCGGGCGGGCCGAGCCTGACCTTCGCGTTCGTCACCGGGTCGTCGACCGCGCGGCGCAGACGCGTGGCGATGTGGCCCGAGCCGACCAGGATTCCCGCCGCTCCGTCGCAGGCCTCCTGGGCGTAGGGGCCGTAGCGCTCGAGGCCGGGGATCACCGTGTAGGAGAGGTCGGAGCCATGCACCTTGATCGCGTAGCGCAGCCCGGCGCGGGCGAGGATCACCGGCCCCATCACCAGGTGGTTGGCGAGCGCCGCGTCGACCCCGCCGAGCCGATCGACGATCGCGGCCACGGCGCCGACGTTCGCGGCCAGGTAGCGGTCGAGCTCCGCGTCGGTGAGCTCGGCGAAGGTCTTGACCTCGAAGCCCTCGTAGGTGTCGTGGACGAAGACCGGCAGCAGGCCGCCGATGTCGGGGTTGTGGATCGTCACCGAGCCGGCGGCATCGGACGGCGCGAGGTCGCCTGCCTCGCGGTCCTGGCAGACCATGTGGACCTCGTGGCCGAGCACGGCCAGGGCGCGCGCGAGCTCGGCGTTGTAGACGTTCGAGCCGGTGCCGCGGAGCAGGTAGCCGTGGAAGATCAGGACCTTCACCCGGGGGAGGCTATGGGCCAGCGCCGGACGACGGACCGAGGGGATATCTTTGCGGCGATGCAGAACCCCCGGCAGATCTTCCGTCTTCGCGCTCGCGCCTCCGGCCGCGAGTCGCTCGCCGCGGCCGAACCGGGCGGCGTCTACATCGACCGCGAGACCGGCGAGGAGATGGAGCCGGTGACCAGGACCCTGCCGCTCGCGCCCTCGGAGTCCGCGCTCCTGCGCACGCCCGAGAACCTGCGCGAGTGCCGCCGCTGCGCGCAGCTGATCGGGCTCGACGTCAGCGACTGCCCGTACTGCGGCCTGCGCCAGCCCGCGCTTTGAGCATCGCCGGCCGCCCGCCCGCAGCGCTCGCCGCGCTCGCGCTGATCGCCGTCTGTGCCGGCCTCGCGGCCTGCGGCGACGACGAGCCCGAGACCACCAGCTCGTCGAGCACCACCACCGAGACCACCTCGACCACGACCGAGACCACCACCGAGCACACGACACCCACCTCGACCACGACGACAACGACCGAGCCTGACGACGATGAAGAGGGCGGCGCTTCCGGGGGCACCGCAGCGCCCGAGGGACCCGAGGGTCACGAGGGCGGCGGCCCCGACCCGGGCACCGGCGAGGGCGAGTCCGGATCCGACGACGGCGGCGGCGGCGCCAGCCCGCCCGAGGCCTTCGACGAGTTCTGCGAGCAGAACCCGGCCGCCTGCGAGTGACTCGATCGGACCTGCGGGTGCGTCGTTCGGACGACTAGGCGAGGAACGCCCAGTACATCAGCCGGGCGCCCTCGTAGGTGCAGTCATAGTGGCGCTGGCCGCCCACCTTCTGCTGCGGCCGACTGCGCTCGAGCAGATCCTGCTCGCCGCCCGGCCCGACGCCGCACTGGCCCTGATCGCGGCTCGCTCGCCACTCGTCCGAGTTCTGTGCCTGGTAGTCGGCGAGGTTCGAGATCCAGGTCGGGGTGGTCAGAGCGACGATCATCCCCTTGCGGACCCGAAGCGGATCGGTGAGCGTGAACACGGCCCGATTGCCGAGCACCGACTCGAGCTGGACGACCGGGCTCTGCTTGACCAACTTGAACCTGCCCTTGCCCTTCGGCTTCAGGATCGAGAGCCGGGCGCTTGGCGGGCCGCTCTTCGAGAGCGCCTCGGCGAAGAAGTTGCGCTCCTTCTTGTCCGGCTTCGAGACGGCGACGCTCCAGGCGACGATCGTGCCCGGCTTGCGAACCTTGAACGGGTTGTGGCGGCCGTCGGCGGAGGTCTGAAAGCCCGTCACCCGCCCCATTGCCTGACATGCCCTGTCGGCGGGGACGTTGTTCCCCTCCGGTGTCGGGCAGTTGGGCCTCGGCGCGCTCTTGGTCTTGCCGATCACGGTTGCCTTCGCGTCCGCGGCACCGGCCGACTCCGAGCCCAGGGCGACGACCAGGGCGATCAGGCAGGCACACGCCGCCGCGAACGCGATCGCGACGGTGCCGGGACGTTTGCCGGTGGCGGCCATGGAAAAGCTGGAACACCCGGCCCCGGAGAGGGTTTCGGTTCTCCAGCGGCCCATAGCTTAGGCCGAGCCCGCGCCGCCGGTAGATTCCCCCGCCGTGCCTGCAATAGAGGTGACAGGGCTGGAGCGCGAGTTCGAGGGCGGGATCCACGCCGTCGACGGCGTCGATCTCGAGGTCGCCGAGGGCGAGATCTACGCCTTCCTCGGGCCCAACGGAGCCGGCAAGACGACCACGGTCAGGATGCTGACCACGCTCCTGCGCCCGACCGGCGGGCTCGGCCCGGATCGTCGGCCACGACGTGGTCGCACGACGCGGCCGCGGTGCGCCGCGCAATCGGCGTCGCGCTCCAGGAGGCGGCGCTCGACCCGCTGATGACGGGTCGCGAGCTGATCGCGCTGCAGGCGACCCTGCACGGGCTGATCGGCGACGAGGCCGAGCGCCGCGGCACGGCGCTGCTGACCCGGGTCGGGCTCAGCGAGGCTGCCGACCGCCGGGTCGGCACCTACTCGGGCGGGATGCGCCGCCGGCTCGACCTCGCCTCGGCGCTGGTCCACGAGCCGCGGGTGCTGTTCCTCGACGAGCCGACCACCGGCCTCGACCCGGTTTCAGCCGCAAGGCGATCTGGGAGGAGGTCGAGGCGCTCAACCGCGAGGGGACGACCGTCTTCCTCACCACCCAGTACCTCGAGGAGGCCGACCAGCTCGCCGACCGGGTCGGGATCATCGCCCGGGAAAGATCGTCGCCGAGGGCACCCCCGCCTCGCTCAAGGCCGAGGTCGGCAAGCCCGCACCTCGAGATCGGCCTCTCCGACGGCTCGCGCCGAGCAGGCCGAGCAGGTCTGCGCCACCTTCGGCGCGCCATCTGCCCGAGCGCGACGGCAAGGTGCTGGTCGAGCTCGACGGGGGCGCGACCGAGGTCGCGAAGGTCGTGCGGGCGCTCGACGAGGCCGGGATCGCGGTCGAGTCGCTCGATCTGGTCGAGCCGACGCCTCGACGACGTCTTCGTCGACAAGACCGGCGAGCACCTCGAAGGCGACGAGCCAGATGCCGATGCCTCCTCCGCTTCGCGTCCGGGGGGATCGAGGGCCGAATCGGCGCGGCCGCCGAAGCCGGCTGATGCTGGAGCGGTTGAGGCTCAACCTGCGCGTGATCGCGGCGCTCGGCCGGCGCTCGGTGCGCCAGACCTTCCGCCGGCCGCAGCTGCTCGCGCCGATCATCGTCTTCCCCACCCTGCTGCTCGCGATCCAGACCGGCGGCGCCGGCGCGCGCGATCGGGCTCGAGGGCTTCCCGCAGGTGAACGGCTTCCTCGACTTCATGCTCGCCGGGGCGATGATCCAGTCCTGCCTGCTGGCGGGCAACAGCGGCGGGATCGCGCTCGCGGTCGACCTCGAGATGGGGTTCACCGACCGGCTCTTCGCCGCCCCGATCTCGCGCTTCGCGATCGTCGCCGGGCGGCTCGCGGGCACCGCGGCGCTGGGCGCCGCGACGGCGCTCTGGTTCCTCGCGATCGGGCTCATCTTCGGCGCCGCGATCGAGGGCGGAGTCGCAGGCGCGCTGCTGATCGTGGCGCTGGTCTCGCTCTCGGCGCTCGCCTTCGGCGGCCTCGGCGCCGCGGTGGCGCTCTACGCCGGGCGCGCCTCCGTGGTCCAGGGGCTGTTCCCGCTCGTGTTCGTGATCCTCTTCCTCTCCAACGCCTTCTTCCCGGCCAACCTGATGCTCGACCCGGCTGGCACGATCGCCGACTACAACCCGCTCAGCCTGATCGTCGACGGGATTCGCGACACGGTGATCGGCGGGCTGACGCTCGAGGCGGTCGCCGGAGCGCTCGGCGCGATCGCCTTGATCGGCGCGATCTCGACCGGATTGAGCTCGCTCGCACTGCGCCGCCGGCTGAGGTTGGGCGGATGACCGGGCGGGTCGAGGCGGCCGGCCGCGCCCAGGGCCTCGGAGCCGACCTGGCGACCGTCCGCGCGCTTGTGCGCCGGGCGCGGAACGAGATCCTGCGGGTCCCGGGGGCCGCGATCCCCGGCGTGCTCGCGCCGACGATCTTCTTCCTCGGGCTGACCGCGGTGTTCGGCGGGTTGACCGCCCTCCCCGGCTTCACCGCCGACGAGTATCAGAGCTTCATCATCCCGATCAGCCTGCTCCAGGGGGCGGGGTTCACCGGCGCGGCGACCGGTGTCAACCTCGCTCGCGACATCGAGCTCGGCTGGTTCGACCGGCTGATCGTCTCCCCCGCTCCGCGGCCGGTGCTGCTCGCCGGCCTCGTCCTCTCGGCCAGCCTGCGGGCGCTGATCCCCGCCGCCTTCCTGCTCTGTGTCGGGTTCGCGATCGGGGTCGCCTGGCCGGGCCTCGACGGGCTCGGGCTCGCGTTGCTGCTGGTGATGTGCATGGGCGCGGTCGCCGCCTTCTGGGGCGTCACCCTGGCGCTCCACTTCCGCAGCCAGGGCGCCGCGCCGCTGATGCAGGCGGGGATGTTCGTCCTCATCCTGACCACGACCGCGTACGCGCCGCTCGACCTGCTGACCGGCTGGTTGCAGGAAGTCGCGCGGCTCAACCCGCTGACCCAGGTGGTCGAGGCGATGCGCCAGGGGTTCGTCGACGGGGGCGTGAGCTGGGCGGAGACCTGGCCGGGATTGCTGGCGATGGCAGGTCTGCTCGCCTTGCTCGGCGGTCTGGCGCTGCGGCAGATCAACCGCGTCGGCGTCTGAGCCCGGATACGTCCGGCGCGGCGCCTACGGTGGGCGCCGATGCGGATTCGGCTGTCCTACGCGAACGTGATGGCCACGCTCGCGGTCTTCATCGCGCTCGGCGGCGGCGCCTACGCCGCACTCAGTCTGCCGGCGGGAAGCGTGCACTCGCAGCAGATCGCCAAGAACGCGGTCCGCGCGAAGCAGATCGCGAAACGCGCGGTGCGCAAGAAGGAGCTCGCCCGCAACGCCGTCCGCTCGCGGAAGATCAAGGACGGGCGGGTGAAGTCGTTCGACCTCGCCGAGGCCTCGGTGACCTCGGCGAAGCTCGCCGACGACTCGGTCAGCTCGCCGAAGCTCGCCGGCGGCGCGGTCACCACCCCGAAGCTCGCCGACGGTGCGGTGATCACCCGGAAGCTCGCCGACGAGTCGGTGACGGCACCGAAGCTGGGAACGGTCGACTACCAGCGGGTCGAGGCGAGCGGGTCGACCTCCTCGGGCCCCGCGACGGACCTCTCGACGCCCGGGCCCGCGCTCGATCTGACCCTGGGCCCGGACGGGTTCGCGACCGTGCTCGCGCAGGCGACAATGACCGCACCGGGCGGCGCCACCGCGGAGGACTGCAGGTTCGGGGTCGTCGTTGCGGGCCAGGGGTTCGAGGTCCAGCTCCCGTTCAACGGCGGCGCGACGTTCGCGGGTGCGCCGTCGGGCCCGCGGACCGAGTACGCGTTCACGCTGCCGCCGCTTCCGTCCGGGGACCTGAGCTTCCGGATGGTCTACTGGCGCCAGTCGGGCGACGAGCCGTGCACGTTCTCGAATCGCCGGCTCTGGGTCGAGGTCGCCGAGCCCTAGCCAGCCCGCTACTTGTAGCGGTAGGTGATCCGGCCGCGGTCGAGGTCGTAGGGCGAGAGCTCGATCTTGACCCGATCGCCCGGCAGGATGCGGATGTAATGGCGGCGCATCTTGCCCGAGATGTGTCCGAGCACCTCGTGGTCGTTGTCGAGCTTGACCTTGAACATCGTGTTGGGCAGGGCCTCGGTGACCTCGCCCTCCATCTCGATCTTCTCTTCCTTCGACATCCGCGGGCCAGAGTAGCGGCTACTTGCCCTCGAACTCGGCCTTGCCGGGCCCCTGCTCGAGAAACGAGCGGACCGCGTTACGCAGGTCCTCGGTGGCGAACAGGTCGGCGAACCGCTCCGGGGTGATCTCGTCGGCCGCCGCCAGGCCATGGTCCGAGAACGCACGCACGATTCGCTTCGTCGCCGCATGCGCCCTGGTCGGGCCGGCCGCGAGGCGCGCGGCAAACCTCATTCCCTTCTCGTGCACGGTGCCGTCGGGTACGACCCGGTTGATCACGCCCCAGCGGGTCAGAGTCGCCGCGTCGTAGAGCCCGCCGGTGAAGACGAACTCGCGCGCCCGCCCGGCGCCTGCGCGCTCGGCGATTCGCTGTGTCCCGCCCGCTCCCGGCGTCAACCCGACGACCGCCTCGACGAGCCCGAACTGCGACGACTCCTCGGCCCAGATCAGATCGCAGCCGAGCGCGATCTCGAGCCCGGCCGTGAGACAGAGCCCATGCACCAGGGCCAGGGTCGGGATCTCGAGCGCCTCGAGTCGCTGTACGCCCCTGATCAGCGGGTCGGCGAGCGCGGTGGCGTCGGCCGGCTCTCCCTCGGCGATGCGCTGGAACCCGTGCACGTCGACGCCCCCGGTGAAGATCTCGCCCTCGGCACGCCAGACCAGCGCCCGGGCGCCGGAGCCCTCGACCTCGTCGAGGCAGCTCATCAGCTCGTCGAAGGCTGTGTCGGTGAACAGGTTCAGCGGCGGGTTCGAGAGCACGATCGAGGCGACGTCGCCCTCGAAGCGGGCAGTGATCGTCGGCTCAGCCATCGCCGGCTCCGTTTCGGATCAGCGCCGCGGTGCGCGCGATCTCGTCGCTCTCGGCACCGCGCGGGATCCAGGGCAGCTTCAGCGGATCGTCCCGATAGCGCGGGATGACGTGGAGGTGGAAGTGAAAGACCGTCTGCCAGGCGGCGGAGCGGCATGCGTTGAGGATGTTGAACCCCGCCGGCTCGAGCGCGCGCTCGATCCGGACCGCGAGCCGGCGCGCGGCGAGCGTGGTCCGCTCGAGGTCGAGGTCGGAGATCTCGATCAGGTCCGCCGAGTGGGCGCGCGGCACGACCAGCGCGTGGCCGGGAGTCGCCGGGTTGATGTCCATGAACGCGACCGTGTCCTCGTCCGAGTCGACGATCTCGGCCGGGGCGTCGCCGGCGACGATGTCGCAGAAGATGCAATCCGACATTGCGGGGCGGCGCCAGCCTATTGCAGGCGCTTGGCGAGCGCGATTGCGTCCTCGGCGGTCTCGACCTCGCCGGTGTAGACCGCCCCTTCGATCTCGCCGATCAAGCGTCCGAGCTCGGGCCCGGGCTCGATCCCGATCGCAGCGGCGAGCTGATCGCCGGCGAGCGGCGCCCGGGGAGGTCCGTCGCGGTGCCAGCGCACCGCCGCCGGAAGCAGCTCGCGGGCGAGCTCGAGGTGGGCCTCGATCATCGCCGCCGACGCGGTCGGTCCGCTGCCCCGCGCCGAGAGCCGGTCCGCGATCGTCAGCAGGGTGACGTCGGCGGCGACCGGCGCGGTCAGGCGCAGGTACTCGTACTCGCGCCGGCGCGAGAGCGGGCGCTCGCGGGCCATGAACCCGAGGTGGAGGTGATGGAGGGCGAGCGCCTCCAGGTGGCGGCTCAACGCCCGGCTCGCCTTCAGCCGCACGCACGCCGCGGCGACGATCGAGGCCCCCTCGCGATCGTGGCCGATGAAGGAGACGCATGCCATCGGGATGCTGCCGGCGCGTCACCGGCTTGCCGACGTCGTGCAGGACGGCGCCGAAGCGAAGCGCCGCGCCGCGACTGAAATCGTCGGCGAGCGGCTGGTCGAGCAGCATGCGCACCTCTCCGGCAGCCTCGCCGGCGTAGCGGTCGAGGTCGCGCTCGACCGCGAGCAGTTGCTCGAGCACCTCGATCGTGTGATCGTGGACGTCGAGGTGGTGGTTCGGGTTCTGGATCACGCCTCGCAGCGCGGCGAGCTCCGGCAGCACGGCGGCCGTCGCCCCGAGCTCGTCGAGCAACCGCAGGCCGGCGATCGGATCCGCCCCGGAGATCAACAGCCGCAGCTCGGCGAGCTGGCGCTCCCCGGCCGGCTCGCCGGCGCGAGTCGACGACTCGAGCGCCAGCTCGCGGGTCCCGGGCGCCGGCTCGAGGCCGAGCTCGGCGCCGAGCCGGGCCGCGCGCAGGATCCGCAGCGGGTCCTCGGCGAAGCTGCGCGCCGAGACCGCCCGCAGCACGCCCGCCTCGAGGTCGGCGGCGCCACCGGTGGGATCAATCGGGCCCGCGGCAGGGTCGCGCAGCGAAACGGCGATCGCGTTGGCGGTGAAGTCGCGCTGACCGAGATCCGCCTCGATCGTCGGGCCGCGCAGACGGGCGACGTCGGCATGCCAGCTGCGGTCGGCGGCGAGCGCTCGCCAGGTGCCGAACTCGGCCGAGAGCTCGAAGGCGACACCTCCGGCGCGCTCGGCGATGCCTCGTGCGAAGCCCCGCTCGTCGCCGTCGACGGCGAGGTCGAGGTCGACCACCGGGCGGCCGCGGATCGCGTCACGAACCGCGCCACCGACGATCCACGCATCCTCGCCCTCGGCGAGGGCGCCGCGCGCCACACCTGCCGCCGACGCCGAGCGCAGAGCATCGGCGAGGCTCACGAACGCGTGAACTCCCGCGGGACGCGCGGCGCGATCGCCGTCGTCACCTCGTAGTTGATCGTCGCCATCCGGCGGGCGATCTCCTCCGCGAGCACCCGCTCACCACCCTGTGCGCCGATCAGCACCGCCGGGTCCCCGGGCACGACATCGGGCTCGGGGCCGAGGTCGATGGTGACGTTGTCCATCGAGATCGTCCCGACCACCGGCCGGCGTCGACCTCGGACGAGGACGTCGGCGTTGTTGGAGAGCGCCCGGCGGAAGCCGTCGCCGTAGCCGATCGGAAGCACCCCCACCGCGGTTGCCTCGCTGGCCCGCCAATGACGCCCGTAGCCGGCCGACGCTCCGGGCTCGAAGGGCTTCACGTCGGCGACGTAGGAGTGCAGCTCGAGCGCCGGCTCGAGGTCGCGCGCCGCCGGGTTCTCCCCGAACGGATCGAGCCCGTAGATCGCAATCCCGCAGCGCACCATGTCGAGGTGGGATCCGGGCTCGCGCAGCGTCGCGGCGCTGTTGGCGGCGTGCAGGAGCAGGCCCGGAAACCGCTCGCGCAACGGCAACGCGAGCTCGCGAAAGCGGGCGAGCTGCTGCTCGAAGAACGCCGACCCCGGCTCGTCGGCGGTGGCGAAGTGGGTCCACAGGCCGGCGGCCTCGACCGTCCCGGCCGCGGCTCGCTCGACCACGGTGGCGACGGCGGTCGGATCGCGTTCACCCAGCCTGCCCATCCCGGTGTCGTACTTGACGTGGACGCGGGGTCTGATCCCGAGCGCCGCCCCGCGCGCCTCGACCAGGTCGAGAAACCCGGCTCGCCACACGGTGACGTCCGCATCGGCGCCGAGCGCCAGGTCGAGGTCGGCCTCCGTCATCGCGCCCAGGACCAAGAGCCGCGCGTCGCCGAGCTGCTCGCGAAGCGCTCTTGCCTCGCCGGCGCTCGCCACAGCGAGCCAATCCGCGCCGCCCGCCTGCGCGGCGCGCGCGCAGGCGGCGGCTCCGTGTCCGTAGCCGTCCGCCTTGACCACGGCGCAGAGGGCGGCGCCGCCCTCGAGCCGGTCGCGCAGCCGGGCGCAGTTGCGCTCGACCGCGCCGAGGTCGATCGTGGCGCTCGCGCGCGAGACGGTGACCGGGCGCGGCGACGTCACGCCGGACGCTCGCCGCCGGGCGCAGCGCCGAGCCCTGCCCCGAGCGCGGCGATCACGTCCCCGGCGACGACCGCCTCCGCCCCTCCGACCCGGCGGGCCGCGAACCGGGCCGCGCGCGCGTGACCGTAGACCGCGGTCGCGACGGCCTCACGCGGTCCGAGCCCGCGGGCCAGCAGGGCGGCGACGATCCCAGTGAGCACGTCGCCGGTGCCGGCGGT
Source organism: uncultured Solirubrobacterales bacterium (assembly GCA_963769945.1). GTDB lineage: Bacteria > Actinomycetota > Thermoleophilia > Solirubrobacterales > 70-9 > WHSW01. The sequence goes on along the minus strand of CAVYOA010000020.1, from coordinate 48,430 downwards.
CGCCAGCCCCGGGCTGGAGAGCCCGTTGACGAGCGGCCGGCCGTCGGGACCGACCGCGATCGTGTCATCCCCCTTGAGCACGACCACGGCTTCGGCCCGTGCGGCGGCCTCGCGGGCGCTCGCCAACCTGCGGGCGTCGACGGCCGATGATCCGATCTCCAGCAGCCGCCCGAGCTCCCCCGCGTGCGGGGTCAGCACCGTAGCGGCCTCGCGGGCGGCGAGCTGTTCGAGGTCGTTGGCCACCGCGTCGAGCCCTCCCGCATCGATCACCAGCGGCGCCGCGATCCGGCGCGCGAGCTCGGCCACCAGCGGGCGAGCCGCCTCAGCGCGGCCGAGCCCGGGGCCGACGGCGACCGCCGCGGCGCGCTCGGCCGCGGCGATGATCGGTTCGGCGGCGGCCACGGCGAGCGCCCCGTCGGCACTCGGGCAACCGATCGACATCGCCTCGGTGAGCTTGACCTCGAAGATCGCCTCGAGCTCGGCCGGCACCGCGACGGTCGCGTAGCCGGCACCGGAGCGAATCGCGGCCTCCGCGGCCATGCAGACCGAGCCGGTGAGCCCGCGGGATCCACCCGCGATCAGGACCTGGCCGGAGCTGAACTTGGTCGACGCGGCGTCCCGGGCGGGTGCCAACGCCAGCACGGGCTCGCGGATCAGCCCGCCCGCGGGATCCTGAGGGGCGCCTGCGGGAATCCCGATCGGCGCGACGACGAGCTCCCCGGCATGGCGCTTTCCCGGGGCGATCCAGTGCCCGAGCTTGGCGGCGTGAAAGCTCACGGTCGCGTCCGCCGGCACCGCCGGCCCTTCGACCTCGCCGGTGGAAGCGTCGACCCCGGAGGCGATGTCGGCCGCGACCACCGGCGCGTCGACGAGGTTGAGCGCTTCGATCGCAGCGGCCGCCGGTCCGCGGGCGGCGCCGGCGAACCCGGTTCCGAAGATCGCATCGACAATCACTCCCGAGCCCCCGAGCCGGCTCGCCGGCGCCTCCGCGCCGAGCTCGCTCACCGGCCCCTCGAAGCGCTCGAGGTTGGCGCGCGCATCGGCGGACAGCTCCCCCGGCGGCGCGATCAGCATCACCTCGCACTCCAGCCCGGCGGCGGCAAGGTGGCGCGCGGCGACGATTCCGTCACCCCCGTTGTTCCCCTTGCCGCACACGGCCCGTGCCGGCCCCGGGCGGGCGAGGCCGAGCGCGGCCTCGGCGACGGCGCGGCCCGCCGCCTCCATCAGCTCCAGCGAGGGGACGCCCTGCTGCTCGATCGCCCAAGCGTCCGTGGCCCTCATCGAGGCAGCGTCGTGCAGTGGCTCGAGCCAGTCCGGCATCCCGAGCGCAGGGTAGTCGGCGCCGCGGACCTGCGGATCAGCTCGGGCGCTCGGCGACCACGACCGCGGTTGCGAGCTCGCGCGAGTGGCTGAGCGAGACCGCGAGCTCGACCCCCTGGCGCTCGGCCTCCTCGGCGACGCTCTCGTGCAGGACCAGGCGTGGCGGAAGCTCGTTCCCGCCGACGACCTCGACCTCGCGCATCCGCAGGCCTCCGATCCCGAGCGCCTTCAGGGCCGCCTCCTTGGCCGCGAACCGCGCCGCCAGGTGGCGCCCCGGGCGGGCGCGCGTCGCGCAGGCCTCGATCTCGTCGGCGCGGAAGAGGCGCTCGAGCAGGCCGGGACGTCGTTCGAGTGCCCGCTCGAGCCGCTCGATCTCGATCAGGTCGATGCCGATCCCGGGCGCCGGGGCCATCAGTCCTCCTGCTCTGCGAGCGTCGCCGTCACCCGGGTCACCCCGAGGTGGTCATCGAGCCGGCTGCCGGCGCTGACGAGCTCGATCGCCGCGAGCGCGGCTGCGGCGGGATCGTCGAGCGCGGCGGCGGCGCCGGAGGCGCGCGCTGCGGCCAGCGCTCCCGGCAGGTCGAGGTAGAAGCCGGGCGAGAACCCCTCGCCGAGGGCCTCGACAGTGGAGCGAAACCGTTCGCTCTCGCCGAGCGGCTGCTCGGGGTCGAGGGCCTCGGCGACAGTGCCGCCGAACGCCGCCGCGACCCGGTCGCCGGCCACCCCCGCCTCGACCCCCCTGCCGAGGCTCGGCAACCCGAGGGAGAAGCCGTGCTCGGTGCCCGCCGGCGGCCCCGCGGAGCGCAGGCCGGTCTGGCGCTCGGCGAGCCCCTCGAGCAGGTCGATCGATGCCCGTGCACGGCGTGGATCGCTCACCTCCGCGATCACCCCGGCGCTCAGCCCGGGGAAGGCGGTGCCGCGGGCAAAGCCGGCGGCGTCCCCGACCCAGGCGCTGAGGTTCGTGACCAGGTCGATTCCCGTCTCGTTGCGCAGCCGCTCGACGATCGAGCTGCCCCCGGGAATCCCGCCGTTGCTGAGCTTGTCGAGCAGCAGCCTGAGCGTCGGGCCGAAGTCCGGCATGCCCGCCGCCAGCCACGAGTCGCCCGGCAGCGGCTCGAGCAGTGAGACGTCGGTGGCGATCTCGCGCCGATCATCGACCATGGCGACGAAGTCGGCGGTTGCGGTCTCGGGTGTCGCCGAGAGCCCGATCGCGATCGGCTCCGAGAGCGGTCCATCGAGCAGGGGCTCGACGGGACGCAGGTCCGCGCGGGCGACGTCGCCGGAGGTGGTCGCCGCCTCGAGCACCGCCGCCGGGTCGAGCGAGGCGGTCGCCAGCAGGTCCTCACCGAGCGCGGCGGCGCGAGCCGCATGCTCCTCGCTCTCCGCCAGCGACTGTCCATCGGCGGCGTCGACCGCGACCCGAAGCGACATCTCGGTTCCGACCACGACGGCATTTTCGACGAGTCCGATCGCCGCACCGTCCGGAGCGCCAAGCGCGTAGTAGTCGACGCCCGCGTGACTGCGCATCCGCGCGGTGGCCGGGTCCAACTCGGCGACGCGATCGACGAACGAGCCGGCGGCGTCGGCGTCGGCCGCCTCGAGGATGAGGGCGAAGTCGGGCGTGGCGGCGGCCGCCGGCCCGGCCTCGAACGAGCGCACGAACAGCGCTGCGTGCTCGCCCAGCCACGGCTCGACGTCCTCCGCGTAGCTGAGCTCGACGTCGTTGTCGGCGAGCTGATCGTCGACCGCGGCCGCCAGCCTCTCTCCCGGGTCCGAGATGCCCGCCAGGCGCTCTGAGAACGAGGTGATCGCCTCCGCCTGGTCGCCGTCGGGCCGGACCACGAGCTCGAGGTAGAGCGGCACGTCGGGAGGGGTGAGTGTCGCGAGGTCAGCCCCGTCGCCGTCGCCACAGCCGGTCGTCGTGGCGCCGGCGATCAGGCAAGCGGCCAGCACGCCGACGAGTTGTCGCAAACGTCCCCCCAAGCAGTCGCGGCACTCTAGACGGCTACTCGACCGTGACGGTTTTCGCGAGGTTGCGCGGCTGGTCGACGTTGAGGCCGTTGAGCCGAGCGATGTGGTAGGCGAGAAGCTGGAGTGGCAGCACCGCGAGGATCGGCTGCAGGATCCAGTCCGTGCGTGGCACGAACAGGACCTGGTCCGCCGCCTCGACGACCTCCTCGGCTCCCTCGGTCGCGACCGCGATCACGTCGGCGCCGCGGGCGCGCACCTCGGAGACGTTGGAGAGCACTTTCTCGAGCACCGGGCTGTCGGTCGTCACGGCGATCACCGGGGTCCGTTCGTCGAGTAGTGCGATCGGACCATGCTTCATCTCGCCGGCGGCGTAGGCGTCGGTCGGGATGTAGGAGATCTCCTTCAGCTTCAGGGCTCCCTCGAGACAGACCGGGAGACAGATGTTGCGCCCCAGATAGAGGAAGAAGCGCCGCTCGTAGTGCGTGCCGGCGATCAGCTGCACCGGGTCGTCGATCGAGGACAACGTCTCCTGGATCTTCGACGGTAGTCGCTTCAGCTCGGCGATCAGCTCGGCGATCCGCGGTCCCGGCAACGTGTCCCGGATCTGTGCGATCCAGAGCCCGAGCAGGTACATGGTCGCCACCTGGGCGGTGAAGGTCTTGGTCGCGGCAACGCCGATCTCGAGCCCAGCGCGGGTGAAGAGGACGGCATCGGCGTCAAGGGTTGCCTGGCTGCCCATCACGTTGGTCACGGCGAGCACGGTCGCCCCGCGCTCACGCGCCAATCGCATCGCCGCCAGCGTGTCGGCGGTCTCGCCCGACTGGGTGATGCCGATCACCAGATCGTCGGCGCCGACGACTGGATCCCGGTAGCGGTACTCCGAGGCGACGTCCATCTCGACCGGCACCCGCGCCCATTGCTCGATCGCGTAGCGACCGACGAGCCCGGCGTGGTAGCTCGTGCCGCAGGCGACGATCACGATCCGGCGCATGCCGATGATCAGGTCCTCCGCGATCTCGAGCTCCGAGAGGTCGACGGCGTCGACGTCCGGCAGCCGATCGGTGATCGTCTCGGCCACCGCATCGGCCTGCTCGTAGATCTCCTTCAGCATGAAGGTTGGATACCCGCCCTTCTCGGCCGCGTCCTCGTCCCAGGTGACCTCGAGCTCCTCGCGCTCGACGGCCAGTCCCTCGCCATCCTCGATCCGTGCCCCGTCGGGATCGACGGTGACGATCTCGCCGTTCTTCAATCCCAGCGCCCGGCGCGTCTGAGCGAGGAAGGCCGGGATCGCCGAGGCGACATAGGTCTCGTCCTCGCCGAGTCCGACGATCAGCGGGCACTCCTGGCGGGCCGCGACCAGCGTCCGGGAGTGCGCCGAGTGCATTGCCACGAACGCGTAGTGGCCGCGCATCTCGGCGAACGCGCCGCGCACGGCCCCGGTCAGGTCGCCCTCGTAATGCTTCTCGATCAGGTGGGCGACGATCTCGGCGTCCGTCTCGGAGCTGAACGTGTGCCCGTCCGCCTCCAGCTCGCGCCGCAACTCGCCGTGGTTCTCGACGATGCCGTTGAGCACGATGTGGACGCTGTCCGAGCAGTCGCCGTGCGGGTGGGCGTTCTCCTCGGTGACCCGGCCGTGGGTCGCCCAACGGGTGTGGGCGAGCCCGATCGTCGCCGGCGGCGCCGTCACCGCCACCGCGGAGCCGCCGTCGCCGTCGTCCTCGAACATGCCGAGCTCGGCCCGCAGGTTGGCCAGGTTGCCGACCGCTCGCACGGAGTCGATCTCGCCGTCGCTGAGCAGCGAGATCCCGGCCGAGTCGTAGCCGCGGTACTCGAGCTTCTGCAGGCCGTCGACGAGCAGATCACGACAAGGGCGGTTGCCCACGTATCCGACGATTCCACACATGATTGGCCTACAAGGGTAGAGGCGGCCTCGTCGTAGGGCCATGCGCCGCCGGCCGCCGGCCGCTGGATCCCATCAGCGCAGCTCCGCCTCGACGACCTCGACCAATCGGGCGCAGACCGCCCGGCACTCGTCCTCGGTCGGTGCCTCGACCATCACCCTGAGCAGCGGTTCGGTGCCGGAGGGCCGAACCAGGACCCGACCTCTGCCCTCCAGCCCCCTGGCCTCGACCTCTACCGCCTCCGAGAGTCGCGTCGCTCGCTCGACCGCTGCGCGGTCGCGAATCGCGACGTTCTCGAGCACCTGCGGGAGATGCTCGATCGGATGCTCGCGCGCGAGGTCGCGGCCGCCGAGCGCCTCGGAGGCGAGCAGCGCGGCAGCGATCCCGTCCCCGGTGGGTGCGAAATCGGTCCAGATCAGATGTCCCGACTGCTCGCCGCCGAGCACCCACCCGCGCCGTTCGAGCTCCGCGGAGACGCTGCGGTCGCCGACCGGCGTCGTCGCGACCTCGATCCCCGCCTCCTGCATCGCGCGATGGAGGCCGTAGTTGCTCATCACGGTGACCGCGATCCCGCCCGCGAGCGCATCGTGTCCGTGCAGGTGAGTGGCGATCAGCGCGATCAGCTCGTCGCCGTCGCGCACCACCCCGCTCGAGTCGACGGCGAGGACGCGGTCGCCGTCGCCGTCGAAGGCGAAGCCGATCGTTGCCCCGGAGGCGCGCACGTGCTCGGCGAGCCGCTCCGGGTGGGTCGAGCCGCAGTCACGGTTGATGTTGCGGCCATCGGGCTGATCGCAGATCACCTCGACCTCGGCCCCGAGGCGGCCGAAGATCGCGGGGGCGGCGCGATAGGTGGCGCCGTTGGCGCAGTCGAGCACCACGCGCAGGTCCGAGAGATCGTGCCTGAACACGCCGGCGAGCTCGCGCAGGTAGTCCTCGAGCCCGCCCTCGAGCTCGCGCACCCGGCCCAACTCCGCCCCCGTCTCGGCCCCGGCGCGCAGCGACGCCTCGATCCGCTGCTCGACGTCGTCGCCGAGCTTGCGCCCGGTGCGGTCGAAGAACTTGATCCCGTTGTCCCGCCACGGATTGTGGGAGGCGGAGATCACGGCGGCGAGGTCGAGCCCGAGCCGCCGGACGAGGATCGACGCCGCCGGCGTCGGCAGCACCCCCGCGCAGAACGCATCCCCACCCGCCTCCGCGATCCCCGCCGCAAGCGCCGCCTCGAGCATCGGTCCCGAGTCGCGGGTGTCGCGCACGATCACCACCTGCGGCCGCGTCGCCTCGACGATGCCGGCCGCCGCCTTGCCCAGCTCCAACGCCAGCTCGGCCGTCAGCAACTCGCCCGCGACCCCCCGCACCCCATCGGTCCCGAACAGCTTCTCTGGCAGGTCGTTGATCATGCGGGGAGTGAGAGCAACGGAGGTCGAAGCAGCTGAGGCGGCGAAAACCAAGCCTGGCAAGGACGCAGGTCGGCCGGCGAAGCGAGCTTAGTGGACGCCTAAGTGAGCGAGTCGATCGCCCGAGGACACCGCCAGGCGCCGGTTTGCAGCCGCCTCAGCGCTTCGAGAACTGCGGACGCTTGCGGGCCTTCTTGAGTCCCGCCTTGCGACGCTCCTTCTTGCGAGCGTCGCGGGTCAACAGGCCACGACGCTTGAGCTCGGGGCGCAGCTCTGGGTCGATCTCGCACAGGGCTCTGGCGACCCCGTGGCGAACCGCGCCGGCCTGGCCGGAGATACCGCCGCCGTGGACGCGGACCGAGACGTTCACCGTCGACTCGTAGCCGGCCGTGAGCAGTGGCTGGCGGGCGACGGTGCGCAGGTTCTGGCGCGGGAAGTACTCGTCGAGCGACCGCCCATTGACCTCGAAGCCGCCCTCGCCGGCGCGCAGGATCACCCGCGCGATCGAGCTCTTGCGCTTGCCGGTCGCCTGGATCCTCGCCTCCGCCGGGACCGCGACCTGAGGTCCGCTGCGCGCGACCGGCTCGTCGCCGGCCTCGGCCTCGGCCTCGAGCCGAGCCCGCTCCTCCGCCTCGGCCTCGAGCCGCGCGCGCTCCTCGGCGCCGAGCTCGCGCTCGGGCTCGAGCGCGATCGGCTCCAGCTCCGCCCCGGGCGGCTGGTCCTTGGCCTTCGGCTTGCTCAGCGGCCGGGGACTCGGCGGGCTCAGCGCCGGGGCTCGCGGGCTCAGCAGCCGGGGACTCGGCGGGTTGCTCGGGTTCCGGCTGCTCGCCCTCGGCCTGCTCGGGCTCCGATTGCTCGGCCTGCTCGCCCGCGGCCTGCTCGCCCTCGGCCTGCTCCTCTGCGGGCTGCTCGGCCGAGGCGCTCGGCCTCGGCCGCCGGCTCTTCGGCGTCCTGCGGCGCGGCGTCCTCCGCGTCCGCCGGCGTTGCTCGTCGGCGGCTCGTTGGTCGGCTCGTCGGTCATCGCTTCGATCTCCATCGGCTTCGGCTTCTGGGCGGCGTGCGGGTGGTCGGGGCCGGCGTAGACCTTGAGCTTGCGCATCTGCTGGCGAGCGAGCCGGTTGCGAGGCAGCATCCCGTGCACCGCCTTGCGGATCACCTCTTCGGGACGGCGCTCGAGCATCTCGCCCAGGGTCCGCGAGCGGATCCCGCCCGGGTAGCCGCTGTGGCGGTAGTAGACGCTTGTCGCTGGCGCTTGTTGCCGGTCACGGCGATCTTCTCGGCGTTGACGACGACGACGAAGTCGCCGGTGTCGCAGTGCGGCGTGTACTCGGGCTTGCGCTTGCCGCGCAGGGCGTCGGCGATCTGGGTCGCCAGCCGGCCGAGCGTCTTGCCCTCGGCGTCGACCAGCATACCAGTCGCGCTGGCGGTTCTCGGGTGTGGCGACGTAGGTCTTCATCGTCTGCGGACGCGCGGCTACGCGCGAAAGCCGCGCTGCGGCTGCTGCCGGCAGGCGCGGCCGGTGGATGATAGAGGGCCGGCGTCACGGCGGCGTGCCGACGGCAGCGGCGCCGGTTATACTGCCGCCCGCAAGACCTGCCGAATTCCGCGTCGCCGGCGTGGAAGCGGGGGAACCATTGGGACGGCGTCGAATGCCGTCCCAGGGGCGAATCGGGCCGACCTTCGGCCCGTAGCGCCGCTCTTTCGGCGCGAGCCCGTCAGCTAACCCCGCAGGCTCGAGAAAGAGAGGCTCCGACGCGGATGCAGCCGGCGACGCCCAAGGGGCGCGGATGGCGAAAACTGATCGCGGCGGCCGCCGTGCGTCGCGACGACTGCCTGCGTGCGGCGCCGCGGCCTCCGGCGAGCGGAGGCGGCGGGGTCGCGGCCGGCGAGCCGCCCGAGCTCAAGGCGACGTGATCTGCCTCGAGCCCTGTGCCGGGAGCGCGACCGGCGACGGTCGGCTCGCGTGATCCGCCTCGACGGGCAAGCAACCTCGAGGGGGTCGACGAGGTGCGGTTCGCCGGCGACGGCGGACGGATCGCTGTCGCCCCGGCGAGTCGTCGACGCCGGCGCGGTCGAGGCCAAGGTGCCCGAGGGCGCGGTCACCGGCACGGTCAAGGTCGAAGGCCTACGGCAGCGAGGCCGAGACGCCCGCGAGCGAGCCGCTGAAGATCGTCGCCGAGGACGCAGATCCCCGACCGCCGGGGACTTCCAGCTGACCTCCGCTGAGGCGACGCCGCGGAAGACCTACTTCGACGGGGTCGCGGCGCCGACGGCTCACCTACCTGTTCCAGGGCGCGAGCCGCCACCGACGTCCGGATCGAGGTCATCGATCGCGACACGCGGGAGGTGGTCCGAACCTGGGTCGACGAGGGGGCGCAGCCCAACGCCGCGCAACTCCGCCCGCTGGAACGGGCGCACGGACGGCGGCGGCCTGGCCGCCAACGGCGAGTACGCGTTCCGGATCGGCAACGCCGCCGGCGGAGCCGCTGAAGGCGACCGCGGACTCGCGCTTCGGCTTCTACAAGTTCCGCTTCCCGATCGCCGCCAAGCACAGCTACGGCGACGGCTTCGGAGCCGGCCGCGGCCACCAGGGCCAGGACGTGTTCGCGAAGTGCGGCGCGACGCTGCGCGCCGCCCGCGGCGGCCGGGTGCAGTGGAACAAGACCCACAGCGCCGCCGGCAACTACCTGGTCATCGACGGCAAGGGCACGCAGACGGACTTCATGTACGCGCACCTGCAAGCGGCGATCGCCGCTGCAGCGCGGGCGATCGGGTCCGCACCGGGCAGAGGATCGGCTTGGTCGGCGAAACCGGCAACGCGTCGCGGTTGCCACCTGCACTTCGAGGCCTGGTCGGGGCCAGGCTGGTACGAGGGCGGGCGCGCGCTGCTCCTCGGTCAGCACCCTGCTCAAGACCTGGGACGCCTGGAGCTGAGCGCGGCGATCCCGCCGGGGCGTGGCGCTGGGCGTCGCACTGGCGACGCTCGCCGCCGGCTCCGGATCGGCGGCGAGCGTCGCTTCGCCCGCCGGCGCGCACGGGTGCCGGCTTCGAGCTCGATCGGGCGCGGGCACGGCCCGCGGTGGCGTTCTTCGACGAGCGAGCGGACGCTGCGCCTGCGCTACCGGTTTCGCGCCGAGCGCCGGCTCGACCTGCTGATCCGGGTCGTCCGAGCCGCCGACGGGAAATCGGTGCGGCGATGGGTCGAGCGTGACGTCTGCCCCCGGACGCGTCCAGGTCCGCCGCTGGGACGGTCGGCGCGGCGACGGCGGCGTTCCGGCCGACGGCGACTACCAGTTTCGGATCGGTCCGCTCGGACACCGCGGCGTCGCTCGCCGGCGGCTTCGAGTTTCACGATCACCGCTTCCCGGTCGCCGGCCGCCATGCCTACGGCGACCGCGTTCGGCGAGCCGCGCAGCGGCGGGCGGGTGCACGAGGGTCAGGACCTGCCCGCCCCCTGCGGTACGCCGCTGGTCGCCGCGCGCGGCGGCCGGGTGCAGGCGCGCGGCTACAGCGACGCCCTCTACGGCTACTGGGTCCTGATCGACGGGCGCGCCACCCGCGCCGACCACTTCTACGCCCACCTCGAGGCGGCCGACGCCCGCTCAGCGACGGCGACCGGGTGCAGCACCGGCGCGCCGGTGGGCGCGGTCGGCAAGACCGGCAACGCGCGCTCGGAGTTCTGCCAGCTTCACTTCGAGCTCTGGCCCCGCGGCTATCGCAACGATGCCCCGCGCGACCCGTTGGCTGTCGCTGCGTGCCTGGGACGGCTTCTCCTAGTCGCTAGCTCACCTCCGTGATTCGCCGGGTACCGTGACGCGCGTGAGCGAGGCCAGCGCAGCCGCGGAGACGCGCAAGTACGGCAAGTCGGCCGGGCTGCTGACGCTCGCCCTGGGCTCGGCGGGCCTGCTCGCCTACGCGTTCTTCGCCCTCGCCTCGCACAGCGCTCTCGCGCGACGACTACGGCGAGATCGTCGTCCTCTGGTCGGTCGTCTTCGTCGCTCGCCTCGACCCTGTTTCGCCCGATCGAGCAGCTGCTCTCGCGGACGCTTGCCGAGCGCGAGCAGATCGGCGACGACACCGGGCACGTGCTGCGCGTCGCCGCGACGATCCAGGCCGGCGTGACGCTGGCGGCGGTCCTGATCCTGCTGCTCCTGCGCGGGCCGATCACCGACAACCTGCTCGAGGGCGGCGACGTCCTTTTCTGGGTCCTGGTCGGCGCGCTGATCGGCTTCGGCGGCGCCTACTTCGCACGCGGCTTTCTCGCCGGCCGGCGCCAGTTCGGGCTCTACGCGACCCTGCTGGTGTTCGAGGGCAGCGCGCGGCTGCTGTTCGCGCTCGCGGTCGCGGTCGGGATCGCTGAGGGGATCGACGTGGTCGCGATCGGGATCGCGGCGGCGCCGATCGCGAGCATGGTCGTGATGCCGTTCGCGATCAGTCGCCGGCGCTCGCCCGCGAGCCTGGCGGCGAACCGGCGAGCAGTCGCCGGGCGGCCGGCACCGAGCCCGAGTTCACGCTCTCCCGCGGCGGCGCATTCGCCGCCGCGGTACTGGTGATCATGCTCAGCGAGCAGATCATGGTCAGCTCCGGGGCGCTGTTCGTGCGGGCGGCGGAGGGCGCAGCCGCCGCGGGGTTCATCTTCAACGTGCTGATGGTCGCGCGGGCCCCGCTGGTCCTCTTCCAGGCGATCGCCGCCAGCCTTCTCCCCCATCTGACCCGGCTGCGCGCGCGCGGCGATTCGACCGGCGCCGACGCCTTCCGGATGTCGGTCAACACGACCCTGCTGACGATCGTCGGCTTCGCGGCTGCGACGACGCTCGGGGTGCTCGCGATCGGCCCCGACGTGATGCAGCTCGCGTTCGGCGACAAGTTCAGCTACGACCGCGCTGGGGCTGGCGATCGTCGCGGTCGGGATGGGCTTCTACCTCTCGGCCGCGGCGCTCAACCAGGCGGCGCTGGCCCAGGGCCAGGCGCGGCGAGCCGCGCTCTGCTGGGTCACCTGCGCCGGCGCGTTCGTGGTCTGGAACCTGATCGCGCCGCTGGATCCCTTCCGCACGGTCGAGGTCGGGTTCACCGGCTCGGCGGCGCTGCTCTGCGGGGCTGCTCTACCTGCTCTACGCGCCAGCCGCACCCCGTCGCCGCCGACTCGGTCGAGCCGGGCTCGCCGCAGGAGATCGAAGCCCGGCTAGCCGCCGTCGACGAAATCGGTTAGAGCGGCCGAGCTTTCTCGACCACCCGGCCCAGTTCCCACCCCGCACGCCCGGACGCGAAAGCACTATCAGAAGTCCGCGGCGTAGCCGCGGGCAATTGATTCAGGCGAGAGCGGAGGACGTGGCGGGAGTTATTCCCACTCGATCGTCGCGGGGGGCTTGGAGGAGAGGTCGAGGGCGACGCGGTTGACGTGCGCGACCTCGTTGATGATCCGGCCCGAGACCCGCTCGAGCAGGTCGTACGGCAGTCGGGCCCAGTCAGCGGTCATCGCGTCCTGGGAGGTGACCGCGCGGATCACGATCGGATAGGCATAGGTGCGGCCGTCGCCCTGGACCCCGGTCGAGCGAACGACGGGCAGCACGCAGAACGACTGCCAGAGCTCGCGATACAGCCCCGCCGCGCGGACCTCCTCCTGGAGGATCGCGTCCGCCTCACGAAGGATCTCCAACCGCTCCCGGTTGACCTCGCCGCCGACGATCCGGATCGCCAGGCCCGGGCCTGGGAACGGCTGGCGCCAGACCACGCGCTCGGAGAGCCCGAGCTCGGCGGCGACGGCGCGAACCTCGTCCTTGAACAGCATCCGCAGCGGCTCGATCAGGTCGAGCCCGAGGTCCTCCGGCAGGCCGCCGACGTTGTGATGAGACTTGATCGTGTCGGCGGCGCGCCCGTCGCCGCCCGACTCGATCACGTCCGAGTAGAGGGTGCCCTGAACGAGGAAGCGCACCCCGTCGAGCTTCTCCGCCTCGGCCTCGAAGACGCGGATGAACTCCTCGCCGATGATCATCCGCTTGCGCTCGGGCTCGTCGACGCCGGCGAGCCGGGCCAGGAAACGGTCCTCGGCGTCGACGTGGACGAGGTTGACCCCGAGCTCGCGCATCGCGGCCACGACCTGCTCGGCTTCGTTCTTGCGCATCAGGCCGTGATCGACGAGCACGCAGGTGAGCTGGTCGCCGACCGCCCGGTGCACGAGCGCAGCCGCGGTCGCCGAGTCGACCCCACCCGAGAGCCCGCAGAGGACCCCCGCGTCACCGACGGCGGCGCGAATCCGCGCGACCTGCTCATCGATCACCGAGGCGGGTGACCAGCGCTCCACGCAAGCTGCGATCTCGCGCAGGAACCGCTCCAGGATCTGCTGCCCGTAGGGCGTGTGGACGACCTCGGGGTGGAACTGGATCCCGTACAGCCCGCGCCCGGCGTGCTCGAGCGCGGCGACCGGCGAGCCGGGGCTGGCCGCGAGCGCGGTGAAGCCCTCGGGCGCCTCGAATACGCAGTCGCGATGGCTCATCCAGCACTGCTGCTCGGGCGGCGTCCCGGCGAGCAGCCTGCCGCCGTCGCCGGCGAGGGCGAGCTCGGTGCGGCCGAACTCGCCCGACTCGGCGCCCTCGACCCGCCCACCGAGCTCGAGCACCATCGCCTGCATCCCGTAACAGATGCCGAGCACCGGGATTCCGAGCTCGAGCAACTCGGGCCGCAGCCGCGGCGCTCCCTCGGAGTAGACGGAGGCGGGGCCGCCGGAGAGCACCAGGGCGCGCGGCGAGCGCGCCCGGATCTGGTCGAGTCCGAGGTCGTGGGGAAGGAGCTCGGCGAAAACCCCGCACTCCCGGATCCGCCGCGCGATCAGCTGCGAGTACTGGCCGCCGAAGTCGAGCACCAGCACCTCCTCGTGCGCGGTAGCGGCGCCCGCCTCGTGACCGTCCGCCGGCACCTCCTGCAGGGCGCTTGCCGCGGTCGGTGCGTCCGAGACCGCGGCCGCGCGCTCAGTCATCCGAGACGGCGACTCCGGTCGCGACTCGAGCGCGCCCGTTGGAGCCCATGCCCACGGATTGCTGGCGCTGCAGCTGCTTGCCCTCGGTCTGCAGCGAGGGGGCGATCATCAACTCGGCGCGCTGGAAGTCACGGATGTCCTCGTAGCCGCAAGTCGCCATCGACGTGCGCAACGCGCCGACCAGGTTGAAGGTGCCGTCGTTCTCGTGCGCCGGACCGAGCAGGATCTCCTCCAAGGTCCCGTCCTGCTCGGTCGCGACTCGGGTGCCGCGCGGCAGCGAGGGGTGAAAGGTGGCCATGCCCCAGTGAAAGCCGCGCCCCGGGGCCTGCTTCGCCCGCGCCAGAGGCGAGCCGATCATCACCGCGTCCGCCCCGCAGGCGATCGCCTTCGAGATGTCGCCACCCGTGCGCATGCCACCGTCGGCGATCACGTTGCTGTACTCGCCGGTCTCGAGCATGTGCTGCGCGCGTGCGGCAGCGACGTCGGCGATCGCGGTCGCCTGTGGGACCCCGAGGCCGAGCACACCGCGAGTCGTGCATGCGGCGCCCGGGCCGACCCCGACCAGGACCCCGACGGCACCGGTGCGCATCAGGTGCAGCCCGGTCGCGTAGGAGGCACAGCCACCGACGATGCAGGGAACCGGAACCTCGGCGATGAACTCCTTCAGGTTCAGCGGCTCGGACTTCGAGGAGACGTGCTCGGCGGAGATCACCGTGCCCTGGATGACGAGGATGTCGAGGCCCGCCTCGAGCGCGACCTCGTAGTACTCGCGCACCCGTTGCGGCGTCAGCGAGCCGGCGGCGACCGCCCCGCCCGCCTTGATCTCCTCCACCCGCTGGGCGATCAACGACGGCTGCAGAGGCGCCTCGTAGACCTCCTGCAGCTTGCGGGTGGCGAGCTCGGGCTCCGCCGCTGCGATCTCGGCCAGCCGCTCCTCGGCGTCCTCGTAGCGGCACCAGATTCCCTCCAGGTTGAGCACTCCGAGGCCGCCCAGCCGGCCGAGCTCGAGCGCGGTCGCGGGGCTGACGACGCCGTCCATCGCCGAGGCGAGCAGCGGCAGCTCGAACCGATACGGGCCAAGAGTCCAGGAGACGTCGACGTCGTCGGGATCGCGGGTGCGCCGTGACGGCACGATCGCGATGTCGTCGAACCCGTAGGCTCGCCTGCCCTTCTTGCCGCGCCCGATCTCTACTTCCATGAACGGATCAAACCTACGCGTGCTCGCGGACGAAAAAGGCCCCTCGGGAGGGGCCGATGCGCCGCACCTTGCGGCCTGCGGCCCCGCCTGCGCGAGGCCTCGGCGATGATAACAGCGGTCAACCTCGGCCCTCGGGCGGCCGATCGCGGTCACGAGACCCCGGCCGGGATCTCGAGCTCGCTGACCTCGACCCGGCCGAGCAGCCGCTCGACCTCGCGCCGGTCGAGCGTCCCGGCGCCGAAGTGCTGGGTCGACTCGGCGCCGCAGGCGACCCCGAAGGCGAGGCAGTCGCGCGGCGAGGCGCCCTCGTAGCGGGCGGCGACGTAGCCGGCCAGGAAGCAGTCGCCCGAGCCGACCGTGGCGACCGGCTCGAGCTGCTCGATCCTGCGCCTCGTAGCGGCGGCGCTCGGGCCCTCGCCGACGATCGCGACGCAGCCGGTCTCCGAGGTGATGATCGCCTCCCCGGCGCCCATCTCGAGCAGGCCGGCGAGCCCGAGCGCGAGGTCGTCGGCGTCGTTGAACTCGTGGCCGACCGCCTCCTCGGCCTCGGTCACGTTGGGGGCGACCACCGTCGGGCTCGGCGCGCAGGCCGGCGCGCATCGGCTCGCCGTCGGTGTCGAGCACGGTCGAGCACGCCGAGGCCCCGCAGCTCGGCGATCAGGCGCGCGTAGACGTCGCTCGGCGGCGCCGGGCGGGATGCTGCCGGCGAGCACGCAGATCGAGGCGCCCTGGGCCAGGTAGAGCAGCTTCTCGACGAAGCGCTCGACCTCCTCGGCGGATGACCTCGGGGCCGCGCTCGTTGATCTCGGTCTGCTCGCCGGAGGTCGGGTCGATCGACCGCGAGGTTGGTTCGCGACTCGCCCGCGATCCGGGTGAAGTCGGTGCAGGATCGATTCCGTCCGCAGCCGCTCGAGCAGCCGCGTCCCGGTCGCGCCGCCGGCGAGCCCGGTGGCGATCACCGGCTTGCCGAGCAGCCGCAGCGCGCGGGCGACGTTGACGCCCTTGCCGCCGGCGACGGTCGCGCGACTCGACCGCACGATGGCGCTGGCCGAGCCGGAAGTTCGGGACCGCGACCGTGCGGTCGATCGCGGCGTTGAGGGTGACGGTGAGGATCACGTCCGGCCTAAGGCTAGGCGATCCGGCGGCGACCGCGGCGCCGGTCGTAGAGCGCCACGGCGCCGACGAAGAGCCGCCGCGAGCACCAGCCGACCGCGACGGCCCAGGCGACCGCGCGCGGTCCGGGGATCGCGCCGTCGAAGCGCTCGAGCACGGTCGCGGCGGCGACCGAGCGCGCCGCCGCCAGCGCCACCCGCGCCGACGGCTCGCCGTCGATCGTGACCGTCGCCAGTCCCGAGACGCTGGCCGCGGTCGATCGGGCCCTCGACCTCGGCCGGCGCGTCGACCTCGGTCTCGATCCGCTGGCCGTCGCGCACGGTCAGCCGCACGTCGCGCACGGCGCGCCAGACCGAGCCGCTCGGTCCCGAAAGCGGATCGCGCGCGCCGGCGACCCGCTCGCCGCGCGCAGCGACGGTCTCGCGGTCGGTAGAGCGAGAACCCGTACTCGAGCAGCTCGAGCGTCGCGGCGTCGCGCTCGGCTCTCGGTCGGCGCCCCGAGCACCGCCGAGACCAGCTCGACCCCTTGCGCGCTCGGCCGAGGCGACGAGCACGTTGCCGGCCCCCAGCGTGTAGCCGGTCTTGACCCCGTTGACGTAGGGCACCGTGCGCACCAGGTTGTTGCGGTTGACGACCGTCCGCGGGCGCGCGCCGCTGCTCAGGGTCGCCTGCGGGGTGTCGAAGATCGCGCCGAAAGACCGGGTCGCGGCGCAGCTCGAGCGCCAGCTCGACGAGGTCGCGGGCGCTGGAGAAGTTGCCTGCCTCGTCGAGCCCGATCGGGTTCGCATAGGAGGTGTCGTCGAGCCCGAGCCGGCGCGCGGCGCGGTTCATCCGCCGCACGAAGGCGGTCCTCGGAGCCCGCGGCGCGACCTGCGGCCAAGCGCCGCGGCCGCGTCGTTGCCCGAGGCGAGGAGCAGGCCGTAGAGCAGGTCGCGGACCTCGATCCGCTCGCCCTCGATCAGCCCGAGCAGCGACTCCGCCGGGTGCGGGCGCGTAGGCCGGCGCGACCACCGTCTGGTCGAGGCCGAGCGCCGCCGCGGGCGACGTACGCGGTCATCAGCTTCGTCGTCGAGGCGACCGGGTACGAGCGTGCCGGGCGGCGGGCGGCGAGCACCTCGCCGTCGCCGGCGTCGACCAGCGACCCAGGCGCGGGCCGGCGAGCTCGGGCTCTGGCGGCGGCGCGCCGGCGGCGGCCGGCGCCGAGGCCCGCCAGGGCGCGCAGCGCGACCGCGAGCGCGGCCACGCCCGCCGCATGCGACCCGCTAGCTACTCGGCCGCCAGCGCCTTGCAGCCGTCGGCGACGCAGATCGACGCAGGAGCCGACCTGGATCAGCTGCGGATCGAGGTTCGGGTTGAGCTCGATCAGCTCGTCGATCGGGATGCAGGTGCGGTCGGCGACGATGCTCAGGTCCTCGCCCGGCTCGATCACGAAGTAGCCGTCCTCGACCGCGCTGCTCGGCGTCCGGCTGGCAGCCCTCGGTCGACGCGGTCTGCTCGCGCGTCGCCCCTGTCGCTGCGTCGTCCGTCGTCCGCCGACGCGAGCCGCTGATCACCAGCAGGATCGCTCGCGGCGACGATCAGCAGCGCCAGCGGCGCGAGGATCCGCGCCGTCCAGTTCGCCGGTCTCGCCGTCCGCGAGCCTGCGCTCGCTCTCCGGGCTTCCATGGAGCGGGAATCGTAGGCGCCAATCGCCCGCCACCGGCTGCCGGCACGGCGGTCAGCGGGCGGCGCTTTGCGAGACGGCCCAGACCTCGTCGCGCAGGGCGCCGCCGCGGCCGAGCCGGGTCGTCGGCGTTCGCGATCGAGCGCGAGGCGGTGACGAGCGCCGACGGCCGGGTGGGCCGCGAACGCCGGTCCGAGCTCGGTCGGCGGCGCCGCCCTGGGCGCCGACGCCGGGAATCAGGAAGATCGAGCGCGGGCATCAGCTCGCGCAGGCGGGCGAGGTGCCGGGGCTCGGTCGCTCCGACGACCGCCCCCATCGCCGCTCAGGCCGCAGGCCCCGGCAGAGCCGCTCGGCGCGCTCGGCGACGAGGCCGGCGAGCAGCTCGTGCAGCGGGCGATCCGGCGACGGGCAGATCGAGCAGGTCGGCCGCACCGGGGTTCGACGTGCGCACGAGCGAGAACACCCCGGCGCCCGGCCGCGGCGGCCGCCTCGATCAGCGGCTCGAGCGCGTCGGCGCCGAGCAGCGGGTTGACGGTCGCGGCGTCGGCCGAGGCCGGCGACCGGGCCAAAGGGGGTCTCGATCCCCGCCGAACAGGCCTGCCGCGTAGGCGGTCGCGGTGACCGGAACATCCCCGCGCTTGCCGTCGGCGATCACCAGCAGGCCGGCGTCGCGGGCAGCGGCCGCGACCTCCTCGAGCGCCCGCCAGCCGGGGGCGCCGAGGCGCTCGAAGCAGGCGAGCTGCAGCTTCGCCGCGACGCAGGCGGGGCCGGCGCGCTCGATCAGCTCGCGAGCGGCGGCGACGACCGCGGCCGACGCGGCCTCGGCGGGCGAGTCGCCCTCGCCCGCCGTCCCGGCCGCGGCCAGCGCTCGCCGGGTCCGGGTCGATGCCCGAGGCAGACCTGGCTGCGCCGCTCCTCGACGAGGGCGGCGAGCCGGTCGGCGAACGGGTGCGCTCAGCCCCGCCTAGCCCTTGACCTCTTGACTTCAGCCCGGCGCCGGCCGAGAACTTCGGCACCCGGCCGCCGGCGATCGTGATCCGCTCGCCGGTCCGCGGGTTGACGCCCTGGCGCGGGCCGCGCTCGGCGACGCTGAACTTGCCGAAGCCGGTGAAGTTGACCTCGCCGCCGCCGGCGAGCGTGTCGGTGATCGCCGTCGAGGACGGTCTCGACGGCGTCCGCGGCGGCCTTCTTGCTGTCGAAGTCGCCTGCGATGCTGTCTACGAACTCAGCCTTGGTCAATGTCTCGCTCCTCCTCGTCTCGGTTTGGTCGGCGCCAAGATAACAGCGGGCCTCGACGGCTTGGCAGAGCGGACTCCGCGGCGGCCCCGGCCGGAGCCTCGTCATCCGCGTGCGCGAAGGCGTGAAATCACCCATCTAAGCTCTCGGGGTGAACGCGCCGCGCTCGCTCGACGTCGTCATCGTCGCCTACCGCTGCCGCGACCTGCTCCGGACCTGCCTGAACTCGGTCTTCGAGCATTCCCCCAAGCGTGCGATGAGGGTCATCGTCGTCGACAACGCCTCCGGCGACGGCACCCCGGCGATGGTGCGCGAGACGTTCCCGGCGGTCGAGCTCGTGGTCAACTCCAGCAACCGCGGCTTCAGCGCCGCCAACAACGTCGCGATCAGGGCGGGCGACGGGGATTACGTGCTTGCGCTCAATCCGGATACCGAGCTGACCGCCGGGGCGCTCGAGCGGCTCTGCACCCTGATGGACGCCCGGCCGGAGGTCGGGATCTGCGGCCCCGCCTCGGTCCAGGCCGACGGAAGTCCCGACCACGCCGCGCGGCGCTCGTTCCCGACCCCGCTGAGCGCATTGGGGCACTTCTCGGGGATCGGCCGGCGCCGCCACGGCGGGGCCCTTGCCGCCTACCGGGCGCCGGAGGTCGAGTCCGGCCCGGTCGACGCGGTCAACGGCGCGTTCATGCTGATCCGGCGTTCGGCGCTCGAACAGGTCGGGCTCTTCGACGAGGGCTACTGGATGTACATGGAGGACCTCGACCTCTGCTATCGCTTCGCCGAGGCGGGCTGGACGACCTGGTACGAGCCCTCAGTGAGCGTCGGGCACCTGAAGGCGGGGACCAGCGGCAAGCACCGGTCGCTGCGGCTCAACCACGCCTTTCACCGCGGCATGGCGCGCTTCTATCGCGCCCATTACGCGGCCGACAACAACCCGCTGCTCAACCTCGCGGTCTACTCGGGGATCGTGCTCAAGCTCGCGGCCTCGGCGCTGCGCAGCGCCGCCGCCCGGGCCCTGGCACGGGTCACATCCGCTCCGGGGAGCTGACCCCGAGCAGGCCCAGCGTCGTCGCCAGCGTGTGCTTGGTCGCCACGCAGAGACCGAGGCGCGCGGCCTGGGTGTCGGGCTCCGCACCGACCACCCGGCAGTCGCGGTAGAAGACGTGAAAGTCGGCGGCGGTCGCCATCGCGAAGGCGCAGAGACGGTGCGGAGCCCGCCGCTCGGCAGCGGTCGCAGCCTCGGCCGGGAGCTCGAGCAGCCGGCGCACGAGGGCGCGCTCGGCGGGCTCGGCCGGCGCCTCGATCGCCCGCTCGGAGCCGGCCGCCGCCTCGATCGCCTCGACCCCGGCCACCGCTCCGTCGTCGATTGCCTTGCGCAGGATGCTCGCGATCCGCGCGTGCGCGTACTGCACGTAGTAGACCGGGTTGTCCTGGGAGGCGGAGCGGGCGAGACCGAGGTCGAGATCGACGGCCGTGTCGTGGCTGCGCTGGGCCAGGAACCAGCGCGCCGCGTCGGCGCCGATGTCGTCGATCAGCTCGTCGAGGGTGACGAACTCGCCCCTGCGCTTCGACATCCGCGCCCGCTCACCGCCGTCGACGACGCCGACGAGCTGCATGATCGGAGCCTCGTAGCGGTCGGGGGAGGCCCCGAGGGCCGCGATCGCGGCCCGCATCCGCGGCACATAGCCGTGGTGGTCGGCACCCAGCGGCGTCAGCATCAGGTCGGCGCGGCCCAACTTGTCGCGGTGGTAGGCGATGTCGGCGGCGAAGTAGGTGGGCTCGCCGTCGGACCGGATCAGGACCCGATCCTTGTCGTCGCCGAACGCGGTCGTCCGCAGCCAGACCGCGCCCTCGCTGTCGTAGGCGTGGCCGCGCTCGCGCAGCTCCGCCAGCGTGCGCTCGAACGGGCCGGTCTCGAACAGGCTGCGCTCCGAGAACCAAGCGTCGTAGCGGACCCCGAATCGCTCCAGGGTCGACTCGATCCGCCCCTTCATCGCCTCGATCGCCTGCGCGCCGAGCGCGTCGAGGTCGTCCGGATCGGCCCCGCGGGCGGCGAGCTGCTCGGCGAGCTCGGCGATGTAGAGGCCGGCGTAGCCGTCGGCCGGGGGCTCGGATCCCCGCATCCGGGCAGCGATCGACAGCGCGAACAGGCGCACCTGGCTGCCGGCGTCGTTGAGGTAGTACTCGCGCGTCACCGGGTGACCCGAGTAGGCGAACAGGCGCGCCAGGGAGTCGCCGTAGGCAGCGCCCCTGCCGCTCGCCACCGTCACCGGCCCGGTCGGGTTGGCGCTCACGAACTCGACCAGGACCCGCTCGCGGGCGCCAAGTCGGCGGGGCGGCGCGCCGAGCAGGTCGACGGTGGCGTCCCGATGCCAGCGATCGGAGAGAAAGAGGTTGAGAAATCCCGGCCCGGCGACCTCGATCCGCTCGGCGCTCGAGCCGAGCCGCTCCGCGAGCGGCTCGCGCAGCCGCTCGGCGATCTCGCGCGGTGCGGCACCGACCGAGGGCGCCAGCAGCATCGCCGCATTGGTCGAGTAGTCGCCCAGCTCCGGCTTCGGCGGGCGCTCGAGGGTCGCGCGCTCGACCGCAGCGCCGTCGAGGCCCGCCGCGACGGCCTCGAGCGCCGCGCGCAGGGCGGCGACCGGGTCGGGTCGAGGCTCGGCTTCCACGCCTCGATACTACGGAGCCGTGTGACGGCTCATCTAAGCTGCCGCCGGGATGAGGACACTGGTCACCGGCGGCGCCGGGTTCATCGGATCGCATGTCGTCGATGCGCTGCAGGCGCGCGGCGACGAGGTGGTGGTGCTCGACGACCTCTCCTCGGGCAGCCGCGAGAACCTCGAGCGGGCCTTCGACGGCGGCGCGGTCCTGATCGAGGGCAGCATCACCGACCCCGCCGCGGTCGCGGAGGCCTTCGGCCGTGGCCGCCCCGAGCTGGTCTGCCACCTCGCCGCGCAGATCGACGTGCGGCGATCCGTCTCGGACCCGCTCTATGACCTCGACCTCAACGTCGGCGGCACGATCGCACTGCTCGAGCGGGCCCGCGAGGACGCCGTCGGGCGCTTCGTCTTCGCCTCGACCGGTGGGGCGATCTACGGCGAAGGGGCGGGCCGCGAGCTGCCGCTGACCGAGTCCGCGGAGTGCCGGCCCGATGCGCAGTACGGGCAGTCGAAGCACTGCGCCGAGGGCTACCTCGGCCTCTACCGGCGCCTGTATGGACTCGGCGCTGTCGCGCTGCGGCTCGGCAACGTCTACGGGCCGCGCCAGGATCCCTACGGCGAGGCCGGGGTGGTGGCGATCTTCTGCCGCGCGCTCGCCGACGGCGCCCGGCCGCGCGTCTACGGCGACGGCGAGCAGACCCGCGACTACGTCTTCGTCAGCGACGTCGCCGCGGCATTCGTCGCCGCCAGCGAGCGCGGCGGCGACGGGCCCTACAACATCGGCACCGGCAACGAGACGAGCGTGCTCGAGCTCGGACGCCGGATCGCCGCCGTCTCCGGAAGCGAGTTCGATCCCGAGCTGGCGCCGGAACGACTCGGCGAGGTGCAGCGGATCTCGATCGACCCGGCCCGTGCCGCGGAGGAGCTCTCGTGGAGTCCCGGGCACGAGCTCGACGCCGGCCTGCGGCTGACGGCCGAGTCGATCTAGATCCTGGACCTCACCTTTGGCGCTGCTGGGCCAGCGCCGCGCCGATCCGCTCCAGGGTCGTCGGGTGGGTGGCGAACAGGGTCGAGTACAGCCCGGGTGGGTCGGGATCGCTGAGGTTGGTGCGCGCGAGCCGCAGCTGCAGATCGATCAACGCCTCGGGATCGCCGGTCAGCTCGAGCGCGAACGTGTCGGCGCGGGCCTCGACTTGACGCGAGAGCCGGTTGCCCGGGACGCCGAGGAGCAGCGCCGCGAGCGCCAGCGCGAGCAGGTAGGCGGGGACCGCGGCGGGCGTCGCGGGATCGGCGCCCGAGCGGCGCGCCAGCGCCGTGCCCAGCTCTCGCGTGAACAGCATCCCGAGCGGGGCGACCAGGGCGATGTAGAGCAGGCCCCGAGCGAGATCGTGCCCGGCGACGTGGCCGAGCTCGTGGGCGACGACGGAGTCCAGCTCCCGCCTCCGGGCGTGCTCGAGCAGGTTGTCGTATAGGACCACCCGTTTCGAGGAGCCGATCCCGTCCACGTAGGCGTTCAGCGAGGTCACCCGCCGGCTCGCATCGATGCTGAAGACCTCGCCGATATCGACTCCGGCCCGCTCGCCGAGCCCGAGCACCCGGGCCCTCGGTCGGCTTCCCTCCGGGAGCGGCTCGAACTCGTTGAAGACCGGCGCCAGGACGACCGGAGCAATCCAGACGAAGACGACCGCGAGCGCGCTCAGCAGCGCCGCGCCCGGCAGCCACCAGTGGCGGGGGAATCTCCTCACCAGTGCCAACAGCAAGGCCGCGCCGAGCGCCGCCAGGGCCGCCGTGATCGCGGTCGATCGGCACAGGTCCCACGCCCACGAGCCGAGCGATTGCGTGGAGAGGCCGGCGTCGACCGCCCGCTCGTGGGCGATCAGCGCCGTCGGCACGGTCGCCAGCGCGACCAGCGCCGCGACGGCGGCGCCGGCGACGGCGGCGCCGGCGAGCGGACGGGCGCCGAGTCGCTCGAGCCCGTCTCGGAACCATGCCGGCCGTCCGATGGTCTTGCTGGTTGGGCGCGACAGAAAGCATTGCAGCTTTCTTGCCGTCGGGATCATCGACCTCGCGTTTTTTCTTTCTGAGCTCTGAATAGTAGGCGTTGCGCAGAATAGTGAAAAGCCACGCTCGTAGATTGGTACCCTCCTGAAAACAATCCAAGTGGTGCCAAGCTCTCAGCAGCGTTTCTTGCACCAGATCATCCGCAAGTTCGCTATGCCCGCAGAGAGAGTAGGCGAATGCCCGTAGCTTTGGGATCTGCGCAAGCATGGCATCTTCGGCTGAAGGTGGGCCACAGCTCACTCGGCCAGATGATCTCAAGGCGCCCTCAGCAATAAGACACGGGATAGGCATCGTTGCGAACCTCCGGAAAGTACTTACGCCGAGCGGGCGCGGAATATGGATGCGGATGGATGCGCCGAGCGCTGTCTCATGTTATTGAGCGGTGGATGGCGCTCCTGGGGGTCGTCGCTTGCAACCAATGCGTTTCCCTTTGTGCCCAGCACGGGTCACGCCAGATGTAATAGCCCTTGGCATTGAGGTCGCGTATGATGGGCGCGGGCTTGATGAAAGCAGGCACCGGATTGAGCGCGCCTAGCTGGAATTCTTGTCGAAGTAACCAGCCCGGCGTACAAATGCTGCGTGGAAGATTTGCTCCAGCTTTTTCTGGCGACACGGAGAAAAGGTCCTCGTTGCCGCATTGGAATAGGTAAGCGGTTCGGGCGTCGCTTGGCATCTGAGGGACCTTTTTCAAAGTTGTTTGACCCTGCACGGCGCTGATCCGGCACCCTAGCTTTACACAATCGTACACCGCGGGATGGCCAGGTAGATTTGGGATATACCTATGTGCACAAGCGCCAATTTTGGACGCAAGGTCACGCCTTCTGGAGGTGGTGTAGCGCGCGACGGCCGGAGCGCGGGGTTAGCCCGATTGCGGCTCCGGTTAACGCTGGCGCTGTCCACGACGTACTTCCTGCCGCAAACACTGATCTTTGGCGGAATGCGTGTGTCCTCAAAAACATCGTATCCCTGCTTCAGGTTTTGCCAATAGCCGTGCCACTCGCTGTTGGCATGCGCCGCCATGTTGGTTGCAGTCATCCGGAACGGAAAGGCGTGAACTTCAATCCGCCCCTGCCCCTCGTGCAACGCTCGCTCGGCGAGGAAATAGATCTCCTCCATGGCGGCATTTGTCATTGCGAAGCACCCGATCGAGGTGCAGCGGCCATGCACCATAATGGCCGAACCTGTCCTAGCCAGAGCTCGGTCGAGGACATTGGGAAAATCGATGTAAAACGAGCGCGCGTTCCTTCCCGTGAGCCGAAGCTGTTGGAAGTCGACGCCATAGAAACCTCCGGGTGCCTGCCTATCGCCCTCGCGTTGTTTGGGGCCCAGCTTTCCGGACCAGGAACAGATTCGATAAATTCTAAAGAGCTCGAACCGTGTCTCCTTGCTCCACAGTCAGGAGCAACTCTTTTTGAAGATGCGGATCATCACCGGGCTGCCGGCGGTCAGCCTTCTCGGTTAGGCGGCGCTCACGATCCCGATCGAGAAGCGGGAACCGTGGCTGTACCGTTGGGTGAGGTGGTATTCCGGCGGCTGGGAGTGCGGCTGCGACCCAACCTGCACATAGTATGCCGCCGCAACCGATTACAGATAACTTGCGCCCAGCTCGGAGCATCCCTCTCTTTCCCCCCACCTTTAAGGCTTTTTACACCAACGCCAATCGGACTGAGGGCGCCTAGGTCCAGACACCGTGTGTCAATTTCGTGGCAGCTCCCGGCTCGAATTCAATCCCAGCCATGAATCGCCTTTGCGATTGCCACGACGCGCCCAGCGATTTTTTCGCGTGCGGCCGCGGGTCGACGCACGACACATTGCGCTTTTCGCCGACGGTCTTTTGCTTCCCACTCTCTCGGCGTAGGCGCGATGCCATCGCGCGCCGTGGCCCACGGTAGGGTTGCCGGCGAGTCTAACTCGTCGGCCGCAATGGCGATGCACTAATCCTCGCGTGGTAAAGTCCTCAGCGAAAAGCTACCACGCAGAATAACGGGCTTCTACCGTAGTAGGGGCTGCGGCGCGGGGCGCGCTCCCGCTCGTATCCTGAGGAGGGATTGCGAGGGCGGATCTTGATCCCGCCTTGCGGCTCGCCACTCATCAACACGACGAAGTCCGTGCCTTTGCCAGTTTCACTGCTCATGGGTTCGTCGGAGATGACAAGTGAAGAGCCGGGGGAGGCGACCTCGTTAATGCGCTCGAGGGCATCCTGTGGGATGGAAATGCGGTCTAGCGCCGCGTTGGCAGCGCGGGGGTCAGTCGGGGCGGGCTCGCGAACGCCACCTCGGCGAGCGCGAAAAGTGTTGGCCGTCTCGACATGAGCTCCCCTGGGGTACATGGAAAGCGCACTCCAGCGGAGCTCGGATCCGCCGTTGATGTAGTTCAGTGCGGTGTAGATGGTCGTGCCGATCGGTGTCTCTGGGTCGCGAATGCTGATAGGGACATCGAAGATCGACATGAAGCCTTGGCGGACATAGAGGCGCTGCGTCTTGCGGCTGATGAAGACCGACACTGGCGCCGTTTTGGCTTCTGCGAGCTTTGCTTCGTTCTGGGCAGACACCTTCGCCGCCTGCGCAGCCGAGGCCGCGACTCGGGCCTTCTCGGCAGCGTCGATCTTAGGCTGTGCTTCGGCTTTGGCGGCGTCGACGCGAGCGTTCGCTGTCGCCAAAGCATCGGTTGCCTGCACCTTGGCGCTCTCCGCCTTCTCCACTGCCCGGGCCGATCGTGCCGACCCGAGCATGCGCTCGGCATGCTTGAGCTGCACCTCGGCCCTCTCCCTTGCGCCTTCGGCCCGCATCACCTCGTTCGATAGCCGGGCGGCGTCTAATTTGGCTTTGGCTGCTGCGCTGCTTGCTTCCTCTGCCGCCCTTGCTGCGGCTTGCGCCTGAGCGAGCTTGATATTGGCGGTCGAACGCCAGGTTTGGCTGCGAGCGGAACGCAGTGGCTGCCGGCACTTCCTGGGATGGCCCGCTCGCGGAGAAACAAGCCCCACCTCAGATCGGATGGCGCCTGGCTTGAAGAGCGCAGGATGGGCGATCTCGACCGGGTGCATGTCGTCGCGAACGACGACGACGCGCATGCCTATCTTGGTCAGTTCGAAGAGTTGCTCAGCGACACGGTGCGGCAAACGGATGCAGCCGTGCGATGCCGGATATCCTGGGAGGGCCCCTGCGTGCAGGGCGATGCCGGACCAGGTAATGCGCTGCATGAAGGGCATCGAGGCATCGTCGTATAGATTGGAGTAGTGCTCCCGGTTCTTCTCGAGGATGCTGTAGACGCCGGCTGGCGTCTCATACTCTCGCCGCCCCGTCGAGACCGGTGCCTGCAGAATCTTACCCTGTGCGTCGTACACAGTTATCCGCTGGTCATTGAGAGAGATCACCGCCATCAGTGGTGCGCTCGCAGATCTGGGGAGGACCACACCGCTGCCACCCATCGAAGAGCGGCTCCGTGCACTAGCTGTTTCGACCAGCGTCGCGAAGGCGGCGAGCAAGCTGAATATGGACACCGCAGCAGCGCGCTTCATGGTCGGCTCCTCAGGGATGGCAATCAACAGCGCCAAGCATACGCGCTTGCGTAAACTCGGATTGAGCGTGGGTGTTCCACCATCCTGTGGCTCTTTCCGGACAGGCACTGTGGCCAGGGCTGCAGCGTCGGCCAGGGCTGCAGCGTCCCGTCCCCCACTCGGGCGAGGATAATAGTAACGCCGATGGTGCGGGCCGCGATGCGGCCGACGCCCAATCTCAACGGCCCCAATCATCGTGGGAAGCAGGGCGCTAGCCATCACTCGTGCTTACCGCGAGGCCGAAGAGCAGTAGTCTGCCACACGGCAACGTGAACGCCTACACCAGCCGCCTCAAGGACTGGCTGCGACCATTCAAGGGCGTCGCTTCCTGGTATCTGCCGAGCTACCTCGGCTGGCGCCGCGCCATTGAGCGGCTCGGTGAGAACTTCACGCCCGAGCGCTGTCTTCAAGCCGCGTATCGATGCGGTTCAACATGAGAGGCGAACAGAGCCGGGCCACCTACCGCGCCGCCACCCGCCGCACCCACGAGGGTCGTCGCGAGAATGCCGGCAGCAACCAAGGGACCGATGATCATGCCAACGGAGAGGCGGGCATCATGTTTCTTCACGACACTTCGCGACTTCCGGCACTGAGGGTTCGTCCTGCCCCGTATGCAGTCGCTCAGCGAATGCAGTGTTGCGGCATTGATCAAGCATGGCTTGGAGGCCCGAGGTTGCCAACTGCAAATCTTGCAAGCTCGTTGATGCGTCTAACATGGCGTCGCGCTCGAGGTAGATTTGAGTTCGCGCTACCGCCTGTTCGATCGCATTGCTGCGCTCACGAATAACATCAATGGCTTCGCGCATGGCGTGGAACAGTTCGAGATGGCTGGTCATGCGTTGTGTCGCCCCACGTGTGTCCGACTATTCCAACCAATGACCCCGCTTTTAGTTCCGGTTCGCCTGCGTGTCTGCAAGGGCAATCGCCTCTCTGAGGTGGCCATTCGTCTCCTGTAGAAAGGTCTTGGCTCGGTGCACGTCGCAGCCCCTAAGGACGAGAACAGCCAGTTTGACGTTGCCCTTCGCCTCCTCCAAAGCACTGTCAATTTCGGGCTGGCTGCGCCCCGTCAAAAATCCGAGCATGCGCTGCTTGCGTTGGGTGAGCTTTAGGTTCGTGGCTTGCACTTCGACCATCAGCCCCCGATAGACCCGACCGAGGCGGATCATAAGGAGCGTCGAAAGTAGTGTCAGTGTGATGCGCTGGGAGGTTCCCGCATTCATTCGCGTCGAGCCGGCGATGGGCTCGGCGCCGGTGTCGAGGAAGATCGCATGATCGGCTTCTAGGAGGATGGGCGTCGCCGCGTTGTTGGCGATGCCGATGGTGAGAGCTCCGCGGCGCTTGGCCTCTCGCAGGCACCCGAGCGTGAACGGTGTCGTGCCGCTGGCGGCGACCGCAACGATGGCATCACCTGAACCGACATGGTGGTGACAGATTTGCTGAGCGGCCTGCTCCGCCGCGTCCTCCGCACCTTCGACCGCCCGCGTCATCGCCTCGTCGCCACCTGCAATCAGCAACAGGAGACGCTCGCGCGGCCATGCGAATGTCGGCATCAATTCTGCGCCATCCTGGACTGCGAGACGTCCGGAGGTCCCGGCGCCAGCATAGACAATGCGCCCGCCTCGTCGGAGGCGCGGCTCCATCGACGCTGCCGACTGCTCGATGGCTGGAAGTGCGGACCTGACCGCTGCTACAGCCGCGAATTGGCCTCCAATCATTGCCTCGAGGACATCCCGCGCATTCCACAGGTCAATGTCGGCAAAGCGTGGACTTGGGCGTTCTGTTTCCATCAGACGAACTCCGCACCTCAGCAGATGAGAACGCCGATGTCGGAATTGGGTTCTGCGGCGTTAGAACATAGGTAGGTGAGTGTGGTGAAGAGATCGTGAGAGACATCGTGCTTTTCGGCGTTGACGGAGGTGGCACGCGCTGTCGGGCGCGCCTCGCAGAAATGGATGGCACGATCCTTGCCGAAAGCATAGGCGGTCCAGCGAACCTGCGGCTCGGTTTGGACAACAGCGTGCGCGTTGTGAGCGAGTGCGCGAAGCAATGTCTGCGCCAAGCGATGCTCGCCGGCCGGGAAGAAAGCATCGTCGCCTGCCTAGCCTTGGCCGGAGCCAGTGAACCAGAAAAACTGGCAGCGGCCCGACAAGCTCGCTACCCGTTTCGCAGCGCCGTGATCACAACGGATGCGAGAGCGGCTTGCATTGGTGCTCACCAAGGTGGAGATGGCGGAATTGTCATCGCCGGAACGGGCAGCATCGGCTGGGCCATCCTCAATGACCGGGAATATCGCGTCGGCGGTTGGGGGTTCCCGCTTTCCGATGAAGGTAGCGGAGCCTGGATCGGCTTCGCAGCTCTCAAGCAATTGCTGTCGGCGCACGATGGTACTAGGGATTGGACGGACCTACTCAGGGCCGTCTTCGAACGTTTCGACGGCAACGCACACCATATCGTGCGGTGGATGGACCAAGCGCGTCCGGCGGAGTATGCGGAACTGGCCCCCATAGTGGTGGCTCATGCCCAGCGCGGCGATGTAGTCGCCGTCGACGTGATGTCGCGGGCTGCCACTTACATCGAAGCGATTTGCAGCCGGCTGGACACCTTGGGCGTATCCCGCCTTTGCCTTATGGGTGGGCTGGCCGAGAGCATTGCGCCGTTTCTCTCGCGCGCGAGAAGAAACAGGTTGGCACCACCGATGGGCGACGCCTTGAGCGGCGCATTGCACCTCGCGCGAGCTGAAGCTCAGCGCATAGCCAGTCTGAAGTCCGAGGTCGCATTGCATGGCTAGTTCGTGGATGGCGCACGAGATTGCGTCGGTGCCTGAGCTGGTCGCACGGCAGGAAGTGCTCCTGGCCGATGCTGTGCGTCAACTCGTCTCGCGGCTTGTCCGGCATCCTCCACAATTCGTGGTGATCTGCGCGCGTGGGAGCTCCGCCCATGCGGGCCTATTCGCCAAGCATGTCATCGAGCTGCATTTGGGCATTCCGGTTGCGCCTGCCGCACCGAGCATTGCCAGCATATACCGTCGTCGTCTTGAGCTACGTGGTCAACTCGTGCTCATCATCTCGCAATCCGGTACGAGTGACGACTTGATTGAGTTTGCCAAGAGCGCTCGCGACTCGGGCGCCCTTACCGTGGCCGTCACGAATGTAGAGGGTTCACCGCTGAGCTCGAGCTGCGACGTCACGCTTGCAATCGGTGCCGGACCTGAACGGAGTGTTCCGGCCACCAAGACGTTTTTGTCGAGCCTGTGCTTGGTGCTGCGGCTGGCGGCAGCATGGTCGAAAGAAACCGCTCTCCAGAGCGCGCTTGGCCGCCTTCCTCAACGACTGACCGAAGCAGCCAACCTCGATTGGAACGAAGCTGTGGAGGTGTTGGCAGAATCCGAAGCCCTTGCAACGATTGGCCGCGGACCGACGCTGGCAATTGCACGGGAGGCGGCGCTCAAACTGAAGGAGACCTGCAAGCTCAATGCCGAGGGTTTTAGCGCGGCAGAGTTTCAACACGGACCCATATCGCTGCTTTCATCGCGTTATCCAATTTTCGTGTTCATGCCCAACGATCCGGCCGCGGCGGAGACGCGCGCGTTTGTCAGTGCGCTGCTTGACAAGAGCGCGAGGGTGTTGTGCACACAGCCCATCGGCACTCTGCCCACACTTCCATCTGATCGCGCCGAGACCGACGCGATTTGCGCCATGCAGGCCTTCTACGCGATGCTTGTGAAACTTGCCTCTCGTCGCGGCGTCGATCCGGATCAGCCACCGCATTTGCAGAAGGTCACGCGAACAAGGTGAGGATCCATCCGCGATACGCCGTGGCAGCCGATACCGTTTTTGACGGGAGCGATACGCTCAAAGACGGAGCCGTGATCGTGGAGGATAGCCTCATCGCATGGGTGGGGCCTCGGTCCGAGTTGCCCTCGTCCATTGTTACACATGCGCTTCCCGATGAGGCCTGGCTCGCTCCAGGGCTTCATTGATGTGCAGGTGAACGGAGGTGGTGATGTCTTGTTCAACGCAGACCCGACGCAAGCAACGTTGCTCCGGATAGCGGCGGCACATCGCAATTTTGGCACGACGTCATTGCTGGCGACGCTCATTAGCGATACACGCGAGACAATGGGCGCCGCCCTTGAGGCAGTTCGTGTCACACCAAGCGAAAGTGGCATCCTTGGCATTCACTTCGAGGGGCCGTTTCTGTCGCCCCAAAAGCCAGGCGTGCATGATCCAACCAAATTTCGTGCCCCCTGTGCGGAAGATATCGACCTTCTCACGTCACTGAGCGGCCGCCCCGTGCTCGTGACATTGGCCCCCGAGTGTGTCTCGCTCACCTTTATCGCCGCCCTCGCCAAATCCGGTGTACGCGTATCCCTCGGTCACTCGATGGCGACCTACGCCGAGACAAAACGTGCGCTCGAGTCGGGGCTCACCGGATTTTACCCATCTGTTCAACGCGATGCGTCCTCTATCGAGCAGGGAGCCCGGCCCAATCGCTGCTGCGCTTGAAAGTGCCAGTGCGTGGTTTGGGATGATTGTAGATGGTGCACACGTCGATCCCGCCATGCTGCAACTAGCACTCCGAGGACGCGCGCAGCCGATCCTTGTCACCGATTCCATGCCGCCCGTAGGCGGCCGAATTCCGCATTTCCCATTGAACGGGGAAATGATTGAGGCTCGGGGAAGCAGCTGCTGGAGACAAGATGGCGTTCTCGCAGGCACTGCACTCGACATGGCAAGCGCCGTTCGCAATAGCGTTCGTCTGCTTGGAATGCCGCTGGCCAGGGCGCTCGGCCTTGCATCAACGGAACCCGCAAGATTTCTCGGTGTTGATGGCCAGCTCGGCCGTCTCGAGCCGGGATATCGCGCCGATATGGTCGCGCTCGATCCTGTTGAGGTACAGGTGCTTGGGACCTGGCTTGCGGGCTCGTGGCAAGCATCGGAGCCGATAGCCATGTCGCTATCGTAAGACACCACCTCTCACTGCTATGCAGAATGCCTATTGAAGACGGCGGGAAGCCGGGGCTCAGTAGCTGCCCTGCTGATCAAGGCTTCGGAAGATCGAGGGGCCAAAAGGTCGACGGGGCGCTTGAAATCCATAGACGGGTGCTGGCTTCGCGCCAGGGGCTCCCAATGACATCTGACCGTGCGGTCTCCGTGAGTGACCCGATTTTGGAGGGTCCTCACCCAGCGAGGAGTCTTCTGACTGCGCTCGGTCCGTTTCCCGGCCGGCTTCCTTTGCTGCTGCTGATTTCACGTAGGGCCCGATCGGCGAGAGTTGCGTTCAGGCAATTCGCACAACCGTCGTGCACCGGAATAAGGTTGGTAGGTGCAATCGGATGATCGGAACGAATTGAACCTGGCCGCGCATGCCGCCTGATCGCATTGTGGCGAGGCTGGTGGCGTGGACATCGTCGACGGCGTCACTGCGACAACGTTGGGCTCTTTGGCGCGACCTGCGAGAGGTGTCGCAACGCTTACGAACTGACGCCAGATTTGCGCCGGCAAGGCTCCACCGGTGATGCCTTTGGTCGGGGTGCGATCGTCATTGCCGACCCAGACGCCAACCACCAGATCGTTCGAAAAACCGACGAACCAGGCATCGCGATGATCCTGGCTGGTGCCGGTCTTGCCGGCCACCGTCTGACCCTCAAGCGCGGCGGCTCGCCCGGTCCCACTCTGGACCACAGTCTCGAGCAAGCGTGTTAGCGCTTCCCGTTGTGGCAGCTCGCCTTGTTGGGCGGGGGGACCAAGGGATCGCAATGCTCCACCGTCAGGACTAAAGGCGGAGATTCCCCAGGGCTCGAGCCGAGGCCGACCAGAACGGACGGCGGCAAGCGTTCCTGTGAGATCAAGCAGGCTGACCTCGTTGGAACCCAGGGCCAAGCTGGGTACTTGCGTTAGGGGGGCATCGAGGCCGAGTTCCCTTGCAGCCGCCACAACCTTGTCAAGACCGACGGTCATCGCAAGTCGGACTGCAGCCGAGTTGACCGATTGAGCGAAGGCTTGCCTCAAAGTCATCTGTCCGAATTGCTGGCCGCCATAGTTCTCGGGCCGCCACCTGCCAATCTCGATGGGGGAAGCGTCGACCATGCTGTCAGGCGAATAGCCATTGCGCAGGGCTGCGTAGTAGACAAAAAGTTTGAACGTTGATCCAGGTTGGCGCTGAGCATCGGCTGCCCGATTGAACTGGCTTTCCTCATAGTTCCGGCCGCCCACCATAGCGATCACCGCGCCGTCGGGCCGCATGGCGACCAGCGCAGCTTGACTTGCACCCTGCGCATCACCTGATCGCGTCAGCGCCTCATTGACGATCCTTTCGGCGACCCGCTGGACCTCTGGTTCGAGCGTCGAGCGAACCCGGATTGTCCGGTTTGGCGACCCCGAAATTTTGGGCAACTCGTGTTTGGCGATCCAATCGGCAAACCAACTCCCTGCTCGTGCCGTGGTGGGCGACAACTTCAACGTTGCGGGCTCTGCTTTGGCGCCGTTCGCGGCCTTCGCATCGATGGCTCCCGCTTCGCGCATCGCATCGAGCACGGTAGCTGCCCGTCGTTGCGCAGCCTCGAGATTGCGAATGGGATCAAATCTCGAGGGTGCCTGGATCAAGCCCGCCAGCATTGCCGACTCGGCAAGCGTCAGTTCGCCGAGCGTCTTGTCGAAGTACAGCCGGGCGGCCGCCGACATGCCATAGGCGCCGGCTCCGAGATAAACGCTGTTGAGGTAGCGCGTGAGGATCTCATCCTTGCCCAGCCGGAAGTCAAGCCACGCGGCCGTGAACGCTTCACGAACCTTCCGGTCAAGACTGCGCTCGCCGCCAACGAACTGCATTTTGACAAGCTGCTGGGTGATGGTGCTGCCACCCTCAACAATGCTTCCAGCCGTCCAGTTGGCATAGGCGGCACGTGCGATGCCCCAGGGATCCACCCCCCAGTGCGAGAAGAAGCGCCTGTCCTCAATACTCAGTACCGCTTTGACCAGCTGGTCAGGAAAATCCTCCCTCCGCCTGGCATCGCTGAGTGCTCCCACACGACCAAGGTCTCTGCCATTGGCTGCTTCCACCAACACTGACAGTCCGTCGATGCCTGATCGCTTCTCCAATGGTACTTGGTGCAAGGCCCACAGCATCGTCAAAGCGAGGGCAGGGACGAGTACTGCCGCTCCCAGCAGCAGTCGACTTGATGATGAATCGAAATGCCCTTCGTCGACGACCTTAGTCGTGGAGCCATTCGGGTGAAGTCTGACGCAACCGCCGCAACCAGCTGACGCGCTGCGCCAGCAGACTTCAAGGCGAAGCATCGCCTGAAGGTGTGGCTGTTCGACATTGGAGGGACAACGCGGGTTGAGTTGGCCTCTTGAACAACGGCCCGCGCGATCAAAGTTTCCAGACGTACAAAGAGCATCAATCTCAGGCTAGACAGTAGTCCCAACGTTGCCGAGATTTAACGCGGCGCTCCTGTTGACGTGGTGAGCCATGTCCGTTAACCGACCAGCGGCAAACCAAACCTTGGGGGTTTCACAAGTTGCGTGCTGTTCGAGTGAGCGGCCTAAGCGTGGCCGCAGCTGTCGCGTTCGTTACCTGCGTCGCGACGGGAAAGCGCATTGATGCCTCGGCCTCGACCTCGATCGCAGACAAGTATGTGGAGACCGCATCTTCCGCCGAGTTCGATGCATTCCTGGATCGTCTCATGTCCGCGGAATCGGGTGGGCTTTCGCATGCCAAGAATCCAAGATCCACCGCCCTGGGACCATTCCAGTTCATCAAGAGCACGTTCCTGGAGATCACGCGCCGTCATTTCCAGGCCGACATTGCCGGCCTGTCCGAGGACCAGATCCTTGCGCGGCGGACGGACCATGATCTGAGCCGACGCGCGGCTGCCGTCTTCTGCAAGGACAGCGCTCGCTACCTCAAGGAACAAGGGCTCGCGCCCACCTTTGCCCACCTCCGGCTCGCTTACCTGCTTGGGCCTGCTGATGCGGCGCGGGTCATGCAGGCCCAAGAACAGACGCCTGTGGTCCGGCTGCTCTCGCCTGCCGTCATCAAGGCCAATCCTTTCATGCGCCGTATGCAGGCGGGCGATCTTCTGGCGAAGAGCGAGCGAGACGTGTCGCGCGAGCCGGCTGACCTGCCTAGGACCGTTCGGGTGGCGAGCACGCCCGTCCAGGCAAGGCAAACGCGCGTCGTTCGGGTTGGCGGGCGCTGCAATGAAAAGTTGAGCTCCTGCCGGAAGTTCCACGCCCTGAAGGCATCCAGAAAGACGCGTCGCGGCTAGAAATTGGGCACGCAATTTCAGCGGCTGGCCCTGTTGTCGCGGCCACGACCGTCTGCACCTCCGCTGATCGATACTGGCGTGCCTCGGCTGACATGTTTGGCGAGTTCTAGTGCGTCCCAATTCGTCAGTCGTATGCATCCATGTGACGCCCGCTTGCTCACGGCCTCAGGTTCGGGCGTGCCATGGATGCCGTAACCCTTGGCTGACAGCGCGATCCAGACCACACCGACGGGATTGTTGGGGCCGGGCGGCAGCTCCAGCTTCTCCTGCACGTCGACACCGCGAAGATTGAGCGAGGGGTCGTAGTTGTAAGTCGGGTTCTCCGCGACCGCGGTGACCTTGAACTCGCCTTCTGGCGAGGGCCGCTCGCCACTTCCGACCGTCGCCGGGTAGATGGCGACGACCCGATCGTCTTTGTCGTACGCGCGAACACGTTGCTCCGCGGCATTGACCTCGACGCGCGCGATTTTGCGGGGAAGGTCCTCGCGCTGAACGCTCGCGACCACAATCTCAGTGCCGGCCTGGTCGAAGGCGACGCCTGGATTGAGTTGGCGCAGCAGCGCCTCGCTCATATGGAACTTCTCGGCCAGCAGTTCCTCAGCACTGGTGTAGGCCAGCCGCTTGAGGTTCGCCTTTTCCCGGTAATCGCTTGGCACCTTCTCGATAAAGGGCCCCGCAACATCCTTTGCACTGATGGTATAGCTGACAAGGACGGCCTCCGTGTCATCCTTGGTTAAGGTACGCCACAAGGTCTCATCGATCTTCTCTCCGGACGGCAGGCTTTGCATCTCACGAAAGGCGGCCACGGCTTTGCGGGTGTTCTCGCCGGGCTTGGCGTCGATTTGGCCGGGGGACGCATGAGCGCGATCCAATAGGACCTGCAGCTTGATGAGGAACGGCGTGGACTGTGTGCCCTGGCGCCATGTCGCGTCATTGACGTTCGCCATCGATAGCGGCGGCCCCGCAGTCGCCTTTTTTGGCGCCGAGGCCGCAGGAACCACAGCGGCGATGAGAACGACATTGGCAAGCAGTAGGCAGGAGATCGTGCGCCGTAGCATGGGGATGAGTTCCTCGAGGAGTGTTTGGAATCAACGATCCGAGCACGGCCTGTGTTCCGCGTTCGTCCACGAAAGGAACGACGAACAGAGCCGCAGGTTTAACCTCCATGGTCCTGCAGGTCCTTCAAAAGTACCGAGAGTTAGGCGCTGGGATCGCTATCGCGCTGGCAGCGGCTGCGGGCTTTATCGCACTAAGATCTACCGTTTCGACGCCTGCTGAAGCGGTACAGAGATCCTCGAATGCGCAAGGTAAGCGCGACCCCGCTAGTCGAAAGCGCACAGCTCCGCAAAACCGGCCGGCAGAGACCGACCACCCACCCGTGGAAAATCAAGCTCCTGAAGGAGACCGGTGGGCCGATACCGAGATCATTCGTGCGCTCGAAGAATGTGTGGAGTTGCTTGCTCCCCGACGGCTCGTTGTCGACGTGTCCAAACCCATCCGCGCGGGCGATTGCGGAGCCGCCGCACCAATTCTGGTTCGGCAAGTTGCGGGCGTAGACCTGATGCCGCCCACCGTTGTGAACTGCCGCATTGCAGCCACGCTGCATGATTGGATCGAAACGAAGCTGCAGGCCAACGCGCGAGAGGTTGTCGGCTCTCCGATCAGCCGGATTGTCACAGCGTCCGGTTATGCCTGCCGGCAAAGGATTGGGACAAGCAATACGGGGAGGAGCGAACACTCCTTCGCAAATGCCATCGACATTTCTGCGTTCATCACAACGGACGGACGCACAATCGACGTTCTTACCGGCTGGGGCCCGACCGGACGCGATCGGCGGGCGCAGGCGTTGTCAGGCGAGCGAAAGAATCAGCCGGCGGCGACGCGAGATCCATTCGCGACCTTGAAGCCGATGTGAAGGCGCCTGAAGCAATTTTTCTGCGGCAGATCCATGCAAGCGCGTGCGGAGCGTTCGGCACCGTGCTTGGTCCCGAAGCCAACGAGGCTCACCGCAACCATCTGCACTTCGATCTCGCGCCGCGCCGACGCGGTGCTTTTTGCGAATGAGGCCAAGCTACCGAACCGTCCAATCCTCCGACCAGGGCGCGAGACTAAGAAACCGCGGCGTCTGGCAACCCAATGCCAGGCTAAAGAAGCCGGCTTTCACCCAGCGTGCGGTGCACGCAGGCTTAACTGTGAGGTATCCAAGCGGATCAATACACAGGAACTCTAATTGCCGTACGTCGTTGCACTCCTGAGCCGTATGGCCCCGCTAACGTTCAAGGAGAGTTCCATGACACGCTTGTCGATATCGCTTGCTGCGCTCGTGCTCGCAGCTGGCACAGCATTCGCCCAACAGAAGGGCGGCGAGGAGAAGTCGGGTCCGCAAATGCAAGGCGCTCCCGGAACGCAGTCGCAGCAAAGGAATGAAGCTCAGCCAGCGCCCGAGAAGGCCCCGGGGCAGACCGGGAAGGGCACCGCCGAGAAGTCGGTAGAGCCGAAGGACAAGGCCACTAAGGGCACGGCCGAGAAGGCGGAGCCCAAAGACAAGGGTACTGCCCAAAAGTCTACCGAGCCAAAGGACAAGGGCAAAGGTACTGC
Source organism: uncultured Solirubrobacterales bacterium (assembly GCA_963769945.1). Taxonomy (GTDB): domain Bacteria; phylum Actinomycetota; class Thermoleophilia; order Solirubrobacterales; family 70-9; genus WHSW01. Next base: position 10,517 of record CAVYOA010000020.1, on the reverse strand, counting down.
GGAGAAGGCCGAGCCGAAGGCGAAGGGTACGGCCGAAAAGTCAACGGAACCGTCCAAGGGTGCAACCGAGAAGGCGGGTCCCAAGGACAAGGGCACGGCCGAGAAATCGCCTGACCCAAAGAAGGGCACCGCTGAGAAAGGACGCGAGCCCGGCAAGGAGAGCACAAAGGGTGCTGCTCAGAGCACGGCCCAAGAGCGGGTACAGGTCTCGCAACAACAGCGGACCAACGTCAGCCAGACGCTGATCAAAGAGAAGCAGGTCAACCGTGTGACCAACGTCAATTTCTCCATCAACGTCGGAACGAGGGTGCCACGGTCTGTTCGCCTCGCGGTGTTGCCGGCAAGCGTCATTGCGATCGTGCCTGAATACCGCTCATACCGGTATCTCATCGTCGATGACCGGGTCTGCATCGTCGACCCGGGCACCTATGAGATCGTCGATGTGATCGAAGTGTCGGACAGGACCGCAGGCCCTTCGAGCACAACCCCCGCGAGGTTGGTGCTCACAGACGAGGAAAGGGAGATCATCCTGAGCGAGGTCGACCTGCGCAATGGCAGCACCCTGGGCCTGGGGGCATTGACGGAAGGTGCAGAAGTGCCGAGCCGCGCGGAGGTCGCTCGAGTTCTCCGCCACCGTCGTCCAAAAGGTCCCGAAGGTGAAGGGCTACAAGTACTTGGCTGCCGAAAACCGTGTAGCGATTGTTGAGCCGCAAGGTCACAAGATCGCGCTTGTCATCGAGCAGCGTCGATAGTCATCACCAGTATGCCGGATAATTCGGAGGGGCCGGCTTGCCGGCCCCTCACGATTACGGCCGGAAGCTGTCGGACGTTTTCGAGCGGCAGTTGAAGAACGACGGTGCCGCGCAACACGAGGTAGCGACCCCGCGGAAGGATCACAGTTCTCTCGCCCATCCCGAGAGATTGTTCCATGTTCATGCGGATTTCAGTGACTTCGCCGTCCTCATTCATTGTCACGGCGGACACCTCGCCAACCTCTATTCCCTCGGCGGACTGCACAGCCCCGCCGATCAACTCGGCCGCATCGGTTTCTTCCAGCATCGGCGGCTGCGCTGAAGCTGGGGTTGCGAGCAACAAGAACACGATGGCAATTGACTTAAACAGGTTCATCTTCGCCAATGCTCCAAGGATTGGAAAACCTTCCAAGCGATCGAGTATTCCAGGCTGAAACTGCAGAAGGTTAAGGTGGCGTTTGCCACCGATTTTCGGCGGATCGCAAAGCACCAGGGCGATCTCCTCCGCTCCCGCGCTCTAGAACGGAATCAATAGGGTGAGTTCCGACTAAGAACGTCTCCACGAAGCGGCTCCGTCGCGAAATCGGTCTGCTTCAATGACCCGTGCCCAGCCGTGCAGGATTCGACCGGTGCGAGCGTCAATCGGCGCGCCTGTGCCCGTTTGAGGACTTCTTCGGCGCGCCGCGCAAGTGACGCGTTCATTCCGCGGCCACGGCCTTCGGGTTCGATGAAGCCTTGGCGATCTGGCTCAGCAAGCGGTCGGCGTTCTTCTCCTCGTCGAGATTTTGCTGCAGCAGCCGGATCGCATCCTGATGGCCCAGGTCCCTCGCCCACTCGATCAGCGTCCCGTAGCGGCAGATCTCGTAATGCTCGACAGCTTGAGCGGAGCTGATCATGCCCGCATCCAGGACCTGCTCATCCTCGATCTCTTCCATGTGCTCTTTGGCTTCATCGATGATGCCTTCGATGGCCTCGCACTTCTTGCCGCGCGCCGGAACGTCCAGCATCTTGAACACCTGATCGAGCCGCTCGACCTGGCCCTCGGTTTCCTGGCGGTGGGTCTCAAGCGCTTTCTTCAGTTCCCCGCCCTTGGCCTTCTTGACCATGCCCGGCAGGGCTTTGAGGATCTGCTTTTCGGCGTAGTAGATGTCCTTGAGGGTTGCGACGAACAAATCGTCCATCGTCTTGATTGACATGGCGAACTCCTGGCGTTGAGGGCAGCGATTGTTTTCACAACGTGCGCCCTGCGACGCCCGTTCCAGTCACTTGTTGCTTATTCCATGCCACGGCACGCCGGCATTGCTATCTGCGCGAGGGTCCCGGACGGCTCAGGCTGGCGGGCCGCCGTAAAGCCGATGGCAGATCGATGCAAGCAACGTGACGCTCTATCTTCCCGTCCGGGGAACGCGTGTAGCGACCCCGCGTTGACCTGCCGAGACCACGCTTTCACCCGAGGAATCCGTCATGGCAGACACAAACTATCGAACCACAGGCCATCGCATGCACGAGCACTCCGAGGGCATCCTCGACCAAGTGAGCGAGATGGGCGAGCGCGCCGGCACTATGGCGAGCGAGCTCGGCGCGGCGATCAAGGAGCGGCCCTACACCACGCTGGCCATCGCAGCCGGGTTGGCATTCGCGGTCGGAGCGATCTGGAAGCTCGGCCAGCAATCGCCTGGATGGTAAGCAGTGCGAAAAAGCACGACTTCAGCGATCGCGCGAAGTCGCGCAGGGCGTCCTCGGTCAGGAGATCGCGGTCGGTCATCCGAGGTATTGCAGGATCGCGATGGTGAAGGCGGACTGCGCGAGCATCACGCCGATCAATCCCCACGTCTGCCGGTGGAGTGCACGCTCGAATTCGAGCTTGATATCTTCCACGGCGTTGCTCAGGTCGTTCTTCGTGACGAAATTCGTCTCGGTAACGTCCTTGAGGGGTTAGATGGGCGAGCGCGCCGGGACTATGGCGACCGAGCTCGGCGCGGTGATCAAGGAGCGGCCCTACACCACGCTGGCCATCGCAGCCGGGTTGGCATTCGCGGTCGGAGCGATCTGGAAGCTCGGCCAGCAATCGCCTGGATGGTAAGCAGTGCGAAAAAGCACGACTTCAGCGATCGCGCGAAGTCGCGCAGGGCGTCCTCGGTCAGGAGATCGCGGTCGGTCATCCGAGGTATTGCAGGATCGCGATGGTGAAGGCGGACTGCGCGAGCATCACGCCGATCAATCCCCACGTCTGCCGGTGGAGTGCACGCTCGAATTCGAGCTTGATATCTTCCACGGCGTTGCTCAGGTCGTTCTTCGTGACGAGATTCGTCTCGGTAACGTCCTTGAGGAGCTCGGTGATGCCCTCCGCGGCGCTCTTCGAGAGCCCGCGCTTCTCGAGCATTGAGACGGCCTTATAGGTATCGAAAATCGCGGCGAGTGCCATAGATGTGCAGTATACCGTGCATCATGCGTGCGCGCAAAGCGCCCTTCATTCGATAGCCCGTCTCCCTCCGGTGAGGACCGCCTTGCTGTGATAATCGGGTTCGCGGAGTCTTCGCGCTGATCCGAGGGGGCCGGGGTTGTGGATGTGTCCACAAAGGCGACCATGGGCATAAGTAAAGCGCGGCGGCGCAACAAGCGGTGGCCGGAGGCGTTGAAGCGCGAGATCGTGGCGGCAACGATGCAACCTGGCGCATCTGTCTCGATCGTGGCGCGCCAGTACAATGTGAACGCGAACCAGGTGTTCAGCTGGCGTCGTCGGTTCGGCGCGGTGAACGAGCCGGCGGCGGCGGGCTCCTCTTCGGGGCTGGTGCAGCTGGCGATCATGCCCGAGCCCGAGAGCAGCGGCGCTGTGGTGTCGGCACCAGCGGCATCGGACGCGATCGAGATCGAGGTTGCTGGTGATTGTCGTATTCGCGTCGGCGCGGACTTCGATGCTCGCGCGCTGAAGCGCGTGCTCGACGTTCTGAGGAAGCGATGATCCCGGTGCCATCCGGTGTGCGCGTGTGGCTCGCAGTCGGGCGCACCGACATGCGCCGTGGCATGAACGGGCTGGCGCTGCAGGTGCAGGAGACGCTCGGGCGGGACGCGTTCGCGGGCGATCTCTTCGTCTTCCGTGGCGCGCGCGGCAACCTGATCAAGATCCTCTGGCACGACGGCCTCGGGCTGTCGTTGTACGCCAAGCGGCTGGAACGCGGCCGCTTCGTGTGGCCGTCGGTCGCGAGCGGCACAGTTGCGATATCCGCTGCGCAGCTCGCCTACATGCTCGACGGAATCGACTGGCGTAACCCGGTTCACACATTCCGTCCGGAACGCGCGGGATAGCAGCGCTTTCTGCGAGCGGCGCAAGGCGGTCTGTGATTCTCTTGGGCCATGGATTCGTCTGCCGACATCGAGACGCTGAGAGCGGCACTGGCGGCCGAGCGCGATCGCACCGCGCGTATCGAGGCCGAGCTGGCGCTGGCCCGCGCCAAGGCCGCCGACGATGCTGCGACGATTGCACGTCAGAACCTCGAGATCGCCAAGCTCAATCGGCGGATCTACGGCTCCCGTTCGGAGCGCTCGGCGCGCCTGCTCGATCAGATGGAGCTCGCGCTCGAGGAGGCGGAGGCCACCGCCACCGAGGACGAGATTGCCGCCGAGCAGACCGCAGCCAAGACGACGAGGGTCGCCGCCTTCACGCGCAAGCGTCCGTCACGCCAACCATTCCCGGAGCATCTGCCGCGCGAGCGCGTGGTCGTGCCAGCGCCGACGACCTGCGAATGCTGTGGCGGCACGCGCCTCAGGAAGCTCGGCGAGACGATCACCGAGACGCTGGAGGTGATCCCGCGCCAGTGGAAAGTCATCCAGCACGTGCGCGAGAAGATGACGTGCCGGGATTGCGAGAAGGTGAGCGAGCCGCCGGCGCCGTTCCACGTCATCCCGCGCGGATGGGCCGGCCCGAGCCTGCTCGCCATGCTGCTGTTCGAGAAGTTCGGACAGCACCAGCCGCTCAATCGGCAGGCAGAGCGCTATGCCCGCGAGGGCGTGCCGCTCGCTCTGTCGACGCTCGCCGACCAGGTCGGCGCCGCCTGCGCCGTGCTCGAGCCGCTGCTTGGGCGCATCGAGGCACACGTCTTCGCTGCCGAGCGCTTGCACGGCGACGACACGACAGTGCCCGTGCTTGCGAAGGGAAAGACACACACCGGACGCTGCTGGGTCTACGTGCGCGATGATCGCCCGTTGGGTGGTCGCGCTCCGCCGGCAGCGATGTTCTACTACTCGCGCGATCGCGGGGGTGCGCACGTCGAGGAACACTTGGCTCGATGGAGCGGGCTGCTGCAGGCCGACGCCTACTCCGGCTACAACCGGCTGTACGAGGCCGGCCGAACGCCGGGCCCGATCCTGGAGGCGGCCTGCTGGGCGCATGCACGCCGGCCGTTCTTCGCACTCGCCGACATCGAGGCCAGCGCCCGCCGCAAAGCCGAAGGCAAAATGCCGGTGCCGATCTCGCCTCTGGCGCTGGAGATCGTGCGACGCATCGATACCCTGTTCGAGATCGAGCGCGGCATCAACGGAAAGACCGCCGACGAGCGCCGTGCCGTCCGCCAGGAGCTGAGCCGTCCGCTCGTCGTCGAACTGGAAGCTCACATGCGCGCCGAGCGCCCAAAGTTCTCGCGCGGCAACGATCTCGCCAAGGCCATGGACTACATGCTCAAGCGCTGGCCCGCGTTCACGCGCTTCCTGGACGACGGCCGAGTATGCCTGAGCAACAATGCTGCCGAGCGCGGGCTGCGCGGAATAGCGCTCGGAAGGAAGTCGTGGCTCTTCGCCGGCTCCGATCGCGGGGGCATGCGCGCCGCTGCCATGTACAGCCTCATCGTCACCGCGAAGATGAACGACGTCGACCCGCAGGCCTGGCTCGCCGACGTGCTCGCCCGCATCGCCGAGCATCCGGCAACGCGCTTGGACGAGTTGCTACCGTGGAACTGGGGCCCGGCAAATGCGATCAGCCGGGCGGCCTGACGATGACCGCCAATAAGCTTTCAGAGGTCGAGAAGGCGCTCGTCACCGCCACCTGCCAGCGGTTCATCGACGAGATCCTGAAGCCGCGGTTCCTGCCTGCCATTACGCCCACCGCGTTCAACTACAGCGTCGATATCCAGGGCAAATGGCACGGTTCCCGCTATCGCTTCATCCAGCGCTACCGATCCGGATTCCCGGAAAACCTCGGTGAAGAGTTCGACGCTCCCTTCGCCCGCCTCGATTGGATCGGCCCCGATCGCTTCGACATTCAATGGCATCGACACACTGGCGCATGGTATCGCCTCTACCGTGACCAGACGCTCGTCCAAGCCCTGAAGACCATCGCGGACGACGGACATCTGCATCCGCTATAGGTCCAGCATCGCCGCGGTCCTCACCGGATGCTTACGATAGCCCTACAGTGGCCGCCGCTCTAAGGCGCGCCGTCAAGGGTTTGCCGCTCCGCGACCGCGCTTGAGCGGGACAATCGAGGACGCGCGTGCGCGCCCTTGACGGCGCGACGCGGCGGCCGAGGCTTGGCTATCGAATGAGGCTGGTCCGTATTTTGGACGGTTGCCAATTGTCGTTAGGCGTATCAATCTGTCGGGCTTGGTTCTCTGGAGAAGTCGTCGTCCGAAAACGGGCCAACGGCCGGTCTGTCGACTGAACGCTATGGCATCGCACCTGCTGCACAGCGCGATGCAGCGTGCCGACGACCTCTTCGCTAAGGAAGTCGGCGACGCGGAAATTACGCCACGACAGTTCGTGCTGCTAGCTGCGGCGGCCGAGCTCACTGATCCCTCACAGACTGATCTGGTTAAGGCGACAGGCATCGATCGGTCCACGCTTGCCGATATCGTTCGGCGCCTGATGCGAAAGGGTCTTCTGGAACGACGCCGAAGCCGCGCCGATCGGGCGGGCGAAGCTCGTGCGGCTGAGCCGGGACGGCGAGCGGCTCCTCAAGAGCATACGATCGAAAGCGATGAGGGCGGACGCAGCGCTTCTTGCCAGCCTGACCGCGGATCAACGCACAGCGCTTCTCGATGCGCTTAAGGTGGTCAGCGGTGAATGGGGTGTGCCCAGTGAGCGGCTAGTGACCCCCCCTATGCCCGAACTTAAGCGTTTGATCGCCCCTTCTCTCACCCCCGAGCAAGTGGCGTTTGCGAGGAAGGCGTTTGACAATGCCTGGGCCGAGATCGCGGAGCGCAACATCGGCAAGGAGGCGATTGCGATAGGACGCACGCGCCTGGCAACGATGGTGTTGGCAGTGATGGCGGAAGGCAAGGTGGAAGTGGGGGAGGTCCAACGGGCGTCATTGGCGCTGATGGAGAAGGTCGAGGCATGCGAGTTGCCGTACTGTCGGTTTGTTTTTTCTGCTGCCTGAGCGCGGCCACACGATCGCAACCAGGTCCCGAGGCAGCACGAGCGACACCAGATGTGGAAGCGCTCGCCCGCCAGTTGCCCGACTGCAAGGAGTTCCGCAACGCGTGCCAAGTGTGCAAGCGTTTGTCTGATGCGAAGCTGGGGTGCTCCAACATCGGCGTTGCGTGCACTCCGAGCGGCGAGTGGCGCTGTTCCGATCAGGCGAGAACGAAGAAGTAGCGCCAGATATAGATCCAGGGAACTGGAATGTAGGGAAGTCGCGGTCGGAGATTTCTGGCGCAAGGATGCTCGGTCGCAGAGACTGTGGCGTTCCTCATGCGATCCGAGCGTGAGGTGCGCGAGAAGATGGAAGCGCCGGGCTTGCGGGAGAGGAGCAGTTCGATCGGATGACCGTGGCAGTGCGGGTATTGAGCTCGACGCTAACCCCCGTTGCTCGCGTGGTCAGCTCACCGCCAAGGGAGACAATAGCAGAGTCGTTCCGCCCGAGAGAATTGCTGTCAGGCACCGGCTGTTGGCCTTCGGCGACGGTTTGCCTTCGGGCGAAGGTAGCGATGCAGTTCCGCAACGGCATCGGAGAGGTGGTCCGTTGAGGCGCCGTCCACGATGAGCTGATCCAAGCGTTGCCGATCTTCTTCCAGAGCCACGCGAACATGTTGATCAATGCGTTGGCTCGGGACGATGCGCGCAATGGGCATCGCAATTCCCCCGGTGATTGTACGGGACGAACTCAGGCGAGGTCGTCGCGCTACCGCAGTTAAGGTGCCGACGCATAAACGCGCGCGCGCGTTGGTTTGATCCAAAAAATGTGCGCTTCCTCAAAGATCTAGCGCAACACTTTGAGAGCACATTAGAATTGCGTGGGCCGGCCGGCGGGGAATCGGCGTTCAATTGTCCGGCGCAATATAGGTGCTGCTGAATGAGGCGCTCCAAATCGCGGCGTGCGGTCTCGCGGAGATCGGGCGTATCAGCCTGTTCAATCAGGCGCCGAAGCCTCGTGGCGGCTTGAACGATATTGTCGGGGAGCTTGGTCATGGCAGTCCCGGTAGGCGCGGCGGCGACCCCCAGTACCCTTGCGGACACGCTTCCCTTCCCGTGCCGCGGAAGGCGCGCCGCGCCCGAGACGATGGTGCACCGCCACAGAGCCGCGATTGTGACGCTCACTGCATGTTGGAAAAAGAAAGGGCGCCGCGGGGGGAGCGACGCCCGGTCTTGCGCACCCTCGGAGGGAAACGGGGGGTTGGGTGCGCGGTGCTGCGTTCGAGGAAGGCAGCATTAACAAAACTTCCAACGTCTGATTAGGTTCCGCCAACGTCGTTCCAGAACCATGCGGTGACCTTGGACCGTGCGCCCTTTCTCTTTCCGTGTCACTGCCTGCTTTGCTGTTGGACGCACATTCCGGCGCAACTTTACGTCATCACCGCTGTCGTCTGCACGTCACACAGACTGCGGCCGTAGCAGGTATGAGGTGTGGTTCCTGCGACGGCCCAGACGGTCGTTTGAACTATCCAGTAGATGCGCGGACAGCGCGCGGAGTAGCGCAGCACCATCCACGGCCGCTCGTGCTCGACGAGCGCCTTGGAGACGTTGAGGAGCTGGAAGAGGAGCGTCGAGCCGATCGATGGGCCGCCGTTCAGCTCTTCAGAAGATGCGAGTGCAGAGCCGTTCATGCGCACATGGTGCGCTTCGAGGAGGGATTGTAACGGCGCAAAGGAAAACCCCGCCGAAGCGGGGTTGAGTGCTTATCCGACCGTGGCGAAGAACGGCCCGAAGAAGTAGTAGACGACACCTGCGAGAACTGCGAACGCAACGGCGACCGGAAGCCAGGACGAAGGCGATTGCGCCTCGACGTCCCGCGCAATATCGACAACCTCGTCATTTGCCGGACGGTCCACTGAAGGGACCGGCTCGTTGGGACGACGGAGACGTTCTACGCGCGGCGGGGTCGGCTCGTCGATAAGGCTTGGATCAGTTGTCATTGTTCATCTCCTTCCTAGGACAACCCACCGCGAGCGCGGCCGTTCCGGTCAAATGTGCGTGTTGGTGCGCCACACCTTCCGGAGAGGCGCTGCGCGGCACTCCCGGTCATCTGAAGCAACTTCTGCTCGGTCATGGCGCAAATCCCCGCCTCGCCGAACCTAGGGAAAAGGATGTGCAGGTCTTCGTGGACGAGCGTGTCGATCAGGCTTTCACCCTCTCGCTTGTGCTTCGCGACATTGATGCGGACAAGGAGCCTGTTGGGATCGACCTCGCCAAAGGCACGCATCGAGTTATCAACGATCCAGCGGTACCCCTTCATATCGGAAGACCGGTCGGCGCCGGACGTCGTTGATCGCCCCCATTCCGTCAAGCTTCCACCCTTGGATCTGACCCTCTTCATCGAGGAACGCGTCACCGTTTTGCATAGTTTCTTGCCAGAGCGCGAGCAAGGATTTCGCGCTCATATGGCCGGAGCTTCCTGGATTTCGATTTCGATGCGACGCGAGCGATCGTACTCACGCTTGAGCCGGAGTTCGCCGATCTGGCTGTCGTCCTCGTAGGCAATGTCGGAGAGAGCGTCGAAGAGGATCTTGTTTTGGTTGTCCAGGTCACGGCGCCCTTCGTTGCGAAGTAGAATGTGACGCTACAAACGATCTCGCCTTGCAAAGGTTTCCCTTGCCATGGCCCTTCGCCTTCCCAGCCGCAGGCATCTTTCGTGGCCTTGCCCTCGGCCGTCATGATGATGCCGCTGCGGCTGCCGAACCGGGCAATCTTATAGAGGTGCTGGGTGGAGAGAGGCTCGCCCGGGAAGGCGATCTTGCGGGGCATATTTCAAAGGCCGGCGAGGCCGAACGTGGAAGCGGTAAGGGTCGAAAGAAGCGTCGTACATGCAGGAATTGTCGCAGAGAAATACCCAACTGCAAGGAAGTCGTGGGGACAGAAAGCAAGGCGGCCCCCCATCGGGAGGCCGCCAAAGGGAACCAGCGAAGAACGGTTACTTGCAGACGACCGCCATCTCCTTGGTCGCTTCGTCGCGCGACACGTAGGCCTTGTTGCCCATGATGACGATCTTGGTGTCGGTCGGGCGCGTCTCGACGATCTGGCACTTCTTGTCAGCGCCGCGAACAATGAAGTACTCCGCGGCGAACGCCGGGGCGGTAGCGCCGACGAGCATCGCGATGGGAAGGACGTACTTGAGCATAGTCGTCTCCTTAGTCTGTTGACGTGAATGGGAACGCTGCCTCTGCATCATGGTTCCTATCGCAGTGCAGCGATCACGGGATGAACATCCGTTCACAAACGACCAAGAGGCGGCCCTCCTGCGAGGAGCCGCCTCAGGATTGCTTAGCGGTGGTGATCGTGGCCGCGCCCATGGCTGTGCCGACGACCGTCGCGATCGCGACGGCCTCTGCCGATGTC
>CAVYOA010000019.1:0-50098 GCA_963769945.1 uncultured Solirubrobacterales bacterium | reverse complement strand
TGCGCGAGTCGGCAAGCAACATCAACGCGAGCAGGCCATCGACCTCGGGCTCGGCGGGCAGCATCGTCTTCAGCACCGTGACCAGGCGGATCGCCTCGGCGCAGAGCTCGCGCCGCAACAACGTCTCGGTCGCGGTCGCGAGATAGCCCTCGTTGAAGATGAGATACAGCGTCGCGAGAACCCCGGCGGAGGCGCTCCGGCAGACGCTCGAGCGGCGGCACCTCGTAGGGAATTCCAGCGTCGCGGATCTTGCGCTTGGCCCTGACCAGTCGCTGCGCCATCGTCGATTCCGCCGACCACAGAACGCGCGAGCGATCTCCGCCGTGCTCAGGCCGCCAAGCGTCCGCAGGGTCAGCGCCACCTGCGATTGCCGGGCACAGCGAGCGGGTGACAGCAGGTGAAGATCAATCGAAGCCGATCGTCTGGCAGGCGCGACTCGTCGATCTCGTTCATCGCCGCTTCACCGTCATCGACTCGCAATTGCTCGAGGCGCTCGAGGTCGCTCTTGCTTGGCGACGAGAACGCGTTCGCGGCGCAGGCGGTCGATCGCCTTGTTGCGAGCGACGCGGGTGATCCATGCGCCGGGGTTGTCCGGATGTAGTCGCTCAGCCGGCCAGCGCTCGAGCGCCGTTACGAATGCTTCCTGAACCGCCTCTTCGGCGGCATCGAAGTCGCCGAGGACGCGGATCAGGGTCGCGACTGCGCGTCCGGCCTCGTGCCGGAAGACGCGGTCGACGACCCCGTCGCGAACCTCTATGCCGTCGCCTTTGCCGAGGGCGTCGAGCTCTCGTAGCCGTACTCGGAGAAGTCCATCAGCGGCCGCACCTCGATCGATCCGGCCCTGCTCAGCGGGATCTTCTTCGCCCACTCGAGCGCCTCGTCGAGGTTCTCGCAATCGATCAGGTAGTAGCCGCCCAGCTGTTCTTTGGTCTCGGCAAACGGCCCGTCGGTTATGACCTGTTCGCCGTTCGCGTCGAAGCGCACCGTGCTCGCGGTCTCGCTCGGGAGCAGCGCGTCCCCGGCAATGAACACACCTGCCTCGATCAGCTCCCGGTCATAGCCGGCCCAAGTCTCGATCCCGGCCTTCATGTCCTCGGGACTGACGTCCTCCATCCCGCCTTCGCTCTCGGGAACGATCAACAACATGTACTTCATCGGTGCCCTCCTCGGCTTCGCGCGACCCTCCTGCGGCCGCTTTACCCTAACGACGAACGGGGCCCGCTCAAATCGACAGGTCCGCGGCGCCGGTGGAGTCTCGAATCGCGATTCGCGGATAGCCTTGACGAGCGATGGCCACCCGAGACAGCGAGCCCGCGCCGGCGCGCAGCCTCGCCGCCAGCGAGCGACGACCCGAGCGCGCTCGAGGCGGCGCCCGGCCTCGCCCGGATCGCGGCCGGCGCCTGGTGGCGCACCGCCGAATGGACCGCTGGAGCGGCGCGATTCGCGCCAGCAGGCGAGTCGGGCAGGGCCGCGCTGACGGGTGAGTCGCCGCTGGGGTTGCTCTCCGACGCCCGCGACGAGGTCCTCGGCGTGGCCCAGCGAGCGCTCGGCGTGAGCGAGCTCCAGAGCCGCCTCAGCGGCATGCTCGGCGGCGGCGCGACTCCGAGCCACCGCTGCGCGAGCGCGGCGAAGAGCTGCTCACCCGCTCGTCCGAGCTCGGCGAGCAGGGCGACGCACATCCGGCGTACGCGCGGATCCTCAGCGAGCTCTCCCCCGACGAAGCGCGGATCCTGCGCCTGCTGGCAACCGAGGGTGCCGCAGGCGGCGGTCGACGTGCGCACCTGGCGGCCGCTCGACGTCGGTTCGCGTGGTCGTCGCCCCCGGCCTCTCGATGATCGGTGTGCACGCCGGTTGCCGGCACCGCGAGCGCGTTCCCGCCTACCTCTCGAACCTCTTTCGCCTCGGCCTGATCTGGTTCGCGCATGACGAGCTCTCCGACCCGGCGGCCTATCAGGTGCTCGAGGCCCAGCCCGACGTGATCGAGGCGATCCGGTCGACCGGCCGCGCCAGGATCGTTCGCCGCAGCATCACCTTGACCCCCTTCGGCGGTCATTTCTGCGAGTACTGCTTGCCGCTCGACACCGCCGAGTTCGAGGCGATCAGCGAACAGGAATCGGCCCGGTCCGCCTCCGACGTGCTCTAGGCGCTGCGTGGAGGCGAGCGTGATCAAGGACTCCGGCGCCAGGGCCCCCCTGCCCCCGTTCAGCGACGAGCATGACCAGCTGCGCGAGACGATCAACCGCTGGGTGCGCGAGGAGATCGTGCCTCACGTCGACGACTGGGAGGCGGCGCGCGAGTTCCCGCGCGAGCTCTACACCCGTGCCGCGGAGCTCGGCTTCCTCGGGCTCAAGTACCCGACCGAGCTCGGCGGGCAGGGCGGCGACTACGTCCACGACGCGGTCTGGGCCGAGGAGCTCGCGGCGGCGGGGGCCTCGGGTGGGGTCGGCGCCGGGCCTCGGCGCCCACACCGGGATCGCGACTCCGCCGGTGTTCAGGTTCGGCACGCGCCGACCAGCACGAGCGCTTCCTGCGCCCGGCGATCCGCGGCGAGCAGATCGCGGCGCTCGGCATCACCGAGCCCGGTGCGGGCTCGGACGTCGCCTCGATCCGAACGCAGGCCCGCCGAGTCGACAGCGGCTGGGTCGTCAACGGCGCGAAGACCTTCATCACCAACGGCGTGCGCGCCGACTTCCTCGTCTGCGCGGTGAAGACGACCCCGGACGGCGGCCACCACGGAATCTCGTTCCTGATGCTCGAACGCGAGATGCCCGGCTACGAGGTCACCGCGAAGCTCGAGAAGATGGGCTGGCACTCGTCCGACACCGCCGAGCTTTCGTTCACCGACGTCGAGGTGCCCGAGGAGAACCTGCTCGGCCCCGAGAACGGCGGCTTCTACCTGATCATGGCCAACTTCCAGTGGGAGCGGCTGCTGATGGCCCTGGGCGCCGTCGGCGCGATGCAGCGGCTGCTGGAGACCGCGATCGAGTACGCGCTCGAGCGCGAGGCCTTCGGCCGCCCGATCGGCAAGTTCCAGGTGATCCGCCACAAGATCGCCGAGATCGCGGTCAAGGCCGAGTCGGCGCGGGCGCTGACCTACCACGCGCTGCGCGAGTTCATCGGGCCTGAGCGTGAGCGCCGCGAGGCGATTGCGCGCGGCGAGCTCAGCCACCCGTCGATCAGCGCCGGGCTACGCGAGGTGACGATGGCGAAGCTGTACTCCCAGCGGGCCTGCGTCGAGGTCGCCGACGAATGCGTCCAGATCCTCGGCGGCTACGGCTACATGCGCGAGTACGGGGTCGAGCGGGCGCTGCGCGACGCGCGCCTCGGGCCGATCGGCGGCGGCACCGACGAGATCATGAAGGAGATCCTCGGCCGCCAGCTCGGGTCTGAGGCGAAGTAGAGTTCCGCGCCTGCACCGCCCGGTGCACGAACTCGAAACCTACCCAGGGAGTGATTAGAGAGATGGGATTGCTTGACGGCAAGGCCGCGATCGTCACCGGCTCGGCGCGCGGAATCGGCCGCGCGACCGCGGAGCTGTTCATCAACGAGGGCGCCAAGGTCCTGATCAACGACATCGACGGCGACGTCGCCGAGCAGGCCGCGTCGGAGATCGACGGGCGAGACCGCCGTCTTCGCCGGCGACCTGACCAAGCCCGGGCGTGCCCGACGAGCTCGTGGCGAAGGCGATCGAGGCCTTCGGCGAGGTCGACATCATCGTCAACAACGCCGGCTACACCTGGGACGGGGTCGTGCACCGGATGACCGACGAGCAGTTCCAGGCGATGCTCGACATCCACACGATCGTCCCCTTCCGCGTCACCCGCGCGATCGCCCCGCACTGGCGCGAGGCGGCGAAGGCCGAGGCGGCAGAGGGCACGGAGCGGTTTCGCAAGATCGTCAACATCTCCTCGATCTCGGGCACGATGGGCAATGCCGGCCAGGTCAACTACTCGGCGGCCAAGGCCGGAGTCGTCGGCTTCACCAAGACGCTCGCCAAGGAGTGGGGCCAGTTCAAGATCAACTGCAACGCGGTCGCCTTCGGCTTCATCGAGACCCGGCTGACGCAGGCCAAGGAGAAGGGCGAGACGGTCTCGGTCGGCGACGGCGAGGAGGTCGCGCTCGGCATCCCCGAGCAGATGCGGTCGATGGCCTCGATGATCATCCCCCTCGGCCGCCCCGCCCAGCCCGAGGAGGCCGCCGCGCCGGTGTTGTTCCTCTGCTCGGAGCTGTCCAACTACGTCCACGGCCAGTGCCTGAACGTCACCGGCGGGCAGTTCGGCGGCATGTACACCTGAGGCGGCTGCAAACGGCGCATCTCGGGGTCATCGGGCTCGCTGCTCGTCGCCGCCTCGCTCGGCAGTGCGGCACTCGCTGTTGGCGGTCGGCTGTGGCTCGGATGACCCGGCTCAGACCTCGACCGCCAGCGATGCGGCCTCGGCTGAGATCGAGGTCGTCGCGCTTGGGGATTCGATCACCGCCGGGTCACCCGGCTATGACCCCGATCCTGATGCCCGTGCGGCACTCGGCTTCGGCGACGATCCGCGCAGCCAGTACGAGTACTGGGCCGAAGAGGCCGAGCCACAGGCTCGGCGTTTCGCAACTGCGGCGTCTTCGGCGAGCGCACCGACGAGATCGCCCCGCGACTCGACGAATGCGTCGAGGGCGAAGCCGACGTCCTCATCGTCCAGGGCGGGATCAACGACATCGCCCAGGGCCGACCCGTCGCCGATGCCGCCGCCGACCTGCGCTCGATGGTCGAGCGCGGCAAGCAGGCGGGGCTCGATGTCGCGATCGCCGACGTGCTGCCCTGGAACAACGGCCACCCGCTCGCCGACAAGCCGATCGCCGAGCTCAACCGGTTGATCGCCGAGATCGCGACGCGACGAGGACGTCGCGCTGATCGGCTTCCATGACGAGCTCGAGGACCCGGACGCGCAGCGGGGTGATGGCCTCGCAGCTGACCGCCGACGGCGACCATCCGTCGGTCGAGGGCTACCGGCTGCTCGGCGAGCTGGTGGCCAGCGAGCTCGAATCGGTGGCTGACTAGCGCAGCTCTATCCAGGTCGCAAGCGCGCTGGCGACGACGGCGCCGGCGCGTCGATCAGCGCCGACGCCGTCTGGTGCTTTCGGCCCTCGTGTGAGAGCGACCAGCCAACCACGACGAGGCGCTCGCCGACGTCGACCTCGCGCTCTCGCTCGGCGCTGAGGCGGCCGAGCAGGGCGATCCTGCCGCTCGCCCACAACTCCGGCGAATTCGCCCACAGCGACGGCGGGTAGCTCGGGCAGTCGAGCGCAGCCCAGATCACTTCAGGGCGGCACCACGCCGTCATCGGTCAAGCTCGCATCAGGTTGAAACGGCGCGGCGTTGACGCTTGCATCGGCGTCAAGCGGACCGGGACAGACGCCGAGGCCGTCCCCTGGGGTTTCGCGGTAGGGGCTGCAGACGAAGCAGTCCGACAGAGGGTGGCGAACCCCGCGACCGGAATGACGCGCGCTCGCCGCCATCGCCTCGTCGAAGCTCGGGCGCAACGGCGGTTCGATCGGCTCGAGCGTCACCGGCCGGCCCTCAGCGACGAGGGCGTCGCCGTCGAGCATCCGTACTCCCGCGGCGCCGTCGGAGACGACTGTGAGTGGGCGCGCCAGCGGCGGCGGCAGGCGCAGCGTGATCTCCGCGGGCTCGCCGAGAAAGGCTGCCAGCAACCCACACGCGTAACCGCCGTTGGCACTATCGACGGGGCCGTTGTAGCGCGACTCGATCACCACCTCGTCGAGGCGCTCACCCGTGCTCGCGTCGATCGACGACATCCCGGCATGAAACTATCGCCATCGATCGCATCCGGCGGCCTGCCCGATAGCCTCCGCTGCGTGAGCACCGCGACCGCCCCGATCGCCTATTCGATCCCTCAGGAGTTCGAGGACTTTCGCGAGACGATCCGCAAGATGGTGGTCGAGAAGGTCGCCCCCCGAGCCGCCGAGATCGACGAGAAGGCCGAGTACCCCGACGACATCCGCGAGCTCTTTGCCGGCCATGACCTCATGGGCCTGCCGTTCTCCGAGGAGCACGGGGGCACGGGCACCGGGACGCTGATGCTGAACATGGCGATCGAGGAGGTGGCCAAGGGCTGCGCTTCCTCGGCGCTGATCCTGATGATCCAGGAGCTCGGCACGCTGCCGATCAGCCTCTTCGGCACCGACGAGCTCAAGCAGCGCTTCCTACCCAGGTGCGCCTCGGGCGAGTGGTCGCCGGCGTTCGCGCTCTCGGAGCCCGACGCGGGCTCGGACCCCGGCGGGATGCGGACCAAGGCGGTCCGCGACGGCGACGAATGGGTCATCGACGGGACCAAGAACTGGATCACGAATCTCGGCATCGCCGACTTCTACATCTGCTTCGCCGTCACCGATCCCGACGAAGGCCACTCGCGCGGGATCTCCGCGTTCGTCGTCGAGGCCGACCGCGAGGGATTCTCGGTCGGCAAGCTGGAGAAGAAGATGGGCATCCGCGGTTCGCCCACCGGCCAGCCGATCTTCGACAACGTCCGCGTCCCGGCCGAGAACCTGATCGGCGAGGAAAATCAGGGCTTCAAGGTGGCGATGGGGACGCTCGACCGCTCGCGGCTCGGCGTCGCCGCCCAGGCCGTCGGCATCGCCCAGGGCGCGACCGACTACGCCGCCGCGTACGCCCAGGAGCGAAAGCAGTTCGGCAAGCCGATCGCCGCCTTCCAGGGCATTCAGTTCAAGCTCGCCGACATGGAATCGCAGACCGCCGCCGCCCGCGAGCTGCTCTACCGCGCGGCGTCGAAGGTCGACGCCGGCGACGCCGACATGGGCAAGTACTCGGCGATGGCGAAGCTGATCGCGTCGGACACGGCGATGAGGGTGACGACCGAGGCCGTTCAGGTGCTCGGCGGCTATGGCTACGTCAGCGAGTACCCGGTCGAGCGGATGATGCGCGACGCCAAGATCACCCAGATCTACGAGGGCACGAACGAGATCCAGCGGCTGGTGATCGCGCGCACCCTGCGCTAGCGCGAGCCCGTGCCACCTTTGGAGATCCAAGCCCTACTGTCGGGCGTGGATCTCCACAGGTCAGCGCATTGCGCGCGCAGAAGGTCAGCCGTCAGCGGCTGACTACCTTCTCGCAGCCTCGGGCGCGGTCCTTGCCCTTGTTGAGGAAGACCTTGTCGCGCCCGGAGCCGCAGTTGACGCGGTCGCGGCCGCCGCGGGTAGACGCGGACGACGTCGCGCCCTGCGCCGCGCGTTGACACGGTCCTTGCCTCGGCCACCCTTGAGCTCGTCGTTGCCGGCGTTGCCGCGCAGCTTGTCCTTCGAGGCGCCGCCGCGAACGCAGTCGTTGCCACCGCGGCCGGCGATCTTGTCGCGTCCGCCCTTGCCGGAGAGGCGATCGGAGCCCGGCGTGCCGCTGAGCTTGTCGTTGCCCTTGGTGCCGACGATCGCGTTCGAGCAGGGACCGTTGTTCTGGCCGTAGGGCGCCGCTGCCGCCGCCACACCGCCGGCAGCCGGCCGGTGCTAGCCGGACATGGATTCAGCTGCTTGGTCTCACCCCTCGCGATCAGCAGGTCCTGGCTGCCGACGACCTGGCCGCCGACGCTGCAGGTGAGCTTCCAGGTCTCGGTCTTCGGCGGAACGAACTCCTCCGGCCCCTCGAAGGTGACCTCGAGCGTGTAGGGATCGGGCGTGACGGTCGCGTAGTTGATCACCCGGGCGACGTAGTTGCCGGGCTCGAGCCGGCCGTCGCCGGTCTCGGGCGCGACGAAGGTTGTCGACTCGTTGGTGCCGGGCGGGAGTTGCCGACTGGCCGACTCGGCCGCGTCCGCTCGTCGGCGTCCGGCCGTTGGTGTCGCGACGTGCCGTCGCCGTCGGTGTCGCGGAAGACCTTGAGGTCCCAGTCGTTGGCCGGGTTGGTCCACTCGATCGCGACCGTGGCCGATTCGTTGTCGACGCCGGCGCCGTCGGGAATCGTGAAGGCGTGGTCGTTCCAGCAGGTCGGGTCGGTCGGTGTCGAAGCTCGAGGCAGCCCGGGACGGGGTCGTGGCGTGTCGTGCCGGTCGGCGGACGGCGAGCGGGTCGCTCGGCGGTCCCTGCGCCTGGCCGGCCGCGCGTCTGGGCCACGAGCGGCCGGGTCGAGGGGTTGATGTGCCAGTCGTAGTTGCCCGAGTCGGGCACCTTGAGCTCGCTCTCGAGGTGGTCCTCGGACTCGCGGCTGCGCCTCGTTGCGGGTCGGCGTCATGAAGCTCTTCTCCAGCGTCAGGACCGCGCCGGGGGGCGCCTCGCCCTCGAGCACCGAGTGCTTGCTGCGGCGTCGAGCGCCGCCTCGAGGGCGAGGAAGTAGGCCTCGCGGTTGCCGCCGCCGCCCGGCGGCGCGTCGGAGCCGGCGCGTGCCCTCGTACTCGGCGACCATCTTCGGGTAGGTCGGGTGGAAGTTGCCGCTGCAGCGCGTCGTCGATCGGGTCGGGGATGTGGTTGCAGTAGATCTCGAAGGTGAAGCCGAGGCCGCCGGTCGCGTAGTAGCTCCAGTCCTCGGTCCCGCCGCTGGTGTCGTAGAGCTCGTAGCCCGTGCTGGCTGACGTAGCCGTTCTCGGCCGCCATCGCGTCGCCGAGCGCCTTGTAGATCGGCTCGTCGACCGGCGCGGGTCGCTCGCCAGGCCCGGCGGGCGGAGCACGAGGTTGGAGAAGGTGTGGTTGGTGATCAGCATCGTCACCTGGCGGCGCGGAGACGAGGTCGCGGATGTTCTTCGTCTCGGGCTCGGAGAACGGGCCCGGGCCGCGGTAGTCCTCGCTCGGTCGGCGACGTCGCTGGCGCCGGCGCCGCCCCAGAAGCCGCCGTAGTTGCGGTTCGGGTCGACGCCGATCGAGGCGACGCCGAAGGCGGGCTGTGCGCAGTTGCCCGTCTGGCTCTCGTCGACGAGGCGGCAGTTCTTGCGCCGGTACTCGTTCGGCGAGGTCGGCGACGCGTCGTAGAAGGTGCCGTCCTCGCCGTTGCCGCGAGCCCTGCTGCTCGCCGGCCTCGCGGGAGGCGTTGAAGCCGTCGGGGTTGACGATCGGGATGACGATCGTGCGCACGCTGCTCGACCAGCCGCGTGATCCGCTGGTTGCCGGCCTTGTAGCCCTTGATCAGCTCGTAGGCCCACTCCATCGCGTGCTCGCCGGACGGCCACTCGCGCGCGTGGTGGACGCCCATCTGCAGGAACACCGGCTTGCCGTCGCGGAGGTTGTCGGCGTTGGTCGTGATCTCGATCCCCTCGACGTGCCGCCCTCGTAGGTCTTGTGCTTGAGCGTGATCGGGCGCACCAGGTCGGGGTTGTCCTCGGCCAGGTCCTTCATCTCCTGCGTGTAGTCGAAGAGCCGGCGGTAGGTGTCGCGGCCGCTCGGCAGCGAGCTGCGCTGCGTCTCGGCGGCGTACTCGGTCTCCGCGGCGCGCTGGTGCGCGCTCTGGCTGGTCGAGGTCGGCGACCTCGATCTCGTACTCGAGGCCGGCCTTGCTCGAGCGCCTCGCGGTCCTCGGCGCCGTGCAGGACGACGGCGAGGTAGTCCTCGCCGCCGTGCTCGGTGAGGTCGAGGCCGAGCTGCTCAGCGTCTGCTTGTCGCTGCGGCGCGGCGTCTCGACGATCGCCAGCGAGGACTTGAGACCGCGGTCGCCGTCGAACCGGCGTCGCCGCGATCGAGACCGTGCGCCGTCGCTGCCATCGCCGGAGATCCGGCATGCCTGGACGGTCAGCTCCCCGGCGTCGAGCACGTAGCCGGAGGCGACCTCCGGGGCGCCACGCGAGGTCGCGGCGGCGACCACCTCGCCGGCCTCGTCGAAGACCGCGAGGTCCCAGTCGCGCCCGCCGGGCCGTCGAGCCGCGATGCTCGATCCGGTCGCGAAGTCGTCGCGCTCGACAACGCCCGGGATCGACGGCGATCGAGGCGGCGCCGGCGGCGTCGCCGAGCGGGCGTTCGAAGCAGCGGCGATCGACGGCGTCGGGAGATGCTCACCATCTCGGTGAGCTCGCCGCTGAAGGTCGCGGCCGACAGCGCTGCTGCCGACCTTGCGGCGCAGTCGCGAACAGCCGTCAGCGCGAGCAGCGAGATTCCGACGGCCGCCGACAGCCGCCCGCCGTCGCACGCGCCATGACACGCTTGCGAGTACTCAGTTCCGCCACGAAATCGACTCCTAGCCCAGATCCCCACTCTGCCAGTTCAACGCCAAAACTAGACGCGGATCGACGCATCTGGATGCGCCGGTTCACCCGATGGAACGCGCCCGAAACCGCCGCTCAGCCCTTCGGCCTGCGCTCCTCCGCCGGTGGCTCGCCCGAGTCGCCGTAGGTGCCCCGGCGGCCAGGCTCCGAACCAGTTGTCGCGGGCGCCGTCCATCGTGATCGTCGTGCCGGAGAAGAAGTCGCCGGCCGGCGAGGCGAGGTAGGCGACGAGCCACGCCCACTCCTCCTCGGTGCCGAGCCGCCCGAGCGGGCACGGTGCCGGGTACGGCCTCGACCACCTCCTTCGGGTACTTCGTGCGCAGCGTCTCGGTGTCGAACTGGCCCGCCGCGACGGCGACGGTGCGAATGCCGAAGCGCGCCCACTCGACCGAGAGCGTGCGCATCATGTTCTCGACGGCCGCCCGCGCCGCGCCCGAGTGGACCATCCCGGGCATCCCGTTGTGAGGCGAGAGCGTGATGCTGATCACCTTGCCCTCCTCGCTGCGGGATGAACGCCTTCGTCGCCGCGGCGTGGGTCATCAGCCAGGTGCCCGTGACGTTGAGCTCGATCACGGTGCGAAAGCCCTTCGGCGAGATCGCCTCGGCTGGGCTCAGGAACTGCCCGCCGGCGTTGTTGACGAGCACGTCGAGGCGGCCGTGGCGCTCGAGCACGCCGTCGAAGAACTCGTCGACCGCCTCGTCGTCGCGGATGTCCATCGCCTCGGACTCGGCGCTGCCGGCGAGCGTTTCTGCCTCGGCGACCATCTCGGCCAGCGGCTCGGAGCGGCGCCCGCATCCGACCACGGTCGCCCCGAGCCGAACGAGCTCGAGCGCCGGTCGCCTTACCGAGCCCGGTACCGGCGCCAGAGACGACACAGACCCGGCCCTCAAGTAGCCCGGGCGCAAAGATTCGCGAGCGCTCAGTGCGTCATCGGAGCGCGACTCTATACGGCTACCCTGGCCCAGCGATGAAGGTTCGCGCGGACACGAATCCGCTTAGTGGGCCACTTGCGGGAGGGCGCGAGGGCGCGACCGTCTCGGTCGAGCCGATCCTCACCGGAACGGTGCAGTATCCGCGGGCCGGGCTCGAACGAGCGTCGCGGCTGACGACGCTGCGCATGCTCGGCTTCGGCACCCCACGCTCACGCTGGCTCGAGATTCCCGTGCCCGCGTACTTGATCCGCCATCCATCCGCCGGAGCCTTCTTGGTCGACACCGGCCTTCACGCTTCTGTGGCGACAGCGCCCGTCGAGAACTTCGGCCGGCTCGCGACTCGATTCGCCAACCCGAAGGTGGAGACCGCCAAAGACCTACCGAGCCAGCTGCGCGAGCGCGGAATCGACCCGAAGTCGATGCCGCTGGTGGTCATGACCCACCTGCATCTCGACCACACCTCGGGCATGTCGGAGTTCTCGGGCGCGACCTTCGTCATCGCCGAGGCGGAGTGGGAAGCGGCGATCAACGACGGCCAGCCGTTGCTGCGCGGCTATCGGCCCCAGCATTACGACTACGCCTTCGATTACCGCACGCTCAGCTACGACATCGATTCGATCCGCTCATACGCCAGCTTCGGGCGCACCTTCGACCTCTTCGGCGATGGCAGCGTCCGCCTCGCCTCGACCCCGGGCCACAGCGCCGGCCATCAGTCGGTGATCTGCCGTCTCGCCGACCGCGATCTGGTGATCGCCGGTGACGCGATCTACACGATCGGCCAGCTCTCCGGCGCGCCCGAACCGCCGCGCCCTGTCGACCGACACAACTGGCGCCGCTCGCTGCGCGAGCTGCAGCAGTTCGCTCGCACCTACCCGGACGCCGTGATCCTGCCCGGTCACGACCCCGAGCACTGGGCAACGCTCGACGAGCGCTACTTCTAGGCCGCTCTAGTCGGGCTCCGAAGCTTCGCTCTCGGCCCAGCCGCGCGCGCGCTTGACCGCCTCGCGCCAGCGCCCGAGCAGATGCTCGCGCTCGCCGGCGGCCATCGACGGCTCGTACCGCGCGGCCTCGCTCCACATCTCGGCGACCTCGTCGGCGCTCCACATCCCGGCTCCGATTCCCGCGAGATAGGCGGCGCCGAGCGCGGTCGTCTCGGTGATCTCGGGGACGATCACGGGAGCGTCGAGGACATCGGCTTGAAACTGCATCAGCCAGCGGTTGGCGACGGCGCCGCCATCGGCGCGAAGCTCGCTCAGGGCGGCCTCGGCGACGCGCTCCTGAGCTGCCACCGCATCCGCGGTCTGATAGGCGATCCCCTCGAGTGCGGCGCGCGCCAGGTGCGCGCGGGTCGTGCCGCGGGTGAGGCCGACGATCGTGCCGCGCGCATACGGATCCCAGTAAGGCGAGCCAAGCCCGGTCAGAGCCGGGACGAAGTAGACGTCGTCGTTTGACCCAAGCGAGGCGGCCATGTGCTCGGTCTCAGCGGCCTCGGCGACGACGCCGAGACCGTCGCGCAGCCACTGCACCGCCGCACCGGTGACGAACACCGCCGCCTCGAGCGCATAGGTGGTTTCGTCGCCGATCCCCCAGGCGATCGTCGTCAGCAGCCCTTCGCTCGGCGGCGGCATCTCAGCGCCGGCGTTGAGCAGGACGAAGCTCCCGGTTCCGTAGGTGTTCTTCGCCATCGCGGGCCGCTGGCAGGCCTGGCCGAACAGCGCGGCCTGCTGGTCGCCGGCGATGCCCGCGACCGGGACCTCCCCGCCGAACTCCGAGGTGGTGCCGAAGAGGCCGGCCGAGGGCAGCACCTCGGGCAGGCGTTCAGCGTCGACCCCGAGCAGCTCGCACAGCTCCCCATCCCAGCGCCGCTTGTCGATGTCGAACAGCATCGTCCGTGAGGCGTTGGTGACATCGGTGGCGTGGCGACCGGTGAGCTTGAACACCAGCCAGGAGTCGATCGTGCCGAAGCAGGCGTCGCGGGCGGCATCGACGTTTTGCATCAACCATTCGATCTTCGTGCCCGAGAAGTAGGGGTCGAGGACGAGCCCGGTGCGCTCGCGCACGAGCTCCTCGTGACCGGCCTCGCGCAGCTCATCACAGCGCCTGGCGGTGCGGCGGTCCTGCCAGACCAGCGCGTTGTGGACCGGCTCGCCGCTCGCGGGATCCCAGGCGACGACGGTCTCACGCTGATTGGTGATTCCGATCGCATCGAGCGCGGGGCCGTCGACCTTGGCGTCGGCGAGCGCGTGCGACGCGACCCGCTTGGTCACGTTCCAGATCTCAGCCGCATCGTGCTCGACCCAGCCCGGGCGCGGGAAGTGCTGTTCGAACTCGCTGTATGCGCGTCCGCGGACCTTGCCGTGCGAGTCGAAGACGATGCAGGTCGTGCCGGTGGTGCCCTGGTCGATCGCGAGGATCATCGCGCGAGCCTAGCCGCCGTTCGAGATACTGTCCCGCGCCAAGCGACCGAGGAGCCCGAGAGCCTGATGAGCATCGACGTGGAGGCACACATCACCGGAACCGTGTGGAAGATCGAGGTCGAAGTCGGCGACGAGGTCTCCGACGGCGACACAGTCGTCATCCTCGAGTCGATGAAGATGGAGATGCCGGTCGAGGTCGAAGACGACGGCAAAGTCGCCAAGATCAATTGCGAGGAAGGCCAGTCGGTGCAGGAAGGCGACGTTCTGGTCGTTCTCGAGTGAAGTGAATGCCTGACGGCTGCCCCGCATCGCCTCCGCTGCCGTCAAGGCTGTGCTCGCTATGAACAACGATCTCGCTTCAGGCAAGCTCGTCCTCGACCGCCCCGCAGACGCAGTTGCGCGGCTGAGGCTCAACAACCCCGAGAAGCGAAACCCGCTCGACCACGAGGTCCTCGACGCGATCGCGGCGACGTTGCCGACCTTGGCCGAGGGGATCGAAACCCGCTGCGTCGTCATCACCGGCACCGGGCGCGCCTTCTCCGCCGGCTATGACATCGGCGCGATCCCGGCCGACAGCTTCGAGACCGACGCCGAGGCCCTCGTCGCCCACCCGTTCACCGCGGCGATGGACGCAGTCAGCGCCCACCCCTACCCCGTCGTCGCGGCGCTCAACGGCCATGCGCTCGGCGGTGGGCTCGAGCTCGCCGTGCGCTGCGACATGCGCGTCTGCGCCGCCGGCGCCAAGCTCGGGATGCCACCGGCGAAGCTCGGGCTGGTCTACGGCCACACCGGACTCGAGCGCTTCATCGACGTCATCGGCATCGCCTTCACCCGCGAGCTCTTTCTCACCGGTCGCAACCTCGACGCGGGGCGCGCCGAGCGCATCGGCCTCGTCAACGAGGTCGTCGCCGACGAGGTGCTCGAGGCCACGGCCCTCGCCTTGGCGAGCGACATCGCCGCCAACGCGCCGCTGTCGATGACCGGCAACAAGCATGCGATCGAGATGCTGGCTAGGTTTGCGCGCCTGACCGATGAGCAGGAGCAAGAGCTGATCGAGCTGCGGCGCGCGTGCTTTGCCTCGGAGGACTTTCGCGAGGGCGTCCAGGCCTTTGGCGAGAAGCGAAAGCCCGAGTGGCGCGGGCGCTGAGCTGGCTTTACCCTGAGCAGCAATGGCGCCGCCGCTTCGGATTCTCTCGATTGACGGGGGCGGGATCAGAGGACTGATCCCGGCGATCGTCCTTGAACGGATCGAGCAGCGGGTCGGCCGGCCGATCGCAGCCTGCTTCGACCTGATCGCCGGCACCTCTACCGGCGGCATCGTCGCTACGGCGCTGACCCGAGCCGGCGAGGGCGGCACGCCGATGTGGTCGGCGAAGCAGCTGATCGAGCTGTATGAGACCGAAGGCCCGAAGATCTTCGACCGCTCGGTATTCAAGGCGATCGAGTCGGCCTTTGGGATCGAGGACGAGAAGTACCCGCGCGCCAACCTGCAGTCGGCGCTCGATCACTATCTCGGCGACGCCAGGCTCAAGGATGCGCTCACCGATCTGCTGATCGCCGCGTACGAGACCGAGCAGCGATTCCCATTCTTCTTCAAGCGCCGCAGGGCGCGCGAGGATGCCGCGCACGACTTCGCGATCTCCGATGTCGCCTACGCAACCTCGGCCGCGCCGACCTACTTCGAGCCGCTCAGGCTCGAGACCGATGACACGGTGGAATGGTTCTCGCTCATCGATGGCGGCGTCTATGCCAGCAACCCGGCAATGTGCGCCTACGCCGAGGCACGGCGCCACCACCCCGATCGGGAGGTGATGATGGTCTCGCTAGGGACCGGCGAGCTCACCCGCAGCCTCGCCCACGACGACGTCGAAGGCTGGGGTCTGCGGGAGTGGATCTGGCCGCACACGCCGCTGCTCAACGTGATGTTCGACGGCATGAGCGACACGGTCGACTACCAACTCACGCAGCTCCTCGATGAGGGCCTTTACTTCCGCTTCCAGCCCAAGCTCGATCTCGCCAGCGACAACATGGACGACGCCAGCGCCGAGAACCTGCGTGCGCTCAAGCTTCAGGCGACGCGGATGCTGTCGGAGCGACCCGAGGCCGAGATCTTCGAGCGCATGTGCAAGCTGCTCGATGAGGCGGAATAGCCGCCGCCTAAGCTGACGACATGGACATCGCGCGATTGACCCTGGTACTGATCAGCTGCGTCATGTTCGCGCTCGTAGTCATGACCTTTGCCCGCTCGGTGAGCAGGCCGAACCGCGATATCCGGCGCGTCGTCGTCGATCCCGCCGGCGACGACTGGCTCAGTCTCGATCAGGTTGCGACACTGCTCGAGCTGCCACCCGACGAGGTCCTGACGCTCGTAGCCAACGACTCGATCCCGTTCTTCGTCTTGCCCCGCGCGCCGCGCGACGATCCCCGCGGCTTGCGGTTTCGCCGCGACGAGATCGACGCCTGGGTCATCGGCTGAGGCCGATACCCGCTGTCCCCCGCCTACTTGCAGTAGTGACCGGAGGCCGGCTCGGGATCTCGGCCTTCGATGCCGGCGCAATCGGAGAGCTCATCGGTTAGGCGAGCCAAACGCTGCGCGGTGTCCGCGACCCGCGCACCGGCGGCGACCGACGTCAGGTTGTCGAGCTCGAAGGGATCGCTTCGGTGGTCATAGAGCTCGATCGCCTCGGTCTCGGCGCAGGTGCCGGTTGCGAGGTCCGGAAGCGCGCTGTGCTCGAGATACAAGCCACCTGCCCTGGCGGACGCCCTCGTAGCGACAGGAGATGCCGCGGCCCGATTGCAGCTGCTCCTTGCCGATATCGAGCTCGGTCAGGATCGGGCGCTGCGCCGGCCACGCGCGATCGCGACCGGTGATCAATCCCAGCAGAGAGCGGCCGTCCATGACCCGGCATTCGCCCGCGTCTGGGCACGGCTCGGCGCCGGCCCAATCGACGATCGTCGGCGCGTAGTCGATGTTCGCGGTCGGCCGGCTGATCTCAGCTCCGGCCTCGAGCCCGCCGCGAAACGCGGGTGGGACACGAAGCGCGAACGGCACGTGCGCGGCCTCCTCGTAGGCGAGCCCCTTGCCGCCCGGGAGACGATGCTGGCCATGGAAGTTGCCGTTATCGGAGGCGTAGGCGATGATCGTCTCGTCGAGCTCTCCGGCCTGGCGGAGCGCGGCGACGAGATCGGCGACGCCTCTGTCGACGGCGGGAAGCGTCTCCAGCCGGCACTCGTATCGCGCCCGGATCTGGTCGAGCTTGCCCGCGTCTAGCGCGGGCTGACCACTGACGATCGCGGGCTTGTCCGAAACGTCTCGCTCGCGCACAGCCGGCAGCCGCGGCAGCTGTGTGCCGGTGAAGCGGCCGAGGTCGCGCGGCGGCGGCACCGCGTCTCCTCCGCACGGCCCGCCGCTGTCGGCGTTGAGGTTCTCGACGTGTGGGGCGAGCTGACCTAGTTGGAGATAGAACGGCTTCGAGCCGGACAGCTCGCCGACCAGATCCACGGCACGCCCGCTGAGAACGTCGGTCATGTAGCGGTCCGTATAGATCTCCTTGCGCTGCTTGCCGTCGACGGTGAGCCTGAAATCGCGATACCCGAGCGCGTTGCCGCTGAGCACCGACCATCGATCCCAGCCCGGCGCGATCTCGTCGCCGTCTTCGACATAGGCCTCATAGCCGTTCATGAACTTGCCCACGTAGGCTGTGCTGTAGCCCGCCCGCTGGAGCCAGATCGGGAGCAGATTGTCCTTATCGGTGAGCTCGCCGTAGCCAGGCTTGTTGTTGAGGACCCCGTTGTTGTGGCCGTACTGCCCGCTCTGGTAGGCGGCGCGCGACGGGCAGCAAAGCGGCGTCGCGTCGACGTGATTGGTGAAGGTGAAGCCGGCATCGCCGAGTAACCGGTGCGTCAACGGCATCGTCTCGCGGTTGTAGGAGGCGTAGTCCTGGTCGTCGGTGAGGATGAAGACGAAGTTCGGCTGCTCACCGAAGCGTGGGTTCGGCTCGACCGGTGGGTTGGGCTCGGGTGAGTCGCCACCGCCGCACCCGGCGAGGAGCGCGGCGATCGTGACGATGGCGAAGCCGGCTACTCGCCCGGCTACTTGCATACCCTGACGTCGGCCGGCAACGCCAGGCGCCTGCCGTCGGCAAACAGGGCGCTGGCGACGACGGTTGCGGGCTTCGGCAGGCTTTTGCGGATCGCTGCGACGGGGATCTCCGCCTCATACGGGGGCACCGTGTCCTGTGCGACGAGCTCGTTGTTGGCCTCGAAGGAGACCGCGACGATCGGCTCGGGCTGCGGGCTGGTCAGTGAGGCGATCACCGGCGCTGCGCGACACCCGTTCTTGCCCTCCCCTGCGCTGCCGATCGCAATCGAGCCGGCTGGAGCGGCGGTGCACTCGCTGCCGGCGCAGGTGAGCAGGTCGTCGAGTTGAGCCGAGAGGTCGGCGACGACGCCGCTGTAGGCGGGATCGTTGGCCAAGTTGGTGAGCTGGTAGGGGTCGACGTCGGTGTCGTAGAGCTCGCGCTCGGGTGAGAGCGCGGAAGCGGTGTCCCACTCGCTGTAGGCGTACTTCGACGTGCGCACGCCGAGAATCTCATCGCCGGCGAACGCCTCGAACAGAACAGCGCGGCCGCGTTCATAGTCGGGATTCTCGAGGCTGGGCAGAAGCGACTGGCCGTCCTGGGTGAGCCCGGCGGAGGCGCCGCTGATCTCGAGCACCGTTGCGGCGATGTCGGCGTTGGTGACGACGTCGGAGGATTGCTCGCCGCGAGGAAGCTGAGGTCCGCGGGCGATGAACGGGACGCGTGAGGACTCTTCGTAAAGGAAGCGCTTGTCCGAGCGGATCCGGTGCTCGCCGCGAAGCAGACCGTTGTCGGAGACAAAGAAGATGTAGGTGTCGTTTCGCAGCTTTTTGCGCTTGAGCTCGCTGAGGATCTCACCGACGCTCTCATCGACCGCAAGCAGTGATTCCCAGGCGCAGCGGCGCTTTCTCAGGATGTCTGAGATCTGACCGGGCGTGAGCGGGGCGCGGTCGGCGACGGGCGAAGGCTTGTCGGTGACGTCGGCCTCGTTGAACGAACTCGGCAGATTCCCCTTGAGCTCGTCCTTGAGCGTGCCGAGGTGTCGCGGGGCCGGGACGGCGGCACGGTTGCAGGAGCGGCCTGGCTCGCCGCCACCGCCGCCGTGGGGCGCCGCGTAGCCAAGCGTGAGGAAGAACGGGTTCGGCGCTTTCGCGCTTTGGCGGATGAAGCGCTTGGCCTTGGTCGTGAAGACATCGGTCGAGTAATCCTTCTCCGCCTCAGTGAAGCCGACGAGGTTGCCGTTTTGGTTCAGCGTGTAGCCGAAGTACTGGGCTCGCGAGGGGGCGAGCACGCGCCAGTCGTCCCAGCCGCGGGGAACGTCGACCGGCAGCGTCCCGTACTCGTCGGGCTCGGCGTATTCGTTGAGGAACTTGCCGATGTAGCCCGTGCGATAGCCGGCCGCCTGGAGCCAGAGGGCGAGGTTGTTGTTGCCGTGAAGCTCGTTGAAGACGCCGTAACCACCGTCGGGAGCGGTATTCGAGAGCACCTTGTGGTTATGCGCGTACTGGCCGGTGAGCAGCGTCGTTCGCGAGGGACAGCAGAGCGGAAAGTTGTCGTAGAAGCGCTTCATCGTCACGCCCTTGCGCTTGAGCTGCTTGTTCACCGTCTTCATGATCCGCACCGACGCGGTCTCCTGGTCGTCGGTGAGCAAGATGATGATGTTGGCGCGGCTCTTGAACGCGCTCGCTGCGTCGGGCTCCGCGCCGGGCGCGCCGATGAGCACGGCCCCTGCGAGGATCGCAAGCAGCGCCACGCCGGCTGCGAGCAGGCGCGGCCAACGGCGGTTCCGATCATCGATCGGCTCTTGTCCAGCGACTTTGCGAGGCATCATTCGAGGGCAGCTGATCGGCCACCCGGATTTCCGAACACGCCGGTCACGTCGGAGTCGCGGCGTGCGGGGCTCGGTTGCGACGAGCGAGGACGATAGCGAGCGTTCGGACCGAGACCGCCGTTTCACCTACGGTGAGCCAGAAGATGAGCGCCACCGCCGCCCGAAACGCACTTGCCGCCTCAGATCCCGTGATGGCCGCGATTGTCGAGCGCATCGGCGAGCTCTCGATCGGCGAGCGCAACCGGCGGCGCAACCTGGCTCCCGTCGACGCCTACGGGATGCTGCTGCGCACCGTCGTCGGCCAGCAGGTCTCGGTCAAGGCCGCAGCGGCGATTTACAATCGCGTGCTCGAGCTCTTCGGCGGCGTCACTCCCGCGCCCGCCGCGCTGCTGGAAGTTGAGCCGGAGCGCCTGCGCGAAGCGGGGCTCTCCGGGCGCAAGGTGGAGTACGTCCGCGATCTCGCCGGCCACATCGTCTCCGGCGAGCTCGAGCTCGACCGCTTCGAGGAGATGTCAGACGAAGCGGTCGCCGCCGAGATCACCGCCGTGCGCGGCTTTGGCGAGTGGAGCGCCCAGGTCTTTTTGATGTTCCACCTCGAGCGCCCCGACGTGCTCCCGGTCGGCGATCTCGGCATCCGCCGTGCGGTCCATGTCGAGTACGAGCTCGACGATCTACCCGGCCGTGACGAGCTCCTGGCGATCGCCGAGCCGTGGCGCCCGCATCGAACCCTCGCCAGCGTCTATCTCTGGGAAACCCTGCGCAACACCCCGGCCTGAGCGCGCCGAGCGGCAGCTTGCCACTCAAGGGTGGGACGTTAGCCGCCGCTCGGCGGTTCGAACCCGTCCGGGGCGCTGCCTAGCTTTCGCGGCGATGGGTTCGCTGATCTCGTTCGAGGAGGCGCTGGAGCTCGGCGAGGCGCGTGGCGAGGAGGCGATTGGGGCGATCGTCGAGCGGGCTTGGCAGGTTCGCACCGAGAACTTCGGCGACTCGACCGACATGTGCTCGCTCGTCAACGCGAAGTCGGGCGGCTGTGCCGAGGACTGCGGCTTCTGCGCTCAATCGCGTTACGCCGAGGCCGACACGCCGATGCACGCGATGATGGAGCCCGAGCAGATCCTCGAGCACGCAAAGGCGGCCGAGGCCGCGGGCGCGCATCGCTTCTGCATGGTCACCCAGGGCCAGGGCCTCTCCAAGCGCGACTTCGAGAAGATCGTCGCAGGCGCCAAGCTCGTCGCCGAGCACACCAACCTCAAGCGCTGCGCCTCGATCGGCCACATCTCCCAGGCGCGCGCCGAGCGCCTTGCCGACGCCGGCATCCAGCGCGTCCACCACAACGTCGAGACCGCGCGCTCCTACTACGAGGAGGTGACGACGACCGTTCGCTACGAGGGCCGGATGCGGACGATCGACGCGGTCGAGAAGGCGGGCATGGAGACCTGCGTCGGCGGCATCCTCAACCTCGGCGAGAGCCCGCGCCAGCGCGTCGAGATGGCCTTCGAGCTCTCGGAGATCAACCCGACCTCGGTCCCGATCAACCTGCTCAACCCGCGCTCGGGGACGAAGTTCGGCGACCGTGAGCTGATGGACCCGTGGGAGGTCGTCAAGTGGGTCGCGATCTTCCGGCTGATCATCCCCGGTGCACTGTTTCGCCTCTGCGGTGGCCGTGTCGAGAACCTCGGCGAGCTGCAGCCGCTGGCGGTGAAGGCGGGGCTCAACGGAGTGATGATGGGCAACTTCCTGACCACGCTGGGCGCCGAGCCCGCCGACGACCGCGCGATGTTCGAGGAGCTTGGCCTCAACGTCGCCCGCCAGGACGACAACGGCGCCAACCCGCGCCCCGACAACCGTGACGGCTGGCTCGAGGGCGAAACGCCAAAGACGCCGATCGACGAGCTCATCGACCGCCAAGCCGAGGCCAACTTCTGGGATCCCTCGACGCAGCTGCGGGTGATCAAGAAGAAGGGCACGCCCCCGGGCTATCCCGAGCGGCCCTCGGAGCGCGTTGGTGCCCGCACCGACGCACCCGGCTGGGGCGACTGAGAGGCTTGTCTGACGTCGCCCAGCGCCTGGCGGAGCTGCGCCGCTCGGGGCTTCACCGGCGACTGCGCTTGATCGAGGGACCGCAGGGTCCGCGGGTTCTGCTGGACGGGGCCGAGGTGCTGCTGCTGTGCTCGAACAACTATCTCGGCCTCGCAGATCATCCCCGCGTGCGCCAGGCTGCCGGTGAGGCGGCCGAGCGCCTCGGCGCCGGTGCCGGCGCCTCGCGGCTGATCTCGGGCACGATGTCGCTTCACCGCAAGCTCGAGGACCGCCTCGCCGAGTTCAAGGGAACAGAAGCGGCGCTGCTGTTCGGCTCGGGCTACCTCGCCAATATCGGCACGGTGACTGCGCTCGCCGGCTCTGGCGTCGTCTTCTCCGACGAGCTCAACCACGCCAGTATCGTCGATGGCTGCCGCCTCGCTCGTGCCGACACGTTCGTCTATCGCCACTGCGACACCGAGCACCTCGCCCATGGCCTCGAGCAGGCAGGCGATCGCGCCAAGCTGATCGTCTCAGACGGCGTCTTCTCGATGGACGGCGACGTCGCTCCCCTGGGCGAGCTTGTCGGTCTCGCTCGCCGCCATCGCGCCACGCTCGTCATCGACGAGGCCCATGGCACAGGAGCGCTCGGCCCAGGCGGACGCGGCGCCGTCGCCGAGGCGGGGCTCAGCGGCGAGGTCGACGTCGTCGTCGGCACGCTGGGCAAGGCGCTCGGCAGCTACGGCGCCTACGTCTGTGCGTCCCGTGCGATCGCCGAGCTGCTGGTCAACACCTCGCGCCCCTTCATCTACTCGACAGCGCCGCCGCCGCCGTCAGTCGGGGCGGCGCTGGCGGCGCTCTCGCTACTGGGCTCGCGACCCGGCTTGGTCGAGCAGCTGCGCCGAAACGCTGCCACGCTGCGCCAGGAGCTCAATGCCCAGGGCCTCGGCGCGAGCGGCTCGCGGACTCAGATCGTGCCGGTGATCGTCGGCGACGCGCGGCGGGCGACGGCGCTTTGCGAGCGCACCCTCGAAGGCGGCGTCTTCGCGCAGGCGATCCGGCCACCGACCGTGCCCGAGGGCAGCTCGCGCCTGCGCCTGACGGTGATGGCCAACCATCGCGCCGACGAGCTGCGGGCAGCCGCCCGCGTCATCGGCCGCGCGGCGCGTGATCTCGGCGTCGCCGATGATCGCCTCAAGCCGGCAGCCGTGCCGGCAAGCCGCGCCGCCTGAATCCGCTCGGCGCCGAGCCGAGTACGTAGGGTCTGTCTGTGGACGGCCTTTTCGTCACCGGCACCGGCACCGAGGTCGGCAAGACGGCGGTCGCGGCGGCGATCGCCCGCACCGCGGCCGCGGCCGGCCTCGAGGTCGCCGTGTTCAAGCCAGCGGTCAGCGGCCTCGACGAGCTCAGGCGAGCCCGACCACGCGCTGCTTCGCCGCGCTGCAGGCTCGAACCAGTCAGACGAGGAGATCGCGCCGTATCGCTACGGCCCGCCGGTCTCCCCGCATCTCGGTGCCGAGCTGGCGGGCGAGTCGATCGACCCGGACCGGCTGCGCCGTGCTGGGGCCGTCGCCGCGGCGAGTGCCGAAGTGCTTGTGGTCGAGGGTGTCGGCGGATGGCTCGTGCCACTGACGAGCGACTATCTCCTGCGCGACTTCGCCTGCGACCTCGGACTGCCGGTGGTGATCGCGGCATCGCCGGGTCTGGGGACGATCAATCACGCGCTGCTGACCGTCGAGGCGGTGCGATCGGCGGGGCTCGAGGTGGCGGCTTTGGTGCTGACACCGTGGCCCGACCAGCCCTCTGTGGTCGAGCGCTCCAATCGCGAGACGATCGAGCGGCTCGGGGGGGTGAGCGTGAACACGCTCCCCCACCTCGAGCTCAGCGAGCCTTCGGCTTGGCCGCGACTCGCACCCGACGCCGTTCGCTGGCTACACGATGATGCTCATCGTTGATCGCCTTGGCGAGATAGATACCGAGTACCGGATGCATGATGTTCTCTTCCTGATCGCTTACCAGTTTTACATTAGCTGAGCTGATACCACTCGAAATGTGATTTGGCTCACGGAGCGGAATTCGCGGCTACGGCGACAACGGGCCGAACCAATCCCTCCGCCGCCGCATCTATCGTCGCCCGGGATGTCGGATTCATCGGATTCACCACATTCGCTGACCGAGCTCGACCATCGCCACCTCTGGCACCCGTTCACCCAGCAGCGCGGCTGGCTCGAGGAACCGCCGCTGGTGATCGAGCGGGCCGAGGGCTCGGAGCTGATCGACGCCGACGGCAACCGCTACATCGACGGTGTCTCCTCGCTTTGGTGCAACGTGCATGGCCATCGCCACCCGCTGATCGACGACGCGCGGTACGCGCCCAGCTCGGCCGCGTCGCCCACTCGACCATGCTCGGGCTCACCCATCGAGGCGCGATCGAGTTGGCGGCGCAGCTGGTCGAACTGGCGCCGCCGGGATTGAGCCGCGTCTTCTACTCGGAGTCGGGCTCGACCGCGGTCGAGATCGCGCTGAAGATGGCGTTTCAGTACTGGCGCCAGCGCGGCGAGCCGGCGATGCCGGCGCACCTCGCTTCGTCTGCCTCACCGACGGCTACCACGGCGACACGATCGGCTCGGTCTCGGTCGGCGGCATCGACCTCTTCCACGGCGCCTACGGGCCGCTGCTGTTCGACACCCATCGGGTCGACCCTGGCGACAGCGACGGCGTCTCGAGCGCCTGCTCGAGGCTGCACGCCGGCGAGATCGCAGCGGTGATCGTCGAGCCGCTCGTCCAGGGCGCCGCCGGAATCCGTGTGCAGCCGTCCGGGTTCCTGCGCCGAGTGTCGGAGCTTTGTCGCGAGCACGACGTCTTTCTCATCGCCGACGAGGTCGCGACCGGCTTCGGGCGCACCGGGACGATGTTCGCCTGCGAGCAGGAGGATGTGGCTCCGGACTTCCTCTGCCTCGGCAAGGGCCTCACTGGTGGCTATCTGCCGCTGGCGGCGACGCTGGCAAGCGAGCGCGTCTATGAGGGCTTCCTCGGTGAGCACGCCGAGTACCGCACCTTCTTTCACGGCCACACCTTCACCGGCAACCCGCTCGCCTGCGCGGCGGCGATCGCAAGCCTCGAGGTCTTTCGCAGCGAGGACACCCTGGCTCAGCTGCAGCCGAAGATCGGCCTGCTCGGCGAGCTGCTCGCGGGGGTTGAGGAAATGGCTGAGGTGGCAGAGGTTCGCCGCTGCGGCTTCATGGCCGGCATCGATCTCGGCGAGCACGACCCGGCTCTTCGCCTCGGCCATCGCGTAACGCTCGAAGCTCGTCAGCGCGGCGCCATCGTCCGGCCGCTCGGCGACACCATCGTGCTGATGGCACCGCTGTCGATCTCGCAAGCCGATCTGCGCCGTTTGGTCGCGATCACGGGGGAGTCGATCCGCACGGCATGCGCGTCGGCCTATCCGGCCGAGCCTGAACTCCGAGCCGCCGCCTAGAGGAGGCGAGCGTGGCGGGGCGCTCGCGCCCGGTGTGATGAATCCGCGGCGACGCCGTAGTACCCACATGAGTCAGACGCTGACCGCCCCGGCGATTGCGGCTCCTTCTGCAGCCGCCGCCGCCTTCGATGCGCTCTATCGCTCCAGCCGCGACGACGTCTTCGCCTATGTCGCGGGCTTGATTCGCGACCGCAGCGCAGCCGAGGACGTCACAGCGCAAGCTTTCGAACGCGCCTACCGCAAGCGTGCGAGCTTCAAGCCCGATCGCGGCACCCACCGCGCCTGGCTCTTCGGGATCGCTCGCAACGCGGCGCTCGACGAGTTGCGCCGGCGAAGCCGCCAGGCCGAGCTCGCGACCGAGCCCGAGGACACTGGCGCCACCGGGGCTGCCGAGGACGCCGCGGAGGCCTCGCTACGCCGGGCGACGATCGCAGCGGCGATGGCAACGCTCTCGCCCCGCGATCGCGAGCTGGTCGCGCTCAAGTACTTCGCCGGGCTCGGCAACGCCGAGATCGCCGCCGTCATCGGCGTCAGCGAGTCCAACGCCGGCACCAAGCTGCACCGTGTGATCGAAAAGCTGAGGGAGGCCTGCGATGAGGGTTGAGGAACTGGAACGCGCGCTGGTCGAAGACCGCCCCGAGCTCGACCAGGACTTCGCCCGGCGACTCGACGAGTGGGCCGAGGCCGGCTTCCCCCGCGACCGCGGGCTCGGGCCGCGGGCTCGCGGTGCCCGCGGCGGCGGGCTCGCGACCGTGTTCGAGAGCGCCTGGGAGCGCCTGCGCGCGACGCCGCCGCGGCGGCTGTTCGTGCCGGTCGGCGCTGCGGCGACCTTCTTCGTCGTGGTCGGGCTCACGGTAAGCCAGCTCGACGATCCGGGGTCGGACCTTGATCGCGGCGACACCGAGGAATCGGCTGTGCTGACGGATGAGCCGGGCTCTGCATCGAGCAGCGGCGACAGCGCAACGAGCGCGGCCGGGGGCGCCGCGACCGAAGCTTTGTCTCCAGCGTCGCAGAGCGCAGCTCCCGAGATGCAGTCGTCTGACGACTCCGAATACAACCTGGCGCCGGCGGTCACCGAGGCCAGCCGATCCGATGACGGCGGTGGCGGTGGCGTCGCCCCCGCAACCGACGATCGCATCGTCGATGCCACCGCTCGCCTCACGCTCGGGGCCGAGGCCGAGGATGTCCAGGGCGTCGCCAACGAGGTCGTCTCGGTCACCGACCGCTACGACGGCGTCGTCCTCGACTCGCAGGTGACAACCGACCAGGGCGGCGCGAGGGCCTCGTTCACACTCGAGATCCCCTACGCCGAGCTCGATGCGGCGCTCACCGACCTCTCCGAGCTCGGCGACGTGATCTCGCGCACCGAGGTCGGCGAGGACATCACCCAGGCGGCGGTGCGCAGCCAGAAGCAGCTCGCCAACGTGCTCGACGACCTGAGCAAGGCGCGAATCGAGCTCGAGCTGGCCGACACCCGCCGCGAGCGTCTCATCCTCGAGTCGAAGATCGACTCGCTCGAGGCCAGCGCCGACGCCCTGCGCGCCGACGTCGGTCAGACACAGCGCCGCGGTCGCTTCGCCACCGTGAATGTCGACATCACCTCCAGCGAGTCCGCCTCCGACGACGACGGCTGGAGCGTCGCCGACGCCCTCGACGACGCTGGGCGCGTGCTCGAAGTGATCGCCGGCATCGCCCTGATCGGCCTCGCCGTGCTGTTGCCCGTCGCCCTCGTCGGAACGCTGATCTACCTGGTCACGGCGCGGACCCGCAGCCGAAGCCGCGAGCGAGCCCTCGACCAAGGCTGACCACAGAGGGCCTGGCCCCTCTCGTCCCGGCGACGGCTCAGCCGTCGTACTGCTCGAAGTCGGCCTTGCGGGCGCCGCAGACGGGACAAAACCAAGTGTCGGGGATGTCGTCGAAGTTGGTGCCCTCAGGGATACCGCCGTCGGGGTCGCCCTCGTCGGGGTCGTAGATAAAGCCGCAGGAGGAGCAAATCCACAGCTGCTTGGCGGCCGCTTCGGGGGTGTCGGTGCTCATCGCAGGCAGGTTATCGTCTGGCCTGTGAGCGCCCCACCGCCGGCCCCACGAGCAGCCGCGACAGTCCTGCTGCTGCGTCGCGGCGGCAAGCATGCTCAGCGCGGGCTTGAAGTGCTGATGGTGCGCCGGGCAGACTCGCAGTCGTTCATGCCCGGCGTTTGGGTGTTTCCGGGTGGCAGCGTCGACGCCGGCGAGAGCTTCGCCGACTGCGCTGTTCGCGAGCTCGCCGAGGAGACCCAGATCGCGCTCGAGCCCGGCACCGCGGTCCTGCCGTGGATGCGCTGGATCACCCCAGAGGTCGTTCCGGTTCGTTTCGATACCCACTTCTTCGTCGCCCTCGCGCCGGCTCACTCGCCGCCCAAGCCCGACATGAGCGAGGTCGACGATGCCGGCTGGTTCTCACCCCGCGGGGCGCTCGACGACGCCGAGGCGGGCGCGCTCGAGCTCGTCTTCCCGACGATCAAGACACTGGAAACGCTGCTGGCGTACTCGAGCGCCGAGGAGGTGCTGGCAGCCGCGCCGCAACGCTCGATGGAGCCGGTGCTCCCCCGCGTCGTCGGCACCCGCGAGGCCCACCGGATCATCCTGCCGTGGGAAGACGGCTATGACGATGGGGCCGCCGAGATCGAAGGATTGCCTCTCAAGTAGCGGGAAACGCCTCGAGCCCCGCGTGCCACGGGCCGGCGTCGTAGGTGTGGAGGCCGTGCTCGTACATCTCGCCCCGAAGCCTGGTGAAGAGGCCACCGGCGCTTTCGAGCGCCGTTTCGTACTCGTCGGCGGTGCGATCGTCCAAACGCCAGAGGAAGTAGAGCTGACGATCGGTGATGCCGAAGTCGATCTCGTTGTGGATCTGCGCCGCCCAATCGAGGAAACCGGGGCTGAACAGCTCCCGCAGCGCTACCGGGTCATAGCCCGAGGGCACGGTGGCGAGGAAGCGCCGGTTGAACTCGATCGACTCGAACTCGACCTTGCGCCGCGAGGCCATCTGCTCGACGCGCTCGGACGCCTCGATCGATTCGACGTTGAACATCGGCACGACGCTGGCCAGGTCCGGCATGTGCGCCTTGGCAAGGATCGCGCGGGGCAGCACGGTCTTTGAGAACAAGCCGCCCTCCTCCTGCTCATCCGCATCGCACGACGCACCCCAGAACCCGTCGGCGAGCTGGCCCGTGATCCGGTTCGTACCGCCCGGGCAAAGCGCAGCCGGCCCACCCGCAGGATTGAGACCTCCTACCGCCGCATAGGTCGCACCCCGCTTCTCAGCCAGCCCCCGAACAACCTCCAGCCCACTCCTGCAGCCTTCACAACGAAAACCCTATTCGCTCGAAAGAAGCCTGACCCGGCGAGGTCCAGGCGTCGCCTGGCAAGGAAGCAGGGAGCGTGGCGTGCTCTGCACGCGAGCGACCGAGGACGCAGCCAGGCGCCGGCTGGGGCCGCCCGGTCAGGCTTCTAGCGACCGATGACGCCGCCAGGCGGCGCCGGAACCCGTCCGGTCAGGGATCCATGAACAGTTGGGGGAAGCGCTCTTCGCCGAAGTTGGCGAGCGCCGAGTTGGGGAACTCCTGGGTGAAGCAGGGGGCGAAATGCGTCGGTGAAGCGCCGGGCGGATTGCCGTTGTTGACTCCCGCGAC
Source organism: uncultured Solirubrobacterales bacterium (assembly GCA_963769945.1). Lineage (GTDB taxonomy): Bacteria > Actinomycetota > Thermoleophilia > Solirubrobacterales > 70-9 > WHSW01. The sequence continues at coordinate 21,468 of CAVYOA010000019.1, read as the reverse complement.
CGACTGGCCGGGCAGGATCTCGTCCTCGTCGGGATCCTGGCTGCCGCCGGAGTAGTCGGTGTTCTTGCAGTCGAAGTTGGGGAAGATGCCGTTCTGGGCGGCGCTGAAGCTGTTGAGGCCGTCGGGCGGCAGGTAGCCGTTGCCGCGATTCTGTGGCCGAGCGGGTGGGGTTGATCGACAGCGTCTCCGTGCTGAGGTAGGTGAGCTGGCGCAGGCCGTGGCGCGGGGCCGGATCGCCGGGCACCGGCTCATAGGCACCGGAGAGCGCGTGGCCCGGGCCGACGAGGAAGTCCGTGATCGTCTCCTTGTTGAACTCGAGGTACTGGATCACCGGGTTGAGGTTGGCCAGGAACGGATCGAGCTCGTTCATCACCGGCGCCAGCCCGTCCAGGAAATCGCGCAACGCCGGCAGGCCCTTGACCGAGACCCTGTTGAGGTCGTCGAGGTCGAAGAAGAGGTTGCGCAGGTTGGGCGAGAGCTCGCGCACCGAGCGCAGTGTCGGCGAGAGGTCGCGCGCGACCGGAGTCAGGTCGCGGATCAGCGGCCGGGTGTTGACCTGGAACTCATCGAGGCGCTCGAAGGTGAGGCGCGTCTCGCGCTGGAAGGTCGGCAGGATCTGGAAGATCTCGGCCAGCGCCTGCTCCTCGGAAGCAAGCGCCTCGAAGGTGTTGTTGGAGCCGACGATCGTTCCGGCAAGCGCTTGGTCGCGCTCGGTGATCGCTTCGAACACGGCGCCGGTGTCGCGCACGAGGCCCTTCAGCGCCAGCTTCTGGCGGCCGAGGACCTCGAGGATCTCCGAGGCGTCGGTGAGGAACGGTCCGAGGTTGCCGAGCGAGTCGGAGAGGTCGAGACCGCGGCCTTCGATCGCGATCGCCGAGTTCTGCTGCCAGTTCTGGAACGACGTTCGCGTCTCTTCGTCGAGAGCATTGAAGATCTCGTCGATCTGGGTCGCCTCCTCGACTCGGCCGAGGCCGAGCGTGCCGCCCTCCTCGATCGAAGCGACCTTTTCCGAGTCGGCGTCGGAGACATTGGCGGCGGCGCCGAGCGAGACAGGCGCCGCGCTCTCGCCGGTCGCGGTCCCGGCCGTGAGCTCGACGTAGGTCTCGCCCAGCAGCGTCTTCTGGCGCAGGATCGCGCGGGCATCGTCGGAGATCGGCGCGAACTGCGGCTCGATCTCCATCGTCGCCTCGGTCGTGTCGTTGCCGTTGACGCGCGCTTCGATCGGCGCCAGCTCGAGCGTCTTGACCTTGCCGACGGAGACGCCGCCGATGCGCACGTCCGACTCCTTGGCGAGCTGGGTGGCCTCGGGGAAGTAGGCGCTGATGCGATAGCTCTGCGGCTTCAGCGGGATCGGCCCGCCGAAGGCGATCCAGAGGAACAAGATCAGCCCGAAGCACGACAGCGTGAAGCCGACGGCGATGAGGATGCGGCCTATCGAGGGGGCTTGTTTTTGCATTAGCTGTTCGATCACCGGTTTCATTCGGAGCCTGGGCACAGGGCCTGTCGGGTGAGCACATCGAAGCCCGTGATCAGCTCCTTGATCGACTGCTCGGCGGAGGAGTTGGAGCGGACGATCTCGATCAGCTGGTCGCAGCCGACGGTGAAGTAGATGCGGCGATAGAAGCCGTTGCCGTCGCCGGCTGAGAACACGGTGTTGCCGTTGTGTCCGAGCCAGCCGGCCCAGTACAGATAACCCTCGTCGCGGCCCTCGGTGCCGGCGGGCTCGGCGCCGTTGGGGTTGTAGGCAGCCATGTTGGCGAGTCGATTCAGCTTCTTGGTCACCGTCGTCAGGCGGCGGGGTGGCGAGGGAGAAGCGCTCGGCGGCCTTGCGCAGGTCGGGCACCGGCTTGCGAGCCGCGCGCACGAACGGGCGAATCTCGTCCTGAAGCACCGGCGTCGCGTTCTCTGCGAGCTCGCGCGTGGCGCTGTTGAGCTCGTCGAGGTTGCGCGCGAACGGCCGCAGCTCGTCGAACGCGGGCCCGAGGACAGCGCCCAAGCGCGCGGTTGCGTCGAGCGTGTCGGTCGCCTGCTCGAGCGTGCCCGGGAGCAGGCTGACCGCGCGCTGCACGTTGGGGTCCTGCTCGGCGATCGCGCTGAGCGCGCCGTTGGACGAGGAGACGAGCCTGGTCAGGTCGTCCTCGGACTTGCCGACCTCGGTCGTCAGCACGTTGAAGCTGTGAATCAGGTTGGCGAGGTTCTCGCGGCGCTTGGCGACCTCGCTGTTGAGCTCGGCCAGGTCGCGGTTGATCGGGCCGATCGAGCCGAGCAGGTCACCGAGCTCCTCGTCGCGACCGTCGAGACCCTTGCCGGCGCCGACCAGCAGCAGCCGCAGATACGCCTGGGTATCGGAGTCGAGCGCCGCGAGGATCTCGTCGAGGTTGACGTCGGGCGCCGTGTTGGCGACGCTGACCATGTCGCCCTCCTCGAACTCGCCGGCCTGCTTGCTGCCCGGATCGAGCTGGAAGAACATGTCCTTGAGGCCGGTCGTCGGGCGCATCAGAATCGTCGCGTCTTTGTAGATCGGCAGGAACTCGCGGTCGATGTCGAAGGTGACGACGCCGACGCCGTTCTCGACCCCAACCTCGCTGACGTCGCCGATGCGCACTCCGGCGACGCGGATCGTCTGGCCCTGGCCGGGGACGACCGCCTGTGCGGTCTCGAACTCGGCCTTGAGCTCGAACGGCTTCTCCTCGAGCACGGGAATCCGAAGGCGCTGCTCCTGGACGATGTAGTAGGTGACGAACAAGGCCGACCACCAGCAGCACTGCGACCGCGATGAAGTCGCGCAGATGCTTGCGAATGGCGGTCATTCGCCGTCCTCCTCGAGGTCGGCGACGATCTCGACCAGCTCCATCGGCAGATTGGCCGCGATCGCGCCCTCGCGGCGCTCGGAGCGAGTCGAGTCCGCGAGCGTGATCGGGAGTCCCGGCAGGCCGCCGCCCGGCGACGGTCCGGCGTCGAACGGGATGTCGGCGACGCCGCCGCCCTCGAGGTTGGGCTGCTCCTGGGTCTCACAAGCGACGTTGGGCTTGAACGGCGTCTTCGCCGAATCGGTGATCGCCGGCATCGCGCCAAGCAGCGGGAACGCGGTCGAGCCAACCGAGTCCTGGAGGCCGCCGTTGAGGCCGGGCACCGCATTGGGAATCTTCACCGTGTTGCCGCCACCACCCGCCGCGACACGGATGTACTGTCCGTTGGCGTCGCCCGAGCGGCTCTCGGAAGCGATCCCCGAGAGGCCGTAGCCGGTCTCTTCGAAGACGCGGCCGACCGCCTCGTGCGGATAATTGGGATCGAGCGGCTTGACGGTGTCTTGCGACCACGGGATCACGACCTCGTTGAAGCAGCTCGCAAACGCCCGAGTCTCGTCCAGGAAGGAGACCGTCGAGCGCGAAAGCTGGGCCAGCTTGGGGATCGTCGGGCGCAGGTCGGAGACGAGGCCGCGGAGCTCGTCCTTGGCGACGAGCTCGCGAATCTGCGCGACGAACGGGGTCGCCGCCGCCAGCGTCTCGGGGGTCGACTCGACGCCCGGCAGGGCCTCGCGCGCGAACGCGCGCAGGGCCGGGAAGGAGTTGTTGAGGTTGGTCAGCGCCGGGCGGGCCGCGTCGAGCGTGTTCGGCAGCTCCTCGATCGCCTGCCCGAGCGCCACGTCCTCGGCGGCAAACGAGCCGGAGAAGATGCGGAAGTTCGTCACCAGGTCCTTCAACGTCTCCTCGTTTCGGCCGAGGCCGCGGACGACGCGGTCGAGGCCCTTGATCGTGCCGGCGAGATCGCCGGGCTCGGTGCCGAGGAACGCCTCGTTGACCTGTGAGGTGTAGCGGTTGGCTTCGGGCGAGGTGCGATAGAGCTCCTGGAAGCCCTTGGCGCCGCCGTACTTGGTCAAGGCGTTTCCGAACTGGTTGAGGAAGATCTGAAGATCAGTGCGGACGTCGCCCTGCAGCGTGGTCAGGACGTTGTCGAGCTGGACCGAGTAGGCGGTCTGGTTGACAGGGAAGGTGTGCCCGTCTGTGATCTCGTCGGCGTTCGGGCTTCCCGGCTGCACGTCGACGAAATGGTTGCCCTCGAGAAAGAGGCGCGGGCGCAGCTTGAAATGCGCGTCCTCGTGCAGCGGCAACGCATCCTCGTTCAGCTCCATCGTGACCACCGCGGCGTCCTGGCCAAGCGGTGCGTCGGTGTCGGTCGGGATCGCATCTTCGCCGGCCTGGGCCGAGAGGTTCTCGCCCTCGGCACTGATCAGCGGCTCGATCTTCGTCACCTCGCCGACCGTCACTCCGGCGATCCGCACGGGCGAGCTCGGCCGCACGCTCTGGGCCGAGCTGAAGACGGCGTTGATCTCATACGGGTCGCCCCACGGCAGCTGCTTGGTGAAGGCCAGCAACGAGGCGATGGTGAGGACGACCACCGCGATCAGACCCACAACCCAGCTCGGCAGGCGGCGCTTCTCGTTCTTTCTCACTTGCCCACCTGCTTCCACGTCTCGGGCGCGCGCGCGGCGATGCGCGTGTCTCGCAGCTCACGCTCGCCTGCGTCGTTGTAGAAGAGCGTCGTTGGCCCGCGCGATCCCGGAAGGTCGGAGACGCCGTTGGCGGGATTGTCTGCGGCCTGGCCGGCCACCCGCAGGTCGCCGAGCTCATAGCCGGACTGGCCGCCCTGGCAGTCGGCGTTCTTCTGGCCGGCCGGGCCGTAGGGGTGCGCGTTGAGGATCGGGATCTTGTACGGCTCGAACGTTCCGCCTTCGGCGTTGGAGACGCGGCCGTTGGACTGGATGCCCGAGTAGCCGGTCGCCGGTGCCTGCACCTCGGCCGAGAGCGGGAACTCGGTCAGCATCTGGCGGAAGGCGAAGCCGACCTGGTCGCGGTCAGAAAGGGCGTTGGGGGTGAAGGCGAACCAGTAGTTCCAGTAGTTGCAGACCGTCTGTGCCGGGACGACCCACTTGGCCAGTGGCTGAGCAGCGTCGAACGTCTCCTCCAGGCGCTGCAGGGTGACCTTCGTCCGCGGCTGTGAGACCAAGCGGTTGAGCGACGCGAGCGCACCGCGCAAGCGCCGGTTCGTGGCGGTCGTGTCGCGCAGCACGGGCGTGCCGACCTCGATCGCCTCGTTGAGTACCGGCAGCGTTGCGCGCAGATCGCTGACGCCGGGGCGCAGCTCGCGACTGAGGGTGGCGAACTCGCGCAGGAACACCTGCTGGGCGGGCAGCAGCTCGATTCCGGTCTCGAGCGTGGGAGGACCCTCGGAGATCGTCTCCTGAAGTGCGGCGACATCCGACGAGATCGCACGGAAGGCGATCCCGGCGTTGGTGAAGAACGACGCCTGCTGCTCGGCGACCGGCGCTGCCTGGCGCGCCGCGTCGGCCAGCTCGGGGAACAGGCGCCGCAGGCGCGTGGCGGGCTCGTTCAGGACCTGCGCCACCGGCTTGAGGCCATTGAACAGCGGCTCGAGCGCGGTGATCGCGTCGTTTAGAGAGGTGCCGCGCCCCGCAAAGGCGGTGCCGTAGCCCTCGAGGTTGACGCGCGCGGCGGTCCGCGTCTCGGTGTCGAAGGTGTTGTTGATGTCGTCGAACTCGGTCTGGGTCTGAAAGCAGCCGTTGGAGCCCGATTCGGGGGAGGTCGAGGCAAACGTCTCGGGATCGGTCGGCAAGGCGCAGGTGGCGCCGTCGTCGGTGCCGTCGAAGGTGTAGCCCTCTGGGGCCTCCTTGCCCGTGCCGCGAACGATCTCCAGATACTTGAGGCCGAACGAGGAGCGGTAGCGAATGCGGAAGATCGAGTCGACCGGCAGCCCCTCGGCGCTCTTGTCGAGCTTGAGATTGAGACGAGCGACGACGCCGCCGGTGTTGCCGGCGCCCTCGGTCTCGCCGCTCGCCTGAGCGGTGGTCGTGGCTTCGTCGGTCTGGATCGCGTCGATCGTCTCGACCACGCCGATGCGGTTACCACCGATGCGAACCTCGTTGTTATTCGGTCAGGCGCGCGGCGTCGGGGATCTCGATCGAAACCCGGTAGACCGGAACGAACGGCAGGCCAGAGTTGGCGTTGTAGGCCAAGAACACGGCGACGATGACGATCAGCGTCGTCACGGCGCCGACCATCGTCGGCGAGGCGGTGATTGCGCCGGCTGCTCCGCGGCTTCTCATCGCAACGCCTCCCGAGCGGGCGAACGCCTGCTGGATCGGTGGCTGGTTGTAGTCGTGGTCAGCATCGTCGGCTCAGTTGGAAAAGAGGAAGTCGAGAAGGTCTTGGGTGGCCTTCGGATCGCCGGCCTTGCCGCCGCCGCTGCGCAGGTTGCCGAGGTCGAGCGGCAGGTCCTCGATCGACTCGTCGGGCAGGTCGAGGATCTCGTCAAGGACCTCGTCGGGCACGGTCCCGTTGGCGCCGCCATTGCCGCCTGGCGCACTCGGGTGCCGCCTTCGGGGCACTGCCGCGTTCGCCAGACCAGGTCGACCACAGCGCTCGAGCCGCTGCCGCGACCAGCGCGCACGGATCGATCGCCCGACGCGTGCGTTGGTGCGCGCCGGATCGCTGGGCGAGCAGAGCTCCTGCTCGGCGCGCTCGGGTGAGGTCCCGGTCGGGCACGCCGATGGGTGGTACTTGGGGAAATTGAGATCCTCGTTGATGCCCGGGAAGATTCGTTCCCGAGCCAACCGACGCAGTTGTCCATCTTCACCAGGTCCGTCGTCGTGCCACCACCCTCGGCCGGCAACCCTGGTTCGCCGGTCTCTTCGTCGTGGCCGCTCGAGAAATGGCCGCAGGGGCCGGTGTTGACGTTGTAGAGGCTGAAGTGCAGAAGGTGGCCGACCTGGTCGTACTGGTTCAGCGCGCCGGTCTGGTAGTAGACGTAATTGAGCAAGCCCTCGAGACCCGTGTACCCCATCGTGTCGGGCGATCCAGGCGTGGTAGCGCTGCGGCCCGTATCGCGTCCGGCCCGGTCGTCGATCTCGACCGCGCGGCGCGGGTCGTCGATGTCGCGGAACAAGTCGGCGAGGGCCTCGGCGGTGACTGGTGCCTTCTTGCCCGCGGCGGCGAGCTGCTCGATCTCGTCGGCGCCGCGGGTGAGCGCGGTTCGCCCGACCTGCGAGGCCTCACCGAGGCTGTCGAGCGAGTCGTCCGAGGCGCTGGCGAAGCCCGGGATGTTGAGCGCGAGGCGGTTGAGCCCGTCGCCGGCTGCGCGCAGGTCGGTCAGCAGCGGCGTCTGCTCGTCGGCCAGGTTCTCGAGCTCGAACAGGGTCGGCTCGAGCTCGGCGAGGAAGTCGTCGAGGATCTCGAAGTTGCGCGATAGATCCTCGCGGCGCCCGACCGATGCCGCTGCCGTGTCCTCAGCCTCCTCGACGAAGCGCACGACATCTTCGCGACGCCTGGCCAAAGCGCTGATCACCTGATCGGAATCGGCCTGCAGATCGCGGATGATCGTGTTTTGGCTGGCGAGGATCTCGGTCGCCTTCTGGAGCTCGACCAGCGCCGGGGCACCGAGGCGAATCGCCTCGTTGAGGCTCTCGGGATTGCCGGCGAGGGCGGTGCCGAACTCGTTGATCAGCAGCTGTAGGCGACGCTTGTAAGGCTCGCGCAAAGTGTTTTGGACGAGGTCCGTCTGCACCGTCTGCGTCACGTTCTCGGCCGTGATGTCGGGATCGGGATCGGAGGCGTCATCGTCCTCGTCGAGTGCCGGGCCGGCGGGCTCGCAGTTGATGTAGTACTCGGCGATCAGCGACTGCGGCTCCGATGAGCACTTCGTGTCCTCGCCCAGCGCGCCGAGGTCGCCGCTGAGCTCGACCGTGACCAGCGCCCGCTTGGCGGCGTTGATCGAGAGGTCGGTGACCGCGCCCGCGTTGACACCGGCGATCCGCACATCTGAGCCCGTGACGATGCCGAAAGCGTTGAACATCTCGATCTCATAGACGTGGACGTCGTCGGCGCCGGCGCTGGTGGTCAGCCCGGCGACGGCGGTGGTCGCGACGATGGTGAAGATGGCGGCGATCCTTCTCATGGGCCAGGCGAGACGTGGGAGGGGTCACAGTCGCCGACTTCGTCGGCGGTGAGCGCGCCGCCGTCGGTGAACGGCACGGAATCGTCGGAGGGATCGGCGGCGCCGAGCGGGCGCTCGTTACCTCCGGGACAACGGCGATTGTTGCCGGTGTCGAGCGCGTTGGCGAGTGCGGTCTGGCTCTGGCTCAGCCCCGGCGAGAGGATGTCAGGCACGCCGGTGGGGGTCGATACGGTGAACGGGTTGAAGGTCGTGCCGATGCGTCCGATACCACCGATCGCGTCGATGAACCCGGAGTGGCCGAAGTCGTCGAACCAGCCGACGAGCTCCGGCGTGTAGGCGCGGAAGAACTCGAGGTTCGTCTCGCCGTTGGAGAGGGCGCAGATCGCCTCGCCGAAGCTGCCCTGGTTGAAGTTGTCATCGGCCGGAATCTTCAAGTCGTCGACGTTCTCGGGACCAGGGCCGCAATCGGGCGAGCCCGACCCGATCCCGGCCTCGGCCAGCGCCGGCTGGATCCGGGTCAGCTCGACGAGGTCGTTGTCGCGGCCGGGGCGCTTGACGATCGCATCGAGATCCTTGATCGTCGGCACCGCGTCGGCTGAGGCCGCACGAAGCTCGGTCAAGAAGGGTTGCAGAGCCGCGCGCGGCCGGTTTCGAGGCATCGACCAGCGGATCGACATCGTCGAGCGCCGCGCGCAGGTTGACGAAGGTGGTGTTCGTCTGGCGCATGAACTCGGGGAATTGGTTGACCGCACTCGCGAGCTGCTCCTTGCGATCGCCGATCGCGTTCATCATCAGGTTCAAGTTGCCGATCAGCGCCGAGACGTCGGGCGCCCGCTCGGCAAGCGCCCCGGAGAACTGTGAGGTATCAACGATCAGGTTCTCGAATGCTGTCTGATCGGCGTTGAGCTCAGCGAAGACGCGCCGCGACGTGGAGAGCAGCGGATTCAGGTACTTGAGACCCTCGTTGGCCTGCTCGCCGACGCCGTCGTAGGACTGCTCGAAGCCCTCGATCACGTGCTTTAGGTCCTTGATCGTCTTCGGCGAAAGCGTGTTGAAGAGCTGGTCGAGGTCGACCTCGGAGACCGTCTCGGACAGCGACAGGCTCTCGCCGGACTCGATCTCGGGCCCGGCGGTGGACTCGGGTGGGATGTTGAGCTGGACCTGGCGACCGGCGATCTGAGAGAGCGACGGGGAGCGCACAGTGGCGGTGGTGCCGCGTGAAAGCGGCGCGTATTCCTCGCCGACCGTGAACGTGACCAGCGCCTGCCCCTGAGGGCCGAGCTCGATCTTCGAGACGGAGCCGACACGGGCGCCCGCGACAACCACCTCGTTTCCGTTGACGAGCTGGCTCGCGTTCTCGAACTCGGCCGTTACCTCGTACTCCTCGCCGCCGCCGGTCAGGAGCATGAAGACCACGACGACGCCGATCGCAAGTGCGACCAGTGCGGCAACGCGGCCGATCATCGACGAACCTTTCAAATCCCTATCCCTGATCCCATGACTGCCCGGTCTCTCCGCCGGGGACGTGACAAACCTACTGACGCTCGTTGGGGAGTGTCAAAAGACAACCTCAGCATGATTGCGCCATTTCAAGCCCTTGCGCGTGGGCTTTTCTTTACTTCTCGTTAAGCGGCATCGGTCCGGGACCGCCTCTACTCGGCGAACGAGGCGAAGCTGGTCGCCCGCGCGTAGACCTTGTAGAGGCGAAAGCGCGCGGCAAAATTCTCGGCACAGGTGGTGTCGATCACCCGGTAGGCCTCGTCGTCGGATAGCTCTGGCGTCTCGCCGGTGCCATCCTCGAGGTTGATCGCGGCCTTGATCGCCTCGACGGTCGCCGCCTGCTCAGCCCGAGTTCCCGCCGTCCAGTCAGAGCACTCGGCAAGTTGGGCGACCGATCCAGCCCGGTAGTCACCCACCGGTTCGGCCGCCGGCGCAGCGCGCTCGTCGTCGGCACCGCAGGCTGTCGCGCCCAGAGCCAGAACGCAGGCGGCAGCGATCGCTGCCCGCCGCAAACACGCCGCCACCGAGTTACTCCGGCGGTGAGGAGTCCGGGATCGAGGTCAGCTCATCGAGCTGCGCTTCGAGCTCCGCCGCCCGCTCCGTCTCGAGGTAGGCCTCGCCGCCCTGCTCGAAACGCAGCTGGGCGCGTTTGGCGGCCTGGGTTCCGGGCTGAGGCGGCAGTTGGTACCAGTCGCACTGCTCGGGGGGCAGCGAGCCCTCACGGGCGAGGAAGCAGGAGATCAGGTAGGAGAACTTCACCGTGTCGCCCGTGCCGACGCTCGTGGTGCAATCGGCCGGCAGCATGTCCGCGCCATCGCCCGCGCCGCTTCCCGTCACGCTCGCGGCTGTGCCGTCGCTTCCGGTGTTGGAGTACCAGCAGTTTCCGGTGTTGGTGGCCTGCTCGTCCCACCAGAAGTCGGTGCCATTGGGCAAGGAGCCACTCGTACCGCCGCTCTTGTTGCCGAACTTCGTTATCGCCCGCGACGGGGTGAATCCCGGCGGTGCCTGTCCCATGTTGTTGCCGTAGTACTCGTTGCCGCATGACGTGCTCAGGTCTGGGTTCTGACAGGAGATCCCGGAGTTCTTGTTGCCCTCTGGATTGACCAGCCCATCCGGGACCGCAGCCAGGAACGCGCCCCAGCGCCAGTTATCGAAGATGTTGTTGTGGTGGACCTTGCCGTTGTTGTGACCGGCCCAGAAGATGCCCACACCGGACGGCAGAATTCCGACCACCGGCGGGACCGGCGGGTTGGGGTCGTAGAGATCGAGGTTGTTGGAGTAGATGTTGTTGTGGTCGATCTCGACGCTGTCGGCGGGAAACCCTGGATGCCCGGCGGCAGAGATCGTGTCGGTCGAGAGTCCGGCACCGTTGGCGTAGACCTCGTTGCGGGTGATCCGGACGGAGTTGCCCATCGAGCCTGAATAGCCGAGCACGCTGCCACGCAGGTCGCACTTCTTGACCACGGTGTTGATCCGGGGTGCGTCGGGATAGAAGGAAACGTCGGCCTGCTCGCCGGTCTCGGGGGCAGCACCCGGATAGATCGAGGCGTCGCCGGAGCCGAACGCGTCGCAGTTCTTGTAGAGGCCGTGATCGGAAGTGAAGGTGAGGTTGCCGTAGTCGGCGGCCCAGAACATCTTCGTGCGCTCGATGCGGTAGCCGTCGGTCTCCTCGATGTAGATGCCGTGCTCCAACGCGCCGCGGGCGAGAAGGTTGCGGATGACGATGCCGTCGGCGCGGTCGGCGCGGATGACGACGTCCTTGGCGTAGGCTCCCGGGCGGGCCTCCGGCCGCTTCGAGCGATAATTCTTGCCGCCGTCGAGGACGACGTTGTGCGGAGCCGGCCCCGAGCCCTCGATCTGCAGGTTGCAGCGGACGCACGGGCCCTCGTCGGGAATGCCCTGGCGGTTCTCGAGCGGTGGCTCGGGTGGCGGCGCATCGGGCACTTCGCGCCCCTGCACGTAGACGAGGTTCTGGTCGTTGGGGCAGGTGACCTGATAGCGATAGCTCGGCGTTTCGGCACCGCTTGAGTCCTGCTGGGTCAGCGCGGCGCACTTGGGGTCGTTGAGCGGCTGCTTGCGCGCGGTCGGCTCGGTGTAGCGACCGGGCATGATCACGACGCGATCGTTGTTACCCGAGTCGGCCACCGCCGGCTGAATCTCTGAGTACTCACATTGCTTGGCGAGGGCCTTGTTCAGTTCGCGCAGCTTCTGCGCCTTGTTCGCCGAGAACTTGATCTTCGGCTGGCTCGGCCGCACGGTAAAGCCCTTGTTCTTGGCTCGGCTGAGTGCGTCTCCCAGGAGGGAGAGCGAGCGCTTGCCGTTGTTGCCCTTGCAGACAACCCGCACATCGCCCGCACCCTTGCCGCTGACGGCCGACTTCAGCGAGCGGGTCTGCGGCACCTCGCCGCCGGCGGGCGGGTTGACCGAGGTGTCGGGTGCGGGATCGGGCCAGTAGGAGGGCCGCTCGAGATGGGCCAGTGCCAGCGCCGGCAATGCCAGCGCGAACAAGACGATCGCCAACACCACCGTGAACCGACGCATTCGACCTCCACTCTCAAGCCTTCCCGCTGCCACGAATGGCCAGCCTAACACCGCAACCGCAGGCATGCGGTGGCTCTTGACCATAAGCTCGATCCCGATGGAGCAGGCAATCGAGGAGACGGCGAAGCGTGCGCTGGCGAAAGTGATCCCTGTCGGCGATGGCAAGCGCGCCTTCGGCGAAGTCGGGGCCGGCGACGCACGTCGGCAAGGTGAGCGGCTCGCTGAGCTGACCAGCTTCGGCCCGACGCAGCGCGTGCGGCCGGTGGCGCGGGGGTGGAAGGAGCTTGCCGATGAGCTCGAGGCACGCAGCGCCGAGGCGGTCGCCGATCTCGACCCCGAGACCATCGTCACCTACGCCCAGCGCCTCTGGATCATCCCGCCGCCGACCTCGCAACTGGCCTGGAAATCGCCCGCACCGCCACCGAACCCAGCCGAGTGGCAGATTTCGCCAAATAATTTGGCGTTTGATGCCGCTCGGCGGTTGTCACCGGGCGCGCTGCGGTTATAGCGGCTTGGCCGTAGGAGATTGCGCCGTCGTTGGGTGGAAGGCGTTGGGGGATCAGGACCTCGAGGCCTTGTTGGCGCAGCTGGAGCGTGGTGCGTTCGAGCAGCAGGCGATTTTGGAAGACGCCGCCGGCGAGCACGACTCGTCTGAGTCCCGCGTTGGAGGCAGCTTGGGCGCAGGCCGCTGTGGTGGCGGCAGCGAGCGCGTTGTGAAAGCGTGCGCTGGCGATCGCGACCGATGCGCCCCCGGTGAGATCGGCGACCAGCGCCGCGACAGTTTCGCGAGCATCGATGATCGCCGGCTCACTGCCATCGATCAGTCCCATCGGATAAGCGTCGCGCACGCTGAGATCGGCGAGGCCCTCGAGCTCGGTCGCCCCCTGGCCCTCGTGACTGACCCGTGCTCGGACGCCCGCGATCGCCGCGACGGCGTCGAACAACCTGCCGACGCTCGTTGTCAGCGGCGAGTTGAGGCCACCGGCGACGATCTCGCAGACCGCGTCCCAGGCGTGCTCCGCCACCTTGCCGCGCAGGCCCTGCGGCATCGGCGGCCGTTCGGAGCCGCCCAAGGCACCCAGCCATGAGCACGCCATCCGCCAGGGTTCGCGAGCCGCCGCGTCGCCACCGGGGAGTCGAACCGGAAACAGCAAGCCGGCACGTTCGAAGCCGGTCAGGTCGCCGGTGAGGATCTCGCCGCCCCAGACGGTGCCGTCGAGGCCGAGTCCGGCTCCGTCGTAGATCGCTCCCACTGCCGGCTCGCTCGATCCATGCTCGGCGAGGCAGGCGGCGAGGTGGGCGTGGTGGTGCTGGACGGCGATCCGCTCGCCGATGTCCTCGCGCTCGAGCGCGTATACGGTCGAGAGGTAGTCGGGATGCAGATCGTGGGCGGCGAGCTCGGGCACGACCGCGAAGAGGCGCTCGAAATGCCGGACTCCGTGGCGAAACGATTGCAGCGTTTCCCAGTTGCGGAGATCGCCGACGTGATGACCGATCCAGGCCCGGCTGCCCTTGGCGAGACAAAACGTGTTCTTGAGCTCCGCACCGCAAGCGAGGATTGGTCGCGTCGCTTCGATCGGCAACCCGAGGCTCTGCGGCGCGTAGCCGCGCGAGCGGCGCATCAGCAGCGGCGCTGGGGCGATCTCGGGCGCCAGCGAGCGCACGACGGAGTCGTCGACCCGGGTCTCGATCGGGCGATCGTGGACGAGGAAGGCATCGGCGATCTCGCCGAGGCGGGCGAGCGCGTCGTCATCCTCGAAGGCAATCGGCTCGTCGGAGATGTTGCCCGAGGTCAACACCAGCGCCACCCCGGCATCGGCGGCGAGCAGGTGGTGAAGCGGCGAGTACGGCAGCATCACCCCGAGATCGGCCGACCGCGGGGCGACCGCGTCGGCGACGCCAGCGCCCGCAAGCCGCCGCGCGATCACGATCGGGCGCTCGCGACCCTGAAGCAGCGCCTGCTCGCCCGGCGAGAGCCCGACCAACGCCCGCGCCGCCTCGAGGTCGGCGACGAGCAGCGCCAAGGGCTTCTCGTCGCGGTGCTTGCGCGCCCGCAGCCGAGCCACCGCGGCGCCGTCGTCGGCCCGGCACGCGAGGTGATACCCGCCAACCCCCTTCACCGCCACGATCCGTCCCTCCACCACCATCCGAGCCGCCGCGCCGACCGCATCCCCGCCCGCCGACCGCCGAGCGGCAGATTTCGTGGCGGCATGCCACGTCTCCTGCCGCTCGGCGCCGGTGGGGGCGATCTCGTGGCCGGCCGCGTCTAGCAGGCGGGCGCTGGGTCCGCACACGGGGCAGGCGTTGGGCTGCGCGTGGAAGCGGCGGTTGGCGGGGTCCTCGTACTCAGCTTGGCACTCGGCGCACATCTCGAAGCCCGCCATCGTCGTCAGCGAACGGTCGTAGGGGACCCCGCGAACGATCGTCAGCCGCGGGCCGCAATTGGTGCAGTTGGTGAACGGGTAGCGATAGCGGCGATCGGCCGGGTCCAGCACCTCGACCAGGCACTCGGCGCAGGTCGCGGTATCGGGCGAGACCAGGGCCTCGGCCTCGCCTGCGCTGCGCGAGGCGAGGATGCGGAAATCTCGTTCGCCGATAGCCGCGGACGGCTCGAACTCGACGGCGTCGATCACCGCCAGCGGCGGCGCCTCGGCGCGTAGCCGCTCGCCAAAGAGCTCGAGCGCGTCGACCGAGCCCTCGACCTCGAGCAGCACACCGCGCTCGTCGTTGAGCACGTAGCCGCCGAGGTCGAGCTCGGTCGCGAGCTTGAACACGTGCGGGCGAAAGCCGACCCCTTGGACGATGCCGCTGACGCGAAGGCGAACTCGCCGGCGCTCGGCGGACTCGGCCGCCGCTGACATCATCGATCTAGACCAGCTCGACCAGTTCACGCAGCGCGTGGTAGGCGCTGGCCTGCGCCTCCTGGATCCTGGGGATGTTCTGCGAACGAGTGACTACGACGTGATCGGCCAATGCCTCGGCGGCCACCCTGCCACCGTCGTAACCGACCATCGCAATCGTCGTAATTCCCTGGTCTCGTGCTTGCCCGAGCGCAGCAACGACGTTCTCCGAGTTGCCGCTGGTCGAGAGCGCGACCAGCGCATCCCCGTCGCGGCCGTAGGCGATCACCTGCCGCTTGAAGATCTCGGCGACGCCGACGTCATTCGCGACCGCGGTGATGATCCCCGTGTCCTCAGTCAGATCAATCGCCCGCCGGGAAGGCCACACCTGAGCAATCCCCCGCACCCCCGCAGGCGAAGCCGAGGAGGTGGCGGGCGTTTGTTCGGGCGAATAGCGCAGGTCAGCGACCAGGTCCATCGCGTCGGTTGCCGAGCCTCCGTTGCCGAGCGCGAGCAGCTTGGCGCCCGCCTCGAAGCAGCGGCGCAGACCAGCCGCAGCGGCGATCAGGGTCTCGCGATTGTCGGTGAGTGTCTGACGGCGAAGCTCGCCGATCTCGTGCGACTTGAGCTCGACCGAGGCGCGGACGTCGGCGAGGACGGCGCCGAGGTCGGTCTGGCTCTCGCCGAGGAAGGGATAGAGAAAGCTCGAGGCGCCCGCGTCGTGCACCTGCCTGGTTTCGCGACCCGTGAGCAGGCCGCGCTGGTCGAAGAAGACATGGACCAGCTCCCAGAGCAGGTGGTAGAGGGTCTCGATCACCTCCTGGCGTACGAACGGGTCGTCGCTTGCAACCTCGAAGTCCCAGTCGGCGACCCCGGCCTCGAAGCCGATCGTCAGCGCCTCGCGCTCGCGGGCGAGCGCGAGTGCCTGAGCGACGTGTTCGCCGCCGAGGTCGTCGAGGCCGAAGCCGATGACGACGTCGTCGGGCTCGATCACGGCGCCGGCCTGCACGCTCAGGTCTCCCCCCTCCGCGGTCAGCGCTATCGCCGGCAGGGCGCGCTTGCCGACGATCACCGGGTGCACGAACTCGACCGCGACATGGCGAGCGTCCGAGCGCGCCGCCGGGCTCGCCCCGAGCGCGACCAGCTTGCCGCCGCGGGCAAAACGCTCGGCCATCGCGTGGCAGCATTCGGCGATGCGCTCGGCCTCGGCTGCGAAGAGACTGCGGTTCGCCTCGTCTCGCCGGCGCAGCAGCTCGTCGATTCGGGTGCTCGGCTCGCTCGTGGTTCCGAGCGGGGTCATGCCACCGCTGCTCAAACGGTAGCTGGAGCCCTCGACCCGACCTCGATCAGCCACTGGCGCCACTCGTCGACGCCCTCGCCCGTGCGGGCGCTGGTCAGCATCGTCGCGACGCCGGGGTTGACGGTGTCGATGTTGGCGAGCAGGCGCTCGAGATCGAAGTCGATGTGCTCCAGCAGGTCGATCTTGTTCACGATCACGAGCTCGCAGGTGCGAAACATCAGTGGGTACTTGAGCGGCTTGTCCTCGCCCTCGGTCACCGAGCAGACCATCACCCTGGCGTCCTCGCCGATCTTGAACTCAGCGGGGCAGACGAGGTTGCCCACGTTCTCGACCAGCAGCAGGTCGATCTCGGCGAGCTCGAGCGAGGGCAGCGCCGAGCGCACCATGTTGGCGTCGAGGTGACACTCGCCACCGAAGCTGGGATCGGTGTTGAGCTGAGTCACCGGTACGTGCAGGTGAGCGATCCGGTCGGCGTCCATCGACCCCTGCACGTCCCCCTCGAGCACCCCCGGCCGGACCTCGCCGAGATCGCCCAGCGATCGCTCCAGCAGCGTCGTCTTACCCGCGCCGGGAGCGCTCATCAGGTTGACGACCTTGACCGCGGCGCGATCGAAGTCGGCACGGTTCGCCTGCGCGATCGTCTCGTTGGCGTCGAGCGCGTCCTCGGCGACCCTCACCCTGGTGCGATGCATTGCTGCTCCTCCCGGTCGTTGCCTGAAGCATTGTCGGAAACCTCGATCGAGTCAACCTCGAGCTCGTCGCCGTGGACCACCTGGGCGCCCGCGGCCTCACAAGCCGGACAGCGAAATACGGGCAACACCGGCTCGCTGACCGGCGTCAGCTCTTGCTCGTGGCCCTGCGAGGCAGAGCCGAGCCGCGCCGCCGCCAAGTCGTCCGATTCGACCGGCGGTGGCGCCGGATCCCATTCCTGGCCGCAGGCCTGGCACCACATCAGCGCCGAGACGTGATCGATCTCTAGCGTCGCGCCCTCACACAGGGTGTCGCGGGCGACGATCTCGAAGTAGAACCTGAGCGAGTCGGCTACCACCTGGCGCAGACTGCCGATCGTCACCGCAACGGCCGTTACCTTGCGGCCCTTGGCATGGCGAAGGGCGGTGTCGACGATCGCGCTGGAAACCGAGAGCTCGTGCATTGATCTACTAGCTCGACGATCCCGCCGAGGCGGCGCCGGACTGGAGCTCGACGCAGGTCTCGACGACGAGGTCGGCGGCGCGATCGACCGCATCGGCGACGACGTCTGAGAGCTCGAGGCCCATGTCCTCGACCTGTGAGGGCTCGCAGGCGACAAGGACGACCTTGCCCGGCCAGCCGTTGACCGCCTTGACGAAGCGCAGGACCGTCTTCGGGTCCATGCCGTGCGGGCTGATCATCTCGCCGTCTTCGATCGGCGTGATCTCGTCGGGGTCGGGCTCGATCACATACAGCGAGCCGGGCTCACCGCCCTGGCGGCTGACGTCGATCAGCACCAGCGCCTCGTAGCCCTTCATCACCTCGTAGGCCAAGTCGAGGCCGCCGATGCCGAAGTCGAAGACGGCGACGCCGCGCGGCAGCTCGCGCTGCTCGAGGCGCTTGGCGACATGGCTGCCGAAGCCATCGTCGGCCATCCACGTGTTGCCGATCCCGGCGACGAGAATCTGCGGAGTGCGTTCAGTCACGAATCGACGGCCTCCACTTCTCCGGCTTTGAAGAAGAGGTAGCGCCCGGTCTCGCGAAACAGCTCCTGCGCCGGATCGTCGTCGACCGTGACCGCGATGTGGGCGCCGTCCTCGTAGTCGATGTAGAGACGCTCGATCGTCGCCGTGCGGCCGTCCAGCATGCGGTCGAGCACGTCGCGCTCGGTGCCCGGGCGCAGGATCACCTTGCCGCCCTTGCGAAAGGTCTGGCCTTCGAGCTCGAGCGTCTGCTCGCCCGGGTTCGGATGGCCGGGCTCGGCGTCGGGTCCGGGGTCGGGAGGCAACGGCATACCGGGCTCGCTCCACTGCGGAACCTCGGGCGCACTCAGGGGCGCGATCGCCCCCGTTCCCGGGGCCGCCTGCATCAGGCCGTGAAGCGACATCACCTCGGCCGGGGTGGCGGACTCGGCGCGCTCGATCATCTCGCGTACGGCCGGGTCCTGGCCGGCGATCGCCTCGCGCTCGGCGTCCGAAAGCGCGTGCACGTGCAACAGCAGCGCCTCCTCGATCTCGGTGTTGTCGAAGAGGTTGCCGAGGCTCTGCGGCGAGAGCTGGGGATGGTCGGGGAGCACGATCGCGGCGCCGAGCACCGCGTCGTCGCCGGGCGTCGCCAGCACGGGGAAGGTGTTGACGCTCGAGCTCGCCTCGACAGCAGCGCCGCCAGCGCCCTCGCGCTCCAGCGGCGAGACGAAGCGCCCGGCGCTGGTCTCGACGACGACGTGGGTCGAGAGCATGCTCGCCACCAGCGCCTCGCGGCGCTCCATCGTCGCGGCAGTTTCGGCGGCGAGCTCGGTCGTGTTGTGAACGCAGGCGCGAATACGAAAGAGCCCGTCGCCGAGCGCCTCAGCGCGAAGCCGCGCGCGGCCGCCCACTCGCTGCGCTGCATCGAACTCGAACTCGGTGCCGACGCCGTCGGCGATCAGCTGCGCCAACGGCGTCGGCGCAAGCTCGAGCTTGCGCTCCGCTGCCTCGTGGCGTTCGCCGCAAGGGTGCAGGAAGGCCACAGTAGCGCCGATCTCTGCCTCGTTCTCGCCCCCGCCGGCTTGCGTTGCGTCGAGCACGCACTCGATCCGCAGATGGTCGAATGTCGCCGGGTTTCGCTTCGCGTAGGCGGGCGGGTAGACGATCCCGAACGGCGTCGGCGTCGCGTTCTTGGTCGCGCCGGGCGTATACGGGTAGAGCGCGTAGCCCTCGTAAAGCAGCGACGAGACAAGCGCTTGCAGTTGCTCGTTCATCGGCTCACCCGTCCTCGCCGCCGGCGTCGCCCTCGAGCAACTGCTCGACCGCAGCATTGAACGTCGGCAGCCCGCGCTCGACCTTGAGCTGCTGCAGGTGCTCGATCGTCTCAGTGTCGAGCGGGATCCAGCCGCGATAGGGATAGGCCTGCGCGATCGCACCCTTCCATGCCTCGACCGGCAACGCGAAGCGCACCGAGCAGTCCCAAGGCACCTGGACGTAGGAGAGCCGGCCCTCGCCGGCGTCGTAGTAGATACGGCCGCTGAAGTGAAAGCGCACCGGGGCGTTGCCGTCGGCGAGGCCGTAGAAGTACTTCGCCGCTGCGACCTCGAGGTCGTAGGTGCAGGGGACGTCGACGTGCAGCTCGGTCGTCTCGGTGAACGCCGCAACGAGCTTGTCGAAGGCCGTCCAGCGAAAGTTGACGGTCGTCGTCGACCAGCGCTCGGGCTCCCCGAAGAGCTCGATCAACTTCGAGCGGGTGGCCTCGTCGTAGGAGCGCTTGGAGGGCTCGACCGTGATCACCGCGCTGAGCGCGATCATGAATACCGGCAACTTCGAAGGCTCGGTGATCCGCAGCGCGAAGCGCAAGGTCGGCGCCATCACCCGAGCCACCGGCTCGACCGAGAGGATCTCGATCTCGGGCTCGGGGCTCTCGGGGCGAGCCGGCTCGCTCACAGCCGCGGCCGCGGTCGTGCCGTTGCCGTTGGCGGGTTTTTCGATCGCGTCGTCGACGCTCACGCGGCACGCTCCCGCAACTCGTCGAAAAAGCTCGCGATCGCTCGCTCCGGGCCGTCGCCTCCCGGAGATTCCCTCCCAAGCCACCTTGACGGCACCGACGAGCCGGTAGCACTCGTCGATCGGTGCGATCACGTGCTGGTGGGGGTCGCCCATGCGATTGACGATCAGCGCTTCGGCGTCGGGCTCCAGCGAGCCCAAGAACGGGTTCGCCAAGCGCAGCGAAGCCCAAGCGTCGAGGTCGAGCTCACACTCGGTCGCCCCCGCCGGGCTCGGGTACATGGCGACGGTCGCGCCGGCGACGCTGGAGTGAAAGAAGAAGGCGAGGCCTACGGGGATCCCGAACGAGGCCCAGATCTCGTCTGGCACCTCGAAGCCGTCGAGCCACAGCGTCCGGGTGCCGGTCGGGCGCATGTTGGCGTCGCCGCCGCGAAGCGCGAGACAGCTCTCACACGCGCAGAGGATCTGGCGCTCGGTCAACTCCAGCATGTGGCGATGATCGGCGGGGATGATGTTGCCGCAGAGATCGCAGTGCTCTTCGAGCGCGTTGGGCGCTGTGCCGCGCTGACCGCCGCCATTGGCGGCGTTGATCGTCGTCGGCGCAAGCGCCCGGCCGTTGCCCGCGGCGGCACCGGCGCGCGAGAACCGGCGCAGGCTTGAGACGAGGTCGGCCTGGCGGCGCGCCGCGGCCTTCGCGTCCAGCGGATCGCTCACGCTACGACGAGCGCGACCTTGGGCCCACTCGACCCTTCGAGTAGCGGCACCGGCTCGAGCAGCAATCGCTCGTCGTCGAGTGAGCGCCCCGCGCGCGGGAGGAAGTAACGACGCTCGCAACCCGGACAGGTCAGCGTCCCCTCGACCAGCTCGGCGCCGTTGAGCTCGGCGCTGCAGCTCGGGCAGCGGTCGTGAAACGCGAGCAGGTTGCCCTCGACGCGGCCGACGACCAGCGACACGTTCTCGATCTCGGCTCCGGTGAGCTCGCCCTCGGCGAGCGCCTCGACCGCCGGCAATGCAAACCACGCGGGTTCGTGCACAGGCGCACTGGGGGCGACCTGGATCACCGGCAGCGCCATCGCGTCGGCGCTGGCGGGCTCAGCCGCCGGCGAGGCCGGGCCCTCGACCACAAGACCCTCGAGGTCGGGTGCGGCCTCGTCGAGTGCGCTCTTGATCGCAAGCTCGAGCGTCGACTGCGAGGCCGGGCAGGTCTTGCAGCTGCCCTCGAGGCGGATGCGCGCGATCCCCTGCTCGACTCCGAGCAGCTCGACGTCGCCGCCGTGCGACTCCATGTAGGGGCGAACGCTGTCGAGCGCCTCGACGACGCGGTCTTCGAGCGAGACCGGATAGAGGTCGTGGATCAGCATCAGGCTGGCGATCACGCCATCGTCTTGGAGGCGCTCACGAAGCGGGCCCGCCTCGGGCTCGGTATCGACGACCGCGAAGATCCGCTCCAGGCCCTCGCCGTAGAGCTCGATCACCGCGCTGACCAGATCCTCGGCGTGCGAGCGCGCAGCTGGGTCTGAGACCTCGTCGAGTGCAGCGGTCAGCCGCTGCACTCGCTCGATCAGTTCATCCGGGGACGATCGTGCGGACCTCGTCCCGTTGTTCGAGACGAGGCCCTCCTGTGCGCCGTTCGCTGCCATTCGGCGCCCGT
>CAVYOA010000018.1:0-198976 GCA_963769945.1 uncultured Solirubrobacterales bacterium | reverse complement strand
GGAAAACGTGACATCGCCGGTTGCCGCGGGGCCGCTGCAGGTGTCTACTGATCTGCGACGCTCCCCGATGCCAACCAATGTGGAACAAATCGCGCCGGTGAACGCCCAGACCAGTTAGAGCAGCCTCCCTGGCTGCCACATCGGGGCCAACACCTGCGATGCAGTCCGAACTCGTCACGAGAGCGCAGGGGGGCGACCTGGATGCGTACGCGACGCTGACCGCGACGCAGACTGATCGGCTGTACGCCGCGGCGCGATTGATCCTGCGAGATCAGGATCGAGCGGCCGACGCGGTCCAGGACACGCTCCTCCAGGCATGGCGTGACCTGCGCGGCCTGCGTGACCCGGAGCGGTTCGAGGCCTGGCTGCACCGGATCCTGGTTCGGACGTGCTACGCAAGCGCGTCGCGTAATCGATCTCGACAGGTGGCCGAGCTTCAGATCGCCGCGCGGGGCGAACCCGTCACGACCGACAGCCAGCTTGCACTGCTCGACGCGTGACCAGCTCGAACGCGGCTTCGCTCGACTTTCCACGGAGCACCGCACGGTGATCGTCCTCGTCCACTACCTGGGTCTCAGCCTTGCCGAGGCGGCCCAGGCGACAGGTGTTCCGCTGGGCACGATCCAGTCGCGACTCAGCCGAGCAACCCAGGCAATGCGCGCGGCGCTCGAGGCGGACATGCGGCTGCCCGAGTCGGCGGCGGAGGCGGTCCGATGACTACTCCCAACAACTTCGATCGCGTCCTGCAGGCCTGGCTCGGCGAGGCGGCCCCGTCGTCGGCTCCGGCCGGCCTTCACGCCCGAGACGATCGGCCTCGCGCGGCAGCGGCGGCCAGCGCGTCGCATGGACGGTCGCCGCTGCGCGATGCGCTCGCGGTACGACCAAGTGGTCGCGTCAGCCTCGTCGTTCGCATTGCAGCCGTCACGATCCTGACCCTGCTGGTCGGCATCGCCTTCTTGACCGGCATCGGTCGCCAGCCGACGCCGCCTCTACCTGTGCCGGTTCCGGCACCGACATCCTCACCGACGTCGGTGACGGCGCCGTCTCCTGCGCCATCGTTCTGGCGTGGATTTCTTCGTCCGTTCGCGTTCGTTCTGCCCGCCGGCGAAGAGGTGGACGTGCAGCCCACCAATAGCCACATGTTCCGCATCTCAGGACCGGGAGGCCGCGACGCCGGGCATGGAGTCTCCGTCGTCATCGTCGACGCGCCGCGGGGACATGCGTGCGGAGAGAATGGGGGGACCCTGATTGGCGGCACTTCGATCCGAGATACGCGGGCCGAGTTCCTGGCAGATTTCGAAACGCGTCTCGGCGTTGCGCTGACGGATCCGGCCCCGACGGTGCTCGACGGCAACCCGAGCTCTCCAGGCTGATAGGACACAGATCGCGGGGTGCGAGGTCTCCGATCTGCACGTTGGCGCCGGAGTCTCCATCGACCTGCAGACCGCTGCGAGGATGGTTGTCGCCGACGTTGACGGCCTGACAGTTCTCGTCGACGTCTGGGGGCTAACCGACGACGAGCTCGCGGGCTGGCTGCCGGCGGCCATGGCGTTCGTCAACTCCATCGATTTCTACGAGACGGTCCCGTCGAGCCCGTCGCCGCAGCCGACGTCGCCTCTGCGCGATTTTCTGCGTCCCTTCACCTACAGCTTGCCCGCCGGAGAACCGGTCCTGCTTGAACCGGTCACCAGCCACATGTTCCGTTTCGCAGACTCTGATGATGTCGCCCGGCGCGGAGTGGCGGTCGCGATAGTCGGGGTCCCATGGGTCCACGACTGTCCGTCGGACGGCCATTCCACAGTCCGAAAGACACCGTCAGGTTTGCTGTCGGACCTCGAAGCGTCCGGCGGCATCGAGCTCACGGAGGCCCGTCCCGACAACGCTTGGCGGGCACCCAGCCCTATTGACCACCCGAACGACACGCCTGCCCCCCAATTGCGTCGGCGACCTGCACTTGTGGGGCGGCCCGATCGATGGCGAATGGTTAACGCTTCCAACCAACGCGCAAACCGTGGTAGCCGACATAGACGGCCTGACGGTCTTCGTCGACATATGGGCGAGAACCGATGCCGAGCTCGAGGGGTGGCTTCCGACGGCGATGGAGTTCGTCAACTCGATCCACTTCACGTCACAGCCCTGAGGAGGAACCGTGCATCGTCACGCCATAGCGCGAGTGGGCGTGGTCCTCGCGATCATCACCCTGACCGCATGTAACGCCGCCAACTGTCTCGCCCTCCCTGCAGCGCGACACACCGTCACCGACCGCGACGACGACGCCCTCACCCTCGCCGACGCCAGAGCCGGCCACGCCGAGCCCCACAGCCGAACCTCAGGCCACCGCCGGGACTTACCGCCCGAAGGGTCCTGGCAGGTCGAGTTGTCGGCCGACGAGCTGGTCGATGCCGGCTGGCCGGCCGACGTCACGGCGCCAGGTACCTACACGTGGACGTTCGAGACGGTCGGGCGCGGCTCGATCTCGAAGAGGAGGACGGCGACACCTTCTTTTGCGAGGCGGGAGTGGAGCCGCTGGACGACGGATTTCGTCTGGCCTACGACTTGGGCGTCTGCGGCGGAGAAGTCGACGACATCGAATGGACGCTCGAGGAGGATGGTCTTCATCTGACTCTGATCACCTCCAATGCGCCGCTGGACCAGCAGAAGGCGTACCTCGAGACGAAGCCCTGGCAGCCGGTAGAGGACGGGTCGGTCGAGCGGACCATCGGCGATCGAGCCGGGACTGGTCGACATCGGTGGTCGTTCGCTGCTGCTGGACTGCCGCGGATCGGGCAGCCCGACAGTCATCTTCCTGGCCGGTGATGGGATGTCCCGGGCACCGATGAGAGGGGTCGAGGACGCGCTGCTGGATGAAGGATCAGTCCGCGTCTGCGGCTACGACCGCGCCGGCATAGGACAAAGCGACCCGACCGCCGAGCCGCAGACCGACCTCGAAGCCATCGACGATCTGGCGGCGCTCCTCGAGGCGGCGGACGTTCAGCCGCCCTACGTCCTCGTCGGCCACTCGCGCGGCGGCGACCAGACCTGGCTCTACGCCGACCGCCATCCCGAAGGCGTGGCCGGCTTCATGCTCCTGAACGCCGGCTACTTCGAGCTCGACTGGGATGCCCTGGAGGGCGTCTTGACTCCAGGCAGAGATCGAGTCGGAACGCACCGCCGCGGAGGATCGGCAGGCCTCGATCACCCAGGCGGCCACGCCACCTGATGGAGTGCCGTATGTCGTGATGCAGTCGACGATCGCCCAGTGCGGCAGCCCAACCGACTGGTGCGGCCGGGTCTACCCGTTCCACGAAGCCTGGGCGCGGGAGATCGCCGATCGAACCGGCAGCGGGCGCTTGGTGTCGATCGAGGCCGGCCACGAGATCTATCTGGAGGAGCTCGACCGCGTCGTCGAGGAGCTGCAGGTGTTGATCGACGATGCCCGCTCGTCAGGGATCGGAACGCCGCTGAACTACGTCGCGCTTGGTGACTCGTTGCTCTACGCCCTCGAGAGCGACTGCGACGGTTGCACGTCAGCGGCCACCATCTACGGGGAGCAGATGTCGTCCGATCTCGGCGTGCCGGTCGACGTCCACAACCTGACCATGCACAACAGCCTCACGAGCGGCGGACTGCGCCAGTACCTCGAACACGGCGCCGAGATTGGCCGCGACGCGGAAGATGTTCTGGAGGCAGTCGCAGAGGCGGACGCCGTGAGCGTCACCATCGGCTTCAACGACATCTCCGAGCTGCCGTCAGGCGAACCGACGTTCCTGCTCGACAACATGCGTAGCAATCTCGACGCGATCCTGGCGCGGATCAAGATGCTGCGAGCCGGCGAGCCAACGAATCCGTCGTCACCCAGATCTACAACAACGGCGGCCCGGCATGGACCTCGATCGTTGAGGCGCAGAACGAGATCATCTGCGACCTCGCCGCGGAACACGACGCGGAGTGTGTCGATATCTACAGCCCATTCAACGGCGCTGACGGCGAGACCAGTCCAATCGAGCCGGGCTATCTCGGCGCCGATCGAACCCATCCGAAGCCAGCTGGGCATGGAGGTTATCGCCGAGGCTCTTGCAGCGGCAGGCTACGGACCGCTCGACTGATCAGGCTCAGTGCGGCTACGCGATCGCGGCAGACTCCGGCTTGAAGGCGACGCAGCAGTAGCCGGGCAGCGGGTCGAGGACGGGCGTCAGATCGGCGCCGGCGCCTGACGCGTCGGCGATCCCCTCGGCCATCGAAAGGTTCGCGCCGCAGACGAGGGACCGATGCTCCTCGACCAGCGCGTGGAAAGGGCAATTGCGGAGTCGGATCGTGCCATCGGGCTGGATGAATGGCTCGTAGCCGCTCTGGCTCAGAACGGACATCAGGCGCTTCGATCCCGGGCGCCCGGGTGCATCCGCGGCCAGGCGTTCGCCAACGTCCTGCGCGGCCTCATGCAGTGATTCCGTGACGACGGCGGAGCCAACTCGCTCGAGCGCGGTTGCGAACAGCTCAGCCACGCGGTCGTACCGGCGCTCGGGCAGCGAAACGTTGAACTCTCGCTCCGCGCGCCAGTAGACGCGTGCCGGTCGACCGGCGCCGGGGCCGCGCTTGTCGGTGAGTCGCTTGTAGCCCGCTTCTAGCAGGCCGGCCGCCGCCAGTCGGTCGAGATGGAATGTCGCCAATGCCCGGCCGATGCCGAGCTCGCGCGCTGTCTCATCGCGCCCCACGGGGCGGTTCTGAGCTACGACCCACTCGTACACGCGTCGCCGCGCGGGCTCGTCGAGCAGTCGGATCGCCGCGATGTCGTCCGGAGGTGCTTTGTCGGTCACCTTACGACACTAACACCGGCTCGCACTAGCAATAGAACACGTTGGGAAGGTCGCCGATAGCCACCGCGGCGCAGGATGTTGGCGAACACGATCTCCTTGTGGATCGGATCAGGCCCTTCGACGATCGAAATGTGGCGCGCGTCGCGCATCAGCTTGTCGACCACCGTCTGGCCCGTGTAACCGACGCTGCCGAGCATCAGCACGGCCTCGGCGGTAACGCGCATCACCATCTGGCCGGCATACAGCTTGGCCAGGCTGGCCTCCTTGGCGTGGTCGAGCCCGGCATCCGACTTCTGGGCTGACAAGCCGACCAGGCCGCGCGCCGCCGCGATCTCCATCTCCATCTCGGCGATGCGGAATTGGTAGTCCTGCATCTTGGTCAGCTTGTCGCCGTAGACGCGGCGATGCAGACCGAAGTCGAGCACGATGTCGCGCGCCCGGCGAGCGATGCCGACCGCCATCGCCGCGATGCCTGTCCGTGACTGGGCGAGGTGCTCGTTGAACATCCACATCCCGCGGCCCTCCTCGCCGAGGCGATGATCGAGCGGGACCTGCACGTCGTTGAGGTCGAGCGGCGAGATGTCGATCGCGCGCATGCCGAGCGATTCCCAGCGGTCGCCGATGACCACGCCATCGGCGTCCATCGGCACCAGGAACCAGCTCAAGCCGCCCATGGCGCCGGGCGCGGTTCGGGCGACGATGATGACGCGGCTGGCCTGGCGCAGGTTTGAGCTGTACTCCTTGCGACCATTGAGCGTGTAGCCCACGTCGTTCGGGGTGGCGCTCACCGCCAGCGCGCCGAAGTCACTTCCTGCCGCTCGCTCAGAAGCTGCGAAAGACGTAACGGCGTGCTCGCGATCGAGGTCGCGCGAGCAGCTTTTCCTTGGCCGCGCCCGACAGATAGCCGAGCACGATGCGGTTGAAGAACGCGGGCAGCATCAGGTAGCTCGCGTACGCCGGATCGGCGTAGCCGAGCTCTTCGGCGATGACGGCGCCGGCGGTCACGAGCCCTTCGCTCGTTCTGGCCTGGTCGAACCAGGGCCGGACGAAGCCGGCCTCGTGGAAGGCGGTGGCAACCTCGGGAACCAGTCGCCGCTCGCGGTCGCCCTCTTCGGCGATGGGGATAACGTTGGTACGGGCGAACTCGCGCACCCCATCGCGCAGGGCAAGAAGTTCGGCGTCAAGGCAAAATCAAACACGGCGGAAGTCTATTTGGTGAAGGTCAGTTGGTGTCAGTTTCGTGGTTGACGGGCTCTTGACGACGGCGCGGCTGAGGCTCGAGCCGCTGCGGCTCGACCATGCCGACGAGATGGTCGACGTGCTCGCCGATCGAACGCTGTACGAGTTCACCGGAGCCTGTTCGCCGATCCCTTCGCCGACGCCGTCGAGGCGCCGAACGCCGTCGCCGCGACCAGGCTGATCCGCCAGAGCCTTGATCTCGACCGCCTGTTCGCCGGGCGCCGGCGCGTCCTGATGACACGGCGGCGCCGATCGTCGCGCCCGTCGATCGCGAGGCGGACACGGACGTGCCACCTCGCCGCCGAGCTGGCCGGCGAGCACGAGGTCGTCGTGGTCACGCTCGGCGCCGCCGAGGAGGTCGACGCACCCGTGCCGATCCGCTCGCTGGCGAGCACCGTGACGTCGACCCAGACCCTGCAGGCGCTGGCCCACTGGAGCGACGTGATCGTCACCACTGCGGAGGTGGTCGAAGCGCACCCGTTGGATCCTGCAGACGGCGAGGGTGGTCGTCGCCGACCTCCACGCCACGCTGCCACCCGAGTCCCGCGGCGACGGTCTGCTCGAGGCGGTTGCTGCTCCGGGCGGACTACCTCCTCGCCGCGGACGAGCGCCATCGAGACCTCTGGCTCGGCCGGCTGGCCGCGATCACGTCGACGGGTCGCCGGGATGCGCTGGCCGGGCGCGGCGGTCGGCATCGTCCCGTCGGGCGTCCCCGACGAGGTCCGTCCCGAACGGCGCCCGTCGTCCTCGCTCACGATCGTGTGGGGTGCCGCCCGCCACGACGAGCTCGATCCCGGCTCGCCGTCCGCGCCGTGCACGAGCTGCGCCGCCGCCACGCCGACGTCACGCTCGTCTTCACGTCGCCGCGTCCCGACGTCGAACGGATCGCCGGAGAGCTGGCGATCGCCGGCTCGCACGTCGTGACGACCGGGTGGCTCACCGACGCCGAGCGGCGTCAGCTCCTCGTCGACGCCGACATCGCGCTGCTCACCCACAGTCGGCGCGCTCGAAGCCTGCCTCGGCTTCGGACCGGAGCTCCGTGAGTACCTCTGGGCGGGGCTGCCCGTCGTCACGACCGCCGGCAGACGCGCTCGCCACGACCATCGCCACGGCCGGTGCAGGCCGCACCGTCCCGCGCCGGCGACCTCGACGCGCTCGTCCCGGCGCTCGATGAGCTGATCTCCGACGAGGCCGGACGGCAGGGCGATGGCGCGAGCGGCGACCGCCCTCGGTGAGCAGTCACGGTGGTCCGCCGTGGCCGTCCCGCTGAACCAGTTCTGCCGGGCCGCTACTCGCAGTGCCGAGAACGTGGTGCCCGTCGGCAGTGCCACGCCTGACGGCGGTCCGGCGATGGTGTGGCGATGGGGTGGGGTCCGGCAGGACTTCCGTATCGTGGCGGCCCTGCTCAGGGACGGCGGGCCCCGCCTGGCCCTCGCCCAGGCACTTGCCCGCGTTCGCCGGCTGCGCCGCGGAATCTGAACCCGCCCATGCGGATCGCCGTCGTCAACGCCTACTTCCCTCCGAACTTCGTGTCCGGCGGCACGCTGCAACCGCAGCGGCTGGCCCGTGGCCTCCGGGGGCGGGGCCACGACGTGGCCGTCTACACCGGCCACCTCGACGCCGAGCTGCCCGCGCTGTACGGGTGGAACGAGTTCGACGAGACCGGCCTGCCGATCCGCCGCATCGTGATCACGCCGTACACGAGCTGGGCGGACTGGCAGAACTTCGACAACCCCGCCGTTCGCGACGACTTCGCCCGCTGGCTCGACGACGTTCGGCCCGACGTCGTGCACGCCCACTCCGTCCAGGGCCTCGGAGCGGGCCTGCTCGGTGCCGCCAAGGAGGCCGGTGCCAAGGTCGTCCTCTCGATGCACGACTTCTGGTGGTTCTGCGCCCGCCAGTTCCTCGCCGACACGACGATCACGCCGTGCTGTTCCGTCGTCGAGGTCGGCGTCTGCCCATGCGAGACGACACGCCAGTTCCTCGATGGCCGGCGGGCCTACCTCGCCCGTCAGCTCGGTCATGTCGACATCGTTCTGGCGGTGTCGGAGAGCGCTGCCCATGTCTTCGCCGCCAACGGCGTCGATCCGGCAACGCTCCGCGTCGACGAGAACGGCCTGCCCGAGCGGCCTGACGCTGCGGTGGTCGAGCGCACCACGACGGGCGCCGGCGTCCGCTTCCTGTACTACGGCGGGAGCCACCCTCTGAAAGGGATCGGGGTGCTCCTGGAGGCGTGCCGAGCAATGCCTTCTCACGGCTGGACGCTGAACGCCTACGGGTCCCGCGACTACGTCCGCGCCTCCGGCGTGTCGCTGGGCTCGATGCCCATCCGCGTCCGCCCACCGTTCGATCCGGCCGCGATGGATCGTGTCCTCGCCCAGCACGACGTCCTCGTGGTCCCGTCCGTGATGCGCGAGTCCTACAGCCTCGCGACACGGGAAGGGCTGGTCCACGGGCTCCCGGTGATCGCCAGCGACAGCCTCGGGCCCGAGGAGGTCGTCGAGCACGAGCGCAACGGCCTGCTCGTGCCCTCGGCCGATCCGGCGGCGCTCGCCCAGCGCGATGCGCCGGTTCGTCGACGAAGTCGGGCCTGCTCGATCGGCTGCGCGACGGCACGACTCGCGTCAACGTCCGAATCCGCGGGCTCGCCGAGCAGCTCGACGGCTTGGAGGCGACGTACGCCGAGCTGACGGCGACGTCGACGTCGTCGCCGCAACGGCGCAGCGACGCACCGACGATCCGTCGCGTCGTGTTCATGGCGGGGATCGACGGCGCCTGCCTCCGATATCGAGCGCGCTTGCCGATCGAGGGGATGGCCCTTCACGGAGTCGCCGCCGAAGCGCGCTACTACTGGGACCCGGAGCTGTTCGAGCTGATCGACGCCAGTGACGTGCTGGTTGTGTATCGTGTTCCGGCGACCGCATCAGGTGCTCGACCTGATCGACCACGCCCGGGCCCAGGGCATGCCCGTCGTCTTCGACACCGACGACCTGATCTTCGATCCGTCGATCGCCGACGAGATCCCGGCGCTGCAGATCCTGTCGCCCGCCGAGGCAGACGGATGGCTGCACGGCGTCCATCGCTACCGGACGACGATGGAGCATTGCGACGGGTACATCGGCAGCACGGAGACGCTCGTCGACCATGCCCGCGACGTCACCGGCCTGCCAGCGGCACGGTTCGACAACGGTGTCGGCGTGCTGCTCGGCGAAGGCGTCCGACGACACGCTGCGCGCCCGCGCCTGCCCGGCCCGTTGCGGATCGGCTACGTCAGCGGCACGATCACCCATGACCACGACTGGTACTACGTCGAGCCGGCGATCCTCGACGTGCTCCGCCGGCATCCCGGCGTCGAGCTCTGGCTCGGCGGCTACCTGCCAGAGTCGGCCGCCCTGATGCCGTTCGCATCCCGTGTCCGGCGGATCCCGTTCCTCCCCTGGTACCAGTTGCCGCAGGTCCTCGCGAACCTCGACGTCAACCTCGCCCCGCTCGAGCCGGAGCGCATCTTCAACGAGGGCAAGAGCGCGATCAAATGGATGGAGGCGGCGCTCGCCGGCACGCCGACGGTGGCCAGCGCCACGGCGTCCTTCGTCGACGCCATCGACTCGTGGCGCTCCGGGGTGCTGGCCGTCGATCTCGACGGGTGGGAGGAGGGCGTCGATCGCTTGCTCGACGACGAGGACCTGCGCGCCCGCATGGCCAACCGGGCCCGCCGCGATGCCCTGCTGCGATGGTCCCCGCACCTCCAGGGCCGGCGCTACCTCGAGCTGCTCACCGACGCCTTCTCGTGGCGCGGCAGGCGTGGTCCGCACGGCGGATGGACCGACGTGATCGCCGACGAACCGTTCCAACCCCGACCGCTGGAGCCCTACGTCGCGGGTCCACCCGCCGACCTGCGGGCCCTTCTCGACTTGACTCGGCCGTCCCGGCCTCGCCGGGCCAACCCGGGCAGCACGACTTCGGGACAGGCGGCCGACTCGTGCCGCGCGCCGCCTGTGCGACGCTACTGCGCGGTCGCTCGACCGTGTTCGAGCTCGAGCCCAGCGCGTCCATGATCGTCCTGACATCGTCCAGGCGTTCTCGAGGCGCCCAGAAGTGGTTGAGTCCGCGAAGGTCGAACGCCCCCGACGACGACGCACGACGCGCCCTGGCGTGAAGGGAAAGTCGAGGTACCCGATCTCTCGTCGCAGCGGTCAATTCGTCCATGTTCGCGAACCTGGAGGACTTCGAGGAACACGAAAGGGCGGTGCTCGTTGGCACCGTTTCGCTCCATCGAGCACGATGTCCTCAGAGCCCTCGACATCGATCTTGACGAGACCCACATGCCGATCCCGACCATGCTATCCAGTGTCGCGACATCGACGTGTACCGATGACTCGAACGTCTCCTTGAACCCGAGCTCAACGTGGCACTCGTCTCGACGAGACCGTGGGCGCTGAGGGTACGAAGAGTTCGGCGACCCGGTGATCCCCAGTGCCTTCTGGAGCACGTCGATCCGTGAATTGAGGCCGTTGCGCGGTGATGTTGCACTCGAGCAAGCCGACCACTGACGGGATACGGCTCGACGGCGACAATCTGAAGATCGGACGAACGCAGCCGCCAAGAGCGAGTAGAAGCCGGTGTTGGCGCCGACATCCACCACGAGGCCGTCGGTGATGCTGGCACACGCGGGCGAAGACGGCGGGCATCGGCGGCCGAAACGAGCGCCACCCTCCCTCCTCCAACATCGAGCACCGTCTGATCCGTCTCGCCCGACGTCGAGGCATCGCGACGGAGCCACGATGCGCGGCTCGAGCGAGGCCTCCGCGGTGGCGTCCGTCACGGCAACGACAGGCGCTCGGACAGGCCGCGGCAGGCGTAGGTGCTCGAGGGCGTTCCGCAGTGCCTGCGGTCGCCTTCCGAGCGGGTCGACGAGCAGCCGGCGTGGCCTGGTGCGCAGACGTGCGAGGTACCACTTGATGGGCAGCCCGATGATAAGAGTGGTCCGGCCCGATGAGCCGATCCGCACCCGGGCAGGAACCAACCTCGACAACCCGGGGGCGACGTCAGCGAGTGCGGGCGACCGCCCGGAGCCGAGCCATCAAGTGGCGCTGGCCTGGACGAGACGCCTCGCGGCTCGCTGACCAGCAGAAGCTGTCCGCCGGCGTCGCGGGCGCGCAACTCGTGGGCCGCGTTGGAGACGAAGTCGCGCTCGGCCACCTCGCGCTGAAGCTCTCGAGTGCGGTCGCGAACGACCATCAGCACGGCATCTTCGGCCGGCAGGCGGCGGGCGTTGAGCGAGTAGACACGCTCGCCGACGCCAAGCGCGTCGCTCTCGGCGACATTGCCCCGTGCGGCCCGGCGAAGCCACGGGATCAACGGCCGAATCGCGCGCCCGTCGGAGTCGATCAGATCCACCGCCGCCGCGTTGAAGAACCGGACCTCGTCGTCGGGCTGCACGACCATGACCGCGTCCGAGAGCGCCTCGAAGATCGCCGATAAGCGGTCGCGCTCCTCGCGCAGGGCGCTGAACGTCTGGCGCAGGGCGCCGCGCATCGTCTCCAGCGCGCGACCGAGATCGGTGATCTCGTCGCGACCCCCAGGCGCCTCCAGGGGCTCATCGAGGTCGCCCTCGGAGATTCGAGCGGCGCTGTCGGCGAGGCGCTTGATCCGCGAGGTGATCGCGCTGGCGATCAGAAACGAAATCAGGATCGCGATCGCAAGCGATACCGCGAGTGCGGTTAGGCGCTCGCTGCGCAGTTCGTCGATCGCCTCTTCGACTTGCGGCGAGGGGCTCGAGCGCCCGAGCAGGGCCCCGTCGATGCTGCCGTTGCGCAGGATCGGCACCGCAACCAGCGTCACCTCATCCGGAAGCTCCTCGACGAAGCGGCTGCCGATCACCGAGGCTGCGACCGCCCGCCGCGAGCCTGGCACATCCGCGAGCGCAATCCCACCCGAGCGCTCGGGGCTGGTGAGGACGCCATCGTCATCGAAGACCCAGGCTGAGAAGCCCTCTTCGGGAATGCCGGCCAGCGTCGCCGCGGCGGCGCCCCGCGGACGCGTCGCGATCTCATCGGCGAGGGTGTCGGTGCGCCCAAGCGCGAGCTGGGTGAGCTCGGTCGCCGCGACCTCCTGATTCGGGTCGGGAACCAGCAGGTAGGCGAGCCCGGCTGCGGTCAGCGCCACAGCGGCAAAGGCGACCGCCAGGTAGAGGCGGACGCCGAAGGGCCTGCGGCGAACCGAACGCGTAGAGCTTCGGGCCATGCGCGAATTATCTACGGCTCGCGGACAACCTCGATCGGTTCGCTCAACAGCCGGTGTCGGGAGTGGTCGAGGTGTTCACCGGCACACACTCAAGAAAATCGCTCGCGTTGAAGTGCGGCGTCACTGCGCCACTCGATCCTGGCAGCTCCCAGTTGGCCCCGAAGACGCTCTTGCTGATCGTGGAGCCGGAGTTCATGTACAGCGACTTGGCCGCTACGGAGCCGCAAACGTGGGGACCGCTGTTGAGCGTGAGATCGGTCGTCGGCGCGTAGAAGAGGAAGCTGTGATTGCAGTCGAACCACAGCCCGCCCGAGTTGAAAAGGACCTTGGTCGGTTTCGGGGGGTAGCTATGGACGAGCATCGTCAGCCTCGTGGTGGCACCGGAAATCGAAACCGGCGAGATGTCTGAGCCCGAGTTGTTGAGGAGCGGTTCATCGATGTTCCCGCAGAGGTTGGGGGGGCCGAACCAGATGTTGACCGTCGCGCCGTTGCGAATGAACAGGCGCGAGCCGGAGTTGAGCTCGAGCCGGCAGAAGTAGTAGTTGTGAGTTACGCCGGACTGACCGAGGGTGATCGAGCATCCCGAGTTGACGATCAGCCATTTGCTCACCGACGAGTAGTTCCAGCAGCCGGTCCCAATCAACGAGTTGTTGTTCGTTGTCCGATACGGAGTGGTGTCGACGTCAGGGACGTCGATGTTCGGGGTGGTTCCCGCGCAGCCGATCGAGCTGCCGCTGTTGAGGACTATCGACCCGTATTGGGCGTTGTCGCAGTAGATCCTGGAACCGCTGTTGAGGTCCAAGGTGCCGTTGGTGGCGACGTTGGCGGCGATCCTTGTTCCGGAGTTGAGGGTGATGCCGTCCTTGGCGATGACGTCGAAGGTGTCGAAGGGCGTGGCGCCGCTGGGCGGAGGATTGGCGACGTAGGTGGTCCCTACCTTGATCCGGCGCGTGATCCCGTCGAAGACCCCCGTGGAGATGATCAAGATCCCGGCGGCCCCAGGCTTGATGTCGTAGCGATAGCTGCCGCCGGATGTGGTCGCGGTCACCGGTGCACACCAGCCCGTCGGCTGTGGCGGATCGGCGAGTGCGCCGGACTCGTCGAGATAAGCCTGACCGCCAGGACCTTCGGTGACGCACGGCTTCGCAGCCGTCGTGGTGAAGCTGTTGTAGCGAAGCAGCGCCTGGCTCGCCCCGGCCTCGGCGACGCTGAAGGCCGACTTGGTGTTGGTGTCGCGCGTCGTGCCGGAGCCGGCGCTGACCGAGGAGACGACCATCGCGGTCGCGAGCCCGAACGCGGCCAGCATGCCGAGCATGACGGTTGGAAGCGCGAATCCCCCATCCGCCTGTAGACGGGCGCGCCGGCCAAGTTGGGTGTCACGCAACCACATGCCTGCGGGTCCATCGGCGCCTTCGGTGGCAGAGTTGAGAGCATGGCCTCAGCCTGGCCGAACGTTGAAGCAAAACGACCGGTTAGCGCAGCAAGAACGAAACCCGGAAGCTGAGCGCCTCGAGCGCGAGCTGCTCGGAAACGTTGACCTGCAGGCGGCGGCGGGTCTGCATCACGAGCTCGGCGCCGCGCCGGGCGCGGCGGGGATCGAGCCCGGCTGCGTCTTGTTGCAGCTGCGCCATGCGGTCGCTGTTGAGCGCGAGCTCCGCGGCACCATCGCCGACGGCGGCGAGATCGCGAAGCCAGGCACCGAGCAGGGCGAGACCGAAGTCGAGGGCCGAGGTGCGAGCCCGCCGCGAAGCTCGCTTGGCCAGCTCCTCGGCGTCGCGCGCGCGCTTTCTCGCCGCAGGCCCCGAGCGCTCCGCGGCTGCCTCCTCAGCTTCAGCGGCACGGCTGCGGACGTCGGCAGCGGCCAGCTCTCCCGCCTGCTCGGCGGCGTTCGCCAGCGCCAGCCACGGCGCCTCGCCAAGATCGCCGGACCGGGCCGAGCGCGCGAGCCCCTCGACTGCCGCGCGAAGTGCGACACCCTCCGCTGCGAGGAGGAAGCGGGCGCGATCGGCGTCGCCGCCGCATAGCCGCGACGCGGCCCGGCGCTCGGCGGGATCGCCGTCGGCTTCGAGGCGCGTCTCGATTGCCTCCGGCGCGAGGCGGGCGAAGGCCACAGTGCGACAGCGCGAACGCACCGTCTCGAGCAGCGCTTCCGGCTCGGCGCTGACGAGGATCAGGTGGGCGAAGGGCGGCGGCTCTTCCAAGGTCTTCAGCAGGGCGTTCTGGCTTTCCTCGGCCATCGCCTCGGCGGCTTCGATGACGAAGACGCGACGTTCGCCCTCGAACGGCCGATACGCAACCGCCGAGATCACTCGCTCGCGGACCTCCTCGACCAAGTGCTGGACGCCGGGTGGGCGCAGCCAGACGAGCTCGGGATGCGGCGACGGATCCGCGAGAGCGCGGCGGCGCGCGTCGCCGGGATCGGGGGCGCCATCGGCGAGCAGCTCCGCCGCCAGGGCGCGGGCTGCGGCGCGCTTGCCCGAGCCGGCCGGCCCAGCCAGCAGGTAGGCGTGAAAGGGATCAGCGACAGCGCTCGCGAGCGCCAACCTGGCCGCGGGCTGATCCGCTGTGGCAGCGTCGATCGACGGCGGGGTTTGGGCGCTTGTGGTGGTCATCTCAAGATTGCGCGAGATTCGATCGCTCGAACGGCGGCAGTAAAGGGAGTCGGCGTAAATCCGGTAGGGCTACAGACGTCAACGACGTTATCCACCTATAGCGAGGCAAAAGTCGACCACGTCCGTTCCGGGCTCGCTGCGACGCCTTAACCGCCTTACCCGCTCCCTTCACTGCTGCCGTTGACGGACCGCCCCCATCACCCGATCATGCACGTCGGCCGGCTCACCGGCTCCGTCGACGACCACGATCCGCTGCGGGTGGCTCTTGGCGAGCTCGTCGTATGCAGCCGCCACCTCGCGCTGAAACTCGATTCCTCGCGCTTCGAAGCGGTCCTCGCCGTCGCGAGCTCCCTGCTCGAGGCGCTGTTGGCCCCGGCGCCCAGCCTCCTCGACGTCGATGCGGATCAGCAGCGTCAGGTCGGGCACGCAGCCGCCGATGACGAGAGCGTTCATCTGCTCCACCAGCTCGCGGCCGATCTCGAGCGCGCCGCGACGCTCCTGGCCGGGCTCGTCGACGAACAGCCGGCCGAGCGGCGCTGCCTGGTAGGCGACGGTCGAATCGATGTAGCGGTCACAGACGATGTCGCGGCCCTCATCCTTGGCCGGCTCGATCACCGTGGCGGCGAGCTGGGCGCGCGCAGCGCCGAAGAGCATCAGCTCGGCGCCGACGGCGAGCTCCAGAT
This sequence comes from uncultured Solirubrobacterales bacterium, assembly GCA_963769945.1. Lineage (GTDB taxonomy): Bacteria > Actinomycetota > Thermoleophilia > Solirubrobacterales > 70-9 > WHSW01. The sequence goes on along the minus strand of CAVYOA010000018.1, from coordinate 183,385 downwards.
CGGGAGCTTTGAGGATCTCGCGGATGCGCTCGCCGACCTCGGTGCCGCCAGGCTCGCGCAAGAGCAGCGTCTCGGGACCCAGCGCCTCGGCCAGCAGCGCCGCCTGCGTCGTCTTGCCGGAGCGGTCGATGCCCTCGAGGGTGATGAACACGGCCGCGCGCCGGCTATCTCATCTAGGTGCGCGCCCGCTTGGTCCGGGCGGTGGTCGGCGCCGGCTTCTTCGGGCGCCTACGCCCACCGCCCTTGGCCGGCTGCTTCGGGGCATCGCCGTCGGCGTCGGCCGGCGCCTCCGCGGCGCCGTCTGCCTTGGCCTTCTCGCGAGCTTCCTTGGCCGCCTCGCGCTCGGCGCGCTTCTCGCGCATCTCGACCATCGTCGGGCAGTCGTCGTTGAGACAGAGCTTCCACGGGCGCCCGGGCCCACGCTTCTTCACCGTCAGCCGCGGCCGTTCGCCGCAGACCGAGCAACGCTCCTCGAGGCGCCAGAGCTCGAAGAAGCGGCCGGGCAGCGGACCGCTGACGCGACAGGAGTCGGGCGACTCTGGATCGTCGCGGTTCCAGCCCTCACAGCCGTACATGCGCTTGCCGCCCTTGAGATCGATGATTCGCAGCCGGTTGGGCTCGCCGTTGGAGCGCTTGCGACCGGCCTCCTCGCAGACCTTGCAGGGCCCGAGGAACTTGTCCTCGTCCATCCCCTCCCAAATCTGCTTGGCGAGATCCTCCTTCTTGCCCTCGAGCTCGGTCGTGGTCGTGTGCAGCATCTCGCGGCTGATCCGAACGACCTCGTCCTTGGAGGTCTCGCCGGCGGCGATCTTGTCCATGTCGAGCTCCAGCTCGGCCGTCATCTCGGGTGTCGCCATCCGCGGCACGTACTGGTGAAAGGCCTTGTAGAGGGCGATCCCGGTTTCCGAGGGAATCGGCGGGTTGGCATAGGCGTAACCGCGGTCGTAGAGCTTTTGGATGATGTCCGCGCGCGTCGCCTTGGTCCCGAGGCCGCGTTCTTCCATCAGCTCGATCAGCTTGCCCTGGCTGATCCGCGACGGCGGCTGGGTCTCCTTGTCGACGATCCACGGCTCACCGTCGATCTCGAGGCTCTGACCTTCCTCGAGCGCGGGGATCTCGTCGTCGGAGGAGCGGGCGTAGGTGTAGATCGAGGCATAGCCCGGATCGACGACGACCGAGCCGCGAACGAAGTAGGTCTCCGAGCCCGCCTCGATGTCGGCCCGCGTCGACTCGGTGATCATCGGCTCCGAGAAGGTCGCCAAGAAGCGCCGCACGACGAGCTCGTAGACACGGCGCTTGGGTCCCTCGAGAGCATTCGGATAGACCGCCTGGGTCGGGTAGATCGGTGGGTGGTCGGTCGTTTCCTTCTTGCCTCGCGTGGCGACGAGCTCGCCCTTTTCGAGCAGGCCGTTGGCGGCGTCGAAGTCGGGGATACGCACCAGCGCGCTGACGAGCTCACGCGTGTTCAGCGACTTCGGATAGACGGTGTTGTCGGTGCGCGGATAGGAGATGAAGCCGTCCATGTAGAGGTCCTCGGCGATCCGCATCGCGGCCGCCGGCGTGATTCCCAGTCGAGATGAGGCGTCAGTCGTGAATGCTGTCGTGTTCAGCGGCGTCGGCGGCTTGCGGGTGTTGCGCTTCGACGAGACCTCCTTGACGATGCCCGGGCTCGCTGTGGCGGCGAGCGCCGCGTCGGCCTCGGCCTTGTCCCAGAACTTGTCGGTCGCGTGGTGGGCCTCGAAGCTGCCGTCGGGGTGCGAGAAGTTGGCGAAGAGCTCCCAGAAAGGCTTGGGCACATGGGCGCGGCGCTCCAGCTCGCGCTCGACGATCAGCGCCAGGGTCGGGCTCTGGACGCGGCCGACCGAGAGGAAGTTGGAGCCGAAACGACGGCTGGCGAGCGAAACCGCACGGGTCAGCGTCGCCCCCCAGATCAGGTCGATGTCCTGGCGCGCCGAGCCGGCGTAGGCGAGGTCGTAGGAGAGCTCGTCGAGCTCGGCGAAGGCGTGCTCGATCTCCTCCTTGGTCAAGGCGGAATAGCGGGCGCGCTTGATCGGAGGGCGCGCTGTGATCTCGGCCGCGGCGACGCCGGGGTTGACTTCGAGGATCTGCTGCAGCGCCTCGAGGCCGATCAGCTCGCCCTCGCGGTCGTAGTCGGTGGCGATCACGATCGAGTCGGCGTCCTTTGCCAGCTTGCGCACGGCCTTGACCACGTTCTTATCGGTCGGCTCGGGCACGAGCTCCGCGTCGATGAGCTCGTGCAGATCGGTTTCCTGCCAGTTCGAGTAGCCCTCGGGGAAGGCGACGCCCATGACGTGACCCTTGAGGCCGACCGTCATCTGCGGCCCGTTCTCATCGCTCCAGGTGTAGAACGGGACCTTGTAGGTGGCGTCGTCGGACGCCTCGCCGCCACTGAGGATCTCGGCGATCTTCTTGGCGGAGTTGTTCTTCTCGGTGACGATCAGTCGCATTTCGGCGGCGAGAGTAGCAGGGGGTTCGAACGGCCCCACGGCTACGGGCACTAACTACTACGGGTCTTGGACATCGCTTCTGCGTGCCATTTACGCCGTCCGTATCCTCGCCCGCTTGCCCGATTTGGTGATCTTCGACTGCGACGGTGTGCTCGTCGATTCCGAGCCGATCACGTGCTCGGTGATGGCTGCATGCTTGACGGAGGTCGGGCTGCCAATGACGACGCAGGAATGCATGCGCGACTACGTCGGCAGCTGGTGGCCCGATGCGGTCGAGAGCATCGAAGCGAAGCTTGGACACCCTCTGCCCGAGGGCTTCACCGAGCAGTACCGGGCGCGCCAGAACGCGGCCTTGGCCGAGGGCGTCGATCCGATCGAGGGCGTGATCGAGGCGCTCGACCAGATCTCGGGTGAGATCTGCGTCGCCTCCAACGGCACCCATACGAAGATGGAGATCACGCTCGCCTCGGCCGGACTCGCCGAACGCTTTGCCGGCCGGATCTTCAGCGCCACTGAAGTCCCCCGTGGCAAGCCGGCGCCGGACCTCTTCCTGCACGCGGCAGCGAGCCTCGGCGCTCGAGCCGGCAGCGTGCGCCGTGATCGAGGACTCGGTGCTGGGGATCGAGGCCGCGGTCGCCGCCGGCATGGCCGCTTTCGGCTACACCGGGTCATGTCGAGGCGAGCGTCCTCGCTGCCGCGGGCGGCGACCACGTTCGACTCGATGGCCGAGCTGCCGTCGCTGCTTCTCTAACCTCAACGCCATGCCCGCACAGTCCTATGCAGGCAAGGAATGCGTCTGTCAGTTCCGTCGTGGCATCTGCGATCAGAGCTGCGTGCGCGGCATGCTCGAAACGCCGTTCTACATCGCCTGCCTGCGACTCAGCGGCCGCGACTGCCTCGTCGTCGGCGGCGGCGAGATCGGCCTCGAGAAGGTCGACGGGCTGCTCGCCTGCGACGGCAAGGTGACCTTGGTCGCGCCCGAGGCGAACGAGGCGTTGCGCGCCTACGCCGAGGAGGGCTCGATCAAGTGGGAGCGGCGCGAGTATCGAAGCCGCCGACCTCGAAGGCAAGTTCCTGGCGATCGCCGCCACCGACGACACCGACGTCAACATCGCCGTCTACGACGACGCCGAGCGCCGGGCGATGCTCGTCAACATCGTCGACGTGCCCTCGCTTTGCAACTTCATCCTGCCGGCGATCGTGCGCACCGGCCCGCTGGCGATCGCGATCTCGACCGCCGGCGCCTCGCCCGCGCTGGCGAAGCGGATCAAGCGCGAGATCGCCGACGGCTTCGGCGAGCCCTACGCCCGGCTCGCGGTGCTGCTCAACGAGGCCCGCGGCTGGGCCAAGGCGACCCTGCCGACCTACCAGGACCGAAAGGCCTTCTTCGAGGAGATCGTCAACGGCGAGCCCGATCCGATCGAGCTGATCCGCGACGGCCGCGACGGCGACGTCGTGGCGCTGATCGAAGCTGCCAAGCAGCCGCACGGCGCCGCCGCGGCTACTCGGGTCAACTGAGCCGAGCCTCCCCGCCGGACGCGCGTGGCGCCCGGCGGGTCGATGCTCGGAGAGCGATTAGTTGAACGCGTACTGCTCGTAGTCCGCGACGTTCTCCTCGGTGACCACCGCCGCGGGGACGATGATCTGACGCGGCACCTCGGGCGGAACGAGCTCGGGGAAGCCCTCATCGAGGGCGATCAGGCGCGCCATGTTGACGGCCGTTCCGGCCATGCTCGGGTTGTAGAGGAAGGTCGCCCGGTAGAGGCCACCCTCCGCGATCTGCTCCATCGCGGCCTGCGAGCCGCCGACGCCCGTGAGGAACATCTCGTCCTCGCGGCCGGCGTTGCGAATCGCCTGAACGACGCCCTGGGCCATGTCGTCGTCGTGCGTGTAGACGGCGTCGATCTGGTCCTCGGCGCTGAGGATGTTCTCCATCGCCTTGAGGCCCGTGTCGGGGTTGAAGTCACCCGGCTGCGAGGCGACGATCTCGACGCCTCCGTCGGGGCACTGCTTGTCGAGCTCGTCCTCGAACCCCTGGGTGCGCTCCTCGGTCACCGAGATCCCGGCGAGCCCCTGGATCTCGACCACGTTGCCCTCACAGCCGAGCTCCTCGGCGATGTAGTCGGCCGCGAGCACGCCGATCTGGTAGTTGTCGCCGAGGACCGTCGCCGTCGCGGCGTCGGGCTCGGAGAACAGGCGATCGACGTTGATCACCGGGATCCCGGCCTCCTCGGCCTTCTGGGCGACCGGCGTCAGCGCCTCGCCGTCCTGGGGCAGTACCACCAGCGCGTCGGGCTCGTCCGAGATCACCTGCTCGATCTGCTGGGCCTGCGAGTCGGCGTCGGCGGCCTCGAGCAGCTCGAACTCGACGTCGTCGTACTGGTCGGCCGCTTCCTGCGCGTTCTTGGAGACCGCGCCGAGCCAGCCGTGGTCGGTCGGGCGGCACGCTGGCGACGATGCGAACCGTCTCGCCGGAGTCGCCACCGCTTGCGGCGTCGCCGCTGTCACCGGTTGCCGATGCCGTCACGGTCGTGGTCGAATCGCTGCCGCCGCAGGCAGCGACACCGAGCGACACGGCAGCCACCAACGCGATCGCAACGATCGGAATGTGAAGTCGCTTCTGCGACATTGGGTACCTCTCCTCCTGTTGGTATGGAACGTTCGATCGCGAGTTCCGCGAACGAGACATCGATCTCGGGCCGCGGGCTCAAAGTCGCGCCTCCGGCCGCTGGAGCAGGACCGCGCCGAGCACGATCGCTCCCTTGACCACCTGCTGAACCTCGGTCGAGAGGTTGAGCTGCGTCATCAAGCTGAAGATCAGGGCGAAGGTCAGCACCCCGAGGAAGGTGCCGACGATCGTCGCGCGGCCGCCCATCAGGCTGGTGCCGCCGATCACCACGGCGCCGATCGCGTCGAGCTCGTAGAGGTTGCCGCTGACCGGCGAGGCGCTGCCGAGGCGCGCGCAGAGCAGCACGGTGGCGATTCCGACGAGCAGGCCCGAGAGCACGTAGACGCTGAAGATCACCCGGCGCACCGGGACGCCGGCGATGCGCGCGGCCTCGCGGTTGCCGCCGACCGAGACCACGAAGCGGCCGTAGCGGGTGCGGTTGAGCAGGATCCAGCCGCCGATCGTGATCGCGATGAAGACGAAGACCGAGACCGGGATCCCGGCGATCCGCCCGGTGCCGAACCACAGCAGCGAGAACGGCGCCGGATCGCCGAACGAGCCCCCGTTGAGGTCGAGCAGGCCGACCGGCAGCTTGTCGTTGAGCAGCAGCGCCAACTCCCTTGCCGATCGAGAACATCGCCAGCGTGGCGATGAACGGGAACGACGCGGCCGAAGGCGATCGAGGTCGCGTTGATCGTCCCGAGCAGCGTCGGCGAAGCCGATCGCGCCGAGGATGAAGACGATCGTCGATGCCCTCGGGGTCGACGAGGATGCCGCCGAAGACGCCGGCGGCGGCGAGCATCGAGCCGACCGAGAGGTCGATGCCGCCGGTGGCGATGACGAAGGTCATGCCGATCGCGATGACGCCGACCACGCTCGCCTGCGTGAGCATGTTGCGGACGTTGTCCCAGGTCGGAAACGAGTCGGGCTTGAGGATCGCGCCGACGACGAACAGCAGCGACGACGACGATCGCCAGCGCGTACTCCTGCATCTCGAGGCCCTTGACCTGGCCGATCAGGCGGCCGCGGCGACCGGGCGGCGGTGCTGCGTTGTCCTCGGATGCGTTCATCGAACCTCCTCGACGAAGTCGGTTGAATCGGTTGGCGCCACGGCGTGGCTGAGCAGCTCGCGCTCGCTCGCTGCCTCGCCGGCGACCTCGGCCACCAGCTCGCCCTCGCGCATGACCAGGATCCGGCTGCAGATCCCGACCAGCTCCTCGAGCTCGGAGGAGACGACGAGGACCCCGAGCCCGGCCTTGGCGAGATCGCAGATCACCCGGTAGAGCTCGGCCTTGGTGGCGACGTCGACGCCGCGGGTGGGCTCGTCGAGCAGCAGCACCCGGCAGTGGCGCAGCAGCCAGCGGGCGAGCACGACCTTCTGCTGGTTGCCGCCGGAGAGCTGGCGCACGATGCGGTCGGGGTCGTCGGGCACCGTGTTCAGCGCGCGCAGCTGCTCCTGCGCGGCGCTGCGCTCGGCGCGGACGTTGAGCAGGCCGCGAACGAAGCGGCCGAGGTCGGCGAGGCTGACGTTCTTGGTCAGGCTCCAGTCGAGCAGCAGCCCCTGCGACTTGCGGTCCTCGGGGGCGAGGCCGAGGCCGGCGGCGATCGCGCGGTCGGGCCGGTTCGGGCGGCAGCTTCTCGCCGTCGACGTAGACCTCGCCCTCCTCGGGCGTGTCGATGCCGTAGATCAGGCGCAGCAGCTCGCTGCGCCCGGAGCCGACCAGGCCGCCGAGCCCGACGACCTCGCCGGCGCGGACCTCGAGGCTGACGCCGCGGACCGCCGGCAGCCGTCGCATGTCGCGGACCTCGAGCAGGACCTCGTCGCCGCCGACGGGCCGCTCGGGGTAGAGCTGCTCGACCTTGTGGCCGACCATCAGCTCGACCAGCTCGTCGGTCGGAGGTCGAGGCGGGGATCCCGGTGGCGGCCGTGCGCCCGTCGCTGAGCACGGTCACCCGGTCGCCGATGCGGCGGATCTCGTCGAGGCGGTGGGAGATGTAGACGACGCCGACGCCCTCGGCGGTGAGCCGGCGCACGACCCCGAACAGGGTCTCGATCTCGCCCTCGTCGAGGATCGCCGAGGGCTCGTCCATGACCAGCAGGCGGACGTCGTGCGAGAGCGCGCGGGCGATCGAGACCACCTGCTGGGCCGCCGGGCGCAGCGCGCTGACCCGCGCCCGCGGGTCGATCGCCTCGTGTCCGAGGCGCGCCAGCAGCGCCGCCGAGTCGCTGCGCATCTGCTCCAGGTCGAGGAACGGGCCGCGGCGAGGCTCGTGCGCGAGGAAGATGCTCTGGGCGACCGTCAGGTCCTCGACCAGGTCGAGCTCCTGGTAGATCGTGGCGACGCCGCGGTTCAGGGTGGCGGCCGGGTCGCCCGGCGGCAGCGGCTCGCCGCTGAACGAGGATCTCGCCCGCGGTCGGCTCGACCGCGCCGGAGACGCACTTGATCAGCGTCGACTTGCCGGCGCCGTTGGGCCCGAGCAGGCAGTGGACCTCGCCCGCGCGAACCTCGAAGTCGACGCCGCGCAGCGCCTTGACGCCCGGGTACTCCTTGACGAGGTCGCGGACCTCGAGCACCGGGGTGCGTCGCGGCGGCCGTCCATCAGCCGGCCACCAGCGGCCGCAGGTTGCGCTGGGCGAGCTCGAGCCCGCCCTCGATCTTCTCCGGGCGTGCCGCCCCACTCCGGATCCTCGTGCTCGACCGAGAGCACGCCGTCGAAGCCGCCCTCGCGCAGCGTCTCGACGTAGCCGGGGAAGTCGACCTGGCCGAGGCCGGGAACGCGGAACCGCCACCAGCCCATGTCCCAGGGATCCTGCTCGCGCGTCGAGATGCGGCCGAAGAAGCCGTAGCGGTTGCGCTCGTCGGGGAAGGTCTCGGCGTCCTTGGCGTGGGCGTGGATCACCCGGTCGACGTACGGGCTCGAGCGCCGCGACCGGGTCGATCCCGATCCACAGCAGGTGCGAGGGATCGAAGTTGAGCCAGAGGCCGAGGTCGAACATCCACTCCCACAGCTCCGGCGAGTAGGCGAGGTTGCCGGGATAGCCGTCGGGGTGCCAGCCCTCCATCACGCAGTTCTCGATCATCAGCTTGCACGCCGCGCTCGCCGGCGTAGTCGACGAGCGGCGGGAAGCACGCGCTCGGCCTCGCGCAGGTTCTCGGCGACGCTGAGTTCGAGTTGTCGCGGCCGACGAAGGTGCCGACCGGAACGCCGCCGAGCGCCGCGGCGACGTCGATGCACGCGCGCAGGTGGCCGTGGATCTGCCTCGCGCTGCGCGCGGCTCGCGGATGCAGGTTGTTGTCGTAGTAGGCGAGCGCCGAGAGCTCGAGCCCGTTGTCGTCGAGCGTCGCCGTCGCACGCGCTCGACCTCGGCCTCGTCGAAGCCGTCGCGCGGCGATGTGGCGGGCGACGAACGGGCGGTCGCCGAGCCGCGGCCAGGCGGCGAGCTCGAGCGCGTCGAAGCCGTGCGCCGCCGGCCCAGGCGGCGACCTCGCTCGAGCGAGCGCTCGGGCATGCAGGCGCTGAGCAGCCCGAGCTTCACGGCGCCACCTCCACCCAGTCTGCCGGCTGCGCGCCGACTCGAGCACCGCCTCGGTGATCCGCACCGCGCGCAGCCCGTCGGTCGACCGACGGGCAGGCCGTCGGCGGGCGTCTCGCCGGCGATCGCCGCGTAGGTCTCGGCGACGAACGCGTCGAAGCAGTCGCTGATAGCCCTGCGGATGGCCGCCCGGCAGGGTCACGTAGGCGGCCGCCTCGGGCGCAGAGCGTGTCGAAGTCGCGCGGGATCGACTCGGTCCCGGCGCGGCGGCCCGACCCAGAGCGTCTCGGGCTGCTCCTGGTCGAAGCCGACAGCGCCTCGGCTGCTGCCCGAGATCTCGAACCAGAGATGGTTCTTGCGCCCGGCCGAGACCTGCGAGATCACGGTGGAGCCGATCGACGCCGGCGTCGGTCTCGAACATCAGCGCGGCGATGTCCTCGGTCTCGACCGCCCGGCGCGCCGTCGCCGTCGCCGTCGCCGCCGCGCTCGAACGAGTGCGCCTCCGGAGCGGCGGCGCTCGGGGTGAGCGACGGCGGTGCGCGCCGACAGCGCGACGATCCGCTGCGCCGGTGACGAACTCGATCAGGTCGCACCAGTGCGAGCCGATGTCGGCGAAGGCGCGCGAGGCGCCGCCGAGCTCCGGCGTCGACCCGCCAGTTGTCGTCGTCGGCGCCGAGCAGCCAGTCCTGCAGGTAGCCGCCGTGGAGCAGTCGCAGCTCGCCGAGGCTGCCGGTGCGCGACGCGGGCGCGGGCCTCGCGCACCGTCGGGTAGTAGCGGTAGACGAAGGGCACGGTCGCGACCCGATCGGCCGCGCGCGGCGGCGCGCGACCAGCTCGGCGGCGCCGGCGGCGTCGAGCGCGATCGGCTTCTCGCAGACGACGTGCTTGCCGGCCTCGAGCGCGGCGAGCGCGAGCGGCAGGTGGAGGTGGTTCGGGGTGCAGACGTGGACGACGTCGATGCGCCTCGGAGGCGATCAGCTCCTCGGCGCGTCGGCGAAGCCGCGCTCGGCGCGGAGCTCCGTCGCGGCGGCCTCGCGAGCGCTCGGGCGAGGAGGCGGCGACGCCGGCGATCCGGCGCCCGGCGAGCCGCGCGGAGCGCGCGTGGACGCGGCCGATGAAGCCGGTGCCGACGATGCCGGCGCGCAGCTGCGCTCGCGGTCGCGCAGCGTGACGCTCGCTTCCAGCGCCGCGGAGCCTCTCTCCTCCATCGCCGCGAACCTATCCCACTTTTGCTGTGCTTGTCAAGCAAAAGTCCGCAGGTCAACACATCTGAAGTCTCGCAATTGGCTCTAGTTGAGCGGATCTTTTGCCTGCTTGACAAGCAAAAGCCCGCGCTGATTCACTCCGCGGTGCGCGATGGCGCGATCGATCCACGCTCGGCGCCTCCCTTCGGCCCGGGCATCGATGCTGCAGCTGATCCGCGACGGCGACGGCGCCACCCGCGCCGACCTCGCTCGCCCGCACCGGCCTGGCCCGCTCGACGATCGCCCAGCGGCTCGAGCAGCTCCGCGCCCACGGGCTGCTGCGCGAGGTCGGCGAGAGCGACTCGACCGGCGGGCGCCCGCCGATGATGTTCGCCTTCAACGAGGACGCGGGCGTGATGCTCGCCGCCGACCTCGGCGCCACCCACTCGCGGCTCGCGGTCACCAACCTCGGCGGCACGCGTGCTCGCCGAGGACAGCGGCGACATCGAGATCGCCGCAGGGCCCGGAGCAGGTGCTCGACTGGGCCGACGAGCGCTTCCACGTCCTGCTGCGGCGAGATCGGCCGCGACGACGACGACGTGCGCGGGATCGGGATCGGCGTTCCGGGCCCGGTCGAGCACGCGACCGGGCGCCCGCGCAACCCGCCGATCATGCCCGGCTGGGACGGCTACCCGATCCCCGAGCGCTTCGCCGACCGCTACCGCGTCCCGGTCCTCGTCGACAACGACGTCAACATCATGGCCCTCGGCGAGCACTGGACCAACTGGCGCCAGGTCGACCACCTGCTGTTCGTCAAGGTCGCGACCGGGATCGGCTGCGGGATCGTCGTCGACGGCGCGCATCCATCGCGGCGCCGACGGCGCCGCCGGCGACATCGGCCACATCCGCGTCGCCGGCGCGAGGCGCCGAGGAGATCACCTGCAGCTGCGGCAACGTCGGCTGCCTCGAGGCGCTGGCCGGCGGCGCGGCGATGGCGGCGCGGCTGCGAGCGCGAGGGCTTCGAGGCCGGCGGACTCGCGCGCCGTGGTCGAGCTGGCGCGCGCCGGCGAGCCGGCGGCGGTGCGCTGGTGCGCGACTCGGGCCGGCTGATCGGCGAGGTGCTCGCCGCCTCGGTCAACCTCTTCAACCCGTCGGTGATCGTCATCGGCGGCGACGTCGCCCAGGCCCACGAGCAGCTGCTGGCCGGGATCCGCGAGGTCGTCTACCAGCGCTCGCTGCCGCTCGCGACCCGCCACCTGCGCATCGTCCGCAGCCAGCTCGCCGACCGCGCCGGCGTGATCGGCGCCGCGGTGATGGTGATCGAGCGACGTGCTCTCCCCGGCGGCGATCGACGCCGCGATCGTCACCACGGCGCCGGGACAGCAGGCGTTCTCGGCCGCGCGCGCGGCAGGTTGAACACGGGCGGCGGGCGCTAGGCTCGCCCGATGAAACGACGGCAGCTCGGCGACAGCGACATCCACGTATCCGAGATCTCGCTCGGCTCCTGGCTCACCTACTCGGGAGGCATCGCCCGCGATCAGACCAAGGCCTGCACCCGCGCCGCCTTCGATGCCGAGATCAACTTCTTCGACACCGCCAACGTCTACGGCACCGGCGCCGCTGAGGAGGCATGGGGGGAGATCCTCAGCGACTACGAGCGCAGCTCCTACATCCTTGCGACCAAGGTCTACTTTCAGATGTCGGAGACCGACCGCGGCCTCTCGGCCGAGCAGATCGCAAAGCAAATCGACGCTTCCCTGATCCGCCTGCGCACCGACTACGTCGACCTCTACCAATGTCACCGCTTCGACACGGAGACCCCGATCGAGGAGACGATGGAGGCCCTGAGCGCGGTCGTCGAATCGGGCAAGGCGCGCTACATCGGCTTCAGCGAGTGGACGCCCGAGCAGATTCAGGCGGGCTTGGACGTCGCCGGCGCCGCCAAGTTCGTCTCCTCGCAGCCGCAGTACAACGCAATCTGGCGTGCTCCGGAGGCCGAGGTGTTCGAGCTCTGCGCCGCCAACGGGATCTCGCAGATCGTCTGGTCGCCGTTGGCCCAGGGCGTGCTCACCGGCAAGTACGAGCCCGGGGCGCCCCCGCCGCAGGACTCGCGCGCCGCGAACGAGGAGATGAGCGTCGCGATCGACCGCTACATGAGCGATGAGGTGCTCGAGGCCGTGAAGCGGTTGAAGCCGATCGCCGACGACGCGGGCATCTCGATGACGCAGCTCGCGCTCGCCTGGGTCCTGCGTCGCGACGAGCTCGCCTCCGCGATCGTCGGCGCCTCACGCCCTGAGCAGGTCCACGCCAACGCCGAGGCGTCGGAGATCGAGCTGCCCTCCGATGTGATCGCCGCGATCGACGACGCGCTGGAACAAGTCTCGATCACCGAGCCGGTGCTGGCCGGCTTCGCCGAAGAAGGCGTCAAGCACCGCTGATCGCGGCCGTGGCGTCAGCGAGCGCTTGTAGCGTCGGCGGGCGATGGAATCCGCCACGCCGACCGCAGTCCCGTTCCTGCTCGCCCATTTCGCCTTTCACGGCAGCAATCCGCTGAGCGGGCCGGTCGCCGACCTGCTCTTTCTGGCGGGGCCGGTGCTGCTCCTAGTAACGGCGTGGCTGCTCGTGCGCCGGCCCCGGCGATGAGGTCGGCATGGCACCGCTTCTGGGCCTGGTACGAGCGCCACTACGCGCTCAACGTCTCGATTGCCGCGGCGCTGTTCGTGCTTCAGCTCGTGCATCTGTACTGGCTCGGCGCCGACGTCATCGCCTACCGCTTGTTCGACGAGAGCTTCTGGGACCCGTCGACGTTCGTCGAGCACGTCATCGTCTTCGTCGACTACACGGAGATCCCGGCGCTGATCGGTGGCTCGCTGGTCTACATCAACGAGCTTCGAAAGGGCTTCGCCGCGGGACCGGTGTTGATGCTGGTCTTCCTCAACTCGCAGTGGTTTCACATCTTCTGGATCACCGACGAGTTCATCGTCGGGGAGTTCGCCGGCGAGCCCACCGGCAGCGCGCTGCCGAGCTGGGCAGCGTGGATCGCGATCCTGATCGACTATCTCGAGCTGCCGGTCATCTACGACACCATGAGGCGGGCTGGCCGAGCGCTGCGGGCGCGAGACAGCGCCAAGGCGAGCGAGGCGATCCGCGACGGTTGAGCGCCGCTAACCGGGCAGGGCGTAAAACGCGACCGCAGCGAAATGGGCGGCGGCGGCAGCGAGTACGAGCACATGAAAGATCTCGTGGTAACCGAACACCGTGGGGCTCGGGTCGGGGTGGCCCGTCGCGTAGACGACAGCGCCCGTGATGTACAGCGCGCCGCCGCCGGCGATCAGCAGACCCGCGACAAGCCCCGTCTCGGCGATGATCGCCGGGAAACCGATCGCGCCGATCAACCCGACCGCGACGTAGACGATCGCCGAGACCCATTTCGGCGACGATGTCCACACCATCTCGACGATGGCACCCGCCAGGGCCCCGACCCAGACAGCGATCAGCAGCGCCGTCGCCAGCGGGCCCTCCATCACCAAGAGGGAGAACGGCGTGACGGTGCCGGCGATGAGGACGAAGATCATCGTGTGGTCGAGCCGACGCATCCACTGACGTGACGACGTTCGCTGCCAGTCGACGCGGTGATAGAGGGCGCTGACACCGAACAGCGCGGAGAGGCTGGCGGCGTAGATGGCGACGGCCACCGTTGCTTCGGTACCCCTGGCGAGGAAGACGAGGCCGGCGCCGAGCACGAGCGAGACGAAGAACGCGTACTCGTGCGAGACGCCGCGAAGCCGCGGCTTCATCTTGGCGATCTGCTCAGCGGCGGCTTCCTTCGCCGTGGCCATGGTGCTCGGCCGCTGTGGCCTTGGCGTCGGCGACCTTCTCGACCGCGGCGTCGCGGCGCTCGCCCATCGCCTCCAGGGCGGAGTCCCGGCGCTCGTTGAACTTGTCACCCGCGGCTCATCGCATTCCATTATCGCCACACCGCCAGGCGCTGACAAGCGTCTCCCGTCGTGCCACTACATCTAGTGTGATTATAGAGCAGGAAAACACTAGTCCAAGTAGAATCCAGGACCATGGAATGCACGCGATGCGACGGGCCGACCCGGGTACTCGAGAGCCGCCGGGCCGAGGACGGCGCCGCCACTGCGGCGACGCCGCGAGTGCTCGGCGTGCGGTCATCGCTTCACCACCTACGAGCGCAGCGACCGCGAGCCGCTTTACGTCGGCAAGCGCGACGGCGAGCGCCAGCGCTTCGACCGCACCAAGCTGCGGGCGGCACTGCTGCGATCGACCCACAAGCGGCAGGTCAGCGCCGCCGACGTCGAGGCGCTGGTCGCACCGCGTCGAGCTCGCGATCGAGACCGCCGGGGGCGAGCTGCCGCGCATCGCGGATCGGCGAACTCTGCATCGAGGGGCTGCGCGACCTCGACTACGGGGCGTACCTGCAGTTTCTCGGAACGCTGCCGACGCCGGACGCGCCGCAGACGCCGAATCCGGATTTTGCGGTTTCGCCGTCGGCCGATTCCGTCCGCAGGGCCGGGCAGAGTGCATCGTTACCGCTTGAAACAGGTTCGTTGGAAGAGAAGAGGAGATAGAGGATGCCGGAAAGTGCTGCAAATACCGCAAAAGCTGAGCGATGGAGGCCTGTCGCTGCGCGCGCCGTCACACGACCCCGGGGGTGCACCCCTTCGACGAGGTCGAGTGGGAGCTCCGCGATGCCGTCATCGGCGACCCGGCGAACCCCGCCTTCGAGCAGCGCGGCGTCGAGTTCCCGAAGTCTTGGTCGCAGAACGCGACCAACATCGTCGCCCAGAAGTACTTCCGCGGCCGCATCGGCTCCGACGAGCGCGAGAGCTCGGTCAAGCAGATGATCTCCCGCGTCTCCGGCACGATCGCCGGCTGGGGACGTGACGGCGACTACTTCGACTCCGACGAGGACGCCGACGCCTTCGAGGCCGAGCTCACCCACATCCTGCTTCATCAGAAGGCCGCCTTCAACAGCCCCGTGTGGTTCAACGTCGGCTTCGAGGAGCATCCCCAATGCTCGGCCTGCTTCATCCTCTCGGTCGAGGACACGATGGAGTCGATCCTCGCCTGGAACACCAAGGAGGGCACGATCTTCCGCGGCGGCTCGGGCTCGGGCATCAACCTCTCCAACATCCGCGGCTCGGTCGAGCACCTCTCCAAGGGCGGCCTCGCCTCGGGCCCGGTCTCGCTTCATGCGCGGCGCCGACGCCTGGGCCGGCACGATCAAGTCCGGCGGCAAGACCCGGCGCGCGGCGAAGATGGTCGTGCTCAACGTCGACCATCCCGACATCGAGCACTTCATCTGGTGCAAGGCCGACGAGGAGAAGAAGGCAGAAGCGCTTCGCAATGCCGGCTTCGACATGTCGATCGACGGCGAGGGCTTCACCTCGATCCAGTACCAAAACGCCAACAACTCGGTCCGGATCACCGACGAGTTCATGCAGGCGGTCGCCGACGACGCCGACTGGGACCTGATCGCCCGCAACGGCGGCGAGGTGGTCAAGACGCTGCCGGCCCGCGACCTGATGAACCAGATCTCCGAGGCGGCCTGGCGCTGCGCCGATCCGGGCGTCCAGTACGACACCACGATCAACCGCTGGCACACCTCGCCGGAGTCGGGCCGGATCAACGCTTCCAATCCGTGCTCCGAGTACATGCACGTCGACAACTCCGCCTGCAACCTCGCCTCGATCAACCTGATGAAGTTCCGTCGCGACGACGGCTCCTTCGACGCCGCCGAGTTCGAGCAGACCGTCGACGTCGTCTTCCTCGCACAGGAGATCGTCGTCGGACCCTCGAGCTATCCGACCGAGGAGATCGGCGACAACGCCCGCGCCTTCCGCCAGCTCGGGCTCGGCTACGCCAACCTCGGCGCACTGCTGATGTCCGACGGCGTCGCCTACGACTCCGACGAGGGTCGCAACATCGCCGGTGCGATCACGGCACTGATGACCGGTCGCGGCTATCGCAAGTCGGCTGAGATCGCTGCCGCGGTCGGCACCTACGACGAGTATCCGAAGAACCGTGAGGCCCACAACGAGGTCATGCGCATGCATCGCGACGCGTCCTACGAGCTCGACGGCGAGGGCGTCAAGGGCGAGCTCGTCGAAGCGGCGCAGCGCAGCTGGGACGAGGCGGTCGAGCTCGGCGACGAGCACGGCTACCGCAACGCCCAGGCGACCGTGCTGGCGCCGACCGGGACGATCAGCTTCCTCATGGACTGCGACACGACGGGCATCGAGCCCGACTTCTCGCTGGTCAAGTTCAAGGAGCTGGTGGGCGGCGGGCAGATGACGATCGTCAACCAGACGGTGCCGATGGCGCTGAGCACGCTCGGCTACTCAGAGACCGAGGTCGACCAGATCGTGGCCTACATCAACGACAAGGGCACGATCATCGGCGCGCCGGCGCTCAAGGACGCACACCTTCCCGTATTCGACGTCGCCGTCGGCGAACGCGCGATCTCGCACATGGGCCACATCAAGATGATGGCCGCGGCCCAGCCGTTCCTATCGGGAGCGATCTCGAAGACGGTCAACCTGCCGCAGACGGCGACCGTCGACGACATCGCCGACGCCTACACCGAGGGCTGGAAGCACGGCCTCAAGGCGCTCGCGATCTACCGCGACGGCTCGAAGACCGCGCAGGCACTTCGCACCGACGCGCAGGACGGCGACGAGGCCGACGAGGCGGAGGGATCTGGCGATTCCCGAGCGTCGCAAGATGCCGGCCGAGCGCGAGTCGATCACGCACAAGTTCTCGATCGCCGGTCACGAGGGCTACATCACCGCCGGCAAGTACGAGGACGGCTCGCTCGGCGAGATCTTCCTCACCGACATCGGCAAGGAGGGCTCGACGATCAAGGGCATGATGAACGCCTTCGCCACCGCGGTTTCGATCGGCCTTCAGTACGGAGTGCCGCTGGAGACGCTGCGTGAAGAAGTTCAGCTACATGCGCTTCGAGCCCGAGGGGATCACCGGCAACCCCGAGATCCCGTTCGCGAAGTCGATGCCCGACTACATCATGCGCTGGGTCGCGAGCCGCTTCATCGAGGACCTCGACGACCTCGAGGACCTCGGCATCATGACCAAGGAGGTCAGGGCCCGCAAGGAGGCGCAGCTGGCGATCTTCACCGACGACACCGCCGGTCCCGCAAGCGATGGCAAGGCTGGCAACGGCTCGAACGGCCACGCAAGCGGTTCCGCGGAACCGGCCACCGAGACGATTCACCAGCCGGGCAAGACGGTTGCGGCAGCGGCGGCGATGACCGACACCCCTCCGGTCGTCCCTGCCAAGGTCGGCCGCGCCGGTGACCTCGGCCCTGCGTGCGAGCAGTGCGGCGGCATGATGCAGCGGACGGGCTCGTGTTACACGTGCTCGAGTTGCGGCAACAACACCGGCTGCGGTTGACGACGGGCTGGGAGGCGGCAGCTCGGCGTCATCCTCGGCTCGCGTGCGAAGCACGCTTCGCCTCGTCTTCCTTGATCTGACACCTCCCATCTCCGTCGAGGGCTGATTGGCGGTTCGCCGGGCGCCTGGCTTCGCGTCCTGTGGAGATCTGGTTCCAACAGTCGGAACTCGATCTCCACAGGTGCACCTGAAGCTCAGTCGTCCAGACCTACCCCTCATTGACCCGTCCCGCCGGCAACGCACCGGTCGGCGAGAATCGGCGGGTGCGAGTTCTCTTTCTCGGCGGCACCGGACCGGTCGGTCACGCAACCGTCCCGCTGCTCGTCGCCGGCGGCCATGAGCTCGCGCTTGCCCATTCGGGTCGCCATCAACCGCCGGAGCCCGAACGGATCGAGCAGCTGCTCGGTGAGCGCAGCGAGCTGCTTGCGGCGGACGGCCCGGTCGAGCGCTGGGCACCCGAGGTCGTGATCGACACCTTCGCCGGCGGCGCGACGGCGGCGAAGGCCGCCGAGCTCGGGCGGATCGCGGAGCGGACCGGGCTTCAGCAGCTGATCGCGATCAGCTCGATCGACGTCTACCGCCAAGCCGCCGAGGCCGGCATCGACGACCACGAGGTCGTCGAGCTCGCTCGGGGCCCGATCCCGATCCGCGAGGACGCGCCCAAGCGCGAGCCTCACAGCACCGAAGCCGGTGCCGCTCACGACAACCTCCTCATGGAGGCGGCGCTCGAAGGAGCACCACGCGTGACCATCCTGCGCCCGGGTGCGATCTATGGCAGCCACCCACATCCACGCGTCGCACGAGAGTGGTTCTTGGTTTCCAAGGTCGCTGCCGGCGATCGCCGCCTCGAGCTGCCCCTAGGAGGAACTCAGCTCTTTCACCGCGTTGCGCTCGATACGTGTTGGCGCCGCGATCACCGCCGCGATCGAGCGAGCTCCAGCCGGATGCTGGGAGTGCAACGTCTGCGACCCGAGGCTGCTCACCTTCGGGGCGCTCGCGCGCGTAGTCGCGGATGTGCTCGACTGGGCAGTGGGAGCTCGGAGCCAGTCGAGTGGCAGCCCGACAACGACCATCCCTGGGGTGTACGGCACCCGGTCGTCGCCGACACGGCGCGGCTGGAGCAGGTGCTCGGCGTGCTCGAGCCCGATCCGCACTCGGCGACCGTCGCTCAGATCGAGTGGCTGTGGGCGAACCGAGAAAGCCTCCGCGAGCTCGACTTGGCCTGACCCGGTTCGGCGGCTACGGCGGCGGGACGGTGTAGGTCTTCGAGCGCGCGAAGCTGCATTTGCGCTTGCCCTTCTTCAGCATCTCGACCTCGGCATAGTGCACACCGGTCGACGCCTGCTCGATGTCGGTGGGCCCGGCGCGCGTCGTCCACTTCGCCTTCCAGCGGCCCTTGCTGTCGGTCTCGACGGTTTGCATCACCGACGGGCCATCGAAGGGCGGGCCAAGCTCTTGCTGGATCACGACCTCGCGCTTTGAGAGGCACGCTTCGTCGTTTGCCGTGACTCGGCCTTTGGCGCTCCAAGCGTCGTCGCCCGGCAGGCTCGTGCGGGTCATCTTCTCGATCACGACCCTCGTCTTCACGGGCGCCGCGGCCGCGGGCGCCGCCAATGACAGCGCGAGGAAGAGCACCATGACCAAGCCGAGCATCCTGCGCATGCGGCATCCCTCCCGAGTCGCGCTTCGTGGACCGCTCGACCGTACCAGGCACGGCGGCCTGTATAGGCTCGCGCCGATGGGCGAGTACGAGACGATCCTCTACGACGTCGACGGCCCGATTGCGACGATCACGCTGAACCGGCCCGAGGCGCTGAACACGATCGTGCCGCCGATGCCCGACGAGGTCCAGACAGCAGTGGACGAAGCGATTCGCGATGCCGGCGTCGAGGTCGATGAGCCGTGCCGCGAGGCCGACGGCGGCCCCGCGTCGACGCGGGCGATGACTTCGGCGGCGGCTTCCACCCGTGGGACGAGCTCGCGCCCGAGCGACGGCGATGAAGCGACCCGGGCAAGGCACTTCGTACGAGGTCACCGCCCCGGCGCTGGCCCCGACGCAGAAGTTCATGGTGGCAGTTCTGCGCCGCCGAGCCGCGATCGCCCAGGTCCACGGTTGGTGCGTCGGCGGCGGCAGCGACTTCGCCCTGCTGGCCGATCTGATCCTCCCGCGGATGCATCGCAGCTGTACCCGACTCGCCGCATCGGCGCCTGCCCGTCGGGCATCTCGGTGTCCGACGCCTCGGGCGTCGACAAGCGCGAAGGAGTACTGCCGCTCAAGGAACGCCGCTCTCTGGCATCGAAGCGCGCCGGGGTTCAGCTCATCAACGAGGCGGTTCCGTTCGCCGAGGTCAAGCCCTCGAACATCGTCCTGCGCTCGCGCCGCGCTTGTCGACCTCAGCATTGCCGCGGCCCGCTCGCGGCGATGAAGCTTCCGATGGTCGACCAGGCCTACGCACCGAACATGCGACCCTGGCAGCTCGCCCCAGATCGGCCCGCCAGCCGACGTCTTCGGCCTGGGGCAACGATGCACCACGGATCCCCGGCGAGCGGCCCTTCCCGAGCGCGCCGAGAGCGAGGGCGTCGGGCGCTGTCGATCGCTTCCCTCAGCTTGCCCACCACCGATGCCGATCGAACGCAACGTGCCGGCCGAGCTCATCGACCTCGTCACTCGGATGCTCGCTCACAACCCTGACGAACGACCGCGACGGGCCGCGCTCGGCCACTGCCAGCGAGGCCGCGGCAGAGGACGCCGGTCCCTCGCAACGTGATCGGCCTGACGGTTAGCCGGCGCATACTCGGGCACTCGCTGGTCATGGCATCCGAACCGCAAGCAGGTGCAGGCCGCCGATCAGGGCCCGCTCGAGGTCGAGACGGACGAGCGCACCGCTCGCGCGAGTTGGCGCTCGTCGGTTGTCGGCGCGGTCGTCGTCACATTGCTGATCGGGCTCTGGTTGATCGCTTCCGCCGGCCTGCTCGACTATTCCAAGCCGGCCCTGCCGATCATCTGGGGGGTCGCAATCGCCCTTGTTGAGCCTCGTGCGGCTGCTCGGGCCGATCCGCTCGCGAACGCTCGTGCTCGCGACCGCCGCCGCTGGAGCCCTGGCGGCGATCAGCGCCCTGATCGGCTCCGAGAGCAGCGGTGAGACCGCCAACCTCGCGCTGCTCGGGCTCGCCACGGTGATGCTCGCGCTGATCGGGCTCGCCGCCGAGAGCGAGGGGCGCCGCGACACGCGGCCGTAGCGGCCTTTACCCGGCGCGGGTGGGCTCAGCGAACATTCACCGAGCGGGGTCAAGGCATCAGGCGACCGTCTGGCCGTTCGCGGTCAAAGCGACCTCGATGTTGCCCCTGGTCGCCATCGAGTAGGGGCAGACGGAGTGCGCCGCGCGCACCAGCTCGACCGCCTCGTCGCCCTCGAGCGACGGCAGGCTGACGTCGAGCTCGACGGCGAGCTTGAAGGCACGTTCGGGTGTGGTCAGCAGGTGGACCTTGGAGTCGATCGAGAGCTCACCCGTCTCGAGCTTCTGGCGGCGGGCGACCACTGCGACCGCGTTGTCGAAGCAGGATGCATAGCCGATAGCGAAGAGCTGCTCCGGGTTGGTCGCGTTCTCGGAGCCGTCGCGACCTGGGGCGCGCAGATCGACCTCGAGGGCGCCGTCGCTGGTCTTGCCGTGGCCATCCACGCGCCCGCCGTCGACGTGGGCCTGGGCCGTGTAGATCGGTTTGCTCATCGCTGTCCGCCCTTTCGTTTGTCGCCTTGGGTTGGCTATCCTTACTTCAGAAAGTAAAGTTACTTCAGTCTTAGAAGCTCAGATCCTCGAACCCTCGAATCGGAGACACGATATGCAGCTGCTGCTGGTGCCACTCGACGACAGCATCCTCTTCCCCGGGATGACCGCCACGATCGCCGCCGATGTCGGCGACGCCGAGCGCGTCTTCGTCGTCGCTCGCAACGACGGCGACTACGCGAACATCGGCACCGTCGCCGAGGTGGTCGAGCAGGGCCGACTGCCCGGCGGGCTCACCGCGGTCACGCTCACCGGACTGCATCGCGGCTCGGCTGGCGCCGCGACCTCCGGTCCCGGCGGCGAGCTGATGATCGAGGTCGAGCCGCTTCGCGACCGCGATCCCGCCGGCGACGAGGTCCGCGAGCTCGAGCGCGAGTACCGCGCCGTGGTCGAGGAGATCCTCGAGCTGCGCGGCGACGATGGCCGCGTCTCTGCCTTCCTGCGCTCGATCTCCGAGCCGGGCGCGCTCGCCGACACCTCTGGCTACAGCCCCGACCTCTCACTCGACGACAAGCAGCGTCTGCTGGAGACGGTCGACGTACTCGAGCGGCTCACCCTCGCGCTCGAGCTTCAGCGCGAGCGCCTTGCCGAGCTTCAGGTCCGCGCGCGGATCCGCGACGACGTCGACTCCGGCGCGCAAAAGCAGCAGCGCGAGTACTTCCTGCGAAAGCAGATGGAGTCGATTCGCAAGGAGCTCGACGAGGACGACGCCTCGATCGTCGAGGAGTACGAGCGAAAGATCGCCGAGTCGGAGATGCCCGACGCCGTTCGCGAGCAGGCCCAGCGCGAGCTCGGCCGGCTCGAGCGCATGGGCGAGCAAAGCGGCGAGTCGTCGATGATCCGCACCTACCTCGACTGGCTCATCGGCGTGCCGTGGGGCAAGCGCTCCGAGGAGAAGCTCGATCCCGGTGCACGCCCGCGAGGTGCTCGACGCCGACCACGCCGGGCTCGAGGACGTAAAGGACCGGATCACCGAGTACATCGCCGTGCAGCGGCTGCGCCGCGACCGCGGCGTCGCCGAGGAAGGTCGTGCCGCAGGCGCGATCCTCACCCTGATCGGCCCGCCCGGCACCGGCAAGACCTCGATCGGCGAGTCGATCGCCCGCGCCACCGGGCGCGAGTTCGTGCGCATGTCGCTCGGCGGCATCCGCGACGAGGCCGAGATCCGCGGCCACCGCCGCACCTACATCGGCGCCCTGCCCGGGCAGATTGGTGCGCGCGCTCAAGGACGCCGGCACGATCAATCCGGTGATCATGCTCGACGAGGTCGACAAGGTCGGCGCCGACTGGCGCGGCGACCCGAGCTCGGCCCTGCTCGAGGTCCTCGACCCCGCCCAGAACCACTCCTTCCGCGACCACTACCTCGACGTCGAGCTCGACCTCTCCCAGGTCCTGTTCATCGCCACGGCAAACGTCGCCGAGACGATCCCCGGGCCGCTGCTCGACCGGATGGAGGTCGTGCGCTTCGACGGCTACACGACCGAGGAGAAGGTCGCGATCGCGCGGGGCTATCTGTGGCCGCGCCAGATCGAGCGCAACGGCCTGCGCGACGACGAGGTCGAGATCACCGACGAGATCCTGCGCGAGATCGTCACCGAGTACACCCGCGAGGCGGGCGTGCGCGGGCTCGAGCGCGAGCTCGGCAAGCTGCTGCGAAAGACGGCGACGAAGATCGCTTCCGAGCAGGCAAGCGCGCCGGTGGCGATCGATCGCGAAGCGGTCCGCGACGGCCTCGGGCGCCAGCGCTTCTTCCAAGAGGCTGCCGAGCGCACGGCGGTCCCCGGCGTCGTCGACCGGCCTCTCGGTAACCGGCGCAGGCGGCGACGTGCTGTTCATCGAGACGACCTCGATGCCGGGCAAGGAGGGCTTCGTGCTCACCGGCCAGCTCGGCGACGTGATGAAGGAGTCGGCACGAATCGCCCTCTCATACGTTCGCGGCCACGCCGACGAGCTCGGGCTCGAGCGCGAGAAGTTCGCCAAGCGCGAGTTTCACATCCATGTCCCGGCGGGAGCGATTCCCAAGGACGGCCCGAGCGCGGGGATCACGATGACCACGGCGCTCGTCTCGCTGCTGACCGGCCGGCCGGTCAAGCACACGGTCGGGATGACCGGCGAGGTCACCCTCCAGGGCCGAGTGCTGCCGATCGGCGGGCTCAAGCAGAAGGTGCTCGCCGCCCACGCGGCCGGGCTCACCGACGTCGTCATCCCCGAGCGAAACCGCGGCGACCTCGACGAGGTTCCCGAGGAAGTACGCGAGGCGATGAGCTTTCACCCGGTGCTCTCGATCGGCGAGGTGCTCGAGCTGGCGCTCGAGCCCGAGAGCGCGCGCGAGGCTGTCGCGGGCTAGCCCAGCCGGGCCCGCGGCACAACGTTCATCGCCACACACGACGTCACCCAAGCACTTCTCTAGGGTTGCGCGGGCATGTCCTCCCGCGACCAGTTCCCACCCGACTACGACGATCGTCGGCCCGAGCCGGGCTCAGAACCACCTCTGAGCAGCCGCAACAAGGCGATCATGATTGCGCTCGCCGCTCTGGCGGCTGGGCTCGGCGTCGCCCTGGCGCTGATCGTCTCCGACCCGCCGGTCGAGGAGGTCCGCCTCACGGGCACCGAGACCGAGACCAAGACGGAAACGGAGACCGTGACCGAGGTCTCCACCGCCATCGAGACGACCAGCAGCATCTCGACAACGACCGAAACGGAGAGCGAAACGGTGACGAGCACCGTCGAGGCGCCGGCGACGACTCCAGAGGAGCCCTAAGGGCTCAGGCCCGTCCGAGGAGGTCTTTCGGTCTCCCCTCAGCCGCCTCGGTGATCACATCGGCCGCGCGCGGGGGGCCGCCGCAGGCGCGCAGCGTTTCGCCAAGCTCGCGAGCGCGCTCGGCGTAGTCGCCGGTCAGCACGCGCTCGGCTTCGGCGGCGATCCGCTTCGGGTTCGAGCGTCTCAGCATGCGCCCGGCTCCGAGCTGAGCCAAGCGGGCAGCGACCACCGGCTGATCGGCGGTCTGAGGATGCAGCAGCGTCGGCACGCCGAACCACAGCGCTTCGCTCGCCGAGTTCATGCCCGCATGGGTGACGAACAGCCTCGCGCGTTCGAGCACCGCCAGCTGGGGTACCGAGCGCCGCACGATCGCGTTTGCCGGCAGCTCGCCCAGCACAGCCGGATCGAGGCGGTCACCGACGGACAACAAGACCGCCTCATCGCGGTCCGCGAACGCTTCGAGGCAGTCGCGAAAGAACGCCGGGCGCTCGTTGAAGACGGTGCCGAGCGAGACGTAGATCAGCGGTCGGCCGGCGACCTCAGCTTCGATCTCGGCGTCGATCGGAGTCAGATCGCCGATCGACGGCCCGACGAAGTCGAGCTCGACCGCCAGCTTCTCGCCGCCGCGCTGCAGCTCCGGGGAGGTGTAGACGATCGCTCGCGCGGCGCCATCGCGGTTGCTGACGGTCTCGAGCAGGCCGCCGGGGTCGATCCCGTAGCGGGCGTGAATCTCGCGCCGGCTGCGATGCAGCCTGACGAAGGATCCGAAATGAGCCGAGAAATCGACGGCAAGACGGGCAAGCTCGGAAGGCGGCGGGGAGACGCGGCGATCGAAGGCGAAGGTCGCGGTCGAGCTCACCGAGGGACGGTCGAGCAGACGGGCGGCGAGCCTGCCCCACGGCGTCATCGAGTCGTGCACGACGACGTCGGGATCGAGCCTGCGCAGCTGCTCGAGTGTGAAGTCGAGCAGCGTCGAGGCCGATCGCAGCAGCAGCTCGGCCACGCGCAGGACACCCTCGGGGGGATCGGCAATTTCGCGCGGCAGAACCTCGTCGCAGGCGACAACCTCGGCCCCCGCCGCCTCCAGTCGGGGAGCCATCTGCGAGCTTGCGAGCACGCTGACGCGAGCACCGCGCCGACAAAGCTCGGCGATCACCGCTAGCGTGGGGTTTACGTGGCCGGGTAGTGGCAGAAGGACGAAGGTGACGTGCATCGGCCCAGAGTCTTGCCGAAACCGCCACGAAGGCCCACATAGTGCTTGCCAGAGCCGTTTTCGACCTGCTTGCATACTCAACTACTTCTCGCTATACTTTCTGAAGCTGGGGTAGGGAACGTACGACCGCCGAGAGGAGGCACCAATGCCTCGATCAAGAGGCGCTGACAGTCAGCGCAGCGAAACCCGCCGCAAGCGCGGCGAGCATCACAACCAAGCTTTGACCACACCCGCGGGTCGCGTTCGCGACGCGGAGTCGCGCGCCGTCGCCGAACCGACGATGGACAGCCTGCAGCTGTTCATCAACCAGGCGATGAAGTATCCGCTGCTGACCGCGGCCGAGGAGGTCGAGCTCTCACAGCGCATCGAGAAGGGCGACCTCGCGGCCAAGGAGCGCCTGATCAACTCCAACCTGCGGCTGGTGATCAAGTTCGCCCGCCGCTACCAGGGCTTCGGGCTGCCGATGGGCGACCTGATCCAGGAGGCGATGCTGGGACTGATCCGCGCCGCCGAGAAGTTCGACTGGCGCCGCGGCTACAAGTTCTCGACCTACGCGGTGCTCTGGATCAAGCAGTCGATCCAGCGCGGCCTCGACAACACCGGTCGCCCGGTGCGCATCCCCGCGCACATCGCCCAGCGCGAACGGACGATGAACCGGGTCACAGCCGAACTGACCAAGCAGCTCAATCGCGAGCCGACCGACGCCGAGGTCGCCAAGAAGGCGAGCCTGCCAGTAGACGAGGTGACGGCGATGCGCGATTTGACCCGCGTCACGACGAGCCTCGATGTCCCCGTCGGGGAAGGCGACACGACGCTCGGAGAGCTTCACGCCCAAAGCGCCGAAGACCTCGAGCAAGACGTGCTCGAACGCGAGCAAGAGCAGGCGGTCGCTGATGCGCTCGCCGCGCTGCCCGAGGACGAGCGCTTCATCATCCAAGCGCGCTTTGGCACCGGTGGACGCCCCGCGCAGAGTGTCCGTGACGCCGCGCGCGAGCTCGGCGTGACGCAGAAGGTCGCCCAGCGACTCGAGGCACAGGGTCTCGAGCGGCTGGCGGCGGCTGGCTCGTTGGAAAGCTGGCGCCAAGCGGCTTAACGGGCGGCACCGGATGGCACGGTGACTCGCGTCCATATCTCGAACTCCGAGGCGCGGCGCCTCGCCCTCTGCGCGCAGGGATTCGCCGATGAGCGCCCGCAGGGCGAGCCGACGGGCTGGGACATCCGGCGGGTGATCAACCGCGTCGGCTTGCTTCAGATCGACTCGGTCAACGTGCTCGAGCGCGCTCACTACCTGCCCGCTTTCAGCCGCCTCGGGCCGTACCGCCGCGAGTTGCTCGACCGCGCCTCGGCGCGGGCCCCGCGGCGGTTGTTCGAGTACTGGGGCCACGAGGCTTCGCTGCTGCCGGTCGAGCTACATCGACTGCTGCGCTGGCGCATGCAGCGCGCCCACACCGATTCTTGGGGCGGGATGCAGCGAATCAAGCGTGAGAACCCGAAGCTGGTCGAGCGTGTGCTCGCCGAGGTGCACGAGCGCGGGCCGATCGCCGCCTCCGAGCTGAGCGAGAAGCGCCCGCGCCGAAGCGGCCCCTGGTGGGACTGGTCGGATGCCAAGCGTGCGATCGAGTGGCTGTTTTGGAGCGGCGAGGTGACGGCGGCGCGCCGGCGGCGCTTCGAGCGCCTCTACGACCTGCCCGAGCGGGTGCTGCCGCACGCTGTGCTGGAGGCGCCAACACCCGAACCCGCCGACGCCCAGCGCGAGCTCGTCCGGATCGCCGCCCGCTCGCTCGGAGTCGCGGCCGAGCGCGACCTGCGCGACTACTTTCGCCTGCCGACGGCCGAGGCAAAGCTGCGCATCGCCGAACTCGTCGAGGCCGGTGAGCTGACGCCGGTCGAGGTCGAGGGCTGGGGCAGAACGCCCGGCTATCTCGCGCGCGGCGCGCGGATCCCGAGATCGGTCGACGCAACCGCTCTGATCGGCCCCTTCGACTCGCTGCTTTGGGAGCGAAGTCGCGTCGCGCGGATCTTCGGCTTCGAGTTTCGCCTCGAGATCTACGTGCCCGCGCCCAAGCGCCGCCACGGCTACTACGTGCTGCCGTTCCTGCTCGGCGATCGGCTCGCGGCGCGGGTCGATCTCAAGGCCGATCGCAGCGCGGGAGTGCTTCGAGTTCGGGCAATCCACCACGAGCCCGACACGCCCCCGGATACCTCCGAAGCGCTCGCGGCGGAGCTCGCCGCGATGGCCGCCTGGCTCGGGCTCGATCGGGTCGCTCTTCAGCGCTCGCGCACGACGAGCGTCTGAAGCGCGCGCCCGATCGGGCCGCGCTCGTCGTGAAGCGCGGTATCCGCGAGCCCGATGCCTGTCGGCTCGGGAACTGTGATCGCGTCAAGGCAGACCCATTCGGTGGCGGGCATCCGGTGCAGATGGACGCTGAGGTCGACGTTGATGAACAGGTAGCGCGACAAGTCGAGGGTGGAGCTGACGCCGTTACCGGAGTCGGCGGCGGTGAGCACGCGCTGCAGCGGGCTCGGCTGCTCGCCGGCGACCAGCTCAGCGAGCATCCGCATCCACACGGTCGCCGGGCCGGGATCGAGGAAGCGACCGGTGAGGAAGCGGTACTCCATCGCGGTGTGGTAGCCGACGTCGCGACCGGTGTCGAAGAAGCTCTCGGGCGAGCCGGCGGCGGGCGCTGGGAGGGGTGTATCGCGCCGAGCCGGGCTCTCTGCTTCCTCGCTGGCAAGCGCCGGCGGCAGCTCGACCTGCTTGCGGGCCACGCGCCAGGCCGAGGCGCGAATCAGCGGCTCACCCGCGTCGTCGGCGAGCGTGGCTTCGAGCAGCTCGACGCTGCGCCCCGGTCGCACCACCTCGGTGCTCACCGTCAGCGGCGCGATCGGCACCGGGCGCAGGATCTCGAACGTGACCCGGCCGAACTGCCAGCTCGCCTCGGGGGCGAGCGCGGCCGGAGTGCGTTCGAGCTCGCGGGCGATCAAAGCCGTCGGCGGGCCAGCGTGCTGGAAATTGGGATCCCAGGGCCCGCGGGTCAGCTCCGATGAAACGAATCGGCCCCCTTGTGAGACATAGAAAGCAGAGTCCACGTACCCCGTAACCTAGGAGACCATGATGGAAAAGCTCGTAAAGACAGATGCTGAGTGGAAGTCGGAGCTATCGCCCGAGGAGTACAAGGTGCTGCGCGAGAAGGGCACCGAGCGTGCCTTCAGCGGCGGCTACTGGGACACCAAGACCGAGGGCGTCTACCGCTGCAAGGGCTGCGGCGCCGAGCTCTTTGACTCCGAGACCAAGTTCGACTCCGGCACCGGCTGGCCGAGCTTCTATGCGCCGATGGAGGGCGAGCCGGTCGAGACCGAGACCGACCGCACCTTCTTCATGAAACGCACCGAGGTCCACTGCAGCCGCTGCGGCGGCCACCTCGGCCACGTCTTCGACGACGGCCCGAACCCGACCGGCCAGCGCTACTGCATCAACTCCTGCTCGCTGGAGCTCGACGCTAAGGAGTAGCGCCGATCACCGCCGGCGCGCCGGCCGCGACGAGCGCCTCCGGCAACTGCACGCTGCCGTCGGCGCGCTGACCGTTCTCCAGTAGCGCGATCAGCGTGCGGCCGACCGCGACCGCGGTGCCGTTGAGCGTGTGCAGCGGCTGCGGCGACGCCTCGGCCTCGGGGCGAAAGCGGGCGCCGAGGCGCCGGGCCTGATAGTCGGTCGTGTTCGAGGTCGAGGTGAGCTCGCGGTAGCGACCCTGGCTCGGAATCCAGGCCTCGCAATCGAACTTGCGCGCCGCCGGCGCCCCAAGGTCGCCGATCGCGATATCGACGACTCGGTATGGCAACTGCAGCGCGCTCAAGATCTGCTCCTCGATCGCGAGCAGGCGCTCGTGCTCGGCGCTCGAGTCCTGCGGCAAGACGAATGAGAACATCTCGACCTTGTCGAACTGATGCACGCGAAAGATCCCGTGGGTGTCCTTGCCGGCGGCGCCGGCTTCGCGGCGAAAGCAGGTCGAGATCCCGGCGTAGCGGCGCGGCACGTCGGCGGCATCGAGGATCTCGTCGGCGTGAAGCGCCGCCAGTGAGACCTCGGATGTCCCGACCAAGAACAACTCGTCGCGCTCGACCTCATAGATCATCTCGCGCTCGCCCGGAAAGAAGCCGCTGCCGTAGAGGGCCGCCTCTCGCACCAGCACCGGCGGCACGACCGGCTCGAAGCCCTCGGCGCGAACGGTCTCGACCGCGAAGCGGATCAACGCCAGCTCGACCATGACCAGATCACCGATCAGATAGGCAAAGCGCGAGCCCGACGCGACCGCCGCCTTCTCGATCTCGATCCAGCCGTGCATCGAGGCGAGCTCGACGTGGTCGCGAACGTCGTGGTCGAATTGCGGGCGCTCGCCGACCTCGCGCAGGGTGACGGCGTCGTCCTCCCCGCCCTGTGGGGCATGAGGATCGGGAAAGTTGGGCAGCGTCAGGGCGAGCTCGTCGCGACGAAGCTCGACCTCGCCGAGCTCGGCCTGCATCTGCTTGAGCTCCGCCGAAACTGCCTTCATCTGGTCGATCAACGCGGCAGCGT
The DNA here is from genome assembly GCA_963769945.1 of uncultured Solirubrobacterales bacterium. Classification (GTDB taxonomy): domain Bacteria; phylum Actinomycetota; class Thermoleophilia; order Solirubrobacterales; family 70-9; genus WHSW01. The sequence goes on along the minus strand of CAVYOA010000018.1, from coordinate 153,762 downwards.
CGTCGCCGGAACGCTTGGCCGCCGCGATCTCCTCGGAAGCCTTGTTCTGGCGTGCGCGGCGGCCCTCGACCTCGGGCAGCAGCTCTCGCCTGCGTGCATCGAGGGCCAGCAGTTCGTCGAGCGCCTCGGCAGCGCCACGCCGCGCGAGCGCCTCCCGAGCGGGGCCCGGGTCCTCGCGGATCGCCCTCAGATCCAGCACTAACCGTTGCGGGTGCTAGCCGCCCGCAGCCGAAGATTCGGCCGTCGGGATCGTCGGCCGGTCGACCTCGCTGCCCGCATACTCGGCGACGAAGTCTGCGACCTGCTCGGCCTCCTCACCGACGACGATGTTCTGCGGCATGATCGCGCCGGAGAAGCCGCCGTTGCGAATCGCGTAGAGGACGTCCTCAGCGGTTTCGACGCGCTCGTCGAGATTGGGGCCTTGATTTCGCAGCTCACGGTTGGCCGAGCCCTGCGCGGCCGCGGCCTCGAGCGTGTGACAGCCCGAGCAGCGCTCGGCGAATAGCACCGCCCCGGTGTAATTGGGGTCGTCTTCGGAGAGCTCGAGGCTCTGCGTGCCGCACGCACCGAGGGCGACAGCGGCCGAGATCGCGACTGTGGGGATGAGAAGGCGACGCACCGGGGCGGCATCATACTTTTCCGACCCCGCGCCCCGAGCCCAGATGAGCCAGCCACCAACTCAGAGCAGTTTCGCGATGCGATGTCAGCCGTGCCGACCGCGGTCACGGTGATCGCGGCGAGCGCCGACGGTGAGCCTGCCGGGGCCACCGCCAACGCCGTCGCGTCGCTTTCGCTCGACCCGCCGCTGATGCTCGCCTGTCTCGAGCGCAACTCGCGCACGCTCGCTGTCGTGCGCTCATCGGGGCGCTTCTCGGTCAACGTGCTCGGCGCCGGCGAGCAGGCGCTGGCGCGAAGCTTCGCCACCAAAGCGCCGCTGGATGAGAAGTGGTCAGGAGTGCAGTGGTCGCTCACCGCCGGCGTGCCCAAGCTCGCCACCGCACTGGCCTGGATCGCCTGCGATCTGCGGGACCTGCTCGACGGTGGCGATCACGTCATCGTCACCGGTGCCGTCACCGATCTCGTGCTTGCCGAAAATGCGCTGCCGCCGCTGGTCTTTCACCACGGCGAGTACCGCGTGATCGAGTAGAGGCTCGTGTTCGAGGCTAACGACGGGGAGCGCGGCGCTCTTGCGGGACCGGCAGGCCTCGCCGCTGACACCACTCGACGAGCTCGCGGCGCGCCTGCTCGGCGGGGCCGGTCAGCCGTGAGTGATCGCTCGCGTTCGCCTGCTTGGTCTGTGATTCGGCCATACGCATATAACCGACGAGAACGCCGAGAGTTTCAGTGAAAGCGAGAAAAGCAGCCGGATGTACGACCCCGGCGACGCTCCAGCGCTGCTCAGAAGAGCCACCGCTGGTGCCCGCCGCTCGCAGCGCCAAGAACAGCGACGATCAGCGCCGAGACGGCCATGATCCCGGTCTCGCGACGAACGATCGCGGTGGCGATCAGGCGTTGGCGATCCTTTGGCAAGGCGTCGAAGTCGAGCCCGGAGAGCTCGTTTTCCGCGGCCCCCGAGCGAGCGCCCTCGGCGAGCAGCGTGACCAGCAGCGGCAACGTTCCGTAGATGTAGTGCAGGCCGTCGGGGGCCTCGTTTCCCAGCAACAGCAACACCGACCCGGCGAGCACCTGGACGACGACGGTGGCCTGAGCGACGCGCAGCAGATACCAGAAGCCGACGCTGGGCCGGTTGCGATACCAGGCAAGCGCACCCCAGTTCCCGCGACCAGATTGGTCGCGAGCACGGCGACGCCGACGACTAGATGCACGTTCTCCATCGTTCGCGGATCAAAGCATCTGACAACGCCGGGCTCCTGATCTTGCGCCTTGAACGCAATCGCTGCGAGTGACAGGATCCGGTCCGATGCCGCGCAGAGCCTCGATCGAGATCGGTTCCACCGGCAACTCGCCCGAGCTTCACCGAGACGATCCCGATCGTCGCCGATCCCGGCAAGGGCAGGCGCGTGGTGCTCTCGTTCGGACCCGGCTCGCAGACCGACCTGCCGCTGCCCGAGATCGCTGCCGGCGACCGGCTCGAGGTGCTCGCCGAGCTCGAGCTGACCACCGATGCCCCGGCTGCGAATCATCCGGGGCGGATCGGCAACGTCTACGCCTACTCGCCCAAGGTCGAGGCGACGCTGCTGCTCGCCGCCGACGCCGAGGCCGCCAAGGAGAAGCCCGGTCGTGCGATCGCCCTCGCCAAGCCGTGGGTCGACGAGGTCAGCCACGAACACCATCACGCCGTTGTCACCTTCGGCGACGGCAAGCTGAAGATGCCGCCGCAAACGGCCTGCCATGGCGCGGCCCGTCATTCGTCAACGTCGTCGTCAGCGCCAGCCACCCGAAGGCAAAGCAAGGCGACTCCTGCTGGTCGGCCAGAACGAGAAGACGCCGACCGTCGTTCAGGACATGGCGGGCATCCGAGTCATTCGCTTTCGCCCGGCGACGGCGAAGGCGCCGGCCGCCCAGCGCGCGGCGGGCTGTCTATGCGCAGGTGTGCCGATCGCCAAGCGCCCGACGCTCGTCTTCTCGCACGAGCTCGCCGGCCTGGCCAAGGGCGAGCGCCTGGTGGTCAAGGCACGGTTGGTCACCGACGCAGCCGGCCTCGGCGGCGCCGCGCGGATCTCGACCCGTCTCTTTCTCAGCACCGACCCAACTCAGACTCGAGCCCGACGGCAGCGCCAAGAGCTTCGTCACCTGGAAGGGACACCTGTCGAAGCTGACCGGCTTCAACTGCCTTCCCGGCGACGGGCCCGCGGACGATCGCGCAAGTACGGCGTCGCCACCATTCGCAAAGCGCCCCCGGGCAGCCTCTTCGTCAACCTCGTCGCCGTCAGCTCGGCCCCCTTCGGCGGTCTCAGCCAACCGACGTGTTGCCAATCGACACCGCCAAGAGCACGCTCGAGGTCACGCGGCTGGCCCGGTTGAGGCGCCAAGCCAGATGCCGGTCGCATCGAGTAGGACTTTTCCGCTTTCTCATGCGGAAGCACACTATGTAGCAATGCGGCACAAACTCGGATACAACTCGTGTCCGTGCTGCGCTCCTATCTCCCTGTGTTGGTCTTCGTCGGCCTCGGCGTGATCGTCGGTAGCGCCTTCGCGGTGCTCAACAGCGTCATCGGACGCAAGCGCGTCCACGCCCGTGCGGCGAAGACCGATCCCTATGAGTGCGGCCTGCCGAGCGAGATCTCGCGCACCTTTCGCTTCGGCGTCAGCTTCTACATGGTCGCGATGCTGTTCATCCTCTTCGACATCGAGGTCGTTTTCTTGTATCCGGTCGGGGTGATCTTCAACGCGGCCGACTCGGTCTTCGTCTTGGTCGAGGTGATGGTCTTCGTCGTCTTGCTGATGGTCGCGCTGATCTACGTGTGGCGCCGGGGTGCGCTCGATTGGAGGTAAAGCGCGACAAGATCCGCGGCCTCTCGCCGCTGGACGAGCCGGGCTCGCCCGAGCACCTGCGCGTGCGCCAGCTGCGCGCCCGCGACCTTCTGCGTGGAGACCTCGACGACGCCGAGCTTGACGAGCACGTCGAGCAGTCGGTTTTCACCGGCAAGCTCGAGGACCTGCTCAACTGGGGCGAGCCAACTCCTGCTTTCCGATGACCTTCGGCCTCGCCTGCTGCGCGATGGAGATGATCGCGGTGGTCGGCTCGCCGCGCAACGACCTCGCCCGGTTCGGGGCCGAGGCACTGCGCGCCTCGCCGCGCCAAGCCGACCTGATCATCCTCTCGGGTCGCGTCTCGATCAAGATGGCGCCGGTCATCCGCCGCCTCTACGACCAGATGCTCGAGCCGCGCTGGGCGATCTCGATGGGCGCATGCTCTTCCTCGGGGGGCATGTTCGCCAACTACGCGGTCGTTCAGGGCGCCGACAAGTTCATGCCGATCGACGTTCACATCCCCGGCTGCCCACCGCGCCCCGAGGCGCTGATGTATGGCTTCAACAAGCTGCAGCGCCTGATCCAGGGCAATCCCGACCAGGGCTGGCGCCGGCGCTACAACGCGGTCGGCACCGAGGAGTGGGCTCGCGAGGACGTCATCGCCGGCCAGCCATCCGCAGCGGCCGAGGCCGCCTACGGGCGCGCGCGCCAAGCCGTCGCCGCTGCTGCGCAGGACACAGGTCCCGAGGGCGCCGACGGTCCCGGCGCTCGCCGGGGCGGGAACTCGATAGTGCCCGACGCCCTCGGGATCGAGCTGATCGCCGGCGAGGTCGGCGATGCCCACGCGGGCTCGGTGCGCGCCAGCTACTTCCAGCACGAGCAGGCCTGCTTGATCGTCGATCCCGAGCAGATCCTGGCGGTGCTGACATGGCTGCGCGACACCCCGGAGCATGAGTACCGCTTCCTCGCCAGCGTCCACGGGGTCGACTACCTGCCGGCGACCCCGCGCTTCGCCGTCCATTACGAGCTCCTCAACCGCGATCGCGTCGAACGCATCCGGGTCCGCGCTGCCCTCGACGATCCAGGCCCCGATGCGTTGCCTGAGATCGATTCTTGCGTTGAGCTCTTTCCCACGGCGGAGTTTCAGGAGCGCGAGGTCTACGACTTCTTCGGCATCGTCTTTCGCGGGCATCCCGATCTGCGCCGGATCCTGATGCCGGAGAACTACGTCGGCTGGCCGCAGCGCCGCGACTTCCCCGTCGGCGGCGAGCCTGTCATCTTCACCCACAACGAGCGCGCCGTCCCGGGGTGGTCGCGATGAGCGCGACGACGCGCGGCTCGGGCCCCGTCAGCGGCGGCGACGTCGTCGCGGCCTCCAGCGTCGAGGTCATCGGCACCTCGCCGATCGAGCGCACCGAAGCCGGCGATCTGCTCGAGCCCGAGCACGAGCTGCTCACCGTCAACATGGGTCCACACCACCCGGCGACGCACGGCGTGCTGCGCTTGCTGGTCGCGCTCCAAGGCGAGACGGTGATGGACCTGAAGCCGGTGATCGGCTACGTCCACACGGGGATCGAGAAGTCGTGCGAAGACAAGAGTTACTGGAAGGTGATCCCGTTCGTCGAACGCATGGACTACGTCTCCTATCTCTTCAACATGCAGGCGTTCTGCGGTGCGGTCGAGGAACTGCTGGGGCTCGAGATCCCGCCCCGGGCCACGTACCTGCGGACCCTGTTCTTGGAGCTCAACCGGATCCATTCGCACCTGATCTGGCTCGGCACCTCGGCGCTCGACCTCGGCGCCGTTTCGATGCTCTGGTACACGTTTCGCCAGCGCGACGCGATCCTCGACCTGTTCGAAATGGCGACGGGACAGCGGATGCACACCCGCTACTTCCAGGTCGGCGGCGTCTTCGAGGACATCCCGGTCGGCTTCGAGGAGAAGACCCGGGCCTTCTGCGATCAGATGCCCGGCCGGATCAGCCAGTACGAGGCGCTGCTCGACCGCAACGAGATCTTTCTCCAGCGCACCAAGGGCGTCGGCATCGTCTCGCGCGAGCGGCTGATCGAGCTCGGCGTCACCGGGCCGCTGCTGCGCGCCGCCGGTGAGCCCTGGGATCTGCGAAAGGCCGCCCCCTATCTCGCCTACGGCGATCTCGAGTTCAAGATTCCGGTCGGCACGGTCGGCGATTGCTATGACCGCTTTCGCGTTCGCATGAGCGAGATGCGCGAGTCCGTGAGCATCATCGAGCAGTGCCTCGACAAGCTCCCCGGCGGCGCCTGGATCGCCGACGATCGCAAGATCGTGCTGCCGCCCCGCCATGAGCTTTCGACCTCGATGGAAGCGCTGATCCATCACTTCAAGCTCGTCACCGAAGGCTTTCGCGTGCCGCCCGGCGAGACCTATCACCCGATCGAGTCGCCGCGCGGCGAGCTCGGTTGCTACGTCCTCGCCGACGGCTCGGCAAAGCCCGCCCGGGTTCACTTTCGCGATCCCTCCTACGTCAACCTGCAAGCGCTTCGCGACATGTGCCTCGGCGGCTACGTCGCCGACCTGATCACGAACCTGGCGATGCTCGACCCGATCCTCGGCGGAATCGATCGCTGATGGACCAGCCAGAGCACCTGATGCGGTCCGACGGACGAGCTCTCGGCGGCCGAGCGGCGCGAGCTGATCGCGTCGATGCGACCGGAGGATGCCGAGGGCGTGCCGGAGTTGCACGAGGTCGCGATTCCCGACGAGCTTCGCGAGCAGATCGAGACCGCGATGAGCCGCTATCCCCAGCTGCGCTCGGCCTCGATTCCGGCGCTTTGGGCCGTGCAGCGCCACTACGGCTGGTGCACGCCCGAAGGCGTGCGCCAAGCCGCCGCGGTGATGGGCGTCACCCCCGCCTACCTGCAGTCGGTGGCGAGCTTTTACGACCTCTTTCGCACCCGCGAGATCGGCAAGCGCCAGGTGCTTGTCTGCACGAACATCTCCTGCTGGATGCGCGGCGGCGACGAGCTGCTGGAGAGCTTTTGCGAAGCGGCGGGCGTCGACGCACAAGCGGCCGCCCACGGCGGCGCCAGCTCCGACGACGGCGAGGTCTTCGTCAGCGGGTTCGAGTGCCTGGGCGCCTGCGACATCGCCCCGATGGCCTCGATCGACGAGCGCTATTACGGGCCCTTGACGAGCGAAGATGCGATCCGCGCGGTCGAGGCGATCCGCGGCGGCGGTGAGGTCCTGGCCGAGAAGCAGATCTCGGCGCGCCCGGCGGCCGGCGGGCCCGAGGGCGAGCCCGATCCGCGCGTGGCCGAGGTCGAGGCTTGAGCTATGCCTGAGACCAGACTCCTGTTTCGCCACATCGACGAACCCGGGCTCGCCTCGATCGAGGTCTACGAGCGCCTCGGCGGCTACCGGGCGCTGAAGCGAGCCCTGCACGAGCTCGAGCCCGACGAGCTGCTCGGGCCGTTCGAGGAGTCGGGACTGCGTGGTCGTGGCGGCGCCGGCTTCTCGATGGGCAAGAAGGGCTCGTTCCTGCCTCGCGGCGAGATGGAGAAGTACCTGTGCTGCAACGCCGACGAGTCCGAGCCCGGCGCCTTCAAGGATCGTGAGCTGATGATGAAGAACCCGCATCAGCTGATCGAAGGCTGCGCCGTGGCGGCGCTCGCGGTCGGCGCCGTCTACGCCTTCATCTTCATCCGCGGCGAGTACTGGGAGATCGCCGACGTCCTCGATCGCGCCGTCGAGCAGGCCTACGAGGCCAACTATCTCGGCAGCGGCGTGCTCGGCACCGACTCGCGGGTCGAGCTCGTCGTGCACCGTGGCGCCGGCGCCTACATCTGCGGCGAGGAGACGGCCCTGCTCGACGCGCTCGAGGGCAAGCGCGGCAACCCCCGGCTGAAGCCGCCGTTCCCAGCGATCCAGGGGCTCTACGGCGGTCCGACGCTGATCAACAACGTCGAGACGCTCGCCAACCTGCCTCACATCGTCTTAAACGGCGCCGACTGGTTCAAGCGCTTCGGCTCCGAGCAGTCGCCCGGAACCAAGGTCGTCTCAGTCTCGGGCTGCGTCCAGCGCCCGGGCAACTACGAGATCGAGCTTGGGATCCCCTCGCGCGAGATCATCTACGGCCTCGCGGGCGGGCCCGCCGAGGGCCGAAGCGTCAAGGCATGGTTTCCCGGTGGCTCCTCCTCGCCGGTCCTGACCGAGGCCGAGCTCGACCTGCCCTACACGTTCGAGGCGCTCGCCGAGGCGGGCTCGATGCTCGGCTCGGGTTCGATCATCGTCGCCGACGACACGGTCTCGATTCCCGAGTTGGCGCTGCGCACGGCGCGCTTCTATCACCACGAGTCATGCGGCAAGTGCACCCCTTGTCGCGAGGGCACCAACTGGACGGTGAAGATGCTCGAGCGGGTGACGCGTGGCGAGGCGACGCCGATGGACCTCGACATCATCTCCTCGGTGCAGAAGAACATCATCGGCAACTGCCTCTGCGTCCTCGGCGACTCGATGGCGATGCCGGTGGGGGCGATGGTGGCGAAGTTCCGCGACGAGTTCGAAGAACACATCCGCAACGTTCCGCCCGCCTCCTCGGCTTCGCCTCCGGGGGCGGCCGGTCCAGCTGCCGGGACGGCGATAGCAGCATGAGCGAGCCGAGCACGATCACGCTCGCCGTCGATGGCGTCGAGGTCCAGGCGACCGAGGGCGCGATGCTTGTCGACGCGGCCAAGGGCGGCGACGTCGAGATCCCCGTCTTTTGTTATGAGCCCAAGCTCGGGGGGCCGGTCGGGGCCTGTCGCATGTGCCTGGTCGAGATCGAGGGCATCCCCAAGCTTCAGACCGCCTGCTCGACGCCGGTGCGCGACGGCATGGTCGTCTACACGCGAACCGACCGCGTCGCCGAGGCACAGAACGCCGTCGTCGAGTTCCTCTTGGTCAACCACCCGCTCGACTGCCCGGTCTGTGACAAGGGCGGCGAATGCCCGCTTCAGGACATCGCGATGGGCTGGGGCGCCGGGCGCAGCCGCTTCACCGACCCCAAGCGCCATTTCCGCAAGCCGGTGCCGCTGTCGCCGCTCGTGCGCATCGACCGCGAGCGCTGCATCCTCTGCTACCGCTGCGTGCGCTTCTCCCAGGATGTCGCCGAGGACGAGCAGCTACAGCTGCTCGAGCGCAGTTCGGCGAGCTACGTCGGGACCTTCGACGAGCGCCCCTACATCGCCCCCTTTCACGGCAACATCATCGAGCTTTGCCCGGTCGGGGCGCTGACCTCCGAGGCCTACCGCTTTCGCGCCCGGCCCTGGGACATCGAGGACTCGGGCTCGGTCTGCACCCTGTGCCCGAGCCAGTGCAACGTCAAGTTCACGGTCCGCGACGAGCGCATCCAGCGCGTGCTCGCGCGCGACAACGACGAGGTCGACGGCGGCTGGCTCTGCGACAAGGGGCGCTTCGGCTTCGACATGATCAGCTCGGGCGATCGCATCACCGCACCGCAGCTGGGCGGAAACGCTGTCGATTGGGACACCGCTCTCGACGCGGTCGCCGAACGCCTGCGCGCAGCCGGCCCCAAGACGGCCGCGATCGTCGGCGGCCAAAGCTCCAACGAGGAGGGCTATCTCGTCCAGCGAATCATCCGCGGGCTCGGCTCGGCCAACGTCACCACCGACGCGACCGAAATCGAGCGTGAGCTCGTGGCGGCGCTGTCGGCGCCCGAGATCGCCGCCTCGCTGAGCGATCTCGATGCGGCCGAGTCGGTCCTCGTGCTCGGCACCGACCCGCTGCACGCGATGCCGATCCTCGACCTGCGACTGCGGCGCGCGATCCGAAACGGCACTCGCGTCGTCATCGCCTCCGAGCGCCCGACCGCACTCGACGGCGGCGCCGAGGAAACGGCGCGCTACGCGCCCGGCGATGCCGCCGGCTTCATCGCCGCGCTGGCGGGCGAGGTCGGCGACAACTCGGCGCCAGAAGGCGCCCACAGGGCCGCCGCCGAGCGCATCGGCGGCGAGTTGCGCCCCGGCAAGACGGTGATTGTCTACGGCGAGCGCATCGGCGACAGCGCCCTGCGCGCGCTGCTCGAGCTCGGCACCCACCTGCGCTGCGGCGGCGGCGCGGCGGGGTTGATCGGCATTCCCGATTCGGCCAACGCGCGCGGCCTGCGCGAGGTCGGCTGCACTCCCGACTCGGCCCCCGGCTTCGTCGCCACCGACGGCCGCGGCGCCGGCGCGATTCGCGAAGCGCTCGAGGCCAACGAGCTCGACGCGATCCTGCTCGTCAACGCCGATCCGATTCGCGATCTCGCCAAGGGCGGCGCCTGGGCGCAGACATTGCAGAAGGCGCGGACCGTGATCTCGATCTCGATGTTCGAAAACGCCTCCGCCGCAGCCTCGGCGATCGTCTTGCCGGCTGAGTCATACGCCGAGAAGGAGGGCACGGTCACCCATCCCGACGGACGGCTGCAACGCCTGCGCCCCGCGGTCCCGCGCCCAGGCGAGGTGCGCCCGATGTGGCAGGTCCTGGCCGAGCTCGCCGCCCGCCTCGACGACGAGACAGGCATCGACTCCGCCCCCGAAGCCCTCACCGCGATCGCCGCCGATGTCCCCTTCTACGCCAACCTCACCCCCGAGGAAATCACCGCCACCGGCCTTCGCTGGCAAGAACGCCAAGAAGCAACCAAAGGCCCCTGGACCTCCACCCCAAAACCCCCACCCGGCCCGAACGACCTGCTGGGTAGGGCTGAACCCAGTGAGGCAACCCCACCTCCACAGGCCGCGGCGCCGGCAGGGGGTTCGCCGGACACTCACCATCGACCCGGCCACGACGGCCAAGATGTCGCCGATAACGCCGCTCCGGGAGATGGGTCCGGCGACGCCCCCTCCGGCGCCGCGGCCCCGTTGAAGCTTGGGACCTATCGAGACCTGTGGTCATCAGAAGTCACCGACAGAAACGAAGCACTCAAGTTCCTGGCCCCAAGCCAGCGCCTCGAGTTGGCCGCCAGCGATGCCGAGCGCCTCGGGCTGAGCCAGGGCGACGAGGTCGAGGTCCGCTCCAACGGCCATTCGGTGCGCGCTCATGCGGTGATTCGCGAGCGCATGCGCCCCGGCGCCGCCTTTCTGATCGAGGGCACGGCCGACAACAACGCCAACCGGCTCAACGGTGCCGAGGCGGTCGAGGTCGTTCAGGTCTCAGGACCCGGCACCCCCGCAGGCGCGGCCGAGGAGGTGGCCGGGCGGTGATGACGCTCGCCGATGTCGCCTTCGCCGAGGCCGCCTGGATCATGGTCGCGAAGTCGATCCTGATCTTTCTCGGGGTCTTTCTCATCGTGCCCGTGCTGACCGTCGTCGAGCGCAAGCTGATCGGCCGCTTCCAGCACCGCTACGGACCCAACCGCGTCGGTCCCGTCGGCATGATGCAGCCGCTCGCCGACATCCTCAAGCTCGCCGGCAAGCAGGTCTTTCGCCCCGACGCCGCGGTGCCGTTCTTGTTCGCGCTCGGCCCCGCGCTGGTGATCTTCTCCGGGATCACGACGATCGCGATCCTGCCCTTCGGCGACGTCAAGGACGGCGTCGGCTTCTACGGCATCGACGTCTCGATCGGCGTCCTCTACTTCTTCGCTTTCGGCTCGCTTGCCTTCTACGGACTGCTGCTGTCCGGCTGGTCGTCGGGCTCGAAGTACAGCTTCCTCGGCGCGATGCGTGCTGCCGCCCAGCTGATCTCCTACGAGATCGCGATGGGGTTGTCGCTGCTCGGCGCGATCATGATGGCCGGCTCGCTGTCGCTGGTCTCGATCGTCGAGGCTCAGGACGAGATCTGGTTCATCGTGCCCCAATTCGTCGGCTTCCTGATCTTCATGGTCGCCGGCCTCGCCGAGACCAACCGGGCGCCCTTCGACCTTCCCGAGGCCGACGCCGAACTCGTCCAGGGCTTTCAGACCGAGTACGGCGGTACGCGCTTTGCCTCCTTCCTGCTCGCCGAGTACCTGGAGATGTTCGTCGTTTCGGGGATCGCCGTAGCGTTCTTTCTCGGCGGCTGGATGGGCCCGGGGCCCGGATTTCTCGACCCGTTTTGGATGGTGGCGAAGATCCTCACCCTGATCTTGGTCTTCATCTGGATTCGCGCGACGCTGCCGCGGCTGCGCTACGACCAGCTGATGTCGCTGGGATGGAAGGTGTTGCTGCCCTTGGCGACATTGAACATCGCGGTGACTGCCGTATTGGTCGTGGTCGCGTGAGCCGGGAGTTCCCATATCTGACCGACGACGACGTCGTCGCCGTCCAGCGCGGGCCCGAACCCGGCGGCGCCGCCGGCGCCTATCGCGTCTTCGGCGAGACCCTGCGCGGCCTGAAGACAACGATGGCGCGCCTGATCGAGGGTCCGGTCACGATCCAGTACCCGGAGGAGAAAACCCCTGTTTACCAGCGCTTTCGTGGTCGCCACAAGCTGCACCGCTTCGAGGAATCGCATCTGGAGAAGTGCGTTGGCTGCTCGCTGTGCGCCGCCGCCTGCCCCGCCGATTGCATCCGCGTCGTCGCCGCCGAGAACGACCCCGACGATCGCGTCTCAGCCGGCGAGCGCTATGCGGCGGTCTATGAGATCAACATGGCGCGTTGCATCTTCTGCGGCTACTGCGAGGTTGCCTGCCCGTTCGATGCGATCACGATGGGCCACGAGTACGAGATCGCCGACTACAACCGCGGCGACCTCATCTTCACCAAGGAGATGCTGCTCGCGGAGCCGATCGAGCGCACACCGCTGAGGCGGGAGGGCGAATGACCAGGCCGCACACCGGACACCGCAGACCGCCCCGCTGATGGAAGAGGTCGCCTTCTTCGTTGGTGCGATCGGTGCTGTCGGCGGCGCGATCGCGGTCATCGCGCTGCGAAATCCGTTCTACAGCGTGCTGGCGCTGATCGTCCACCTGATCGCGCTCGCCGGCCTCTTCCTCCTGCTTCACGCCGAGTTCATCGCCGCCGCTCAGATCGTCGTCTACGCGGGCGCGGTGATGGTCCTCTACCTCTTCGTCAGCGCCTATGTCGGCGACGTCGAGGAGTCGCTGTGGGAGCCGATCCCCGGACAGCGCGTGCTGGCGCCGCTGCTCGCGCTGGCGCTGTTCATCGAGGTCTCGATCGCGGTCGTCGGCACCTCGTTGAAAGCGATCGAGAGCGACGGGCCGGTGATTCAGGCGGGCTTCGGTTCCCCCGGCTCGATCGGCGAATTGCTGCTCGAGCGCTTCCTCGTCGTCTTCGAGGCGGCCTCGATGCTGCTGCTGATCGCGGCGGTCGGCGCGATCGTGCTCGCCGGGCAGAAGAAGCGCGCCACGTCCTCGGCTTCGCCTGCGGGCGTGCGCGGCACCAGCCGGGAGGACGCAGCCTGATGGACGTCAGCTGGTATCTCGTGCTCTCCGCCCTGCTGTTTGCCACCGGCGCGACCGGAGTGCTCCTGCGCCGCTCGCCGCTGGTGATCCTGCTCTGCCTCGAGCTCATGCTCAACGCGGGCAACCTGGCGCTGGTCGCCTTCTCGCGCTCGACCGGCAACGAGGACGGTCAGGTCTTCGCGCTCGTGGTCATGGTCGTTGCCGCCTGCGAGGTCGTTGTCGGCCTCGGGCTGATCGTGGCGATGTTCCGCCGGCGAATCCCGCTCAACGTGGATGAGATCAGGGAGCTGCGCGGGTGAGCGCGACGACCTACGCCTGGCTGGTGCTTGGGCTGCCGCTCGCCGGCAGCATGGTCATCGCCTTCGGCTGGCGCTCACTGCCGGGCAGGGTGGCGGGCTACATCGGCACGGCGACGATCGGGCTCTCGTTCCTCTGCTCGCTCGGCGCCCTGGTGATGCTGCTCGACGAGCCGGTCGAGAGCAGGCATCTGACCTCGGTGCTGTGGGACTACGGCTCCGCCGCCGGCCTCGAGATCGAGCTCAACATCCTCGTCGACCCGCTCTCGGTGTTCATGTGTCTGGTCGTCACCGGGGTATCGACGCTGATCCACCTCTACTCGGTTGCCTACATGGGCGGCGACGCGGGCTACCGGCGCTTCTTCAGCTACCTCAATTTCTTCGTCTTCTCGATGCTGCTGTTGGTCTTGGCCGGCAACTTCGTCTTGCTGATCGTCGGCTGGGCCTTCGTCGGCTTTGCCTCCTATGCGCTGATCAGTTACTGGTATCGGCGCCAGAGCGCGACCACGGCCGGGATGAAGGCGTTCGTGATCAACGTCATCGGCGACGTCGGCCTCGTGCTCGCCGCCTTCCTCGTCTTTCGCGAACTCGGCACCTTCGACTACCTCGAGAGCTTCGAGGCGGCTCGTGAGACGTTCTCGGTCAACGAGGGCTCGGTCGTCGCGATCTGCCTCCTGCTTTGTGTCGGCGCCTTTGCCAAGTCGGCACAGCTGCCGTTTCACACATGGCTCCCCGATGCGATGGAGGGCCCGACCCCGGTCTCGGCCCTGATTCACGCGGCGACGATGGTCACAGCCGGCGTCTATCTGATCGCGCGCATGTTCCCCTTCTTCGAGCTGGCGCCGACGGCCGCCGACATCGCCGCCTTCACCGGCCTGGCGACGTTGCTGGTGGCGGGAACGATCGCGCTCGCGGTCACCGACCTCAAACGGATCATCGCCTACTCGACGATGAGCCAGATCGGCTACATGATCATGGGCGTCTCGATCGGCGCCTATACCGCCGGCCTCTTCCATCTCATGACCCACGCCTTCTACAAGGCGCTGCTGTTCATGGCCGCGGGCTCGGTGATCGCGGCGATGGCCAATAACCAGAACATCGACAGGATGAGCGGCTTTCGCCGGGCGCTGCCGCTGACCTCGGTGCTGATGATCGTCGGCTGTCTCGCGCTTGCGGGCTTTCCCGGCAGCTCCGGCTTCTTCTCGAAGGATGAGATCATGGCCTTTGCCGAGGCGCGCGGCGGGATGTATTGGATCTTCGCGATCGGCGGCTACGCCGGCGCGCTGCTGACCGGCTTCTATGCCTTTCGCATCGGCTTTCGCGTCGTCGCCGGTGAGCCCTGCGCCGAGGCCAAGGAGCTCGAGCGCGGGCATCTCGCCCACGGCGAGCCGGTCAACCCGGCAACGGGTGAGCCCGAGGACACCGACGTTGGCTTCCCCGGGCCCGAGCACCACATCGCCGAGTGGGCGAAGCCGATGGCAATCGCGATGGCAACGCTGGCGGCGCTCGCAATCGTCGGCGGCTGGATCCAGATTCCGGGCGTCGATCACGTGCTCGAGAGCTTCTTCGAGGGCACCTTCGAGGAGTCGGAGCTGTTTGCGATCGTGCCCTCGGTCGCCGACTCGTGGCTTGGCCTGCTCGTCGGCGCCCTGATCGCCTTCGCCGGCATCGGCGCCGCTTACTACTGCTACGTGGCGCGCCCGGGCGTGACCTTGAAGCTGATCGAGCGCTTCCCGCGTACCCACCGCTTTCTGCTCAACAAGTGGTACTTCGACGAGCTGTTCGACCTTGTGATCTACAGGCCGCTGATCGCCCTTGGGCGCTTCGCCAACGCCGTCTTCGAGCGCTTCTTCATCAACGGAATCGTCAACGGCACCGTCGGCATCGTGCGCGGCGCCGGGAGCACCGTTCGCGGCGCGCAGTCGGGCTTCGTGCGCGCCTACGCGCTGCTCGTGATCGGCGGGTTTGCGGCGCTCGGCGTCTACTTCCTGGTGGCTGCGAGCTGATGCTGAACGTGATCCTTTGGGCGCCGGTTGTCGCTGCGGTGCTGATCGCCGTTGCGCCGGGGTTTGCCGCCCGCTGGATCGCCGTGGCGGGGACTGTGGTGACACTGGTGTTCGCGGCCGCGGTCACGATCGACTTCAGCTCGGGCACCGCCGCGATCCAACATGTCGTCGACGAGAGCTGGATCGCCGAGCTCGGCGTCCGCTACCAGCTCGGGATCGACGGGATCAGCGTCTTCTTGGTCTTGATCACCGCCGTGCTCTGGCTCGCGGCGACGCTGTTCTCGGCTCTGCGCGGTTATCCGCACGACGGCCGGTCGCGCTTTTACTACCTGCTGCTGGGGATCGGGCAGTTCGCCACGCTCGGCGCCTTCATGGCCCAAGACCTCTTGCTCTTCGTCCTCTTCTTCGACCTGATGTTGGTCCCGTTCTTCTTCTTGATCGGCGCCTTCGGCGGCGAGGGCCGGATCCAGGCGACGACGAAGATGATCGTCTACACCCTCGTTGGCTCGCTGCTGATGCTGGTCGCAGCGATCGCGACCGCGATCCTCGTCTCGCAGGAAACCGGCGAGCTCAGCTTCTCGATCGCCTATTTGCGCGAGAACCTGCTCGCCAGCGGCAGCCAGGAGTGGATCTTCGCCCTCTTTGCCTTCGCCTTCTTGGTCAAGATGCCGGCCTTCCCGATCCACGGCTGGATGGCCGACGCCTACCGCGTCGCGCCGCTGCCGGTGCTTGCGCTGCTCTCAGGCGTGCTCTCAAAGGTCGGCGCCTACGGCTTCTTGCGCATCGCCTTCCCGATCTTCCCCGAGGGCGCGATCACGTTTCAGGAGTTGATCTTGGTGGTCGGCGTTGCCTCGATCCTCTACGGCTCGATCATGGCCTTCACGCAGACGAACGTGCGCCTCGTCGCCGGCTATTCCTCGATCGCCCAGCTCGGCTTCATCACAATCGGGCTGCTGGCGATCAGCTCCGACGGCGCCGACGGCGCCGTCTTGCAGATGGTCAACCACGCCCTCGTCACGGTGGCGATGTTCATCGTCATCGCCGTCATCTACGCGCGCTCGAAGACCGACGACCTGACCCAGATGGGGGGCCTGGCGATGCGCGCGCCGGTGCTCGCCGCGCTCTTCTTGGTGGTGACGATGGCGACGCTGGCGATGCCCGGCTCGGCCAACTTCATCGGCGAGTTCTACATCCTCAACGGCGTCTTTCAGTCGAAGATCGCGCTCGCGTGCATCGCGATCGCCGGGGTCGCGCTGGCTGCGTTCTATGCCCTGCGCCTGTACCAGCGAACGATGCACAACCGGCTGCCCGAGGGGATGGTGTCGCGTGAGATCAGCTGGACGGAGAGTCTCGTGCTGGTGCCGCTGGTCGCCTGCATCGTCGCCCTGGCGCTGTATCCGGGGCTGATCTTGGAGCGCGGTGAGGCGTCGGTCGACGACAAGGTGCAGGCGGTGGTCGACGCCGAATGCGTCCCGGGCAGCTCCGAAACCGACGAGGGCGGCTACGTGCTGGCGTTCTGCGAGGAGACCGCAGATCGCCCGGCGCCTGGAATCCGTCGGACCAGCTACGCGCCGTTGGAGCCATGACCTTCACAGCACCCGAGATCGACTATGCCGGCATCTCGCCGATCATCGCGCTCACCGCGGGGCTGGTCGTGGTGCTGCTGGTCGGCGCCTTCAGCGATCGCCGCCAGCGGGTGGCGGTCTCGATCTTCGGCTTTGCCACGCTGGCAGCGGCGGCAGGCTTGTGCATCTGGCAGCTCGGCGAGAGCAAGGACCTCGTCGCGGGCGCGCTTCGCCTCGACGACCTCGGGCTCTCGGCGAGCCTGATCGCGATCGGCGCGGCGATTTTCTGCATCCCGCTCTCCTGGCGCGAGCAAGCATTCGACAAGCCGCTGGGCGCCAGCGGTCACGGCGAGTTTCAGGCGCTGCTGATCTGCTCGGTGCTGGGAATGACGCTGATCGCCCAGGCTCAGAACCTGATCATCTTCTTCGTCGCCCTCGAGCTGCTCTCGATCCCGCTTTACGTGCTGTGCGGCGCGGCGCTTCGCCGCGGGGAATCGCTGGAGTCGGGCCTCAAGTACCTGGTGATCGGCTCGCTGGGCTCGGCGACGCTGCTCTACGGGCTCGCCTTCATCTACGGCGCCACCGGCTCGACCGACTTCGCCGCGATCTCGGCCGCCGCCGGTAGCTCGGCGCTGGACGACCCGTTGCTCTTTATCGGGATCGCGCTCTCGGTCACAGGCCTCGCCTTCAAGCTCTCGATCGCTCCCGTTTCACCAATGGACGCCCGACGTCTATGAGGGCGCGCCGACGCCGGTGACCGCGTTCATGGCCGTGGCGACCAAGGCCGCGGTCTTCTGCGTCGTCGTGCGCTTCTTCGAAGTTGCGCTCGGCCCGGCGGTCGACGACTGGCAGCCCGCGCTCGCGGCACTAGCGGCAGTCTCGATCGTCGTCGGCAACGTCGGCGCGCTCGGGCAGAGCTCGCTCAAGCGCCTGCTCGGTTACTCCGGCGTCGCCCAGGCCGGCTACATGCTGGTCGCCGTCGTCGCTGCCAACGAGGCTGGGGTAAGCGCGCTGATCTTCTATCTGGCGGGTTACGCGCTGATGAACCTCGCCGCCTTCGCGGTGATCACAATTCGCGAGCGCGAGACGCCGTTCGGCGACGACATCCGCTCGGTCGAGGGCCTGGGCTCAGAGCGCCCGGTGCTGGCCACGGCGCTGACGATCTCGATGCTCGCGCTCGCCGGGCTGCCGGGCACCGTCGGCTTCATCGGCAAGCTGTTCTTGATCGAGGCGGCGGCCGCCGCCGACTACACCTGGCTCGGCGTGATGATCGCGGTCGGCACGATGATCTCGCTCGCCTACTACCTGCGTGTGATCGCGGCGATCTGGATGCGCGAGCTACCGCATGCGGCGGGCCAGGGGCCGGCGATGCCGGCGATCGCGGGCGCTTCGCAGGAGGCAGACGAGGTCGTCAGCGGGGCAAACTGCAAGGCAATCGTCGGCTTCACGCTGATCGCGGCCGCTGCGACCGTCTTTTTCGGGATCATTCCGGCGCCGCTGGTCGAATGGGCGTCGAACGCCGGCGAGGCCATCGGCTCGCTCATCGGCTGAGCCGCGTAGCGGTCCCCGGCTCAGGCCGGCTCTTGCTCGAGCCAGGTCTGCTCGAGGGTTCCGCGTTCGTGCGCTGAGACGACGAGTAGTGGCACGTCGCCGATGTTGCGAAAGCCGTGAGGCGTGTTGGCCTGGACAACGATTATCTGCTCGGGCTCGAGCTCGACGACCTCATCGCCTCGGGTCCACCGTCCGCGCCCTTCGAGCAACAGGAACGTCTCCGCATACGGATGGACGTGGAGGTCGACCGCGCGGCCGGGCGGGGTGCGAGTGACGAAGATCGAGACGTCGACGCCGGCTCGCGGATGACCTTCGAAGAGCGCGGCAGTTGGACTGACGAATAGGTCGGCGAGGTTGAAGGCGGCGGGCTTGGCGGCGGGCTCGTTCATCGCTGCCGTTTGAGTCTATGAGTGCGCCGCGGGGAACGGCGCTAGCTACCGGTGCGTTCGCGGTGCTTGCATCCAGGCCAGCAGCAGGGGCGGCGCTGGCCTTCCTCGAGCTCCTCCTGTGTCCGGCGAATGCGGCGCTCGCGGGTCGTCTCCTGCTTGGCGTCCTCGACCCAGCAGATGAATTCGTTGCGGGCCAAGGGTGTGATGTCCGTCCATGCGTCGAGTGCCGTTGTGTTGGCGATCAGCGCCTTGCGTAGGTCTGCAGGCAACTTGTGAACTACCCCTCCGGGCACTCGCTGGCTACTCATTTGCGCACACGGTAGCGAGCCGGAGAACGCGGGCTAGTCGTCGCGCTCGTACCGAAGGTGCAGGGCGCCGGAGGCGAACCTCCGCTCTTCGATCAGGCGCAGCTGCAAGCGAGATCCAGCGGGAAGAAACGGCTTGCCGCCTCCGACGGCGATCGGGACAACGAAAAGCGTGAAGTCGTCGATCAGGTCGATCAACGATGCCGCCAAGCCGGCACCGCCGATGTGGCAGCTCACCTTCGGACTCGCGCTTGAGCCGTTCCACGACAGCCCTCGCCTCGGTGCGGCGCACGAGCTGGACGCCCTCCGGCGCACGTTCGAGCGTGTCCGAGAACACATACCGGGGGGTGGCGACGTACGCCTTTGCGAACTCCGCCTCGACGGGCGGTAGGTCGTCCCGTTTCGCGGCCGCCGTCCACGGCTCCTCCATCACCTCGAACAGGCCTCGACCAAAGAGGAGGGCCGACGCCGCAAGCGCCTGCTCGTTCGCCGCCCGGTGCACTTCCTCGTCGGGGGCCGCGAAGGCGAAGCTGCCGTCTGGATCCTCGATGTAGCCGTCGAGCGAGGTGATGAACGAGTAGACCAGCTTGGCCATCGATGGTGAAGCGGTCACTGGCCGAGGTCTACCGGGTCGAGTGGGTGCAACTCAGAGCGCTCGAGGGCCTCAGCTCGCAGATGGGCGATTGCCGCGTACTCGGGCGAGCCGATCATTTCGAGAAAGGCCTGACGCGTCGGGTACTCGACCAAGATCACAAGATCCCATTTGCTCGGGCCGATTACCGGTGCGGTCGCGTTCCCGGCGTAGAGGATCCTTGCGCCGACTCTCGACAGCAGCGGCGCGACGCCCTCGCCGTATTCGGCGTAGCGCTCCAACCCTCCGGCCGGCTTGAAATCGAGCAGGTTGAGCATCACCACCGGACCTTCGCCCGCACGGTTCGAGAGCTCGCTGAGAGCGATTGGATCGAGCCCTGCGAGCTCGTCGGCTTCGGGCGCAGCTGACACCCGGCGAGTCTATGCCTCCCAGGGCCCAAGTTCGCCGGATCAGCGGCTGAGCGCCGCGGCGACCTCACCCAGGGCTTCGGTGTGGCGGTCGACGTGCTCGGCGGTGGTCGCCGGCGACATCAGGGCCATCATGTGAAACGGGGTCATGAGCACGTTCCGGTTCAGCATCCAGAGGTGAAGCAGGGCGTCGAGGCCGTGGTCGAGCGCTGCCGCCGCCTCGCCGCCGGTGCGCGGCGGCGATGAGCGAAACATGTACTCGACGCGACATCCGAGCCGCGTCACCGACCAATCAAGTGAGTACTCGTCGATCGTCTCGTCGACCCCGGCCTCGAAACGCTCTGCAAGAGCGATCATGTGCTCGAACGCCGCCTCGGTGAGCACCTCCTGAAGGGTGGCGCGCACCGCCGCCAGCGACAGCGCGTTGCCGGCCAGCGTGCCGCCGATACCACCGACGTCGGCGACCTGCGGACTCGTCTTGGCGAGGATGCGCTCGCCCACCTCCTCCGTGAAGCCGTAGGCCCGACCGGGATCCCGCCGCCGATCGCTTTGCCGATCGTGAGCAGGTCAGGGTCGAGCCCGTGCACGCGGGTGTAGCCGCCGGGACCGCAGCAAAGTGTGTGGGTCTCGTCGATCACGAGCAGCGACCCCGCATCGCGGGTTAGCTCGCGCAGGCCCTCGTGATAGCCGGCCTCGGCGGCGACGATGCCGATGTTGGTCAGCGCCGGCTCGACCAGTACACACGCGACGTCGCCGTGGGCGAGCTCGCGCTCGAGCGTCTCGAGATCGTTGATCTCGACGACGCGGGTGGTCTGTGCCGGGTCGACCGGCGGGCCGAAGCTGCCCTCGCGCGCAGCGACGCGTCCCTCGGCGAGATCGGCAACCGTCTCGTCGACGGTGCCGTGGTAGCAGTGGTTATGGACGAGGATCTTCGAGCGGCCGGTGATCTCGCGGGCGATCCTGACTACGAACCGGTTCGCGTCGGTGGCCGAGAGCGTGAACTGCCAATGGCGCAGTCCGAACCGCCGTTGCATCTCCTCGCCAACCGCGGCGGCGTCCTCGGTCGGCAGCATTGCCGTGATTCCCCGGGCCAGGCGGTCGTTGACCGCGGCGGTGGTCGCCGGCGGCGAATGGCCGGTCATCGCGCCGGTGTCGCCGAGGCAGAGGTCGGCGTAGACGTTGGCGTCGACATCGACGAGCTCGGCCCCCTCGGCGCGCTCGACGAACACCGGAAAGTCACCCGGCCAGCGGGTCATCCAGTTCATCGGCACGCCCGAGAGCAGCGAGGCACCCGCGCGCTCGTGCAGCTCGCGCGAACGCGGGTGTGAGGCGGCGAAGCGCTCGCGCTCGCGCTCGGTCAGCTCATGGATGCGCTCGCGCTCGATCGCCATCGCGACATTCTCGCCCACGCCTCCGCCGCGAAGCCCCTTCGTGAATACTGGGCTGACGATGAGCAAGAACGTGGAGCTCTACCGCGACGCGCTCGACGCCTGGAACCGGCGCGACCTCGTCTCGATCCTCGAGCAGGCGGCGGCGGACTTCGAGTTCCATACGGCGCAGCTCTTTCCCGGGATCGAACCGGTCTACAACGGTCGCGAGGGCATGGTCGAGTTCTGGACGACGTTCATCGAGGAGCCCTGGGCCCTGTTCTCGCTCGAGATCGACGAGATGCACGACGCCGGCGACGGCCGCGTGCTGGCGCTGATCACGTTCACGGGCGTCGAGCGCGGAACGAGTACCGAGGTGACCCTTCAGTACGCGCACCTGGCCACGTTTCGCGGCGAGGAGGTCGTCCGCATCGATGCCTACTCGGACTGGGACGAGGCGCGCGAGGCCGCCGGACTCGCTTAGACCGTTACGCGGATGCTCCAACACGTTTCGATCGAGGTGCTGCCCGACGACGTCGACGCGATGGTGAAGTTCTGGAAGCTGCTCGGCTTCGAGGCCGTCGAGTCGCCGGAGGCGCTCGGCGGCTACGTCAGCTGGGTCGAGCGCGACCAGACGCAGATCCATCTCATCCACACCGAAGGCGCGACGGTCCCGGTGCTCGGCCACGCCGCGGTTGTCGTCGACGACTTCGAGGCGGCGATGGCGAGCATCGCCGAGGCCGGACACGAGGTCGAAGAGACGCGCGATCTCTGGGGTGCCCGGCGAGCTTTCGCGGTCGGGCCGGGCGGTCACCGAGTCGAGCTGATGGAGTCTCCGCCACCGGCGAAGAGCTGAGCCGGTAGCGGCGGCGCCCCCGCCGCGCGGTTCACTACAGTCGCGCGCGTGCGTTACCCGGCCGAATCGTTCACCGCCGCCGAACAGGCCCTGCTCGAGCCCCATTTCACCAATCTCGACCGGCCCGTCTTCGGCCTCGTCAATCTGCCCGAGACGGTGAAGGGAGCGCTGTTTGCTCGCTACTCGCGTTATCCGGGGACGCTACGCCGGCTCTATCTGGAGGAGTTCGCCGCTGAGATGCCTGCCGATGGCCGGCCTTTCGACGGCGTCGAAGGCGAGCGCGCCGCGGGCCTCTACGAACGCGTTTTCATCGGCTACGGCGACGACTCGATTGCCCAGGTCGGCGGCGCCCACGTCGCCTGCGAATGGGTTTCCAATGTGCTCACCAAGGTGCTACAGCGAGGGCGCTTGGCGGCCTACCTCGAGCAGTCGACGCGCTATATCCCCTACGACAAGCCGATCGAGGGCATCGGCGGCTACCGCTACTACGCCGACGACGATCTCGGCCCCGAGTACCGGGCAGCGATGGACGAGATCTTTCACGATCTACTCGCGCAGCCTCGAGGCGCTGCAGGCGTGGGCGGCCGAGCGCTGGCCGCGCGCGGACGATCAGCCCGAGGGCGCTTGGCGCGGCTCGATCCGGGCCAAAGCGCTCGACCTGCTGCGCGGCCTATTGCCCGCCGCGACGCTGAGTCACGTCGGCGTCTATGCCTCCGGCCAGGCTTACGAGCAGCTGCTGCTGCGCCTCGCTGCCTCGCCGCTGCCAGAGGCGCGCGCCTACGGCGAGATGCTGCTGACCGAGCTGCAGCAGGTGATCCCGAGCTTCGTCTCGCGCGTCGATCGGCCCGACCGCGGTGGCGACTGGGTCGAGCACCTGCGCGAGCGCCGCGAGGCAACCGAGCGCGCCGTCGCCAGGCTCGGTCTCGACCGTCGCGGCGGCGACAGCGTGCCCTCGGTCGAGCTCGTCCACATCGACGGCACCGAGGAGGACCTGCTGAGCGCTTCGCTGTATGAGTCCGCGGGCGTGTCGCAGACGGAGATCCGCAGCCGCGTTGGCGCCCTTGATCCGATCGAGCGGGCCGAGACGATCGGCGAGCTCGCCGGCGAGCGCCGCAATCGCCGCCACCGGCCCGGTCGCGGCTGGGAGGCTGTGCGCTACCGCTTCGAGATCGTCTCGGACTACGGCGGCTTCCGCGACCTCCAGCGCCACCGGATGCTGACCTGCCAATGGCAGCGTTTGGGGCCGGACCTCGGCGCCGGCGTGCCGGAAGAGGTGCGCGAGTCGGGCGAGGGTGGCGAGTACGAGCGCGCGCTTGAGCTCTCCCACCGTGAGTTCGACCGCCTCGAGCAGGCCGGCATGCCCGACGTCGCTCCCTACGCGCTGTGTCTCGGCTATCGCATCCGCTACGTGCTCGATCTCAACGCGCGCGAGGCGATGCATTTGTGCGAGCTGCGCTCGGGCCGCGAAGGCCACCCCACCTACCGCGCCGTGGCCCAGGCGATGCACGAGCGCATCGCGGCAGTGCATCCGGCCATCGCTGCGGCGATGAGCCACGTCGACTCCTCGACCGAACCGCGGCTGGAGCGCATACTGAGCGAGATCCGAACCCACCGAAAGCGCGTCGAAGCCGGTAACACCAGCGACGTCCCACCCGGCGTCAGCTCGCTGGGCTAGCGCACCTATGAAGAGTCACTTACTACGCCGTAGGCCCAGTAAGTGCCTCCTCGGTGTGGGAGTGGCTTCGCCGCAACTGGGTATCGGGGTGGCACGGTGAGCGAAGAGGAAGAGACACTTAATGAGGAGCTCGCCGTCGAGCGCCTCAACTCCGCGCTGCGGCTGCAGCTGCGATCCGCGCTTCAGTATTCGTTGACCGCCGCGAGCCTCGTCGGCTTCGACATCCAAGCCGTGGGCGCCGTGCTGACCCAGTACGGCGACGAGGAGCTCGCCGATGCGCGCAGGTTGATCGAGAAGATCGTCTCGCTCGGTGGCACGCCGGCGACCGAGATCGCCGAGCTTCGGGCCGAGCGCGAGCCCGCCGCTGCGATCGGTTGGCTCGTGGACTGCGAAAGCGAGGCGGTCGAAGCGCTGCAGGCGGCGATCGAGCCGACGGGACGCGAAGGACGCTCAGAGGCACTCGAGCACATGCTCGAGCACATGATCATGCGCAAGCAGGCCCAAGTCGACTTCCTCGAGCGCGCTCGCGCAACGCCCTAGGGCGCCAACGCGCCGAGCCATTACCGCGCCGCCGAGTGGCGCCACAGGAGATCGAGCTGGCCGCGCACGAGCTGCTGCAGCTGCTGGACCGAAAGAGCGGCTGAGCGCTCAGGCGCGTGGCCTCAGGGAATCCGCAGCTTCTTCTCGCAACCGCGGGCTCGATCGCGTCCCGAGCCGCCGTCACAGACGTCGCGGCCCGGGCCGCCGAGAATGAGATCGTTGCCGCCGCCGCCACGCAGGCGGTCGTTACCCGCAGCGCCGGCAAGACGGTCGTTGCCGCCACCCCCGCAGGCGAAGTCGTTGCCGTCGTCGCCGGCGACGCGGTCGTCGCCACCGACAACCTTGAACGCCTCGGCGCCGACACCGCCGCCGAAGTCGTCATTGCCCGCCCCGCCGAGGTTCGTCACCTGCCGGCCCGCGCAGCGAAGCGGCGGGCCCGAGGCGCTCGTGTAGAGCTCCTCGGCGATCGCGCCGTGGAAGGGCCCGTAGATGTGGTTGAAGTCGCCCTGGTAGCCGTAGCTCACGAGCCCGACCAGATCGCCACGTCCGTTGATCCAGCCGCCGCCGCTGGAGCCTCCCGCCATGTCGCAATCGATCGCCAGCGGCACCGGGCCGTTGCCCGGAGGCGGGCCCGTGTCGGAGCCGAGCGCGGACGCGCAGCTGAAGAGGCGCTCACCATCGAACTCGAGCCGCAGCGCACCCGGGTTGGGCTCGGCTGGATAGCCGAGCGCGGTCACGTTGCCCGTTCGCGGGCGGTCAAAGGCGATCCCGCGGGCGCCGAGCACGTCCTCGATGCCGCGACCCTCGGCGTCGCGGGCGAGCACGGCGGCGCCGATGTCGACGCGGAGGTTCTGCTCTGAGTTCCAACCGCTCGTCGTCAGCAGGCGCGTTGCGGGCCAGCTGCCGAAAGGCTGCTCGCCGTCGCGATATCCCGGCACGAACATCCAATTCGTCGCAAAGCCGGCTCCGACATCGGAGCCGTTGACGCAATGACCGGCACTCCAGGCAAGCGCGCGGCTGTTCGAGCTGACGATTGTGGCGGAGCAGACGTAGTCGCCCGGCGAGCTGCCATCCGTGAAGGTGAAGAACACCTTGCCGTGGATGCGGTTGGGAAAGCCTGTGTTGTCGGCACTGAGATCGGTCGCGGGCGCTCGCGGCAACGCCTCGCGAGGCTGGCGCGCAACAGGGGCGGATTGCCTTGAGAGCTGCCCATCGGCACCGAGGACCAGCTTTGCCGGTTTCGCAGCGCGCATTCGCTGCTGCGTCCAGTACTCACGCGTGACACGCGCGCTGCGCTGCGCTGTGGAGGGCGCGGAGCGCACCACGTCCGCGTCCGCGTCCGCGGCGCCCGCGCCAGCGCGCTCAGCGCCAACGCTCGTCGCCGCAACCAGCCCCAGAAAAGCGGCGAGCAGCCGCGCGCGAGCCGTCATCGATTGCCCCGCCACGAGCTGATCACCGCTCTCACTCTAGAGGCCTCTGGGTACTTGCCGCCACCTTTGGGCAGCTCAACCGCGCTGCGCGATCAGGGCATCGGCCCGGCGCTTGGCGCCCGCGCTCACAGGCCTCCCCAACGCCCCGCGCCTCTCCACCACGCCGGCGTAGGCGCGATTGACGAGGTTCGGGGCTCGCAGCGCCAACGCCGCCGCCGGACCTCCGCCCGGCAACAGCTTCAACAGCGGCGCTGCCGCCTCACCCCCCGAGTGCACGATGCCCGCAGCGTCGACCAGGTGCCATGACGCCAGCCGCCGCTCGTGCTCGATCTCGCTCAGCAGAATCTCCGCCTCGGCGCCTTGCAGGGCGACGGGGCGCAGGCGCCGGCGGCGATCCCAGCGCAGAACCCAGCCCAGGGCCCAGCGGCAAAAGCCGCAATCGGCGTCATAGAGGATCGCTTGGCGGGGGGCCGTGTTCAAGCCAGTGTCTTGGCGGTCCAATCGAACACCGGCCCGGTTGCCTTGCCCAGGTCGTCCAGGAAGAGCTGGTGTCCCGCACCCTCGATCTCGAGGTAGTCGGTGCGCGGAGGCCGAGCACGATCGAGCGAGCGCCGGGTGAACTTGGGGGTGACCATGCCGTCGGCGGCGCCGATGAGAACAAGCGCAGGAGTATTCACCTGCTCCCAGGCGATCGCGGGCTCGAAGCCGATGTAGCTGGCGACCGAGCGCGCGGTGACCTCGAAGTTGAAGAGATCGTCGATCTCCTGGTCGAAGTAGGTGCGGGTCACCGGGTCGAGCGCGACCTGGGAGTAGTCAGCGATCTGGCGCACGCCGATCCGCATCCGCGGAGCGAAGCGCCCGAACGCTCGCATCAGCGGCGCCTTGCGGGCAAACGAACGGCTCGGGTGAACGTCAGGGTGGCCGATGCAATGACAGATCGCAGCGTCGATGTCGGGCTCGCGGGTGAGCAGGTACCAACTCATGATCCCGCCGAGCGAATCGCCGAGCAGGATCACGGGCCCGCGCGAGCCCGCGCGTGCGAGGCCGATGACGAGCTCGAGCACGCCGAGGTCCTCCTCCAGCGAGGCGTCACCGCGGCGCCCCTCTGAGAGACCGTGCCCGAGCCGATCGACGACGAGCGAGTTGTAGCCGCGCTGCGAGAGCGCCGCCGCGAGGCCGAGCTGGCGGCGCGCATGGTCGCCGAGTCCGTGGACGACGACGAACGTCGCTGCCTCGGGGTCATCGCCGTGGCGCTCGAGATGCACCCGCGCGCCACGAAACGGATGCCATTGATGCTCCAGGCGTTCAAGCTCACGATCGAGATCGAGCGCAGCAAGCGCCTTGTTTCGTGCTCGCGCTTCGAGCACCAGGCGCGTCGAGATCGCCAGCAGACGCTCGGCCTCCTGCGCGCTGGGCGGCGACTCGCCAAAGCGAAAGCCCTGGTTCGTGCTCACCGGCGGCGCTTGCGCTTCTTCTTTTTGGCGCGCTCGCGCCGGGCGCTGTGATCGCGGCTGTCCGTGGGTTCGAACAGCTCTGTCGCATCACCCTCGACGAGATCAGGCCCAGCAGCGGCAGCGGCCACCGGCTGGGGCTCCTCACCCGGCTTCGGCCATGGCATCGCGACGCCGGCGTCCCAGGCGGGCGGGCGACCTTTGCGGCGCTTGTTGAGAATCGTCAAGCCGAGCCAGCCGAACCAGAGAGTCAACGCAAGCAGCGATATCGCGGGAACCAGGAACAGCGAGGAAGCGCCGAGCGCCATCCCGAGCGTTGCGAAGAACCGCGTCAGCAGACCTACCCGCAGGGCCTGCAGCGGCACGTAGACCATGACCACGATGAGGCCGAGCAGCGCCGGGAACAGGAGGTTCTGGGCGATGTCGAAGGCGACCGAGTTCTCGGCGAGGTCGTCGAGCAGCGTGTAGATATCGCCTCCCGCTCCCGACTGAGCTGCGAAGTCCGAGGCGACCGACGTCTGCGCGATCCAGGCGAACACCCCTTGGACCGCGAGCAGGATCGGCCCGATGAAGACGAACCCGATCATCGGGGCGCTGACCCTAGGACTGCGCGCCTGCGTGGCGCGAAAGAGATAGAGCAGAGGGAACAGCAAGAGCACGAAGGCGACCGAGCGCAGCACGACCGAGAGCAGCAAATCGGTGGCAACGGCGTCGATCGCCCGGTAGCGCTCCGTTTCAACCCCCGCCAGCGGGACTGCACCGCCTTGGTCCAGCGCGACCGAGATGATGTAAAACGGCGCCGCGGCAATCGCCGCGAAGCCGGCGAGGCGGGCGCCGCGGTCTTCGCGCTCGAGAATCTGCTCGCGACTCAGCGCCATCGCTCAGCCTTCGAGTCTTTCGCCCCGGCGATCGGCTTCGACGCTTGTGGCGGTGAGCTCGACGCGGTCGGCACCCGCGCGGACGGGCATGTAGTCGTCTTCGCGCCCGACGACGCGCGAAACGCGCTCGCCCACGGCCAAGACCCCGTCGAGCAGCGGGGCCGCCAGCCCGATCAGGCTCTCGAAGCGGTCGCGCAGGCGCTGCTGGCGTGGAGTCGGCGGTGCCATGAGCTAGCCGCGTTCGTGGAAGAAGAACTCGGGCAGGGCCCCCTCGATGACCTCCTGGGTCATTCGCTGGGCGACTTCGAGGTTGCCGGAGCGCACGGCGATGTCGTCGAGGGTGACGATCCCGACCAGCGCCGAGCCGTCGACGATCGGCAGACGACGGATGTGGTGCTGCACCATCAGCGCCGCCGCCTCCTCGAGATCCATCTCGGGCTCGCCGGTGACCAGCGGTCGCGAGGCGTGCTCACGGACAGGCTCATCGGGTGCTCTTTGCTCGGCCAGCGCCCGCACCGCGAGGTCGCGATCTGTGACCATCGCCGCGGGCTCGCCGTCCTGGTCGCAGATCACGACCGACCCGACCGAGTGGTCGCGCATGAGTTGGGCGACGCTCAGCAGATTCGCGTCGGCGGCGGCGGTCACCACGCCCGAGGTCATGATCTCGCGCAGTTGCACCGCCAGAACATACCGGCGTGAACCTGCCGCCGAGGTCAACGAGCCAGAGGAAACTCGGGGTGTTCGCCAGTTTCCTCGCGCTCGGTGGGTTCAGGCCGAAGTCCGCGGGCACGCGGGCGCTTGATTGCGGGGTAGGGGTGTGGGGTTCCGCCGCGCGCGGCTACGTTCCACGCGTGGAGATCCACTCACGACTGTCGTGAATGGATCTCCACACAGTGCCGAGATCGACCAAGACGATCGTGCCCTGGCCCCTACCCAGCCACCCCATCTCGCGTCTGCCCGGCACGGCTCGCCCGAGATCCGCACCCGGCCGTCGCACGTCTAGTCTCCCGCGCCGATGAGCACCGATGAGCTCAACCCCTGCCCTCTTTGCGGCGAGCCGCTATATGGCTGGATCGCGCTCC
Source organism: uncultured Solirubrobacterales bacterium (assembly GCA_963769945.1). GTDB lineage: Bacteria > Actinomycetota > Thermoleophilia > Solirubrobacterales > 70-9 > WHSW01. The sequence goes on along the minus strand of CAVYOA010000018.1, from coordinate 124,582 downwards.
CGCCGGCTGGCGGCGAGGCAAGCGTCGGCATGCCGCTGAGCGCCCTGCCCAACAGCGAGCGAGTGCTTGATCGCTGCGAGAACTGCGGCGTTGCGATCGAGCATGGGCGCGAGATCGACCTCGTTGCCGAATGGGAGGCGGTGTGCCGCGCCCGGGTGGAGGGCGGCCGCGAAATCTCGATCCCCAACCGCGCCAGCCTGCAAGCCGCGATTGGCGTCGAAGGCTGGGCGGCGATCGGCCTCTCGCCCGGGAGCCTGCTGCTCACCCCCGACAGCCTGCGCCGCCTCGCCTTAAGGAACGGCGAGAGCCTCGAACTGCTGCGCTGGCCACGGTGGGGGCGAACGCAGATCTGGATGCTGCAGACGCTGCTCAACGGCCTCACCTTCCACCCCAACTTCGCCCGCGAGGTGCGCGCCGGGCGCCTGCACCGCAGCGACGGCCGCGGCGCGCTTCGCTTCTACGCCGATGCGATCGTCACCGTGCTCGGCGCGCCTCTGATCGCGCTCGTCTCCGTCCCGCTCGAGCTCATCGGAGCGCTCGCCAAGCGCGGTGGCGAGATCGCAGCGCAGACGAGTAAGGCGAGCAGCTGAGGTTCGCGGTTGGGACCGCTCGGCTACTTGGTGTTCGAGCGCCACATGCGCTTGGCGAGTGGCAACAGCGCCATTCGCGGCGAGTGCTGGCCTGCGATCGTCCCGGCGCGGTTCATCACACCTGGAACCACCACCCGCTTGCCCTTGTCGGCGCCGTCGACCGCGGCGCGAGCGACGAAGTCGGCATCGGTCCAGAACATCTCGGGAAGGTTGTCTTCCGCTCCGCCGACACCGGCGACCTCAGCGAACTCGGTCTTCACCGGACCCGGGCACAGCGCGGTCACGGTCACCCCCTTGCCTTTGAGCTCGGCATGGGTCGCTTCGGTCAGTGAGAGCACGAACGCCTTGGTTGCGGCGTAGACGGCGGTGCCGGGAATCGGCTGAAATGAGGCCGTCGAGGCAACGTTGATGATCGCGCCGCGACCGCGCTCGGCCATCGCCGGCGAGTAGCGCGCCTGCAGGTCGAGCAACGCCTCGCAGTTGAGCGCGACCATGCTGACAACGCGCTCGCGGTCGGTCTTGTGCAGCGGCGCCGAGTCGCCGAAGCCGGCGTTGTTGACCAACACCTCGACGTCGAGCCCGAGCGCCGCGACCGCCGTGGCAAGGCGGTCGCGCTCGGCGGCTTGCCCGAGGTCGGCGGCAATCGTCTCGACGCGGACCCCGTGCTCGCCAGAGACCTCAGTCGCCAGTTCGCGCAGGCGATCCTCGCGGCGAGCGACCAAGATCAAGCCATGGCCACGGCGGGCGAGCTCGCGCGCGATGTCGGCTCCGATCCCCGACGAGGGTCCGGTGACCAAAGCGGTGGACGACTGCGAGGGTGGTGGCAGCGCCATTGCAGCTCAGCCTACGTGATGTTGGCTGGGCTCGGCCAGTCGGCGATGCCCGAGGTCTATGATCGTCACATGGAGGGCGCAGACCCATTCGGCGGCATGTTCGGCGACCCCGATGAGCTCCGCAGCAGGCTCTCGGAGATGGCCGAGCAGATGCAGGGCGCTCAGCAGATCGCCTTCGCCGATACCGCGATCAAGCTCGCCGTCGAGATGACGGTTGCCTCGATCAATCGCCTCGATCTCACCGGCGGCAGCGACGAGCAGGCGATCCAGGTCCGCGACGCGATTCGCATCGTCTTTCCAGAAGCCGTGACGCTCGTGCGCGAAGCACGCGAGGGCCTTTCCTAGAGACTTGATGTGGGTTGGCCGTGCGTGCGGAGAACCCACATCACGCCTCTAAGACCAGTTGCTGATCGGTCGCTGAGAAGTCACTCGATGCGTGCCTCGAGTGCGCTCGGGCGATCTAGCGTCGCCCGGCGTGCTACTTCGTTCTCAGACAGGCTCGGCGACGGTCGAGCACGCTGCGCTCTCCCTGCTCGTGGCGGTCATGCTTGCCGGTGTCGTCGGCGCGGTCGCCGCCAGTGACGGTGAAGGCGGTCGTGAGCTCGGGTTTGCTGTGGCGCGCAAGCTGCGCTGTGCGGCTGTCGGGCCCGGACCTTGCTGGCGAGATCCGCTGACCGAGGCTTATGGGCGCTCGCTGGCGGGAGCGGTTAGGGCACTGGCGCCTCTGCCAGTGGCGCTCGGGGCCGCCGGCGGAACCCCGCTGGTGCCCGTTGACTTCAGGGTCTGCCGGTCGGCTTCGTGTGCGACGCCGGGCTCGAGGTTCGGGCTGACGGCTTCGAATCGGCGGGTGACGGTGTTCGTCGCGGTCGCAGCGGACGTGAGCGGCGGCGCTTCGATCACATATTGGGAGTATCGGCCGGGTTTGGGCTGGGTGGAGGCGGTGATTGATGTGAGCGCAGAGCGACTCGCTGAGCTTGCGGCGACGCCGTTGCTCGAGGCTGATGTACCGGCGCTGGTGGCGCTGGAGACGCTGGCGGGCGCCAACCACTTCGACTTCGAAGCGGGCGAGGAGCCGCCGTGGCGGTGGCAAGTCGAACGGCGTTGATCGTCGTGCGGAGATTCATTCCGACTGTCGTGAATGAATCTCCGCAGGCCGCTACCAGTGGGCGTCGTGGTGCTCCATGACGCCGAAGGCCTGGGCGAGCTCGATGTCGCCGGGGAGGGTGCCGGTGAAGGAGCCGAACGGCTGGCGGTAGCTGTACTCGATGAAGGCGCGCTTCTCGTGCTTTTGGCGCTCGCAGGTGGGGCTGAACTCAAGCCGGCCGCCATCGAGGCTGATTGCGTCGAGACTCTCGAAGCCGACAAGGCCGGGCTCGGAGGCGACGCCGTCGACCCAGATCGCGCGCTCGGAGAGCTGCGGCGGATCGTTGATACCTCGGACCAGGTTCCAGCCCACCTCGCGACCGTCGCTGCTGACTCCAACCCCCGCCGACCAGTCCCAGACCGTGTGATGGGGGTGATAACCGCACGACTCGTCCTCGATCCCGCGGGCCTCAAGGCGGATTCGCCGCTCGCCGATACGCACGTCACAGCTCACCGCCACAACGCGCTTTCGTGTCCAGACATAGCCGTCGTCCTCGCCGGTCGGGCAAACGCTCTCCACCCAGGCTCCGTCACCAACTCGCAAAAAGGCGCGGACCTCCTCGTCGCGGTCGCTGCGCGCGGCTTCGATCCGCACCATCGCCTCGCCTCCGTCGGGAGCCCAGTCGATGCGCCCGGCATCCTTATCATCGGCACGCTCGGTCCATACGTCCCCGCGGGCTCCCGGAGCCAGCAGGCGCGTGCGCTCGACCATCTTGTTGGACTCGCGATCCCAGACCGCCCAGAAAGTCTGGCCGATCGGACCGACTCCGACGCGAGCCGCGCACAGCAGAAGCTCATCGCTGAAGACGCCGAGATAGCGCCAGCGCTTTCGCCATGACCCGTTGCGACGAAGCGGGACCTTGCCGGGAGGAAGCGGGAGATCCGGTCGGCCATCGCCGGGTCCTCGCCATGGCAGCCCCTCGGTCACGGCGTCATTCGATCTTGCAGATCGCGTCGCCGGCGTTGATCGCGGCACCCTCGGAGACGTTGAGCTCGGTTACCTTGCCGGCGAGGTGGGCCGTGATCTCGTTCTCCATCTTCATTGCCTCAATCACGCAGATGAGATCGCCTTCGGCGACCTCGGCGCCTTTCTCGACGGCGACCTTGAGCACTGTTCCCTGAAGCGGCGAAGGCAACAACGGCCCGCTGGCGCCGCCGCCTGAGCCGCCTGAGCTCTGTCGCCTGGGCGGTCGCTTCGCACCGCTTGCCCCGCCCGCGACGGATCCCGCCGCGCCGATCACCTTGACCGCGTGCAGACGGCCATCGACCTCAACCGAGTACGTGCGCTCAACCGGCTCGGTCTCCTCATCATCCTCGGCTGGCTTGGGGACGGTCTCGGGCGCGAGCGTTTTCAGCCACTTCTTGTCCTCGGTCAGATCGCGGCAGGTCTCGCCCTTTGCCCACTGCTCGGTCGCAAGGATCGCCTTGTGAAAGGGGATCAGGGTGGTCAGCGGCGTGATCTCGTACTCGCCCAGGGCACGCAGCATGCGTGCGGTGGCCCGCTCGCGGTCCACGTCCCAGGTGATCAGCTTGGCCACCATCGGGTCATACAGCGGCGTTACCTCCGAGCCGGCTTCGAGCCCGGAGTCGACGCGCACGCCGGGGCCGGCGGGCTCGATGTAGTGCTCGATCTTGCCGGGCGCGGGGGCGAAGTTCTTGTGCGCGGCCTCGGCGTTGATCCGGCATTCGATCGCGTGACCGCGCATCTGCATCTCGTCCTGGCCGATCGAGAGCTCCTCGCCGGCAGCGATCCGGACCTGTTCGCGAACTATGTCGATGCCGGTGACCATTTCGGTGACGCAATGCTCGACCTGGACGCGGGTGTTCATCTCCAAGAAGAAGTAGTCGTCGTCTACCTGCATGCCCTCGATCGTGCCGGCGCCGCGATAATCGACGGCGAGCGCGGCCTCGGTCGCGATCTTGCCGATGCGCTCGCGCATCTCGTCGTCGACGTGCGGGCCCGGCGCCTCCTCGATCAGCTTCTGGTGGCGGCGCTGGATCGAGCAGTCGCGCTCGCCGAGATGGATGACGTTTCCGTGGGAGTCGGCGAGCACCTGGACCTCGACGTGCCGCGGGTCCTCGAGATAACGCTCGAGATATACGCGGTCATCGGAGAAGAATTTCTCGCCCTCGCGCGCGGCGCCCTCGAAGGCCTCGGCGAGATCGTCGGCGCTCATCGCCACGCGAAAGCCCTTGCCGCCGCCGCCTCCCGCTGCCTTGCAGGCGACCGGATAGCCGATCTCCTTCGCCGTCTTGGCGGCGGCCTTGGCATTGGCCGAGGGCTCGGTCGAGCCCGGAACGATCGGGACGCCGGCTTGCTGCATGATCTCGCGGGCGCGGGTCTTCGATCCCATTGCCTCGATCGCGCTGGCCGGGGGGCCGATGAAGACGATGCCGGCCGCGTCGAGCGCATTGGCAAAGTCCGCGTTCTCGGCAAGAAAGCCATAGCCGGGGTGCACGGCGTCGGCGCCCGCCTGCTTGGCAACCTCGATGATCTTCTCGATCGAGAGATAGCTCTCGGCAGGCGTCGCCGGGCCCAGCAGGTGGGCCTCGTCAGCGACGCGGACGAAGGGCGCCTCGCGATCGGCCTCTGAGTAGACGGCGACCGATGCGATCCGCATCTCCTCGAGCGTGCGCATGACCCTGATCGCGATTTCTCCCCGGTTCGCGACCAGGACCTTGTCGAACATAGGCGCGGGAGGATAACCGGGGGGATGAGGCTGCGTTGAGACCCGCGAACGCGCTCAGCAGGTCTTGAACGACGCCGACTCCGAAGCGAGCTTCGGCCCGCCCGCCGGGTCTTGAACGATGACCTCCACCTCGTGTTTGCGCCCTTCGAGCTTGGCCAGATTGACCTTCGGCTTCAGCTTTGGCTTGCTCGACGCGATCAGCACCTTGTCGTCGACCAGAACCTTCGTCTTTCCCGCGTTCGCGACCGTGCTCGTCACCCTCAGCTTGAACGGCTTGGAGGCGCAGCCCCTGGGCAACCCGCCCAGCTTGATCGCCGGGACCACCGGAACCGAGGCAACGGCCTCGTTGTTGCCCACGGTGGAATCGACCGTGGCCTCGTCGAGCTCGATCTCGGCTTGCACATCGAAGAGGCCGTCGAAGCCCGCGAACGGTCGCACCACGGCCGTAACCGTCGCGCTCGCACCTGGCGCCACCCGCCCGACCTGACAGACGAGCAGGCCGGTGATCTTGCAGCTCCCGTCTGGCGGTGGCTGGGCCGAGACGATGTCCACCCCGGTGTAGACACCCCCGCCCGAGCCGCCGCCGAACTGAAACTTTCCGTTTGCCGCGTCGGGTCCACCATTGGAAACCACGATCTCGAAAGGAGCGTCCTCATTCGTGCGCACGGATATTGGCCCGGTGATCGACACTGCGAAGTCAGCCTTCGCTTGCCCAGCGGCAGATGAGGGGCCGCCGAATGCCGCAAGGCAAACGCTTGCAAGCCCGGTCGCGATGGAGAGGGTCTTGAACTTTCGCATCGTCGAACTTCTCGCTTTCTCCCCCTCGGAAAATCTAACCGTGATTCAAGCTCGTGTCCACGTGACCGAGCTCACGTAACCATGACACCATTTGGTGTTACATTGCGCGATGACACCAATGGACCAAACGGCAGACACTTCCCCCGCCGCGGGCGCCGCAATCGGCGAGGTCCTGCTTGCAACCGGCGGCGCCCTGATCGCGACGCTCGTCCTGCTGTATCTCGGCTGGGCCCACCGCAACGGACGCACCAACAAGCTTCGCCGCCTCGCCGAGCTGGCAGCGCGTGACACCGGCCTCGCCCCGTGGGCGGCGCTGCCGTCGATGATCGCTGCCGCCTCCCTGCTCGTCGCCGCGCTCGGCATGTACTGGGACATCTCCCTGCACATCGACGACGGCCGCGACGCCGGCCCACTAGCCAACCCAGCGCACTACCTGATCCTCTTCGGCCTCTACGGAATCTTCGCCGCGGGGTTTCTCGCGATCGTGCTTCCCGAGGAGCGACCGAGCCGTGGCGCCGTTCGCATCAGCGGCGACTGGCACGCGCCGCTGGGCGGCATCGCGATGATGGCCTCGTCGGCGTTCGCCCTGCTCGGTTTCCCGCTCGACGACGTCTGGCACCGGATCTTCGGCCAGGACGTGACGCTGTGGGGGCCGACACACCTGATGCTCATCGGTGGCGCCGGGCTGACCCTGATCGGCAGTTGCATCCTGCTCGTCGAGGGCCGCATCTCTTCGACCGGCAGGCCCACCTGGCGCAGTCGCCTGCTGCAGGGGCGCCGCCTGTTTGCCTTCGGCGGTTTGCTGATCGGGCTCTCGACCTTCCAGGCGGAATTCGACTTCGGCGTACCCCAGTTCAACCTCGTGCTCGAGCCGGTGATGATCGCCTTTGCCGCGGGCGTCGCGCTTGTCGGCGCCAGGTTGTGGATCGGACCCGGCGCGGCGATCGGCGCCGCGCTCTTCTTCATCGCGGTTCGTGGCCTTCTGGCCGTGATCGTGGGCCCGGTGCTGGGCGAGACGACCCCGCACTTCCCCCTCTACTTGGCTGAAGCGGTTTGCGTCGAGATCCTCGCGCTCGTCGTTTCGACGCGGCGACCCTACGTCTTCGGCGCCCTCGCCGGAGGGCTGATTGCAACGGTCGGCTTTGCCGCCGAGTACGCCTGGTCGCACGTGTGGATGCCAATCGCGTGGCCTTCGAGCCTGATCGCCGACGCCTGGCCGGCGGTGTTGGTCGCCGCGGTCGGCGCTGGGCTCGCCGGTGCCTACATCGCGAGCGCTCTCGCGGGTGCCGAACACAGCAAGGGGCTGGGCCGCAAAGGCACTCCGACCCGGATGCCGCCGATCGCACCCGCAGCGGCAGGCGTCGCGGCCATCGCCGCGGTGGTTGCGCTCAACATCGGAGGCCCCGCGACCGAGGGCGCGCGCGCCAACGTCACCCTGACCGAGCTGACGCCGAGCCCGAGCCGGACGGTCGCAGCCACCGTCAAGCTCGAGCCGCGGTCGGCGTTCTCAGAGCCGCGCTGGATCAGCATCACCGCCTGGCAGGGAGGCGAGAAGCTTCACCTCGAGCACCTCGTCGCGACCTCGCCAGGCATCTATGAGACGAGCGAGCCGATTCCCGTCGACGGCACCTGGAAGTCGATGGTCCGCGTCCACGACGGCGACGCGCTGGTCGCGCTGCCGATCTATTTGCCCGAGGATCGCGCGATTCCGGCCGAGGGCATAGCCGCGCCGGTCACGCCCGCGGGCTTCGAGCGTGAGTTCGTCGACGAGACGCAGATCCTCCAGCGCGAGCTCAAGGACGATGTGCCTGGCTCGCTCGCGATCATCGCCTACCTCACGGTTGGCGCGATCGTCTTGGTTCTGATCGTGCTGCTGGGCTGGGTCTTGCGCCGCCTCGGCCGCGGCGGCGACGATCCTCGCCGAGCTGCGCCGGCAGCTCGTAGCGTCGACACCCGCGAGGCGACGGCATGAGCGCTGTCGAGGTCGTTGCCCACGCCGGTCACTGGCTCAGCACGTATCGGCTTCGCCGCGGCGCCGCTGACGGTGATCGGCGCGGTCGCGGCGATGGCTGTTGCCGAGCGCCGCCGCTCAAATGCTTAGAACCTGGACGAGCGCGAGCCGGCTCCGATCGGCGCCAGGCGGCGCCGATCGCGGCGACGTGGCGTTCGTCGGTGCCACAACAGCCACCGACTACGTTGAGGTTGGGAAGCCGGGAGCGCAGCTGCGCATAGCGCTCGCCGAGGTCGTCGGGGTCACCCTCGTCAAGCTCCTCGGCCGCGTCGAGCTCCGCGTGGCTCATCCGCGATGCGTTGGCGCGAATGCCGCGAATGCGCTCCAGCCACGGCGCATCCGCTTTGAGGATGTTCTCGAAGTGGGTTGGATGGGCGCAGTTGATCATGAAGTAGGCGGGCGCCTTGCCCGAGCTCGAGACGACCTCCTCGATCGCATCGCCGAGCGTTTGACCGCTCGGGAGCCGGCCATCGGTCTCGACCGTGAACGAGATCACCGCCGGCAGGCCCGCCGCGGCCGCCGCGCGCGAAACGCCGATTGCCTCGTCGGCGTAGGTCATCGTGATCGCGGTCACGAGCTCGGCCCCGGCGCTTGCGAAGGTCGCGATCTGGGTCGAGTGATACTGCTCGGCCTCCTCGGCGCTGAGCAACTGGCTCGGGCTGTAGCCGTCGTCTTGCGGGCCGACGCAGCCGCTGATCACGATCGGGGCGTCGAGCCTGTCTCGATGGCGGTCGCGAAGTTCCTCCAGCAGCTCGATCGAGCGCCGGTTCAAGGTCGCCAGCTGCTCTGGTGAGTAGCCAAGCTCCTCGGCCCAGCGCGGGCTGGCCCGCCAAGTCGCGCTCTCGAGCACGAAGCCGGCACCGTGCTCGGCCGCGGCTCGCAGGTAGGGCTCGTAGTACTCGCGCAACGTCTCGCGGCCTTGCTCGTCAGCGAGCAGCGCGAAAGCTGCGAACAACGGCAGATCGATGCCGCGATGGAAGATCAGCGTCGTTTCGATGCCGCCGTCGGTGAGGAACAGATCTCCGCCGAGCTGCGGCAGTTGCGCGGTGTGCATGGGTTATCTCCGATCCGTGGTTCTCATTGCCATCCTCGGTAGCGGGCCCGGCGCCGGGCGAAGGCGAGGTCGTCGGGTGGCAGGCTGGGAAAGACTTTCTTGGAGCGAGCGTGCGGCCCGTCGTGGGCCTTGATCACGGCGGCGCGCAACTGCGCGCGATGCTCGCCGCAGGCGTAGCGGTTGGGCCCGTAGATGCCACGGCCGTGCCAGATCAGCCAGCCGCCGGGGCCACAGTCGACGTACTGGCCGAAGCGGTAATGCAGCAACTGGCGCTCGATGCTGATCTGCGTGATCTGGTCGGGCTCGGTGCGACAGAACTCGCACCTGAAGATCAGGCGGCAAGGCACACGCGCAATTTATCGCGAGTTCGTGCTCACGATCAAGCGATCAGGCGGCGGCTTCCAACTTAGCGTCGCCCATGCGGATCACCTGCTCGCGCCCCGGGCCGACCCCGACGACACTGATCGGAACGCCAATGTGGTCGGCGATCGCCGCGAGGTAGTTGCGCGCCTCGCGAGGCAGGTCGGCGACGCTGCGGGCCTCCGTGATGTCGTCATCCCAGCCCGGCATGTCCTCGTACTCGGGCGTCGCCGAATGGAGGATCGACTGGTGGTAGGGGAAGTGATCGAAGACGGCGCCCTCGCTGCCGCGATAGCGCGTCGCGAGGCGCAGCGTCTCGAGCCCGGAGAGCACGTCGAGCTTGGTGATCGCCAGCGCCGAGAGCCGGTTGAGCCGAGTCGCGTAGCGCAGGGCGACGATGTCGAGCCAGCCGCAGCGCCGCGGCCGCCCCGTGGTTGTGCCGAACTCATGCCCCTTTTCGCGCATGAGATCAGCGATCTCGTCGTCGAGCTCGGTCGGAAACGGGCCCGCGCCGACACGAGTCGTGTACGCCTTGCACACGCCCCAGACCTCGTCGATGTCGGTCGGGCCAACCCCGGCGCCGACACAGGCCGCGCCGGCGACCGGGTTCGACGAGGTGACGAAGGGATAGGTGCCGTGATCGAGGTCAAGTAGGGCTGCCTGGGCGCCCTCGAAGAGCACGGTCTGCCCGCTGTCGAGCGCATCCCAGCACAGCCGCGAGGTGTCTGCGATGTGCGGCTCGAGGCGATGGCCGTGGCGCAGGTACTCCTCGGTCATCGTGTGCAGGTCGAGCTTTGGATCGCGCGCGAACGGCCGCAGCGCATGCTGCTTTGGCTCCAGCGCCGCGGCGATCTTCTTGCGCAGAATCTTTGCGTCGAGCAGGTCCTGGACGCGAATGCCGAGGCGTGCCGCCTTGTCGGCGTAACAGGGGCCGATGCCGCGCTTGGTCGTGCCGATCTCGAGCTTGCCGAGCTTCGCCTCGCCCGCGGTGTCGAGCATGACGTGGTACGGCATGATCAGGTGGGCGTTGGCCGAGACCTTGAGCGCGCTGACGTCGATCCGGCGGCGGCGCAAGCCGTCGAGCTCTCCGATCAGGACCTCGGGGTCGACGACGACGCCGTTGCCGATCACACACGTCTTGTTGCGGTGCAGGATCCCGGACGGGATCAGGTGGAACTTAAACGTCTCGCCGTCGCGCACGATCGTGTGCCCGGCGTTGTTGCCGCCCTGAAAGCGCACGACCATCGCTGCGTCCTCGGCAAGCATGTCGACGATCTTGCCCTTGCCCTCGTCTCCCCATTGGGTCCCGATGATCACTACGCCCGGCATCTCGCAGGGATTATGGGGATTCGAACCTTCGAGGGTGGCGAGGATCAGTATATCCAGCTGGATATACTAGTCATGTGGATGTTGCAGCGAATCTTCGCGCCGCCCGGCGGCGTGCCGGCCTCACCCAGGCCGAGCTGGCGAAGCGTGCAGGTACCTCCCAGGCCACGCTGTCCGCGTACGAGCGGGGACGCAAGCGGCCGTCGATCGATACCCTGGCGCGCTTGCTCGATGGCGCCGGCTCGCGCCTTGCCGTTCGAACCGAGCCGCGGAAGGTGCGCGAGCCGTCGCCACGCGACCATGCCCAGACGGCGGTCGAGCTGCTCGAGGTGCTGGCGCTGGCCGCGGCATTGCCGACTGAGCACTCGCTCGAGCTGCGCTACCCGCGGCTGCCGGCATGACCAAGCCCGGCGCGCCGCAGCTACCAGGCCGGCTCGTGGCCCTGCATCGTGCTCTGGCGAGCGCCCACATTCCGCACGCATTCGGAGGCGCTATCGCGCTCGCCTACTGGACCCGCGATCCCCGCGGAACGAGCGACATCGACATCAATGTCTTTCTTCCGGCGCAGGAATGCGAGCCGGCGCTCGCCGCGCTCCCCCGAGAGATTGAGCAGGCCGAGACGACGGCCGCGACGATCGCGCGTGAGGGTCAGATCAGGCTTTGGTGGGAGAGCACCCCGGTTGATCTGTTCTTCGACTACGTCGAAGTCCACGCCGCGGCCGCGCGCAATGCTCGCTTGGTTGCCTTCGCCGGCACGCAGATCCCAGTACTCGGTCCGATCGAGCTCGCGATCTTCAAAGCGATGTTCGACCGCACGCGCGATTGGGCCGACATCGAGGCGATGCTCGCCGCACAAACGCTGGATCTCGACGCCGTCCGCGAATCACTAGTCGAGATGCTTGGACCCGACGACGAAAGGCTCGCGCGCCTCGAGGAAGCCGCCCGCCGCGCCGGCCCTCAGGCGACGCGGTAGCGCTGATCCTCTCCGTAGAGCGGTAGCACCTCGCAGGTCTCGACCAGCCGTGAGACGGTGCGCTCGCCGATCTGCTCTTCGAGCTCGTCGAGCTTGAGGTTGGTGGTGACGAGCATCGCGCGACCGGTGGCGTAGCGCTCGTCGACGATCGAGTAGAGCTGCTCGAGCACCCAGTCGCTTCGCTTCTCGGCGCCGAGGTCGTCGAGGTGAAGCAGGTCGACCGAGGTCAGCCGCTCGAAGAAGGACAGGTAGGAGAGCTCGCCCGCCGCCGCGTCATAGGTGCGGCGGATGCGCGCGAGCAGGCGCGGCAGCGAGTAGATCGCGACCGAGCGCCCGGCTTCGATCGCCGATTTCGAGACCAGCATCGCAAGCGTCGTTTTGCCGGTACCGACTGAGCCCTCGATCCAGAGCCCGCGCCCAGCGGTGATGTGGTCGTCGATCGCGTCGATGTAGGTACGTACTGCGTCGATCGTCGCGCGCGTCTGCGGATGACGGGCCATGTCGGCGATCGGCGGCCGCTCGAAGCCGACTCCTTGATACTTGGCCGGCAATACTGAACGCACGCCGCTCATCCGGGCCTGCTGTATGCGACGTTCGCGGCATTCGCATGGCGTCGCCGAATCGTCCTCGTGAAAGACCCAGCCGCTGCCATCGCAGACCGCGAGCGGACAGGCCCGCGGCAGGATCTCGACGCTGGCGCTCAACTGTCGGCGGCCTCGACCAGCGGCTCGAAGCTCTCGCCGCCGCGTGAGGCGCTGCGGTCGGCGTAGGAGACGCTGGCGAACGAGGCGAACTTTTCGTGGAAGGCGAGCTCGACGGTGTCGATCGGGCCATTTCTGTTCTTGCGCACAATCAGCTCGGCAATCCCCTTGTACTTCTCGCGCTCTTCGGCTGGAACCTCGTCGTCACGATCTCGGTAGTAGTCCTCGCGGTAGATGAAAGCGACCAGGTCGGCGTCTTGTTCGAGGTTGCCCGACTCGCGCAGGTCGGAGAGGATCGGGCGCTTGTCGCGACCGGCTCGCTGCTCGGGCGCGCGCGAGAGCTGGGATAGGGCGATCACCGGCACCTTGAGCTCGCGGGCGAGGATCTTCAAGCCGCGGCTCATCTGACCGACCTGCTCGACGCGGTTGGCGCGCATGTCCTCGGCGCGCATCAGCTGGATGTAATCGAGCACGATCAGGGCAAGGCCACCGTTGCCGGCACTGATCTCGTGGGCGTGCAGGCGCCGCGCCTTGGCCCGCAGGTCGAGCATGCTGAGGTCGGAAGACTCATCGATCCACAGCGGCGCGGTCTCGATCTCGTTGCAGACGCCGAGCAGGCGCTTCCAGTCTTTTTCGTTGACCTTGCCTTTGCGCAAGCGGTCTGAGGGGATCTTTGAGCGCTTGGCGATCAGCCGCTGGGCGAGCTCGGAGTCCGACATCTCAAGCGAGAAGAAGGCAACCGGCCGGCGCTCCTTGATCGAGACGTGCTCAGCGATGTTGGCGACGAGGCCCGACTTGCCCATGCCCGGTCGCGCCGCGAGGATGATCAGGTTGCCCGGCTGGAACCCGCCCGTGATCCTGTCGAGGTCGGTGAAGCCCGAGGCCGTACCGGTGACCTCGGCCTTGCCGGTGGCGAGCTCTTCGAGGCGGTCGACCTCGCGCGAAAGGATGTCCTTGAGCACGTGGAAGTCCTCTGCCTGCTCCTCATGGGCGACGTTGAACAGCAGGCGCTCGGCCGACTCGGCCAGATCTTGGGGCTCGCCCTCGGCGCCGTAGACCGACTGCTGGATCTTCTGCGAGGCCTCGAGCAGGCGGCGAAGCAGCGCGTTCTGCTTGACGATGCGCCCGTAGTGCTTGGCGTTGCCGGGCACCGGCACGGTCGAGGCCAGGTGCGAGACGCCATCGCGCCCACCGGCCTGATCGAGTTCCCCCTGCTGTTTGAGCAGCTCGGAGACGGTAAGCGCGTCGACCGGCTCGCTGCGCTCATAGAGGCGCTTGATCGCACGGAAAATAAGGCGATGGCGATCGCGGTAAAAGTCCTCGTCGACGAGGCGCACGTCGAGGATGACGGGGTTCATCGCGGCCTCGGAGACCATCAATGCGCCCAGCACCGACTCCTCGGCCTCGAGGTTCTGCGGCGGGACGTGTGCTTCGGCGGTTGCCATGGGCTCTTGGTTTAGAGCCTGCGGCGGCGGCGAAATCGCCCCGGGCCGGCTCGCCTCCAGCGAACCACAACGCCGGGCTCGCGTCAGAGGCGAATGCGCGATTTGCGGGCTCGGGAACTCTGAGCCGTGCGCTACTTGGCTTCGGCGACGATCGTCTTGACCTTGGCGACCGTGCCGCCGGCCAGCTCGACTTCGACCATGTAGGTGCCGATCTCTCGAATCGGGTCGTCGAGGCGGATCTTCTTGCGGTCGATCTTGAGGCCGCGCGCCTCGGCGATCGCGTCGGCGATCTCGGCGTTGGTGACCGAGCCGTAGAGCTTGCCGTCCTCGCCGGCACGGTGCTGGATCGTCAGCACGGTCTTCGATAGCAGCGCTGCCGTCTCGCCCGCGCGCGCTTCGGCTTCGCGCGCCGACTTCTCGGCCGACTCGCGGCGCCGCTGGGCCTCGTCGAGAGACGCTTGGGTCGCGGGCTGGGCAAGCTTGCGGGGAACGAGGTAGTTGCGTAGGTAGCCCGAGGAAACGTCGACGGCGTCGCCGGCAGTACCGAGGTCGGTTACGTCCTTGAGCAGGATCGCCTGCGCCATCGCCGAGCGGTCCTATCTCTCGCCGACGTACGGCAGCAGCGCCAGCTCACGGGCGCGCCGCACCGCCAGCCCCAGCTGCTGCTGGTGGCGGCGAGAAAGACCCGTGACGCGGCGTGAGCGAACCTTGCCGCGATCGGAGATGAAGCGGCGCAGCATGTTCAGATCCTTGTAGTCGATGTCCTCGACATTGATCCGCGTGTACTTGCGCGGGCGATAGCGATCGCCGAAACGCCCGCGACGGCGGGCGCCGGGACCGGCAGGGGTCGGCTGTGCACGCTGCTTGCGAGCCACTAGCGACTCCCTCGAATGTTCCTGATCTCGTCATCTCGCGTGAACGCGCCGCACTGCCGGCGGCGCGAAGCGCTGATTCTAGCCAGTAACCAAATGCTCAGGTTTTAGAACGGGATGTCGTCGTCGGAGGCTCCGACCGCTGCCGGCTGGGGGCTGTCGAAATCCGAGGTGTCGGCGGGGGTGTCGGACTTGCTGGCTTGAAAGCGGCCGGACTCGCCCTGATCGCCGCCGCCGTCGCGGCTACCGAGAAACTGGACGGAGTTGGCGATGATCCCTACCTTCGAGCGCTTGCCCGAGCCGTCCTTGGCGTCCCACTGGCGCCAGTCGAGGCGGCCTTCGATCGCGACGGGACGCCCTTTGCTCAGGTAGGTGGCGCAGTTCTCACCCTGCGCGCCGAAGACGGTGACGTCGAAGAAGTTCGGCTTCTCGACCCAGTTGCCGCTCTCGTCCTTGCGGCGTCCGTTGACGGCGACACCCAATTCGCACACGGCCATGCCGCTGTTAGTAGAGCGAAGCTCGGGATCGCGGGTCAGATTGCCGGTGATCACGACGACGTTCACATTCGTAGCTGCCACTGAAATCAGTACCTCTCTCGGATTCGTTTTCTTCGGCACCCAGTCTAAGAGGACGAGCGGCAGCAACTCGCCCCCGGCAAGCGCGAAAAGCCCAAACAGCGCGAACTAATCGGAGGTGGGCTCGGGCGCGTCCGCAGACTCGGGCGCGTCCGCGGACTCGGGCGCGGGCGCCTCAGGCTCGGACGCGGGCGCGGCAGACTCGGGCGCGGGCGCCTCAGGCTCGGACGCCTCCGCCTCCGGCGCACCCGCGGGAGTCTCGGTGGCTGTGGCCTGCGCTGGAGCCGGGGTATCCGCATCGGGGACGGGCGCTTCGCTCGTCGCAGCCGCCTCCGAGGTCGCCGAATAGCTGTCGTCGCCACGATCGTCGTAGTCGTCGCGGCCGCGACGTCCACCCCGGCCGCCGGGGCGGCCTGACGACGCACCCGCAAGCGAAACCGGCGGTCCGGGCTCGATCACCGGCGACTCGGGATCGACCTTGAAGATGCGAAAGCGAAGGACGCCGTCGGTGATCCGCAGGTTGTGGTTGAGCTCGTCGAGCAGCGGGCTCTCGGTCTCGAAGCGAAAAAAGCGGTAGTCGGCCTCGTTTCGCTTCTCGATCTCGTAGGCGAGCTTGCGCAGACCCCAGACCTTCTCGGTCTTGAGGCTGCCTGCAGTCTCGATCCTGGTTCGGGCGTCTGAGGCGATCTTGTCGCGTTGCTCGTCGGGAGACTCCGGATCGAGCATCAGGATCAGTTCATATTCGGACACGGCCATGGCGGGCGCCGACTATAGCGATGCGCAAACGGTTTGCTCGTGCGCGATCCGGCCCCAACGGGGGCGCGCAACGCGCGTCCGGGATTGTCGGTTGCAGATGCTCAAGACCACGATCCGCTGGCGAAACGTTGCCCGCGCCGGGGCGATCGGCGCGGCTGTGCTCGGCGCGATCGCCACGCTGCCGACCCTGCTCGCGCCGCCCGACCCCAAGCCGCTGCCCGCCGACGTGGGGCTCGACGGCGCCACCGTCGGCGCGCAAGCGTTCGCGCCCGCCGACGTCAGTTCACCTGCTGCACCCCCAGACGCCTCCGACGGCCGCGAAAACCGGCCCACCTCGAAGCCCGAGAAGCGCGGCGCGTTGAGTGTCGGCGGCGAACGCGATCACAACCGCAATCGCGACCCCCGCTCCGCCGCAAGCCGGGGGCGCGATCTCGCGCCGCCTTTGAGCGTCGGCGGTGGCGCTCCCGCCGGCACGCCAGACTCAGCCCTCGAGCCACAGCCAACGCCGGTCTCCGCACCGACATCGCCGCCCTCGGATCCGGCCTCGCCCCCAGCGCCCCCAGAGCCCGATCCCGACCCACAACCGTCACCGCAACCAGCGGCGGCGGGCGACGGCAACCACGCCCAGTCCGCTCGCGGCGCGGGCGAGTTCGGTTTCGAGCAATGAAGCGCGCGATGCAGATGCCGGCAGGCCGATCTTGGCTGCTCGCCGCAGGCCTGCTCGCGGCCGTGGTCGGTTGCCTGGCGCTAGCGTCGCCCGCACGCGGGGGCAGCTACGTCGTCACCCAGTGCAGCCCCAGCAACCCAAGCGCGGGGCAGGCGAGCTGGGAACTCTCAACTGCCAACTATCAGCCGCGCTCGCGTTGCGGCGTCGACGACGGCGGCCTGCAGTCGTTTCACAACGCCGAGCAGTCCGGCCTCTTTCACTTCGGCGCCTGGGTCTGGCGCGCTCCTGCCGGGACCGTGTTCACGAGCATCCAGGCCAACGCCAGCCTGACCAACCAGGCCGGCCACCAGGGACAGCTCGTGGCGACGCGTCCAGGTGGCGAGCTCGCAGTCTTCGGCGCCGAGCATCCTGATTTCCGCGTCCACCAGCTCGACGGTGAGTTCACCCAGTTTCACTCCTGGCTTCGCTGCCTCGCGCCCGGGCCGGGGCGACCGTGCGGGCGGGCCGCAGGCGACAGCGCCCACGCCTACGTCCGGGGCGTGTTCTTGAAGACGGACGATCGCGCTGCCCCGGCGCTTGCGCTCACCGGTGGCTCGCTGCTGGGCTCGCCGGTTGTCCGCGGCGTGCGCGGGCTCACCTTCGCCGCCTCCGACCAGGGCGGCGGTATTCGCAAGGTCTACGCCGAGGCCAACGGCTCGACGGTCGTCACCGACATCCGTAACTGCGCTGTGATCGACGGCTTCGCCACGGCCCTGAGCCCCTGCCCCGCGGCGACGACCGAGTCGCTCGCCGTGCCCACGGCCTCGCCGGCCTTCGCCACCGGCCCGAACACGGTCACCGCCTGCGCCGAGGACCTTGCCCTCGACGGATTCGCCAACCGCGCCTGCCAACAGCGCCACGTCTGGGTCGACAACGCCTGCCCCGCTTCAACGGTCGCCGGTGGCGTCCAGCTCAGCGCCGGATTCGGCGGCGACGGCGCCGAGACGGTGCTGGTGCGCTCCGACCGTCCGGGGGTCATTCGCGGGCGGGTCCTCGGCGCCGGCTCCGGCGCCACGGTCTGCGCCCTGACCCGAGTGCTGGTCGCCGGCCAGCCGATCGTCGTCGGCGCCACAGCGACGACGGCCGCCGATGGCTCATACGCGATCGAGCTGCCGCCCGGCGCCGGGCGCGAGGTCTTCGTCCACTACGTCATCGGCGATGGGGTCGTCGCCCGCCACGGCTTGACACTGCGCTCAAGCGTGCGCCCGACGCTGGCGGTCGAGCCCAATCACGGCGTGCGAAACCACGATCGCCTCTACTTCTCCGGCACCCTGCCCGGACCGGCCTGCTTCGACCGCCTCGTCAAGGTCCAGGCGCGCCTCGGCAAGCACCGCTGGCAGGTCTTTCGCACCGATCGCAGCGACGAGTCGTGTGCGTTTGGCGCCCGCTACAAGCTGCGAGCGACGCGCACCGCACGTCGCTATCGCTTCCGGGCCCTGGTTCCCCAGCAGGCCGGTTATCCGTTCGAGCGCGGCTACTCGGCGACGGCGAAGGTGAAAATCAAGCGCCGGCGGCGCTGACAATGACGAGTCCTCAGCGAATTTACGTCGCAGCCGCGCGCTTGGCTTCGATGTCGGCCAGCTGCTCGGAGATCCAGACGCCGGGATCGCGCTCGCGCACGATCTCGCGCAGGCGCTCGGCGCGCAGGCGGCGTTCTTCGGGGTCCATCGTCAGCGCGCGGTGGATCGTGTCGGCCTGCTCTTGGATGTCGAAGGGATTGACCGAGAGCGTGCACTCGCCGAGCTCCTCGTGTGAGCCCGTGTTCTCGGAGAGCATGACGACACCGTCGCGGGTGTTGACCGCAGGCGCCTCCTTGGCGACGAGGTTCATTCCGTCGAAGATCGAGTTGACGATGAGCAGGTCGAAATGCTTGTAGCGAGCGACCGCCTCGGGGAAGTTCTCATAGATGCGCAGGTCGATCGGCATCCAGTCGGTCGTCCCGTGGCGGTGGTTGACCACCGCCACCAGAGCCTCGATTCGCTCGAGGTACTCGGCGTACTCCGGCACGTCCTGGCGCGATGGCTGTAGATGGGCGATGAACGTGACCCGCTCGCGAAACTCCGGGTGCTGCTGAAGAAAGGCGTCGAAGGCGGTGAACCCGCGCAGCACGTTCTTGGAGAGGTCGGCCCGATCGACGCGGATGATCAGGTGGTCGCGGCGGCGGCGCAGCAGCTCGCGCTCATACTCAGCCACCTCGTCGGAGGCAGCGGCGCGATCGAGGCGCTTGGCGTCGATCCCGAGCGGATAGGCGCGAACCCAGGTCTCGCGCCCCGAATGCAGGACGGCGCCACGTTCGTAGTCGACCTCGAGCTCGAGCAGCTCGCGGCAGCAGTGCAGGAAGTTGCGGCAGTAAGCGGTGGTGTGAAAGCCGATGATGTCGTTGGCGAGCAGCCCGCGATAGATGTCCTCACGCCAACGGGCCGGGAGGATGCGCCAGCTGTCGGGCTGCGACCAGGGGATGTGGACGAAGTGCTGCAGCACGGCGTCGGGCCGCTGCTCGCGTACGAGCGCCGGCGCCGTGTAGAGGTGGTAGTCGTGAAACATGACCAGCGGATCTGAGTCGTCCGCAACCGTTTTCAGCACCGCCTCGGCGATGTCGCGGTTGATCACGGTGTAGCCCTCGTCCCAGGCATCGGCCTCCTCCTGGCGGATGTCGGGAGCGTTGGAGAGATCCCAGAGGTAGTGCTGGATGAACCACAGGATCGGGTTGGCGATGACGTTGTAAAAGCCGTCATAGGCTTCGGAGTCGCTCTCGACCAAGAGCACGTCGTAGGAGACGCCATCAAGCTCCAAGGCGATCGGCTCGCCCTCGGCCTCACGTGCGACGGCGACGTCCTCGTCGCTCATCGCCGACGCGACCCAGAGTGCGCCGCGATGGGCGACCAAGCCTGTGAGCGCGGTGACGAGACCGCCGCCGCCACGCTGAACAACGCGTTCGCCACCGGGCCCGCGCTCGTATTGAGCGGGCCCGCGGTTGGAGACGATCACTAGCCGCTGGTCTGTCATCACCAGCTCCTTACCCGCGGATCAGGTGTCGATATCCGTGAACAACTGAAGCCAGTCGCGCAGCAGGCGTGGCGTGAGGAAGTGCTTGCGGGCGTGCTCCTTGCCGGCGCGGCCGAGACGTTTGGCGAGCTCGGGGTCTTCGAGGATCTCGATCGAGCGCTTCGCGGCTTCCTCGGGTGAGCGGACCAGGAAACCCGATTCGCCGTCCTCGATCTGCAGCGGGATGCCGCCGACGTCACCGCCGATCGTCGGCCGGCCCTTCCACTGCGCCTCGGTCACCGTGAGCCCGAAGCCCTCGCGGGTCGACTTCTGCATGCAGACGTCGGCCTGGGACTGAAACGCGTTGATCTCGATCGCGCCGACGTTGTTGAGGTTGTTGAGGATCTTGATGTCGGGGTCGCCGTCGGCGTGACGCACCGTTTCGTGAAAGAACTCCCAGCCTTCTGGATCGTCAGTTGCCATCGAGCCTGCGAGCGCGAGTTGCGCGTCGGGAACCTTCTCCTTGACGATGCGATAGCGTCGATCACCCCGATCGGGTCCTTCCACGGGTCGAAGCGAGAGACCTGGAGGATCAACGGGCGATCGGTGTCGATCCCGAACTGCTCGCAGACAAACGCAGCGTCCTCGGGCGAGAGCGCCATGTTCTTCGGTGAGAGCGGATCGATCGCCGGCGGGCAGATCCGCACTTGCCCGCCGCCGTCGAGGTCCGCGGGCACGTACTCCTGGCGATGCCAGACGCTCGCGTCGTAGCCCTCGAGCAACGGCAGCAGCCGCTCGATCGTCGCCGGGTTGGGTGTCGAGAGATCGATGTGACAGCGCCAGATCCAGCGTCCGGCCCGCTCGCGCGCGTTCTGCATCATTCCCGCCGGCTGCGGGTCGTGAACGATGATCGCGTCCCAGTCCTCGTTGAGGCCCTGAGCGTTCATCACGTTGTAGGCCTGAAACACCTCCCACTGCTCGTCGGAGATCTCGGCCGGGTCGCCCTGGAGCGAGTTATGCATCAGCTTCGAGACGTTGAAGAACTCCTCGCGGCCGAGGATCACCTGCCAGTGGCTGTCGAGGCCGACGTCGTTCATCAACGGCACCAGCGTGTAGAGGATCTCCGAGACACCGCCGCCATAGGCAGTCGCGTTGATGTGCAGCACGCGCTTGCCCTTGAGCGGCTCGGCCAGGGCATGGATCTCGTCGATCAATCCCGGTCCGAGAATGTGCTTGTAGTCCGCAAGCGTCTTGTGGCCGAGTGGCACCTCCGTGAGCACGGCGCGCACCCTAGCGATAGTCGCTCGAGGTCGCGGGCGCAGGCGCAGGCTGGCAAGGACGCAGGGAGCGCCGTGTGCTCTGCACACAAGCGACTGAGGACGCCGCCAGCCGGCGATCTGCGCCCGCGAGCTAGTTGATGGCCTCTGAGGGGCGCTCGCCCAGGGTGATCTCGACCTGCTCCTCATCGCCGTCGCGGATCACGTCGAGGGTCACCTTGTCGCCCGGGTCGAGCAGCGAGATCAACCGCGGCAGATCGGAGTTTGAGTCAATCTTCTCGCCGTTGACGGCGACGATGACGTCGCCGCCGGCCTGAACCTGGGTCGCCTGGAAGCGAATCGGCTCATCGCCCGCTTGCAGGCCGGCGTCGTCAGCGGGGCTGCCGTTGACGACCTCGGCGACGATCGCGCCGGTCTCGATGTCGAGGTCGAGCCGCTCGGCGAGCTGCGGATAGATCGGCTGCGTTGTCACGCCGGCGTAGGCGTAGCGCACCTCCCCGTTCTCGCGCAGCTGCTCGATCGAGCGCTCGGCAAGGTCGATCGGAACCGCGAAGCCCACACCCTCGTTGCCACCGGAGGAGGTCTGAATCTGCTGATTGATGCCGACGACCTCGCCGGCCGCGTCGAGCAACGGCCCGCCGGAGTTGCCAGGGTTGATCGCCGCGTCGGTCTGGATCGCGCCGTCGATGCGAAAGCTGGTCAGAGACTCGATCGAGCGATCCGAGGCCGAGACGATGCCCACCGACAGCGACTGCGACTGCAGCTCGCCGAACGGGCTGCCGATCGCGGCGACGCTCTCGCCAACCTCGACGTCGGTCTCGGAGCCAAGTGGCAACGACGTCAGGTCGAGGCCCTCGGGATCAACCTTGAGCAAGGCGACGTCGGCGAAGGGATCGAAGCCAACGATCTCCGCTTCGACCTGGTTCTTGTCAGCGAACTGAACGTAGACCTCGGTAGCTGGGTTGAGCGGACCCTGCTGGGCGCCGCTGGCGGTGGCATCGGTGACGACGTGCGCGTTGGTGATGATTTCGCCCTCGTCCGAGATCACAAAGCCCGAGCCCTGGCCTGCCGCCGGTCCGCTGCCGCCGAGCAGGCTCGCGGTGGCATCGCTGCCGCGGAAAATCGAGGTGACCGTGACCACGCCGGGACCGGCGTCGGCGTAGATCGCCTGCGAATCGAAGCCCGCGTTGGGTGCGTTGCCGGCGTCGTCGTCGCCGTTGGGGTCGTCGCCCTCGTCGTCCTCGGTGGTTGAGGTCTGCGCGCTGGTCGTCGTATCGCTGTCGGAGTCGGTGCTGGGCGAGTCCTCGTCGCCACAGGCGGCGAGCGCGATAACGACCGCAGCGAGCAGCAAAGCCAGTATTGGGCGGATCGCGAGCATCACTTCAGCCCTGCATCGAGGTGTCGGCGGGCAGACGCAGCTCGAACTCGGTGTGGCCGCGGCGTGAGCGCACATCGAGCGAGCCGCCCATGCGCAGCGAGAGCTCGCGGGCTATCGCCAGCCCGAGACCCGAGCCGCTGACCTCATCGCCGGTGTAGAACCGTTCGAAGACTCGATCGCGCGAGCGTGGGTCGATGCCCGGCCCGTTGTCTGAGACAACGAGGCTGGCCGATCCGTTCTCAATCTGAGCCCCTACCGAGATCGCAGTTCCTTCCGGCGTATGCGTGAGTGCGTTGTCGATGAGGATACGCATGATCTGAGCGACCCTGTCTGGATCGGCGCTGGCGGCGGCGGGCGTGTCACCGCCAACCTCGAGCTCGGACCCGTGATGGTGCAGCGTCGGCCCGAACTCCTCGGCGATTCGCCGCGCTAGCAGCGCCAGATCGACCGGCTCGCGGCGAAAGGAGACCGCGTCCGCATCGAGCTTGGAGAGATCGAGCAGATCGACCGTGAGCTTGGTAAGCCGATCGACCTGCTCGCGCATCGTGCGCACGAACTCGGCCCGGGCCTCGGGATCGGGGTCGTCCTCCTCGAGCAGCTCGACGAACCCCGAGAGCGAGAAGATCGGGGTGCGCAACTCGTGTGAGGCGTTGGCGATGAACTCCTTGCGGGCGCTGTCGAGAGTCGCCAGGCGTTTTTGCATCTCGTTGAAGGTCAGCGCCAGCTGACCGACCTCGTCGCCTGATTCGACCGGGATCGGGGTTGTGAAGTCGCCCCCGGCAATTTTCTCGGCTGCCTGCTCGAGGCGGCGCAGGCGGCGAGCATGCGCGCGTGCCACGAGCCACCCAGCACCCATCGCCGCGAGTAAGGCGATTGCGCCGGCGATGATGATCTGGCGGCGAATCAGGGCGACGTTGTCGTCGACATCGTCGAGACCGGTCGAAAAGATCGCGATCCAGCGTGGCTCACCCTCGTCGAGCAGGGCGACCGCCGTCTGGCCCACGCGCTCACCCGCGACCGACTCGACCGCGCTGGCGAGCGGACCGGCGAGCGTCGCCGCCGTCGCCGCCGGATAGTCGGGGAGTGTCGCGGTGCGCTCGAGCTCGGAATCGGCGACGACGAACGCAGGCTCGGCGCCGGCCGGGCCCTCGCGCGCGCCCAGCACCGTCACCCGCGGGCCGGCCCTTTGGTCAATCCCGCGCACGATCGTGCGCAGACGTTCCTGCGAGACGCCGGCGTCCATCGCTTGCTGAAGCCGCGGGCCCTGCTCGGCGGCGATGTCCTCGAGGCCGCGCAGGCGCTCGGCGGTGAGGCTCGAGTTGAGTTGCGGGACGACGTAGAGGTAGATGAAGGCGACGGCGGCCGCGACGATGACGAAGAACAGGGCCGCGAGCCGGTTTCGGACCGAGTTCACTTTGCCGCTCGCCAGCTCGCCGCTCGCCGCTCGCCGTCGAGCAGTCGTCATTCGTCGCGGAATCGGTAGCCGACCCCTCTGACCGTGAACAGGTATTCGGGGCGGCGCGGGTCGGCTTCGAGCTTCTCGCGCAGGTGGCGGATGTGGACGTCGATCGTGCGCGGATCGCGATAGGCCGAGTCGCCCCAAACCTGTTCGAGCAGCATCTCGCGCGTCATCACGCGGCCCGGCGCGCCGGCAAGCGAGGTCAGGATCTCGAACTCGACATAGGTCAGGCGCACCGCCTCGCCACGCGCCGACACGGCACGTCGCTCGAAGTCGATCTCGATCTCGCCGGCCGAGATCGGCGCTCCACCTGGCCGGCCCCGAAGCATTTCGGAACGGCGCAGAGCGGCCTTGACGCGGCTGCGAAACTCGCGCACCGAGAACGGCTTGGTGATGTAGTCGTCGGCCCCCATCTCGAGCCCGAGCACCTTGTCGATCTCGTCGTCTTTGGCGGTCAGCATGATGATCGGCACCTGGCTGCGGCCTCGAAGCCGGCGACAGACCTCGATCCCATCGAGCTTCGGCAACATGATGTCGAGCACGACCAGATCGAACTTTTGCTGGGCGAAGAGATCGAGCGCTTGGCGGCCATCGAGAGCCGAGACGACCTCGTGCCCGTCCTTTCGCAGCGGGTAGGTGAGCAGCGTCTGCACCGACTGCTCGTCGTCGACGAGCAGGATCCGAGCCGCTGTATCGGCTGCTCCCATGCATGCAAGCGTAATCGCGAACCAGTCCCGTAACCGGTCGGCAGTATGCAGGCAGCCTTGATCGACTACCGCCTCTACCGCCTCGCATTCATTCCAGCTGTGCTGGCCGTGATCGTGCTCATGTTCTCGCTCGAAGGAGCGCCCGAAGCGATCGAGCCGACGACCCCGCCGACCACGTTCGAGGGCAACCGCGCCGCGGCCGCCGCTCGCCAAGTCGCCGCTTTGGCGCCGGAGCGCTCGTCGGGCAGCCAGGGGGATGTTGCGATCGCCGATTTCGTCGCCGAACGCTTCGACGAGGTCGCCGCCGGCGCCGTCACCGAGCAGCTCTACGAGGCAGAGGTCGACGGCGAGCAGGTGAGCCTGCGAAACGTTGCGATCACGCTTCCCGGCGATGCCGACTCGACGATCGTCGTGCTCGCAGCCCGCGACTCGCCCAGCGGGCGCGGGTGAGGCATCCAGCGCCGCCGCCACCGGCCTGCTGGTCGAGCTTGCGAGCGCGCTCGGTGTCGCCGGACACGAGAAGACCTTCCTGCTTGGGTCGACGAGCGCCTCGGAGGCGGGCTTCGCGGGCATGCGCGAGCTCGTCGACGGGCTGGCGTCCGACGAGGTCGCCGCGGTGATCGTGATCTCACAACCGGGTGCCGGGGAGCCGCTCGCTCCCTATGTGGTCACTTCATCGATCGATTCTTCGAGCGCGTCGGTTCAGCTCGAACGCACGGCCGAGCTCGCGGTCGACAACCAAGCCGAGCTGCGCCAGGGCGAAGACGGCTGGTTCACCCAGCTCGCCCGTCTTGCAATCCCGAGCGGACTCGGCGGTCAGGCACCTCTGATCGCCGATGGCTTCGACGCCGTCGCAATCTCATCTGCCGGAGAACGGCCGCTTCGCGGCGACGTGCCGCTCGATGCCGAGACCCTCGACGCATTCGGCCGCGCGGTGCAGTCGACGATCGCTGCCGTGGATGCCTCGGCCGCTCCGCTGGCCCACGGGCCATCGACCCACCTTGAGCTCGGCAACAACCTGGTCCCAGGGTGGACCCTTTCGCTGCTTGCTCTCGCGCTGCTGGCGCCGGCGCTGGCGGCGGCGATTGACGCTTGCGCGAGAGCGGCTCGTCAGCGCGAGGAGATCGGCTCCGGCCTGGCCTGGGCGGCAGCGCGCAGCCTTCCCTTTCTCGGCGCGCTCATGACCCTGTATGCCTTGGCACTCATCGGCGCTGTCCCCGAGCCTGCGTTCCCGTTCGATCCGGCTTCCCTTGGCGTTGGCACGAAGGCGGCCATGGTCTTGGCCTTGCTTGTGCTCGTCGCCATCGGCATCGGACTTGCTCTGCGCCGAACCGCGACACCCGGTCCCGCAAGTGCCGTGGCGGGCCTCGGTGCGCTCGCCTCGTCGGCGGTCTTGGCACTGTGGATCGCCAACCCCTATCTGGCGCTGGTGGTCGCACCCGCAGCGCACGTCTGGGTTCTGGCGAGCGGCGAGCGGCGAGCGGCGAGCACCCTCGTGGTCGCGGCGGCGACGGCCGCGGCGTGCGCACCGCTTGCGCTCGCGCTGGGCGCGATCGCCAATGCGCTCGACCTTGGCGCCGAGCTTCCCTGGACGCTGGCGGTGATGGTCGCCGATGGCCAGATCGGTCTTGCAACCAGCCTGGCGCTGTGCCTGGTAGCCGGTGCCCTTGTCGGCGGTGTCACGCATGCACTTCGCGGACCGAGAGAAGCCTGAACTGGACGTAATACCTATCGCGTGCTTGCGCCCTGTGGCCGATCACCTGCTTGCAACGGGCAAAGTTCGCCGGTGCTTGACTGCAAAGCGACATGAGTCGTCGCGAAACACACTCACAACAGGGAAGGCCAGCAAAGGGGTTGAACGAGTTGAAACGCGAGATCGCACTCAACCAATACAGCGTCGACGCGTGGGCCGTCGCCGAAGCGATGCTGGCCAAGATCGTTCTGCTCAGGCGAGCCCGTGTGGCGATTGACGACCAAGCATCTGGTCGAATCCTGCCGCCGGCACCCGAGTCCCGTCCGGCCGACTGAGCGAGCATCCCACTCCGCTCTTGACCTCACCGACGACCGTCAGCTTCGAACCGGCTTCGCTGACCAACTCGCTCGCCCGTTCGAGGCGGTCGGGCGCGATCGTCGCGAGCAGCTCGTAATCCTCGCCGCCTGTGGCGATCAACCGCGCCGGGTCGATCTTCGCCGCGCGGGCGATCTCGGCCACGCCCTCCTGCGCCGCGACCGAATCGAGGCCGATCGCCAATGCGACCCCACTGGCAGCGGCGACGTGCCCGGCGTCGGCGCCGAGGCCGTCGGAGAGGTCGATCAGCGCACTCGCACCAGCCCGCGCAAGTGCCTGTCCGGCCGCAAGCCGCGGCTGCGGTTCGAGCTGGCGCCGGCGAAGCTCGTCGCCGAGCTTGGGCTCAACGCGGCCGGCGAGCTCGGGCTGGTTGAGCAAGATCAGCCCCGCCGCGGCGCCGCCGAGCTCGCCGGTGATCACGATCGCGTCCGAGGGCTGCGCTCCAGCACGCGTGACCAGGGATTCGCCGGCCAGCGCCTCGCCGACCACCGTCATCGCGACGAACAGCGCCGGCGCCGCCGTGACGTCGCCGCCGGCGACGGCAACACCGTGCCGCGCCGCGAGCGCGCCGAGGCCATCCGCCAGCTCCAGCAACTGCTCGTGGCCGAGCGCGACCGGAATCCCGAGCTGCACGTAGGCCTCGCGTGCCACGGCACCCATCGCCGCCAGATCGGAGAGCGCGACGGCGAGGGCCTTGTGCCCAACGCTGCGAAGCTCAAAAGGCGGGATGCGAAAGTGCACGCCTTCGACCAGCGCGTCGACGCTCGTCGCCGTGGCTGCGTCGCGCTGCGAGATCGCCGCGTCGTCGCCGCTGGCGAGCACGAGGCCTGCAACTTCGTCAGGCGCTCCAGCCTGAGCAACTCGCTCGCGAATCGCGGCGATCAGGTCGAACTCGGACATTGCTGGCTCGTCGCTCACGGCTTAAGAAGCTATCCCGGTAGGGGGCGTGGCGTGCGATCACCTATCGGGACAGGTTCTAAGTACCGGGCCCGTGTCGCGAGCGGCTACGGGGCGATGCCGCCCTCGCTGGTGCCGCCGCCCGGGCCGCCAACCGGGGGGCCGCCCCCACCGGCGTTGTCAGGAGGATCTGGCGTCGGCGCCGGTTCCTGACCGGCTCCCGGTGCATAGAGGTCAGAGTCGAAGTCGTCGTTGGCGGTTTCCTCGGCGTCTTGCGAGTCGACCTCCGTATCGGTTGCGGCGCCCGTATCGGTGGCCGTCTCGGTAGTGGTATCGGAGTCATAGCCGCCGGAAACGGTCTGTTCGCTGAAGAAGCCCGAAAGGTCGGCTGGGTTCTCGGGGGTCGGGAAGTCCTCGCACGGCTCCGCGGCGGCAACGAGCATGTAGTCGTGCCAGATCGGCGCCGAGAGGTCGGCGCCGTAACCGGGCATCGGCGTCCGGGCGTCGGGATTGCCCGTCCACACGGCGGTCGAGACCTGGGGGGTGTAGCCGACGAACCAGGCGTCCGACTGCTCCTCGGTGGTGCCGGTCTTGCCCGCGGCGGGGCAGGGGATGTCGCAACAAGATGCGGTGCCGTAGTCGAGCGTGCCGGTCATCACGTCGGCGACCTCGTAAGCGACGCCGTCCTCGAAGATCCGCTCGCCCTCGGGATCCTCGGCGCTGTCAGCCTCGCCGTCAGGGAACTCGACCCGCTCGATCGCGGTGGGGTCGTGATGGACGCCACCGTTAGCGATCGTCGCGTAGGCGTTCGACATCTCCAGCACGGAGCAGCACTCAGAGGTACCGCCGAGCGCGTAAGACGCGAACGGCTCCAGCGGCGAGGTGATTCCCATCCTCTGCGCCATCTCGGTGAAGTTGTCGGGGCCGACGTCAATCCCGAGCTGGGCATAGACAGTGTTGACCGAGTTCGCGGTCGCATCGCGCAGGCTCATCGAGCCGCTACCGCCGCCGCTCACCGTCCATGCCTCACCGCCCTCGTAGGGGAAGAGGGTGATCGTGCTCGGGGCCGAGTAATAGGTCGAATCCGGGTCGATGCCCTGATCGACCGCGGCGGAGAGCACGAACGGCTTGAACGCGGAACCTGGCTGGCGTACGCCTTGCGCCGCGAGGTTGAACTGACTGTCGTCGTAGGTGTTGGACGAGGCCATGGCGATGATCTCGCCGGTTTCGGTGTTGGTCGAGACCAGCGCGTTGGCGGCGCCGACGACCGGGTGGGCGGCAATCGCCGTCTGCGCGGCTGCCTGGAGTCGGGGCTGCAGCGTCGTGAAGACCTCGAGCCCGCCCTGGCGCACCGTCTCGAGCCCGTACTTCTCGACCAGCTCGTCCTGGACGAAATCGAAGAAGAACTGCTCCTCGCGCTGCTCGTAGCGATAGCCGCGCTGGAGGCCGAGGCCATCGGCCAAGGTCTCGCGGTAGGCCGACTCGGTGATGTAGCCCTCCTCCAACATCGCCGTCAGCACCTGCGCGCGGCGCTTCTTGGCCCCGTCGGGGTTGAGGAAGGGGTTGTAGTCAGTGGGTGCCTGGGGCAGACCGGCAAGCAGTGCCGCCTCACCGAGGTTGAGGTCTGAGACCTCCTTGTTGAAGAAGACCTGTGAGGCGGCCTCGACGCCGATCGAGGTCTTGCCGTCATTGGTGCCGTACGAGGCCGTGTTCAGGTACTGCTCGAGGATCTCCTTCTTCTCGTACTCCTGCTCGTACTGCCGCGCCATCTCGGCCTCGACGATCTTGCGCTCCACCGTCTGCTCGGGGTCCTCGATGTAAAGGTTTCGCACCAGCTGCTGGGTGATCGTCGAAGCGCCCTGGCGAACCTCGCCGGCCTCGACGTTCTCGACCGCGGCGCGGACGATCGCCGTGAAGTCGACGCCATCGTGCTCCCAGAAGTTCTCGTCCTCGATCGCGATCGTCGCGTTCTTCAGCTTCTCGGGCATCTGGTCGAGGTCGACGAGCTCGCGGATGACGTCGGTCTGGACATAGCCGAGGCTGGTGCCGTCGGCGGCAAAGACCTCGGAGTTGGCGCCGCTGTCGAGCGGCTTCAGCGTGTCGATCGAGGGCGCCGACGCAGCGACGTCGATGACCCAGATGCCGATGCTCGCGGCGGCGATCCCGATCGCCGCGAAGACGACTGCGAATCCGAGCAGGATCTTCTTGCCGACCGAGCTCCCAGACTGCTTTGCGCGTCTACGTGCTCGTGCGCTCATGAGTGCTGCAGAGGGTAGCGACGGGTGGGCATCGCGAATAACCAACGTTCCGCCCGCCTCCTCGGCTTCGCCTCCGGAACGGATAACGACGTTCCGCCCATCTCCTCGGCTTCGCCTCCGGGGATGGCCGGTTCAGCTGGGTTCTGCTGCCTCGAATACGCCCGCCTGCCGCAGGAGATTCTGGGCGCGTTCGCGCAGGGCGGACTCCTCGCCAGCGGCGGCGGTGCCGCCGGGCCGGCGCGGGCCGTGGACCTCGATCCGGACTCCCTCGTGGGTGATCTCGGCGATCTCGATCTCGGAAGGCTCGAGCCTGCTCAGCGCCTCGCGCGCCTTGTTCAGGTCCGCTCCGGCGGGAACCCAAATCGAAGCCTGGGCTGGTGCCGTGAGGTCACCGGTGGAGCGGTTGACGACAACGCTGGTGAGAACAAGCTCGTTCGGAACGATCACGAGCCTGCCGTCGCCGGTGTCGATGAACGTGTGCGAAAGCGTGAGATCGTCGACGCGACCGGTCTCCTGCTCGATCGTGACCTTGTCGCCGATCCGAATCGGCTGGGAGATCGCAAGCAGAATCCCCGCGAGCGGGTTGGCCAGGATCCTCTGCGCGGCGAATCCGAGCACGAGCCCGATCACAGCGCTCGAGGCGAGGATCGTGTTGGCGATCTTGTTCAGCTTGTCGAACTGCCCAATCGCAACGCCGATGCCAATGACGATGATGACGACGAACACGAGCCGGCGGACCATTCGCAGGCGCGTGTTGGTTCCGCGTGAGACGGTCGTCGTCTCGCCACCGACTCGGGCCGCGACCGAGGTCGCCCGGGTGATGACGAACCGGTCGATGACGAAGGCGAGGACGAAAGCCGCCGCCAGCGAGATCAGCGCCGAGACCCAATCGCCGTTGGCTTCCCAGAATGTCTGCTCCTCGATCACAAATGCGATCCTGCCAATCTTCGCGGCGCAATGAAGACTCGCGCAGTATTTCTCGATGCCCTCGGCACGATCGTCGAGCTCGATTCTCCCTGGGATCACCTCGCTGACGCACTCGGCGTCGAGGCCGACAAGCAGCTAGTCGGCGCCGTACGCAAGGAGATGGCGTTCTACAAGCAGCACGCCCACGAGGGCGTCGACGCGCAATCACTCGCTGAGTTGCGAGCGCGCTGTGCCGACGTGCTCTCGTTCGAGCTCGATCGAGAGGTCTCGGTGCCGACGATGATGGACTCGATTCGCTTCGAGGCCGCCGCCGACGCCAGCCCGGCGCTGGCCTCGCTGCGCAAGCGCTCCTTGACCCTTGTCTGCGTCTCCAACTGGGACGTCTCGTTGCCCGATGTGCTCGAGCGTTGCGGCCTCGCCGCGAGCTTCGACGCCGTCGTCACCTCAGCCGGATCGGGAGCGCGAAAGCCAGACCCGGCGATCTTCGAGGCGGCGCTCGAGCTCGCCGGTTGCCGCGCGGGCGAAGCGCTTCATGTCGGCGACACGGCCGAGGAGGACGTTGCCGGCGCCAAGGCAGCCGGCGTCCCCTGCCTACTCTTGGATCGTGATGGCGGCGGCGACATTGCCTCGCTGAGCGAGATCGAGGAGCACCTAAGCGCATGAGCACCGAGCAGCCGCCACCACCAGCCGGGCTACCGGTTGGCGCCTCGACGGGGCCACCGCCGCCGTTCGCGCCGGCGCCCCCTCCCCCGTCGCACAACGATTGGGGGCCGCGGCGGGTTCTGCTCGGGCTGATGGCGTTCTTGGGCGTCGTCTTGGGCGAGACGGTCGTGATCAGCTTCTTCGATCCCGGCCTCGACACGCTTGCCGGGCGCCTGACCGTGCAGGCGGCGCTCGGCATTTCCTTGATCGTGGCTGCATTCGCCGCCGCGTCGCCGGGCTCAAGAGCATTCGCCTCACCTTCGGCGCTGGGCTGGCGACGACCGCAACAGCCATGGCTCGGGCCCACGCTTATCGCCTACTTCGGCTACGTCGGGTGCGCCCTGGTTCTGGCGGCGCTGCTCTCTCCCGAGCAGGAAGACATCACCCGCGAGCTCGGCTTCGACGAGGGTGGCTTCGCGGCGGTCGCCGTTGGCTTCCTGGTGATTGCGATGGCGCCGCTGAGCGAGGAGCTTTTCTTTCGCGGCTTCATGTTCAAGGGCCTGCGGCGGGGCATGCCGCTGGTCTTGGCCGCGGCGCTTTCGTCGGCGGTATGGGGGCTCTTTCACTACACCGGGCCCGATTCGTGGGCCGTCTGCCTTCAGCTCACGGTCTTCGGCTGTTTTCTGGCCTGGCTGTATGAACGCACGGGCTCGATCTGGCCGCCGATCGGCGTCCACCTGTTCAACAACACCCTCGCCTTCATCCTCCTCACCTCGGGGTAGACGAGTCCGGGCGACCAAGCCGGGGGAAACGCCGCTTGCATCTGGCACAATGGCGACGTGAAATTTCGCTCCACGTTGCTCGTGGGTGGCGTCGCTGCAGGGCTGATGGCACCCACCGGGGCGGTCGCGCAGGACGTCGCGCCCGCTGACGGCGCCGCTGCGGCGACCGAGCTTGCCTCAGGCGGTGGCGCAGGAAACGGTGGCAACGGCGGCGGCACGCCGACTCCCGGCCCGGCCCCGGCGAGGATCAAGATCGAGCTCAAGGGCGTCAGCAACGGCAAGGTCGGCGTCGGTGATCGGGTCGAGGCGATCGGCAAGGTCGCGCCGTTCGTCGGCGGTCAGAAGATCGAGGTCAAGCTCGCCAACAAAGGCGCCACGGTGATGAAGAAGACGCCGTTCGTGCGCCAGGTCAAGGGCAAGAACTTCGGTCGCTTCATACTTCGTTCCAAGCCGCTGATCGAGGCGGGGAAGTACCGGGTTCGCGCGCGCAAGGCAGCGACAAGTGCCCAGGCCTCGGGCAGCGCCAAGTCAAAGGACTTCAAGCTCACCTTTCCCGACCTCGACCCCGGAGACAGCGGCCCCGAGGTTGCAGCGTTCAACGAGTTGCTGCGCGACCGTGGTTACTTCAACACCGACAAGTCCAACTACAGCTCGCACACCGAGCGTGCCGTGATGGCGTTTCGCAAGGTCAACGGCATGGCGCGCAACTTCCAGGCGACGCCCGCAATCTTTCAGACCCTGGCCGCGGGCAACGGTGGTTTTCAGGCCCAGTATCCGAACTCGGGCAAGCATGCCGAGGTCGACATCTCCAAGCAGGTGATGGCCCTGGTCGACGACGGCGAGGTCAAGCACACCTTCCACGTCTCCACCGGCGCCCCCGCGACGCCCTCAGATCAGGGCCACTTCACCTTCTATCGCAAGGACGCGGGGTTCAACTCGCTCGGGATGTACTACTCCGTCTATTACAACCGCGGCGAGGCGACCCACGGCTACCACTCGGTTCCGACCTACAACGCCAGCCACGGCTGCATCCGCAACCCGATCCCCGACTCGGTCTTCATCTATAACTGGATCGACCTCGGCGACGACATGTACGTCTACGGCTAAGGGAACAACTCCGCTGGCTCCTCAGCTCTCGCCGGCTCGCGAAACGCTGATCGCCGAGTTGCGCGAGCACGCGCTGGTGATCGGGGAGGTGACCCTGTCGAGCGGACAGCAGGCGTCCTACTACGTCGACGCGCGTCGAGCCGTGCTGCGCCCCGAAGGCTTTCTCGCCGTGGGCGAGCTGATCGCCGAGGCAGCGGTTCGCCACGGCGCTGACGCCGTGGGCGGCCCGGTGATGGCCGCGATCCCCCTCGCCTGCGCCGCGATCGCGGTTCCGCAGGGCGCGGGACTTGTCGGCTTCTTCGTTCGCAAGGAAGGCAAGTCACACGGCCTACAACGGATGGTCGAAGGCCCGGTGCAAGCGGGGGCGAAGGTGCTCGTGGTCGAGGACACGGTCACCACTGGCAAGTCGACCGTTGGCGCGATCGAATCGATCCGCGACCAGGGCCTCGTGATCGTCGGGACGCTGGCGGTCGTCGACCGTCTCGCCGGCGGCGGCGAAGCGATTGCCGAGGCGGCCGACGCCCCCTACGAAACCCTGACCACCATCGACGACATCTACCCGGAGCGTCCGGACCGTTAGCCCGTCGGCGCGCGGGTGCGCAGCGTCGCTGCCGCCTGCTCGGCGAGCTCGCGGCTCTCTTCGGCGCTGGGCTTGGCGTTGGCAGCGATCACAACCGTGAACGTCGCTGCGCCAGCGCGGCGAAGGACGATCACCGTGAGATCCTGCTGCACGCCGGTCCTGCTAGCGGTGGCCGTGGCGCCGACCTCGACGGCTTCGTAGTTGCGTCCGAACGGCCGCGCCGCCGAAGGCTCGATCTCGTTGCGATAGCCCGGCAGGGCTCGCGCGGCTCGCTGCGCGTACTCGGCCACGGGCACTGCGAGCCCGTCCTGGGAGCGGTCGGGTGAGATCGAAACCACTACCAGCTTGTCGAAGGAGCGGATCGTCGAGCCCGTGGCATCGCCGCTGGCCTTCCACCCACGCGGCAGCCCGATCGCGAAACCTGCGCGGCCGTTCACATAGGGGCTGAACGATTTCGGCAGCGTCGGCAGCGGATCGGTCGTCTCTTCGGCGACCGGCACCGGTGTCTCTCGCTGCGGCTCCTCCCTTTCACCGCAGCCCGCACCGGCGGCAAGCAATAAGGCGCAGAAGGTTGTCGCGAGACCGCGCGACAGGCTCACTTCGGCCCGTCGCCTCCGCGTCCACGCCCGCGCCGGTCGTTGATGCGGCGCAGCGGGTGCACGACCTTGCTCACCTCCTCGAGATGGGGCTCGACCCGCTCGAGCGAGCCCTGCATCTCGCCGACGTCGCCGCCCATGCTCTCGACCGCGGCGCGCATCTTCTTCACCTCGTCGTCGAGCGAGTCGACCCGGGCCTGGATGCCGTCGAGGGAGACCAGCAGCTTCGGCAGCACCGCCATGTGCTCGGCGATCGTGCGGATGTCCTCGAGCGCTCCGCCGATCAGGCGCGGGATCGTCATCAGATCGACGGCGCTGCGGCGCTCGAGCGCGACCTCAGCCGAGCCTGCGGCACCGTCATCGCGGTCGACCAGCTCAGGCTGCTCGCTCATCCGACCTCCTTCAACGAGTAGACGGTGACACCGCTGGGCACACCCTTGGCCCGGAACAAGAGCTTCTTTCGCGCGCTGAAGCGATCGCCGTCGAGCAGCTCGAGCGCATCGCCGGAGACCAGCACCTCGCCGCCGCTGGCATGGTCGGCGACGCGGGCGGCGACATTGACATCGACGCCGAGGTAATCCTCGCCAAGGCGGCGCGGCGTCCCGACGTGCATCCCGGCGCGCATACGCGGACGGTACCCGGCGACCTCGACGTCTTCGAGGCTGGCGACGCGCCTCGAGGATCGCTTCGGCCGCCTCGTCGGGGTCGGCGAAGACCGCCATCATGCCGTCGCCGAGGCGCTTGACGACGTCGCCGTGGTGCTTGGCCACGGGAGGCTCGATCGCCTCTGCGACACCGCGAAGCAGCTCCAGCCCGAGATCGTCGCCGGCCTCGAGTGCCCAGTCGGAGAAGCCAACGAGATCGGTGAAGACGATCGCCATGCGCTCGTCACCCACCTGGCGTTCGCTGCCTTCGGCCACCGCCTCCCAGACCTGCAGCGCGCTCAGGCCAGCCTCCTTGAGTACTCCCGGCCGCTGCTGGGCGAGCTCGCCGAGGCGCCGAGCCATGACGCGCCGCGGTTCAGAGCCCGCGGTGGAAAGCGAGTCGCCGTAGCTGGCATCGCCGGGCAGCAGCTCGCGGGCGACCCGCATCGCGGTCAGCAGCTTGGTGCTCACGGAGCGCTGCTCCATCGTCTCGGGCTCCGGATCTGGCTCTGGGGCGTGGTCGGGCATCGCGTTATTGCCTGTTTACACCACCGCGAGTGAAACCGTTACACCGGATGATGTAACGGTCGGCGCCAGCGGTCAGGCGGTCGCCGAGCGCGCGACCCCGGTGAAGCGAAGGCGCTGGGGCAAGAACGGGACTACCGCGCGTTTGACGTACTCCGCCCCGCCGGCGACGATCGCGCGCCGAAGCGGCTGCGGCGGCATCCGCGCGAAGCCGTACTGGCGACGGATCTCTGCGGGCAGCAGCGTGATCGTGATGAAGTTGGCGGCCTCGACCAGCGGCCGTAGGGCCAGCGGCACCGGTGGCTCGAGCACGATCTCGCGAGCTCGCTCGCGCGCCCAGTCGGTGATAACCAACCGGTCGCCTGTGAGCATCTCGCGCCGGTAGGCGTCGAGCTCGTCGAGGCGATCGGGCATCTGCGAGCGCTCGAGCCCGAAAAGCTCACCGACCACCTTGTAGTCCTCCCACAGGGCTGCCTCCTGGCTGCGCGAGAGTGGACCGACATAGGCGCGATAGACGACCAGCGCCGAGTCCACGAGCGTGAACAGAACCCAAAGCAGCAGCTCGGGGTCGTCGGCGTTGTAGGTGGTGCCGGCCGGATAGGGACCGACCGCTGCTTCGATCTCGCCGCGAACACGGGCGTGCATGGCGCGGACGCGGCGGGTGACACGGTCGGCATCGGCGCGGCTGCCGAAGGTGATCGTGTCCATGATCTCGGCGGTGCGGGCGAGCCGGTCATAAGGCTCGGCGATGCCGCTCGAGTGGGCGAGCAGGCCCTCGACGGCGACCGGGTGCGCGGCTTGCATCAGCAGAGCACGCGGGCCATAGAGCGCAAGCGCGCGTTCGCGATGAACGACTCGCAGCATCGAGCCGTCGTTGAAGTATCCCGCCACTCAGCGGAGGTTAGTAATTGGTCGCCCTCGGCTTTCGGCAGCGCATAGAGTCAGCGCGATGACCACAGTCCGCGAAGCCTCGTTCGAGCTCTTTCGGGCCCACGAGATGACGACGATGTTCGGCAATCCCGGGTCGACCGAGCTGCCGATGTTGAAGGATTTTCCCGATGACTTTCGCTACGTCCTCGGGCTACAGGAGGCGGTCGTCGTCGGCATGGCCGACGGCTATGCCCAGGCGAGCGGCGGCCCGGCGCTCGTCAACCTGCACACGGCCCCCGGCGTCGGCAACGCGATGGGTGCGATCTTCAATGCCCAGGCCAATCATTCGCCGCTGGTGATCACCGCCGGTCAGCAGACACGCTCGCTGATCACGCTCCAGGCCAACCTGACCAACCGCGACGCGACCCGGATGCCCCACCCCCTGGTCAAGTCGAGCTACGAGCCCGCCCGCGCCGAGGACGTACCGCTGGCGCTGGCGCGCGCGGCGCACCTCGCCTCATTGCCGCCGAAGGGTCCGGCGTTCGTCTCGATCCCGATGGATGACTGGGACGCGGAGGTCGACGAGGCAGATGCGAAAGCGGCGATCGAGCGCAAGACAAGCGGTCGCGCCGGCGCGGACCCGAAGGCAATCGCCAACCTCGCCCGTAGCCTCGAAGCAGCTTCAAACCCGGTCTTGGTCGCCGGTCCGGACATCGACGCCAGCGGCGCCTGGGAGCTGGCGGTGGCGCTGGCCGAGCGCCAGAGCCTGCCCGTATTCGCGATCCCGGCCACAGGCGGAGGTCGCCTCGGCTTTCCCGAGGGTCACCCGCACTTTCGCGGCATCCTCCCACCCGCGATCGGGCCGCTGTCGGAGACCCTCGCCGGCCACGATCTCATCCTTGTCGCCGGCTCCTCGGTCTTTCCCTATTACCCGAACCTGCCCGGGCCGCTGCTGCCCGAGGGGGCGAGCCTCGTCGCGATCACCTCCGATCCCGATGAGGCCGCGCGGGCGCCGATGGGCGATGCAATCCTCGCCGATGTCAAGCTCACGCTCGAGCTCCTGCTTGACGAGGTC
Source organism: uncultured Solirubrobacterales bacterium (assembly GCA_963769945.1). Taxonomy (GTDB): domain Bacteria; phylum Actinomycetota; class Thermoleophilia; order Solirubrobacterales; family 70-9; genus WHSW01. Next base: position 86,972 of record CAVYOA010000018.1, on the reverse strand, counting down.
GGCGAGGCCGATCGCCAGGTCGGCGAGCCGCTGCCCGAGCCCGACGCCGGGCCCGACGAGGACCCGATCACCGGAACGGCGGCGATGAACGCGCTCGCCGCAGTGTTTCCCGACGACGGCATCGTCGTCTTCGAGGCGCCTTCCTCGACCCTGGCGCTGCGAAACCAGCTGCGCCTTTCGCGGCCCGGCAGCTACTACTTCGGCGCCGGTGGCGGACTCGGCTTCGGGCTCTCGGCGGCCGTCGGCGTCCAGCTCGCCGAACCCGAGCGCCCGGTCGTCTGCGTCGTCGGCGAGGGCTCGGTGCAGTATGCGGTCACGGCGTTCTGGAGCGCCGTCGCATACGACGCGCCCGTGACCTTCTGCGTCCTGCGAAACAGCGAGTACGCGATCCTCAAATGGTTCTCGGCGATCGAGGCGGTCGAAGGCGCTCCTGGTCTCGACCTTCCCGCCCTCGACACCGCTGCCGTCGCGGCCGGCTACGGCGTCAACACGCAGCGAGCGCGGCTAGCGCCGATGAGCTGCGCGAGGCGCTGGCCACGGCGATCGCCTCCGAGCGCCCGGAGCTCGTCGAGGTCGGTGTCGCGCCCGGGGATGTGGCTGTTCTAACGGCCGACGGGTAGGGACAGGTCATGGCCCTGCTCGAGCCGAAGATCGGGCCGCTCACTCCAAAGAACACGTCGGCAAGCGTCGATGCCGCGCCCGACTGGGTCGCCGCCGGAACGCCCGAGCCCCTGCGCAGCGATCTCGTCGCCCTGCTCGGGGCCGATCGCGTCCTGCATCGCGCCTCAGACATCGTTCGCTACGCCTCCGACGCCAGCCCCTACCGGCTGTTTCCGAAGGCGATCGTGGTAGCTCGCGATGTCGGCGATGTCGCCAAAGTGCTCGCCTACGGGCGGCGTACCTCGACGGCGGTGGTCTTTCGCGCCGGCGGCACCAGCCTCAGCGGCCAGGGCCAGACCGACGGCATCCTCGTCGACGTGCGCCGCCATTGGCGCGGCGTCGAGGTGCTCGACGACGGCGCTCGGGCTCGAGTCAAGCCGGGCACCGTCCTCGGTCACGTCAACCGCATGCTCAGCCCGCACGGCTACAAGCTCGGCCCCGACCCAGCCTCTACCGACATCGCCTGCGCCGGCGGCGTCATCGCCAACAACTCCGGCGGCATGCGCTGCGGCATCGCCCACGACTCCTACCGGACGGTGAGCGCGATGAAGTTCGTGCTTGCGTCGGGGACGGTGGTCGATTCCGCTGCGCCCGACGCTGAGGCGCGCTTCGCCGAGGCCGAGCCCGAGCTGGCCGAGGGACTGCTCGAGATCCGCGATGCAATCCAAGCCGACGCCGAGCTCAGCGATCGCATCCGCGCCAAGTTCGAGATCAAGAACACGATGGGCTACCGGCTTTGTGCCTTTCTCGACGCCGAGACGCCGGTGGAAATCATGCGCCGCCTGATCGTCGGCTCGGAGGGCACGCTGGCGTTCATCGCCGAGGCCACCTTCGAGGCCGTCGCGCAGCCGAAGCTGACCACCTGCTCGTGGCTTCACTTCGCCGGCATCGAGCAGGCGACCGAACCCGTCAACGCGCTGATCGACGCCGGCGCGCGCGCGGTCGAGCTGATGGTCGCGCCGGCACTGATCGTCGCCTCCCACAACATTCGCGGCGCGCCGGAGAGCTGGCGCGATCTCGATCCCGCTTCAGCGGCCCTGCTCGTCGAGTTCGGCGGCAAGGACGCCGTCGAGCTCGATGCCGCGCAGGCTCGTGCGGCCGAGGTCTTGAGCCGCGCATGAGCTGCTGAGGGCGCCCGACTTTCACCGCGATCACGAGACGGTCGACATGTATTGGCGAGTGCGCGAAGGCTTGCATGGGCTGATCGGCAAGCTGCGCCCGCCCGGCACGGCGCTGATCGTCGAGGACGTCTGCGTTTCACCGGCGCGGATCGCCGAGGGCGCCCGCGACCTGCAGGCGCTGCTCGGTGAGCACGGCTACCTCACCGGAGTCGCCGGGCACGCCTCGGCCGGCAACCTGCATTTCATGCTCACCCCCGACTTCTCCAAGCCCGAGGACCTGGCGAACTACGACGCCTTCATTGAGAAGCTGATCGCGCTGATCGTGGACCGCTACGACGGCTCGCTCAAGGCCGAGCACGGAACCGGAATCAACATGGCGCCCTTCGTCGCCCGCGAGTGGGGAGCGAAGGCGACCGCGCTGATGGCGCGGGTGAAGCGGCTCGCCGATCCCGATGGCGTGCTCGGACCCGGCGTCGTTCTCAGCGACGACCCAGGCGTGCACCTGCGCAACCTGATGACGACACCGCCGATCGAGGAGGTGGCGACGGCGTGCGTCGAATGCGGCTTCTGCGAGCCCGTTTGCCCGAGCCGCGACCTGACGACAACGCCACGCCAGCGCATCGTCCTGCGCCGCGAGATGGCGCGCCAGGCTCACGGGCTCGCCGGTCCAGCGACAGCTTGCACAGGAGTTCGAGTACGACGCGCTCGAGACGTGCGCCGCCGACGGCAGCTGCGTGCTCGTCTGCCCGCTCGGCATCGACACCGGCAAGCTCGTCAAGGGCCTGCGCGCCGAGCAACACACCGCGCGTTCGGAGAAGGTCGCGCTGCGCCTAGCCCAGCGCTGGGAGACGGTCGAGCGCACCGCACGTGCCGGCCTGCGCAGCGGCGACGGCGGTCCGCTCGCTCGCACGGCGGTCGCCATCGGCACCCGCGCAGTGCGAAGCGCCGTCTCGAGCGAGCTCGTTCCCGCGTGGCCCGCAAAACATGCCGCGCCCGGCGCCCGCCCAGCTACCGGCGACGTCACGCTCGGGTGCGGCGGGGGTCTACCTGCCGGCATGCGTCAACCGCATCTTCGGTCGGCTGCGAACGGCCGCAAGGCCGGCGACCTCAGTCTGCCCGCGGCGATGGTCGCCGTCTCCGCACGTGCCGGTTTTCCGCTGTGGATTCCCGCCGACGTCGCCGGGCACTGCTGCGCGACGCCCTGGACTTCGAAGGGCTACGCGGCGGGTGCGCGGCGAATGGCAAACCACACCGTGGCGGCGCTTTGGCGCTGGAGCGACAGCGGGCGCTTGCCGGTCGATCTGCGACGCGAGCTCATGCACCCTCGGCCTCACCTCCGAGTCGGTCGGGCTTCTCAGCGAGGTCAACTCCGAACGCCACCGCAAGCTCGAGATCCTCGACTCGATCACCTGGGCACAGCAGCGGCTGATGGCGCGGCTCGAGCCGAAGCGAAAGCTCGCCTCGGTCGTCGTCCATCCGACCTGCGCCAGCCGGCATCTCGAAGACCGACAGCGCCCTGGCGGCGATCGCGAACGAGCTTGCCGACGAGGTGACGGTGCCAGTCGCGGCAACGTGCTGTGGCTTCGGTGGTGACCGCGGTCTGCTTCATCCCGAGCTCGCGGCTGCGGCGACCGCCGACCAGGCGGCCGAGCTCGCCGGGCGTAGCTTCGACGCCGCGATCTGCTCGAACCGGACGTGTGAGATCGGGCTGCAGGCCGGGACCGGGCTGGATTACGAGTCGTTCGTGTTTGTGCTGGAGGAGTTGACGCGGGTAGGTGGCGATCGGCCTGCGGAGCCGTGGTCTGGGGGCGCGCGGCGGTTTGGGTCAGTGAGGGAGGTGGAGATTTGCCCGGCGTTTGGCTTGGGCGTCCGCGAGGCACTTGTGGAGATCTAGTTCCAACAGTCGGAACTGGATCTCCACAGGACGACTTCGCAGCACCGATCGCCCCCCTTTACTGATGCCGTTTCGTTCGAAGCCGCCTGCGTGAGAGACTCACCCCCATGCGCCAGCTGACCAGTCTCGACGCTCAGTTCCTCGCGCTTGAGAACGCTCGCCAGAGCGGTCACGTCGGCGGTCTTGCCATCCTCGATCCGAGCACCGCTCCCGGTCGGCAAGCTCGAGCTTGCCGACATCCAGGACATGCTCGCCGAGCGCATACACCTGCTGCCGCCAATGCGCTGGCGTCTCGCCGAGGTGCCGCTCAATCTCGACTATCCCTACTGGGTCGACGATCCGGACTTCGACCTCGACTTTCACGTTCGCGAGCTGGCGCTGCCGCCACCTGGCACTCAGGGCAAGCTTGCCGAGCAGGTGGCGCGGCTCGTCGCCCGGCCGCTCGATCGCGCCCGGCCGCTGTGGGAGCTGTATCTGATCCACGGGCTCGAGGGCGGCAACATGGCGATGCTGACCAAGATCCATCACTCGACCGTCGATGGGCTCTCCGGCGCGGAGATCATGGGCGTGCTGTTCGACCTGCAGCCGACAGGGCGCGAGATTCCCGACGGCCGCGTGCGCAGCGGGCGCATCCCGAGCGATCTCGAGATGCTCGCTCGCGGCGTCGCCGGGCTGCCGCGCTATCCACTGCGGATGTTGCGCGCGCTGCCCACCGCGCTGCCAAACCTCGACGAGACCGCGTTCACCAACATCCCAGGCGCCGAGCGGGTCGCGAACGTCTCCGAGCGGCTGCGGACGGTCCTGCTCGGCCAGCGCGAGGGTGGCGAGCTCGAGCGCAGCAACCTGAAGCCGCCGCGAACTTCCTTCAACGGCCGTGTCTCACCCCACCGGCGCTTCGTCTTCGGCCAGCTCTCTCTCGACGAAGTCAAGGCGGTCAAGAACGCACACGATGTCACGGTCAACGACGTCGTCGTCGCGATCTGCGCCGGCGCCGTAAGGCGGTGGCTGATCTCGCACGTCGAGCTTCCCGCCGACCCGCTGGTCGTTCAGATCCCGGTCTCGGTGCGCACCGACGAGCAGCAGGGCACGTTCGGCAACCGGATCATGCTGATGAGCGCTCCGCTTCACACCAACGAGCCCGACCCGGTCAAACGGCTGCAACTCACCCACGAGTCGCTCGATTCGATGAAAAAGCGCCACCGAGCGATGCCGGCGGCAGCTGCTTCAGGACGCCAACCACTTCATCCCACCCGCAGTCTTCGCTCGCGCCGCCCGCGCGACGACGGCATTGAGCTCGAGTCGCCGCGGGCGGCCGACCTGGAACCTGGTCATCTCCAACGTTCCCGGACCGCAGATCCCGCTCTACTGCGCCGGCGCCGAGCTCAAGGCCAACTACCCGGTGTCGGTGATCACCGACGGGATGGGGCTGAACATCACCGTGATGAGCTACTGCGGAAAGATGGATTTCGGCATCGTCACCGACCGCGACCAGATGCCCGACGCCTGGCGCATGGTCGAGTGGCTCGAAGAAGCGCTCGAGGAGCTTCGAGAGACCGTCAGCGCCTCGGCGGCCTAACGCCCCGGGTAGGAGTCGAACCTACGACCTACCGCTTAGGAGGCGGTCGCTCTATCCACTGAGCTACCGGGGCCCGGAGGTCACTCTAAATGCCGGTCTCGACGCCGGCGACAAAGACGGACTCGATCAACGGCACTCCCGGGCGATAGATCAGGTGTGAGTAGGAGGGGGCGTCGAGCAGCACGGCGTCGGCGCGGGCGCCGACCCCGAGGTGCCCGATGTCAGTGCGCCGCAGCGCCTGCGCTCCGCGAAGAGTCGCGGCGATGATCGCCTCCTCGATCGTCATCCCCATCTCGCGAACCGCGAGCGCGATGCAAAACGACATCGACGTCGTATAGCTGGAGCCGGGATTGGTGTTCGTGGCGATCGCGGTGCTGACGCCGGCGTCGATCGCGCGGCGCGCATCGGGATAGGGCTGGCGGGTCGAGAAGTCTGTCGCGGGCAGAAAGGTGGCGATCGTGTCGCTGGCGGCGAGCGCCTCGATGTCACCGTCTGAGAGGTAGGTGCAGTGGTCGACCGAAGCTGCGCCCATCGCCACCGCCAGCGCAACCCCGTCGCCGAGACCAAGCTGGTTTCCGTGCACCCGCAGGCCGAGCCCGGCGTTGCCCCCGGCCTCGAGCACGGCCCGCGACTGCTCGCGATCGAAGGCGCCCTGCTCGCAGAAGACGTCGATCCAGCGGCACCGCTTCGCGCAGGCGGCGAGCATCTCGCCGCAGACCAGCTCGACGTACTCGTCGGTGCGTCCCTCGAACTCTTCGGGGACGACATGGGCGCCGAGAAAGGTGACGTCGTCGGTGAACTCGGCCGCAACCTCACACAGGCGGGCCTCGGAGTCGACGGTGAGCCCGTAGCCAGACTTGATCTCGGCGTGTGTGATTCCGGCCGCAACCCCCTCTGCCCGGCGGGCGCGGGTGAGCGCCGCAAGCTCTCCGGCGCTGGCCCCGCGCGTCGCCTCGGTGGTGACGCGAATACCGCCGGCCGAGTAGGGCTCGCCAGCCATGCGCGCGGCAAACTCGTCGGCCCGATCGCCGGCGAAGACGAGATGGGTGTGGCTGTCGACGAATCCCGGGATCAGGCAACGACCGGCGGCGTCGATGCGCTCGTCTGCGTCCACGCCCGCCGCCTCGATCGATCGCACGCGCCCGTTCTCAAAGACGATGGCGACATCGCGGCGAAGCCCCAGCGGACCGTCGCCGAGCTCGGAATCGTTCGTCGCGAGCAGACCGATGTTGTCGATGATCACCGCGTTCATTTCAGCACCGCTGCGATCGTGTCCGTCAGCTCGGCAGGAACATCGATCCGACGATGAGCGCCGTCGCTGACGATCGTTTGACCGCCGCAGACAACGTGGTCGACGTCGGCCGCGCTTGCCGCGAACACCGCGGCCGAAACTGCATTGTCAGCATCGGTCCCGGCGAGGCGGACACGATCGAGCCGAAGCGTGACGAGGTCGCCAAGCGCACCCGGGGCGAGCTCACCGGCGTCGTCCCAGCCAATGCACCGGTGACCGCCGCGAGTCGCGGCCTCGAGCAGCGACCTCGGTGAATGGTGGCCGCGCTGGCCGCTGGCGAGACGCTCGTCGAGCTCGACCGCACGCGCCTCCTCGAGAATGTCGATCGCCGCCTGCGAATCGGTGCCCAGTGCGAGCATCGCGCCGGCATCGAGCAGCGCTCGCGCCGGCCCGATCCCATCGCCGAGGTCACGCTCGGTGGTGGGACAAAGACAGCAGCAACAGCGTGCAGAGCCGAGGCTCGCGATATCGGTGTCGGTCAGGTGGGTCGCGTGAACGGCGGTGAAGTCGGCGTCGAGCGCGCCGGCCTGGTCGAGCACGCCTGTCGGTGTGAGACCGTGAGCGGCACGGCAGGCCTCGTTCTCGGCCGGTTGCTCAGAGACATGGGCGTGCAGCGGACGCTCGCAAGAGGCCGACCACGAAGCGACCTCGGCCGCGCTGCGTGGGTCAACGGCGCGAACGCTGTGGATCGCCGCGGCGACGCGCACGCCAGGGCCGTCCTCGAGCTCGTTCACGCGTGCGACCCAGCTTTCTGCATCGCCGTCGCTGAAGCGACGCTGCACGGGGCTCGGCGGCTCGCCGATGCCCCCGTGCAGATAGCAGGCGTCGATCAGCGTGATTCGGATGCCAGCCTCGCCAGCCGCCGAGATCAACGCCTTGCCGATCTCGTTCGGATCGTCGTAAGGCTCACCCCCGGGCCCGTGATGCAGGTAGTGAAACTCCCCCACCGCGGTGATGCCGGCAAGCGCCATCTCGCCGAACGTCGCACGCGCGAGGCGAAAGTAACTCTGCGGGTCGAGCTTTGCCGCGAGCTCGTACATGCGCTCGCGCCAGCTCCAGAAGCTGCCGCCGTCGCCCTGGGCGCGCCCGCGCAGGGCACGGTGAAAGGCGTGGGAGTGGGCATTGGCGAGGCCCGGCAGGGTGAGCCCGGCAAGCGCTGTGGCGCCGGCGGGAGCGGTGGCCACTCCCGCTGTAACCGAGGCGATCCTCTCGCCCTCGATCTCGACGACCACACCGCTCTCGGCCTCCTCGCCGCCGAGCCAGGCGAGCTCGCACCAGTACGAACTGGGCACCTCAACGGCGGCGCGGCTCGGCTTCGCTGCGCTCCGCCTCACAGTCACGATCCCACTCGCTCGACAAACGCTGTGATGCGCTCGACGAACTCCTCGCGGTGAAAGCGCTCGAACTGCTCCCAAGTTGTCAGCGTCGTCGGGTCTGTGACGCGATCGACGAAGAGGATGCCGTCGAGATGATCGACTTCGTGCTGAAAGGTGCCCGCGGTGAGCCCGCGCTTGACCTCGACGTGCTCGAGGCCATCGCGATCGAGGTAGCGGATGCGAATGGCGACATTGCGCGCCACCTCTCCGCGCAGGTCCGGGACCGAGAGGCAGCCCTCGTTGATCGCAACCACCTCATCGTCAAGCGGAGCGAGCTCGGGGTTGACGAACACGGTCAACGGGATCTTGGGCTTGTACGGGTAGCGAGGGTTGTTATCGACCTCGGCGACCGCGATCCGCAGCGGCTGACCGACCTGATTTGCCGCGAGCCCGGCGCCGCCGGCCGTGCGCATGGTCTCGATCATGTCGTCGATCAGCGCCTGGATCTCCGCTGAGGCGAGCTGCTCGCGGCTGAGCTCGCGCGAAGGCTCGCGCAGCGTCGGATGCCCGATCTCGAGAATTGGCAAAACCGCCAATTTAGTGCCCCGTCCACCAATGCAGCCCCCGTTCTGGCGGCTGCAAGGCTTCGCCTGGCGTCGTCCTCGGTCGCCCGCATAGCGCTGCTATGCGGGCACCCTGCGTCCTAGCCATGCTCGCCTTTCGCTCGCCAGAAGCGGGCCTGCATTACCGGACGCGGCACTAGTCCTCCGGCTCGGGTATCGGGCCGGCGCCTTGGCGGTCGGCCATGGGCACGCGCACGCCGCGTTCGCGGGCGATCTCGAGCGCGTGTTCGTAGCCGGCGTCGGCATGGCGGATCACTCCCATTCCGGGGTCTGCGGTGAGCACACGGTCGAGCTTCTCGGCCGCCAGCTCCGTGCCGTCGGCGAGGCAAACCATGCCGGCATGGATCGAGCGGCCGATGCCAACGCCGCCACCGTGGTGAATCGAGACCCAGGTGGCGCCGGAGGCGGTGTTGACGAGGGCATTCAGCAGCGGCCAGTCGGCGATCGCATCAGAGCCGTCCGCCATCGACTCGGTCTCGCGGTAGGGGGATGCGACCGAGCCAGAGTCGAGATGATCGCGACCGATCACGATCGGCGCGCTGAGCTCGCCGCTTCGAACCATCTCGTTGAAGCGCAGGCCGAGGCGTCGCCGCTCGCCGTAGCCGAGCCAGCAGATCCGCGCCGGCAGACCCTGAAAGGCGATGCGCTCCGACGCCATCCGAATCCAGCGCCCCAGGGCGGCGTTCTCGGGAAACTCGGCGAGCACCGCCCGGTCGGTGGCGGCGATGTCGGCGCGATCTCCCGACAGCGCAGCCCAGCGAAACGGGCCCTTGCCCTCGGTGAACAGGGGCCGGATATACGCGGGCACGAAGCCCGGATAGGCGAAGGCGTTTTCGAAGCCGCCGAGCTCGGCCTCGCGGCGCAGGCTGTTGCCGTAGTCGAAGACCTCCGCTCCCGCCTCCATGAACCCGACCATGGCGAAGCAGTGCGCCGCCGCCGAGGTGCGGGCGCGCTCGATATAGGTGTCGGGGTCGCGCCCGCGCAGCTCTTCGGCCTCACTCAGCGATAGCCCCGCCGGCACGTAGCCGACGAGTGGGTCGTGGGCGCTTGTCTGGTCGGTGACGATGTCGGCGTCGAAGCCGCGGCGCAGGAGCTCGGGCACCACCTCGGCGGCGTTCGCGCAGAGACCGACGCTGAGCGCGCGGCGCTCGCGCTTGGCCGCCGTACAGCGTGCGATCGCATCGTCGAGGTCATCCGCGCGCTCGTCGAGATAGCCGGTCTCGAGGCGACGGGTGATGCGTTCAGGATCGATCTCGATGCAAAGCGCGACGCCGTCGTTCATCGTCACCGCCAGCGGCTGCGCGCCTCCCATCCCGCCGAGTCCGGCGGTGAGCGTGATCGTGGCGGCCAGCGAGCCGCCGAAGCGGCGCCGGGCGATCTCGGCGAAGCATTCGTAGGTTCCCTGGACGATGCCTTGGCTGCCGATGTAGATCCACGAGCCCGCGGTCATCTGGCCGTACATGGTCAGGCCGAGCTGCTCGAGGCGGCGAAACTCGTCCCAGGTCGCCCACTCGCCGACGAGATTCGAGTTGGCGATCAGGACCCGCGGCGCCCACTCGCTGGTACGAAAGACACCAACCGGTTTGCCCGACTGAACGAGCAGCGTCTCGTCGTCGCCGAGCGCGCGCAGCTCGGCCACAATCGCGTCGAAGGCCTCCCAGGAACGCGCCGCACGTCCTGTGCCGCCGTAGACGACGAGGTCGTCGGGCCGTTCAGCTACATCGGGGTCGAGGTTGTTCATCAGCATCCGCAGGGCGGCCTCCTGCGGCCAGCCCTTGCAGGAGAGCTTCACGCCCGTGGGTGCACGAACCTCGCGGGGCCCGCTCACGGCGTCGCCTGACCGTCGCCATGCAGCAGCGGGAATCGCGGCGCGTCGAACGGGTCGCCTGCGGCTAGCTCATGCTCGAGACCCGGGAAGGGCGGGCTCGTCGGATGTGCTCGCGGCGCGTAGCGGGCGTCATCGCCAAGCAGCCGCACCGAGAACGCGCGGCGCAGGCTGGGCGAGCCGCCGGCCTGATGCAGGGTCAGCATGTGAAAGGCAACAGCGTCCCCCGGGTCCAACGCCCAGCCGAGGACCTCGTGATCGCCGCGAGCGGCGTCGACGTCGGGCACCTCGGCGAGGTCGCCTTCGTCGAAGACGAGCGCGGCCTGGGAGACAAAGGTCCGCGGCATGTACCAAGTCCCGGAGGCGTGCGAGCCAGCGACGAACTCGAGCGTGTTCTCGCGCGCTACCGGGTCGACGGGGATCCAAAAGGAAACGTTCTGGCGGCCGTCGACGCAGTAATAGGGCTGGTCCTGGTGCCACGGGCTGGGTTCCTGGCTGCCCGCCTCCTTGACCAGCACGTGGTCGTGAAAGAGCCGCACGGTTCGCGCCTGCATCAACTGCGCTGCGAGTGACCCGAGGCCGGCCCCGCGGATCACGCTCTCGTACTCGCCGATCCGCTCCCAGTTGCAGAAGTCCTCGAAAAAAGTCCGATCAGCGCCGTGGCCTTGGGCGAGTGGGCCCGGCTCGGCCCGATTTCGCTCGATTCCGCGGCACAGGGTCTCAACCTGTGCCTCCGAGAGCAAGCCACGAATTGGCACAGCTCCATCGCGGCGGAAGGCGTCGACCGTGTCGAGGTCGCTTCGACTCATCTCAGCTCCCCGACCTCGGCCTCTACCCGGGCCAAGAGAGCTCCCGACGCCACCAACTCCTCGACCGCGACGAGCTCAGGCGAGAGCCAGCGGTCGGGGCCGACGCCGGGCACCACCTCGCGCAACTCCGCCAACGCCGCCGCGGTTGCGCGAGCCGGCGTTAGCGGCGCGCGCAGCTCCAGGCCGCGACCGGCGCAGGTGAGCTCGACGGTAAGAATCCGTCGCACGTTGGCGATCGAAGCGCGCAGTTTTCGTGCCGCCCCCCAACCCATCGAGACGTGGTCCTCCTGCATCGCGCTCGTCGGCAGCGAGTCGACCGAGGCCGGCGCCGCGAGGCGGCGGTTCTCAGCCACCATCGCCGCCTGCGTGTATTGAGCGATCATCAAGCCCGAGTCGACGCCCGCGTCAGGCGCAAGGAACGGCGCCAGCCCGTGCGAGCGATTCGCATCCAGCAGACGGTCGGTGCGCCGCTCGGAGATCGCGCCGACCTCGGCGGCGGCGATCGCGAGGAAGTCGCAGGCGAAAGCGACCGGCGCGCCGTGGAAGTTGCCGCACGACTCGACTCGGCCGTCGGCAAGCACCATCGGGTTGTCGATCGCCGAGGCGAGCTCGGCGTCGGCAACGCCCTCCGCGTAGGCGATCGTGTCCCGAGCAGCACCGTGGACCTGAGGCGTGCAGCGAATCGAGTAGGCGTCCTGTACGCGCGGATCATCCTCGCGGTGACTGGCGACGATCGGCGAGCCGGCCAGCAACAGGCGCAGGTTCTCGGCGCTCAGCGCCTGGCCGGGTTGGGGGCGCAAGGCGACGAGATCGGCGGCAAATGCACGATCGGTCGCCTCCAGTGCCTCGGTTGTCATTGCCGCAGCCAGGTCGGCGACCCTCGCCAGCGCGCGCAGATCCGCAAGCGCGAGCACGAGCATGCCGAGGATGCCGTCGGTTCCGTTGATCAGCGCCAACCCTTCCTTTGCTCGAAGCACCGGCGCTTCGATGCCCGCCTGCGCCAACGCATCGGCGGCCGGCACTACCACCTCGTCGGTGGTCATCACCTCGCCCTCGCCGATCAGTGCCAAGGCGCAATGTGCCAGCGGCGCGAGATCCCCGCTGGCGCCGAGCGAACCGTGCTCGTAGACGACCGGATCGAGTCCCTGCGCGAGCATCGCCAGCATCGTCTCGGCGATCAGCGGGCGTGCCCCGGAGTACCCAAGCGCAAGCGAGCGCGCGCGCAGGAACATCATCGCCCGGACGACCTCTCGCTCGACCGGCGCGCCCATGCCGGCGGCGTGCGAGCGCAACAGGGCGCGCTGCAGCTCGGCGCGCCTGTCGGCCGGTATCCAGGTGTGGGCGAGCGAGCCGAAGCCGGTTGAGACGCCGTAGGCGGGCTGCTCGGAGGCAGCGAGGCGCTCGACCACCGCCGCGGTCTCCTGCATCGCCTCCCGACCGGCATCGCTGAGCTTGGCGCGAGCACCGTGTCGGGCGACCGCGACGACCGCGTCAGCCGTCGTTGCGGTTGGTCCCAGCTCGATCGTCTCGATGTCTCTCACCGTGCCCGCGGCGAGCATATCTGCGCGTTGCGTTTCCCCGAGCGCAAGCGCGTTCGGTGGCTACGCCTCGGCGTAAAGGCTCTCGGAGGCGACCAGTGCGACGTTTCGGCCCCAGAGCTTGATCTCGAGATAGAGGTCGTCGCCGAAGCCGTGGACCGCGTCGACGGCGATGATCGTGAAGCGTCCGTCGCTGACCGGAGCTTGATCGATCGTCTCAGCCTCGAGCTCGGCGGTCACCGCCACGGCGCCACGCACGAGCGGCAGCCCCCAGACCAAGGTGACGTCGCCGCCGCGGCCGCCGTCGGTTCGCCACTGGCCGATGACGTCGTCGTTCAAGTCGATCTTCCAGTCGGGATTGTCGTCGGCGGTGACGTCGGTGAAATCGGCCTTGGCGCGCAGATCGCTGGGCTCGCTGTCATCGGAGCCGGCGGCGAACGAGACCCAGCCGTAGAACTCCGCGAGAACTTCCTCGCCTGCCTCGTCCTTTGTCGCCTGCGAGGCGCGGCCACTGGCGGGAACGTAGACGCGGCCGCCCCAAGATCGATCGGGGAACCATTTCACGGTCATCGGATCGAGCGCCGAGCCCGCTTCGCTTGCCAGCGGCTCACAAGCCTTGGCGAACTCCTCGCGCAAGCGCTCCTCCCAGCGGCCGTAGGGGCGGCCTTCCTGGGCGGCGTCGGCGATGAAGCGAGGAAAGGGCTGGCGAACCGGTGGCATCGAGCGAGCAGCCTAGAGCTTGCCTGCTAGCCGAGCGCCTCGCGCAGGTCCGAGGTGGCACGCTCGGGCGCGTAGGTGTTGATCTCAACTCCGGTGCCCATCTCGAAGCCGGCCTTGCGCGTCAGCCGCGGCACGATGTCGATGTACCAGCAGAACTCGCTCGCGCCGCGCGGCGCAGTTCGGACCCAGAGGTTGAGTTGGGGGACCGAGCCGAGCGCTCCGGCGAGCGCTCGCATCGCGGTCGCGATCATCGCCGCGCCGGTCTCGTCCGCTTCGAAGCGCGCCGCGGACCGGCGCGGGATCACCCGCAGCTCGAACGGCGAGCGCGAAGCCCAGGGGCAGATCAGGGCCGCCTCGTCGTCGACGGCGACCAGTCGCTCGCGGCGGCGAACCTCGTCGGTGAGGATGTCCTGAAGCAGATGCGCGCCCATCGTGCGCTCGTGGTACGCGGCAGCGCGCTCGCGCTCGCGCGCGATCGCCGGCGGCACGAAGCCGAGCGCGTAAAGCTGGGCGTGCGAATGCTCGAGCGACGCCCCGGCGAGCGGGCCCTCGTTGACGATCAAGTGAAGGTAGGCGGCATCTGCGTGGGCGCGCATGCGCTCGCGCCACGCCGACACAGCGACCGCGAGCTGGTTGTCGCCGAGCTGCGCCAGCGCCGTCGCGTGCTCGGGGCCGTTGACGATCACCTCGTGCGCACCGGTCGCCGGCTGTGAGCGAAAGAGATCGGCCTCGGCGCCGCGAGCCGCAGCGGCGAGCGGATCGATCGCGCTTGCGAATCCGCCTTCAGAAACATCGCCGCGACCGCGCCCGCGACCTGCACGCCGCTCTCGGGGCTGTCCAACACGGGATAGAGGTTGGGCACCGAGCGCGCCAGCCAACCCGGCGTATCGGATCCTCCGCCCTGCGGCCGGTTCGCCCACACCTCCGGCGGGGTTCGATCCTCGCGTCCGAGGCAAAACGGACAGCTCTCGGCCGCACCGGGGCTTGTCTGCGCCGGCTCCGGCGCGAAGGCGTCAGGGCGCTCGGCCCGGCCGGGCGCGAGGATCGCTCGCAGCCCGTTGAGCTGGTCGATCCGGATCTCGGACAACTACGCGCTCAAGCGGGCGGGTCCGGCGCGAGCGTCGGTGGTGCCGGCGGCCGCGGCGGGGTCGGTGAGCTCGGCACGCTCGACGGCGCGTGCGGCTCGAGCAGCGGCTTGAGCAGGTCGATCGGCAGCGGGAAAACAACCGTCGTGGAGTTGTTGACCCCGATCTCGACCAGCGTCTGCAGGTAGCGCAGCTGAAGCGTCGCCGGGTTCTCGCTCATGATGTTCGCGGCCTGGGAGAGCTTCTCGGACGCCTGGAACTCACCATCGGCGGCGATGATCTTGGCGCGGCGCTCGCGCTCGGCCTCGGCCTGGCGGGCAATCGCGCGCTGCATCTCGGCCGGTAGCTCAACGTCTTTGACCTCGACTGTCGAGACCTTCACGCCCCAGGGCTCTGTCTGCTCGTCGATGATCCGCTGGAGGTCGGTATTGAGGCGCTCGCGCTCGGCCAGCAACGCATCGAGCTCAGCCTTGCCGAGGACGGAGCGAAGGGTGGTCTGAGAGATCTGCGAGGTGGCGAGGAGGAAGTTCTCGACCTCGGTGATCGCCTTGTTCGGGTCGATCACACGGAAGTAGCAAACGGCAGTGACACGGACGGTGACGTTGTCCTTGGTGATGATCTCCTGCGGCGGCACGTTCAGCGTCACCGTGCGCAGGTCGATGCGGACCATCTGATCGATGAACGGGATCAACAGGATCAGGCCGGGGCCCTTCTGCGCTATCAGCCGCCCGAGGCGGAAGATGACGCCACGCTCGTACTCGCGCAGGATCCGCACCGAGGCGGCGAGCAAGATCAGGATGAAGACCGCGACTACGGCGATGACCGCGAGGGCAACTGTCACGAACTGGCTCCTTCGGCAGTGGTGTTCTCAGGTCTTGAGACGGGACGAACGCGGAGCGTCAACCCCTCGACCGCTTCGACTCGGACTCTAGCGCCGCGCTCGCGCAGTCGTTGCGCCTCGGACTCCGAGCCGCTGTCGACGAGAGTCGCCTTCCACAACGCGCCTTGGACGTAGACCTGCCCGATGGGGCTGAGTGCGACGCGCACATCTCCCTCGGCGCCGAGCATCTCCTCCCACCCGGTGAGCACCGGATTGCGATTGGCCTCGAGCACCTTTCTGATCGCAAACGCCAGGAGGCCGGCAGTGACCACGGCGGCGGCGATCACCAACGGCGCCGAGACGTCGAAATCCGAGCCGGTGTCGAACAGCAGCAGCCCCGAGGCAACCAGCGCGACCGTGCCGATGACGCCGACGATGCCGTTGGTCGGCAGGTGGGCCTCGGCGATGATCATCGCGATGCCGGCGACCAGGAGTGCGATGCCCACTGCGGTGACGGGAAGCTGCGAGGTGCCGAAGGCGCCGAGCAAAAAGGAAACGAGGCCGAGCGTGCCCGGCACGATCAGCCCGGGGCTGAAGAGCTCGATCGCGATCCCGATGATCCCGACCAGCAAGAGTAGAAAGGCGATGCTCGGATTGACGATGATCTGAAGCAGCTCGTATTGCAGTGCCATATCGCGCTCGTCGATCTCGAACCCAGCAGTGTCGAGCGTGGTCGCCTTCGGGCCCTTCACCTCGAAGCCGTCAAGCGCCGCGATCAGCTCCTCCTCGCTGGCGACGACGAGATCGATCAGCTGCTGCTCGAGCGCTTCGGGGGCAGTGAAGTTGGCGGCGTCGGTGACCATCGTCGCGGCCAAGGCGCCATCGCGGCCGTGGCTGTCGGCGAGTGCGCGGAGGAACGCCGAGGCGTCGTTCTCGATCTTCTCGCCGAGGGTGCCGCCGATGTCGCCGCCGCTTGACGTGACCGCGCTGGCGGAGCCGATGTTGGTCTGTGGTGCCATCGCGGCGACATCGGCTGCCTCGGTGATGAAAGCGCCGGCGGAGGCGGCGCGGGCGGCGGCGGGCGAGACGTAGACGACGACCGGCATCGGCGCCTCGATGATGTCCTGGATAATCGCTCGCATCGAGGTGTCGAGACCGCCGGGAGTATCGAGGCGGATGATGACCAGCGGCGCGCCCTCGTCGACCGCATCGTCGAAGGCGCTGTCGATCCACTTCTCGGTCGCGGGGTCGATCGTGCCGGTGAGCTCGATCGAGGGCACGGTCTGGGTTTCCTGAGCCGAGGCGGGGCCGGGGAGCCCCAACAAAGTGGCTGCCAACACGGCGAACAGGGCCGTTTGCACTGCGCGGCTCACGGTGAAAGTATGGCGGGGTAGGAGACCATCGGCAATCGAGCAGGGAGGGATCGAAGATGCGCATCCGCGAGCGTCTGACCTTTGCCAACGTCGTTTCGTGCTTCGCGCTGTTCATCGCCCTCGGCGGCGGCGCCTACGCGATCACGCTGAAGAAGAACAGTGTCAAGTCGAAGCAGATCAAGAACGGCCAGGTGAAGACAGCCGATCTCGCCGACGGTGGAGTGGGTGCCGTGGACCTCGCCGACAACGCTGTCGGCGCCGCGAAGATCGCAGACGGGGGCGTCGGCGGCGCCGAAATCGCCGACGGCAGCGTCGGTCTCGCCGACGCGGCGCCATCGCTGCGACTCAACTGCCCGGCGGGGACGACTTACGTCGCGGCGGCATGCGTCGAGACCGCTGTGCGCCAGGGGTTTGCCCAGTGGCACAACGCTGCGGCGGACTGCCGCGACGAAGGACGGCGGCTGCCATCGATCGACCATCTCCAGGCCTATCGCGCCGAAGGTGGCGCGATCTCGAATCCGGAGTGGACCGGCTCGGGACCACACAGCGACATTCCCGACAGCGGACCGGTGCAGTCTTACGCGATCGCCATCAGCAGCGCCGGTGTTCAGACCAGCGGCAACATCACCTCGTCCATCTTCTACCGCTGCGTCGCCAACCCGGCCGGCTGAGCTCGATTCGGACCAGCCGGGCCGGTCAGCCGAGGTACTTGTCGATCTCGGCGTTGAGATCGGCGGCTGAGTCGTACGGGCCGAGGCGGGTGTAGACGAGCTCACCCTCTGCGCTGTAGAAGGCGGTCGATGGGAAGAAGAAGCCCTCGATCAGCTCGGCGATCTCGTCGTCGGGGTCGCTGATGCTGGGGTACGGCAGCGGAAGCTCCGCGAGGAAGGTCTCGGCCGCGTCGGTCGAGTCGTCGGCGTTGACGCCGATAAAAGCGATTTCCTTGCCGCGCGTGACCGCTGCCTCTTGGAAGAACGGGAACTCGTATCGGCACGGCCCACACCACGACGCCCACTTGTTGACCACTACGGGATGGCCTTGGAGCCGAGCCAGCTTCTGCTCGAACACCTCGGGTCCGCCCTCGATGATTGTGTTCGCGTCCTCGTAAAGCTCGGCGAGCTTCGGTGGCGCTCCAGCGAGCGCCTCGGCGAACTCGGCCTCGGTCCCGGCCGACTCGGGGTTGGCGGACTCGGAGGCGTCGGAGCCGTCGCCACCACATGCGCCAAGGGCGACCGCGATTGCGGTCGCACTCGCCGCGGCAAAGCTGCGAAGTCTTGTGCTGGCGGGGGTTGTGTCGCGCATCTGCCTGTGAGTGTGGTTCAATAAGAGCTGGTCCCGTTAGGAAACTTGGACCAGCGGAGGACGTCGGATCGGCAAGAGGGGTATCCGTATCCCGGCCCGGCGCCCCCTCTTCTGAGCTTACTTCGCTCGCCGCCCACATCCTGAAACTCCCCGTTCTAAGGCAGTAGGCGAGCACGGGATCACATTTTCCCCTTTCCATGTCCAATCAGACTGACGTTGCCGCGAAAGCGGCCAGCGAGTTGAGCGAAGCTGAACTCGATCGAGTGCGGGATTTTTCCCGTGAGCCGATCCTGCTCGAAGGTGAGACCCTGGCCGACCTAGTCGCGGGTACCGCTCGACTGCGCGCAGTCGAGGCCGCGCTCGCCGAGGTCGCCGACGGCGCCGAGACGCCGTCGATGCAGTGGCGCCGCGACTACTCGCTGCTGCTCGGGCTCGAGCGCTTGCTGTCGGAGGACAAGCCTGAGCTGCTCGACGGCGCCGAGCTCAACGACCATCAGGTCGACGCGCTCTCGGGCACGCTCGCCGCGATGACCGCCGAGCTCGAGAGCCCAGCCGGCGAAGCGCGACGAAACGGTCGCAACGGCAAGTCGCACACCAACGGCAACGAGGTCCCTTCGACGGAGCCCAAACCGAGCGCCAAGCCCGCTGCCGTCGCCGCTGCAGAAGCCGACGTCGACGATGGCTCGGACCTGCTCGACGAGGAGCTCGAGATCGAAGGCGAGGAGCTTGCACCAGAGAGCGAGGAGCTCGCCGAGGACGAGGAGCCCCAAGACTGGGAGGAACCCGACGCCGACGCCGACGCCGACCTCGTTGCCGACGCTCCCGAGGATCCGGGCGCCGACCGCCGCTTTTGGTTCGAGCACGCGACCGGCGCCGGCAAGACGGTTGCCGCGGTCGGCTTCATCGAGGCCTCACGCACAGGCGGCGTGCTCATCCTCACCCACCGCCGAAACCTCGTCGATCAGTTCATCGGCGAGATCTCGACGCGCGGCTACAAGGATCGCCTTTCGCCACCGCTGCTCGACGGGGCAGATCATCCCTACGGGCCGGTCACGGTCGAGACCTACCAGTGGTTCGTGCGCAACGCCGGCCGCGTCTCCGACGCGTACTCGATCGTGATCTGCGACGAGGCGCACACCGCCCTCGGTGAGAAGACCAGCGCCTGCATCCGCAACTGGACCGGCCCGGTGTTCATCGGCATGACCGCTACCGGCGCCCTGATCGCACGCCACGTCGCCGATCTCTTCCCGACCCAGACCTCGCGCTTCGATCTCGCCCAGGCCGCGCGCCGCGGGGTGATCTCGCCCCTGCGCTGCATCCGCATTCCCCCGGGGCCCGGCGTGCGCACGATCGCCAAGGTTCCGCTTCGCCGCGGCGAGGTCGACCAGGACTTCGACCAGGAGGAACTCGCGGCGCTGCTCGACCAGGAGCCGTTCAACGTCGCCATCGCCGACCTCTACCAGTCGCGGTTCAAGCGCGTGCCAGGGGTCGTCTACACCGCCGGCGTCAAGCACGCAAAGAACGTCGCCGCTGCGTTTCGCAAGGTCGACATCAACGCCCAGGCGGTCTCAGGCGAGACCCCCAAGCGCGAGTTGGCCGAGATTCTCGCCGGCTTCGAACGCGGCGAGGTCGACGTGCTGTGCAACGCGATGCTGCTCGCCGAAGGCTGGAACTCACCTCGCGCGACGATCTGCATGCACCTGGCGCCAACCGCCTCACGCCGCGTCTATCAGCAGCGTGTCGGGCGTGTCACCCGCCGCAACCCGGGCAAGGAGGCTGGGCTGGTGATCGACCTCGTGCATCCGGCGACGACATCCGATGAGACGATCGTCACCCTGCACAGCCTGCTCGACCGTGACGTCTATCGCGGCGGCGCGATCGTCGTCGGCCCGGTTCGCCGCGGGCGCGGGCGCCGAGTGCGCGTCGAGCGCCGCGTAGTTCCGGTCTCGGCAGAGCCCGAACGCCGGCTCGCAGTGCTCGAGCGCGAGCTGTGGCGAATCGCGGTCGAGAACCTCAACTACTCCGAGCAGCACGCCTGGGCGGCGCTGGCGGGTGCGCGCGTGACCTCGAACAACTGGCGTCGCGTGAAGACGATGATCCAGCACGACCAGGCCAAGGAACTGCGCCGGCGCTTCTTGCTCACCTGCCTGCAGCGAAACCGAAACCATCAGCTGCGGCTGAAGGCGCTGAGCGAGGTCGCCGCGCTGCGCGAGGCAGAGCCCTTCGATGACGCGGTTGACGTCGTCGCGGCCTGGCCGCGCGATGAGCGCCGGGCGGGCGCCAAGGTCCTGCTCAACGCCTTGGCCGAGAAGCGGATCGGCCGTCGCGACCAAGCCCAGGCCTGGGTTTGGCGCCTGGCCGAAGCGACGCGCGAGCTGCACGAGGAGTACGCGGTGCAGCGCTGGCCCGAGACCAAGCGCCTGCTCGGGCTTTTCGTCAATTCCTCAGGACGCGCCCACGGTCGCAACGCGCGGCGGATCGTGCACGCGACACGCCAGCAGGACCGTCGCCTCGCCGTCTCGCTGCTGGCCGCGGCGGTGGCCCACACGCCCGAGGCCGAGGAGGTCCTTCGCGGCGCCCGCATGCGTTTGGCGCGCAAGCCCTCGGCCGTCGCGCGCGAGCTCCTGCGCAACTTCCCAAAGGGCGGCAAGCGCCGGCGCCGGCGCAACAAGGGCGGCGGCGGCAACGGCGGTGGCAACGGCGGCAGCGGTCGCGCACGCGAGAAGCTGGATCCCGAGAAGGAAGACGCGGCCGTCGAGCTGAAGCCGGCCGAAGAGCCCGTGGCCAAGGACGAAGCAGCCTAGTTCTCCGCCGAGTGGCGACTTTCTTTCGCATAGCGACAGAAACTCGACGCTCGCTTGATTCAGCGAACTTTCAGACTGACCTCGCCCGAGCCGAGCGCTGACGCGCTCGCCATCGGCGAGGGCGACCACGAGGTCGCCCTTTCATCGACGCCATCGCCATGCCGACGCCGGACTCGATTCCAGCCCCCTCCCAACCGATCTCGCGCCCATGAGCGCATCGCGTACGCGAAACGCAGCGACGGCCTCCGCGCGACTCGCCTGAGTCCAGCGACGCGAGCGACCGAGACAGCGAATCGCGAACTTCTGCCACACCGACACCGGTCCCAATCGAAATGGCCGGCCATCGCAGATCGACGGGAAACTCCTCGTCGGCGATGGCAACGTTGACGCCAACGCCGATCACCGCCCATTGCGGCGGCCGCGCCTCGATCAGCACGCCGGCGACCTTGCGCTCGTCGATCCAGACGTCGTTGGGCCACTTGATCGCACAGGTGCGATCGCCTACAGCCTCGACCGCCTCGCAAACCGCGACCGGCACTGCCAGCGGCAGCAGCGCCTGTTCGAGCTCGATCGGCCGCAGGATCGCCGAGTAGAGCAAGGCCGTCCCCGGCGGCGCCGACCACACCCTGCCACGCCGACCGCGCCCGGCGCTCTGCTGGTCGGCGGTGACGATCGTGCCGCTCGGGGCGTCAGCCTCGGCGAGCTCGCGAGCGCGATCATTGGTCGAGTCGGTCAGTGCGAAGTGCAGGTGCGGGCGGCCGAACTCACTCATCGGCGCGATCAACGGGCGCCAGCAAGGCCCGGACCAAGCTCACGGTGTCTCAGCCGCCCCGCGAGTCGCATCCGTGACCAGAGCCTCGACCAGCCCGGACGGCTCGTGGCGCTCGGCTTCGACATGCACCTCGAGACCAGCCTCGCGCGCGGTCTCGCTGGTCACCGGGCCGATCGAGACGATGCGGGCGTGGTGCGGGAAATGCTCGTCCATCGCGTCGACCAGGTTGCGGACGGTCGACGACGAGGTGAAGGTGACGTAGTCGGCCGATTGGGCGGCCTCGATCGCCTCTGGATCCGGCTGCTCGCGCACGGTCTCATAGACGGCGACGACATCGACCTCGCCGCCACGATCGCGCAAAGCATCGGGCAGCACGTCGCGTGCCTCGGCGGCGCGGGCGACCAGCACGGGACGCCCCTTGACCTCGACCTCGGCAAGCGCCTCGACCATTGCTTCGGCGACGAAGCGCTCGGGGACGATGTCGGCGATCACGCCGTGTTCGGCGAGCGCGGCCGCGGTGCCGGGGCCGATCGCCGCCACGGTCGCGCTGGCGAGCGCGCGCGCGTCGCGTCCCTGCGCGGCCATCGCCTCGAACAGCAGGTGCACGCCGTTGGGGCTGGTCGAGACAGACGAGCGCGTAGGCGTGCAGGCTGGCTACGGCGTCGCGGACCGCAGGGTCCTCGAGCTTCGGCTCGATCCGGATCGCCGGCAGCTCGATCGCCTCGGCGCCGAGCTCGCGCAGGGTTGTCGCGAGCCCGCTCGCCTGAGCTCGTGCCCGGGTCACCACCACCCGCTTGCCATGAAGCGGCCGGCGCTCGAGCCAGGCGATCGTCTCGCGCCGGGCCGCGACCTCGCCGAAGAGCAGGATCGCCGGCGCGCCGAGGCCGGCAGCCGCGACCGCTTCGGGTAGCTCGGCGAGCGTCGAGACGACGGTGCGCTGGTCGGGATGAGTGCCGCGCATGATCGCCGCGGCAGGCTGGGCGGGGTCGCGACCCGCCGCGGCCAAGCGCTCGGCGATCAGCGCCAGGTTCTTGACCCCCATGTAGAGCACGAGCGTGCCGGGAAATGCGGCGAGCGCGGGCCAGTCGAGCGCGGTCTCGGGCTTCTCGGGATCCTCGTGGCCGGTGATGAACGCGACGGCCGAGGCGTCGTCGCGGTGGGTGACCGGGATCCCGGCGTAGGCCGGGACGGCGACGCCGGCCGTCACGCCAGGAACGATCTCGAACTCGATCCCAGCCGCGGCCAAGGCCTCGGCCTCCTCGCCGCCGCGGCCGAATACGAATGGGTCGCCGCCTTTGAGGCGAACCACGCTGCGCCCGGCGCGTGCGTGCTCGACGATCAGCGCCTCGATCTCCGACTGAGCCGCATTGGCGCGAAACTGCTCCAGGCCTGACTGCTTGCCGACGTAGATGAGCTCGGCGTCGCTGCGCGCACCGTCGAGAGCACCCGGCCCAATCAGCCGGTCATAGAGGACGACGTCGGCCGACGCGATCAGCGCCAGCGACCGCGCCGTCATCAGGCCGGGATCGCCGGGCCCGGCACCTACGAGGTAGACGATCCCCGGGCGGGCGCTCATCTCGGCTGCGCTGCCTCGCGCTCGGCCTGATCGAGGATCACGCGTGCCCCCGCCGCGACCATGCGCTCGACCAGGGCCTCGGCAAGGGCAACGGGCTGGCTCGCGTCGCCGCTGACGCGGTCGCGCACCCAGGCACCACCGTCGGGCAGACCCGCATATCCGCGAATCACCAGCTCCTCGCCCTCGACGCGAGCGCAAAGGCCGACCGGCGTCTCACAGCTGGCGCCGAGCGCCCTCACCGCCGCGCGCTCGGCGGTGAACTCGATCAGCGCCTCGCGGTCGGTGATCTCGCCGACCCCGGGGACGTCGGCGTCGCTGCGCGCCTCGATCGCCAAGCATCCCTGGCCGGGAGCGGGGACGAGATCGTCGAGGGTGAAGCGAAAGGAGATCTCGCCCTCGCGCCCGAGCCGGCGAACTCCGGCCGTCGCGAGCACGATCGCGTCGTACTCGCCGGCGGCGAGCTTGGCGAGGCGGGTATCGACGTTGCCGCGAAGGTCGGCAATCTCAAGATCGGGACGAGCGGCAAGCAATTGTGATCGCCGGCGCAGGCTCGCCGTGCCGACCCGTGCCCCCTCGGCGAGGTCATCCAGCGACGTTCCCTGGCCGATCAGCGCGTCACTGGGGTCCTCGCGCTTCGGGACGCCAACGATCGCGAGCCCCTGCGCAAGCTCGCCCGGGAGGTCCTTTGCCGAGTGCACGCCGAGCTCGGCCTCGCCGCGGCGAAGCGCCCGCTCGACACCGGCCACCCAGCGCTCCTTGTCATCGACGTCGGGCTCCTCGTTTCGCACCTCGACAATCTCGGCGCCGCCGATCGCGGCGGAAACGATCTCGGCTTGGGCGAGGGCCAGGGAGCTGCCCCTGGTCGCAATCCTGACCGGGCTCACCGGCCGTGGCCGGAGTGCTTGCGCTGTTGGCGCTGGCGTAGGTCCGCGACCTCGGCGCCGGCGGCCTCGAGCGGCTCGGAGCCGGAATCGAGGCCGAAGAGCTCGCGCAGCACCGCGACTTCCGCGTATGCGTCGCCCTCGCTCGCGACGCGCTTCAGCCTCAAGGTGGGCTCGTGAAGCAGCCGCGAGGCGATCGCCTTCGCCGCCGCACGCAGGCGTTCGGCGTCGGCCTCGGACAGGTTCTCCCAGCGACTCGCATTCTCGGCCAGCACCCGCTCGACGATCTCGTCGGCGCGCTCACGCAAGGCGGCAACCGTTGCGGTCACGTCCTGGGATCCGAGCCAGCGATCGAAGCGCGCCGTCTCGGTGCGAATGATGCCCTCAACCAACCGAGCTTCGGCCTCGCGCCCAGAGACGTTTCTCTCGACCAGAGCTTGGAGATCGTCCATGTCGTAGAGACTCGTCGCCGCGACCTCACGACAGGAAGGGTGGATGTCACGCGGCACCGCCAGGTCGATCATCAACAGTGGGCGGCCCTCTCGCGCCTGCATCACCTCGGCCAGCGCCTCACGCTCGATCACCTGATGTGGCGAGCTGGTCGAGGCGACGACGATGTCGGCGGCGATCAACTGCTCGGGTAGATCCTCAAAGCGAACGGCCTGCCCGGCGAAGCGCTCGGCCAATCCGATCGCGCGGTCGTAGTGGCGATTGGCGATAAAGATCGCCTGCACCCCCTTGGTCGCCAGCGCGCGGGCGGTGAGCTCGGCAGTCTCGCCGGCGCCGACGACGAGCACGCGACGCTCGTCGAGATCGCCCAGGGTCCGTTGCGCGAGCTCGACCGCCACAGACGGGATCGACATCGAGCGCTCGGAGATCTTCGTCTCCGTGCGCGCACGCTTGCCCGTGGCGAGGGCGGCGCGAAACAGCCGGTTGAGGATCGGGCCCGTGGCACCCTCGACCAGAGCGAGCTCGTAAGCGCGCTTGATCTGACCCTGAATCTCTGCCTCGCCGATGATCATCGAGTCGAGCCCCGCGGTGACCTTGAGCAGGTGCTCGGCAGCAGCCGAGCCCTGGAGCGAGTAGAGGTGGCCGACGAGATCGGTCGGCTGCATCTCTGCCTCGCGCGAGAGATGACCGAGGGCGACAGCCTCGGCGCCAACGGGATCGGATGCATAGAGGAAGAGCTCGGTGCGGTTGCAGGTCGAGATCGCCGCTGCCTCGAGCACCTCCTCGCGGTCGGTCAGGCCCGCGAGCAGACTGACGGCGCGGCCCTCGGTCAGCGCCATCCGCTCGCGCAGCTCCAGCGGCGCGGTCTTGTGCGAAACGCCGAGAGCGAGAAGCTCACTCATGGAACAACTCCGCCGGAAGCCTCGCCTGCGGCTACGTTTCCGGCGGCCGCTGTCTCAGCCACTTCGCTGCGCGACCGCTCGAATACATTGCTCTCGGCTTCGCCTCGAGCATCTTTGTCTGCTCGGTTTTGGTCGGCGAGCTCAGCCAGCTCTCCCAACTCACGATCGATTCGCGCTAGGCGGGCGGCCATGATCGCGACGTAGATCAGCACCAGGGCGAGAAAGACGAGGTAGGCGGCGGCGACGTACTTGCCGGCCTCGTCGAGCGGCAGTGCCGGCATCAGCTCGTGCTTCCCTCGGCGGCGACGGGCGCGATCCGCGAGCTCGCTCCGGTGCCGTCCTTGCTGTCGAGCGCTCGCCGCAGGCGCCCGATCCGCGCCCGCGAGGACTTCGCCGCGAGCTCGAAGCGCACCAGCGTCTCCCACAGCAGCGCGATCGCGACGAAGCAGATGAGAAACGTCAGCGTCATCTTCGGTGTCAGCCCCCCGTCGGCAGTGGCGAA
Organism: uncultured Solirubrobacterales bacterium; assembly: GCA_963769945.1. Classification (GTDB taxonomy): domain Bacteria; phylum Actinomycetota; class Thermoleophilia; order Solirubrobacterales; family 70-9; genus WHSW01. Next base: position 61,132 of record CAVYOA010000018.1, on the reverse strand, counting down.
GACGCGCGGATGGACCAGCGACTCGGCCATGCGCACGGCCATGAAGTTGAGCGGGACGAAGGCGCCGGCTGTGATCGCGAAGACCGAGGCGTATCGCGCCTGGCGCTCGCGGTCCTCGATCGCGTAGCGCAGCGGGTAGTAAGTGCAGTAGAGGAGGAAGACGATCAAAAACGAGACCAGCGTCGGCTCCTCCCAGACGAACCACTGTCCCCACGACGCCTTGGCCCAGATCGCACCGGTGACGAGCACGGCGACGCCGAAGATGATCGAGATGTGGATCGAGACGTATGAGCGCACGTCCCATTTTGAATCGCGTGTACGCAGGTGTGCGATCGCCTGAATCGCCGCGACGATGAACCCGACCAAAGCGACGATCGCGAGCGGCACGTGCAGGTAGAAGATCTTCTGGATGAAGCCCTGGTCGGCGTCGCTGGGAGTCCAGAAGAAGACCAAGCTGAAGCCCGCGACCAAAGTCACGACGGTGAGCGTGGGAAGGATTCGCGGGGCCTTGAAGCTCATTCTCTGCGGGCCCTCGGCTCAGTCTTCGAGCAGGTAGTCGTAGACCGCGTAACCGACGAGCAAGAACACCACATCGTAGAGAGCGAGCACCGCGGTCCACTGGCCGAAACCGTCATATGAGGGGTCTGCGCCCAGCAGAGGCTCAGCAGCGCTCGCCGCGGCGATCATCACCGGAATCAGCAGTGGCAGCAACAGCAATGGGGAGATCAGGTCCCGGGCGCGAGAGTTGATCGCGATCGAAGCGACGATGGTGCCGATCGTCGCCATGGCGAGGTTGGCGACGGCGAGCAGCGCGGCGAGGCCGGGCAAGCCGCCGAGGTCATCGAGAAAGAGGATGGCGAACGCAGGCACGGCGATCAGCTCGAGCGCAGTCAGATAAATCGCCAGGACGCAGACCTTGGCCGCGAACAACGAAGCGCCGTCGACCGGCGCCAGGCGGATGACGTCGAAGCCGCCCTGCTCGCGCTCGGCGACGAAGACACGGTTGATCGCGAGGATCGCCGCGAAGACGATCGTGGTCAGCAAGACGCCGGCGGCGAGGCTGCCTTCGAGGCTGGTGCGATCGAGCCCGAAGCGAAAAAGGACGAAAGTGGTCGCCGCGAACAGGGCCATCGCCGGGATCGACTCCAGCGTGCGCAACTCGGTGCGCAGGTCCTTGGCGAGGATGGCGCGAAAGGCGTTCATTAGGTGACCTCGGCGAAGGCGGCGCGGACCTCGGCCGGGTTGACGGAGGCGGCTTGGCCGCTGTAGGCGGCGCTGCCGCCCGCTCGGAGCACGAGGACGCGGTCGGCCGAGGCGAGGCCGGCCTCGATGTCGTGGGTGACGATGACCCGGCTGCGCCCCGCCGCGGGCGCCAGCAGCGCCTCGACGGCCCCAGCAGCAGCATCGAGATGCGACGACGGCTCGTCAAGCAGCAGCAGCTCGGGTTCGGCGATCAGCGCCCGGCAGATTGCCGCGCGCTGGCGCAACCCCGCTGAGAGATTTCGCACGGGCTCGCCGGCGCGGTGAGCGATGCCGGCGGCGCCGAGCAGCTCGTCGATGCGGGGACCAGCGGGCGCGCGGCTGTTGAGGCGGGCGTTGAACTCGAGGTTCTCGCGCACGCTGAGCTCGCGATAGAGCAGCGGTTCGTGGCCGAGGTAGCCGATGCGCCCTCGGGCCTTCCAGGCCTCCTTGGGCAACGACGAGCCGAGCACCGAGACCTCGCCGGCGCTCGGGCGCAACAGCGACGCCAGAATCCTCAGCAGCGTTGTCTTTCCGGCGCCGTTGGGGCCGAGGACGACGAGCGTCTCGCCCGTAGCCAGCTCGACCGAGATGTCTCGCAGCACCGGGATCTCGTTGTAGTCGCGGTGCAGGCCGCGCACCGCGAGCGCGAGCTGCCGGCCACTGGCGATCTCGCGCGCTGCTGGCTGAAGAGCGGTCTCCACCTAGACAGGATCGCTGATCGACGCCGGGCCCGGCGTCGCTGGTCACTGAGCTGAGACGTGGGAGCCGACACCGATGAGCGGGACCTTGAGCAGGGCGACTGCGCATAGACTGCCCGGCATGGAAGACCAAACCGCGGCCGCGGCCGCCTCCCCCGCCCGAACCACCGTTGCCACTTTTAGCACCTATCGCGAGGCCGAGCGCGCCGTCGACTTCCTCTCCGATCGCGAGTTCCCGGTCGAGCGCATGGCAATCATCGGTACCGGCCTCAAGACGGTCGAGCAGATCGCCGGCCGGTTGACCACAGGCAAAGCGGCGCTTTCGGGGGCGCTGCAGGGAGCAATGATCGGCCTCTTCTTCGCCCTGCTCTTCGGTCTCTTCTTCGACGCCGAGTCCTTCCTCGGCATCCTTCTCTACGGGCTGATCGCCGGCACCGTGTTCGGCGCCACCTTCGGCGCGATTGCGCAGTTCGCCCAGGGCGGGCGCCGCGACTTCGCCTCGATTCAGTCGATGCAGGCCGAGCGCTACGAGCTCCAAGTCGACCACGAGGTCTCAGCCAAGGCCAAGCAGGAGCTGCTCGAGCTCGACTGAGAAGCTAGCGGCCGATTTGCCCTACTCCCCGTATCGCAACGTCTTTCGCGCCACCTTGGCCAGTGGGCCCAGGCCTTCCTTGAGCCCACGCATCCGCGTCGCGCCACGGCCGTAGAGAATCCGCGCCGACGAGCGCAGCGCCGTGCCGAGCTCGGCGTCATAGGGCTGCCACCAGAAGTCGCGAAAGAGCCCGGGCTCCCAGGCGATGTGCTTGACGTTGACGCACTCATAGAAGCCGAACTTCGAGTGTGAGCGCCCGACGCCCGAGTCCTTGACTCCGCCCCACGAGGTCTGCGCAGCGCCATGGGAGTAGGAGTGGTCGTTGATCCAGACCATCCCCGACTCGATCCGCCGTGCGATCCGTTCGCCCTTGGCACGGTCAGTCGTCCACACCGAGGCGCCGAGTCCGAAATTGGAGTCGTTGGCGCGCGCGAGCGCCTCCGCCTCGTCGGCGACGACGATCACGGGCGCCACCGGGCCGAAGATTTCCTCCTTCATCACCCGCATCTCGTCATCGACCCCAGCGAGCACGGCCGGGGCGATGAAGCGGCCCGAGTAGCCGGCGACCTCTCGCGACCCGCCGGTGAGCAGATCCGCGCCGCCGGAAACGGCGTCATCGACCAAGGCGTTGACCAGGTCCGCCTGCTCGCCCGAGACCATCGGCCCGATCTCGGTCTCCCAGTCGAGCGGATCGCCGACCGTGAGTCGTTCGGTTTCTCTTTGAACTCCGGCCAGGAAACGATCGGCGACCGACTCGACGACGTACGTGCGCTCGATTCCCGAGCAAGTCTGGCCGGCGTTGGCGAAGGCACCCCAGACGCAGCCCGAGACGGCATTGTCGAGATCGGCGTCGGCGCAAACGATCTGTGGGTCCTTGCCGCCAAGCTCGAGCACGCAGCCCTTGAGTTGCTGCGCACAGATCTCGCCGACCGTGCGACCGACCTCAACCGAGCCGGTGAAGAAGATCTTCTGCGTCGAGGCCTCACACAGCGCTTGGCCGACCGCGCCGCCGCCATGCACGGTGCGCACCAGGCCCTGGGGAAAGCCGGCGTCGTCGAAGACCTTCTGGATGCGCTCGCCCAGCAGCGGCGTCAGGCTCGCCGGCTTCAGCACCACCCCGTTTCCTGCCATCAGCGCGATCGCGACCTCGCCGAAGGGGATCGACCACGGGTAGTTCCATGGCGCGATCACGCCGACGACCCCGAGCGGCTCGTAGGAGAAGAAGCTGCGCTTGGTCTTCAGAAACGCCTGGGGGTAGCCGATCTTCTCGTCGGCGAGGATCCGCGGCCCGGCCTCGGCACACCACTTCAGCGTGTCGATCGTCGGGATCACCTCCATCACGTAGCTCTCGGTGATCGGCTTGCCCTGCTCGCGTGTCAGCAGCTCGGCGACCTGCTCGATGTCCTCGACCAGCACGTCCATTGCCCGCAGCATGTAGCGAGCGCGAGCGGCGAGCGAGAGCTGCGCCCAGAAGGGCTGAATCTCGGCCGCCTCATCGACCACCGACTGCACCTGCTCGGGCGCGATCGTCTCGACCGTCCCGACGAGCTCGCCGGTGGCGGGATTGAAGGATTCAAGCGAGCCCATGACCCGGCGCGAGTCTACGGCGCCGAGGCTGCCGCTCAGCCAGGGCGCGCCCGCTCACTCCTGCTGGCGCTTGCGCACCGCCTCGAGCCGCCTGCGCAGCTCGGCCTCGAGCCCGCGGTCGGTGGGCTCATAGAAGCGCTCGCCCTGGACCTCGGGTGGCAGCAGCGGCTGGTCGGAGATCGCTCCTGGCTCGTCATGGGCGTACTTGTAGCCCTCGCCGCGCCCGAGCTTGCGTGCACCGGCGTAATGCGCGTCGCGCAGGTAGTCGGGTGGGAGCTTGGCGCCGTGCTCGCGCACGTGTGCCATCGCCGACGAGATCGCCGTCGTCGCGGCGTTCGACTTCGGCGCCAGAGCCAGGTAAGCCGCCGCCTGGGCGAGATTGAGCGCGCACTCGGGCAGGCCTACGCGATCGACTGCCTGCGCCGCCGCGGTCGCCACCGAGAGCGCTTGGGGGTCGGCATTGCCGATGTCCTCGGAGGCGAGGATGACCATGCGCCGGGCGATGAAGCGCGGGTCCTCTCCGCCTTCGAGCATCGTCGCCAGGTAGTAGATCGAGGCGTCGGGATCGGACCCCCGCATCGATTTGATCAGCGCCGAGGCGTAGTCGTAATGGCGATCGCCCTGCTTGTCGAAGGTGACGGCCTTGCGTTGCAGGGCGTCCTCGGCAAGCTCGAGGTCGATCATCGTCGTCTCGGCCGCGTTGGCGGCCTCGACCGCTCGCTCGAGCGCTCCGAGTGCGGTGCGGGCATCGCCGCCCGAGCGCACCGCCAGCAGCTCGGCCGCCTCGTCGCTGATCTGCGGCGCCGGCGCGAGTCCGCGCTCGGGGTCGTCGAGGGCCCGGCCGATCAACCTGGCGACGTCGCCGGCATCGAGCGCTCGCAGCTCATAGATCTGCGTCCGGCTGAGCAGTGCCGAATTGACCTCGAAGTACGGGTTCTCGGTAGTTGCTCCGATCAGTGTCACAACCCCCTCCTCGACCGCGGGCAGCAGCGCGTCTTGCTGGGCCTTGTTGAAGCGGTGGATCTCATCGAGGAAGAAGATCGTCGCCTGGCCGGTAGCGCGGCGGCGCTCGGTCGCTCGCTCGATCACGGCGCGAACCTGAGCCCGGCCTGCGTTCACCGCCGATTCCTCCTCGAAGGCGCCGCGCGCAGCGCTCGCGACGATCCGCGCCAGCGTCGTCTTACCGGTCCCCGGCGGGCCGTAGAGAACCATCGAGTGCGGCTCGCCGCTTTCGATCGCCGTGCGCAGGGTCGAGCCCTCGCCCAGCAGATGCTCCTGGCCGACGAGTTCATCGAGGCTTCGCGGGCGCATTCGCACCGCCAGCGGCGCCTCGGCGTCCGGCACCGTTAACCGCTCGGGTCCCCGCTGGGGCTCCGCATCATCGAACAACCGCTCCACAGGCCCAGTATGCACCGGCCGAACGGCAGCAAACGTACGACCATGGGCCGCTCGGCGCTCGTGGATAGGCTGGATGCATGGAAGAGGTCGCGCAGGTGACCGCGAGCAGGCTCGGCGACGAGGCGGTCGAGCTCCTGTGCGAGCTGCTTCGGCTCAACACGGTCAACCCACCGGGCAACGAGCGCCCCGCGCAAGAGTTGCTCGCCAAGCGACTCACGGCGGCGGGGTTCGAGTGCGAGCTGCTTGCCGCCGAGCCCGAGCGACCGAACCTCGTCGCCCGCCTTGCCGGCGAAGCCGAGGGACCGACCCTGTGCCTGCTCGGCCACGTCGACACTGTTCCTGCCGATCCATCGGAATGGAGCTTCGATCCCTGGGCCGGCGACGTCGTCGAAGACGAGGTTCGCGGCCGCGGTGCCCAGGACATGAAGAACATCGTCGCGACCGAGGTCGCGGCGGCGTGCCATCTCGCCCGCGACGGCTGGCGCCCCAGCCGCGGCGAGCTGAAACTGGTGCTGACCGCCGACGAGGAAGCGGGGGCGCCGCTCGGAGCGCAGTGGCTCTGTCGCGAGCACCCGGAGAAGGTGCGCGCCGACTTCGTCGTCAACGAGGGCGGCGGCACCGCCTTCACCGTCGATGGCCGGCGGATTTACCCACTCTGCGTCGGCGAGAAGGGTGTCAATCGCTTCCTGCTTCGCGCCCGCGGCGTTGCCGGACACGCCTCCGTGCCGGCACTCGGGGAGAACGCCTTGCTCAAGCTCGCCCCGGCGCTCACGCGCATCGGTCAGCAGCCGCCACTCGAGCCGACGACCGATGGCCTCGCCTTTCTCAGCGCCGTGCTCGGCGAGGAGGTCGAACTTGAAGGGGTCGAAGCGGCGATTGAGCGGCTCCGCGACCTCAACCCGCGCGCGGCTGACTATCTCGCCGAGCCGATGATGCGGATCACCTTCGTGCCGACCAAGATCAGCGCCTCGCAAAAGTCGAACGTGACCCCATCGCTAGCCGAGGCCTTGATCGACTGCCGCGTTCCACCTGGCGGCGGACCCGACCAGGTTCGCGCTCAGGCCGAGGCAATCCTCGGCGAGCTCACCGACACGGTCGAGATCGAGTTCGTCGATCGCGTCGTCGGCAACAGCTCGCCGGCCAAGTCGCAGTTCGCCGACGCGATCGCCGCGTCGCTCGAGCAAGTCGACCCTGGCGCTACGCTCGCCCCGATTGTTATGCCCGGCTTCAGCGACAGCCACTGGTTTCGAAAGTCCTTCCCCGAGGCCACCGTTTACGGCTTCTCGCCGCAGCACAAGCTCGACCTGTTCACGGCCACCCCGCTGATCCACGGAGCCGACGAGCGCACCGCGGTGGCCGACGTCGAGCTCGCTGCCACCTTCTTCGCCGACCTGAGCCAGCGAGTGCTGGCATGAGCGAGGCCTCCGCGCCCGTCGACGGCACTCACACGAATGGCTCGGGTCCGCCGGAAGCGACCGAGGCGAAGATGCGCCTCGGCGGCATGGCCCTTCGAAATGGCCTGCTGATCCACGGCCCCACCCATTGGGCGGTCGCTGCTCGAAACGCCGAGGGTGAGATCGAGCGCGCGTCGGGGCCGAAGCCGAGCCTGGCACAAGGTCGGTTGGGCAAGGTCCCGATGCTTCGCGGCCCGCTGCGCCTGGCCGAAGCGATGGCCGTCGTTCCCCTGGTGCGAATGCGCCTGCGCTCCGTGCGGCTGCCGTTCGAGGATCCGGGTGTGATCGCTGCCGCCGCCCTGAGCATGCTGTTCTCCGCCACGCTGCGGCGTTACGGGCGCCCAACGCTCGCTCGTGAAACGGTTGTTGCAGTCCTTGGCGCGCTGCCGGCGCTGACCGCGTTGCGCGACCCTGCGCTCGCCGCTTACCACGCCGCCGAGCACAAGGCGATTGGCGCCTATGAGCAGGACACCGACGCTGCCGAGATGCCCAAGGAACACCAGCGCTGCGGCTCCAACCTGCTGGCGCCGATGCTGGCGATGTCGATCGCCGGTCAGCTGCTGATCGAGCGGGTTCTCGATGATCCGGGCCCGCTTGCGCGCGCCACCGTAGGGCTCGCGGGCGTCGGCGCGGCGGTCGAGCTGTTCGTTTTTGCCGAGCGCGAACCCGGCTCCGCGATCGGCCGCGCGATCCACCGGCCAGGGCATGAGATCCAGCGCTTGATGTCAACCCGCGAGCCCAGCGTCGAGCAGCTAGCCGTGGGCCGTGCCGCCCTGGACGAAATATTGAGGGCCGAAAGTGCCTAATTAGCGGTACCTTTGTCGTGGTCGGCACGATGCCGGCCCATGGCAGGAAGGCCGTCTACAGTGCTTGTTTCCGCGTTCTTGGGCCTCACCTGGGACCTGTACACGATCAGCACGCTGCTGATGCTCGCCTTCATGGGCATCATCGCCGTCTTCGTCGTGCGCACGTTCAGCATGATGCCGCGGACGAAGCCGAAGGAGATCAGCCCGCGCTCGAAGAGCTCGATCACCTGGGACTGACATCGCCGGCGTCGACGAGACCAAGGACGAGCTGCGCGAGGTCGTCGACTTCCTCTCCGACCCGAAGCGCTTCAAGCAGCTCGGGGCCAACGGTGCCGAAGGGGATCCTGCTGCACGGACCGCCCGGCACCGGCAAGACCCTGCTGGCCAAGGCGGTCGCGCACGAGTCGGGCGCGCAGTTCTTCAGCCAGTCGGCTTCGAACTTCATCGAGATGTTCGCCGGGCTCGGCGCGGCGCGCATCCGCAGGCTGTTTCGAGACGCACGCGACAACGCTCCGGCGATCATCTTCATCGACGAGCTCGACGCCGTCGGAGCGGCAGCGTGGCTCCGACATCTCGGGCGAGCGCGATCAGACCCTGAACCAGCTGTTGGTCGAGATGGACGGCTTCGAAGGCACGCGACAACGTCGTCGTCATGGCGGCTTCGAACATGCTCGAGAAGCTCGACAAGGCGCTGCTTCGCCCCGGTCGCTTCGACCGCCAGGTGTTCGTGCCGCCGCCCGACATCAACGGCCGCCGCACGATCCTCGAGGTGCACACCCGCGACAAGCCGCTTGCCCAGGGTGTCGACCTCGAACGCGTCGCGCGCCACGCCGCCGGCCTCACCGGCGCCGACCTCGCCAACCTCGCCAACGAGGCAGCGATCCTCGCCGGGCGCAACAAGCGCGAGTTCATCATCCAAGCCGACTTCGACAACGCCTTCGAGCGAGTCGTCGCCGGGTTGCAGTCGCGGCGAGTGATCAACGCCCACGAGAAGCGCGTCGTCGCCTGGCACGAAGCCGGTCACGCGCTGGTCTCCGAGCTGCTGCCGACGGTGGACAAGGTCGAGAAGGTCTCGATCATCCCCCGAGGCAAGGCGCTCGGTTACACGCTCAACCTGCCCCAGGAAGACCGCTACCTGAAGTCGCGCGAGGAGCTGATCGACTACGCGAAGGTGCTACTCGGCGGGCGCGTTGCCGAGCAGATCACTTTCGGCAGGGTGACCACGGGCGCCTCCGACGACCTCAGTCGCGTGACCACGATCGCGCGCTCAATGGTGCACGAGTACGGCATGGGAACGACGATCCGCTCGCACCAGGTTCCCGGCGACGACTTCATGTTGTCCGAGGCGCTTCGCCAGACACGCGACGAAGAGATCCAGGCAATCGCCGAGGAGGCCTACCGCGGGGCGAACGAGCTGCTGTGCGACCACCGCGACCTGCTCGACGAGATCGCCGAGCGGCTGTTGGTAAACGAGGTGATCGAGCGCGAAGAGATCCAAGCGATCATGAGCGCCAAACGTGACCAGCGCCAACCCTCCCGACAGCGCCGCCGAGGCCGAGGCCCAAGGCACACCCGCCGAGGTCTTCGTCGCAAAGCCACCACCTGAATAACTTTCGCTCGGCTCGCTAGATTGAGCCGATGTTCGGGCTGATCGATCATGTCGGGGTCGCCGTTGCTGATCTCGACCAGGCGCTGGCGCTTTACGAGGGCACATTTGGGATGGCGGTCGCGCACCGCGAGACCGTGGACGAGCAGGGCGTCGAGGCGGTTCTGCTCGATGTCGGCGCCTGCCACGTCGAGCTCCTGCGCCCACTCGGCCCCGACACCCCGGTGGGGAAGTTCATCGACCGCAAGGGGCCGGGGCTGCATCATGTCGCCTACCGTGTCGACGACATCGACGCAGCGCTGTCGAAACTCGCCGAAGCGGGCGTCGAGCTGATCGACACCGAGGCGCGAACGGGGATCCGCCGCAGCCGGGTCGCATTCGTTCACCCAAAGGCGACCGCAAGCGTGTTGACCGAGATCGTCGAACCTGCGCACGAAAACTGAGGAGAACGTCAATGGCGGAAGAGCAACACAAGGTTGAGATCGGTTTCGGGATCGGGCAGGTGCTCTCGGTGAAGCTGGGCGAGAGCGACCTACGCGAGCTGCGCCAAGCGGTCGGAGCCGGCGAGGGCTGGTACGACCTCGAGGTCAGCGAGGGAACGGTTGCGCTGAACCTGGCCACGGTCGTATTCATCCGGGTCACCGACGCGGCCAGAGGCATCGGCTTCTCGAACTAGGCGCCGCACCCACGCGTGACATCGCGCGCTCGGGTTGCTTGCAGCGCGCCACGCCGGGTAGAACTGCAACTCCATGGCACGCTTACGAAGAGTCGACGTCAGGCGACCCGGAATCCGCCGCGTCAGGCGCGGGAAGGGGTTCGGCTACGTCGAGGAGGACGGCACCAAGATCGCCGACCGCGAGGTTCGCGAGCGGATTGCCGAGCTCGCGATCCCGCCAGCATGGGAGGAGGTGTGGATCTCCCCGCACCCGCGGGGCCACATCCAGGCGACGGGAATCGATGGCCGCGGCCGCAAGCAGTACCTCTACCACCCCGATTGGCGCGCCGATCGCGATCGCGAGAAGTTCGCCTCGATGGAGAGGTTCGCCAAGTCGCTGCCGGCGATGCGCGACAGAGCCGCCGCAGACCTCGCTCTTCGCGGTTTGGTTCGCGACCGCGTCCTCGCTTGCTCGGTGCGGCTGCTCGATCTTGGTTTCTTTCGCGTCGGCTCCGACCGCTACACCGCAGAGAACGAGACCTTCGGCCTCTCGACTCTGCGGCGAAAGCACGTCAAGGTCAGCCGCGGCGTCGCCTCGTTCGACTACACCGCCAAAGGCTCAAAGCGCCACCGCCAAGACATTGCCGATCCCGCTGTCGTGCCGACGATCAAGTCCCTGCTCGCTCGCAAGGGGGGCGGTCTGGAGCTACTGGCCTTTCGCGATGGCCACAAGTGGGTCGACGTCAAGGCGCCCGACATCAACGGGTATCTGAAGGAGGCGATGGGCGGCAGGGACTACACCGCCAAGGACTTCCGCACCTGGAACGCGACCGTGCTCTGCGCCGTCGAGCTCGCCGCCATAGGTCATCATGCAGAGACCGCAGCGGCGCGGAAACGCGCTGCAACCGAGTCGATAAAGCGAGTCGCCGACTATCTCTCGAACACGCCCGCCGTCTGTCGCAGCGCCTACATCGACCCTCGCGTCTTCGACCGCTTCGATTCAGGCCAGACGATTCGCGCTTCGCTTAAGCGCCTGGTCGCCGAAGGCGACCCTGGCGAGTTCGTCGAGCGCGAGAAGATCGAGCGCGCGGTGCTGCGCCTGCTCCGCACTGCCACCCCAGCTCGGCCGAACGGCACAAGCGTCAGGCTACGCCACGAAATCTGCCGCTCGACCTGATGGGTCAGCTCCCAGCGCCGGCCACAGGCGCTCTTCCAGCTCGAGCACGGCCTGCGCTTCGTGGCCGATCGTGTCCCACAGCGACGGCTCGGGCTCGTCGGACTCGCTCGCAGCCAGCAGCGCCGCGCCCAGCCCCGTCCAGCGCTGCGCCGCCTCCTCGCAGAGGCCGGCCTGGGGGCTCGCGACCTCGGCGAGAAAACGCGAGTACATGAGCCGGAAATTGCCGCCGCCCGTGCCGCGGCGTTCGATCACCTGATAGCCGAAGCGGGCACACCACTGCCAGTCCTCGATCTGGGCGGGCCAATCGCCGACCTCGGCGGCGAAGCGTCGCAGCGCCGGCAGGCCCTCGAACTCGCCCATCGCCGGCTCGATCATCTGCGTTGCGTTGCGCTCGATCGCCTGCGCCGCCACCGGCCTGGGATCGTCGAGCTCGCTGCCAGGCAGTGACAGCATGTGGCCCTCGAGCGGGAAGATCGGATGGTCGCCGTGACGGGCGCGAGCGAGGTTCTCGAGCCGCGTCGTCTGAAGCTCGGTGAAGGCGGTGTCCGAGAGATAGGCGAGCTCTTCGTCGTATCCGGCGAGGACGACAGCGTGCCCGGGAAAATGGGCGGATGTGCCGTAATGGTCGAGGTAGTAGAGGTCGGTCAATAGCAGCGCCGGCATGCCCTTGTCGACCAGCTCGCGAGCGGCCTGCCAGGACTCCTGCGGGTCGTCGAACGTCCTCAGCTTGAGCGCGGCGCCGGTGAGCTCGCAGAACTGCTGCTCGAGTCGTCCGACGCGTCCGTTGATGAACCGCGACGGCGATTGGCCGTCGAGCGGCACGTAGTAAAAGCAGGCTCCGGCGCCGAGGCCGAGCGCCATCTCCTCCGAGATCTCGACGCCGCCGAAGGCGAGCAGGTTGCGAAGCGCGGTCGAGCCGCAGTGGTTGCCGGGGACGTGGCGATAGCCCGCGACCATGGTCGCGCTCATGTCGCAGCCTTTGGCTCCGGTGCGAGGCGACCGCGCAGTTGCAGGTACTCGGCGCGGGCCTTGAAGCTCGCGCACATCTCGTCGGTGAGCTCCTCGAGGAACTCCTCGCGATAGGTCGAGTCGGTCAGCATCGCAACAGCGAAGTAAAAGCCCGAGAACGCGGCGAGGCCGCCGGCGACGCGCAGCAGCTGCGTGGTGAGCTCGAACTCATCGCCCGCGATACCGATGCTGAGCAACGTGTTGCCAACGGTATCCATCCACTCGAGCCTGGTTGCCTCGTCGATCGCGAGCATGCCGAAGACGACGAAGAAAGCGCCGATCGTGAAGCTGACGATCAACACCTGCACCGCCTGACTCACGAACAAGACCAAGCCGACGTTGAATCCCTGGGCGCGGCTCAACGGCGGTCCGACGCCAACCTCGCGCTCGAGCCGGCGCGTCTCCCGTGGAACTCGCACGACTAAGAAAGCGGTGCCGAGCGCGGCGAAGAGGCCGATCACGGCGGCATAGGCGAAGCTCGAGATCGGGCCGAAGATGTCCCACATCTCCTCGGTCGTAAACGAGAGCAGGGCGAAGATCGCCAGCAGCGGCACCGCCTTGGCGAGCAGGCCGAGCGAGGAGGCGAGCTGGCCCGCAAGCCGATTCAGAACCCAGACCAAGATCGCCAGGAGGCCGTAGACGAAGATCGCGTAGATCAACGCCAGCAGTGTCAGGTTCGCCGCGATCGTTGCGGCGAAGCTGCCGACCTGGCCACCGAAGATCAGCGGCAGCAGTGCGGGAAAAACGACGAACGCAGCCAGCTCCGTCTTGCCAATGCGCTCGGGGATCGCGCTCGGCGGATTACCGGCGGCGACGTTGAGCACGGCGATGGCGACGAGCATGAGGCCGACGCCGCCGAGGACCGCGAGAAGATTCTGCCACCAAGTCCAGTCGAGTTGGCCGGCTCCGAGCAACTCGGCCAGAAAGACGATCCCGAGCACCGGCGCGGCGCGGTTGAAGACGTCGCCTGAGGCCGTGAAGCCGTCGACGAACAGGGGCAGCCCGGCGCGGCGAAACTGTCGCTCATAAGCCTTCAGCTGTGCGGATTCGTCCATCGGCGCGCCATTGTCTCGTTTTCGCGAACCCACGATGGGTACGCTGGCGCACTGTGGGAACCATCGCCTTGCTGGCCAACCGGGACTCCGGCCAGGGTGAGGCGCAAGAGGTCGAGCGGATGCTGCGCGAGCGTGGCGATGAACCTAAGCGCTTCGCCCTCGATGAGTCAGACGATGTCGTCGCCTTCGGGCCCTCGCGGATCATCGTTGCCGGCGGCGATGGCTCGGTCGGCTGCGGCGCAGCGGCCGCCGCCCGCTCCGGCGTGCCACTGGGCGTCGTCCCCGTCGGCACGGCCAACGACTTCGCCCGCGCGCTCGAGATCCCCGACGGGCTTGAGGAGGCGGTCGAGCTTGCCGCGAGCGGGATCGAGACCCGGGCGGTAGACCTCGGCCGTGTCGGTGACCGCCCCTTCGTCAACGCCGCCAGTGCTGGCCTGGCGCCGGTTGCCGCGCGGGAGGCGGACAGCCTCAAGCAGCGCCTGGGCCCGCTCGCCTACCTTGTCGGTGCGGTACGGGCTGGGATCAGCGCCGATCCGATTCGCTGTCGCGTCGTCTGCGACGAGAGCGAGCTCTTCGAGGGCGAGGCGTGGCAGGTGATCGTCGCCTGCACCGGCGCCTTCGGCGGCGGGTCGGAGGTGGAGGCCGATCCGCACGACGGCGTCCTCGACGTGGTCGTGATCGAAGGCAGCTCGCGCGCGCGATTGGTCCACCGCGCTTACGGCATCCGCGCCGGCGGGATCGAGGAGCAGACGGGAGTGATCACCGGCGAGGGGCGCTCGGTCGACGTCGACACCGATGGCGTCACCGGCTTCAACGTCGACGGCGAGGTGCTCGAAGACTCGCACCTGCACTTCACGGTCGAGCCGCGCGCGTTCGAGGTCGTGGTCGGGTGATGGACCTGCGCGAGCTTCGGCATCTGCGTCTCACGGCCCCACGAGTTCACCGCCGCGAGCCTGAATACAAGCGCGCCTGGCGCAAGTACGGCCTGATGACGACGACCGCCGCCACAGCCGCCGCCTGGTATGCGGCCGACAGCCTGCGCCACCGTCGCGAGGGCGCCTTCGGCTACGAGATCGAGCCCGATCTCGATGTCGACTCCGAGGATTTTCTGCGGGCGGCCGAGGCGTTGACGGCGGCGAAGATCACCACCGGCAACAAGGCGGAGCTGCTGATCAACGGCGATCGGATCTTTCCCGCGTTCATCGAGACGATCGAGTCGGCGCAAGAGACGCTGAACGTGCAGACCTACGTCTATTGGCGCGGCGACATCGCCGCGGATATCGCCGCTGCGATCGCCGCGCGGGCCAAGGCTGGTGTGCGCTGCAACGTCATCCTCGATGCGCTCGGAGCCGCCCAGATCAAGCGTTCGCTGATCAGCGATATGCGTGACGCGGGGGTGCGAGTGATCCTCTTTCGCCCACCCAAGCCGTACGCAATCAAGCGCCTGCAAAACCGCACGCACCGGCGCGTCCTCGTCGCCGACGGTCGCGTCGGCATGACCGGCGGCGTCGGCATCGCCGAGGAGTGGACGGGGGACGCACAGGACTCCGACCATTGGCGCGACAGCCACGTTCGCGTTCGCGGGCCGGTCGTGCGCAGCATGCAGGGCGCGTTCGCCGAGAACTGGCTCGAGGCGACTGGCGAGGTCCTCGCGGGGGATCAGTACCTGCCGGAGCTCGAGCCGCTCGGTGACGAGGGCCGGATGCAGTTCGTGCGCTCATCGGCGAAGGTCGGTGACACCAACGCCGAGGCCCTCTACTACCTGGCAATTGCCTCGGCGCAGCGCTCGATCGAGCTCACCGCCGCCTACTTCGTGCCCAGGCCGGCGTTCACCGACGCGCTGGCCACCGCAGCCGAGCGCGGGGTCGACGTCCGCATTCTCGTCCCCGGCCCTCACATCGACAAGGGCTTCGTCCGCGTCGCAGGGCGCGCCGCCTACGGCCAGCTGCTCGAGGCGGGTGTCCGAATCTACGAGTTCCAGCCGACGATGCTGCACGCGAAGTCGGTCTGCATCGATGGCATCTGGTCGTCGGTGGGCACGATCAACTTCGACAACCGCTCGTTTCAGCTGCACGACGAGGTCACCCTCTGCGTCTGGGACAAGGAGTTCGCGGAGGCGCTCTCTGCAGCGTTCGCCAACGACCTCGAGCGCTCGGACGAGATCTCCCCCGAGCGCTGGAGCGACCGCTCGCTGTTTCAGCGCGCGACGGAGGCGTCGACCAAGGTGCTGCGCCGCGAGCTCTGAGTGCTGCCCGTATCCTGCGTGCGGTGCTGCTGACTCGAAGCCGATCCCCGCGCAAGCGTGCCGTCAAGACGGTGAGAAGGACCGGTCGCCGTCTGCTCCCAGGTCGTCAGGTGGCGCCGCGAAATCCGGTGCTCGCCGCGCTCGGCAACGCCGACCAAGGGGTGCTGCGGCTCTTGCGCACGCGCGGGCACTCAGAGCCTGTCGAAACGGTGATGAAGGCGCTCGGGCTCGCCGGCGAGCACGGATTCGTCTGGGCCGGAATCGGTGCGATCGGAGCGTCGGTAGACGAAAACCGCCGCAGCCAGTACCTGACCGCGGCACTGGTCGGGCCGGCCGCGGTAGTCGTCAACTACGCCTTCAAGGTCGGCTTCGGGCGCGAACGACCGCTGATCGAGGATCACCCCGCGCTCGCGCGGGCTCCGAGCAAGCTCTCCTTCCCCTCCGCACATTCGACCTCCTCGGTCGCGGCGGCGACCGCTCTCGGGCGAGTACAGCCGCTAGCTCGGCCGTATCTGTTCACACTCGCTGCGGCGATCTGCGTCGGGCGCCCTTACCTCGGCATGCACTATCCGTCCGATGTGCTCGCGGGCGCGGTTCTCGGCGTTGGCCTCGGCATGCTCGTTCCGGGGCTCGGCGAGGCACCGACCGAGGAGCGCCTGTTCGAGCTCGCTGTCGACGCCAACGAACGTGCCCAGGCAACGAGCCACGCCGCCGGCAACGGTGGCGCCAGCGCCCCTGCCGAGATCGACGACGTCGCCGAAGCCGGCGAGACCCCCTCCGAAGAAACGGCGTGAAGATAGGGATCGTCGGGCTGCCGAACGCCGGCAAGTCGACGCTGTTCAACGCGCTGACGCGCGCCGGTGCGGAAACCGGCGACTACGCCTTCACCACGATCGACCCGAATGTCGCAATCGTGCCGGTGCCCGACCGGAGGCTGGAAGAGGTGGCGGCGGTGGTGCGATCGAGCAAGGTGGTCAACGAGACGATCGAGTTTCACGACATCGCCGGCCTCGTCCCCGGCGCCTCGCAGGGAGAAGGGCTCGGCAACCAATTCCTCGCCGCGATCCGCGAGACCGACGCGATCTGCCACGTCGTGCGCTGCCACCAAAGCGGCGCGGTGCCCCACCCGGAGGGCCGGATCGACCCTCTCGACGACATCGAGCTGATCGAAACCGAGCTGCTCGCGGCCGACCTCGACCAAGCCGAGCGCCGGCTCGAGCGCGTGGTCAAGCAAGCTAGGTCGGGCGACAAGGGGGCCGTCGCCGAGCAGGCTTGGCTGGAGCAGGTTGTCGCGGGCCTCGGCGCCGGCACACCGGTACGCGAGATCCCTGCTCCCGACGCGGCCAGGGACGCGCCCCGGCGACTCTTTGCCCTGACCTCGAAGCCGATCCTCTACGTCGCGAACGTCGACGAGGGCTCCGAGCAAGTGCCCGAGGCGGTCGCCGAGCACGCCCGCAGGGTCGGCGCCGGCGCGGTCCCGATCTCGGCGCGGATAGAGGTGGAGCTCGGCGAGCTCGAAGACGAGGCTGAGGCTGCCGAGATGCGAGCGGAGCTCGGCATCTCACAGTCCGGCCTCGCACGCTTGATCGCCGCCGCCTTCGAGCTGCTCGAGCTGATCGTCTTCTTCACCGCGGGTGAGGACAAGGAGGCGATGGCGCGTTCGCTGCGCCGTGGCTCGACCGCTTGGGAGGCGGCGGGGACGATCCATGGCGAGATTCAGGATGCGTTCGTGCGGGCCGAGGTCGTCGCCTGGAGCGACCTGATCGAGACCGGCGGCTACGCCGGCGCCCGCGATCAGGGCAAGCTCCGCACCGAAGGCCGTACCTATGTCGTCGCCGATGGCGACGTGATCACGATCAAGGTCTGATCGAGCTCCGCTCGATCAGTCGGCAAGCAGTTCCCGGGCACGGTTGGACACGGTGACGTGAATCGCGCCGGGCTCCACCGCGTAATCGAGCAGGGCGAGCGAGCGCAGGCGGTCGAGGACGAACTGAAAAGCGTTGGCTTGGCGCTTGGACTCGTAGTCGCGGCGGATGTCGAACGACCAGCCCGTGGTGTGCAGCGAGTACTCGGCGGTTGCTTCCGGGTTGACGCCGACCAATAGCTCTTGGTACTCGCGATCGCGAACCGCGCTGGTGAGCTGAAGCGGTGCTGCAGCGTTGCTCTCCTTGCGCACCAGCTCGGCGAGGTAGGTCAGCGTCGCCAGCGCCTCCGGGCGCAGGGCGCGGTACAGCGCGGGTTCCTCATCGAGCTCCTTCGCGAGCTCACCGATATCGCGGTCGGGCTCCCAGCCGAGCGCGGGCTCGTTCGGAAGCGGGACGAGGTCGCCGTCGTCGATCGCGTCCTCGATCTCATCGGGCGAGTCGAAGACCTCGGTCTCGTTCTCGGGATGAAAAACCTCCTCCAGCGTCGCCTTCGCCGTCGCCAGCGCGGCTGTGGCGTCGAGGCCCTCGGGGTCGGTGCGGTAGCGATCGAGGATCTCCTCGGAGGCCCGGACCTTCCACAGATATTGCGAGGACTCGTCGCCGAGGCCGGCAAGGAACTCATAGGTCCTCGCGTTCTCGGACAGGCCCGAGTCGAAGAAGAGCTCGGCATAGCTGAGCTCGGCCGAGGCGACGACTTCGCCGATCGGCGTTCCCTGCGAGGCCCCGGTGAAGGACTGAATCGCGGTCTCGAGATTGCCGATGCCCATGTGGTAGGAGACGACGGCGAGATCGTCGGCGCCGAAGCGCTCGCGGGCGATCTCGAGGTAGGTCGCGGCGCCCTCGATCGCCGCGGCCGGATCGAAGCGCTGGTCGATCGCCGCGCGCGCGTCGCGCAACCGCTGTGCCTGCTCGGGCGTGCTTGCGCTGGCGATCTGCTGAGTCAAGGCGATGCTCGTCGGCAGATCGACGCTCATGCCGAGCACGTCGGTGGCCGTCGAGGGGATGATCTGACCGAGCCCGGAGGCCGACTCAGGCGTCGGTCCCGCGATCACGTCGGGGCGACCGGCGCTCTCGAGGAAGATCATCGCCTCGAGCGTGTCCGGGTCGACGCCGTGGCGCTTGGCAGCCGCCTCGATCTCATCCCGGTAGGCGATCGTGCGCTCGGCCGAGGCTGAGACGCCGCCGGGGCTCTTCTCGTAGACCACATGCGAGGCGCCTATGGCCGCACGCACCTCGAAGTCTCGGCGCCGGCTCGCTCTCCAGCTCAGAGGATCGCGTGCGGGCATCGCCAGCGCGCTCGCCTCGCTGGTGATCCGCGCGACCTTGACCTCGAGCGGCTCGCGATCGCCGAGGCCGAGGGCGATCGCGATTGCGGCGACGCCGGCGGCCGCCGCGACCAGCGCGAAGGTAGCGGCGAGGGCGCGCGCGAACACGTCTCGGCGTCGCATCTGGCTATTCACGGCGGCGCATGTTAGGGTCCGCCTCAGTGGCCGCGCCTAAATATCCGGGTCGTTACCGCTCCCTCCCCACCGCGGTCTGTGTCGGAGTGATTGCCGCGATCGTCTGTACCACAGGTGCTCAGGCCAAGGCAAAGGGCTTCGAGTACGGGGTCGCCGCCGGCGACGTGACCTCGAGCTCGGCGATCCTGTGGGCGAAGGCTGACAAGTCCGGGACCACCTACGTGCAGCTTGTCCACAACTTCCGCTTTGGGCGCTGCGACGAGGAGCATCGTACGCCAAGGTGAAGGCGAAGAAGAGCAACGACAACACCGTCCAGAAGACGGTCAAGTCACTCGAGCCGGACACCACCTACGAGTTCCGCTTCTGCACCCCGTCGGGCGGGCACTCCGACACGGGCAAGTTCACCACCGCGCCGAAGCCAACAAGAAGGAGACGATCAGCTTCGCGCTCTCGGGCGACCAAGACGCGCGCCCGCTCCCGGGCCAGAGCACTCCTTACTGGAACAACTTCGAGGTCTGGGACGGATCCGGCGCCCAGAAGAACGACTTCAACGTGCTCATGGGCGACACGATCTACTCCGACACCGAGGTGCCCGGTTACACGCTGAACGACGTCGCCCTGACCGTGAAGCAGAAGTGGCAGGCCTACAAGACGAACCTCGCGATGAAGCCGTGGTCGAAGGCGCGTGGCTCGGCCGCCTACTACGGCAGCTGGGACGACCACGAGTTCGTCAACGACTTCGCCCGCGGTGAGGACGTCTTCCCGCTCGGCATCGGCGACGTCAACATCGACGGCGAGAAGCTCTA
The DNA here is from genome assembly GCA_963769945.1 of uncultured Solirubrobacterales bacterium. Classification (GTDB taxonomy): domain Bacteria; phylum Actinomycetota; class Thermoleophilia; order Solirubrobacterales; family 70-9; genus WHSW01. The sequence continues at coordinate 41,418 of CAVYOA010000018.1, read as the reverse complement.
CGAGAACGGTGTCGCCGCGTTCACCGACTACACGCCGGTGACGATGTCGAAGCAGACCGGCATCTACCGGTCGGTCCAATGGGGCAAGAACCTCGAGGTCTTCTTCCTCGACGACCGCTCCTTCCGCTCCAACGGCTCCGACTACCAGGGCACTGTGCGACAACCCGCCAGGCAGCGGCGATCCGGATATCGCCCCGACGGCGCCGCAGTCGACGCGCAACGCCTTCTCCGTGATCGCGCCGCAGCTCTCGAACCCGCCGCCTCCGGCCTGCGTCGCCTCGATCAACGACCCTAGTCGTACCCTGCTCGGCTCCAAGCAGCTGAAGAAGTTCAAGCAGGAGATCAAAGCCTCGAAGGCGACGTTCAAGGTGATCTTCAGCCAGGTACCGATCCAGGAGTACTACGCGCTGCCCTACGACCGCTGGGAGGGCTACGCGGCCGAGCGCAAGGCGCTGCTGAGCTACTTGCAGCCGATCAAGAACGTGATCTTCCTCAGCACCGACGTGCACGCGAACCTCGTCAACGACGCTCGCTTCTGCACCCTCGGCGATGGCTGCCCGCAGGACTCCGGCATCCTCGACATCGCCACGGGCCCGATCGCGACGGCGACCTACACCGAGGAGATCAGCGGCGACGCTTGGCAATCCCAGCGGCGGCGCGCTGATACAGAGCGCCTTCTTCAAGCCGCCGCCGCCCAACGGGGTCGGCATGCAGTGCGCGGCCACCGACCAGTTCAGCTACGCCCAGGTCGAGGTGAGCAAGTCGGCGCTGACGGTCGACCTGCTCGACGCCACCGACCAGCCGGTGCGCGACACCGGCGACAGCTCGACGGCCGGCGGCACGCCCTGCGCGCAGGTCGTCCTGCCGAAGGAGTAAACCGCCGCCGTCACCCGAGCGCGGCTGTTAGGTTGCGCCCGTGCGAACCGAGGCGCGCTTCCCCGGCGTCGAGGCCGGCGCCGGGCACTACGAGAGCTTCTACATCAAGGCGACGCGGCCGGGTGGCGGCCAGGGCCTTTGGCTGCGCCACACCGTCCACAAGCGCCCGGATGAGCGCGCTCACCGGCTCGATCTGGCTGACCCTGTTCGACGCCGACGCGGCGCAGCCGCGGGCGACGAAGCTGACCGTCGACGGGTCCGGCGTCTCGGCGCCCGCCGGCGGCTACATCGAGATCGCCGACGCCCGGCTCGAACCCGGCCGCGCCGTGGGCAGCGTCGAGACCGCCGAGATGAAGGCGAGCTGGGATCTGAGCTTCGAGTCCGAAGCCGAGCCGTTTCGCCACCTGCCCTACGAGTTTCTCTACAGCGCGCCGCTGCCGAAGACGAAGCTGCTCTCGCCCCACCCGAGCGCACGCTGGTCGGGAACCGTGACGGTCGACGGGCGCGACGTTACGGTCGACCGCTGGCCCGGGATGATCGGCCACAACTGGGGCGCCGAGCACGCCGAGCGCTGGACCTGGATCCAGGCGAACGAGTTTCGCGAGGGCGAGGGCTGGTTCGACGCCGCCCTCGGGCAAATCAAGCTCGGCCCGCTGACGACGCCCTGGATCGGCAACGCGATGCTATGCCTCGACGGCGAGCGCCACCGTCTCGGCGGCCTCGACCGGATCCGCTCGACCAAGGTCGACGACAAGCCGACGGAGTGCGAGTTCGAGCTCTCGGGCAAGCAGATCAAGGTACGGGGCCGTGTCTTCTCGGAGCCGCGCAACTTCGTCGGCTGGGTCTATGCCGACCCGGTCGGGCCCGAGCACAACACGGTCAACTGCTCGATCGCCGACCTCGAGCTGATCGTCGAGCGCAAGGGGCGGCCAGAGTTACGCCTGGAATGCGTCGGCGCCGCCGCCTACGAGCTCGGCATGCGCGAGACCGACCACGGCATCGCGCTGCAGCCCTACCCCGACGGCTGAGTTCAGACCCCGCATAGAAGCCCGGCGGGGTCGGAGCCCTTTTACATCAGCCGCCCTCACTTCACCGTCCAGCTGTACTTGCGCACCTTGCCGACCAGGCTGCCCGCGACCGCGCGCGCCTGGAAGACTGTGCTTGCCGTCCTTGAGGTTCTTGTACTTCACGGGCACCCGGCACTTCTTGAACTTCTTCTTGTCGAGCTTGCACTCGATGACCGCGGCTTTGTTGTCGCTGACCGGCTTGAACCTCGCGGTGTCCTTCTTGATCTTCGGGAACTTGATTAGCAGGTCGGGCCCGCGCGCGCAGCCGAGCTTCGGCGCGACGAGGACATCGCTCGGGATCGAGCTCGGCGATGCCGGTGAAGTCGCCGCAGTGCCACTTGTCAGCCTCGCCATCCTTGAGCTTGAAGACGTCTTCCGTGCCGCAGTCGTCATAGACCGTGTCGCGGCCGGGACCGCCGATGTTGGTATCGGCAACGGTGAACGGACAGTCGGTCGTGTCGGGCAGTTCGACCAGCGCATCGTCGCCGGCGCCACCGTCGAGCAGGTCGCCGACGAGCCCGCCGAAGTCGCCGTGGTTGGTGATGGTGTCGGCGCCGCCCTCGCCGAGCACCGTTCCTGCGTCCTTGAGCACGTCATCTCCCTCACCGCCGGTGATCGTTGCCGCGGTGGCGCCACTAGCGTTGATCTCGTCGTTGCCGTTGCCGCCCGAGAAGGTGCTCGAGGGCGGAAACTCGGGCGGCGTCGCGGTGATCACATCGTTGCCGTCGCCGCCAGAGACGGTGTCGACGCCGCCGTAGGACCGGATCAGGTCGTTCCCGGAGCTGCCGACGATGTCGTCGTTGGAGTTGGTTAGGGCGCTCTCCACCCGCAGCCCTGGCTCGGTCGCCGTTCCCGGCGGCGGCACGCCGTTGTAGCGAAACGTGTTCGGAGCGTTGTCGGGGCTGAACACTGGTGGAAAGGCGAGGTCGGCACGGACGCGGTTCATCGCATTCGCGCCGATGACGCGGGGGCAGCGAATCGAGTTCGGTGAAAGCTGGGTGCAGGCGCCGCCGCTGTTGCTGTCTGAGATCGCGACCGAGTCGGTGAACGTGTAGTTCGTCGCGTCGCCGTCGATCACCAGCATGTTCGCCTCGCCGGCTGCCGGCAGGTACGTGTAGAGACCCTGGCCGGTGTTGGTGTTCAGCGTGGCGGCTGCGGCGCCGGCCGGAGCCAGCAGCGCGCCGACGGCAACGATGAGGGCGCAAAAAACTCGTCGGGGCCGCTCGTGGGCCCATCTCCCTTGAGTTCGCCGGATATCCATCTGCCCGCCGACGACCCTACACCCGTGAAGACCGATCCGCTAACGGTGCTTGAACCGGGCCCAGGTCGAGCGCAGCTCGAGGCGTGCGCGCAAGGTGTCGCCGGTGACGACGTGGCTGCCGCTCGAGCCGACGACGCGAGCGCGAACGATCCGCGGCGACTTGCCGCGCTCGAGGACCTCGATCTTCTCCAGCTTGCCGCTGAACAGGCCCGAGAGCTCGGACTCCATCTCGTCGTCTGAGTAGCTCTCGTTCCAGTTGTGCACCGGCGAGGCATCGTCGAAGGGATCCTCGACCGACTTCAGATATGGGATCGCGTTGCCACCTGAGAAGCCAAACTCCGAGTTCTCGGTGAGGCCCCCGGAGGTCGAGAAGTAGTAGGTGATCGCGGTCTCGCCCTTGTATGTCACGACCTCGCCCGAGGTCGCGTCGACGGCGTTGTTCGTCGTCGCGGTCTCCGAGGAGCGTCCGCCATAGACCTGGCTGCGCGTGTCGGCGTATTGGTCGAACGGGCCCTCGCGATCGGTGGCGAGGGCATAGGAGCGCGCGACGACCGCTTGCGCACGAAGCGCCTGCTCGGGCCAAGAGGACGGGACCTCGTTGGCGACGACGCCCTTTACGTATGGCTCCACGCCGAGCTGGTTGATCACGAGCAGCGAGCCGTCATCGTTGCGCGCGACGAGCGCGCCGCGATAGCGGCCCGAGCCGCCGATCTCGAGGTCCTTGCCCGCCTTGCCCTCGGCGCCGCAGGCGGCAAGCCGGTCGCCGTCGGGCGAGCGCAGCTCGACTCCGCCACCAGCCGCCTCGAACGAGTACCTGCGCCGAGCGTTGATGCGCTCGCCACAGGCGCGGCGAGCCCCGCTGAACGAGACCGAGCCGTCGCCGGAGTCGAGCAGGACGCGAACCGGCTCGCCGCCGGCTTTGCCGAGCGACGTGCCCGTGTAGTAGTGGCCGAGGATCTGCTTGTAGTTGCGCCCGTTCTCGGCAAAACCGAACGCGCCGTACTGTGAAAGCCCGACCCCGTGGCCGAAGCCGTGGCCCTTGACCTTCCACGCGGCATGCGCGGCGGCCGGCGCGAGCATCGCGACGGTCGCGAGCAGGGTCATGGTTGTGCGGGCAGCGAGATGCATAGGTTCGTGGTCCCCGACCAATCAACAGGGTAAGGAGTGCGAAAGTCGCGGTCGCACGAATCCGCCCGATACGCTGGCAGTCGATCGAATGGAGGTCGCCAATGAGCGTTGCTGATCAGGAGAAGTCGGTCATCGAGGGAGCTCCGAAGCAGCTCTTCATCGGCGGCCAATGGCGAGACGGCGCAGCTCAGAAGAAGCTCGCGGTCGAAGATCCCTCGACGGGCGAGTCATTCTGCGAGATCGCCGATGCAACGCCCGAGGACGCGCAAGCCGCGATCGACGCCGCCGCCGGCGCCCAGGGCGAATGGGGTACCAGCGCTCCCAACGACCGCGGCGAGATCCTCTGGCGCGCCTTCGAGCTGATCCACGAGCGAATCGACGAGCTGGCGCTGCTGATGACGCTGGAGATGGGCAAGTCGGTGACCGAGTCGAAGGCCGAGCTCACCTACGCAGCCGAGTTCTTTCGCTGGTTCTCGGGCGAGGCGCTGCGGATCGACGGCTACTACAAGACCGCCGGCAACGCGGCCTCGCGGGTGCTCGTGATGCGCCAGCCGATCGGGCCTTGCTACTTCATCACCCCGTGGAACTTCCCCAACGCGATGGGCACGCGAAAGATCGGTCCCGCGATCGCCGCGGGCTGCACGATGGTCGTCAAGCCGGCCCAGCAGACTCCACTCTCGATGCTGGCGCTGGCGAAGCTGCTTGCCGACGCGGGCCTACCCGACGGCGTACTCAACGTCGTCACGGGCTCGTCGTCGAGTGAGATCTCGAAGCCGATCCTCGCCGACGAGCGCCTGCGCAAGCTCTCCTTTACGGGCTCGACCGAGGTCGGTCGCAAGCTCATCGCCCAGGCGGCCGAAAACGTGCTCAAGGTCTCGATGGAGCTCGGCGGCAACGCCCCGTTCCTGGTCTTCGACGATGCCGATATGGACGACGTGATCGAGGGCGCGATGATCGCCAAGATGCGCAACATCGGCGAGGCCTGCACCTCGGCCAACCGCTTTCACGTCGCCGGCGCAATCGCCGAGGAGTTCACCGAGAAGCTGGCTGAGAAGATGGGCTCGCTGAAACTCGGGCGTGGCACCGAGGAGGGTGTCGACATCGGTCCGCTGATCGACGCAGACCAACGCGACAAGGTCGCCGAGCTCGTCGAGGACGCGACCGCCAAGGGCGCGAAGTGTGTCGTCGGCGGCTCCAAGGCCGACGGCGCCGGGTACTTCTTCGAGCCGACAGTGCTCGCCGATGTCCCAGATGACGCGCGCGTGCTCGACGAGGAGATCTTCGGGCCGGTTGCGCCTGTGGCGACGTTCGATTCCGAGGACGAGGCGATCGCCGCCGCGAACAAAACCGAGTACGGGCTCGTCTCCTACGTATTCACCAAAGACCTGAAGCGCGCGCTGCGCGTCTGCGAGGGCCTCGAGACTGGGATGATCGGCCTCAACCAGGGCATGGTCTCCAATGCCGGCGCTCCGTTCGGCGGCGTCAAGCAATCGGGCATGGGACGCGAAGGCGGCAACGAAGGGATCGAGGAGTACCTGGAGACCAAGTACGTCGCGATCAACCTCTGAGTCGCGCTACGGGGCAAGCGCCTGGCCAGGCTTGTAGTCCTCGAACAGTGCCTGCAACATCCCCACGAAACGGTCGAAACGCTTGATTTCGCAGCCGTTGGCCCGGCTGAGCTGCAACTCAACGGGTTCACCGACGAACCTCCCGGCAATCATCGCGATCTCGGGCCCACCGAAGATTTCGGTGCACGGGGTCTCGGGTGCGAGAGGCTCGAAGTCCGCGGCGCCGAGAGTCTCTGCTCCGGGGCAATCCACCAGGGCCTGACAAGCGACGGTCCCGGTGCGCGGCGCCTCACCGCCTTCGCCGTCCACGTCGAGGGTTACCTCCAGGCTGGTCTCGGCAGAGTTCGCGGCCTCACGATCGTCGGAATCGGAGCCACAGCCCACAGCCGCAAGCGCCACACCGATGGCTGCCAGGGCTGCGGCCCGGCGAATCAGCGGCCGAAGAGCTGGCCGACGAGGCCGCCAATCGTGCCGCGCTTCTCTAGGTAGCACTGGTGGTACTCCTCCGCCCGCCAGAACGGTTGCGCCGGCTCGATCGTGGTCACGATCGGCTTCTTTAAGGTCGGCTGAGTCGCGTCGAGCACCCGCCGCGCCGTTTCGGCCTGCGCCTCAGAGTGGGTAAAGATCACCGAGCGGTATTGGTGGCCGACGTCGGGTCCCTGGCGGTTGAGCTGGGTCGGGTCATGGAGGTCGAAGTAGGTCTCGACCAGCTTCGCGTAGTCGAGCTTGGCCGGGTCGTACTCGGCCTCCACGACCTCGACGTGACCTGTCGTGCCGCTGCACACCTGCTCGTAAGTCGGGTTCTCGACCGCGCCGCCCTCGTAGCCGACCGCGGTGTCGACGACGCCATCGAGCTCGCGGAAGCGTTGCTCGACCTGCCAGAAGCAGCCGGCGCCGAAGGTTGCCTTCTCGGTCGCGACCGGGCCTGCGGCGCCGTTCATCTCATTGTGTTTGGTCTCGTTCAAACCGTCTCCTTCGCTCATCGTCTCATGATCAATCATCGCATCAAGTCAGTCTGCGACCGCCGCGTTTCGTTACGCCAACAGCGTGGGATCGAAATTAGCCCCGCAGACGAGCACACCGAGGCGCTCGCCACCCGCGGGTACGTATGCGCCGGCCGAGAGCGCCGCGAACGCCGCCGCGCCGCCGGGCTCGGCCGCGATTCGAGCCGACGACCAGAGGCGATGCTGGGCTTCGCGAATCGCTTGATCGGAAACGAGCAGCGAGCGATCGACCCAGTGGCTCAGGCAAAGCCACGGCTCGTCTCCGATTCGCCGGGCCCCGAGCGAGTCAGCGGCCACTCCACCGACGTCGACCTCGACCGGCTCCCCCGCCTCGAGCGCCCGCGCCAGCGTCGGCGCCCGCTCGGGTTCGACCGCAATCACGCGAGCACGATCCTGATACCAGGCCGCGACCCCCGCGCACAGCCCGCCGCCGCCAACCGAGACGAGGATTGTGTCGAGTTCGGGGCATTGGCGATCGAGCTCACGACCGCAGGTTCCCTGGCCGGCGACGACCAGCGGATCGTCGAAGGCGTGCAGCTCGAGACCACCGTGCTCGGCCGCATGGGCGCGGCTGGCGGTAAGCGAGTCGTCGTAGAACGCACCCTCGACGACAACCTTGGCGTTTGTGCGGCGCAGGCGTTCGACCTTGGCCGGGGGCGACGCCTCTGGGACGAAGATCGTCGCCTCGTGCCCGAGCTCCGCGGCGGCGTAGGCGACTGCGAGCGCGAAGTTGCCGCCGGAGGCGGCGACCACCCCAGCGCCGGGGACGTCCGCGGCCAGCATCGCCGAGAAGGCTCCGCGCGGCTTGAACGAGCCAGTGTGCTGGTGCAGCTCGAGCTTGAGCCAAACAGGCTCGCCGGCTTCGCCGATTGGCTGCCAATTCGAGCACCGGCGTCGTCCGTACGCGGCCGGCGATGCGCTCGGCGGCCGCATCGATTTCGGCCGGCCCGATCAGCTCACTCGTGCGGGTGGGCCATTTTGCGAAAATCGAGCGCCTGCTCGAGCTCTTGCTCGTCGACACCCTTCTCGGTCGCGACCTCGCGTACGGTGCGCCCGGATGCCGCCGCCTCCTTGACGATCTCGGTGGCGCTGTCGTAGCCGATGTGCGGGGTGAGCGCGGTCGCGACCTGAAGCGTCGACTCGGCGTGCTGGCGAAGCATCTCCTCGTTCGGCTCGATGCCGCTGACGCACTTCGTGTCGAGCAGGCGCGCCGCCGCCGCCAAGAGCTTGATCGAGTCGAGCAGGTTGCGGGCGATCAGCGGCACTCGAACGTTGAGCTCGAACTGGCCCTGGGAGCCGCCGAGCGTGATCGCGGTGTCGTTTCCGATCACCTGGTCGCCGACCTGGATCACCACCTCACAGATAACCGGGTTGACCTTGCCGGGCATGATCGATGAGCCCTTCTGCAGCTCCGGAAGCTTGATCTCGGCAAGGCCCGCGCGCGGGCCGGAGCCCATCATCGCGAGGTCGTTGGCGATCTTGATCATCGACACGGCGACGACCTTCAGAGCTCCCGAGAGCTCGACCAGGGAGTCGCGATTCGCCTGCGCTTCGAAGCGGTCGTGAGGAGCCGAGATCTCGAGGCCGGTCGCCTGCGAGAGCTGCTCGCGCACGCGCTCGGCGAACTCGGCGTGGGTGTTGATTCCCGTCCCCGTCGCGGTCCCGCCGAGCGGGATCTGGCCGACGCGCTCGAGCGTGTCGCGAACGCGGGCGGCGCCTAGGTGAATTTGAGAGGCAAAGCCGGCGAACTCCTGGCCGAGGGTGACCGGGACCGCGTCCATGAGATGGGTGCGCCCGGACTTGACGTGGCCGTCGAACTCGTCGGCCTTGGCCTCGAGCGTCGAGGTGAGTGCATCGAGCGCGGGCAGCAGGTCGTCGGTGACCTCGCCGAGCGCGGCGAGATGGACGGCCGACGGAAAGACGTCGTTGGAGGACTGGCCCATGTTGACGTGATCGTTGGGATGAGCGCCGTCGCCAGCGAGGTTGGCGAGAACCTCGTTCGCGTTCATGTTCGACGAGGTGCCGGAGCCGGTTTGAAAGCAGTCGACGGGAAACTGGTCGTCGTGCTCGCCCGATGCGACCGCGTCGCCCGCGCTGGCGATGCGCTCGGCGAGGTCGGCGTCGAGCTTGCCGAGCTCGGCGTTGACGCGAGCGGCAGCACCCTTGATGCGCCCGAGCCAATGGACCACCGGCGCTGGGATCGGATGGCCGGATACCGGGAAGTTGTCGACAGCCTTGTCGGTCTCCGCGCCCCAGAGCTTGGTCTCGGTGTCGATGCTCAAGTGCTGCCTTTCGTGGATCGATCGCTGAAAGATTCAGGCTATCGGCCGCAAGTCGATCGTAGACGCCGGGGACGTGATCGACTTTGACATCGATATACGGGGTCAAAGTCGTTGACGTCGCTCACATCCAGGCGATCGAGACGCGACCCACCCCTGACGAGGCTCAGGCGAATCGAGGCGAGGACGCAGGGAGCGCGGTGTGCTCTGCACACAAGCGACCGAGGACGCGGCCTCGACTCGCCTGAGCCCGTCAGCCGGTGCCCGTCAGCCGGTTTCTTGGCCGGCGTTGTAGCCCTGACCGAGGTAGCGCTCGATCTCGGCTGAGAACGGCTCATCGTCGCGGCCGGGGTAGCGGGCGGCGGAGTCGAGGCGCAGGACGAGGTCTTGGTGGATGCCGCCGGTCTCGCCGGCGGCGCCCTGAACGGCGCCGACCAGGTAGCCGAGCTGGATCGCGTTGCGCTCGAGCTCCGCCTTCGCCTTGGCGCCCGGCTGATCGCGCAGCCGCAGGATCTCGCTGTTGAGCTCGGTCGCTGCCCCGATCGCCGACTCTCCCACCGACGCCAGAGCGCCCGGCTCTTGCTCCTTGATGATGCAGAGGCTGATCGCGGTCGTGCCGTCGAGGCGAACTTCGCCGGGAGCGGTCTCCAGCGCGGCCAGGTACTCCGACGCCGGCGCAACGCACGCGGCCGGGGTCTGTGGAGCGTCGTCGGACCCGCAGCCCGCCAGCACCGCCATCGACACGAGTGACCCCGCCAGGATCAATCTGAGCTTCACGCCTCAGAGACTAGATGGCGCCTTTACGCTGCCCGGGAATGCAAGCCAGCGCGCCGCTCGATGGCATCCTCGTTGCCGACTTCACCCGCGTGCTCGCGGGGCCGCTGGCGACGATGACGCTGGGCGACCTGGGGGCCGATGTGATCAAGATCGAATCACCCGCGGGCGACGAGACTCGCTCCTGGATCCCGCCTGAAACTGCCGACGGCGAGTCCACCTACTACCTCGCGGTCAACCGCAACAAGCGCTCGCTCGTCTGCGATCTGGCGAGTCCGGCGGATGTGGAGCTGGCGCGCGAGCTGGCGATGCGCGCAGATGTCCTCGTCGAGAACTTCAAGCCAGGCACGCTCGAACGCTTCGGCCTCGGCAGCGATTCGTTGCTGGCCGCCAATCCCGGCCTCATCCACTGCTCGATCACCGCTTTCGGCGATGGCGATGGCGCCTTGCTGCCGGGCTACGACCCGCTGCTACAGGCATTGAGCGGCCTGATGTCGATCACCGGACCGCCCGATCGCGAGCCTTCGAAAGTCGGGGTCGCGCTGATCGACGTCGTCGCCGGTCAGAGCGCAGCGATTGCGATCCTCGCGGCGTTGACCGCCCGAGCCCGCAACGGTGAAGGCCAGCGAATCGAGATCGACCTGCTCTCCAGCGCCCTCGCAGCGCTCGCGAATCAGGCCTCGGGGTACCTAAACGCCGGCGTCGCCGGCCAGCGGATGGGCAACGTCCACCCCAGCATTGAGCCCTTTGCCACCTACGCGACCCGCGACGAGCCGTTGATGATCTGCGCCGGCAACGACCGTCAGTTCGCCACCTTGTGCGAGGGGGTCGGTGCCGGCGAACTCGCCACCGATGCCCGCTTCGCCACCAATCGCGACCGCGTCGCCAATCGCGACGAGTTGCGCGAGCTGCTCGAATCGAAGCTCGCGACGCTGAGTGCGGCGCAATGGACCCAGCGCCTGCGCGCAGCCGGCGTCGCCGTCGGCCCCGTCAACGACATCCCTACCGCCTTCGAGCTCGCGCGCTCGCTTGGCCTCGATCCGATCGACGAGCTCGACGGCGTGCGCACGGTCACCTCCCCACTCGGCCTGCGCTCGACGCCGGCAACGACGCGCCGGCGCCCGCCGCATCTGGGCGAGCACAGCGATGAGATTCGAGCCTGGCTTCAGGCGTCCGGCGGCCAACGATGAGCGCGTACGACGATCTCGCCACCGCCCGAGGTCTGAGCCCGGCGCCCGGCTTTCAGCCCGGCCCGCTGACGCCGCTACTGGCCGAGGGCGGCAGCATGGAGCTCGCCCATAGCGGTGAGCTGATCGCCTCCGTCCCCGGCACGATCGCCCGCTTCGCAACGGGCCGCTTCGAGTTCAGCACCGTCTTTGCTCGCGTGGCGGAATCGCAGCAGTTCGTGCCGCGCCTGTTCTGCGTCCGCCACGGCCGCATCACCAGCGACACCCACTACGGCTTCGAGGTCCGAAGCTCGCGCCTGTGGACCGAGAGCGTCAAGCTGAACGAGCGCTTCAAGGTCTCGGTTAGCCCGTTTCAAGACGACAACTGGCTGCGCCAGCTGTTCGCTCCGACGTTCGTCGACTGGCTCGGCGAGCACTCGCCGGGCGACTTCTCCTTCGAGCTCGCCTACGGCTCGCTGCTGTGCTCGGTCGAGGAGGACGACCCGGACACAGAAGCGCTGGCAAAGCTTTGGGACGCAGCGGCAACGGTCGCCCAGCGAATCCGCGACGAATCGAACGAATGAGAGCCGCCTGATGCAGATCAACCGCACCGGCTACTTCCTGATCGCCTTCTTCTTCATCTTCGGGCTGATCTTCACCGTGATCGAGTTCACGGTCTTTCCCTTTCCGATCTTCCTGGGGCCGATCTGGGTGATCTGCGCGGTCGGGCTCGGCATCTATGCCTACCGCCAGCGAAACAAAGGCAAGCACGAGCAGATGCTGTGGAAGACAGGTCTTCGCGGCAAGGGCACCGTGGTCAGCGCCGGCTCGAACACGAAGGTCAACGAACAGCCGCTGATGACGCTGGTGCTCGATCTCGAGATCCCCGGCCAGAGCCCGCGACAGGTGAAGCGGCGGCTGATCATCTCCAATTTCGCCGCGCACCTGATGCAGCCGGGCTTGGTCTTGCCGGTGTACGTCAATCCGCAGGATCCGGACGACATCCTTGTCGTCTGGTGAGCGCACGGGCGTAGCCGGGGACGCCGCCTAGACTCAGCCTCGATGAGCACTTTCCGCCCCGTCGACCCGAAGCAGTCGTTTCCCGAGCTCGAGCAGCGCGTGCTCGAGCGCTGGCGTGAGGGCGATGTCTTTCACCGTCAGCTCGAGCACCGACGCGAGGCCGGCGCTCCGATCTGGAGCTTTTACGAGGGGCCGCCGACAGCTAACGGCAAGCCCGGTTCCCATCACGTGCTCTCGCGCGTGTTCAAGGACGTCTATCCGCGGTTTCAGGCGATGCGCGGCCACTACGTCCCGCGCAAGGCCGGCTGGGACTGCCACGGGCTCCCGGTCGAGCTCGAGGTGGAAAAAGAACTGGGAATCTCCTCCAAGGCCGAGATCGAGGAGTTCGGCATCGCCGAGTTCAATGCGCGCTGCCGCGAATCGGTCTTTCGCTACGTCTCTGACTGGGATGCGCTGACCGAGCGCATCGGCTTCTGGATCGATCTCGACGATCCCTACATAACGCTCGAAAACGAGTACATCGAGTCGGTGTGGTGGTCGCTGCGCCAGATTGCCGACGCCGACCGGCTGTACGAAGGCCACAAGGTCGTGCCCTACTGCCCGCGCTGCGGCACCGCGCTCTCCTCGCACGAGGTCGCCAGCGGTTACCAGGATGTCGTCGACCCCTCGGTCTACGTGCGCCTGCCGATCACCGAGGTGCCCCCCTCCGACGCGATCCCCGAGCAGCCGGTCGAGGTCGGCGATTCACTCGTGGTTTGGACAACGACGCCATGGACGCTGATCTCCCACGCTGCGGTTGCCGCGGGACCGGACATCGAGTACGTGAGGGCCAGAGTTAAAACAAGTCCGGCCACCTCCTCGGCTTCGCCTCCGGGGGTGCCGGGTTCTCAGGTATATGTCGTCGCCAAGGCCCTGGCCGAGAAGGTTCTCGGAGAGGACGCCGAGATTCTCGGTCATCTACCCGGGACAGCGCTCGAGGGCATCCGCTACGAGGCGCCTTTCGACTACATCAAGGGCTCTGACTTCGGCCCCCTCGGCCACAGCGTCCTGCTCGGTGACTTCGTCACGACCGAGGACGGCACCGGTCTCGTGCACACCGCGCTCGCCTTCGGCGAGGACGACTTTCGCCTCGGCGAGCGCTACGAGATGACGCTGCAAAACCCGGTCCTCCCCGACGGCCGCTTCGACCAGCGCGTGCCCGACTTCCAGGGCAAGCTCGTGTTCGACCACAACCCCGAGATCGTCGCCGCACTCGAGGCCAAGGGCCGGCTGCTTCGCGCCGAGGACTACGAGCACGCCTATCCGCACTGCTGGCGCTGCGGCACCGCGCTCCTCTACTACGCGAAGGCAAGCTGGTACATCCGCACGACCGACGTCCGCGACCGCATGCTGGCCGAAAACGAGAGGATCGGCTGGCATCCCGAGCACATCAAGAACGGGCGCTTCGGTAAATGGCTCGAGGGCAACGTCGACTGGGCGCTCTCGCGCGAGCGCTACTGGGGAACACCACTTCCGATCTGGCGCTGCGAGTCTGCCGAGTGCGAAGGCGAGCTCTGCGCCGGCTCGGTCGCCGACCTGCGCGAACGCGGCGGCGATGTTCCCGACGACCTTCATCGCCCCTACATCGACGAGGTAGTACTCGATTGCGCCGACTGCGGCGGGCAGATGCGACGCGTCCCCGAGGTGATCGATGCCTGGTACGACTCGGGCTCGATGCCGTTCGCTCAGTTTCACTATCCGTTCGAGGGGGAGGAGCGGTTTCGCGAGCGCTTCCCCGCCGATTACATCTGCGAGGGCCAGGATCAGACGCGCGGCTGGTTTTACTCCCAGCTCGCGATCTCGACCCTGGTCTTCGACCAGTCGGACTTTCGAAACTGCGTCTGCCTCGGCCTCATCCTCGATCCCGAAGGCCAGAAGATGTCGAAGTCCAAAGGCAACGTCGTCGACCCCTGGTCGGTGCTCGACAGCCACGGGGCCGACGCCTTTCGCTGGTACTACCTGAGCACCCAGCAGCCGTGGGCCAGTTACCGCTTCTCAGCCGACACGGTCGGTGAATCTGTGCGCCAGTTCATGCTGACGTTGTGGAACACCTACTCGTTCTTGGTGCTCTATGCCAATGCCGAGGAGCTCGACGCGGCTGAGCTCGATCAGTTGCTGGTTGCTGGTTGCTCGGATCTCGACCGGTGGGCTTTGTCGCGACTGCAGGGCCTAACGGCAACCGTGATCGAGCGGATGGATGCCTACGACTGCACGACGGCGGGACAGGCGATCGCGGCGTACGTCGATGAGCTCTCGAACTGGTACGTGCGACTCAATCGCAGGCGCTTCTGGAACGGTGATCTCGCCGCCTTTCAGACGCTGCGCCATTGCCTGGTTGAGGTCGCGAAGCTGCTCGCCCCGTTCACGCCCTTCATCGCCGATGAGATCCATGCGAACTTGACCGGCGACGCAAACTCGGTCCACCTCTGTGATTTCCCCGAGCCCGATCCCGAGCTCGAGGACGGCAAGCTCGAGGCGGGGGTCGAGGCCGCGATACGGGCGATCGAGCTCGGTCGCTCCGCTCGCGCTCAGGCGAAGGTGAAGATGCGCCAGCCATTGCGCAAGGCGGTGATCGTCGCCACCGACGCCGAGCGCACCGAGATCGAGCGCCTTTCGGAGATCGTCTCGGCCGAGCTCAACGTCAAGGAACTCGAGTTCGTCTCCAAGCAAGGCGAGCTCGTTTCCTACTCGGTGAAACCGAACTACCGCACGCTCGGGCCGCGCTTTGGCAAGGCGATGCCCCAGGCGGCGGCAGCAGTCGAGTCGCTGGACCCCGAGCACGCTGCCGAAGCGATCCGCGGCGAGCGCCGAATCGGGATCAGCCTCGACGGCCACGACCATTCGCTGGAGCCCGAAGACCTGACCCTTGTGATGCAGCCACTCGATGGCTACGAGGTCGAAGCCGAGGCCGGCCGCGCCGTTGCGCTGGCGCTGGAGCTCGACGACGACCTGCGCCGCGAAGGACAGGCGCGCGAGATTGTCCACGCGATCCAGAACGCCCGCAAGCAGGCGGGACTCGAGGTCTCAGACCGCGTCGCGCTCAGCCTCGGTGGCGACTCCGAATTGCTCGATGCCGCTCGCGCCCACGAGGAGTACGTCGCCGGCGAGACGCTGGCAAAGTCAGTCAGCTATGACGGCGCCGACGGGGTGACAGCGACGATCGACGGTGCCGAATTGCGAATCAGGTCGCGACGGCTTGATCGACGGCGTCCGACTACTGCGCCTCGAGCCGTTCGTCGATCATCGCGGCACGCTGACGACGCTTATGGACGACGCCGAGTTCTGGAGCGAGCCGGTCGTTTGGGCCTACCGGATCACGATTCGCCCGGGCCGGATCAAGGGCTGGGGTATGCATCGCCTGCAGACCGATCGCTACTTCATCTGCGGCGGACGTTTGCGTGTCGTGCTCTACGACGGTCGAGCTGACTCAGCGACCCGCGAGGGCATCGACGAGCTCGGCTTCGATGAGACCACGCCGACGCTGCTCGCGATCCCGCCAGGCGTGTGGCATGCCGATCAGAACACCGGCGACACCGACGCGACGATCATCAACTTCCCGACACGCCGCTATGACCCCGAGGCACCGGACAAGCTTCGGATCGACCCTCACTCGGGCGAGATCCCGTTCGACTGGACGCTGCGCGACTTCTAAGTCGCTGGCGCGACTTCCGGCTCAGTTGACCGCGAGTTTGAGCTTCATGTCCTCGGGGTGAACCGAGCAGATCAGCTTGTAGGTGCCCGCCTTCTTGAACTTCTTCGTGAAGTTGACGCCGGGCTGATTGGTGATGCCTGAGGAGAAGCCGCCGCCCGGGCCCTTCTTCTTGACGACGTCGTGCTTGCCGTCGTCGACCCATTTGAACCTGACCTTCGTGCCGGCTGAGATCGTCGTGCTCGACGGCGAGAAGTAGTCGTCGCCGACGATGACCGTCGTCGAGGCACGGGCAAACGCAAAGCGGAGCCAAAGCGGCGACCACGGCGAGCGTCGCAACCATCGTCGTGGCGAGCGCGGCCTTGGTCGGAGTCATGAGGAGACGAGGGCCGGCTCGAGCTCGGCTTCGAGGCGCTTCTTCGGGCAGAGCGCCGACCACCCGCTTGGCCTCGGCACCGTCGCGAAAGAGGATCAGGGTCGGGATCGAAAGCACCTCGTAGCGCGCCGCCGTCTGCTGGTTGTCATCGACGTTGAGGCTGAGGATCGTGATGTCGTCGCGCTCGGTCGCCATCTCCTCGAGGATCGGGTGCACGACACGGCAAGGGCCGCACCACGGCGCCCAAAAGTCGACCAGGACCGGAGAATCTGACTCCAGCACGTCGGCCTGGAACGTCGCGTCAGTCACATCGGGGAGCTTGCCTGTCACGTCGGTCTCCTAACCCATCATTCGGCTTGTAGTAGCGGTCGGTCCAAAACTGGCCGAGACATCACTTCACAAAGTATAGTACGGCGCCTGACGCACCCGCCAGCGCGCCGCCGACTATATGTGTCTCGCCGGACCGCTAGGTCCGCGCCGCAGACGCATCAGCGGCACCCGCATCGCCGCTTCCCAGACGATCGCGCCGGTCATCTTCGATTCGCCGACTCGGCGGTCGCGAAAGACGATCGGCACCTCGACCACCCGACACCCCGCGCTGAGGACGCGATAGGTGGTCTCGACCTGAAACGCGTAGCCAACCGATGCGATCGTCTCGAGGTCGATGCGTTCGAGCGCCTCGCGCCTGTAGACCTTGAAACCGGCTGTGAGGTCGCGAATCCCGACGCCGAGGACTGCCCGGGCATATGCGCTGCCAGCACGGCTGATCAGGCGCCGGATCGGGCCCCATTGAGTCACTCCCCCACCGGCGACATAGCGCGAGCCGATCGCGAGATCAGCATCGTCGGCGGCGGCGATCAGTCGCGGCAGATCCGACGGATCATGCGAGAAATCGGCGTCCATCTGCGCGAGCAGCTGCGCGCCGGCGTCGAGTGCGTGGCGAAAGCCCGCGATGTAGGCAGGGCCGATGCCGTCCTTGCGGGCACGATGCAGGACCGTGACGTCGGTGTCGGCGCCGGCGAGCCGATCGGCGATCTCACCGGTGCCGTCCGGCGAGGCGTCGTCGACGACCAGGATCCGACTGTCGCCATCGGGTAGATGCGCGCGCGCCGCGGCGACGATGGCCTCGAGGTTCTCAGCTTCGTTGTAGGTCGGCAGGACGAGCCAGACTCGCGCGGTCGGGGCCACCCGCGCAATCTATTGTTGAAGTGAGTGAGACGACGTTGCTGGACGGCGGACTAGATGCGAAACGCGGAGATCGCAGCGGCGATGTCGGAGCTTGCGACGCTGTACGAGCTCGATGGGGCCAACCGCTTTCGCGTCAACGCCTACAAGGAGGCGGCTCGCGTCATCCGCCAAAGCCCGGTTTCGATTGCCGAGCTCGCTCGTGCCGGGCGTGCCACCGAGCTCGCCGGCATCGGCGACACGTTGCAGACGAAGATCGTCGATCTGGTCGAGACCGGGCAGATCCCGGCGGCCGAGAAGCTGAAAGCGAAGTTCCCGCCCTCGCTGATCGAAGTGACGCGGATTCCCGGGCTCGGATCGAAGACGGTGCGACGGCTCTACGACGAGCTCGGCGTTGCCAGCCTCGATGACCTGCGCGAAGCGGCCGAGGGCGAGAAGATCAGAGGCCTCAAGGGGCTCGGCGCCAAGGTCGAGGACAACGTCATCGCAGGCCCTCGCCAAGCTCGGCGACGAGGGTCCGGCCGAGCGCCTGCTGCTCTCGCACGTGCTCGACGTGGCCGACGACCTGGCGACAGCGCTGCGCGAGCATCCAGCCAGCGACGCGGTCGAGGTCGCCGGCTCGGCTCGGCGCATGACAGAGACCTGCAAGGACGTCGACCTGATCGCAACGGCGAGCGACCCCGAGGCGCTTGCAGTTGCCCTGACCGAGCACGAGCTCGCCGCTCAATCCGGCTCGGCCGGGGTCTCCGGAACGCGAATCGCTACCCACAACGGGATCTCAATCGACCTGCGCATCGTCGAGCCCGACGCCTACGGCAATCTGCTCCAGCATTTCACCGGCTCAGCCCAGCACAACGTCGACCTGCGCGAGCGTGCCGTCAAGCAGGGGCTGTCGGTGTCCGAGCACGGGATCCTCGAGACCGAGTCCGGCGAGGTGGCCCGCTACGCGACCGAGGCCGAGGTCTACGAGCGCCTCGGCCTCGCCTACATCGAGCCCGAGCTGCGCGAGGGAAACGGTGAGATCGCGGCCGCCGCCAAAGGCGAGCTTCCCGAGCTGGTCGAGATCGGCGACATCCGCGGCGACCTGCATTGCCACACGACGCTCTCGGACGGGCGCAACTCGCTCGAGGAGATGGCCGAGGGCGCGCGAGGGCGCGGCTACGGCTACCTCGCTGTCACCGACCATTCGGCGACTCACGGCTTCGGCAACCACGTCACCGCCGAGATGCTGCTCGAACGCGTCGAGGAGATCGCCGAGCTCAACGCCGGCTACAAGGGCAAGCGCTTTCGCCTGCTCGCCGGGTCGGAGGTCAACATCATGCCCAACGGCTCGCCCGACTACTCAGACGAGGTGCTCGAGCAACTCGACTGGGTGATCGCCAGCGTCCATACATCGTTTCGGATGTCGGGCAAGGAGATGACCAAGCGGGTGATCGCAGCGATCGAGCACCCGCTCGTCGACTGCATTGGACATCTCACCGGCCGCTTGATCGGCAGGCGCGAGCCCTACGACATCGACGTCGAAGCCGTCGCCGCGGCCGCGGCGGCAAACGGAACGATGATCGAGATCAACGGCAACCCCAACCGCCGCGACCTCTCCGAACGCCACGCCCGCCTCGCCAGCGACGCCGGAGTCCTGATCTGCGTCAACACCGACGCCCACGGCGTCGACACCCTGAGCAACATGAAGTACGGGCTCGCCACCGCCCGCCGGGGCTGGCTCACGGCGGCCGAGATCGCCAACACCCGCTCCTGGACGCAGTTCGCGAAGCTGCGAAAGCGGGCGAGGCGATAGCGAGACGGCGAACTCTCGACGGTCGACGTTCGCGGGTTTGCTTGGGCTTCGCGTGGAAAGTGCAAGCTCCCAGTTGCCCCTTGGCGTGCAGTCTGAAGCCAGCGTGGCACTTCCGCTTCTCGCGCGAAGCGGCAGCGGGAGACTTGCCGGCACGCCTCGTCGCCGCCGAGGCACGGCCCATCGACGCGATCGGTGAGGAGGCGGCCTGACGGGCGATCACCCGGTTCACGAGGGGCATGCCCACGAGCACGGGGCGGACTGCGGCCATGTCGCTCACGGTTCGCCCGATTGTTGTCGTCGCCGACCGTCCGGCGCGGGACCGGGCGTCCGCGGGAGCTCGGGTCAGCCGATCTTGCGGCCGACCGCGAGCTTCACCGAGATCGGCACGCGGAACCGCCCCTCGATGCCGTAGGCGGCCAGGCGGTGCTCGAGGGCCGCGCGGATACGCTCCCGCGTCGGCTCCGGCTGGCCGAGGATGAGCGAGGCCATCCGAACCGTCCCGCGTTGCAGGGCGCTCCACAAGTCCTCGAACGACTCAACTTGGTGCGTGAATGCCACGCGTCGCACTTCCACGTCGACGAGGCCCTGTTCTTCGAGGAGTCGCCGAAACTCTTCGTCGTCGGAGAACCGGAAGACATCAGGACCCGGGGGGAGGCCGTCAGGCGGTCCCGCCCCAGCCTCTGCGACGGCCTCCAAGAAGACGCCGAACATGCGCATCTCTGCGGGAGAGTCCCAGGTCGTCAGGGCCAACCGCCCCCCCGCAACGAGGGTTCGTACGCCCTCGGCGACGGCGAGTTCCGGACGGCCGAAGTGGGGAAGCCCGAAGTTGGCGACGACTGCATCGAAGGTCCCATCCTCGAAGGGGAGTGACTGCGCGTCCGCGCGCGTGAATTCGATGCCCGGATGCTCTGCGGCGGCCCGGGCGACCATCGCTTCGGCGACGTCGACGGCCCAAACCGTAGCCCCCCGGCGGGCTGCCTCCGCCGCCACGTACCCGGGGCCGGTCGCCACGTCGAGCACGCGCGTTCCCGGACCAACGCGGGCGAGATTCAGCAGCGGCTCGATCAGCCGGCCCGTGATGGCGCCGAAGAAACCCGCGTACCCCTCTACTCGCTCTTCCCATGCGCTCGCCTCGAACTGATCGAACGCGTCGAGATCGGTGCTCAGCTCATCGCTCGCCATGCGCCCCCTCCAGTCTCGGGCACCGTGCCGACGTTACATCAGGCAGACCCGCTTCTCCCTCTGCGTGACCCGCCGCGCGCTGGCGCTGCTCCGCGTCGCGCAATGCGACATTCTCGATTTGGCCCTGGAAGCCGACAGCCGAAAGCTACAAAGAAGGGAATTGGATTAGTCACCGATCTGTAGGAAGACGGGAGAAGTGTGCATGAGTAATCGGGGACTCGAACGCCCAGTGCAGGCCGGCATCGACGAGGCGGGGCGGGCACCGGTCCTTGGCCCACTCGTGGTCGCTGGTGTTGCCGTCCGCGATCCGGCCGTCCTGGCCGAGATGGGCTGCCGCGACTCCAAGCGCTTGAGTCGTACCAAGCGCGAGGCCATCGACCGAATGCTGCGTAGCCACCCCGATGTGCGCGTCGAGGTGCATGAGATCGCGCCCGATGTCCTGGACGCCGAGCGGCAGACCCGAAAGATCACCGACATCGTGCTGGACCGCTTCCGCGCTATCGCACGGGCCCTCCACCCGCAGGTGCTATATGTCGACGCAGCCGACCCCGATGCCGCCCGGTTTGGACGCGCCGTGGCTGAAGGACCGCCTCCCGACATCGAGGTCGTGAGCGAGCACAACGCCGACGACACCTATCGGTCGTTGGCGCCGCCAGCATCGTGGCCAAGGTCGCCCGCGACGCAGCCGTTGCGGAGCTGGCGCGTCGCCTGGAGCCTAGGTTAGGGATGCAGCTTGGCTCTGGCTACCACGACCCACGCACGGATCGCTTCCTCAGAGCCTGGGTCGCCAAGTTCGGCGACCTGCCGGAGGGAACTCGCCGCAGCTGGGCATCCGCACGCCGCCTCCTTTCCGAAGGTACCTAGCCTTGGATCGTAGATCTCCGATCCCCTTGGCGTCCGGACCCGCTTCCCCTTTCGCGTGAAAGCAGAAAAGCCTCAGGGAGCAAGCAACCCCGGTTACCGCCAAAAGTCGTCGAACCGCACCGTGTCGCCCCCTTCGGGCTTGCGGCCACCAATGCAGATGATGTCCAGGCCGTTCGGACCGGCTTCAAACGATCTGATAACCGCAGGAGCGACGCGCAGCACGTCCGAAACCGTCACGTCGATGATCTCGTCGTCGAGCTTGGCTCGACCGGACCGCCGATCACGACATAGGCCTCCTCTTGCTCGCGATGGCGGTGACCCCAAGGCATCCGAGCGCCGGGCTCGTAGGTGAACCGGCTTACCCCGAGCTCAGGTGAACCCAAGGCTTCTCTCGCGAACCGCCACTGAATCGGAACGTTCTCGGGACTGACGTCGAGGAGGTCCTCGAAGTTCTTCTTCGTCCAGTCGGGCACAGCGAGAGTCTGGCATCCACGACGACCGCGCCGGCGAAGTTCCGCTTTCGTCCATGGCGCTACTGCGCCAGCTTGGCGGAGTCGAGAGCGTCATCGCGGCAATCGAAGAACTCGACCTTCGTCCCACGGCCCGCGTTGTCGAAGGTCCAGACCCATGTGATCAAGGTGGTCAGCCTGATCTCACTGCCGCTACCGTGCGCCACCATGCGCATCGGCACGATCACCTTGTCCCCTACCGAGATGAACTCGTCCGGTTCGAGCCGTAGGTCCACCGCTTCCACCTGACTCTTCCAGACGGCCCGGAGCTCCTTCTTGCCTCGTACCAACGGGGTCGCAGCCTCGGCTCGGGAGAGGAACCGTTCCCACGTTACGTCGTCACGTAGGGGAGCCAGAGCCTCGTCGAAGTCGCGTCGATTGAAAGCGTCGATGCCCTCTCGAACCTTCTCCGCGTTCTCTTGCGCCATCGTCTTCGCATTATCGCGAACGTCTGTAGCCCTACCGCTCTTGTCCAGCGCGCTCCTCCGGGCTACGTCGACAGGGCGGCATCGGCGCGCGCGCGGTCGCGGTCCCAGTACAGGACGAGCCTCGTCACCTTGCCGCCGCGAACGTGAAACAGGTTCATCCCCTTCATCGCTATATCCCCGACCTCCAGCCCGCTCGTCTTGCCGCGCCCGCTGAGGTGCATGAGCACGAGCACGCGCTCGTCGTCGAGCGCGCGGTACTCGTCGGCCTCCGTGCGCAATTGCTCAAAGGCGCTCAGGGCTCCTCGCCACGCCTCCGCCATTGACGCGACGCCGGTCCAACTTCCAGGTGTCGGGCCGTCGGCGACCACGAAAGTGATCTCGGGGTGCGCCCAGTCGACGGAGCCGAAGTCGCCGTGCTCCCACGCCGCGAAAATCGAGCGCACGATCTCTACGTTTGCCTGCGTCACGGTCCGCGGAGTATCTCGCGAAAGGTTGCGCTTTCCACGCCGACCCCAATCAACTTTGGACGAGAAGCGCTGCGTGGAAAGTCCAGCGTCGACCTCAGGACGAAAAAAGTTCGTGCGTCGTCAGTCGCGACACGGCTGGGCTCGCAGCCCAGGACAGGGCGGCAACTCCGGCGGAACCGGTCACGCCCGGCAGCACCGGAAGCACGAGCCTGGAGGGTCGGCGCTTCGTCGAGGCGATCTCGACGCCGGTTCTGCCCACGCTTGGGTTTCGCCTTCTTGAACGCCCAGATCGGCTGGTCGCCGTGCGGCGCCGAGATCGTGACCCGGATTCGCGATCCCGTCCGATACGGGTGACCCTCGTAGTAGAGGGGGATGGTGACCGGGACGAAGCGATCCCGCGGGCATCGGCTTGACGTCTGCCTTTCGCAGGCTCAGGACCGGCTCGAGCGGAGTGCTCTTCGCGCGATCGAGCTTGCGCATGCTCGCGCGCGCCCAACCGCCCTGCACGAAGACCTCCTTGCCGTCGGGTCGTAGCTCCGTGATCGTCGCCTGAAGGTCGACATCGGGTCGCTCGGAGCGGACCCAGAGGCGCACCTTTCCAGCACCGACGACCGTCGTGTCCTCGTCGAGCGGTTCGGTCGTGTACGAAGCCGCCGTGCCGTCGGGGTGCTCAGCCCAGTGGTAGTCGGGCGTCGCCGTCCAGAGCCCGCCAGAACCGGTGTCGCCCGTGAAATTGGTGGGCTGGGTGGAGCGGGGGTCGGCGTCGAACGAGGCCACCCCCCGGGCCGTCGGCCGGCGTTCGGCGAGCTCGTCCTCGCCAGTTAGGTACCACGTCTTGGCCGCGGTACCCGGAACCGGGAACGCGTCGAAGGATCGCTCGAAGGACGGGATACGGCTGGCCCGGCTCCGATCCGCCCGCCCCGTTCTCGAACAGGATCCGAACCGGCGGCTGCGCCTCGAAGGCGGCGAGGGCCGACTCGTAAGTGGGCTCGTTCTGGATCGGGTCGGGAGGCAGCGTCACTCCCGAGACCCCTAGCGCCTCCTCGTAGAGGACCGGCGCGGCAGCGCGCATAATCGGCAGATAGGGATTGGACCCCGGTGCCTGCCTCGCCACGTAGAGGTTCATGAAGTCGTACCAGCGGTTGAACGTCTCTGGATCGAGTGAGTCGGCGTGGACACCGTTGGTGAAGGTGAACCAGGCCCGGTCGGTACCCGTCATCCGGCTCGCGAGCGTCGGGCAATGACCGCCGGTCTGCTCGTCCTGCCACTGGCAGGCGAGGAAGGTGGGAACGTTGATCTTGTCGACGAACGTGACCGGAGAGAGCGGGTCCGCGACCTTGGGTTTGTAGTACCGGTTGTTGTGGATCTTCTCCAGGAGGTTCCGCGCCTCGCCGTGCATCGCCTGATTGGCGGCGCAGGTCTCGTCTCCCTGCTGAATTCGCTCGTATGCCCAGGGCTGTCCGGCGTCGGGTCCCGCCGGCTTGGCGTCGTGAATGCGGTCCTTGGCCCATTCCAGGGCGAACCCCGAATTGAGGACGCCGCCCGGAAACAGGGTCGTCTGCACTTGGTCGATCAACGAGAGGGGTGTGATCGCGGCCAAGCTGGGCGGCCGGGTGGCGCCCACGAACAACTGGCTGATGCCGCCGTAGGAGATGCCCATCATCCCGGGCCTGTTGTGTGCGACCCAGGGCTGGCGTGCGACGGTCTCGACGATGTCGTAGCCGTCGAGGCTCTGCAGCGGCTCGAAGAAATCGAAGGCCCCGCCAGAGCAGCCGGTGCCGCGCATGTTCACGTTGACGACCGTGAACCCCATCAGGTTCGCGACGATCGAGATCCCGCTCTCGGGGCCCTCCTCCCTCGCGTAGCCGTAGCCCGCGTACTCGATCAGGGTCGGCCGGGGGCCGGGGGGCGGCGACGGAACGTCGATACCGAGCACCTTGCTGACATCGTCAGGGGGGCGGGTGTAATACGCGAGCTTCGTGCCGTCGCGCATCGTGATGTAGCCGTAGCCCTCGGACTTGATCTCCTGGTCGTAGACGCTCGGGTCCGGCGGCGCAGGCCGGTTCGAGAGCACGGTCAGCTCAGGACCCTTGCCACCAGGACCGCGCACTCGGTAGCCCTCGCCCGGCTTGACCTTTCGGAAGAGCAGGCCGCCCTGGGCGTTGGCCCTCCTCTTGGCGACCTTCCGACCTTGTGGGTCGACAAGTGTCGCCTTGGCGTTCGGCGGCAGGCCGGTGACGTACACCTGCTTGGCGCTGCCGTGGGAATCGAACTCGGCGGCCGCCCGCGGTTTCGGACATGCTCAGGTGGTGAGCGCCGCCACGGCGACGGTGAGCAAGAGCCGGCGAACAGTCGCGATGTCCTCGGAACCTCACCGCGCCCGGACTTCTATCAGGCTCGGCGGTGTCTCGGGCGCAGTGACTTACGTATCCCGCCTCATGTTCACCTCCTGGCGCTAGTCAGCCCACCAGTCGCGCTGGCCCTCGACGTCTTTGCACGGATCCTCGCCGAGATTGAGCGAACCCAATGGTCGGCAAACTCATTCGCTAAGCTAATTAGCAATGGTAACCACACCTTCATCGACGAGCGACACCGCCGCGCGCCTTCGGCTCGCGATCGTGCGCACGGCTCGCCGCCTGCGCCAGGAGGCCTCGAGTGCCGAGCGCGACAGCCTCAGCCCCACGCTGACCGCCGCTTTGGCGACGATCGAGACCTACGGACCGCTGACACCGAGCGAGCTGGCGCAGCGTGAACGCGTCCAGCGCCCGACTTCCACCCGGACGATCGCCAACCTCGAGGCCGCGGGGCTGATCGAACGGACGGCCGACCCCGCCGATGGGCGCGCATGCCTGGTCAGCTCCACCAGCGAGGGCAGGTCGCTGCTCAAGCGGCTGCGTGGTCGCAAGAACGCTTACATCGCAAGACGCCTCAAGCGCCTAGACGCGGATGAGCTCGCGACGCTGGAGCGAGCAGCCGAAATCCTCGAGCGCATGCTCGAGGACGATGGAAGGCGTCGATGAGCGCAGCGTTGCGCCGCTCCTTCGACTCACTCGAGGTACCCAACTACCGCCGCTACTTCGCCGGACAACTGGTCAGCCTCAGCGGCAACTGGATGCAGATGGTGGCCGAGATGTGGCTCATCCTCGAGCTCACAGGCAGCGGCGTCGCCGTCGGCATCACCTCAGCGCTTCAGTTCCTGCCGATCCTGCTCTTCGGGGCCTGGGGCGGCGTCCTCGCCGACCGCTTTCCCAAGCGCTCGGTGCTGATCGTCACGCAGGCGGCGATGGCGGTTCCGGCGCTCATGCTCTGGGGTTTGACCGCCAGCGGCGGCGTCGAGCCGTGGATGGTGTTTGGCCTGGTGTTCGTGCGCGGCGCGATCAACGCGATCGACAATCCAACCCGCCAGAGCTTCGTCATCGAGATGGTCGGTACCGAGCGCGTGGTCAACGCGGTCAGCCTCAACAGCCTGCTCGTGCATTCGGCGAGGATCGTCGGTCCGGCCAGCGCCGGCATCCTGATCGCGACCGTCGGCGTCGGCCCCTGCTTTCTGCTCAACGCCTTCACCTTCGCGGCGATGATCTTTGCCCTGCGGGCGATGGATCCAGCGCGGCTCGAAGTTGCGGCGAGGGCTGATCGCGACAGCGCCGGAGTGCTGGCGGCGGTGCGTTACGTGCGCCGCGAGCCGGCCCTGCTGATCCCGATGGGAATGATGGTCGTGGTCGGCCTGCTGGCGTTCAACTTCCATGTCCTGCTGCCGCTGCTGGGGCGCTTCACCTTCGATGGCGGCGCCGGCGCCTATACCGCCCTGGCTGTGGCGATGGCGATCGGCTCGGTTTCAGGCGCGCTCGTCGCCGGTGCCCGTGGCCGCGTCAACGAGCGGATCCTGGTCGGCTCGGCGGCTGCCTTCGGGCTCTTTGCGCTGCGTCGCAGCCGCAGCGCCGACGCTCGAGCTGGCGCTCGTTGCCTTGGTCGCGCTCGGAGCAGCCTCGGTCACCTTTGCCGCCGGCGTCAACTCGACGCTGCAGCTCGATGCCGAGCCCGAGATGCGCGGGCGCGTGATGGCCCTGTACTCGGTCGTCTTCTTGGGCTCAACGCCGATCGGCGGCCCGCTCGTCGGCTGGCTCTCGGAGGTCGCCAGACCCCCGCGCCGGCCTCATCCTCGCCGGAGTCGCAGCGCTGGCGGCCGCCGCCGGTGGCGCCTTTGCTTATGCCCGCCTGTCGGACTCACAGCTCCCGCGGGCTTCGGCTGCGCTAGCCGGTGTCGGCGGATGGCGGTGGCGGTGGCTTGGCCGTCGGCGCGCGGTCACGGTAGAGGCCCGGCGTTCGGATCAAGCGCACCGGCTCGAGCGCGGAGGAAGCCTCGACGTAGAAGCGAACGCCGTCGCGTTCCTCGATCGCACAGACCGCGTCTTCGCGGCCACGCCAGGCGAGCGCCGTGGCAATCGCGTAGCCGGCGCCGATGGCGGCGACCTGAGGCCATACCCAGCCGGCGCCGCCGACGACCAGGGCGAAGGCGCCGATCGGCCACAAGCGCGCGAACGCAATCCGTCCCGCGCTCTGCGAAGGCAGGCTGGTCGCGGTTCGCGCGCCCGCGAGCACTCGGCCGATCGCGGCGGCGGCCCTCACCGGGCGACCGAGCCACAACCCGATCGCCGCCGCTGCGATCCACCAGCCGGCGGCGACGCCGAGAGCGAACGTGTCGAGCTCGCGGTTGGCGACGATGACCGCAATCGCGCCAAGCGCGGTCGCGACCGCGGCGGTGAGCAGGACGGTGCTGCGAAGCAGATCGGCGAACAGCATCAGAGCAGCCCCCCGAGGAGCTCGGCGAAACCGTCGGGCCCGGCGACGACGAGGTCTGCCTGGCGCTGAATCGCGCTCGGTCCCTCGCTCGAGGCAACGCCGATGCAGACCGCCCGCTGCAGCCCACCGCCGTGCTCGAGCTCGCGCAGCGCCGCGAAAGCATCGAGGTCGGTCGTGTCGTCGCCGCCGAACATCGCAACCTCAACCCCGGACTCGTTCACGAGCCGGCGAGCGGCCACACCCTTGTCGACCGTGGCAACAGGGCGAAGCTCTAAGACCATGCGCCCGAAATGCGTGGTCAAGCCCTCGCGCTGTGCCAGCACCGCCAGCGCTTGCGCGCGCTGCTCGGCAGTCGTCTCGTCGCTGGCGCCGCGCCAATGGATCGCCTGGATCGGCCCCTTGTCCTCGAGCCGCAGGCCGACGCTGGCGAGATGGTTCCAGTCGAGCCGCGACGCGAATTCCGAGGCCGCCGCCCCGCGCCGGCCGACCGCGGTATCGAGGCTGGGCTCAACCTCGCCGGGGCGCAGCAGCTCGAGCCCGTGGTTGCCTGCGTAGGTGAGCTGATCGAGGCCGACCATTCGCCGCGCGGCGCTGGCGCGGCGGCCACTGATGCAGGCGACGAGGGCGTAGCGCGTTTGAAGCTGCGCGAGCATGGCCCGGGTCGAAGCCGGCACCGCGGCGGCGGCAGGGTCGCTGACGATGGGCGCCAGCGTGCCGTCGATATCGCAAAGGATCGCGGCGGCCGCGGGATCGGCGCGCAGCGCTTCGAGAATCGGGTCGGCGACCATCACGCGTCCTAGTATCGCGACGTGGCCCGGGATCGAATCCTCAAGCTGGCGCTGATCGCAACCGCGGCGGGCGCGTTCAGCGGCATGTTTGGGGTTGGCGGCGGGACCGTGATCGTTCCGCTGTTGATCTTCTGGTTTGCCTACGGCGAGCGCGAGGCCACCGGGACGAGCATGGCCGCGATCGTCGTGATCGCGATGCTTGCGGCGATTGGCCAGGGTGCCTACGGCAACGTCGACCTGCTCGAGGCCGCCCTGATCGGCGTCCCCGCTGTCGGCGGCGTGGTCGCCGGAACGGCGCTGCAGCAACGGATCGATGAACGCACGATCTCGCTGCTCTTTGCCGGCCTGCTTGTCGTCGTCTCGATCGAGCTGCTGCTCGGCTGATGGACTACGCGCTTGCAGCGATCCTCGGCTTCGCCGGCGGTGCGGTCGGCGGCGTGCTTGGCGTCGGCGGCGGGATTCTCTTTGTCCCCGCCCTGGTGATCTTCCTCGACGAGCCTCAGATCCGGGCCGAGGCGACATCGTTGCTGGCGATCGTCCCGGTCGCGCTCGTCGGCGCCTGGCGCCAGCACGGCTTCGGCAACGTGCGCCTGCGTGAGGGTTTGCTGATCGGAGCGCTTTCGCCGCTCGGCGTCGGCGTCGGCGTCGTGATCTCCAACACCGTCTCTGAGCGCCTGCTCGAGGTCGCCTTCGCCGTGCTGGTTGCGTTCGTCGCGGCTCAGCTTGCGCGCAGGGCTATCCGCGGCCCTCGAGCGAGCCCTTGATCGAGGCGTCGAGTGCGTTGATGCGGTAGAGCGCCAGCGCCTCGGCCGAGGCGAAACCACCGCGTCTGCCCGCCCGGCCCTGCGAGGCATCGGGGCCGTGGTGTGAGAGCACGCAGTGAAGTAGCGCAAGGCGCCGATCGCGCGCCAGCGGGTCGCAGACTCGATCGATGATCTGTGCGCCCAGCGCGAGATGGCCGAGCATGCGGCCCTCCTCGGAGATGCCGAACTCGGCTCCATAGGTGAACTCTCTGGCCTTGCCGATGTCGTGGCAGATCGCCGCCGCCATCAGCAGGTCGGAATCGAGGCGAGGATGCAGGGCGCTGGTCTCGAGCACGAGGGTCGCGACCGCCACCGTGTGCTCGATCAGCCCGCCGAGATAGGCATGGTGACCCCCGGTTGTACAGGGTGCCCGGCGAAAGTTTTCCGCTTCAGGACCGGTGATCACCACCGCCTCAACGACGCCCCGCAGCGCCGGATCGTGGACCTCGCGGATCAGATGCTCGAGAAAGCCCTCGAGCTCCTCGACGGATCGGTACGCGGCCGGGAGGAACTCGGCCGGGTCGAGGTCGGCGGTGTCGATGCGGCGCGCGTCGTCGAGCTCGGCCACCAGCTCACCGCGAAAACGCTCGACCTTGCCGCGGGCGACGATTGCATCGCCGGCATCAAAGCGCAGGCCGATTCGATCGGCCTCGCGAAAGACCCGCGCCGCGAGCACGCCGCTTCGATCCCGCAGCCGCAGCGAGAGATATGAGCTGCCGTTTCGCGACGTTAGGCGCTCCTTCGAGAGACAGGCGTAACGGCCCTCGAAGCGCTGGCCCGGGCGCAATTCACAGACCTGCGGGTGTATTCGAGCGACGGCAGCTTCCACAGCTTCGATCTTGAACAACGGTGCGGACACCGAACGACGACGATGCACCGCTACCCGCGCGCGGGTCTACGGGTAGGCTCGGCCGATGGAAGCTCTGAAATGGGCGGGTGATCCGCCTCAGCTGAGATCGCCGGTCCTGGTCGCAGCCTTCGCCGGTTGGAACGACGCCGCGAGCGCTGCCACCACTGCGCTCGAAGCCGTCGCGCTCTCGCTCGACGCAGAGCTCATCGCCGAGATCGATCCCGAGGACTTCTATGACTTTCAGGTGACGCGTCCGACGATCCGCTTCTCGGACGGGCAAACGCGTGAGGTGGACTGGCCCCAGAACGTCGTCTTCGCCGCCCCCGCGCCGAATGCCGAGCGTGACCTCGTCCTGATCTCGGGGATCGAGCCCAACCTTCGTTGGCGCACGTTTGCCGACTCGGTGGTCGAGGTCGCCAAGCGTCTCGAGGTCGAGATGGTGGTCACCCTCGGCGCCCTGCTTGCCGACGTCCCGCACACCACCGCGGTGCCGATCACGGGACTCGCGTCCGACTCCGAGCTCGTCGAGCGGCTCTCACTCAGCCGCTCCAGCTACGAGGGGCCCACCGGCATCGTCGGCATCGTCCACGACGCCTGCCGGCGCGGCGGGCTCACCTCCGCCAGCCTGTGGGCGGCCGTTCCCCACTACATCGCTGCTGTGCCGAACCCGAAAGCAGCGCTGGCCCTGCTTCGCCGCCTCGAGGCGTTCACGGGGGTCGCGATCGAAGCCTCGGAGCTGGAGGAGGCGATGGGTCGCTTCGAGGCTCAGGTCGACCGTGCCGTCGCCTCGAATCCGGAGATCGAGGAGCTCGTGCGCCGCCTCGAGGCCGAGCAGTCCGAGGAGGAAGACCTCGAGGCCGAGGACGTGCCCTCAGGCGACACCATCGCCCGCGACTTCCAGCGGTTTCTGCGCCAACGAGGCGACGAGCCCAGTCCCTGAGCGCGATCGCGTCCAGGCTACTCCTGCGCCAGTGAAGGCTGAGCGTGGAGCGCCAAGCCGGGCAAGGAAGCAGGAGCGTGGCGTGCTCCGCACGCCAGCGACCGATGACGCCGCCCGGCGCCGGCGATCCGCGTTCAGGCTTCGCTGGCCGGGCAGATCAGTCGGTAATCACACCAGGAGCAGATCTCGTGTGAGGGCCGGGGCTCGAAGTCTTGGTCCTCGATCCCGGCGGCGACCTCGAGCACCGTGCGCTCGACGCGCTCGCCGTCGTCGGGCTCGGCCCGTAGCTCGACGCGCTCGTCGGCGAGCACATACCAGTAGCTGCCGATCTCGGCCTCGATCTCCCAGGCCTCCCTTGCCGCGAGGCGATAGAGCGCCAGCTGCACATCGCCGCTGAGCTTGGGGCCCGAGCCCGGATCGCCGGTCTTGTAGTCGATCAGCTCGTAGCCGCCGCCGGGCAGGCGATCGACGCGGTCGACGCGACCGCGCAGATGATGCGGGCCGATTGCAAAGGAGAAGTTTCGCTCCAGCCAGATCGGCCGCGACTCCGAGTGCAGGTTGTGCTCCTCGTAACGCGCCAGGGCGGCAACGGCTCGATCGCGATACTGAAGCTCGTCGTCTGAGGAGCCGAAACCCTGGCGGCGCCAGCCAGCCTCGAACAGGGTCAGCAGGCGCTCGAGGCCACCGCTGCGCGGACCGCCGCCCGCGCGCATCTCATCGGCATGAAAGCGCTCGAGCACGTTGTGGATGAGGATGCCGAAGCGCTGATTGATGGTTGGCTCTTGCGGGATCGCGAAGACGCGCGCGAACTTGTACTTCAGCGGGCAGGTGCGATAGAGGTCGATGTCGGACGCCGAAAGCCCAAGCCCGCCCTTTCGGCGCGGCAGAAACTGCTCCAGCGACGGCTCACGCCGTGCTGCGATCTGCTCGCGGCGCTTGCCGCGTTCACGCTCCTCGCCGATTACGTACTGGTCGAGCGACGAGGCGTCCATCTCCATCCGCTGCTCGGGCGAGGCGATCCGGCCAAGCACCTCGTTGAGCGCGTCGATCACCTCCGGCGCGGGCTCCGCTCCGGGGCGCTGGATCAATGCCGCAAGCTTGACCAGTTCCAGGTACCGGGCAACCGCAGCGTTGACGTCGGCCGCCGTGTCGAGTCGCATCTCCGACAGCGCCGAGCCGGCACGCCACGACGCCTCGAGCACCTCATCGCGCAGCATTCGATAGGTCGAGTGAAGGCCCTCGGCCGGCCCAAACAGCTCCTCCTCGTGAAACTCCTCCTCGCCGCCTTCGGCCTCGAGCGCGTTGCGATAGATCCGCGACGGTGCGGCCGTACCGCCTTCCTGGCTTTGTGGCCACGACAGCACCAGGGCCGCCCGTGCCCGCGTCATCGCGACATGCGCCAGAGCCAAACGACGGCTGGCGGTGAGCTCTTCACCGGGCACCGGCAACGCCTCAGCGAGCAGCTCGTCGGGAATCCACAGATCCTCCCAATGGCGGGCGGCGACGGCGCCGCTTCGCAGTCCAAGCAGATAGACATGGTCGAACTCGAGACCCTTGATCTGGTCGGGCTCGGCGACCAGGACCGCGCCGGCGACAGGCCGGTCGCAGTCGTCGCCACCGACCTCTCCGGCGTCGGCAACCGCGGTCAGGTGGCGGATGAACTCGCGCACCGAACCGCGCGGCTCGCGCCGCGACCAGTCTGCGGCAAGCTCGGCCAAACGCGAAAGGTTGACCAAGCGCTCCGCCGTCTCGGGGCTGGCGGCGAAGAGGCGGTGGCGTCGCATGCCAACGCGTTCGATCAAGCGACGAACGAAGACATCTGCTCGCATCTGCTCGAGCGCGTTGGAGGCCGCCTTGTGCAGTCGCAGGAAGGCCTGAATGCGATCGCGTGCCTCCGGTGGCAGCTGCGGGCTCTCAAGCGCCGCTTCGAGGGCCGAGACCATGTCGAGCTTTCGCCGCCGGGCGATCGTCGTCACCTTTGCGAGATCGACGGAGCGCAGATCGACGGGCGGCCTGGTCAGGGCGCGAACGACGGCGGCGGCGTCACCGGGGTTGGCAAGCATCCGCAGCCAAGCGAGCGCGTCACGAACCTCAGGCCGTTGAAAGAAGGCGGCGTCACCGGCGAAGCGAAACGGGACGCTGCGCTCCTCGAGCGCAGCCGCGACGAGCCGTCCCTCACGCCAACCGGCACCGGCGACGATGCAGATGCGCTCGGCCGGCACTTCACCGCCGGCGAGCAGATGCTCGACCTCGCGCGCGACAGCCTGCGCCTGGGCGCGATCGTTCTCGCAGCGCCAATAACGCACAGAGGTGGGAGCTCGAATCGCCGCCTCGAGCTCGATCTCGATGGCGCTCGGATAGCGCGTTCGAAACGTCTCGAGCGCGGCACTGCCGGCGCTGCGAAAGCGGCGCGTCGCTTGACGCGGATCACAGGCCGCGACGAGATCGGCGTCCGGGGCCCCAGCCAGGGCCGCGAGCATGCGCCAGTGTGCGACGCCGTTGTCTTCGAGCTCATCGGCGAGCACGTGTCCGAAGCGCCCGGTTACCGCTTCGCAGACATCAGCCCGATCGCCCAGCAGGCGCGCGAGCTCGAGCACGAGGTCGCCGCCATCGAGGCTGCCAGCTTCGCGGAGGATGCGATCGTGACGGGCGAAGAGCTCCGCGAACTCGATCTCGCGCTCGGCTCGCTCGCGCTCGGCAGCGCTCGTCGCTGCCCGCGACGCAGCTACTGCCCACTCGCGCAACGTCGCCGGCGCGACTGCCTCGGCTTTGAGCACATCGACACGGCGCAGCAGGCGGGCGAGCAAGCCGGCAGGATTACCGCGAATCTCATGGTGGCGCAGCGGCAGTTCGTCGACGTGCTCGAGCAAGATCGCGAGGCGATCAGCAGGGCCAACGGTGGTGAAGAAGGGGTCGAGGCCGGCCTCGACCGAGTACTCGCGAAGCAGAGCCTCACCTGCTGCCTCGTAAGTGTGGATCCAAAGCTCTTCATGCGGGCGATCGAGCAATGCCTCAGCCCGCGCGCGCAGCTGCGAACGAGCAGCCCGCGAGCGGGTGAGGACGAGAACGTGCTCGGGGCGTACTCCTCGGCTGACAAGTGCCTCTAGTCGCAGCGCGAGCGCCTCGGTGCGCCCCGAGCCCGCGACACCCTGAACCAGCAACGGACCGCCTTCGGTGCCTGGCCACAGCCGCCTGAGCGGCGGTCGGCGTCTGGGCTTCGGCGGGCACAAGACGAGGTCTAGCATGAGCTCATGGCAGGTCAAGAGCATGCCGGGCTGGCCACCGAGCGCTGGCTTAGCGCATTTCGCCTCATCGTCGCGCAACAGCGCGCCTTGTTTACGTGCCAACCGCGGCATCGCCGCACGCACCGACTACGTCGGCGATATCGGTGAGGGCGGCGACCGCACGCTGGTCATCGACGCTCAGGCAGAGGACATCGTCTTCGCGGAGCTCGAGCGCCTGCACGCAGAAGGCGCCAGCTTCACGGCAATCTCCGAGGAGCGCGGCGAGGTCGTCTTCGGCGATGGCTCGGCGCCCGGCCGCGTAGTCATCGACCCGATCGATGGCTCGCTCAACGCACGGCGGATGATCCCTTCATTCGCCCTCTCGATCGCGGTCGCCAGCGGACCGTCGATGGCCGACGTCGATCTCGGGTTCGTCCATGACTTCGGGGCCGGCGAGGAGTTCACGGCGCAGCGTGGTTGCGGCGCCCGCCTCGACGGCGAGCCACTCGAGGCGCGCGGACCCGGACACGGTCTCGAGCTCGTCGGGCTCGAGTCGAGCAAGCCTGAGCTGATCGCGCCGCTGATCGATGCACTCAAGGGAAAGGCCTACCGCGTGCGCTCAGTCGGAGCGCTGGCAATCACACTTTGTTACGTCGCCGCGGGGCGCTTTGACGGCATGATCGGGGGCCGGCCATGTCGCTCGGTCGACGTCGCGGCAGCCCAGCTGATCGCGACCGAGGCGGGCGCCAGCCTCGTTTTCGGTGAGCTCGCCCTCGACCAGGCCGGACTCGAGCTCGCGGCGCGATATGAGATCACCGCGGGTCTCGACCCGCAACTGCTCGAAACCCTGCTCGAGGTTCAGCGGGGTGTCGCCGGGCAGCGCGCGTGAGCGACCCGGCGGGACTCGTTGACTGGCGCCTGAGCGAGCGCGCGGCCGCGCTGGTGATCTCGGGGTTGCCACCGATCGCCGGCCTCGGCCAGACCCCGCCCACCAGCGCTTGCGGCTACAACACCGGCGAGGTCGATGCGGCATGTCAGCGCGCGATCTCCCAGGTGTCTGAGTACTCGGGCCTGGGCGTCGTCGACTCGCCGCCTCGCGCGGAGCTGGTCGATCGCCGCGAATGGGCCAGCAACACGCTCGCCGCGCTCGCCCAGGCAGCGCAACCGCTCGAGCAGCGCCTGGCGCGAGACCTGAGCCTGCCGGGTCCCCTCGCAGCGCTCTCTCACCGCGTGGTCGGAGGCGCCGCTGGAGCTGAAGCCGGCCTCGCGGTCGGCTATGCCGCCAAACACGTCCTCGGCCAGTACGACTTCGCCCTCTTCGGTCCGCCACGTCCTGCGCGGCTTCTCTTCGTCGCCGAGAACATGGAGGATGCGCGGCAACGACTCGGCGGCGATCACGACACCTTCCTGCGCTGGGTGGCGCTTCACGAGACCACGCATGTCGTGCAGTTCGAGCGCGTCGAATGGCTCTCGGCGCATATGCGCACGCTTGTCCGCGAGCTGATCTCTGCGGCAGCCGAAAGGATCGATTCGTCGAGCGTGAGCGCCCTCGCCAAACGCTTCGTCCGCGAGCCCGGCGAGCTTGTGCGGGCGTTGATGCGCGGCGAGCTCGCACGCCTGCTGGCCGATCCCGAACAGGCTGACCGTTTCGACCGCCTGCAGGCGACGATGGCGGTTATCGAGGGTCACGCCGAGCACGTCATGGACGCCTGCGCGGCAGACCTCGGTCCTGACCTCGCCGAGCTTCGCCGCAAGCTCGATCAACGTCGCCAGCAGCGCTCGGGCTTGAGCGCGGTCCTCGCCAGGCTGCTCGGCCTGGAGGCGAAGCTGCGCCAGTATGAGCTCGGTAAGCGCTTTTGCGATGGCGTCGCCGCCGCAGGCGGGCGCGAATCGCTGGGCTTGGTCTGGCGCTCGCCGGCCGATCTTCCCAGCCTCGAAGAGCTCGAGGACCCCGCTGGCTGGCTTGCGCGCGTACCGCTCGCGCACGAGCCCGTGTAACCAGCTGAACGCTTAGGTTTACAAACACATGTTCGGGGTACTTGCTATGCTGAACATCCTTAGTAATAAGGAACTTATGAACAAACGACTCACGAGGGGTTGAAACACAAATGGCCACCACCGCCAACAACACCAGGAAGCGCCGCAGCACCAAGGCGCAGACCAAGCCCAAGACCACCACGACCCGCACCGCGACCCGCAGCGACAGCGCGCAGGTCAAGGAGGGCGTAACCAAGGCCTCCAACGGAGCAGCCGCCATCGTCCGTCAGGGCGCCGAGCGTGCGCTTGATGTTCCCGTCGGAGCTGCGCTCACCGTACGTGACCGCGTCGAGGAAGTCGTCGAGCCGTGGACCAGCGCCACCACCCGCGAGCGCGAGCTCAAGAGCCTTCGCACGCAGGTCACCCGCGAGGTCAACAAGTTCGAGCGCCGCGGCGGACAGGCCCGTCGCAAGGCCGTCTCGCGTGTTCGCACGACTCGCAAGCAGGTCGAGCGCGAGGTCAAGGCTCGTCGCCGCGAGGTGACCAAGCAGGTCAGGCAGAACCGCGTCAGGGCTGAGGATCAGCTCAAGAAGGCCACCACGGCCGTTCAGGAGCGTGTCGGTACGGCTTCGTAGCCAAACCGCTTAGCCCGGGTCGCCCGCGTGAGAGGTTGGCGGCGATTCGGAGAAGCTGTCCGCTCGTACTTCGTGGGCAGAACAGCAACCTCTCCTCCAGACCGACCGGCCCAAGTGGCCGGTCGGTCTACGTTTGCAGCCGATTAGTCTCAGCGGGATCGTCAGGCGCGATCAACGCCGTCTGCTTCAATCGGTGCGATGCCCACAGCCGAGCAGGTCTCAGAAGCGCTACGCGCCGTAATCGATCCCGAGCTGCGCCGCTCGATCGTCGATCTGGGCATGGTGCGCTCGATCGACATCCACGAGAGCGGCAAGGTCGAGGTCGTCGTCTCGCTGACGACCGCGGGCTGTCCGATCCGCTCCCACTTTCAGCAGGCGGTGGCGCTCAACGTCTCCAAGCTCGACGGCGTGACCGAGGTCGGCGTCGGCTTCGACGTCCTCTCCGACGAGGAGAAGAGCAACCTGCAAAAGGCGCTGGGACGGCCCGGCGGCCTGCCGGAGGGCGCCCTGGCCGCGGTCAAGAACGTGATCTGCATCGCCTCCGGCAAGGGAGGTGTTGGCAAATCGACGATGACCGCCAATCTCGCCGCTGCGCTGCAAGCCGAGGGCAAAGCCGCGGGGGCGCTGGACGCCGACGTCTACGGCTACTCGATCCCTCGCATGCTCGGGGTAGACGAGCGCCCCGACGTCAACGCCGAGCGCAAGATCATCCCGCCGATCGGACCCGCCGGGATCAAGGTCATGTCGATTGGCTTCTTCTTGGAGGACAACGCCGCCGTCGTCTGGCGTGGGCCGATGCTGCACAAGGCGATCCAGCAGTTCCTCGAGGATGTCGCCTGGGAGGACCTCGACTACCTGCTGCTCGACCTGCCGCCAGGAACCGGCGACGTGTCGATGACGCTCGCCCAGCTGCTGCCGCAGGCGCGCGTGATCGTCGTCACCACGCCCCAGCCGGCCGCTCAATCGGTCGCCAAGCGTGCCGCCGACATGGCGGCCAAGGTCGACCTCGAGGTCCTCGGTGTGATCGAGAACATGTCCGGCTTCACCACGCCAGATGGTCAGCGCTTCACGATCTTCGGCGAAGGCGGCGGGCAGCTGCTGGCCGATGAGCTCGACGTGCCGTTGCTCGGCAAGGTGCCGCTCTCTGAGGACCTGCGCGTCGGCGCCGACGGCGGCATGCCGCTGGTGCTGTCAGACCCCGACGCTCCCGCCTCGATCGCGATTCGCCAGACCGCGCGCGGAATCATCGCGACGACCCCGCAGGAGCTGCCGGTCATGCAGGCCGAAACGGTGACGGCCGCGGCTCCCGCCGGACCGGTGAGCGGTACCGCGCTGCCGGTCGTCCAAGTCCAGGGCTGAGCGCCTCCTTGGACGCGCGCCTCGAGCCCAATCGGGAGTTCTGGGACGAACGCGTTGCGATCCACGTCGCCAGCGACTTCTACGACGTCGACAGCTTCAAGGAAGGCGCCGACACGCTGCGCCCGTTCGAGCTCGAGGAAGTGGGGTCTGTCGAAGGCAAGCGCCTCCTGCACCTGCAGTGCCATTTCGGCCTCGACTCGCTGTCATGGGCGCGGCGCGGTGCCGCGGTCGTCGGGGTCGACTTCTCAGCCCCGGCGGTGGAGGCTGCAAACGCGCTCGCCACCGAGCTCGATCTTGACGCCCGCTTCGTCACCGCCGATGTCTACGAGGCGCCGATGCGACTCGGCGACGAGCGCTTCGACATCGTCTACACGGGCCTCGGCGCGCTCAATTGGCTGCCCGACCTGCGCCGCTGGGCGCGAGTTGTGAGCACCCTGCTCGCGCCCGCGGGCTTCCTCTATCTCAGCGAGTTCCATCCCCTGACCTGGGCTCTCGCCGACGAGGACCTCACCGTGGAGCGCAGCTACTTCCACGACGACGGGGGACTCGAGTTCGACGAGCCGGGCACCTACGCTGATCTGGGCGCGCAGACCGCTCACAACCTCACCAGGGAGTGGGCGCATTCGCTCGCCGACGTGGTCGAGGCGCTGCTGGGCGCCGGCCTTCGACTCGAGCTCTTCAAAGAGCACGACTACACGCTCTTTGCGCGCTGGCCGTTCTTGGTCGAGGATCGCGAGGCACTGGCCGCCGGCAGCGTCTACCGCATGCCCGCAGGCATGCCGCGGCTGCCGCTGATGTACTCGCTGCGCGCCCGGCGCGGCTAGCCGGCTCGCCCTCCCGGCAACCGCTTGCGGGCGTCGCGGATTGCGTTGCCGAGCCCGTCGGGGATGCGGGAGCGCAGGTCGAGCGCGCCGGCGCCGAGGACGCGCGCTGCGTGGAGGCCGAGGCGGACAAGCTGGAAACGGTCGGCGAGCGAGAGGTCGCCGAGCTCGGCCTCTCCGCTTCGGACCTCGTCGAGGTTGTAGCGGCGGCGCTCGCCCACGAACTCGAGCGTCGCCTCAACGGCGCCGTCGTCGACACCGCAACTGCGCAGACCCTCGTCGAGCCAGGCGATCGTCGACTCGAAGCCGAGCGCGAAATCGCTGGCGCGCAACTCTTCGCTGAGAAAGCCACCGAAGTCGCCCATGAAATCGCCAGCGAGCAGGCTGCCGGGATCGTCGTCACCGTCGGCGAGCAGCAGCGGCGAGATCACGTCAACCTCGATCCGCTCCTTGCCCACCGTCCCTGCGATCTCGCTGAGCGCTCGGTGAAGGAGCGCGCGGCGATCGCCATCCGGGGCTCGGAGCGCCGCTCCTCGCCCGAGCGCATGCCTTCGAGCTCGTCCTCGACGTGCGCCAGGAACTCGCGAAGAATCCCGTCGGCCTTTTTGCCAAGCGCGCCGTCGAGTTGCTCGGCAAGGCGGTCGGTCCATTCGATTCTCGAGTTGACCTTCTCGATGTGGCGCAAGTCGTCGAACAGGGCCTGCTGCGAGAGCACCCCAAGCGCGCGCGAGCCACCTTCCTGCCAGCTTGGATCGGCCTCGGGGTCGCACCAGACCTCGGTCTCCGCGGTCTCCGAGCGAGGGTCGATCAGCAGATGCGCCGCGAGCGCGTCGTCGCGGCGCCCATGCACCGAGCGGGCGGCTGCGATCACCCGGCTCATCGGCTGCGAGCCGAGCAAGCCGCCGTCTGAGTACCAAAGATGCCCGGAGTCGGGGAAATTGTCGATGCCGCGCCGGCGATAGCTCTTCTCATCGACGCTTCGATCGATCAGCTGGGGGGCAAAGCCACCTGGGCTCGCCGCCGAGGCGAGCACGAAATCCAGCGGCGCGTGACCCTTGGGCTCGAGGATCTGCTTGGCGCCGGCGCCCGGCTTCAGCTCGAACTCACACCAATCGGCGTAGGTGACGCCTTTGAGCGGTTGATCGCTGCGCAGACCGCGAATCGGATAGGTGTTGCCGCGAAGCCCGGTGACCTGGATGTGCAGAGCGAGCGAGCGGTTCTGGCGCAAGTCGATCTCGCCATCGGTGGCCTCGCCAGAGACCCGGTCAGAGAGCAGCTCGGGCAACCCTTCACGCAGCTCGTCGAACGACAGCAGCGCCTTCGAGCCGCCGCTTCGCAGCAGCGGCAGCGTCACCCGCTCGACCCAGGCCCGGTGCAGCAGCTCTTCTGGATCGAGGCCCTCGAGCAGCGCATGAGCGGTGAACATGGCAACGAGCGCGCCTGCCGAAGCGCCACCGATGGCATCGATGCTGGCCTCCTGTCCCGCTTCATCGTCGAGGTGGCGAACGGCCAGCGCGAGCGCGGCGGCAGCGCCCGCCTCATAGGCGCCGAGTGATGCGCCTCCCGACAGCGTCAGACTGAGGCGCAGAGGCGGCTTCGCTGCCGCCATCACGTCACCGGCGCTTACTTGCCCGCGAAGTACTCCGCGTTGAGCGGCGTGTACTTCTGCCACTCCTCGGGGAGTTGATCCTCGGCGAAGCAGGCGTCAACCGGGCACGCCTCGACACACGCGTCACAGTCGATGCACTCGTCGGGGTCGATATAGAGCTGCTCGACGTTTTCGTAATCGGGCTCGTCTGGAGTCGGGTGGATGCAGTCGACCGGGCAGACCTCGACACACGAGTTGTCCTTCTGGCCGATGCAGGGTTCGGCGATGACGTAAGCCAAGGTCTATTCCTTCTTGGGTCGACGGCGTCTCTTGCGGTCTGCGGGCCACTCGGCACCCGGACGGAACGCGGCATTCTAGATGGTCGCTCATCGAAGCGCAGGCGTAAGCTGCGGGCGATGATCCTGGTCACCGGAGCGACGGGAACCGTGGGCCAGGCGTTACTGCCGCTGCTGCTCGACAAGGGCGAAGACGTACGGGCGCTGGTCCGCGACCCCCGTGGCCTCGGACGATTGCGCGTCGAGGTTCGGATCGCGCTCGGTGACCTGATCGAGCTTGCCGACCCGCGAGTGATGCGCCAGGCCCTGCGTGGCGTCTCGACCGTGATCCATCTGGCAGCCACGATTCGCGACCAGCCCCATGCCCCCGTCGAGGAGCTCAACGGGCTCGCGACAGCCCGCCTCGTGCGCGCCGCCGAGGCGGGGGCGGTCGAACGCTTCGTCTTCTTCTCGGCCCTGGGAGCGACCGAGATCCAGCGCACGCGCTTCTTTCGTGCCAAGGCGCTGGCCGAGGGCGCGGTGCGCGATTCGCAGCTCCCAAGCACGATCTTTGCGCCGTCGATCGTCTACCGCGCCGACGATCCCTGGGTCACGCTCCAGCGCCGGCTCGCGCTGCTGCCGGCCGTGCCGATCTCAGGCGGCGGCGACTCGCTCTTCGAGCCAATCTGGGCCGAGGACGTCGCCCGCTGCGTGATCACCG
>CAVYOA010000017.1:0-76316 GCA_963769945.1 uncultured Solirubrobacterales bacterium | reverse complement strand
GATCGAGAGCTCGTGCATTGCGCTTCAGCCGGAGCCCGCCGGTGCGGAGTTGTCGGCGTACGCGGCGCCGGACTGGAGCTCGACGCAAGTCTCGACGACAAGGTCGGCGGCGCGACCGACTGCATCGGCGACGACGTCTGAGAGCTCGAGCCCCATGTCCTCGACCTGTGAGGGCTCGCAGGCCATGAACGACCTTGCCCGGCCAGCCGTTGACCGCCTTGACGAAGCGCAGGACCGTCTTCGGGTCCATGCCGTGCGGGCTGATCATCTCGCCGTCTTCGATCGGCGCGATCTCGTCGGGTCGGGCTCGATCACATACAGCGAGCCGGGCTCACCCCCCTGGCGGCTGACGTCGATCAGCACCAGCGCCTCGTAGCCCTTCATCACCTCGTAGGCCAAGTCGAGCCCGCCGATGCCGAAGTCGAAGACGGCGACGCCGCGCGGCAGCTCGCGCTGCTCGAGGCGCTTGGCGACATGACTGCCGAAGCCATCGTCGGCCATCCACGTGTTGCCGATCCCGGCGACGAGAATCTGCGGAGTGCGTTCAGTCACGAATCGACGGCCTCCACTTCTCCGGCTTTGAAGAAGAGGTAGCGCCCGGTCTCGCGAAACAGCTCCTGCGCCGGATCGTCGTCGACCGTGACCGCGATGTGGGCGCCGTCCTCGTAGTCGATGTAGAGACGCTCGATCGTCGCCGTGCGGCCGTCCAGCATGCGGTCGAGCACGTCGCGCTCGGTGCCCGGGCGCAGGATCACCTTGCCGCCCTTGCGAAAGGTCTGGCCTTCGAGCTCGAGCGTCTGCTCGCCCGGGTTCGGATGGCCGGGCTCGGCGTCGGGTCCGGGGTCGGGCGGCAACGGCATACCGGGCTCGCTCCACTGCGGAACCTCCCGGGCGCGCTCAGCGGCGCGATCGCCCCCGTTCCGGCGGGGCCGCCTGCATCAGGCCGTGAAGCGACATCACCTCGGCCGGGCGTGGCGGACTCGGCGCGCTCGATCATCTCGCGCACGGCCGGGTCCTGGCCGGCGATCGCCTCGCGCTCGGCGTCCGAAAGCGCGTGCACGTGCAACAGCAGCGCCTCCTCGATCTCGGTGTTGTCGAAGAGGTTGCCGAGGCTCTGCGGCGAGAGCTGAGGGTGGTCGGGGAGCACGATCGCGGCGCCGAGCACCGCGTCGTCGCCGGGCGTCGCCAGCACGGGGAAGGTGTTGACGCTCGACGCGCCTCGACAGCAGCACCGCCAGCGCCCCCGCGCTCCAGCGGCGAGACGAAGCGCCCGGCGCTGGTCTCGACGACGACGTGGGTCGAGAGCATGCTCGCCACGAGCGCCTCGCGGCGCTCCATCGTCGCGGCAGTACCGGCGGCGAGCTCGGTCGTGTTGTGAACGCAGGCGCGAACACGAAAGAGCCCGTCGCCGAGCGCCTCAGCGCGAAGCCGCGCGCGGCCGCCATCGCTGCGCTCCATCGAACTCGAACTCGGTGCCGACGCCGTCGGCGATCAGCTGCGCCAAGGGCGTCGGCGCCAGCTCGAGCTTGCGCTCCGCTGCCTCGTGGCGTTCGCCGCAAGGGTGCAGGAAGGCCACGGTGGCGCCGATCTCTACCTCGTTGCCGGCCCCGCCGGCTTGCGTTGCGTCGAGCACGCACTCGACCCGCAGATGGTCGAAGGTCGCCGGGTTTCGCTTCGCGTAGGCGGGCGGGTAGACGATCCCGAACGGCGTCGGCGTCGCGTTCTTGGTTGCGCCGGGCGTATACGGGTAGAGCGCGTAGCCCTCGTAAAGCAGCGACGAGACAAGCGCTTGCAGTTGCTCGTTCATCGGCTCAACCGTCCTCGCCGCCGCCGTCGCCCTCGAGCAACTGCTCGACCGCAGCATTGAACGTCGGCAGCCCGCGCTCGACCTTGAGCTGCTGCAGGTGCTCGATCGTCTCAGTGTCGAGCGGGATCCAGCCGCGATAGGGATAGGCCTGCGCGATCGCGCCCTTCCATGCCTCGACCGGCAACGCGAAGCGCACCGAGCAGTCCCAAGGCACCTGCGACGTACGAGAGCCGGCCCTCGCCGGCGTCGTAGTAGATACGGCCGCTGAAGTGAAAGCGCACCGGGGCGTTGCCGTCGGCGAGGCCGTAGAAGTACTTCGCCGCGGCGACCTCGAGGTCGTAGGTGCAGGGAACGTCGACGTCGAAGCTCGGTCGTCTCGGTGAACGCCGGAACGAGCGTGTCGAAGGCCGTCCAGCGAAAGTTGACCGTCGTCGTCGACCAGCGCTCGGGCTCCCCGAAGAGCTCGATCAACTTCGAGCGGGTGGCCTCGTCGTAGGAGCGCTTGGAGGGCTCGACCGTGATCACCGCGCTGAGCGCGATCATGAACACCGGCCGCTGCGAGGGCTCGGTGATCCGCAGCCGCGAAGCGCAGGGTCGGCGCCATCACCCGAGCCACCGGCTCGACCGAGAGGATCTCGATCTCGGGCTCGGGGCTCTCGGGGCGAACGGGCTCGCTCACCGGCGCGGCGGCCGCCCCGTTGCCGTTGCCGGCCTCCTCGAGCGTGGCGTCGTCGACGTTCATGCGGACGCTCCCTGAGCTCGTCGAAGAAGCCCGCGATCGCTCGCTCCGGGCCGTCGCCCCCGGAGATGCCCTCCCACGCCACCTTGACCGCGCCGACGAGCCGGTAGCACTCGTCGATCGGTGCGATCACGTGCTGGTGGGGCTCGCCCATGCGATTGACGATCAGCGCTTCGGCGTCGGGCTCGAGCGAGCCCAAGAACGGGTTCGCCAAGCGCAGCGCCGCCCAAGCGTCGAGATCGAGCTCGCACTCGGTCGCCCCGGCCGGGCTCGGGTACATGGCGACGGTCTGCGCCGGCGACGCTGGAGTGAAAGAAGAAGGCGAGGCCGACGGGGATCCCGAACGATGCCCAGATCTCGTCGGGCACCTCGAAGCCGTCGAGCCACAGCGTCCGGGTGCCGGTCGGGCGCATGTCGGCGTCGCCGCCGCGAAGCGCGAGACAGCTCTCACACGTGCAGAGAATCTGGCGCTCGGCCAGCTGCAGCATGTGGCGATGATCGGCGGGGATGACGTTGCCGCAGAGATCGCAGTGCTCCTCGAGCGCGTTGGCTGCGCTGTGCCGCGCGACCGCCGCCATTGGCGGCGTTGATCGTCGTCGGCGCAACGAGCGCCCGCCGTTGCCCGCGGCGGCACCGGGGCGCGAGAACCGGCGCAGGCTCGAGACGAGGTCGGCCTGGCGGCGCGCCGCGGCCTTTCGCGTCCAGCGGATCGCTCACGCGACGACGAGCGCGACCTTGGGCCCGCTCGACGCCTTCGAGCAGCGGCACCGGCTCGAGCAGCAATCGCTCGTCGTCGAGTGAGCGCCCCGCGCGCGGGAGGAAGTAGCGGCGCTCGCAGCCCGGGCAGGTGAGCGTGCCCTCGACCAGCTCGGCGCCGTTGAGCTCGGCGCTGCAGCTCGGGCAGCGGTCG
This sequence comes from uncultured Solirubrobacterales bacterium, assembly GCA_963769945.1. GTDB lineage: Bacteria > Actinomycetota > Thermoleophilia > Solirubrobacterales > 70-9 > WHSW01. The sequence goes on along the minus strand of CAVYOA010000017.1, from coordinate 72,860 downwards.
TGAAACGCGAGCAGGTTGCCCTCGACGCGGCCGACCACGAGCGAGACGTTCTCGATCTCGGCCCCTGTGAGCTCGCCCTCGGCGAGCGCCTCGACCGCCGGCAACGCGAACCACGCGGGTTCGCGCACGGGTCGCGGCTGGGAGCGACCTGGATCACCGGCAGCTCCATCGCGTCGGCGCTGGCGGGCTGCGGCCGCCGGCGAGGCCGGCCCCTCGACCACAAGACCCTCGAGGTCGGGCGCGGCCTCGTCGAGCGCGCTCTTGATCGCCAGCTCGAGCGTCGACTGCGAGGCCGGGCAGGTCTTGCAGCTGCCCTCGAGGCGGATCCGCGCGATCCCCTGCTCGACTCCGAGCAGCTCGACGTCGCCGCCGTGCGACTCCATGTACGGGCGGACGCTGTCGAGCGCCTCGACGACGCGGTCTTCGAGCGAGACCGGATAGAGGTCGTGGATCAGCATCAGGCTGGCGATCACGCCGTCGTCCTGGAGGCGCTCGCGAAGCGGGCCCGCGTCGGGCTCGGAATCGACGACGGCGAAGATCCGCTCGAGGCCCTCGCCGTAGAGCTCGATCACCGCGCTGACCAGATCCTCGGCGTGCGAGCGCGCAGCTGGGTCGGAGACCTCGTCGAGTGCAGCGGTCAGCCGCTGCACTCGCTCGATCAGCTCATCCGGGGACGATCGTGCGGGCCTCGTCCCGTTGCTCGAGACGAGGCCCTCCTGTGCGCCGTTCGCTGCCATTCGGCGCCCGTCAGCACATTCCGGTCGGCGTGTGCTGGACCTTCTTCACCTTGCCGCCGCCGGTGTACATGTGGACTCCGCAGGGCAGGCACGGATCGAAGCTCCGCACCGCCCTCATGATGTCGACGCCCTTGAAGTTCTCCGGGCCGTTCTCCTCGAAGATCGGGGTGTTCTGCACCGCGTCCTCGTAGGGGCCGGGAGTTCCGTAGACGTCGCGGACGCTCGCGTTCCACGGCGTCGGCGGATAGGGCTGGTAGTTGGCGACCTTGCCGCCCTCGATCACCATGTGGTGTGAGATCACGCCGCGGGCGGCCTCGTGGAAGCCGACGCTGACGGCCTCCTGCGGCACCTTGAAGTCGCGCCAGCTCTTCGTCCGGCCGGCGCGCACCTCGACGAACGCACGCTCGAGGCAGTGCAGCCCGATCAGCGCCGAGTACGCCTGGTGATAGGAACGGGCGCGGTCGCGCTCGATCGCGTTGGATTTCTCGGGCACCTTCCAGACCATCTCCGTCTCGGGAGAGTTCGGCGTCTTCGGCAGCACCATCTGGATCGACTCCCCCGTCGCCTTCGCATAGCCGAAGTCGACGAGGCCGGCCTTCGCCGTGCACCACTGGCGCGCAAACGGGCCGCCGCCGGTGTCGCAGGCGACGTACTTGTCGTTTCGCTGGTCGTACATCCGCGGCGAGACGACCCAGCTGTACTTGTCGGCGAAGTCGCGTGCCTGCGGCTTCGGGATCGTCACCTTGTTCCAGGGATGGCGCGGATCGACCGCGTTGCCGAGCGGATCCTGAGTCACGAACGGCTTCTCGGTCTCGGTCCAATCGTCGAAGTACGAGGAGCCGAGCAGGATCCGGATCATCAGGTTGATCTCGACGAGGTTGGTCGTGATCAACTCGCCGTTGAAGGCGACGCCGGGCGTGATGTAGCGCTTGTTGCCCCACTCGTCCATCGTCTTGTAGTCGTAGTCGACGTAGTCGGGGTCGTCGAATGCGCCCCAGCAGACGAGGTCGGTATCGCGGTAGCCGACCATGTCGTAACCGGGCAACTCCCTCAGGAAGAAGTCGTAGAGGTCGTCGTGCAACGGCACGCTGCGCTTGACGTACTCGAAGTAGCGCATCAGGCGCACGTAGTAGTCGGTCAGCGTCTGGTGGGTGATGTGGGCGCTGCAGCCTCCCGGCATGATCGTCGAGGGGTGCGTGTGGCGGCCACCGAACAGGCAGTACATCTCGCGCGTGTAGCGCGCGACCTGCAACGTCTCGAGGTAGAACTCGCCCGTGAACGGGTTCAGCGCGCGCATGATGTCGGCGATCGTGCGGAAGCCGTGGATGTCGGCGTTCGGCGCCAGCTCCTGCTCGGCCTTCGACAGCAGCGTCGGGTTCGTCTCCGCGACCATCTGCTCGCAGAAGTCGACGTTGCACATGCAGTCGTTGAAGATCGCATGGTCGAACATGTAGTCCGCGGACTCGGCCAGGTTGAAGGCGAGGTCGCCGAGCGGTGGCGGCTTCACCCCGTAGGCCATGTTCTGGTTCAGACACGACACCGTGCAGTGGTTGTCACCGCAGATGCCGCAGATGCGGCTGGTGATGAAGTGCGTGTCACGCGGGTCGATGCCCTTCATGAAGATGTCGAATCCCCTGAAGATCATCGAGGTCGAGTAGCACTTCAGTACCTCGTTGTTGGAGAAGTCGATCTCGGTGTGGATGCCGAGGCTGCCGACGATCCGGGTGATCGGATCCCACGACATCTCCTTGACCATCACCTTCGAGTCGCCGCGCGGTGTCTCTACTGTCGCCATGTTTCTATCTCCTCTTTCTTTACGCGTTCGTGCGCGGGTCTACGAGTAGTTGCGCGGTTGATATCCGCTGGTCAACCTGTTGCCGGGCTTGCGCCACTCGGGCTCGACGTCGTACTTGTTCTTGATGTTTCGGTGGCGGAAGTAGCGGAACAGCGGCCCGAATGTGAAGCGCTCCACGTTCGAGGCCAGCGCGCCCGCCGCATCGGCGTCCATGAACGGCATGTACTTGTCGGGGAAGCCGGGCATCGTGCAGGCCATGCAGATGCCGCCGACGTTCGGGCAGCCGCCGTAGCCGTCGACCCAGCCGCGAACCGGGACATTGCACTTGACCACCGGTCCCTTGCAGCCGAGCTTGACCAGGCAGCGCGGGTCGTCGCCGTACTCGGTCGCGAAGTCGCCCTGCTCGGCGAAGCCGGCGCGGTTGCAACCCTCGCGAACCGTGCGGCCGAAGAGCCAGCGCGGGCGCAGCTGCTCGTCGAGATCCGGCACCGGCGCCCGGCCGGCGAGGTGGAGCGCCAGGTAGAGCAGCGTCTCGGTCATGTTGTCGGGCTGCGCCGGACAGCCGGGGATGTTGACGATCGGCAGGCCCGCCGCCGACTTCCAGCTCCAGCCGAGATGATCGGCGACGCCCATCGCGCCGGTCGGGTTGTTCTTCATCGCCGGGATGCCGCCGTAGGTGGCGCAGGTGCCGATCGCGACCACCGCCGCGGCCTTGGGCGCCAGGCGGTCGAGCCACTCGCTCGTCGTGATCGGCTGGCCGGTCTCGGGGTTGTCGCCGATCGCCGCCCAATAGCCCTCGCCCGAGAGCGCCTCGTTCGGGATCGAGCCCTCGACGCAGAGCACGAACGGATCGAGCTCGCCACGCTCGGCGCGCCACCACCACTCGATGAACTCGTCGCCGTTCTCGTAGGCGAGCACGGGGTGATGGATGTGAAGCTTGGGCATCCCCGGGATCGCCTGGCCGATCAGGTCCTCGAGGCTCGGGTTGAACGGCCGAGGTCATGGCGACCGAATCGCCATCGCACGAGAGACCGGTCGTCATCCAGAGGACGTGTGCCTCGACCGCTTCGGTCTTTGCCTGATCCTTTACGAACTCGGTTGCGGCCATCGTTCTACCTCTCCTCGTTTGTCAACAGATCCGCGGCAGCGGGTCGCCGGCGAGCAGGTCCATCACCCGCTTGCCGCCGAACGCTGTCTCCACCAGCACCATCCCGGGCGGCTCCGCCCGTACCTCTCCAAGCTCCGCGGCCGCCTCGTGGCCGGGCAGCGCGCGCATCGCCGCCAGCGCAGCCTCGGCTGCGTCGGGCGCGACGAAGGCGACCATGACGCCCTCGTTGGCGACGTACATCGGGTCGATTCCGAGCAGCTCGCAAGCGCCGGCGACGTCGGGACGCACCGGCACGTCGGCCTCGCGCACGCTGACGCCGACGGCGGAGGCTCGGGCAAGCTCGTTGAGCACCGTGGCGACCCCGCCGCGCGTCGCATCGCGCATGCAGCGAAGCGAAGCACCGGCCGACTCCATCAGCGCGTCGGCGACCGGCCACAGCGAGCGAGTGTCGGAGACGACGTCTGCTTCGAGGCCGAGCTCGCCGCGGACCAGCATGATCGCCGTGCCGTGCTCGCCGATCGTGCCCGAGACGAGCACCCTGTCGCCGACCTCGATCGAGCGGGTCGAGAGCTCGGCGCGGGCATCGACGCGGCCGAGGCCGCTCGTGTTCACGTACATGCCGTCGGCGTGGCCGCGCTCGACGACCTTGGTATCGCCCGAGATCACCTCGACCCCGGCGGCCGCCGCGGCGGTCGCGATCGCCTCGACCTCGGCTCGCAGGACGTCCGAGTCGAGCCCTTCCTCGAGCACGAGACCGAGCGTGATCGCCAGCGGCTTTGCGCCGGCGGCGGCAAGGTCGTTGACGGTGCCGTTGACGGCGAGCCCGCCGATCGAGCCGCCGGGGAACTGAAGCGGGCGAACGACGAACGTATCTGTGGTCATGCACAAGGAAATACCCGCCACCTCCTCGGCTTCGCCTGCGGGGGTGCGGGGGTCGATCGGGACTGTGATCGAACCGCTGTCTGCGAGCTCGACCAGCGCCTCGGAGCCGAAGGCGGGCGCGAACAGACCCTCGATCAGGGTCTGCGTCGACTTGCCGCCGGCGCCGTGAGCCATCGTCACCCGCTCGTCCTTGAACCGCGGGCGCTTCGAGCGCGTCTTCTCGATGATCTCGAGGATGCGCTGCTCGCGGCCGACCGGCTCGGTCTTGGTTCCCGGAGTCACGCCGGGACCTCGACGGTGCGGGCGCTGTGGGCGTAGCGACCGTAGTTGTAATAGGCGGCGCAGGCTCCCTCCGGCGAGACCATGCAGGTGCCGATCGCGTGCTCGGGCGTGCAGGCGGTGCCGAAGACCTTGCACTCCCAGGGCTTGATCACGCCCTTGAGCACCTCGCCGCACTGACACGCCTTGGGATCGGCGACGCGGACGCCGGGAACCTCGTAGCGAAGCTCGGCGTCGAAGTCGGCGTAGGCCTCGGAGAGCTTGAGCGCGCTTTGCGAGATGAAGCCGAGCCCGCGCCACTCGAAGTGCGGGCGCAGCTCGAAGACCTCGCTCAGCACCGCCAGCGCGGCGGCGTTGCCGTCGTAGGGAACGACGCGGCTGTATTGGTTCTCGAGCTCGCAGCGACCGTCGCGCAGCTGCTCGAGGAGCATCTTGATCGACTGCAGGATGTCGAGCGGCTCGAAGCCCGCCGTGACGAGCGGCTTGCCGTAGTCGGCGGGGATGAACTCGAACGGGCGCACGCCGACGATCGTCGAGACGTGGCCGGGACCGATGAAGCCGTCGAGGCGCAGGTCGGGCGATTCGAGCAGGGCGCGAAGCGGCGGCACGATCGTGACGTGGCTGCACATGCAGAGGAAGTTGGCGACACCCTCGAGCTTTGCCCGCTTCAGCGTCAGCGCGGTCGAGGGCGCCGTCGTCTCGAAGCCGATCGCGAAGAAGACGACGGTGCGGTCCGGGTTCTCCTTGGCGATCCGCAGGGCATCGAGCGGCGAGTAGACCATGCGGATGTCGGCGCCGCTGGCGTTGGCCTCGATGAACGTCTCGGTCGAGCCCGGGACGCGCATCATGTCGCCGAAGCAGGTCAGGATGACGCCGTCCTCGCGCGCCAGGGCGATGCCGTCGTCGACCCGGCCCATCGGGATCACGCAGACCGGGCAGCCAGGTCCGTGGACCAGCTCGACGTTGTCGGGCAGCACCTCGTCGATCGCGTACTTGTAGATCGAGTGCGTGTGGCCGCCGCACACCTCCATCAGCTTGTAGTGGCGGTTCGGATCGACGCGTGGCAAGGATCTCGCCGGCCAGGGCACGGCCGAGGTCGGGATCGCGGAACTCATCGACAAATCTCATGCCGCCACCTGCGCCTGCGCGATTGCAGTGCCGGCGTGGACCAAGAGTTCGTCGCCCGTCGGCGACCGGCTGCACGAGCAGGATCTCGACGGTGTGGCGCTGGCCGGACTCGTCCTCGCAGAGCGCGAGCTGGCGCACCTCGTCGATCTTCACGACCGTCATCGGGTCGGCGACATCGCCGCAAGTGATGCAGGGCTCACACCGGCCACCTCCCGGCTTCGCCTCCGGGGGTGCCGGGGAGATGGGAGATTTGTCCTCGGCATCACTCGATCAGGCTCCCCCGCAGCTCCTCGAGCTCCTGCTCGTAGTCCTCGCCCATGCCCTCGAGCAATTTCAGCGTCGCCGCCGCCTCGTCCTCGTCGACCTTCGAGAGGGCGAAGCCGACATGGATCAAGACCCAGTCGCCGGGCCCGACACCGCCGACGTCCGTCGGCGTCGAGCAGGCCGATGTTGACGTTGCGCCGGACCCCCGCGACATCGACCGAGGCGAGTCGATTGGGCTCGTCGACCACTTCAACGATTTGACCTGGGATGGCCAGGCACACGTTGCGCGCCTCTCTCTCGACGTCCGAGACCACTCGGTCTCAATGCGGGAACGCGAACCTATATCTCGTCTCCCGCCGCTGGTAAGTGTCGAGGCCATCTACGGTCGTAGCGAGTGCCACCTAGTTCGTCCAGCGAGTAGTTTGCGCGCATGACTGACGACACCAGGCGATCTCGACGAACTCTCGATCAACACGATCCGCACGCTTTCGATGGACGCCGTCGAGGCCGCCAACTCCGGGCATCCGGGCATGCCGATGGGGATGGCCCCCGCCGCCTACCTGCTCTACACGCGCTTCATGCGCCATAACCCGCGCGACCCCCAATGGCCCGATCGCGACCGCTTCGTGCTCTCAGCCGGGCACGGCTCGATGCTGCTCTACAGCGCGCTTCATCTCTCGGGCTATGAGCTCCCGATCGAGCAGCTGAAGAACTTTCGCCAGTGGGACTCGATGACGCCGGGACATCCCGAGTTCGACCGGGTCAACCAGACGCCCGGGGTCGAGGCGACGACCGGCCCGCTTGGCCAGGGCTTGGGGATGGCGGTCGGGATGGCGCTTGCCGAGCGGTTCCTGCGCGAGCACTTCGGCGAACAGGCGATGGACCACCGCATCTTCGGGATCTGCTCCGACGGCGATCTCCAGGAAGGGCTCTCACACGAGGCCGCCTCGCTGGCCGGCCACCTCGGCCTCGGACGGCTGGTCTTCCTCTACGACGACAACTCGGTCCAGCTCGACGGCCCGACCGCAGAATCGTTCTCCGAGGACGTGCCGAAGCGCTTCGAGGCCTACGGCTGGCACACGCTGGGCGTCGACGACGTCAACGACCTCGAGCAGCTGTCGAGCGCGATCGAGGCCGCCATCGCTGAAACCGCGCGGCCGACGATGATCTCGGTCAAGTCGATCATCGGCTTCCCGGCGCCCCACAAGCAGAACACCTTCAAGGCTCACGGCTCGCCGCTGGGAGAGGAAGAGGTGCGCGAGACGAAGGAGGTTCTCGGCTGGGACCCCGACGCTCAGTTCCTTGTCCCTGACGGCGTCTACGAGCACTTCTCACAGGTCGAGCGCGGCGCCGCGGCGCAGGCGGAATGGCAAGAGCGCTTCAGCGGTTGGCGAGATGACAACAGCGAGCTTGCCGAGCAGTGGGACGCGGCTTGGAGCGATCCGCCGCAGCCGATGCCCGGGATCGAGTCGGCCCTGCCGAGCTTCGACCCGGCCGAGGACGAGGCGATGGCAACTCGCGCGGCGGGCGGCAAGGTGATGGCAGCGTTCTCCGCCCTGACGCCGACGATGGTCGGCGGCGCTGCCGATCTCGCCGGATCGACGAAGACAGACTTTCCCGACGAGTCCGCCTACACCAAGGAAGCGGCCGGGCGCAACATGAAGTTCGGCGTGCGCGAGCACGCGATGGGAGTCGGCCGTCAACGGCATGGCCCTTCACGGGGGGATCTTCAAGCCCTATGGCGCCACGTTTCTCACCTTCTCCGACTACATGCGCCCGGCGATCCGCCTCTCGGCGCTGATGGAGCTGCCGACCGTCTGGGTCTTCACCCACGACTCCATCGGCCTCGGCGAGGACGGTCCCACCCACCAGCCGATCGAGCACTACGCCGCCCTGCGGGCGATCCCCGGTCTGACCGTGATTCGCCCCGCCGATGCCAACGAGACCGCGGGCGCCTGGGCGGTGGCGCTCGAAGCCGAGGGGCCCGGTGTGCATGCTCCTCAGTCGCCAGGACCTCCCGATCCTCGGTGGCGACGACGCTCCTGATTCGGCCGAGGGCGTAGGCGCCGGCGCCTACGTCCTCGCCGACGACGGTTCCGGCGAGCCGGACGCCGTCATCGTCGCCAGCGGCTCCGAGGTCGAGATCGCGCTCGCTGCGCGCGACGCAGCTCGCCGCCGACGAGATCGCCGCTAGCGGTCGTCTCGATGCCGTCGTGGGAGCTGTTCGAAAAGCAGAGCTCCGAATACGCCAACTCGGTCCTGCCTGACGGCTGTGCCGACGGTCTCGATCGAGGCCGGGTGTCGCCCAGGGCTGGTCCGCTACGCCGACGCCTCGGTCTCGCTCGAGCGCTTTGGTGCCAGCGCACCAGCCGCTGAGGTCTTCACCCACCTCGGCATCACTGCCGATGCGGTGACCGCGGCGGTCAAGGAGCTACTCGCTGAATCGAGAAAGGACCGACCGCTGCGACGCCGCCACGTTCGAAACCGCCGTTGAGATGGTCGCGCCGAGGGCAAGGGCATCCTCGCCGCCGACGAGAGCACGGACACGATGACCAAGCGGCTCGAGGGCGTCGGCGCCGAGTCGACCGAGCGAAACCGAAACAGCTTTCGCGAGCTGCTGCTGACGACCCCTGACGTCGCCGACCAGATCAGCGGCGTGATCCTCTACGACGAGACGATCCGCGCTCAGACGTCGACCGGAACACCCGTTCCCGGAGCTGATTGCCGAGCTCGGGATGATCCCGGGAATCAAGGTCGATACCGGTGCGAAGCCGCTCGCGGGCTCGGATCGAGGAGACGGTGACCGAGGGACTCGACGGCCTGCGCGAGCGCCTCGCCGAGTACCGCGATCTCGGCGCTCGCTTCGCCAAGTGGCGCGCTGTGATCGCGATCGGTGACGATCTGCCCACGACAACGCGATCGCCGTCAATGCGCACGCGCTTGGACGCTACGCGGCGCTCTGCCAGGAGGCAGGCATCGCGCCGATCGTCGAGCCCGAGGTGCTGATGGACGGCGAGCATTCGATCGAGCGTGCCGAGCAGGTCACCGAGACGGTGCTCGAGGCGGTCTTCTCCGAGCTGGTCTCCCAAGGCGTCGAGCTCGAGGGCATCGTCTTGAAGCCGAACATGGTGCTCGCCGGTTACGACAATCCCGAGCAGCCCGGCGTCGAGAAGTCGCCGAGCGCACCTGGCGCTGTTTCGCCGTGTCGTTCCAGAAGCGGTCCCCGGTATCGCCTTCCTCTCCGGCGGCCAGAGCGATGAGCTCGCGACCGAGCGCCTGAACGCGATGAACGCGATCGGGGACGCTGCCCTGGGAGCTGAGCTTCTCCTACGGCCGGGCGCTTCAGGCCGCGCCGCTCGCGGCGTGGCGCGGCGACGAGGCCAACGGCGCCGCGGCGCAGGCCGCCTTCGCGCTGGCGCGCACGCTTGAACTCCGAGGCGCGTTACGGCCGCTACACGGCGGAGATGGAGCAAGTCCGAGCAGTCGCTTGCGGGCTGAGCCATCGCTCGATCCTAGGAACCAGCGGGAGGCTGAAGGCTCTGGCGCTCCCGCGCCGCAGCTCGGTGAGCTGCCATGCGCCCGGTCAGCCCGCGCTGCTTCGGGCTCGTGCTCGGCAGCCGCCGCGCGCGTAGATACCGATCGAGGAAGGCGTCGATCCGGCGCTCGCCCTCGGCCAGATCGGTGGCGCGGCGATCGAGCTCGGCGACGCCCGCTTCGCTGAGCCCGTAGACGCGCTTTGGCGGCCCGGTGCCCGAGGGCTCCCAGGACGAGGTCACACAGCCCTCGCTCTCGAGCTTTCGCAGCACTCGATAGAGCGAGCCCGGATCGGATTGATCGAAGCCGAAGACGTCGAGCTGCTCGAGCAACTGGTAGCCATGGGCCTCGCCCTCGCGCAACAGCAAGAGCAAGCACGGTCGTAAAAAATCCTTGGGCAGCCCGGAGCTCAGGGCGTGTGGCACGAACCGAGTCTAACCCCCGAGCACGAGACGGCCCGGGCAGTCACGCCCGGCCCGTCCGCGCTCGCTGACCGTGAAGCTCAGCCGGCCGCGTCGAAGCGCGCGAGACCTCGTCCCAGTTGACGACGTTCCAGAACGCGTCGAGGTAGTCGGGGCGCTTGTTCTGGTACTTGAGGTAGTAGGCGTGCTCCCAGACGTCGGCGCCGAGCAGCGGGGTCTGACCGCTCGAGACCGGCGAGTCCTGATTCGGCGTGCTGGTCACGGCGACGCCGGAGCCGTCGTGGACGAGCCAGGCCCAGCCGGAGCCGAACTGGCCGACGCCCGCGTTCTTGAACTCCTCCTTGAACGAGTCGAACGAGCCGAACTTCTCGTCGATCGCATCCGCCAGCGCCCCCGAGGGCTCGCCGCCGCCGTCCGGGCTCATCACCTGCCAGAAGAAGCTGTGGTTGGCGTGGCCGCCAGCGTTGTTTCGCACCGGGCCCTGCTTGTCGTCGGGCAGCGAGTCGAGGTTCTGCAGCACCTCCTCGACGTCCTTGTCGGCCCACTCCGTGCCCTCGAGCGCGGCGTTCGCCTTGTCGACATAGGCCTGGTGATGCTTGTCGTGGTGAACGCGCATCGTCTCCTCGTCGATGTGAGGCTCGAGTGCGTCGTAGTCGTAGGGAAGGTCGGGGACCTCGTAGGCCATTTGTTTCCTCCTTTGAAGGGTGTGCTTATGAAGTTAGCCCGTACGGGCGGTGACTAGCCGAGCGCCTGTGAGAATCCCCGGCGCCAGCTCGGGTGCTGGGGCTGCCAGTCAAGCTCGCGCTTGGCCTTTGCGTTCGCGGCGCCGCGCAGGGTCGTCGCGAAGTCAGCGACCGCCGGGCCCGCGAGCACCCGCGCGACGAGCTTCGGGATCCGCAGCGGCTTCTTCGCCCCGACCGCCTCGGCGTAAACCGGGAGCCAATCGCGCACCGGCGCCGGCTCATCGTCGGTGATGTTGTAGATCCCGGGCGCGCCGCGCTCGCAGGCCGCGACGGTCGCGGCGGCGGCGTCTTCGATCTGGACGAAGGAAAAGACGCCGTCGCCGCTGCCGACGATCGGAAAGCGGCGCTTGCGCACCTCCGCTGCCTGGTATCCGTCGCGCGCATACGACGTCCCCGGGCCGTAGAAGAAGCCGTAGCGCAGGACGAGCCCGTCGAGGCCCTCGGCCTCGAGCACCTGGCGCTCGAGCGAAAGCGTCGCGGTCACGCGATCCGCCGAACTCGCCCGAGGCCGAGGCTCATTGGCGGGTCGTCCTCGGTCTTGACCCAGGTCGCCGTCCGGCTCGTAGAGAAGGCGACGCTCTGGGCGACCATGCGCCGCGCCCCGGCGGCGAGAGCCGCGGCGACTAGGTTGCGCCGTGCCTCGCTCGCGGATCTCGTTGTTGGCGTCGTAGACGCCCTTCGTCGAATGTCGAGCTGCTGCGGCAGCGAGGTCAGCTGGTGGACGACGACCTCCGGCTCGGCGCCGGGACCGCCGCCGTCAACGCCTCAGCGTCGAAGACGTCGCAGACGACCGCCTGCGCCCCCGCCTCGCGCAGCGCCGCCGCGCGCTCGGTCCGTGCGCGTCATCGCCGGTGACCTCGTGGCCGGCGGCGAGCAGCCGGCGAACGAGCGGGCCGCCGATGACGCCGGAGGCGCCGGCGACGAAAGACCCGGCTCATCGGCGCGACCGCCTCGCCAGCCCCGGCCGCGGCGGCGAGCCACGGCCAGAGGCCGGCGCCGGCGCAGGAGCAAGATGCGTGTCGGCGATCCCGCGCGCGTCGCTTCGCGCCTCATCGATGTCGAAGACGTGGTTGAACGCGTGAAAGCCGTACCACAGTGCGCCGAGCGCAAGCAGCGGAGCGCGCCACGTGGGCCGGCCGACGGCGAGCAGCAAGGCGACGCCGAAGGCAAGCACGAAGGCGCCGACGTCGCCGACGTAATGGGTGTTCTCGAGCCCGTAGCTCCCAATCGCGTCGAAGAACGAAGCCGGCGCGAACAGCATCCAGACGCCCTCGGCCGCGTGAAAGAGGCCGAGGGCGCCAACGGCGGTGCGCAGGACGCGGTCGTTGATCACGAAGCCGAGTTATAGGGGGTGCGTCGAGCGCCGTGCGACCCGCCTCGGTGCCGCCGCAGCGGCGCGATCCGCGACAATTCGCCCCTCATGAGTTCAGAGCCGGACCACGAAGGGCCGCTGCGCGACGCTCACGACCGGCCGATCACCGACCTGCGCGTCTCGGTCACCGACCGCTGCAACTTTCGCTGTAGGTACTGCATGCCGGCCGAGGGCATGCCCTGGCTCGACCGCTCCGAGGTGCTCAGCTTCGAGGAGATCGAACGCTTGGTGAGGCTGCTCGTCGGGCTCGGGATCACCGACGTACGCCTCACGGGCGGCGAGCCGCTGGCGCGCCGCGAGTTTCCCCTGCCTGGTCTCGATGCTGCGCCCGATCGAGGGCATCGCGCGACCTCTCGGTGACGACCAACGGCTACCTGCTCGAACGCGACGCCGCCGCCCTCGTCGACGCCGGGCATCGATCGCGTCAACGTCTCGGTCGACTCGCTCGCACGCGATCGCTTCCACGAGATCACGCGGCGCGACGCGCTGCCGCAGGTGCTGCGCGGGATCGAGGCGATCGCGCGCTACGAGCGCGTGCGCCCGATCAAGATCAACGCCGTCGCGATGCGCGACTTCACCGAGGACGAGGTCTATCGCTTCGCCGAGCTCGCGCGCTCGACCGACTACGAGGTGCGCTTCATCGAGTTCATGCCGCTCGACGGCGATCGCGCCTGGAAGCCGGAGATGGTGCTCACCGGCGACGAGATCAGGGCGCTGATCCACGAGCGCTTCCCGCTCGAGCCGCTGAAGCGAAAGCCGCACGCGACCGCACGCGTCTACCGCTTCGCCGACGGCAAGGGCAAGATCGGCTTCATCAACCCGGTCTCCGAGCCCTTCTGCGCCGACTGCAACCGCATCCGCCTCACCGCCGATGGCGAGCTTCGCACCTGCCTCTTCTCGATCCACGAGACCGACCTGCGCGAGCCGATGCGCGACGGCGCCAGCGACGCCGAGCTCGAGCAGATCATCCGCGACGCGGTCTGGCGCAAGGAGCTCAAGCACCACGTCAACGAGCCCGGGTTCCGAGCGCCACCGCGCTCGATGAGCGCGATCGGGGGCTAGCGCGGCTGCCGGGTCGCGAAGCGGCGCCGTCGCGAACTCGGCGACGGCCTCGCTGAACTCGGACTCGGCGGCGAAGCCGAGCTCGTCGCGGGCCTTGGCGGCCGAGGCAAAGACGTGGCGCACGTCGCCGAGGCGGTAGCCGCCGGTGACCTCGGGTTCGCCTGCCGTGCATCGCGCGCGCCAGCTCCGCCGCCATTTCGCCGACCGAGCGTGGGGTCCCCGAGGCGACGTTGAAGGCGCCGCCGCCGTCCAGCGGCGCCTCGAGCGCGAGCTTGTTGGCCACCGCGACGTCGGCGACGGCGACGAAGTCGCGCATCTGGTCGCCGTCCTCGAACACCTGCGGCGCCCGCCCCGCCTCGAGCGCGCTGCGAAAGATGCTGGCGACCCCGGCATAGGGAGTGTCGCGAGGCATCCGCGGCCCGTAGACGTTGTGGTAGCGAAGCGCGATCGCGCTGGCGCCGGTCTCGCGCGCATAGACCTGACACAGATGCTCTTGGTGAAGCTTGCTCGCCGCGTAGACGTTGCGCGGGTCCGCCGGAGCCGACTCCGGCACCGCTTCCGCGATCAGCGGCTGGTCACACTGCGGGCAGGCCGGCTCGAACTCGCCCCGCTCGAGGCGCTCGGCGGCTCGCGGCGCCGGGGCGACGACGCCGTGCTCGAGACACAGATAGCGGCCCTCGCCGTAGACGACCATGCTGCTGGCGAGGACGATGCGCCCGCTGAAGCGGCGAGCGGCCATCGCCTTCAGGAGCACGGCCGTGCCAAGGCAGTTGTTGGCGACGTAGTCGGGCATGTCGGCGAGATCGACGCCGAGACCGACCATCGCCGCCTGATGGGAGATCGCGTCGACGCCTTCAAGCGCCGTCGGTCACCGCATCGGGGTCGCGCACGTCGGCCCAGCGATACTCGGCGGCGGGGTTGAGGTAGTCGGGCTCGCGACCGTGCGCAAGCTCGTGCAGCGAGTCGAGCACCCGCACCTCGTACCCGGCCGCGACGAGCTCGTCGACGACGTGCGAACCGACGAAGCCCGCGCCCCCCGTAACGAGGATCCTCTGCGCCGCCATCGCGAGATTGTGGCGTCTCGTCCCGCCGAGCGGCAGATTTCGCCAAATTATTTTGCGTGGTCTGCCGTTCGGCCGCGTCCGGGTCAGGCGCGGCTGTCAGGATTGCCGCGTGGTGGACGTGATCTTGCCGGTGCTCGACGAGGCCGAGGCGATTCCGACGGTGCTCGAGGCGATGCCGGACGGCTATCGCCCGATTGTCGTCGACAACGGCTCCACCGACGATTCGGCTCGGGTCGCCGCGAGCTCGGCGCCGAGGTCGTCAGCGAGCCCCAGCGTGGCTTCGGCGCGGCTTGTGCTGCGGGGCTCGTTCGCGGCGACGAGCGACGTCGTCGCCTTCATGGACTGCGACGGCTCGCTCGACGCCGATGAGCTCGATCGAGTCGTGGCGCCGGTCGTCGCCGGCGAGGCCGAGCTGATGCTGGGCGCCCGGCTCGCCGAACCGCGATCCTGGCCCCTTCACGCGCGCGTTGCGAACCGGGTTCTCAGCTTCGAGCTGCGCCGGCGTTCGGGGATCGAGCTCAGCGACCTGGGGCCGATGCGTGCGGCCGGTCGTGAGGCGCTGATCGGACTCGGCATCCGTGACCGCCGCTTCGGCTGGCCCCTGGAGATGGTCCTGCTCGCCGCCGCCGCCGGCTGGCGCATCGGCGAGGCCGGCGTAACGTATCGGCCGCGAGTTGGACGCTCGAAGGTGACCGGAACGGTGCGCGGGACAGCGCGAGCGATCAGCGACATGGCCGGGGTGCTGCGATGAGCGCCGCGATCGAGCCCGCCGAGATCGCGCTGATCGTGATCGCCAAGGAGCCGGTCGCGGGTCGCAGCAAGACGCGCCTGTGCCCGCCGCTGGAGCCCGAGCAGGCCGCCGCCCTCGCCGCGGCGGCGCTCGCCGACACGCTTGCGGCCGTGGCGCAGACGCCCGCGCGGGCGCGAATCCTCGCCCTCGACGGCAATCCGGGCGAGTGGCTGCCGGACGGCTTCGAGATCGTCTCCCAGGGTGGCGGCGGTCTCGACGCCCGCCTGGCGACCGCCTTCGAGACCAGTGCCGGCCCGGCGCTGCTGGTCGGCATGGACACGCCGCAACTTGACCGCCGACGACCTTGAGCGGGCGACCGCGGCGCTCGCCCGAGAGCAGACCGATGCTGTCCTCGGGCCGGCCGAGGACGGCGGTTACTGGGCAATCGGCCTGCGTCGCCCGGACCGAGCCGTGTTCGAGGGTGTCCCGATGAGCAGGGCCGATACCGGTCGTGCGCAACGTGCGCGCCTCGATGCTCTCGGGCTGCGCTGGCATGAGCTCGAGACGATGCGAGATGTCGACACGATCGCCGATGTCGAGGCGGTGGCCGCGCTGGCGCCGGGCTCGCGCTTCGCCGAAGCGGTCGCCGCGCTAGGACGCGTCGAGGCGGCGTGAGGCATGAGTCGCAACCTGCTCACCCGCGTCCTGTCCACCGTCGCCGCCGGACTGCTGCTCTGCCTGGGGGCGCTTGGCTGCGGCGATGACGAGCCGGTCGATCGCTTCCCGCCCGCCGCCGAGCCCGCCGACTCACCCGAGCCGACCGTCGCGCCGGCGGGAACGCTGCTCGATGTCGGCGCTGAGCCGGAAGGAATCGTCACCGACGCGCGCACCGGCCTCGCCGCCGTGCTGACCCGCGATCCGGCGGCCCTGACCCTCGTCGATCTCGATCGCCGCGAAGTCACCGACGTGGTCGAGCTTCCCGGAACCGGGCGCCATCTCGGCCTCGGCAGCAACAGCCGCGTCCTCGTCCCGGCCGAGTCGAGCGACGAGTTCGTCGCCGTCGACCTGGTCACAGGCGAGGCGAGTGAGCCAGTCGGGGTCGGCGACTTTCCCCACGACGCGGCCGAGGTAGGCGAGCGAATCTTTGTCGGCGACGAGTTCGGCGACACGATCACCGTCATCGACGACGGTCGCGCAACGACCACGCTCGACACGGCCGAGCAGCCCGGCGGGGTCGAGGCCGCCGGCGACTACGTCGCCGTGGTCGCCGTCGCCGAACGCGTGCTCACGGTGTACGACGCGACCACGCTCGAGGTCCTCGGCGAGCTGCCCGCCGGCACCGGCGCCACCCACGTCAGCGCCGACGGCGAGCGCGCTTTCGTCACCGACACCGAGGGCGATGCCGTGCTCGAGTTTCGCGTCGGCCCCGAGCCGAAGCTGATCTCGACGACCGAGGTTCCCGGCGTCCCCTACGGAATCGCGCTCGACGCCAAGCGCGAGCGCCTCTGGATCACCCTGACCGAGACCAACGAGCTCGTCGCCTTCGACCTCTCCGGCAAGCGCCCACGCGAGATCGAGCGCTGGCCGACGATCCGCCAGCCGAACACGGTCGCGGTCGACCCCAGCGACGGCTCCGCGGTTGTCGCCTCGCGCAGCGAGGGACAGCTCGAGTTCATCGAGGCGCCGCGGTGAAGAAGCCCTCGCTGCCCGAGTTCGGCGATCCGCCGCCGGGTCCGTTTCGCCGCGAGTTCTGGCGCAGCCCGCTGCGCGGCCCCTGGCTAACGGCGTTTCTCGGCTCCGCCTTGCTGCCGCTGATCGTGATCTGCTCGCTCACCGGCTTTCTCTCTCACGTCGCCTACTACCCCGACCTCGGCGGCAACCGCATCGGCGAGGCCGGCGACATCGACATCTTCTTCTTGCCATTCGACTGGCCGACATCGCCCTCGTGGCTCTACGCGCTGACCCAGGGCGCTGCACATCGCCAGCGGCGTCGCCGCGATTCCGATCCTGCTGGCGAAGCTGTGGTCGGCGATGCCGAAGTTGTTCGAGTGGCCGCCGGTGCGCTCGATCGCGCACTCGCTCGATCGTGCCTCGCTGGCGCTGCTGGTCGGCGGCAGCCTCTTCGTCTTCTTCACCGGCATCCTCAACATCCAGCTC
Organism: uncultured Solirubrobacterales bacterium; assembly: GCA_963769945.1. Classification (GTDB taxonomy): domain Bacteria; phylum Actinomycetota; class Thermoleophilia; order Solirubrobacterales; family 70-9; genus WHSW01. Next base: position 55,583 of record CAVYOA010000017.1, on the reverse strand, counting down.
TTCTATCCCTGGGGCTTCTCCTTCGTACCCGCCCACTACTACGGCGCCTTCGTCTTCCTCGCCGCCCTCGGCCTGCACCTCGTGACCAAGGTGCCGATCGCGCTGCAAGGCCTTTCGCGAGCGCGGCGTGATCGCGCCCGCTGCGCGACGACCTCGCCCACACAGAGCCCGAGCCGCTACGGCGGGCACACGACGGCGCCGTACTCGCCGCAGGCGCCGACGATCTCGCGGCGCGGGATGCTGGCGACAGTCGGCGCTGGCTCGCTCGGCCTCTTTTTGATCGCGATCGGCCAGGTCGTCGGAGGGCCGTTTCGCCGCATCGCCTTTCTCGCTCCGCGTGGCTCCTCGGGCGGGCCCAACGGCTTTCAGGTCAACAAGAGCTTCGCCGCGGCGGGGATCGCGCAGGCGAAGACCGGCGACTCGTGGCGGCTGGTGCTCGATGGCGCCGAGCGCGTCGAGCTCTCGCGCGACGACCTGCTGGCGATGACCCAGCGGACGGAGTCGCTGCCGATCGCCTGCGTCGAGGGCTGGTCGACGACCCAGAGCTGGACCGGCGTGCCGCTGCGAGAGCTGGCTGGCCTGGCGGGCGTCGAAGCCGAGTCCGAGGCGACGGTGAAGTCGCTGCAGATCGGCGGCGCCTTCGGCGAGGCGACACTGGCCGGCAATCAGGTCGGCGACGAGCGCTCGCTGCTGGCGCTTCGCGTCAACGACGAGGACCTCTCGCTCGACCACGGCTACCCGGCGCGGATCATCGTTCCCGCGGCACCCGGCGTGCACTGCACCAAGTGGGTCAGCTCGATCAGCTTCACCGAGGTCAGCGTGAGCTCCCGGCTGCGCGACAGCTACGGCGACGGGCCGCTGCATCTGATCGCCGTTGGCGCGAGCTTCGCAATTGTCGGCTATGCCTTCCTGCAGATCGCCCAGCAGACGGGGCCCCTGAGCTTCGTCGTCTTCTTTGCCGGCGCGATCGTCGTCCACGACCTGATCGCGTTTCCGATCTACTCGCTGCTCGACCGGATCGCGGGTCGCGCCGGGGCGACGGTCAAGCTCAGCGGCGGGCTGATCAACTACGTCCGCATTCCCGCTCTGCTCAGCGGCTTTGCCTTCATCGTCTGGTTCGCGCTGATCCTCGAGCTCGACCCCGGCAACTACGAGGCCTCGACGGCCACCGCGCCGCCCGACTACCTCGGGCGCTGGCTCGTGCTGACAGCAGCGCTGTTCTTAGGGTCAGGCGTTGTCTATGCGATCAGGGCCCGTCGAGCCCTTAGGTCGAGGCGAGCGCGCGATCGAGATCGTGCCAAAGATCCTCGGGATGCTCGCAACCAACGCTGATCCGCAACAGCCCCTCGGGAATCGACGGCTCGGCGTGCCAGCGGCTCTGCCGCTCGATCAGGGTCTCGACGCCGCCGAGGCTGGTCGCGTGCATGATCACCTCGACCGCGGCGCAGATCGCGTCGGCGCGGTCGGCATCGGCGACCTCGAACGAGATCACGGCTCCGTAGGCGCGCAGCAGGCGTGAGGCGGCGGCGTGCGCGCGGTCGCCCGGTAGCCCCGGGTAGCGCACGCGTTCGACGCCGGCATGGGCGTCGAGGCGCTCGGCGAGCATTCCGCGCTGTGTTCGCGCCGCGCTCCAGGCGCAGCTCCATCGTTCGCATCCCGCGCAAACCGAGCCAGGTCTCCATCGTGCCGGGCACCGAGCCGGTCGCGCTGCGACGTTCACGCAGCGCGCCTGCGAGGCGGGGATCGCTGGCAACCGCGGCGCCGAGCAAGAGGTCTGAATGGCCACCGATGTACTTCGTGGCGCTGTGCAGGACGAGATCCGCGCCGAGCTCCAGCGGGCGCAGCAGCGCCGGCGTTGCCAGCGTCGAATCGACCACGCTCGTCGTCTCGGCAGCGCTCGCCGCAGGCAGGATGAGATCGAGCTCGGCGACGTCGAGCGAGGGATTTGCGAGCGCGTCGAGCCAGAGCATGTCCGCGCGCTCGAGCTCGGCGATCACGGCCTCTGTGTCGACGGCGTCGACCTCGACGAGATCGATCATCCCGCGCCCGGCGCGCTCCGTCAGCAGGTGCCGAAGTTCGACGTAAGACGAGCTCCCAACCACCACCCGCGACCCGATCTCGAGGCCGTCGAGGATCGCCGTCGCCGCGGCCATGCCCGAGCCGAAGGCGATCGCGGTGCCGGCTTCGAGCTCGCCGAGCGCCTGCTCGAACGCCTCCCAGGTCGGATTCGTGCGCCGCGCGTAGCCCGGCCCGTCGCCCGATCCGAAGGCCGAAGCGAAGACGGGCGGCTGATTCAGCGGGTCGCCGGGGCCACCGGGCCGACCGGCGATGACGGCGAGCGTCGCCGGGTGCAGCTGTGCGGTCCCTGCGCCGTTGTTGCGATACATCTATAGAAACCTAGCCGGTGCAAGCCGATTGCCGTACATGACCCCGCTTTCACCACGAGGTCAGTACCCCGAGTTCGACAACCAGGGCAAAGCTCGCCGCGGCCCCCAGCCATCCACGAATCGCGCCCGGCGTTGCCGGCAGCGCGCAGGTAGCCAGCGCGATCCAGATCGCAAACGGAAGCCAGATGCGCTCCACCTCTCCCTTCGACATGCCGCTGACGTCGGCGAGCGCGACGGCCAATAGCGCGCCGCCGACCAGCAGCCAGGCCCTGCGATCACGCAGATACGCCAACCCGACGGCCACCGCCGGGCCCAGGACTATCGCCAGCGATGAAAGGTTGGTGAAGAAGAAGACGCCGTAGGGGCGCTCAGAGGCAACGCCGTCGAAGTAGGTCTCACGCGTGGCCTGCAGGCCTGCGGTCCACCAATAGCCGGCGATCGCCGCGATCGCCAGCGGTGCGAGCCCAGCGACCGCGGCAAGGACGATCGGCCGTGGCCGGCGGCGGGCGATCGCAACCGCAAGCGGGATCACCGCGATCAAGATCAGCCCGTAGGACAGCATCAGCGTCACGCCCAACAGCAAGCCACCGCCGACGGCAAGAAGGTCCGCGCGTCGTCCCTCCCGGCCAGTGGCGAGGACGACCAACGCCACGCCCCAGGCTGCGACACCCGCGAAGAAGGCGTCGGCCGAGGTCGCGATCCAGATCGCGGCGGGCAGCAGAACCATGAAAGGTGCCGCGGTGCGCGCTCGTCTCTCCCCCGCGACCTCGCGCAGGGCGACCAGCGCCGCCGGCGCCGCCAGCGCGCCGCCGGTGATCATCACCAGCGCCGCCGGCAGGGCGCCGCCGAGGCCGATCTCGTCCAGGCCCCAGAGGCCGACGATGAATCCGGGCGGATGACCGCGAACGTGGGTGGCGTAGAGATCGATGCGCTCGGTGTAGTTGTCGAGAAACACGCCCGGCGAGCCGACCAGGGGTATGTCGTGCAGGTACTCGGAGTCGCGCAAGGGCGGGCCAGTGAGCCCCGAATCGGCGTTGAGCAAGGCGAGCGCTACGGCCCAGGCGAAGCCGGCGAGAAAGACGCAAACCAAGAGCCGGTTCCAGCCCAGCCGCCGGATCGCCACCGGCGCCAGGGCGATGACGGCGGCGCTGACGGCGAGCGGCAGCAGGATGCGGGCGCCCGGCGGGGTGATGTCGAAGCGCCCCGCCAGCGGCGGCGCGTTGACGAGCAGGTCTGGTCCGGTGGCGTTGAGGTGGCGAACCCAGAAAAAGCCAACGAGGATCAACCCGGCCCAAGCTGCGAGGGCAACCGCGACCGGGGCGATCGCGGCCCCTCGCGAGGTCGAGGTCGAGGTGCCATGCCGCGGCGCCGGCTCAATGCGCTCCATGCGCGGCGAAGTTAGTGGACCGTAAGACCCTCGGGAGCGGCTGAAGTCGACGGCTTGCGGAGATCCGTTCACGACAGTCGTGAATGGATCTCCTCACAGCACGGCGGGCTTCCGAATCGAGCGTCCTGAGGAGCTAGCCGACATGCTTGTTCCCCCCTCGCCGGCAGCCGTTCGTTCGCGTCGCCAACAACCGGCCGCTAGACCTGCACCAACCGCGTCGCCGTCGCTTTGAATGTGGCGGCGACCCGAACGCCCGCGACGAGGCCGAGCCGGGCCGCGGACTCGGCCGTGACCTCGGCGACGAGCGGCTGTGGCGTCGTCAGCGAGACGCGAACCCGGTTGCCGATCTCGGTCACCGAGACGACCTCGGCGACGAGCCGGTTGAGGGCCGAGGTCTCGTGCTCGAAGGCCAGCGGCTCGAGCGTGACCTCCCAGGGGTAGACAGCGACAGCGACGGCCCCGGTGGCGTCCTCGGTGCTGGCGATCGTGCCGCCACGCTCGAGCTCGACATGGGTGAGGCCCGCGTCGCCGGGCGCGGCGATCCCTCGCAGGACCGAGGCGCCGGCGAAGTCGGCCACGAACGCCGATGCGGGATTGCCGCTGAGCTCACTGGCCGAACCCCGCTGGACGAGGCGGCCGGCATCGATCACGGCGATCTCGTCGGCGAGGGTGGCGGCCTCGGCGAAGTCGTGGGTGACGAGGACCGAGGGAACGTCGAGCTCGGCCAGCGTCGTGGCCAGCTTGCGCCCGGCCGCGGCGCGGGTGCGCGCGTCGAGCGCCGACAGCGGCTCATCCAGCAGCAACAACCGTGGCCGAGGCGCGAGCGCCCGCGCGAGCGCGACGCGCTGGCGCTCCCCGCCCGAGAGACGAGCGGGCGCGACCTCGGCGAGATCGCCGACGCCGAAGCTCTCGAGCTCCGCCTGCGCCCGGCCTCGCACCTCGGCGCGGTCGCGCGCCCGGATCCCGAAGGCGACGTTGCGCCAGGCGCTCAGATGCGGAAACAGCGCGTAGTCCTGAAACAGGTAGCCACAGCCGCGGCCCTCGGGCGCGACGTCGAGCCCCTCGCGGGAGTCGAACCACGCCTGGTCTCCAAGCTCGATCAGTCCCTCGTCAGGGCGGTGCAGCCCCGCGATCGCGCGCAGCGCCGTGCTCTTTCCCGCGCCCGAGGGCCCAACGAGGGCGAGACAGCGGCCGGCCTGAACCTCGAGCGCGAGCTCGACCGCGATCTCTCGCAGCTCGACGCGAAACTCGGCTTGCAGCATCGTCGGTCTCACGCCTGCGAGGGCCCGGCGAGGATCGGGGTACGTGCCAACAGCTTCACCGACAACAGCAACGCAGCCGAGACCGCGACCAGAACGGCCGACAGCGCGAGGGCGCCGGTGAAATCACGCGAGAACGTGGAGAAGATCGCCAGCGGCACGGTTTCGGTGATGCCCTGAAATGAGCCCGCGAACATCAGCGTCGCGCCGAACTCGCCCAGCGCCCGCCCCCATGCGAGCGCGAGGCCGGCGCTGATCCCCGGACCGGCGCAGGGGATCGCGACGCGAACGAAGGCGCGTGCCTCACTCGCGCCGAGCGTGCGCGCAGCGTCGAGCAGGTTCGAGTCGGTCGCGGCAAAGGCGGCCTGAGCCTGGCGGATGTAGAACGGCGCCGCGACGAAGGTCAGGGCGACGACGACACCCGCCGTTTGCAGGACTAGCTCGAGCCCGGCGTCGTCAAGCGCCTCGCCGAAGATCCCCTCGGGACCGAAAGCCGCCAAGAGCCCGATCCCGGCGACCGCCGGCGGCAACACCAGCGGCAGCTCGACGAGCGTGGTCACCACCGCCTTGCCGCGAAACTCTCGCGTCGCCAGCAGATAGGCGGCGGGCGTGCCGAAGGCGATGATTATCACCAGCGCGATCAGCGTCGTGCGCAGGCTCAGCCAAAGCGCCTCGCGTGCGGCCGGGTCGTCGAGCGACGACACCAGCTCTCCCGGCCCAGCGTTGACGAAGATGGCGACGATCGGCAGCGTCAGAAACGAGAGTGCGATCGCAAGCGAAGCGAAGAGAGCGAAGCGGAAGGCAAGCGAACGGCGACGCCGTGCCGCGGGGCTGCGGCTCACTCGCTGGGCGGCGGCAGGAACCCGGCGTCGGCCAGGGCATCGGCCCCCGCGCCATCGAGCAGCCCGTCGATGAACTCCTGAGCGCCCTCGGGATTCTCGGCGCCCTCGACGACGGCGACTCCGTATGCGACCTCGGGCTGAAGCTCTGTCGGCAGCTCGATCGCCTCGAGCTCGCCATCGGTGGCGACGACGTCGGTTACGTAGACGAAGCCGGCATCGACCGCGCCCTGGCTGAGCTTGCCGACGATGCCGGCGACGTCGGGCTCATTCGAGCGCACGTTGGCGAGGATCTGCTCCCCCTGACCGCCCGGGAGGCGAGCGAGGACCTCGCGCGTGTAATCGCCGACGGGAACGCCCTCGTCGCCGATCGCAAGCTCGAGATCGCCCCGGGCGAGATCCTCGATCGACTCGATCTCGGCTTCGTTGTCGGCGGGGACCGCGAGCCCGAGCTCGTTGCCGGCAAAGACGACGGGCTCGGCGAGAAGGCCATCGGCGAAGAGCTCGTCGGGCAACGAGGTGTTGGCGGCGGCATATAGGTCGGGCGTGACGCCGCCGCGGATTTGGGCCGCGAGGTCATCGGAGCCCGCGAACGACTGCTTCGCGTCGAAGCCGGCTTCGTCGGCGTAGGCCGTGAAGGCTGGCTCGAGCGAGGACGCGGCCGAGATCACGAGCTGCTCAGAACCGGAATCCGAGCTCGAAGCCGGCTCCTCGTCATCGCCGCAGCCGGCGAGCAGCGCAACCGTGATCGCCTGCATCGTCGCAAGCTTTCTCACGTTCTCTCCACCATCACCGACGTCGCCTTCACCATTGCCGTCGCGGCAACGCCCTGCTTCAGTCCCAGCTCCTCGACCGAGTCGCGCGTGATCGCAGCGATCACGCGGTGCGGACCAGCCTCGATCTCGACCAGAGCCATCACCCCGTCGACCTCGACCGATGTGATCACTCCGGCAAAGCGGTTTCGAGCCGAGAACGAGTCGCCGGTGCGGTGGCGCTCGGGATGCCCGCGCAGGCGCTCGACCTCGGCCGCGGGCACGCGGCGGCGGTTACTCTCGTCGCGAACCGTTTCGAGCTTGCCGGCGCTGTCCCAGCGGCGCAGCGTGTCGACGCTGACGTCGAGGGCCTTTGCCGCCTCGCCCAAGCTCATATCGGACATGTCCGCCGACACCTGCTTAAGCATTGCATAGGCACAAACCGAGGAGTGAACGATGATCGCACGCCAATGGATCGACGCCTTCGCCGCCGAGCTCGGCGCCGACGCCCCCAGCGACGCCGACGTCGAGCAGATCCTCGACCTCGCGGCTGTCGCCGCTCACTCCTCCGAGCGCATCGCAGCACCGGTCGCGTGCTGGCTCGGGGGACTCAGCGGTGCGTCGATCGCCGAGTTACGCGCTGCCGCCGAGCGCGTCGGCGGTGACTCGGCCGCGAGCGATTCGACGTGAACGTCGCCGAGCTCTGGCGCTACCCGGTCAAGGGGTTGCGCGGCGAGCAGCTCGAGCGCCTCGAGGTCGCCGACGACGGCGTCCCGGGCGACCGCTCGTTGCGGGTGCTCGACGAGCGCGGCATCGTCACCGGCCGGCGCAAGCAGCGGATGGTCGGACTGGCAGCGACGCTCGACGCCGACGGCGAGCCGCTGGTGGCCGGCCATCCATGGGAGTCATCGCAGGCCGCGGCGATGATCCGAGAGGTCGCGGGGCCGAACGCCAAGCTCTCGCGCCCGATCGGCGCTCACTCACACGACGCGGCGCCGATCCTCCTGCTCAGCACCGGCTCACTCGCCCAGCTCGGCTACGACCGCCGCCGTTTTCGCGCCAACATCGTCTTCGACGGTGCCTCAGGGCCGGTCGAGCAGGACTGGATCGGCGCCCATGTGCGCGTCGGTGAGGTCGTGCTGGCGGTGAGGGAGCCGTGCGAGCGCTGCGTGATCACGACGATCGACCCCGACACGATCGAGGTCGACCTCGAGGTCCTGCGCCGTGCCAACGACGAGCTCGGCGGGATCATGGGCGCGTACTGCACTGTGATCGAGCCAGGCGAGATCTCGGTCGGCGATACGGTCGAGCCTGTGTGACAATTGCCTGGCTCGAGCCGGTCGTAAGACGCCCACGCGACGGCAGCCGTCACTTGACCATCCACCTCGAAAGGAATCCGCATTGAGCCCGACATTCGAGATCACCGGCGTCGACTTCGTCACCGTGCCGACGCGTGATTTCGCCAAGGCCGACGAGTTCTACGGCGACGTCCTGGGACTGAAGCGATCCAAGCGCTGGGGCAACATGCCCGCCGGCGAGTTCGAAACGGGCACGCTGACCCTCGCGGTGATGCAGACTGACGCTTTCGGGATCGAGTTCAGCCCGCACACAGCTCCGATCGCGCTTCATGTCGATGACGTCGAAGCTGCGCGCACCGAGCTCGAGGCCGCGGGAGTCGTGTTCAAGGGCGAGACGATCGACAGCGGCGTCTGTCATCAGGCGATCTTCGAGGACCCCGACGGCAACATCCTCGACCTGCATCACCGCTACGCGGCATAGGTATCGGCTCTGAAGACGTCGCGGGGTTGGGAGTACCGCTGGCGGGTAAAGTCCGGATCATGAGTGATTCGAAGCGAAAGTTTGCGACGGTGGCTGCTTCTCTCGCGCTCACGCTCGGGGGCTTCGGCGTCGCTGGTTGCGGCGACGATGACGACGAGGGCGCGGTCGAGGAAGCAGGCCAGGAACTCGAAGAGGCCGGCGAGGACGCCGGCAACGCCGCCGAAGAGGCCGGTCAGGACGTCGAGAGCGAGGCCGACGACGACAAATGATCGATTCGAAGCAAAAATTTGCGACGGTGGCCGCTTCCCTCGCGCTCGCGCTCGGAGGCATCGGAGTCGCTGGCTGCGGCGACGATGAGGACGAGAACAGGATCGAGGAGGCGGGCCAGGAACTCGAAGAAGCCGGCGAGAACGCCGGCGACCGGCTCGACGACGCCGGCGAGGAGATCGGTGACGCAGCCGAGGACGCCGGTAAGGAGCTCGAGGAAGCCGGCGAGGAGGCCGGTGACGCAGCCGAGCAGGCGGCCGACGACATCGAGAAGGAAGTCGACGAGAGGTCCGAGGACGCCGAGGACAACAGCGACAGCGGCAGCGGGTATTAGACGCTGACGGCGGACAGGCGGCCGGCGATTCACCCAGCCGAGGGCGATCGACCTACGTTTTTGCCTCGCGCACGCTGTATGAATGCGCCCCGGCTCCGGCGAGCGCTCCGGCGTCGACGATCAGGTACTCGTCGCGAATCGGCTTGTCGGCGAAATAGCACTCGAGGATCTCGCGCGTGCCCGCCGCGTACCGCGTCTGCGCCGAGAGGCTCGTTCCCGACGTATGCGGCGTCATCCCGTGGTGGGGCATCGTCCGCCACGGGTGATCCTGCGGCGCCGGCTGGGGAAACCAGACGTCGCCCGCGTAGCCGGCCAGCTGCCCGGACTCGAGCGCTGCGACGATCGCATCTCGATCGCAGATCTTTCCCCGCGCCGTATTGACGATGTAGGCGCCGCGCTTCATCTTCGCCAGCATCTCGGCGTCGAAGAGGTGCTCGGTCTCGGGATGAAGCGGCGCGTTGATCGTGACCACATCCATGCCCGGGACCATCGCCGCAGCCGACTCGTGAAAGGTCAGGTCCAGCTCCTGTTCGACCTCGGCCGGCAGGCGATGGCGATCGGTGTAGTGAAGGCCGACGTCAAATGGCTTCAGCCGGCGCAGGACCGCCGTGCCGATCCTGCCTGCGGCGACGGTGCCAATCTGCATGCCCTCGACGTCGTAGCTGCGCGAAACCGCGTCGGCGATGTTCCAGCCCTTGTCGATGACGATCTCATAGGACGGGATGTAGTTTCGGACCAGGCCGAGGATCATCATCACCACGTGCTCAGAGACCGAGATCGAGTTGCTGTAGGTGACCTCGGCGACGGTGATCTGGTTCGCGACCGCAGCGTCGAGATCGACGTGGTCGGAGCCGATGCCGGCGGTGATCGCGAGCTTTAGGTTCGGCGCCTTGGCGATCCGCTCGGCGGTCAGGTACGCGGGCCAAAATGGCTGCGAGATCACCACCTCGGCGTCGGGTAGGTGGCGCTCGAACTCCGAGTCCTCACCCTCCTTGTCGGAGGTGACGATCAGCTCGTGTCCGCTGTCCTCGCAGAACTTGCGCAGCCCGAGCGCCCCCGAGACGCAGCCCAACAGCTCACCGGGGTTGAAGTCGAGGCCGTCGGGCGTTGGCGTGGTCTGGCCGTCCGGGTACCCCTTTATCTCCGGGATCTCGTCGCGCGGGTACTCGGGCGGATAGCCGTCCGCAGGGTCGTCATAGAGGACGCAGAGGATCGTCGCCATTGCTTATCCCACCTCGCCTTTGCTGTTGATCATTTCGTTAAGCCTCCAGGATCTGGGTTCGGGCTTGCGGCCTCGAGGTCTGAGATTGGCTGGCCGCCATCGTCGCTGGTGAAGCGCTCGGCGAAGCGCCGGGCGCGATGCCGGATGCGAGTCGTGCGCCCGGCGAGCAGGTTCTCGGCCTGGGTGACGTCCTCGGGGGAGTTGACGTTGAAGACGATCCGCCGCGGGTCGGCGAATCGGGCCAGGTGCGTTTCGGAGATCACGAAAGGGTTCAGCCGAGCCACCGCCTCGCGCATCGGCTCGCCACACTCGAGCGCCGTCTCGAGTGAGTCGGCAACAGCGGGCGAGTAACGCCCGAGCAGCGGCTCGAGCTCGCCGCCGACCTCGCACACCGCAACCTCCTCTTCGAGGTTGCCGATCCAGCTCAAGAGCTTCGCCGGCACGAGCGGCATGTCACAGGCGATGACGACGACGCTGCGGCCGGCGCTGGCGCGCAGCATCGCGACGATGCCGGTGAGCGGGTGGCGCGGCTCGTCGGGCTCGCTGAGCAGGCGACAGTCGAGCCGAGGCAAGACGGAGTCTGGCTTGGCGACGACTACGGGCTCGAGACCGGCCGAGCCGACGGTGGCGACGACGCGAGCCACCAGCGGGCGGCCACCGAGCTCGACCATCGCCTTTGGCTCCCCCATCCGGCGGCCCAGCCCTCCGGCAAGCACCGCGCCGGGGATGACAACGCGCTTCATCGGCTCATTCTCCCACCAAAGTACGCTCAGGCTCGATTTGGCCTCGCAGCTGACCGAGATCGAGGACGCGCGCCGCATGGTGCTCGAACGAACGGGGTCGCTCGGTGTCGAGCCGGTCGCCGTCGAGGCCGCGGCGGGTCGCATCCTCGCCGAGGCGGTGACGAGCACCGACGCGGTGCCGGGCTTCGACAACTCAGCAATGGACGGTTACGCCGTCCGTGCTGCCGACACCACCGGCGCCAGCGCCGAGACGCCGGTGAGCTTGAAGCTCTCCGGCGAGTCTCGCGCCGGCCACCCCGCCGCCGCCACGGTGAGCTCTGGGGAGGCGATTGCAATCTCGACCGGCGCGATGATGCCCGAGGGCGCTGACGCTGTCGTTCGCGTCGAGGACACAGACGGCGCTCGCCAAGACCAGGTCTCGATTCAGGTCGCGGTCGAGAGCGGTCGCGATACGCGATACGCCGGCGACGACATCGCCGCGGGCGAGGTCGTGCTTGAACCCGGCGTCGAGCTCGGGGCGGCCGAGATCGGCGTGCTCGCCTCGGTCGGTCGCGCCAAGGTGGTCTGTGCGAGACGCCCGCGGATCGCGGTGCTGACCACGGGCGATGAGCTGCAGGAGCCCGGCGAGCCGCTTCGCCCCGGCGCGATTCGCAACTCCAACGCGCATTCGCTCTCGGCGCTCGTCGCCGCAGCGGGCGCCGAGATCGCCTTCGCCGAGATCGTCGCCGACACTGACGAGGCGACCAAGACCGCCCTGAGCCGAGCGCTGACGACCGACATCGCCGTGATCTCGGGCGGCGTCTCGGTCGGCGCTCACGACCACGTCAAGGCGGGTCTGCGCAAGCTCGGTGCGCAGGAGGTCTTTTGGGGTGTCGCCCTGCGGCCGGGAAAGCCGACCTGGTTCGGGGTCGCGCCCCGACGCCCGGGCCTTGGGCCCAGTCGCGGCCTCGTCTTCGGACTGCCCGGCAATCCGGTCTCGGCGATGGTCACCTTCCTGCTCTTCGTCCGTCCCGCGATCCGGGCCATGCTCGGAGTCGCCGACGCCACCCCACGGGCCACCGCGATCCTCGACGAGCCCTATGCGAAGCCGCCCGGGCGTGCCCACCTCGTCCGCTGCAAGCTCGAGCTTCGAGATGACGGCTGGCACGCGCATTCGACCGGCGAACAGTCCTCCCACGTGCTCACCTCGATGCTCGGAGCCGATGCGCTGGCGATCATCCCGACCGAGAGCGGCGACGTCGCGGCCGGCGAGCGGGTCGAGATCGAGCTGCTTCGGTGAGCGCCCAGCGACGTACGATTGCGCGATGAATGTCGAGCTGCGGCTGTTTGCCGTGTTTCGCGAGCGCGCGGGGCGCGAGCGGCTGACACTCGAGCTGCCCACCGGCGCCAGCGTCACCGACGCGCTCGCGGCTGCCCAGCAAGAGCCGGGACTCGGCGAGATCCTCGAGCGAATGCCGGTCCGAGCCGCGGTCAACCGCGAGTACGTTGGCGAGGAGACGCTGCTCAGCGACGGCGACGAGATCGCATTGATCCCGCCGGTCAGCGGCGGTGCTACCGCGTTCGTCCACGCGCGAGTCACCGCCGAACCGCTTTCGCTCGAGCGCCTCGCTGCTGCAGTCTCGCGACCGGGGGCCGGGGCCACCGTGGTCTTCAGCGGCACGACCCGCGACGTCGACAGCCTCGACTATGAGGCTTACACCGAGATGGCGACCGAGAGGATCGGCGAAATCCTCGATCAGGCCGTCGCTGCACACGGGCTCGAGGCGGCGGTGGGCGAGCACCGCACGGGCTCCGTCGCGCTTGGCGAGCCAAGCGTGATCGTCGCCGTCTCGGCGGCGCATCGCGGCGAGGCGTTTGCCGGCGCTCGCGAGGCGATCGACCGGATCAAGGCCGAGGCCCCGATCTGGAAGGTCGAGGTCGACGCCGGGAAGCGAACCGCCGTCGACGGCACCCTCCCCCCGCTCGACGCCGAACGGCCCGACGCCGAGCGGCAGGAAACGTGGGACTACGCCACGGAATCTGCCGCTCGGCGGGATTCGGCCGAGCTGACGCACCTCGACGACTCGGGCTCGGCGCGGATGGTGGATGTTGGGGCGAAGCCGGAGACCGAGCGGCGGGCTCGGGCTGAGGCGCGCCTGCGGATGTCGCCTGAAACCGCGGCAGCGGTTGCGCGCGGCGACGCGCCCAAGGGCGACGTGCTTGGCACCGCACGGCTGGCCGGGATCGGCGCCGCCAAGCGCACCGGGGAGCTGATTCCGCTCGCGCATCCGCTCGGCCTCGACTTCGTCGATATTGAGGGCCGCATCGACGAGCGTGCCGGGCTGGTTGTGCTGACGGCAGAGTGCGGGCTGACGGCCCGAACCGGCGTCGAGATGGAGGCGATGACGGCGGTTTCGATCGCAGCGCTTACCGTGTACGACATGGTCAAGGGCATCGAGCGCGGAGTCACGATCGAGGCGATCGAGCTCGTCCACAAGTCGGGCGGGCGCAGCGGCACCTGGGAGCGCGACGGTGGCTGAGCGCGAACAGCCGCGCGCGGCCGTGATCACGGTCTCGACCTCGCGCTCGCGCGGCGACGGCACCGACGAGAGCGGCCCGGCGCTCGCAGCCTTCGCCGAGAGCGTCGGCGCGATCGTGGTCGGCAGCGAGGTGATCCCCGACGAGCGCGAGCTGATTGCCGGGCGCCTGCGCTGGTGGTGTGACGAGGGCGGCTGCGAGCTCGTGATGACGACCGGCGGCACCGGCTTCTCGCGCTCCGACGTCACCCCCGAGGCGACCCGCGACGTGATCGACCGCGAGGCTCCGGGGATGGCCGAGGCGATGAGCGACGGCATCGCGCGATCACGTCTCGTTGTGGATGGTCTCGCGCGGGCTCGTCGGCACCCGCGGGCGCACGCTGATCGTCAACTTCCCGGGCAACCCGCCGGCGATCGAGCAGGCCGGCGGCGGCATCGCCGAGGCGATCCCCCACGTCCTGCGCCTGCTATCGGGCCACACCCATCACCACTAGCGGCGCTCCAACCAGTCGAGCGGCAGCAAGCGTCCCACTATGGGACGCAAGCTGGCGGTCGGCGAATCGCGCCAATCGGGGCGCCCGGATTTGAACCGGGGACCTCACCGACCCGAACGGTGCGCGCTACCAGGCTGCGCCACGCCCCGAGGCGTCTGAGTATTGCGAAAACGCCTGCTTCGGCCATTCCGCCTGCGCGCCATTGGGCATTACGCATACTTGATCGAGACTTGACCGGCCAATCTGCCCCCACACCCAACGGTCGCGGTCGCGGGCGTCTTCCGTCATTGACAGGCGTCGCCGTCACGCTCGCCGGAATCGGCCTGCTCGCAGTGCTCGTGTTCGCGATCGAGCCCTTGCGCGACGCACTCTCCGACGCGCTCGCGGGTAGGACCGGGGCCCTGCGCTACGACCTGCGCGAGCTTGGCGTCGGCGGCGTCCTCATCGTCTTCTTGCTCGCCCTCGTCCACGTCGTCGTTTGGTATCCGACCGAGATCCTCAACCTCGCGAGCGGCTTCGTCTACGGATTCTGGGGCGCGCTGGCGCTGATGACGGTCGCTTGGACGGTCAACGGCATCGTCGGCTACTTCGTCGGCGCATATGCGGCGCGGCCGCTGCTTTACCGGCTCATGGGCCAGGTCCGATTCGAGCGCGTCGAGCGGATCGCCGCCGGTGCCGGCGCGCCGACGCTGCTGGCAATGCGGCTGATCCCGCTGGTCCCGTTCAGCTTCTTCTCGATTGTCGCCGGGGCAGCTCGGGTGCGCTTCTCGACCTACGCCTGGACCACTGCCGTCGGCTACATCCCCTTGACCGCGGTCTTCGTCTACCTCGGCAGCGAGCTCGAGGAGCTCTCGCCCACCGATCCGGTCCTCTGGATCGGCGCGATCGTGCTCATCGGCCTCGTCCTGCTGACGCACAAGCTCGGCTCGATCCTCGCCGACAAGCCCGCGACGCCGGCAAAGCCGAACGCCGAGGGCACCTGACGGTCGTCGGTCAGCGCCAGACGGGACTCACTCCGTCAAGCCAGCAGCGTCTAGAGCTCCGCGCTCGTCGAGGTACCCGTGCAGGCTCATGGCCGTGCCTGCCTTCAGCTCGACGATCAAGCCCCAACGATCTTCAACCTGAACCCCGCTCGCGCGGCCGCGACCTCGAACATCCCCGAGCACCACAACCCGGTCGCCGAGATCACGGAAATCTGTCCCCTCAAAGCGGAAGGTTTCCCAGTCCTCGGCCACGTCGCGAAAGAACTCACGGATGCCACTCGCACCCTCGTAGTAGACGGGTTCTCCGCCGACCCCGACGAGGTGCATCTCGAAGCCCGGATCGCTGACGGCGATTATCGGTTCGGGATCCCCTGGAATCGTCACAGACGCGAATACAGCCCGGACGAGCTCGACGTTGTCCTGTGACATTGCCAGTCCATTATTTCGCGAGACCGACTCGTCAACGCTTGCGCGTCGATCACGCCTCGATTAAGGTCAACCGATGGCACAGATAGCGCCGATGAACGAGGAAGCTGTCGAGGCGTGGGGCGGCGTCCTCTTCGATCGCTGGCTCGCTATTCGCGACGTGATCACGACGCAGAACGCGCCGTTGTCCGAGGAGGCTCTTCGCCTGCATCCACCGGCCGCAGGTGCGCGCGTGCTCGACATCGGCTGCGGGCTCGGCGAGACGACCGTTCGACTTGGCGAGCTCGTCGGAGCCGAAGGTCACGTCGTCGGCATGGACGCCGGCGAGCGCTTCATCGAGACCGCCAGCGAAGAGGCTTCGCAGGCCGGCATCGAGAACATCGAGTATTTCGTCGGCGATGCCCAGGTGGCCGAGCTCGGCGACGGGTTCGACTACGCCTTCTCACGCATGGGGACGATGTTCTTCGCGGCGCCGGTCCCGGCGCTTCGCAACATTCGCAGCGCCCTCATCCCTGGCGGCCAGCTGTGCATGACCGTGTGGCGGCGAAAGCTCGACAACGACTGGCTTCATCGCGGCGAGCTGGTCGCCAATCGCTTCCTCGAACGACCCGACGAGACCGATGAGCCGACCTGCGGACCGGGCCCGTTCTCGATGGCAAACGCCGACACGACGACCGAGATCCTCGTCCACGCCGGCTTCGAGGAGATCACGCTTCATCGCTTCGACGTCAGCTACCGCATGGGCAAAGACCTCGACGAAACGGTCAACTTCGTCACGGCGATCGGCCCGGCTGCCGAGCTCATGCGCCTTGCAGGCGACGAGGCCGAGCGACTCCGCCCAAAGATCGAAGCGGCGCTGCGCGACGCCTACGAGGAGCTCGCCGGACCCGAAGGGGTCTATGCCCAGGCATCGGTCTGGATCGTCGCCGCGCGCAATCCCGGCTAACGAAGCGCCACCTGGTCGATCGCTTCCTCGATCTGCTCGAGGCTGGGCGTATCGGTCAGCTCACTTTGCCCGCCGGGCCCGGAGACCACCACCGCTG
This sequence comes from uncultured Solirubrobacterales bacterium, assembly GCA_963769945.1. Classification (GTDB taxonomy): domain Bacteria; phylum Actinomycetota; class Thermoleophilia; order Solirubrobacterales; family 70-9; genus WHSW01. The sequence goes on along the minus strand of CAVYOA010000017.1, from coordinate 39,152 downwards.
GCTCGGCCGTGAGCTCGAGCTCGTTGGCGAGCATGGCATCGGCGCGCACCAGCTCCTCGGCCTCACCCGAGTCGTAGGCGTCCTGCCATGGCTCGAGCTCGAGCTGCGGTACCGCCTCGGCGATCTCGCGCATCGTCGAATCGACGACGCCGCGGCTCGCGACCAGCTCCTGATTTCGAAAGAACGTGTCCAGGTACTGCCACTGACGCGACTGCAGCCCCGCCGCCTCGGCCGCGATCGCCGCGAGCGTGGTGTCGTTGGGGGCGAGCGAGAAGTGGCGAAACTCGAAGCGCACATCCTCGCCGCGCGCGTACTGCTCGATCAGGGGGTCGATCGTCTCGAGCTCGAACTCGACGCAGGTGCTGGCGCACTGGAGGTCGTTGAAGACCGAGACGGTGATCTCGGCATCATCGGAACCGAGAATTGCGCCGTCCTGGGAGACGCCGCCGAAGATTCGCTGCACCTCGTTGACGCCGCCGACATCGGACCCCAGCGGCCCGCCCTCGCCGACCGAGATCGAAACGATCGCGGCGATCACCCCGGCGCCGATGAGGACGATCAGCACGCGCGGAATCCAGGGGCTCAGCCCGCAACCGCCTTGTAGTAGCGCACCGCGAGCCCCGTCAGCAGCGTCTCGAAGGTCTCCTCGAGCGCTGCGTCACCGGCCCTTGCGTAGGCCTCGAGGCCCGAGCGCTCGATCTCGACGCTGAGGCGAACGACATCGTCGACAAGCTCGGGGTTCTCATCGCAGAAATAGGCACCGATCGAGTACAGCTCCGTGTCCATCAAGGAGTCGATGAAGGCGCTGCGCTTGCCCGCCGTGCTGGAGGTTGCATCCTGCATTGGCGAACATCGTAGAGTCGTCGCGCCATGGCCGCGCGCGACGAGATCATCGCCTTCTGCGACGAGCTGCTCGACGCCTCGAGTTTCGATGACTACGGCCCCAACGGGCTCCAGGTCCCGGGTGCCGGCGAGGTGACAAAAATCGCCACGGGTGTCTCCGCGCACCTCGAGCTGCTGACGCAGGCGCGCGACTGCGGCGCGCAGATGGTGCTCGCCCACCACGGCCTCTTCTGGGACTTTCTGCCCCGCTCGCTGAGCGAGGCGATGGCGGCGCGGCTGCACCTCGCGCTCGGCGCCGAGCTCTCGGTCGCCGGCTATCACCTGCCGCTCGATGCGCACGCGCAGGTCGGCAACAACGCCCTGCTCTGCGCGGCGCTCGGATTCGAGCGCCAGCCTGGCGAGCTGGCGGTGGTGCGCGGGCGCGCGATCGGCGTCGTCGGCGTTCGCGAGCAGCCGATCGCTGCCGCCGAGCTCTTCGCCGCCGTCGCAGAACTGCTGGACCGCGAGCCGCTCGTCTTCGACGCAGGGCCAGCCGAGGTGCGCTCGATCGGCATCTGCTCGGGGGCCGCGGCCGGAAACGTGCACGACGCGATCGCTCTCGGCCTCGACGCCTACCTAACCGGCGAGCCGGCCGAGCACGTGATGGCCGATGCGCGCGAGGCCGCGATCCATTTCATCGCCGCCGGGCACTACGCGACGGAGACGCTCGGCATCCGCCGGCTCGGCGATCTCGTCGCCGAACGGTTCGAGATCGAGCACGAATTCATCGATATTGCGAACCCGGTGTGAGTATTGGTTTGACCGCGTCCGCAAGACGCGATAAGACTCTTTGTAATCTTCCTGTCAGCTATCGAGGAGTAGCACGTGGCCAATCACCTGACGCCGTCCGAGCTCGCCGACGAGATGCACATGAAGCGTGAAGAGGTGATCTCCAGATGCGTCGAGACCGGCGTACCGATCTTCAACGGCCGAATCGACAAGGCCCTCTTTCTCTCCACGCTTCGCCAGCTCGGTCAGTCGCCCAAGCCCGAACAGGCTGCCGCCTGACACAAAGCCGCGCGAGCGGCCCTCGAGTACTCCGGTACTCCGGCTGAGGTAAGTTTCGCTGCCTGACGGCGTAGCCGTTGGGTTTCCGCGACTACCGGGGAGAGGCACATTGATGGAGATGGCGACGGTCGACAGACCTGCGACCGAGGCGGCGACCGGCGCTTCGACCCTGGCGGACCTGCTCCCGCTGGCGGTTCGCAAGCACGGCTCCAAGAAGGCCGTCATCTACAAGGACGATTCCGGGCAGTGGTCGTCGAAGACCTATACCGAGGTCGGCGAGATCGTGCGCAAGCTCTCGCTCGGGCTGATCGATCTCGGGATCGAGAAGGGCGACAAGGTCGCGATCCTCTCGAACACTCGTCCAGAGTGGACCTACTTCGACTTCGCCGCGCTTTCGGCCGGCGCGACCGTCGTTCCCATCTATCAGACCAACTCGCCGGAGGAGTGCCAGTACGTACTCGAGAACTCCGACGCCGTCGCGGTCATCGTCGAGGACGACGAGCAGGCCGACAAGGTACGCCGCGTGCGCGACAAGTGCCCGAAGCTCGAGCACGTCATCCGCATGACCGGCCAGTCCAACGGCACGATCGCGATGGCCGAGCTCGAAGCGCGGGGCGCCGAGGGCAGCGAGGCCGACTGGGAGCAGCGCTGGTCGAGTGTCAGCGGCGACGATATCTGCACCTTCATATACACCTCGGGCACCACCGGGCCGCCCAAGGGCTGCGTCATCTCCCACGGCAACTACCACTCGATGCTCGAGATGGTGCACGCGGTCAATGTCCTCGGCGACGACGAGATCACCTACCTGTTCTTGCCGCTGGCACACTCCTTCGCCCTGCTGATCCAGCTCGGCACCTTCGACCTCGGGGCGACGCTCGCCTACTGGGAGCGCGACCCGCTGAAGATCATGTCGAACCTCGCCGAGGTCAAGCCCACCTACTTCCCCTCGGTGCCGCGGATCTTCGAGAAGATCTACACGGCGGCGACGTCGGCAATTGAGGAGGAGGGCGGGCTGAAGAAGCGCGTCTTCGACTGGGCGATCGGCGTCGGCAAGAAGGTGCGCGCGCTCGAGCGCGCAGGCAAGAAGCCGAACTCGATCCTCGCTTTTCAGTACCGGCTCGCCGACAAACAGGTCCTGTCGAAGATCCGCGGCCTGTTCGGCGGCAACCTCAACCTCGCGGTCACGGGCGCCGCGCCGATCAACCCGGAGATCCTCGAGTTTTTCGACGCCGCCGGCGTGCTCGTGCTCGAGGGCTGGGGCATGACCGAGACCTCGACCGCGTCGACGATCTCCACGCCCGAGGACTTTCGCTGGGGCACGGTCGGCAAGCCGTTTCCAGGCTGCGAGCTGAAGATCGCCGAGGACGGCGAGATCCTCGTCAAGGGCGCCAACATCTTCCAGGGCTACTACAAGAACGACGAGGCGACGGCGGAGACGATCGTCGACGGCTGGCTTCACACCGGCGACATCGGCGAGATCGATCCCGACGGCTACCTCAAGATCACCGGCCGAAAGAAGGACATCATCATCACCGCCGGGGGCAAGAACATCACCCCGGCCAACCTCGAGGCGCAGATCAAACAGCACGCGCTCGTTTCCCAGTGCGTCGTCATCGGCGACCGCCGGCCGTTTCTGGTCGCCCTCGTCACGCTTGATCCCGAGGAGGCCGCCAAGTACGGCTCGGCACACGGAGTCGACCCAGGCTCGCTGCCCGGCGATCCCGGCGTGCAGGCCTCGATCATGGCCCACGTCAACAAGATCAACGAGAAGTTCGCCCGCGTCGAGCAGGTGAAGAAGATCAAGGTCCTGCCCGCCGACCTCTCGCAAGAGAGCGGCGAGCTGACGCCGACGATGAAGGTGAAGCGAAACGTCGTCGCCGACAAGTACGCGGCCGAGATCGACGGGCTCTACGAGAAGTAGCGCCGAGCCGGGCGCGATGCGGTCGAGCGGGAGGAAACTGAGGCCTGGGTGCAGTTAGGTACCGCTCGGTGGCGCCAGGCTGCTTGTGCTGAGTTTGTGACTTGGCGGCGGGCGCTTTAGGTTCGCGTGAGGCTAGGTCGAGGATCATTTCCGCATGGAGATGAGAACGACATCGAGAAGAGACCGCGGTTTGTTCCGACGCCGGCCCTCGCCGAAAAAAGGCGAGAAGTTCATCGCCGGATATCAGTTCCCCGCACACATCGAGCGCGGGGTTCGCCGCAAGCAGCCCACGCTGAGCGACTATGAGTACGCCGAGATCGAGCAAGGCCTTCGCGATTGGTTCATCTGCTGTGCCTGGCGCGGCGGGACGACCCTGGCGATGCCGTCGCGAGTCGTAGACCTCGCCTGGCATGAGTTCATCCTCGACTCAGCCAGCTACATCGACTTCTGCGATCGCGCCTACGGCGAGTACCTGCACCACATTCCCGAAGGAGACAGCGAGCTCGAGGACGCCGACGGCGAGACGGAGCTCGTCCAGGCATGGGACCGAAGCGATGCGGGGGCACGCGAAGGCGAATCGATCCTCTGGAACCTCGACCGAAGTCTTGGAATCGAGCTACCCCTGGGCATCGCGGTCGATTTCCGGCGTGCGGTGCGTTCGCGCTACCGCAGAGGTGGTGGTGGCGACGGCGGAGCTTTGCCGATGGACTTCGGCGGCGACGGCTCCGCGGGCGGCGGGGGCGGATGCGGCGGGGGATGCGGAGGCGGGGGCGGCGTCTGAGCGTTCGCCGAAGCGGTGAAGGGGCAGTTACTGGAGCGTGGGCCCAGTAAGTGACCCCTCGTCGACGAAACTTTGCCCGCGGCCCAGGGTTTCCGGAGCATGGGAAGGATGAGGGAGGTCACTGCGGGGGTGGCCGTGCTCGCGGCGGTGGTTCTCGCCGCCGCGGGTGCCGGCGATTCGACCGAGCCCGCTGCGGGCCAGGGCGGCGGCGGTAACGCATCCAAGCCCAACGTCGTCGTCGTCATGTCCGACGACCAGACGCAGGCCTCGATGGCGCAGATGCCAAAAACCGAGAGCATGCTCGGCGACCGCGGCACCACCTTCGCCAACAACTTCACCAACTGGCCGCTTTGCTGTCCCTCGCGCGCGACCTATCTCACCGGCCAGTACGCCCACAACCACCAGGTACTCGGCAATGCCCCACCCCAGGGCGGCTTCGATCGTCTCAACCTCGCCGAGACGCTGCCGGTGTGGATGCAGCGCGCCGGCTACTACACGTCCCACATCGGCAAGTTCCTCAACGGTTACGAGTCGAGCGCAGTCGGCGTGCCCGACGGCTGGTCGGAGTGGCACGGCTCCAAGCGCACCTACACCTTCTACGGCTACCAACTGCTCGAAGACGGCCAGATCAACACTTACGGCTCGAACAATGCCAACCCCGATGCGCCCGCGAACCCGGCGCTTTACTCGACCGACGTCTACACCGATAAGGCGGTTGAGCTGATCGGCCGTCGCGCTCCAGAGGCCCAGCCCTTCTTCCTCTCGGTCGCCTACCTCGCCCCTCACTCCGGCGGCCCCAACGCCGGCCCGAACGAGACACCGACGCGTTGTGAGACGACAGCGAAGCCGGCAGTTCGCCACATCGGCGCCTTTGGCTCCACGCCGCTGCCCGCGCCGCCCAACTTCAACGAGGCAGATGTCGCCGACAAGCCGCAGGGGATCGCGACCCGCCCGGCGCTGACCAGCGCCCAGATCGCCGAGACGACGCGCGACTATCGCTGCCGGCTTGAGTCGCTGCTGGCGATCGACGAGGGCATCGAGCGCATCGTCAACGCGCTCGAAGCGTCGGGCGAGCTCGACAACACGCTTATCGTCTACACCGCCGACAACGGCTTCTTTCACGGCGAGCACCGGATCATGACCGGCAAGAACCGCGTCTATGACGAGGCGATCCGGGTGCCGATGCTGATTCGCGGGCCCGGCGTTACAGAGGGCAAGACGGTCACCGATCTCTCGGCGAACGCCGACATCGCACCGACGGTGCTCGATGCTGCCGGCGCCAGCGCCGGCCTCGCGGTCGACGGACGTTCGCTGCTGCCCTCAGCCGAGCATCCCGAGCGCCTGCGCGGGCGCGAGCTGCTGATCGAGCAGTACAGCTCGGCCGACGACGAGGAGGGCATCCCGGGCGTCGTCTACAACGCCGTGCGAAACGCGCGCTACGCCTACGTCGAGAACGGCACCGGCGAGGTCGAGCTCTACGACATGGAGCTCGACCCCTTCCAGCTCACCAACGTTGCCGGAAACCCGGCCTACGTCCCCGCCCAAGCCGCGCTTGCGGCCCGGCTCGCTTCGCTGCGCACATGCAGCGGCGCCGGCTGTCGCCAGAAGCCGGCGCTGAAGCTGAAGTTGCCCCGTTCGCAGCGCGAGAACGGACGCAGTTGCCGCTCGGCCAAGGACTTCCTCGCCCGCGTGCGCGGACCCGACGCCGCGACGCTGACCGAGGTCAGCTTCCGCGTCGGCGCGAAGCTCAGCGGTCGCGACCGCGTCGGCCCGTTCAAGGCGCAGCTGCGCCCGAAGCTCTTGCGGCGTGGCCGCAAGCCGGAGGTGCGAGCGATTGCCGAGACGCTCGACGGGCGGGCGCTCAGCCTGCAGAAGGCGATCCGGATCTGCGACTGAGCCGACTCGGCCGGCTCGCTACTCGGCCTCAGCGGCTTCGGCTTCGTCTGCCTCTGGCACCGGTCGCGGCCCGCCGCGCAGCAGCGCCGCGTTGGTGAGCTCGAGCACCCGGCGCCACGCCGGCATCTTCTCGCGCTCGCGCTCGACCTGGGCGAGCACGTGGCGAACCCGGCGCGCGGAGATCTCGATGCCATGGCGCTCGGCGATCGTCTTGTAGCGCTCGTAGTCGAGCGCGAGCTTCATCGTCACCGACTCGAAGCCGTGCTTGGCGATCTGCAGGCGCGCGCTGTAGTCGAGGATCGAGGTGCCGAACATGAGCTCGTCGTCGAGCTCGGGCTCGATCAGGATGATGTCGACGCCGGGGTAGCGCTCCTCCCAGATCTCGACCGCGCGGTGCAGGCGATCGTGCGAGAGCAGGCGAAAGGTCTGGTTGGCGATCGCGACCACGCCCATGTCAGATACGCGCCGCGCCCGCGAGCCGGTGACCGTGGGAATGTTCTTCTGAAAGTCGTTGACATAGGGGACGAGCGGGTTGATGACAACGACGAACTTGGCCCCGCGCTCGATCGCGACGTCGACGTTCGTGGTCGAGAGAATGCCGCCATCGATGAACTCACGTCCGTTGATCTCGACCGGCTCGTAGATCCCCGGCAGCGCCCCGGAGGCCGCGACCGCATTCGAAATCGGTACATCGGCCCACTCGCCCTCCCCCAGGACGACGCGCTCGGTCGTGTCGAGGTCGGTGGCGATCAGATAGAGCTCGCGCTCGAGCATGCGAAAGTCGTTGGAGCGGTCGGGGTCGGCGAGGACCTCCGCGACGTAGCGTTCGATGCCAGCGGCTGTGTAGATGCCATTGGGCAGTGCGGAGGCGAGGCCGGTGGCGAGATCGACCGCCGAGACCTCGCCGATGTTCTGGGCGAGCTCGCGAACGACGTTGGCGAGCTTGAATGGGAAGGTCAGCGCGCCGCCGATGAAGCCGCGGTAGTTGGGCTGAAGCAGGGTGCCGAGGTCGATGTCGCGCAGCGGCGAGGGCAGGTTGCGGTTGAGCACCCGCATCATCTCCTCGGGCGTGACGCCGTTGGCAACGAGGCTGGAAACGAAGGCGCCGGCGCTGGTGCCGACGTAGACGTCGAACTGGTTCACGGTCCGGTTCGTGGCCAGCAGGTCGATCGCCCGCAGGGCTCCGATCTCATAGACGCCGCCTGTGAAGCCGCCTCCACCAAGCACGAGCGCCGTCTTCGACGGCTTGCGCCGGCGCCCACGGCGAGCGCTCGAAGACTCGCTCGCAGCGGTCTCGATATCGACAACCTTGCCCATGCCTGAGCCAAGTATCGCAATCGGCGCGGCGCCGGCGCAGGCGCGCCGCGGGCGTCCAGCCTCGTCGAACGGCAGATTTCGCCAAATAGTTTGGCGTTTTCTGCCGCTCGGCCCGTTGCTTTTGGGCGTCTGGCTCGCAGCGAAGCGCGCCCGGGCGTGTTCTAGCCTGAGATCGATGTCGCGAATCTGCTCACTGCTTGCCTGGATTGCGCTGGCGCTCGTGGCGCCCGGCGTCGCCATTGCCGGTTCCCCGGTCGACGACGGCGGGCGCACGCCTGTCGCTCGCCCAGGGACGCCCGAGGCGTCCCAGCGTGCGCTCTCGGCGTCGCAGCTGCGCAGCGAACTCTCGCAGGCGCTGGCGAGCGCCGGCGGCTCCAGCGGCGCCTGGGTTCTCGACACCGACGCCGGCTCCAACGAGCCGTTGTTCGCCTCCAACGCCTCGACCGAGCGCGTCCCGGCGTCGAATCAGAAGCTGTTCACGACCGCGGCGTTTCTCGGTGAGTTCGGTGCCGAGGGGCGGCTGGAAACACGCGCGTACGCGGTCGGCAAGCTCGGTGGTGCGGGGCAGTCGCTGCTCGACGGCGACCTCGTCATCGTCGGCGATGGCGACCCGGCCTTCGGCACGGCGCGCTTTGGCCGGGCAGCCGACCAGCCCGTGACCCGAGTTGCCACGCTCGCACAGAACATCGCGCAGGCCGGCGTCGAGCGGATCAGCGGTCGCATCCTCGCCGACGACACGATCTTCGACCGCATCCGCCGCGACGGTCCCGACCTGAGCCCGCTCTCGGGCCTCTCGTTCAACAACGGCTACGACGGCGGTTCCTATGCCTCCAACCCCGAGCTGGTCGCCGCCAAGGGACTGAAGAACGCGCTGCGAAAGCGCGGCGTCAAGATCGGCGGCCGGGTCGGGCGGACAGAGCTGACCGACGCCGAGCTCTCAGAAGAGCCGCTTGCGTCGGTCGCCTCGCCGCCGGTGAAAGCGTTGATCGAGGAGACCAATGTGCCCTCGAACAACTTCTTCGCCGAAATGCTGCTCAAGCGCGTCGGCGCGGCGACGGGCAAGACTGGTACTCGCAAGCGTGGGGCCGCCGCCGTCGAGCGATTCGCCAACTCGCTCGGCAGCGACGTGCAGGCGGTCGACGGCTCCGGGCTCTCGCGCAAGAACAACGTCTCGCCAGGCGAGATCGGCGACCTGCTCGTGGGCATGACGACGAACGGAACAGGCGCCGCGGCCTTTCGCGACTCGCTGCCGATCGCCGGGCGCGAGGGAACGGTCGCCGACCGCATGCGCGGCACCGCCGCCGAGGGCAACTGCGCGACCAAGACCGGGACGCTTGACGGCGTCTCGGCCCTATCGGGCTACTGCGATGCCGGCAACCACACGATCGCCTTCTCGGTCCTCAACAACGGCGTCAACGTCGACGCAGCGCGCAGCGCCCAGGACCGCATGGCGGCCGCGATCGCGCGCTATCGGCCCTAGTTCCAGCTCGTGCCCGAGCAGCCGCTCGAGCCCGCGCTCGTGCATGGAAAGGTGAAGGTCGAGCCCGCCCGCGCGACCGAGAACGTGCTGCCTGTGGTCGAGGTCACCGTGACTCGGTACCCGGTTGCGCTGGGCGAGCCGGTGCCATCGGTGTCGGCCAGCTCCAGGCCCACCTCCGCGTTGCCGGCCACCGGCGCATCAGGCAGGATCGGCTCGATCGTCTTCAGCTTCGCCAAGGTGGCGCCGTCGTAGGCGCCGTCGTTCTCAGTCGCGTAGATCTCGATCGCCGTCTGCGCCGAGCGCGCAGCGCCCTTTGCCTCGGCGTCCTTCGCCTTGTCGCGCTGGCTAAAGAAGGAAGGAATTGCGATCGCCGCGAGGAGCCCGAGGATCAGCATGACGACGAGCAGCTCGACCATGGTAAATCCGCGCTCGTCGCGCCCGGCTTTGCTCTTGATCGTGGTCATATCTCAGTGAGCCCGTCCCGTTGCGAGATCGCGAGCGCAGCGCGGCGCGATCCCCGCGCCTGTTCATCGACCTCGCCCGGGCGGAGCTTGAGTTCAGCCCTTGAAACGGGTTAGTCCAAATTGGTCGAGCGTGCCCGGATCGTGCTCGGCGATCGCCTTTGCCGAAACCGTGAACAGGCGCCCATCGACGACAACGCAGCGGCGGATCGCGGCGTCGTAACCCCCATGGCTCGTGCGCTCGGTGCTCGCCAGCGCGCCGGCGCCATCGACGCGGACGCCCACCGCACCGTAGAAGCCCGCCGCGGTCGCATCCCAGTCCTCCAGCGGCAGCACGACCAATCCGGTCTCGGCCACGTAGGTAAAGGCGTGGTGGTCGTATTCGACCTCGGTGGTCGTCGCCTTGCCGAGCCCAACCTGGCTCAGGCGCGTCGGCGCCGCCGGGTCGGAGACGTCGAACAGCGAAACCTGGACGCCGGTCGTGACTCCGTCCTCGTTTGCGTCCTGGCCGACCCCGAGCAGGAGGCCGTCGCCGACCGGGTGCAGATACGCGGAGTAGCCAGGGATCTTGAGCTCGCCGGCGACGCGGGGCTTGGCCGCGTCGGAGAGGTCGAGCGTGTACAGCGGATCGACCTGGCGAAAGGTGACGACGTAGCCGGCATCGCCGATGAAGCGGACAGCGTAGATCTGCTCGCCGCGCCCGATGCCGCCAACTCGGCCGACCTCGACGAGGCGATCGCCGGCTGTCGCCAGCGTCGTTACGAAGCTCTCGCTCTCGCCGATCTCACCTCCCTGCGTCCAAGGCGGCGAGGTCGTGCTCGCCACCCGCAACACACCCTCGTGCTCGGACATCGACCACTGGCTCAGCATGAACCCGTCGACCGCGCCGGTGGCGACATAGGAGGTCGCGCTGGGATCGCTGACATCGAAGCGATGGATCTGGGTCCGCACGCCTGAGATCGCCTCTGCCTGCGCCTCGGGGCTGAGCCAACGCTGGGTGGCGACGAAAAGACTGCTGGGCGAGCTGTAGACGACCTCGCCACCGGCGACGACGGCGTCGGTGTCGATCGCCGGCAGGCCCTTGGCGAGATCGATCGTCACCACGCTGAGCATCTCGCCGCCGGAGAAGCGCCTCGGGCGGCGGACGTCGGCGCAGCCCAGCAGCTTGCGCTTCTTGGTCTTGTGCGGCGACGCGGTCGTTGCTCACCGCGCTGGGCAGAAAGGCGCGACCGTGGCCGCGCTCGGCAACCGGCGCCTGCGGGTAGCTGGAGAGAACGACGCGAGCCGTGCGCCCGCTTTGGCGGGCGCTGACGTAGCCGGCGTTGACCGTGGTCGAGCTCAGGATCGCCATTGCCGCGGGATTGCTGACGTCGACCTCGGTCAGCAGGGTCTTTGGCTCGCCGCCGATCGCGATCTCGCTGGGCGCCACCCCCTCGGCAATCCCGCCGGGGACGGCGCCGCCGTAGACGCGCGAGATCACCAGCGCTCGATCACCGAAGAGCAGCAGCTGGCGGTCGTCGGCGTAGGAGACCTCGCCGGGCCCGTCGGGGAGGACGATCGAGTCGACAACCGCGGGCACGTCGCCGCTGACGTCGGCGGCGCGAAGCCGGTTACGGGTGATCGCGAACACCGTCGAGCCGCGCGCCTTGACGATGTCGGGCTCGTCGACCCCCGCTTCCTGCACGTTCGTCGGCGAGTTGGCGCTCGGGGCGGCGCTGGAGGCGTCGCCGGCCTCGTCGGCGGTGGCGGCCCCGACTCCGATCGGCACCTCCGCCATTTCGCCCTTCAGATTGGCAGCGTTGCGCCGCAGGTAGCCGCGCAGGCGATCGCATGACCCAAATGGCTGCAACGCGCCCTTCGCGCCGAGCTGGGCAAAGCTCTGTTGCGCGGGCGGCTGAGCGCCAGCCGTGGAGCCGATCCCGACTGCGGCCGCGATCGCAACCACGGCGACGATTGCAACCGATCCCAGGGCAAGACACCTGTTGGCGAAGAAGCTCATGTCGGTTCTACGGCCGCAGCGCGGTCTCGTCACAGATCATCCGCCATCGACGATCGACTTGAGCCCGTCCTCGTCGAGGATCTCGGTCCCGACCTCCTCCGCCTTCGCCAGCTTCGAGCCGGGCGAGTCGCCGGCAACCAGGTAGTCGGTCTTTTTCGAGACCGAGCCCGTCACCTTGCCGCCAGCGGCCTGGATCATCTTCGTCGCCTGCTCGCGCGAGAGCTCGGGCAGGGTTCCGGTGAGAACGAACGTTTTCCCGCTCAGCGGCCCGTCCTCGGCGCTTCGCTCGGCCTCGGAGAGCTCGAAGCGCAGGCCTCGCTCGCGCAGGCGGCCAATCAGCTCGATGATCGCCTCGTCGGCGAGCTCCTCGCGCAACGACTCAGCGAGGATCGGGCCGATGCCCTCGACCGCGGTGATCGCCTCGGTGTCGGCTTCGAGCAAGCGGTCCATCGAGCCGAAGTGCTCGGCGATCGCGCTCGCGTTGACCCAGCCGATCCCGGGCAGGCCGAGCGCGTAGAGCACTCGCCCGAACGGGCTCTGCTTCGAGCGCTCGATCTCGACCACCAGCGCCCGCGCCGAGGTCTCGCCAAAACCGTCGAGCTCGGCGATCTGATCGGCGCTGAGGTCGAAGATCGACGCCGGGTCGGTGATCAGGCCCTCGTCGAGAAAGCGCATCACGTTCTTCTCCCCCAGGCCCTCGATGTCCATGGCGCCGCGAAAGTGCTTGACGAGCTGGAAGTTCTGACCAGGACAGCCACGGCGATTGGGGCAGATCGTCCACACGGCGTCGGCGGCCTTGATGGTTGGCGTTTTGCACATCGGGCATTCCTGCGGCGGCTTGGCCTTCTTCAGCCGCTTGCCCTTGCGCCGCTGAATCAGCGGCGCGATCACCTGCGGAATCACGTCGCCGGCACGCGTGACGACAACCTCGTCGCCTTGGCGAACGTCCTTCTTCGCCAGATCCTCCTCGTTGTGAAGCGTGGCCGTGGAGACGGTGACGCCGCCGACATGCACGGGCTCGAGCATCGCGAACGGAAGCATGCGCCCGGTGCGCCCGACGTTCCAGACGATCTTGTTCAGCTTCGTCGTCGCGGTGATCGGTGGGAACTTCCACGCGATCGCCCAGCGCGGCTCGCGGCCGGTGACGCCGAGCTCGCGCCAGAGCCGGCGCTGATCGACCTTGACGACGACGCCGTCGATCTCGAAGTCGAGTGACTCGCGGCGCTGTTCCCACCACTCACAGCGCTCGACGACCTCGTCAGCCTCCTCATGGACGGCGATGTCGCCGTTGACCGGGAAGCCGCGCTTGCGCATCCACTCGAGCTCGGCCGAGTGGCTGTCGAACTCGATCCCCTCGTGGCCACCGATCCCGTAGCTCCACAGCGAGAGCGGGCGCGAGGCGGTGATCTCGGGGTCGAGCTGGCGGATCGTGCCCGCGGTCGCGTTGCGGGGGTTGGCGAAGGTCGCGAGACCCTCGGAAGCGCGACGGGTGTTGAGCTCGACGAAGCCGCTGCGCGGGAAGTAGATCTCGCCGCGGATCTCGATCGACGCCGGTGCGTCTTCGATCGTGTGCGGGATCGCGCTGATCGTCTTCAGGTTCTTGGTCACGTTCTCGCCGATGACGCCATCGCCCCGGGTGGCGCCACGGACGAACTTTCCCTCGCGGTAGAGCAGCGAGATCGCGATCCCGTCGATCTTCGGCTCGGAGACGAAAACGAGCTCCTCGGGTGCGATGTCGAGGCGCTTGAGGCGGTTCAGCAGCCGGCCTTCCCAGGCTCGAAACTCGTCGGCGCCGCGGGCATTGCCAAGCGAGAGCATCTGCTCGAGGTGTCGCACCTGCTCGAAGCGATCGGTTGGGCGGCCACCGACGCGCTGGGTCGGCGAGTCGGGGGTGATCAGATCGGGCTCGGCCTCCTCGATCGCGCGCAGCTCGCCCATCAGCGCGTCGTATTCGTCGTCGCCGATCGTCGGGTCGTCGAGCTCGTAGTAGCGGTGATCGGCCTCGGCGATCTCACGCCGCAGCTCAGCCGCGCGCTTCGCCGGCGTCGCCTCGCTCATCCAGGCGTGGCCACGTCGAGCCCGGCAGCGAGCGAGTCGAGATCCCAGTCGGCCAGTCGTTCGAGCTCGCCCCGGTCGGTGAGGTCGAAGTGGATCGGAGTGATCGCGGCGCGACCGCGCGCGACGGCAGCGAGATCGGTGCCCTGCTCGTCCTCGAACGAGGGCTCATAGCCGTAGATTGAGTACCGGCGCCGGCCGTTCTCGTCCTCCTCGACGAGCTTGAGCTCGTCGTTATAGAGGCGTTTGCCGAGTCTGGTCAGCTCGACCCCCTTGAGCTCTCCAGCCGGGCAGTTGATGTTGATCAGGGTGCTTCCCGGCAGCGGCTCAGCGATCACCTTGCGCACAACCTCGCGGGTAACGGCGGCCGAGGTGGTGAAGTCGAAATGCCGCCCGGCGTAGCCCATGCCGCCAATCTCAGCCTGCTGTGAGGTAGCCACGGCCGGAATGCCAAGCAACAATCCCTCGAAGGCGGCGGCGACGGTGCCGGAGTAGGTGACGTCGTCGCCGAGATTTGAGCCGTGGTTGATGCCGGAGACGATCAGTGCCGGGCGCTCGCCGAGCAGCCCGAGGTCGGCGAAGCGCACGCAGTCGACCGGGGTTCCTTCCGTGACGAACGCGGTCGCGCCGTCGCCGAGCTCGACTTCCTCGACCCAGATCGGCGAGTGCGTGGTGATCGAGCGTGCGGTGCCGCTGCGATTGGTGTGGGGCGCGATTACGCGCACGTCGACGTCGTCGAGTTCCTCAATCGCGCGTCGCAAGGCGTGCAGGCCAGCGGCGCCGATGCCGTCGTCGTTTGTCAGTAAAACGATCATTCTCAGTAGTTGGTCGCTCGCTCGGCGATTCTACGGACGGCCCCGTAATGGTTGGACTCGCTGGTTGAGGGCAGACTCAGTAGCGATGACCGACATGATCTCGATCGTCGTCCCGACTCGCGACCGCCCTCAGAGCCTCGCGCGCTGCCTCGCTTCGCTGGCGGCGCAGGGCGCAATCGCTCTCGACGTTGTCGTCGTTGACGACGGCTCGCGCGATCGCGGCGCGATCGACGCCGCGGCCACGGTGCTTGATACGACGAGGGTCGTGAGCGGCCCGAGACGGGGGCCCGCAGCGGCACGCAACCTCGGCGCCCGCGCCGCCGAGGGTGAGGTCATCTGCTTCATCGATGACGACTGCATCGCGACCAGTGGCTGGGCCGCAGCGCTCTCCGACGCCGCCACCGCCGTCCGCGACTCAGCCGGGCTCGGCGTTGCGGCCGGACGCACCTCGGCGCCGCCGGACGCCTCCGCTGCGGTGGCGGCATCGCAGGCGATCGTCGAGTATCTGACCGCGGCATCTCTACATCAAGACGGTGAGGCCGTCCGCTTCGCCCCCTCTTGCAACCTGGCGGCGACGCGCGAGACGCTGCGGCGCCTGCCCTTCGACGAGTCCTATCGCAGCGCCGCCGGCGAAGACCGCGACTGGTGCGCGCGGGTTGTCGCCGCGGGAGTCGAGATCGCCTGGGAGCCCGCGGCCCGAGTGATCCATCAGCAAGAGCTCGACGGCGCGCGCGACTTTCTGCGACAGCAGTACCGCTACGGCCGCGGCGCGGCGCAGTTTCGGCGTGGCGCCGCCGACCGCCGGCTGGCCGGCCCGAGCTTCTACGCGGGGCTGGTGCGGTGGGGGTTCGAAGCAGGGCCGGCCGTCGGCGCAATCGTCGTCGCGGCACAGGCGGCGGTCGCGGCGGGGGTGGTGGCCGAGAGGTTCACGGGGCTGGGTCGAACCGCTTAACGCTTAACCCACTTTCCCTACCCAGCCCCAGCCAATGGCGTCAGCAAAGGCTCACCGGGTATGCCACCACGGTCCGCACCCACCACCTCACACACCGTCGCCGCCACATCCACCAACCGCCCCGGCCGGCCAAGTTCGCGGGCCTGCGACCCGCCCGCCACCACGATTGCCCAGGCATCGCCCGGCGTGTGGTTGCCCGAGCGTCCCGAGCCGCTGCCCCGGCGCCGGACGTCGCCGAAGCGTGGTGAGTGCAGCGCCGCGAGCTTGGTTGCCGGGCGCTGTGACCAGCGCACAGAGAGGTCGGGCAGGCGCTCCGCGCGTTCGCCCGGGTAGCGCTCGCTGACGCGAACCACCTCATCCACCGCAGGGGCGCCATCGTCATCGCTGAAGGTCGCCAGGCCCGCGGCGATCTCTTCGACCACGGCCGTGGCGTCGTCGCGGGCAACGATCCCATCGCGCTCGCGGTCAGCGAGGTTGAGCCGGATGTAACCCTGGTTGTCGGCGGGATGACAAAAGGCACGGGTACTCGCCCAGTCGAGGCCTCGCAGCTCGAGCCGGGCGGTGAGATCGAGTGCGACGCGGTCGGGGATCCCTGCCGCTATTGCCGCGCGCAAACGCTGGGGGACCGCTGCGCGCAGGCGCCAGATCGCCCCGGCTTCGTCGCTTTCGAGCGGGCCACCTGAGAGCACGGCCGCCAGCATCTGCGGCAGCAGGTCGGCGCGGCTGGTGTTGACGTCCATGCCGACGGCGGAGGTGACGACGACGTCGGCGCCGGCCGGCAGCCGCTCCAGCACTCGGGCAATCGCCCTGTCGACGGCAACGTAGACATCGTCGAGCGCCGATTCGAGGATCGCTTGGGACTCGCGATCGAGCGCGGCCGGATCGAGCTGGGACAGATCCCAGAACTGATGCCCGGCGAGGTGGGCGGCGCTGAAGGTGAGCCAGGCGAGGTCGAAGCTCTCGCGGCGCAGCAGTTCCTCCGCCAGTGTCGCGATTCGAGCCGGCGCAGCGACGAGCTTTTCGCGCAGCTCGAGCAGATCGCCCACCCGCGGGCGGCCGAAGATCTCAGTCGCGTTTGGGGCGCGACCGAAGCGACCCTCCCATTGGCGCCCGGCTGCGGACGGACGCGACCACCGCGGCAGCACGACTCGATCCTCGAAGCCCCAGCCGCAGATCAACGTCCCCTGCGCGCGCTCGGGCGGCCGGCTCTCGTAAGGATCGATTGCCAGCGTTCGCAGCCCCGACGTGGCGAGCTGCTCCCAGACGGCAGGAGCCGTCTCGAACGCCGTCGCGTAGCGTGCCCGCTGCTCGCGAGCCGACCACTGAAACGGATAGAAGCTGCCGTGGTCGCCGAGCTCGACGCCGCTGTAGAGCGTGTAGAAGGCGCCCGCAGCGAAATCGGTCGCCGGGGTCTCGAGCTCGATCCGCTTTCCCCGGCGATTGAGCTCAGCCAGTGCCGGTAGGCGCCCTTCGTCCAGCAACCGCTCCAGGACCGAGACGCTGGCCGAGTCGAACTGGAGCACGCAGATCAAGAACTTGCCGCCGCCTCCAGCAGCTCGATCGAGGCTGCGCCGTCAACCACCTCCATCACCCTGACGCCATCGTCAGCCGTGGCGAGCACGCCCGAATCGCCGCCCCGCGCGGCTGCGGCAAACGCCTCGACCTGGCGGCGCAGCGACGCCACCAGCGGGTGATCGGCGCGGCGCAGACGGCTCAGTCCCGAGCCAGTCATTCCACCGATCCGGCTCGCGGCGAGCTCGACTCCGCCGACGCGCACAACCGCACGCTCGAGATGGCTGCGATCCGCAGCACAGCGGATTCGCGCGGGGCCGCGATCGAGCTCGAGCATGAGCTCGGCGCGCTCCGGTGAGACGACCGCGTCGACGACTTCGGCGGGACCGCCCGCGATCAGCAGCGAGAGATCGATCAGGTGAGGCGCGAGGTCGAGCAGAACGTCGTCGCGAACGACATAGGCTTGCCACGACGCTCGCCGGTAGCGAAGCTCGAGCTCGAGCTCGAGCTCGCCCTCGGAGGGGACGAGCTCGATCAACTCGAGGCCCTGCGAGAAGCGCCGGTTGAAACCGATCCACGGCGCCGGCGAGAGTTCGGCCAACGCTCTCGCGCTGGCCACGTCGGGGCCGGGAGGCTTTTCGACCAAGCAAGCGAGGCCGGCCGCCGCGGCGGCCGTCGCCGCTGCGACGTGGTCGCCAGCCGGACTGGCGACGATCACCGCCTCGACCCAAGCGTCAGCGATCATTGCCTGGGCATCGATGTGCAGCGAAGGCCCGGTCTTGCACCGCAACGCCAGCGACTCTCGCCGCGCTTGGATCGGATCGGCGAGCGCGACCACCTCGGCCGCCTCCGTCCCCGCGATCGCGGGCAGGTAGCCATGCTCGGCGACCCGCCCACAGCCGACGATGCCGAGGCGAAGCGGCGGGGCGATCACGCTGGCGCCCTCGTTCGCGCCAGCAGGTGCTGCGCCAGTGCCACCCCGGCAGCGGCGACCGCGGTGAGGTTGTGGATCACGTGCAGCGCGACGCCGCCGATCAGCAGCGGCGCGCCGCCACGCCTGGCGAGCAGGCGATAGAACGGTGCGTTGAGAGCAAGCATCGCCGCCAGCGCGACGACCGCGACTCGCGGCCGGCGCGCGAGCGCCGCGGCGACGATCGCGGCCGAGGCCAGCGCCGTGGCCCGGTGTCGCGGCGACAGGTTTAGCGCCGCCGAGTCAGAGCCGGCTTCCAGCTGTAGGCGCAGCCAGGGAACGCCGCGGCGAGCGAAATCGGTTCGCACCATCGATACCAGCGTCCAGCGCTTGAGATGCGTTCCCCGCACGCTCGGGTCGAGGACGATCGCTGCACCGGCGGCGCGCAGGCGCATGCCGAGCTCGATGTCCTCCACGGCCGGCGCCGTGAAGCGCTGCTCGTCGAAACCGCCGTGCTCGACAAACGCGCTGCGCCGAACGACACCGAGGCCGGCCCAAAACGTTTCGGCCGGGCCCGGGCTCGAGGTGTGAGTGTGGTGGTGCAGGAGGTTGCGAAAGCGCGACACGGTGCCCGGCTCCGGCGGCGCGTCGTCGTAGCTGCCGAACGCGGCGACGAGGCCGGGATCGGTCGCGAAGCGCTGACGCAGCCGCGCCAGCGCATCGGCGTGCACCGCGACATCGGCGTCGACGAAGGCGATCAGCTCGTGCTCAGCCTCGCGAGCGCCGGCGTTGCGCGCCGCAGCCGGTCCGCCAAGCGTGGACTCGGTGACGACGACGGTCTGTTCAGGCGGAGCGCTCGAGGCATTCAGCGCGGCCAGGCAGCGCTCGAGCGTCGGCGGCCGATCGGTCGCCGGAACGACGACGGTGAGCGCGATCGAGCTTCTGTTGTGATCAGAGTTAGGCATACCTAATACAACCCGGGGCGCATGGTAGTCGGCTGTTGGCTCAGCCGAGTCAACGCGACAAGCCTTGCTCGGTGCATGAGATCGAATAGGCCTCCCACCCACCGCGAGCGTCAACGCGTTGGCCGCTGTCTTCGATCATCCGCGCAAGCGCCGCCGGCGCCGTCGAATAGACGAACGCCGTGCCCTGCGCGGGGGCTGTCTTCACGCGGATCGAGACCGCGTCGATCGGCTCCTCGACGAACCACGCCAGCGCCGTCTGGGTGAGGAAGTCGGTACTCGCCACCGGACCGCAGTCGACAAGCCGCCGGGCACCGAGCTCGGAGACCTGGCTCGAGAGATCGTCGACACGCGTCGCGTAAGCGAGAGCGTCGTCGACATCGCCAACCGTCTCGGCTGCCCGAATTGCGGCCTGCCCGCCGAGGAGCGCCAGCAGGCATGCTGTGGCGACGATCGCCCATCGTCGCCGTGGATCGACTGCCCGCATGCCATCGATCGCGGCCAGCATCCGAACCACGCCAACGGCTCCGAGCACGCAGCCAATCGCGCCGGCCGCAGCGGCGAAGCGTGGCAGGCCGGCATAGCCCACGGCCGCGAGCACGGCGACGACCCCGACCCAGGCGAGCGCTCCGGCAGCGAGCAGGACGAGGGCGCGCTCACCCTGCTGGCGCGCGCTGAGCACGGCGTATGTGGCCGCCACCAGCAATCCGGCGAGCACTAGGTTGAGCGAGCGCCCGATCGCCTCGAGCGCTTCGAAAGGAGGGGATCCGGTCGCTTCGCGCGCGCGATCGGCGCCGGTCAGCACGCTGCCCGAGCCAAGCAGGTCAGGCACGGTCCAAAGCAGCGCTACCGTCGCCCCACCGGCACCGACCAAGCGCCGAAAGCGCGGGTCGAGCCGCCACAGGTAGGCGCCATAGAGAGCGAGAAACGGCCACGCCTCGGGGCGCAGTAACGCCGCCGCAACGCCGAGGCCGAACGCCTGCACCGGGCGCAGGGCGAGGTGACGCTCGATCGCGCCGAGCACGAGCGCGACCAGCAGCGGCTCCGAGAGCCCGCCGGCGAACTGGCGAGTCCAAGGCGTGAACTCGTCGTGCAGCAGTAGGACCCCACCCGCCGCGATCAGCGCGGCGGCAAGCCGGGCTCCCCGAACGCGCCGGGGAGCAAAGCGCACCGCGAGCGCGGTCGCAGTGCGGCGCGGGAACAGTAGTTGCGCGGCCAGCAGCCCGGCCAGCATCGCGGCGGCAAGCCAGCCGGCCCGGGCCACCGCCAGCCACAGCTGCGGTGCCGCATCGCCGGTCACGGTCAGCAGCGAGGTGATCATCACCGGTAGCGGCTTCCACGAAGGGCCCGCCTCGGTGTCGAGATCGAGCGCGACGACCTCGCGACCCCACACCAGCCACGCCCAGGGGTCATAGGCCGGCGCGAATGCGACCAGCAACGAGAGCAATGCAACGGCGCCGATCACAAACGGCGCACCGAGGCGGTTAGCGATCACTGGCCGAATCGATTGGAAATCATTGATCTAGTATTAGGCTCACCTAATGCCGACCTCTCGACTGGGAATTACAACCTGCTTGCTGCTCACCGCGGCGAGTATCGCCGCCGGCGCCTGCGGCGCGTCAACCGACGGTTCCGACGGCGGTGCCGAGGAGCCCGAGACCGAGGGGATCACGCTCTATTCCGGGCGCATCCCGGCTGCGATCGGCGGCGCTGTCGACATGTATGAGGCCGACGCTCAGCGCGACGTCCAAGTTCGCTTCGCAGAAACCGCCGACCTCGCCGCGACCGTCGTCGAGGAGGGCGACGCCTCCCCCGCCGACGCTTTCTTTGCCCAGGAGCCGGGCGCGATCGCTGCCGTCGCCGACGAGGGTCTGCTGGCCGAGCTTCCAGCCGACATCCTCGACCGCGTGCCGGAGAAGTTCCGCGACCCCGATGGCCGCTGGGTCGGCGTCACCGCTCGCGTACGCGTCCTCGCCCACGCCGACGACATCGCCGAGTCCGAGCTGCCCGACTCACCGCTCGAGCTCACCGACCCGCAGTACGAGGGCCGGGTCGGCTGGGGCCCGGCGACCTCGACCCTGCAGCAGTACGTGACCGTGCTGCGCCTCTCCCGTGGCGAGGACGTTGCCCGCGAATGGCTCGAGGGCATGGTCGATAACGGCGCCGTCGCGTTCCCCGACAACGTCTCGATCCGCGATGCGATCGCCGGCGGCGAGATCGACTACGGCCTGCTCAACCACTACTACGTCGCCCAGGCCGTTGCGGCCGAGGGCGACGACTATCCGGTCGAGGTCTACTTCCAGCCCGACGACTTCGGCTCGCTGATCCTGCTGACCAGCGTCGGCGTGCTCGAGTCGTCCGAGCGCAAGCAAGAGGCGTTCGATTTCGTGCGCTCGCTGCTCTCCGACGAGGGTCAGGAGTTCTTCACCTCGACCTCGAAGGAGTATCCGGTCGCCACCGGTGTCGCCGCCGATCCCTCGCTCGACGTCCCGCTCGCCGATATTCCCTCACCCGGCGGCGATCTCACCGACGTCACCGAGATCCAGGCGACGATCGAGCTGATGCAGGAGGCGGGCGCCCTGTGATCGCCGAGGCAGCGCCCTGATGTCGAGCGCGGCCAGGCGCCCAGCTTCATCACTGCTGCTCGCAGGGGGGGTCATCGGCCTCGCAGCTTTGTTGCCCGCGGGCTATCTGCTGATCATCGTCGCGGGCGATCTCGGCCCGGCGCTCGAGGTGGCGATCGATCCCGAGACGCTGCTTGTCGTCGCTCGCACGCTCGCGCTTGCCGCCGCGGTCACCGCCACGGCGATTGCGATCGCGCTCCCGATTGGCTGGCTCACCGTGCGCACCGACCTCCCTGCGCGGCGGTTGTGGGCGACGCTGTGCACGCTCCCGCTGGTGATCCCGAGCTATGTCGGCGCCTACCTCTTCGTCGCCGCGCTCGGCCCCAACGGCATGCTCCAAGACGCCCTCGGTGTCGAACGCCTGCCCTCGATCTACGGCTTCACCGGCGCCTGGCTCGTGCTCAGCCTGTTCACCTTCCCGCTGGTGCTGTTGCCGGTTCGCGCCACCCTGGCGCGCATCGATCCGCAGCTCGAGGACGCCGCCCGCGGAATGGGCCGAGGGCCGTTCGAGGTGTTTCGCTCGGTTGTCGTGCCGCAGCTGTGGCCGGCGCTCGCGGCGGGCGGCCTGCTCGTCGCGCTCTATGTGATGAGCGATTTTGGCGCCGTTTCGATCATGCGCTTCGACTCGTTTACGAGCGAGATCTACATCGCCTACAAGTCGGCATTCGATCGCACCGCGGCAGCCGGGTTGGGGGCGGTGCTCGTCGTGCTGATGCTGATCTTGTTGTGGATCAACTCACGCGTGCGAAACGCCAAGGCGGTGCACCGCCTGGGGCCGGGGCCGCCACGCCCGCCCAGGCCCTACACGCTGGGGCGCTGGCGGGCCCCGGCGCTGGCCTTCTGCGCAGCGGTCGTGTTGATCGCGCTCGTGCTTCCCGTCGGGGTCCTGATCTACTGGTCGACCAAGGGGATCTCCAGCGGCAGCACCTCGGTCGAGCTTGCCGCAGCGCTCGCCACCAACACCCTGCTGGCGGCGTCGTTTGCGGCGCTTGCGGGCGGTGCCTGCGCGCTGATCGTCGCGCTCTTGGCAACGCACTTTCCCAGCGCCGCTACTCGCACGATCGAGCGCTTCAGCCACGCCGGATACGCGCTGCCGGGCATCGTCGTCGCGCTCGCGCTCGTCTACTTCGCCACCCGCGTCTTCGAGCCGATCTACCAAACCCTCGCCCTGCTGGTCTTTGCGCTTGTGGTCCACTACCTGCCGCTGGGCATCGGTGCCGTCAGCTCCTCGCTGACGCAGGTGTCGCCCCGCGTCGAGGAGGCGGCACGCGGCCTCGGGCGCCGGCCAAGTCAGGTGTTCGCGACGGTCACCGTGCCGCTGGTTCGCGGTGGCATCCTCGCCGCAACTGCGCTGATATTCCTGCATGCGGCGAAAGAGCTGCCGGCGACGCTGATCCTCGCCCCGATCGGATTCGAGACCTTGGCCACAGAGATCTGGAACCAGACGAGCTTCGGCTTTTATGAAGCGAGCGCGATCCCGTCGCTGGTCTTGCTCGCGATTGCCGCGCCGCCGATCTACCTGCTCTCCGAACGCGGCACGGTGGCCGCATGAGCACGACCGCCAGCGCAGCCCCGCTTGCGCTTCACTCCCTGAAGAAGCACTTCGGGACGGTAGCCGCGGTCGATGGCGTCGATCTCGAGGTTGAATCGGGCTCGATCTGCGCCCTGCTCGGTCCTTCGGGCTGCGGCAAGACGACGACGTTGCGGCTGATCGCCGGGCTCGAGCAGCCCGATGGCGGCGAGATCGCAATCGGCGAGCGCAGGCTGGCCGGGCCGGGGGTTGCGGTTGCGCCCGAAAAGCGCCGGATCGGAATGGTCTTTCAGGACTACGCGCTGTTCCCCCATCTCGATGTCGCCGGCAACGTCGGTTACGGGCTCGGGCGCAAGCCCGACCCGGCGCGAATCGCCCACGTGCTCGAGCTGGTCGGCCTCGGCGCCGACGCCAAGCGCTCGGTGCACGAGCTCTCTGGCGGCCAGCAGCAGCGCGTCGCCCTCGCCCGGGCCCTGGCGCCGACGCCGGAGCTGGTCTTGCTCGACGAGCCCTTCTCCAACCTCGACGCGGGCCTGCGCGAACGTCTGCGTGATGAGGTTGCCGAGATCCTGCACGAGGCGGGCGTGACGGCGCTGTTCGTCACCCACGACCAGGCCGAGGCGCTGTCGATCGCCGAAACCGTCGCGGTCATGCGCGACGGGCGCATCGAGCAGCACGGAACACCTGAGGAGATCTACTCGCGTCCCGCCTCGCGCTGGGTCGCGGGCTTCATCGGTGAGATCGAGATCGTCTCGGGCGAAGCCCGCGACGGGCGCGTACGCTGCGAGCTCGGCACGGTCGCCGCCGACGGCGACTTCAGCGGTGAGGTCGACGTCCTGGTTCGGCCCGAATCGGTTGCGATCGGTGTCAGCGGCCCCCAGGACGCCGCCGAAGCCGAGGTGATCTCGCGGCGCTTCTACGGCCACGACCAGCTGCTCGAGCTGCGCCTTGCCTCCGGCATCGTCGTGCACTCGCGGCGCTTCGGCTTCCCCTCATGGCACGCCGGCGACAAGGTCCGCGCCTGGATCGACGGGCCCAGCGACGTGCTGCCGCGCGAGCGGGTTGGCGGCTGACGCTCTGGCTGACGCCACAGGACGTGGCGCAGACGTCGGTTTGCTTGCGGGGTAGGGAGGTGGCGGACGGGGCTCGAAGGGCAAATCGGTCACGTGTGGAGATCCGTTCACGACTGTCGTGAATGGATCTCCACACGTCGGCCCGCCGTGATCAGCGGCGGGAGGTGAGGTGCCAGCCGCCGCAGATATCGCACTGGTAGCTGCCAAGCAGCCGGCCCTCCATTCGTGCTTGGTAGACGGCGTCGTCGACCTCGCGCTCGCTGGCGAAGCGTCGCTTGGAGCGACAGCCCTGAAGCCGGTTCGCGGCCTTGATCGCCTCGGCAGCTTCGAGCTCGGCTGAGCGCGGTCCGCGCGGCTTCGGCGGCTTCGGATGACGTCGCGGCATCCCCCCAACGTACGAAATTCGCGGCGAGGGGTCACTTACTGGGTCTGAGGCGTAGTAACTGACCCCTCGCGGCGCCGCGGAGGTTCGCTAGACCTTCGTCCGCGATGAGAGTCTCGATTCCAGCCCTGCGGCCGCTTCGCTTCCGCGACTTTCGCCTGCTGTGGACGGGGCTCGCTGTGTCGCTGGTCGGCGACGGCATGTGGCTGGTCGCCATCGCCTTCCAAGTGATCGCGCTCGACGGCGGGCCGGTGCAGTTGTCGTTGATCGCGACGACCTACAGCCTCGGTCTTGTCGGATTCATGCTGCCAGCCGGAGTCGTCGCCGACCGTCTCCCGCGCCGCCTGGTGATGTTCAGCGCCGACATCGTGCGCGCGTTCACGGTCGCGGCCATCGGCGTGCTCTCGCTCACCGGGACGCTCGAGCTCTGGCACATGGCGATCGGTGGCGCTTTGATCGGTGCCGGGGAAGCCTTCTTCATCCCCAGCTACACGGCGTTGCTGCCACGGCTGCTGCCCGAGGACGAGCTGCTCGCGGCCAACGGCCTCGAGGGGATGCTGAGGCCGCTTGCCCAACAGGCGGCGGGGCCGCTCCTGGGCGGCGTCGTCGTCGCGGTGTTAGAGCCGGGCGCGGCGATCCTCGGCGCCACGGGCACCTACCTGATCTCGGCCGGCTGCCTGGCGGCAATGCGCGTTTCGTCGGGCCCGGACCGCTCAGCGCACGAGCGGCCGACGGCTGTCGCCGACCTCGTCGAAGCGGCTCGCTACGTCAAGCGAACACCGTGGCTGTGGGCAACGCTGGTCTACGCGTGCGTCGCGGTGTTCTTCCTGCTCGGGCCGCTGGAGGTGTTGGCGCCGTTCGTGATCCGTGACCGAGCCGGTGGCGGCTCGGCGGAGTACGGGATCCTGCTCGCCTGCTTTGGAGCGGGCGCCGCTATCGGCGCGCTCGCGATCTCCTCACGGTCGATGCCCCGCCGCTACCTCTCGGTGATGCTGTGGCTCTGGGGGGCGGGCACGCTTCCGCTGGCGGTGCTGGGGATCGCGAACGAGCTCTGGATCATGTGCGCCGCGGTCCTGATCGTCGGCGCGACCGAGTCGGCCGCCACCGTGATCTGGGGCACGCTGCTTCAGCGCCGGGTTCCCGATGGCTTGCGCGGCCGGGTCTCGAGCCTCGACTTCTTCGTCTCGCTGGCGCTGCTGCCCGCGTCGATGGCGCTCGCCGGGCCCGCCGCCGAGGCCTTCGGGCTCACGGCCGTGTTCGTCGCCGCCGCGCTGATCTCGGGCCTGGGGGCGCCGATCGCGTTTCGAGCCGGGCGCCTCGGCCGCGACGAGCTCGCCCACCCGCTGAGCTAACGCGGCAGCGAAGGGGAGAACCGGCCGCTGCGGGCGCTTTGCTCGCGCTCGCTCAGTAAGAGACGCCGACCAGGCAGAGGCCGTGGGCGGGCGCGGTCTCGCCCGCCTCGCGGCGGGTCGCGCCCTCGAGCAGGCCGCGGAAGTTCTCGATCGTGCGCCGGCCGCCGCCGACCTCGAGCATCGTCCCGGTGAGCACGCGGACCTGGTTGCGCATGAACGACGGCGCCGTGATCTCGAGCGTCAGGATCTCGCCACCCTGATCGCGCCATTCGCAGCTGTTGACGTCGCGCTGAAACAGCACGTGCGCGGTCTGGGTCGGGGTGAAGGCGGTGAAGTCGTGCTTGCCGACGACCGCTTCGGCGCAGGCGTCAAGCGCCGCGCGATCGAGCGCAAAGCGCCACCACAGCGCCCTGCCGTCCTCGAGCGGGCGCCGAATCGTCGAGGCAACTATTCGGTAGCGATAGGAGCGCGAGCGAGCGTCTTGACGGGCGTCGAAGCCGTCGGGCGCAGCCTCGGCGCGCAGCACGGCGATATCGCGTGGCAGGACCGCGTTGACGCGCTCGGCGAAGGGCTCAGGCAAGGGCGCTTCGTGGGTGAAGCTCGCCACCTGCGCGCTGGCATGAACGCCGGCGTCGGTGCGCCCCGCAACCGTCAGTGCCACCGGCTGCTGGGCGATCTGCTGGATCGCCGTCTCGAGCTCCCCCTGCACGGTCAGCGCGCCCTCCTGCGCGGCCCAGCCGGAGTAGCGGCTGCCGTCGTATTCGATCCTCAGGCGCGCGGTCGGCATTAGGTGGCGGAAACCAAGCAGGTCGGGGGAAGCAGGGTGAGGGGCGAAGCGAGCGTACGTACTGGTACGCTGAGCGAGACCCTCTCCCGATGACCCCGAGATGCGCAGGTTGCCGCCGCCTAAACTAACTCGAGGAAGACCATCTCGGTCGAATCCGACCGCCTGGGCCCAAGCTTGACGATCCGCGTGTAGCCGCCAGGGCGCTCGGCGTAGCGCGGCGCGATCTCCTCGAACAGCTTGTGGACGAGGAACTTGTCCTGGCCGAGCTCGGAGAGGGCCTGGCGGCGGGCGTGCAGATCGCCGCGTTTTGCCAGGGTGATCAGCTTCTCGAGCTGGGGCTTGACCGCCTTGGCCTTGGCCTGTGAGGTCTGAATGCGCTCGTGGTCGATCACCTCGCGACAGAGGTTGCGCAGCAAAGCGCGGCGATGGGCCGTGTCGCGACTGAGCTTATGTCGTTGCTTTCCGTGGCGCATGATCCGACCGCAAGCTACCTATTCGCCACGCAGCGAGAGCCCGAGCGCATGCAGCGCCTCGATGACCTCATCCGTCGAGCGCTTGCCGAAGTTGGGGATCGCGTTGAGCTCGGACTCCGAGCGCTGGACGAGATCGCCGACGGTCTGGATGCCTGCGCGCTTGAGGCAGTTGTAGGCGCGTACCCCGATTTCGAGCTCCTCGATCAGGCGATCGTCGCCCTCTGAGGGAGCGCCGCCGACCGGCGCGTAGGCGGCATCGCCGTTGTCGAACGCATCGCGGGCTGTGAGCTCCTCAACGCGGTCGGCATCGGTGAAGATCGCCATCGTCTTGATCAGGATCTCCGCCGCCTCGCGCAGCGCCGAGCCCGGCTCGATCGAGCCGTCGGTCTCGACCTCGAGCGTGAGCTTGTCGAAGTCGGTGCGCTGGCCGACGCGCGCCGTGTCGACGTTGTATGCCGCGCGACGGATCGGCGAGAAGATCGAGTCGATCGGGATCACCCCGATCGGCTGATCCTCCGACTTGTTCTCCTCGGCGGGCGAGTAGCCACGCCCGCGGCCGATCGTCAGGTACATCTCGAGCTTGGTCCGCTTCTCGAGCGTCGCGATCGGCGCCTCGGGGTTGAGGATCTCGACGCCGGCGGGCAGGTCGATGTCCTTGGCCTTGACCTCACCCGGGCCGGTCGCGACCAGCGGGGCCTCGACCTCATCGGCGTCGGTGTGCATGCGAACGACGACGTCCTTGAGGTTCAAGACGATGTCGGTGACGTCCTCCTTGACGCCCGCGACGGTCGAGAACTCGTGGGCCACCCCCTCGACGCGCACGCTCTTGATCGCGGCACCGCCGAGCGACGACAGCAGCACGCGGCGCAGTGAGTTGCCGAACGTGTAGCCGAAGCCCTTGTCGAGCGGCTCGACCGTGAACGTGCCGTGGTTGTCGTCGACGTCCTCGCTGGAAATCTGTGGAATCTGAAATTCGGGCAGGGTGGTCATTACTTCCTCTTCGCTTGTGGGAGTACGGGGTCGCCCTACTTGGAGTAGAGCTCGACGATCAGCTGCTCATCCACCGGCGCGGTGATCTCGCCTCGGTCCGGCAGGCGCAGCACCTTCGCCGTCAGAGCATCGTGATCTGCCTGCAGCCACGGTGGGACTGCCGCGGTCAGCTCGGTCGCCTGGCGAACGATGTCGCTGGCATTCGAGCCGGCCTTGATCGTGATCACGTCGTCGGGACGGACTTGATAGCTGGGGATGTCGACACGGCGGCCGTTGATCAGCCAGTGGCCGTGGTTGACCAGCTGTCGCGCCTGGCGCCGCGAGGCGGCGAAACCGAGGCGGACCAAAACATTGTCGAGGCGGCGCTCGAGCAGGCGCAGGAGGTTTTCACCGGTGACGCCCTCCTGGCGCGAGGCCTTGTCGTAGTAGCCGCGGAACTGGCGCTCGAGCACACCGTAGAAGCGGCGTGCCTTCTGCTTCTCGCGCAGCTGGTTGCGGTACTCGGAGGCGCGCACACGGCCGCGGCCGTGCTCGCCGGGCGGATAGGAGCGGCGCTCGACGCCGCACTTCTCGGTCATGCAGCGCTCGCCCTTCAAGAACAGCTTCTGGCCCTCGCGACGGCACTGCTTGCACTGTGGTCCGGTGTCTCGAGCCATCGTCTACGGCCTCCGTCGCTTCTTCGGCCGGCAGCCGTTGTGGGCTTGGGGGCTGACGTCCTTGACCGTGGTCACCTGGATGCCGGCGGCCTGCAGCGAGCGGATCGCCGTGTCGCGGCCGGAGCCCGCGCCCTTGGCATGGACCTCGACGCGCTCGATACCGTGCTCCATGCCCTTGCGTGCGGCGGCGTCGGCGGTCACCTGAGCGGCAAACGGGGTCGACTTGCGCGAGCCCTTGAACCCGGCCGAGCCGGCGGACTCCCAGCAGACCACGTTGCCCTCGGGATCGGTGAGCGTGACGATCGTGTTGTTGAACGAGGTCTTGATATGGGCGATGGCGTAGGGGACGTTCTTCTTCACCCTGCGGCGAGTGCGGCCCTTGGCCTTCTTCGGCTGCGGCATCTAGCGGCTCACTTCTTCGCCGGCGCCTTCTTCTTGCCGGCGATGCTCATGCGGCGCGGGCCCTTGCGGCCGCGCGCGTTGGTCTTCGTGCGCTGGCCGCGGGTCGGCAGGCCGCGCCGGTGGCGCATGCCCCGGTAGGCGCCGATCTCCGAGAGGCGCTTGATGTTCTGCGAGCGCTCGCGGCGCAGGTCGCCTTCGACATCGCCCTCCTCGACCGCATCGCGGAGCTTGATCGTCTCCTCTTCGGTCAGGTCCTTGACGTAGGTGTCGGGCTCGATCCCGGTCTTCTTCAGCAGCTGGTTGGCGGTCGAGCGACCGACGCCATGGACGTAGGTGAGGCCGATCTCGATGCGCTTGTTGAGTGGAAGGTTTACTCCCGCGATTCTTGCCATTGGATCCTTACCTCAGCCCTGTCGTTGTTTGTGCCGGGGATTCGTGCAGATGACCAGAACGACGCCCTTGCGCCGGATAACCCGGCAACGTTCACACATCGGCTTTACGGACGCTCGTACCTTCATCGGCCCTTCTTGGGTCGTATCGATCACACCTACGGAGAAGGCCTGCATGCCCCATGAATCGGGCTAGCAGGCGCAACGGACGCACCCCTGAGGGCGACGCCAGATAGTAGCAGGCAGGTGTGGATCCGCCGCCTGGCCAGGCGTGCGACGTCGCGGGCTCAGCCCTCGTGCCAGGGCGTGAGGATTCTTGGCCCGTCCTCCGTGATCGCGACTGTGAACTCGAAGTGGGCGGCGAGCGAGCCGTCGGCGGCGTAGACCGCCCAGTTGTCGTCGCCGATACGGACCTCGGGGCCGCCGGCGTTGACCATCGGCTCGATTGCCAGGACCATCCCGGGCTCGAGCTCGGGCCCGCGGCCGGGCTCGCCGAAGTTGGGCACTTGGGGGTCTTCGTGCATGTCGCGGCCGACGCCGTGGCCGACGAGCGAGCGGATGATCGAGAAGCCGTCCTGCTCGACGCGCTGCTGCACGGCGCTGGAGATGTCGCCGAGGTGGTTGCCCGCCTGGGCCTGGGCGACCGCGGCATGAAGCGACGCCTCGGTGGTCTCCAGCAGCTGCGTGGCCTCGGGGGCGATCTCGCCGACGCCGACCGTGATCGCCGCGTCGGCGACCCAGCCGTCCTTGGTCACGCCGACATCGATCGAGATCACGTCGCCGCGCTCGAGCTCGTAATCGCCGGGGATGCCGTGGACCACCATCGAGTTCGGCGAGGCGCAGATCGAGCCGGGAAAGCCGCGGTAACCGAGAAACGAGGGCTCGGCGCCCTGAGAGGTGATGAAGCGCTCGGCCGCGCGGTCGAGCTCCGCGGTCGTGACCCCGGGACGCACGAGCGAGCGCAGCATCCTCAGGCAGCGGGCCTGAACCGTGCCGGCGCTCGCCATCGCCTCGAGCTGCTGCGGTGTCTTGATCACTATTCCGCCGCGATACATGCTCAGCCTCGGCCGCCCTCGACGATCACGCCTCTTCCTCCATCCGCAGCGTTGCGAGCAAGGCGCGAATGTCCTCGGCTACTTCCTCTGGCGCCTTGTCGCCGTCGATGCGCTCGAGCAGGCCACGCTCCTCGTAATAGCCGACCAGCGGCGAGGTCTTCTCGGTGAACTGGGTCATGCGGTGGCGGACGACCTCGGGCTTGTCGTCGTCGCGGATGCCCATCGGCTCGCCGCAGACATCGCAGATGCCCTCTTTCTCGGGCGGGTCGAACTCAACATGGAAGATGTGGCCGTTCGAGCATGTGCGCCGGCCGCCGAGCCGCCGCACGACCTCCTCCTCGGCGACGTCGATCAGGATCGCCGCGGTCAGCTTGCGCCGCATCTCCGCCATCTTCTCGTCGAGCGCCTCGGCCTGACCGACGGTGCGCGGGAAGCCGTCGAGGATGAACCCGTCCTCGGCCTCGTGCTTGTCGATGCGCTCGGCGATGACGCCGACGATGACGTCGTCGGGAACGAAATCGCCGCGGTCCATGAACTCCTTCGCGCTCGTTCCGAGCTCGGAACCGTCGCGCACCGCGGCGCGCAGGATGTCGCCGGTCGCGTAGTAGGGCAGGTCGAGGTCGGTTTGAAGCGTCTCGCCCTGGGTGCCCTTGCCCGACCCCGGAGGGCCGAGCAGGATGAGATTGAGCTCGGACATTGCGCTGAGAGCCTAGAGGCTTGATGTGGAGGGTGGATGCGACGGCCGGGGCCTCAACGGGGTTCGGTCGCTCACTCGGCCTCGGCGTCGTCGCGGACGCAGAGGGCGGCGAGATCGAGACCGTAGATCGGGTGCAGCACCTGGCACCCCATTCGGGCCGAGAGGAAGTGGGTGAGGGTGCCGCTCGCGAAGGGAACGGCGGGCACTGCCCGCCGCGCGAGGTACTCGTCGAGCGCCGCGTAGGCACGCAGACGGGGCTCGCCCGGGAGCCGGGCCGCCGCGGCCAGCCGTAGGTCCATCTGCGGATCGTCGTAGAGGGCGCCGAAGGCGCCGTCGGCTCCGAACAGGAAGTTGGTGAAGTTGGACGGGTCGGCGTAGTCGGAGAACCAGTTGGAGTACGCGAGGTCGAACGGCTCGCCCGGTCTCTCGGACCGGCTGAACATTTCCCCGAGCGGGAATTGGCGCACGTCGAGCTCGATCCCGATCGCGCGCAGGTTCGACCGCAGGATCTCCGCGTGACTTGTGCACCCCGGAAAGTTGCACGTGTAGAGGACGGCGCGCTCGCGGACAGGACCCGCCAGTCGGCGGGCGGTCGCGAGATCCGGGCCGCCGAGCGGATAGACCGCCGCGTCCTCGAACCCCGGCAGCCCCGGCGGGATGTACTGATCGGTCGGCCTTCCTCCCTCGCCGACACCCGTGTGATCAGCGAGTGCGTCGCGATCGATCGCGTAGTTCACGGCCCTGCGCAACCGCGCGTCGGCAAAAAGACCGCGGGTCGTGTTGAAGACGAAGAAGTAGGTGCTCAACGCGGGCTGCGTGAAGAGCTGCTGGCGGCCGGCGCTGCGCGGCCTCGCTGGCGGGCCCGTAGCGCTTCGACAACCGCTGGACCGCGTCCCCCGGGACACCCCGTGACGCGAGCGAATCCCCGGCGACGTAGTCCGCGCGTTCCGGCCTCGACCTCTGCGACCTGGCTCTCGGCTGGGACCCCGATCTCGTATTCGATCTCCTCCAGTCCCTGCGGCCTCGGCCCGGAGTAGTTCGGATTGCGGCGCAGCACGAGGCTTCGATTGGGGACGTATGAGGCGATGTAGTACGGCCCCGCGGAGGGCAGCGCGTCGATGCCCTCCGAGGTGATCGGCGTCCCCGGCGGCACCGCGCAGAAGTAGGGAGCCGCGAGCCGGGCGAGCAGGTCCGGCGCCGGTCTCGTCATCTCGATCACGAGCGTGTTGCCGCGTGCCCGAACCCCGGCGAGCCGGCCGCTACGACCGGCGATGTAGGCCTCGGCGCCGACGATGTCGCCCATCAGCTGCGCGCCGAACGAGCCCATCCTCGGGTGAAGCACGCGCTCGATCGCGCGCTCGAAGGCCTCGGCGGTCACGGGTTCGTTCGAGGGCGGCGAGAAGCGGAAGCCCGAACGCAGCCTGAAGGTGTAGGTCCTGCCGTCGTTGGAAACGGACGGCTGGCCCGCCGCGACCTCGGGTTGCAACCGGGCGCCCTCGGGGAACGGGCGATCGGGGTAGTTGTAGAGCAGCGCACAGGTCGCGAACGTACGCTGGGACGTCGACGCCGATCGCCGGATCCGTGGGCCCCGGGTCGGAATCGATCAGCACCCGGGCCGCGTCGTCGTCGGATGAGACTGGGGCAGCAGCGGGCGGCGCCGCCCTCGCCTGGACGCTGACCCAGACCAGGTCGTGCGCGACCGTGACCCCCTGCGGCGCCTCACCTACCTCCACCGTCGCCTCGACGAGATTCGTCTCCGGGTCGATGCGCGAGACGGTGCCGCTGAGGCTGTTGGCGACCCACACCGCTCCCCCGCCCGCGGCGACGCCCGTCGGGCGACGCCCGACCGCAATCGTCGCGGTCACCGCCGCGGTGTCGGGATCGATCCGTGCGACGGTGTCGTCCTGGGTGTTGGCCACCCAGACGGCGCCCTCGCCGACCGCGATCGCGGCCGGGCCCTGTCCCACCGGAGTCCCGGCGGTGACCGCATTCGCGCTTGCGGGATCGATCCGGGCTACCGAGTTGTCGACCTCGTCGGCAATCCAGACGCCGCCCGCGCCCGGTCGCGATCGCGACCGGGCCGTTGCCGACCGGGATCTCGGCGACCACCTCGTCGCTCTTCGGGTCGACGCGCGCGATCTCGCCGACCGCCCTCCCGACCCAGACCGCGCCGTGGCCGACGGCGACTGGATTCGTGGTCGACTCGCCGAACAACTCCGGCCCCGCTGCGAGCCGGATCGAAGCCGCCACCGAGCGGGAAGCCGGATCGAGGCGCACGAGCTTCTCGCGCCGGCTGTCGCCGATCCAGACGCCGTCGGCGCCGGCCGCGAGCCCGGCGACGCTGGTGCCCGGCGACGCCGTTCCCGCGACCTCCTTCGTCGCCGGGTCGATCTGCGTCACAGTGTCATCGCCGCGATTCGCGACCCAGACGTGATCGGCATCCGCGGAGACCTCGGCCGGTAGGCCCCCCGTTGGCACCGTCGAGACGAGCCGATTGGAGTCCGGGTCGATCACGGCCAGCGAGTTGGGGTCGGCCAGGTCCGAGGCGGCGTCGTCACCGCCACCCAAGACGATCGCCGCGACGGCAGCCCCAAGCAGCAGGCCGCCGCCGAGCACGATGAGGCCGCCGCCGCGCGGCGCTTGCGCAGTGCGGTAGCCGCTGCGCTGCGCGGCGGGGTTTCGAGCGCAGGATCCTGGCTCAAGATCGCGCGCTCGAGTCGCTGGAGCTCGGGGCCCGGCTCGAGTCCCAGCTCTTCTCGGAGCGCTCGTTGCCCGTCGCGGTAACTGTCGAGAGCCTCGGACTGCCGGCCGGAGCGATAGAGCGCGAGCATGAGCTGTCCGCGCAAGCGTTCGCGCGCCGGATGTTCCTCCACCAGGGACTCCAGCTCGGGTACCAGCGCCGCGTGGCGGCCCAGCGCGAGCTCGGCATCGATCCGGTCTTCGGTCACGGCCAAGCGCATCTCCTCGAGCCGGGCGGTGTCGTTCTGGGCGAAGGGCTCGTAGGCGAAGTCGGCCAGCGGCGGACCGCGCCAGAGATCGAGCGCCGCCCTCAGCTGCTCGGAGGCATTGCGGGGGTCACCCCGCTCGAGCGCGTTGCGCCCATCCTCGGCGAGCCGCGCGAAGCGCTCGGCGTCGACCCGGTCGGCATCGACCTCGAGCGCATAGCCTCCGCCGCGCGTGACCAACACGCCTTCGCCGAGAACCTTGCGAAGCCGCGAGACGTAGACCTGCACCGTCTTGGTCGCAGTTTCCGGCGGGCGTTCACCCCAGATCTGATCGACCACGCGGTCGACCGAGACGGCCTCGCCGCGGTGCAGCAGCAGGATCGCGAGCACAGCGCGTTGCCTGGCTCCACCGAGCGACACTGGTCGACCGTCGACCAGGACATCTAGCGAGCCAAGGATGCGGAACTCGACGGTCACATTCGCGCCCATCGCCGACGCTATCACCTGTCAGCGCCGGATTTGCCGGTCTGCAACCGCAATCAGCCGCGCGTTTACCGCTCTCCTTGAGGGTTCCCGCCGAAGGATCGCATTCGGACGATCCCGCCGAAAGGAACGGACATGAGGAACAGGCACACAATGCGACGCGTCATCGCACTCGCCACCGTGATCGGCACGCTCGCAGCGCCGACCGCGTGGGCGGCGCCGTTCGAGGAGCGCGTTCCAAGCTCCACCGTCAACGAGGGTTCCGCCGCCGGCCAGGTGCAGGCAGAGTCGTACTCGCCCTCGGCTGCTCCGCAGCAGAGCCCCACGGTCGCGGGCGATGGCTTCAGCTGGGGCGATGCCGGGATCGGCGCCGCCGCCATGGTCGCGCTCGCGGCGATCGCCGCCGGAGCGCTGGTCGTCACCGGGCACCGGGGCAGCCGCCAGACCGTCGCGTAGCGCAGGCACCGAACGCTCACCTGTGGAGATCCAGTCCCGACTGGTGGGGCTGGATCTCCCCATGTTCGCGGCGGGCCGGGCCTACCGCGAGACGTTCGGCGACGCGGGCGCGGCATTGCCGTGAGGGAGGTGGGATTCGGCCGCGCAGGGGCCTAACGCTCACGCTTCCGCGGGCACGGCGCCCGGATCGACCACCTGTGGAGATCTATTCACGACAGTCGTGACTGGATCTCCTCACGACGCATCAGGGGACCGAAACCCGGCCCGCACCAACACCGCCCTACCCAGCAAACTCAGCCCGGCCGAGCCCCCAACACGGCCCGCGCCCGGCGACCTCCCGGCCCACGACCTACTTCAAGAACCCCTCGTAGTTGCGCATCATCAGCTGCGCTTCGAGCTGCTTGACGGTGTCGAGGGCGACGCCGACGACGATCAGGATCGAGGTGCCGCCGAAGAAGAAGTTGGCCGAGGTCTGGGAGATCAGGATCGTCGGCAGGGCCGCGACGGCGCCGAGATACAGCGCGCCCGGGAAGGTCAGGCGCGAGAGGATGCGATCGAGGTATTCGGCCGTCGGCCGGCCCGGGCGCACGCCGGGGATGAAGCCGCCGTACTTCTTCAGGTTGTCGGCCTGGTCGACTGGGTTGAAGGTGACGGCCGTATAGAAGTAGGTGAAGATGATGATGAAGAAGACCTCGCCGACGATGTAGGCCCAGCTCGAGGGGCTGAAGAAGGCGGCGAAGTCGAGCGCGGCGGGGGTGTTGAGCAGCTGCCCGATCGTCGGCGGGAAGGCCATGATCGAGGCGGCGAAGATGACCGGGATCACCCCGGCCATGTTTACGCGCAGGGGCAGATATGTGGAGCCGCCGGTGGTCATCTTGCGCCCGACCACGCGTTTGGCGTATTGCACGGGTATTCGCCGCTGGCCCTCCTGGACAAAGACGATGCCGACGATCACCGCCAGCGCGACGAAGGGCATCATCACGACGAAGACCTGGTCGGGGTTGGTCCACCACGACGCGATCCCGGGCCCGATCCCCGATGCGATCGAGGCGAAGATCATCAGGCTGATGCCGTTGCCGATGCCGCGCTGGGTGATCAGCTCGCCGAACCACATCAGCAGCACGCAGCCTGCGGTCAGCGAGATGACGATGACGAAGACCTTGGCGAAGGTCAGGGTGCCGACAACGCTCTCGCCGGTGTTGGTCGTGAACGACTCGAAGAGGAAGACGTAGCCCAGCGACTGGCCGAAAGCGAGGCCGACGGTGAGATAGCGCGTGTACTGGGTGATCTTCTGCTGGCCGACCTCACCCTCCTTCTGCAGGCGCTCGAGCGCCGGCACCACCACCGTCAGCAGCTGCAAGATGATCGAGGCGGTGATGTAGGGCATGATCCCCAGCGCGAACAGCGACAGGCGCTGCAGGCTGCCGCCGGAGAACAGGTTGAGGAAGCCGAGGACGTTGTTGCCGGTGAAGTTGTCCTCGATCGCGTCGACCGCGTCGAGATCGATCCCCGGCGCCGGGATGAAGGCGCCGAGCCGGTAAAGCAACAGCATCGCCAGCGTGAAGGCGATCTTGCGGCGGATCTCCGGAACCGCGAAGGCGTTCGCGATCGTTTGGAGCATCTACTTCTCGATCAGCTCGGCACTGCCGCCGGCCGCCTCGATCTTCTCCTTGGCGGTGGCGCTGAAGGCATGTGCGCGCACGGTCAGCTTCTTCGAGATCTCGCCCTTACCGAGCACCTTGATCGGCGTGCGGCGCTTGGCCAGGCCCGCCTCGCGAAGCGAATCCGGCGTCACCTCGGCGCCCGCGTCGAAGCGCTCCTCGAGATCGGAAAGGTTGATCGGCTGCGTGTGGGTGCGAAAGCGCTCGAACGGCATCGACTTTTTCATGTGCGGTCCGCGCAGCTTGCGCATCCGCATGTGGATCGCCGTCTGCCCGCCCTCGTAGCCGCGCTTTGACTTCGCGCCCGAGCGCGAGCCCGCGCCCTTGTGGCCGCGCCCGGCTGTCTTGCCGGTGCCAGAGCCCTTGCCGCGGCCCAAGCGCTTCTTCGCGTGGGTCGAGCCGGGCTTGGGGCGAATCGAGTGCAGTCCGATGTCCTCGGGATCGAGGCGGGCCATCAGCTTGCCTCCTTGCGCTCATGGGCGACGCCGCGCGCGGTCGAGACACCGTCGATCTCGACCATATGGCCGACCTTGATCAAGGCGCCGCGAAGCTGCGGTGAGTCCTTCATCGTCGATTCGCGGCCGATCCTGCCGAGCTTGAGGCTCGCGAGCGCGCCCTGCTGCTTGGCGTTGGCGCGGGCGGAGGAGCGGATCTGTCGCAGCTTGACGTCAGCCATTCGAACCGCCTTCCTCGGCCGGCGGCTCAGCCGGCTCGGGCGGTGCCTCCTCCGTCGCCACCGCAACCGGCGTGGCCGGGGCCGAAACGTCGTCGGTGGCGCTGACAAGCGCCTCGTCCTCGCTGCCGCCGTTCTTCTTCGCAGCGGCTTCCAGAAGATCCAGTCCCAGCACCTGCTTGATCGAGAGGCCGCGGAGCTTGGCGACGTCCTCGGGGCGGCGCAAGCTGACGAGGCCGTCCATCGTCGCCTTGACGAGGTTGATCGGATTCTGTGAGCCGATCGACTTGGAGAGCACGTCGCGGATGCCGGCGAGCTCGAGCACGGCGCGCACGCCACCGCCGGCGATGACGCCGGTACCGGGGCTGGCCGGGCGCAAGACGACGTGACCGGAGCCGAAGCGGCCGATGTTTCGGTGCGGGATCGTCTGGCCGAACTTGGGCACGCGGATCAGGCTCTTGCGCGCGTTCTCAACCGCTTTCTGGATCGCCAGCGGGACCTCGCGGGCCTTGCCGTAGCCGATGCCGACGACCGCGTCCTCATCGCCCACGGCTACCAGCGCCGTGAACGAAAACCGGCGCCCGCCCTTGACCACCTTGGCGACGCGGTTGATCTCGATCACGCGCTCTTGCAGGTCCAGCCCCTGCGGGCTGATGAATTGCACGTCGTGTTTCTTCAGGAACATCTCAGATCACCGTACACATGGAAGAAATTGTTTCGTCTGCGGCTGGAACATCCGCTCTCTTGTTCTGCCTCCGGCTCAAAATTGAAGCCCGCCCTCGCGCGCGCCCTCAGCTAGCGCGCGCACACGGCCGTGGTAGCGATAGCCGCCGCGGTCAAAGACGCAGGTGGTGACGCCGGCTGCCTTCGCCCGTTCTGCGATCAGCTCGCCGACCTTCTTCGCCTGCTCTGAGGCGGTCAGCTTGCGCAGGTCGGCCTCGATCCACGAGACCGAGGCGATCGTGCGCCCGGCGCCGTCGTCGATCAACTGCGCGAAGACGCCGCGGTTGGAGCGAAATACCGAGAGCCGCGGCCGCTCGGCCGTGCCCGTGATCTTCGCCCGCACGCGACGGCGACGGCGCAGGCGCTGGCTTGGCTTGGTCGTGACCGTCATCGCTAAGCCCTCTTTCCGACCTTGCGGCGGACCTGCTCGTCGAGGTAGCGGATGCCCTTGCCCTTGTAGGGCTCGGGCGGGCGCACGCGACGGATGCGCGCGGCCGTCTCGCCGACGAGCTGCTTGTCGATACCGCGGATGATCACCTGCGTCGGAATCGGCACCTCGAACTCGATCCCGTCGGGCGCGGGAACCGAGACGGTGTGCGAGTAGCCGACGCTGAGCTCGAGCGCCTTGCCTTGAAGCTTGGCGCGGTAGCCCACGCCCTGGATCTGAAGTTCCTTCGAATAGCCATCGGTGACGCCCTCGACCATGTTGGCGACGAGGCTGCGGGTGAGGCCGTGGATGGCGCGATCGTCGCCGCGGTCGGTCGGGCGCTTGACCGTCAGCGTGCCGTCCTCATCGATGATCTCCATGCGCTGGCTCACGACCTGCTCGAGCTCGCCCTTGGGGCCGTT
>CAVYOA010000016.1:0-136580 GCA_963769945.1 uncultured Solirubrobacterales bacterium | reverse complement strand
GAGCCGGTGGCGGTGCGAACAAAGCCCGCCTCGATCGAGACCGGGCGCACGTCGGCGGGGCTGCGGTCATAGCTTCTTGCCATATCGCGCCAGTCTGTCAGGCAGGCGCCCTGGCCGAGAGTCGCCAGGACACTTCGCGGATTCGCCACAGGCCCTGCCGTCCCGTGGCATTCCCACCGCGACGACCGGGCCTGCGCCGCCCTGCTCGGTCCTGGCGACTCTCAACTCAGGGCGCAAGCGCTCGCTACTTAAACGTGATCGCTTGGACAGCCTGCTTAATTTTGCCGATGATCGCCTCCGCGATCTCATTGCCCTGAGAGCCGTTGAAGGTCCTCATCGCAACGACCATGCCGACCATCAGCATCGAGACCAAGAGGATCAGGCCGACGTACTCGACCGTTCCCTGACCGCGCTCGTCGGCGGCGATGCGATCGCGGATCGCGAGCGCGGCTGTGTGTAGGTATGCGATGGCTGCGTACATTGCTGGCTCCTCTCGTGGATGAACGCAGGCATCCTCCGCCGGGCTCGCGCGCCGGACTAGACCCGCAGGTAAAGAGGTCTGCGCGAGCGTGTGCCGATTTAGGCCGGACGAAGGCGAGGAGTAGGGTTTACCTCTCCCAGGAACGATTTGGAGAGCAGATGAAAAAGGCAGGGCTGGCGGTTGCGGTAACGGTGATGATGCTGGTGGGCCCGCGTCGGCTTCAGCCGCAGACACGCAGTGCAGCGGGGTCTTGGGCGGAGCACACGACAACGTGATCGTTCCCGCGGGTCAGACGTGCGTTTTCGCGGGCGCGCAGATCCAGGGAAGCGTCTCCGTTCACCCGGGAGCGCGGCTCGAGGACGCACCGCTGACCATCAACCTCGTGCGTGGGAACCTGACCTCTCAGCAGGCGGCGGCAGTTGAGCTGCGCAGCACGCGCGTCGTCGGCAACGTCGAGCTCAAGCAGACGGCCTCCACGATCGTTCTCGGCCCTGGCTTCAGCGCCGGCGCCAACCTCAAGCTCGAGCAGGGCGCTCGGGTGCTGATCGATTCGGCGACGGTCACAGGCGACGTCGACGTGATCAAGATCATGGCCGGCGTCGAGGCCGTCGAGGTGCGAGACGCAATCATCGGCGGCAAGCTGACGATCGCCGACTCTCTCGCCGGAGAGATCGCGGTCGTCGATAACGCGGTCGAGGGCGACATCTCAGTCCAAAACAACATCGCCGATCTAGCCGGCCTCGCGGTCGATGCCAACCAGGCCATGGGCAACCTCGAAGTCAAGAACAATAACGTCCCCACCGAGCTCGCGACCGCGTCGGTCAGCCTGAACGATGTCGACAGGAACCTGGTCATCGACAACAACCTGATCGATACGCGGGAGCCGTTCGACATGGCCGCCAATCAAGTCGCCGACAACATGAACGTGATCAAGAACCGCGGCAGCACGACGAAGGTGGTGATCGCGAACGTGGTCGCGGACACGCTTGCGTGCTTCGACAACGACGACAACCTGGGTACCTTCGTAGGCGGTCCGAACCTGGCTAGCCGAGCCGAGGGCCAGTGTTTTTGACCCGGCCAAGCTAAGCGTCGCGGCTAAAGATCCCAGCGCTCACGCAAGCGCGCCAGGTGCGGCTCCGCCGCCGCGCGATCCGCGCCGACTGCGGGCGAATCGCCTGCGAGCGCCCCTAGCGTCGCGAGCACCGAGGCGGCCAGGGCGCTTGGCGGCTCTCGATCACTTGAACGTGATTGCCTGGACAGCCTGCTTGATCTTGCTGATGATGACCTCGGCGATCTCATTGCCCTGAGAGCCGTTGAAGGTCCTCATCGCGACGACCATCCCGACCATCAGCATCGAGACCAAGAGGATGAGGCCGACGTATTCGACCGTTCCCTGACCTCGCTCGTCGGCGCTGCGATCGCGGATCGCAAGCGCGGCTGCGTGTAGGTATCCGATGGCTGCGTACAAAGCTGGCTCCTCTCGTGGATGAACGCCGCCATCGTCGGGCGCCGCGACGCGTCGTACTAGACGCAGGCGTAAGGAAGCACGCGCGAACGTGTGCCGATCTAGAGATTCCAGCGCTCGGCGAGCCGGGCACGGTGCGGCTCGGCGGCCGCGCTGTCCGCGCTGACCTCGGCCTCGCCGCCGGCGAGCGCCTGAAGCGTCGCCACCACCGACGCCGCCAGCGCCGCCGGCGAGTAGCCGCCTTCGAGGCAGACCAGCAGCGGCGCCTCGAGCTCGCGCCCGACGTCGCGCATCGTCTTCGTCATCGCCGCGTAGGCCTCGGTCTCGACCCGACACGAAGCGAGCGGATCGTCGCGGTGAGCGTCATAGCCGGCCGAGATCAAGATCAAGCTTGGCTCGAACAAGCGAGCGATCGGGGCGACCACGTGCTCGACCAGGGCCGTGAACTCCTCGCTGCCGGCCCCCGCGGCCACGGGGAGGTTGACAGTGAAGCCTTCGCCCTCGCCCTCCCCGTCGTACTCGGCCGCACCGGTGCCCGGATACAACGGCGACTGGTGGATGCTCGCGTAAAGGACCTCGCTCGAGGCGGCGAAGATCGCCTCCGTGCCGTTGCCGTGGTGGACGTCCCAGTCGAGGATGAGCACGCGCTGCGCCCCGCAGGCATCGATCGCGTGCTGGGCGGCGACAGCCGCGCTGTTGAACAGGCAAAACCCCATCGCCCGCTGGCGCTCGGCGTGATGGCCGGGCGGGCGCAGGCCGCAAAACGCCGCCCTCGCCTCGCCCGCGAGCAAGCGCTCGGCTGCCGCCACGGCGCCGCCGGCAGCTCGCGATGCGGCCTCGAAGGAATCGGGGCTCGCCACCGTGTCCATGTCGACCATGCCCCCGCCGCTGTTGCAGAAGGCTTGGATCGCTTCCACGTGCTGTGCGTCGTGCACGCGGATCAGCTGCTCGCGCGTCGCCGCCGGCGCCTCGAGGCGTTCGAGCTCGAGCGACTGCGCGCGCTCGAGTGCGGCCTCGATCGCGACGAGTCGGCCGGCGTTCTCGGGGTGTCCGCCGGTCTCGTGCAGGTGCGAGGAAGGGTGTGAGACGTAGAGGGTCACGGGTGGCGAGTACCGTACCCCGCTCTTGACCGGTGATCACGAATGTGACGTGCTGGTGGTCGGCGGCGGCGCCGCGGGCCTTCACGTCGCGCTCGAGTCGGCCGCCGCCGGCGCGAAGACGATCCTCGTCTCGCGAAAGACGCTGGCAGAGAGCTCGAGCTACTGGGCCCAGGGCGGGCTCGCCGCCGCGCTTGCGCCCGATGACTCACCCGCTCGCCACGCAGCCGACACCTTCGCCGCAGGGCGTGGCCTTTGTCGCACGAGCGCCGTCGACGTCCTCACCCGCGAGTCACCGGCCGCGGTTGCCCAGTTGCAAGAGCGTGGTGTCGAGTTCGACACCGATCCCGACGGCAGCTTGGCGCTTGGGCTCGAGGGCGGTCATTCGGCCCGGCGCATCGTTCACGCCGGCGGTAGCGAGACCGGGCGCGCGATCACCTCGCGGCTGGCCGAGCTGGTGGCCGCGGAGCCTGCGATCGAGGTGCTCGAGGGCAGCTCGGCGCTGGCGTTGCGAAGCGACGGCGAGCATTGCGCCGGCGTGATTACCGATCGCGGCTCGATCGCGGGTCGAGCGACGGTATTGACGACCGGCGGCGGCGCAGCGCTGTGGAGCAGGACGACAAACCCGCGCGGCGCGATTGGGGCCGGGGCCGTGCTCGCGCATGCAGCCGGCGCCGAGCTCGCCGATCTCGAGCTCTGCCAGTTTCATCCGACCGCGCTCGCCCTGCCGGGCAAACCGCAGGACGGCATGCTGATCACCGAGGCCGTTCGCGGCGAGGGCGCGACACTGCTCGACGCCGACGGCCGGCGATTCACCGACGAACTCGCGCCGCGCGATCAGGTCACCGCCGCGATCCTCGACCGCATCGAGGCCGACCAAGCAGCCCATGTGCTGCTC
This sequence comes from uncultured Solirubrobacterales bacterium, assembly GCA_963769945.1. GTDB lineage: Bacteria > Actinomycetota > Thermoleophilia > Solirubrobacterales > 70-9 > WHSW01. The sequence continues at coordinate 132,639 of CAVYOA010000016.1, read as the reverse complement.
GACCTGCGCTCGCTGTCGCCAGAGCGCTTCCCGAACGTTTTCGCGATCTGCGCCCAAGCCGGGCTTGACCCCAGCGACGATCCGGTTCCCGTGGCGCCCGCGGCTCATTACTTGATCGGCGGCATCGCCTGCGATCTCGACGGGCTGACGACGCTTCCCGGCCTCTTGGCCGTCGGCGAGTGCGCTTGCACCGGACTCCATGGCGCCAACCGGCTCGCCTCGAACTCGCTCAGTGAGTGCTTCGTCTTCGGCAGCCGCGCCGCCCGGGCAGCGATCGCCGCGCCAAGCTCAAGTGCGGAGCTCACGTCGATCGGCGCTTGGCGCTTCGAGCCGCCGACGGTGACGACGCGCGAAGCGGTCTGGAAACACGCAGGACCCCAGCGTGACGCGGCCGGCCTGCAGCCGTTGCTCGACGACCCCTATCCGCTCGCGCGGCTGATCGCTCGCGCCGCACTTGAACGCTGCGAAACACGGGGCGTGCACCGGCGCAGCGACTTCGCTCTGCCCGACCCCGATCTCGATCACGCCCACCTCGTCGTCGATCGGGGTGGCGAGCTGCGCCTCGAGCGCTGGATCTGAATCATTTAGTCCAGTCCGGCAGAGGCGGACGACGTCTTTCATCCGCATCGTGAATAAATTCACGCAATATGGGTAATGTCTTGCCCTACGTCGAGCGCAAAAGGGGGTCCAGCGGGACGCAGAGCGATGCGCATGTTTTCGAGGCGGCCAGCGGGGCGTCCGGATCGGCGCTGCGCGCTCATCCGATCGGATGATTGAAATGCCCTCCAATCGGTTAATAGTTGCTTAACCGGCGGGCATTGAACATTCACAATCGATTGGGGAAACTGGTCAAGCCTCGGAGGGACGCACACGGAAGTCCCGGGGGCTGCAGGATCGGGAGATGGGGGGCTAAGGAGAGAGATGTACCGTTTTAGTCGTTCGATCTACAGGGAGATCGCCTCGTCCGTCGTCGAGGACGATCGCGATGCGACCGGATGTCGCAACAAGCAACTCGTTCTCGATGCCTGCGAGGACGTGATCAGACGTCTTACCTACGATCGCCGCTACTTCGCCCGCCCGGCAAAGACGTTGTTTGCCGAGGTCCGGATGCACTTCGCGATCAAGGACCAGTGCCGCGTGTGGAACGTGATCGATCGCAACATCACGCTGGCGCTGGCGTTTTTGGAACGAATGCCCGAAGGCGCAGGGCTCGACGGAATCCCGCGACAGTGCCGCGCGCACACGCGCAAGGGCACTCCGTGTCAGCGCGAACCGCTGCCCGGCCGCGATTACTGCCCCTCACACAAGCATCTCGAAGAGAGCTTCGACGGGCCCGAGGTTCCGCTGGAGGCGTTTCAGAGCCGAATGGAGACGGCAACCTCCATCTAATGGACCCGAACATGCCGCGGCTTTAGTCTCGTCGCGGCATGTTGCTCGGAGTCGACGTCGGCGGAACATTCACTGACGCCGTCGTTTTCGACGGCCGCTCGCTTCACACCGCGAAGGCGCCAACCACGCCCGGCAACGAGTCCGAGGGCGTGCTCGCCGCGATCGAGCTGGCGCTCGAGCGCGCGGGCGCCGAGCCGGCTGAGATCGAGAGCTTCGCCCATGGCATGACCGTGGGCACCAACGCGTTGCTGGAGGAACGCGGCGCGCGAACCGCACTCCTCGCCACGCGCGGCTTCGCCGACCTGCTCGACATCGCGCGCCAGGCTCGGCCACACCTGTACCGGCTGTGTGCGCCGAAGCCGGCGCCGTTGGTCGAGGCGCAGATGCGGATCGAGGTCGCCGAGCGCGTCGGGCCCGAGGGCGTTGTCTCGACCCTGGACGATGACGAGATCGAGCGCGTTGTCGACGAGGTCGAGCGCAGCGGCGCCGAGTCGGTGGCGATCTGCCTCCTGTTCTCCTATCTCGACCCGAGCCACGAAACCGCGATCGCCTCGTGCCTGCGCGAACGGCTGCCCGATGTGCACGTCTCGGCTTCGAGCGAGGTGCTGGCGCAGTTTCGCGAGTACGAGCGCTGTTCAACGACGGTGATCGACGCCTACCTCTCCCCCCTGCTCGATCGCTACCTGCGACGCCTCACCGAGGCAGCCGGCGCCAGGGGGCTGCCCGAGCCGACGGTGATGCTGTCGTCGGGTGGCGTTGCCCCAGCCGCGGAAGCGGCGCGAGCCGGCGCATGGAGCGTGCTCTCCGGGCCCGCCGGGGGCGCCGTCGGGGCGGGCTTGGTGGCAGAGCTCTCGGGCGACGGCAACGGGCTCGGCTTCGACATGGGCGGCACCTCATGCGACGTGTGCGTCATCGACGGCGGGCGCGTGCGAAAGACCGACGGGCGCGAGGTCGGAGGGCGAGCGCTGCAGCTGCCGATGGTCGACGTTCACACCGTCGGCGCCGGCGGAGGATCGATCGGGTGGTGCGACTCCGGCGGGGCGCTTCGCGTCGGTCCACGCTCAGCCGGCGCCGAGCCCGGCCCTGCCTGTTACGGGCGCGGCGGTGAGGAGCCGACGGTTACCGACGCGAACCTGGTCCTCGGGCGCCTCGACGCCGAATCGCAGCTGGCAGGGACGATGCGCCTCGATCTCGATGCCGCCGAGGCGGCCGTCGCCCGGCTTGCGGGCGAGCTCGAGATCGAGCCGCTGGAGGCTGCCGAGGGCATCGTTTCGGTCGCAAACCAGGAGATGGTGCGAGCGCTGCGCGTGGTCACGGTCGAGCGCGGCGTCGATCCTCGCGACTACGCGCTGATGCCGTTCGGCGGCGCCGGTCCGATGCACGCGGCCGCGATTGCCGCGGAGCTCGGGATCGAGCGCATCGCCTGCCCGCGGGCCAGCGGCGTGCTTTCGGCTCTCGGTCTGCTGGCCTCCGAGCGGCGCCGCGATACCGCCCGCACCGTGATGCTCAGCGGACAGTCGCTGACCTCGGCCGCGATCGCGGCCGAGGTCGGCGCCCTGCGCGAAGACCTCGACCACGGGATGGGCGAGTCGCGGCTGGAGGTGAGCTATGAGCTGCGCTATCGCGGCCAGGGCTTCGAGCTCGCCGTCGAAGCCTCGCCGGAGCCCGAGCCGGCCGAGCTCGAGGAGCTGTTTGGCGCCGAGCACGAGCGCCGCTACGGCTACCGCGATCCCGAGGCAGAAGTCGAGCTCGTCAACATCCGCCTCGCCGTGATCGAACCGGGCCCGACGCCCGAACCGGTGGCTGCGCAGGGCACCGAGCTCGAGCGCGCAGGCCGGCGCACGCGCTTCGATGGTGAGTGGGTCGAGGCGGATGTCCTGCGCGGCGAGCCACCTGCCGGCACGACCGCCAGCGGCCCCTGCATCTTCGAGCTGCCGGAGTCGACCTTGGTCCTGCCGCAGGGTTGGAGTGCCCGCGTCGACGACGCCGGGACCGTGATCGCGCAGCGAGACCAGCGATGAACGCCGAGGCTCGATCCCGTTTCGCTGCAGGTGCTGATCGGCGCCCTGCGCGCGGCCTGCGACGAGATGGGAGCGGTGCTGATCCGCTCGGCGCACTCGCCCAACATCCGCGAGCGTCGTGACTGCTCGACCGCGATTTTCGACTCCCGCGGCGAGCTCGTGATGCAGGCCGAGCACATCCCCGTTCACCTCGGCTCGATGCCCGACGCCGTCGCGGCCGTGCTCGACTTCGACCACGAGCCTGGCGCGGTGTGGATCCTCAACGACCCCTATGCCGGCGGCACCCACCTGCCCGACATCACGCTGATCTCACCGGTGTTCGCCGACGGTGAGAGAGAGCCGTTCGCCTTCGCCGCCAGCCGCGCCCACCATGCCGATGTCGGCGGGCCGTCGCCTGGGGGAATGCCCGCCGACTCGTCTCGGCTCGAGCATGAGGGCATTGTGATTTCACCGACTCGCGGCGATGACGCAACGCTGCGCGAGCTCGCCGCGCAAATGCGAAACCCGGCCGAGCGCCTCGCCGACCTGCGCGCGCAGCAGGCGGCAAACCTGACCGGTGAGCGCCGGCTGGGCGAGCTTGTCGAGCGCGGCGGGGCGGCTCGCCTCGCCACCGGGATGGCCGAGATCCTCGACTACGGCGAGCGCCGCGCCAGGGCAGCGATCGCGGCGCTACCCGACGGCGACTATGAGGCGAGTGAGCTGCTCGAAGGCGGATCGGACGGCCTCGAAGACATCTCGCTCAAGCTCCGGGCGACGATCGCCGGCGACCAACTTCGCCTCGACTTCGCAGGTAGCGCGGACCAGGTCGACGGCAACCTCAACTGCCCGCTCGCGGTGACCAAGTCGGCGGCGTTCTTCGCCGTTCGCGTGCTCACCGATCCCGAGGCGCCGCCCTCGGCCGGCGCCCACCGCCCGGTCGAGGTCGTCGCCCCGAGCGGCTGCGTGCTCAACGCCACTGCGCCTGCGGCTGTCGCCGCCGGCAACGTCGAGACCTCGAGCCGCGTCGCCGACCTCGTCATCGCCGCGCTCGGCGGGGCGACGCCGGCTCCAGCGCAGGGGCAGGGAACGATGAACAACCTGACGCTTGCGGCGCTCGAGTCAGGCGATGAGCAGACTCAGTGGACCTACTACGAGACGATCGGCGGCGGCCAGGGCGCCTGCCCCGACGCCGACGGACCCGAGCGCGATCCACGTGGCGATGTCGAACACGCTCAATACGCCAGTCGAGGCGCTCGAAACGGAGTACCCGCTGCGAGTTCGCGAGCTCTCGGTCAGGCGTGGATCAGGCGGTGGCGGGCGGCGACAGGGCGGCGACGGGATCGTGCGCGAGCTCGAGGCGCTCGAGCCGATGCGCTTCAGCCTGATCACCGAGCGCCGCCGCCAGGCGCCGAAGGGTCGCGACGGCGGCGAGGATGGAGCGACCGGGCGCAACCTGCTAAACGGCGAGCAGCTGCCGTCCAAGTGCGCGGGCGAGCTACTGCCCGGCGACCGGCTTCGGATCGAAACGCCGGGAGGCGGCGGAAATGGCCCGCGGCCGCGCGAGGTCGGTCAGCAGGTCACCCAGACGTGAAACGCCCGAGCGCTGTTGGCTCCGGCGAGGTCGGTGGTGTTGACGTAGACGCTGTCCGTGGTGAGTTCGGCGCCGGTCGCCTCGATCGTCCCCGGCGGCTCGTTGCCGCCGAAGCCCGAGAGTCCCAGCCCGGCGATCCACGAGCAATTCGAGAGTTCGCGGTTGAAATCGACGACGTAGTTGCCTGTGCTGTTCACCGACGATGTGGCGCCCGCGTTGGTGCGCACCACCGCCCCAACTCCGTTCACATCGGCGAACATCACCTCGAGAACACCAGCCTCGTCGATGTCGGCGCCGCCTAGGGAGTCGTCGGCGACCTTGCCCGAGTTGACCGCGTTATCGGCGATCGATGGGTTCGGGTAGCTGCCGGCAAGGTCGCCGCCGGCCGGGCCGGTCGACGGCCCCGGGGGTCCCTCCGGGCCGACCGGACCGGCTGCGCCGCTGCCCAGGCCCTGGAGCGTGGACTCGTTGATGTCGACTCCGGTGAGGCCGTTGTCGGCGACGTCGGCGCTCTTGACCTGGCCGTCCTTGATCTGCTTCGACTTGACCGAGTTCTTCGGCAGGCCGGCGGCGACGGCGAGCCCGCTGAGGGCGAGGAAGATCGCGACGAAGCCGAGGAGGTTGCTGCGGATGTAGCGGCTGATCAAGTTCACCTCGCTCGCGGCCTACGGACAACCGTTGGCGCCCGAAGGCGCGCAGCGGAAGCTGATCCCGTCGAGCTGGAAATACACCCTGGCGTTTGCCTCGGTGGTGGGGGCCTCCACCTGCACCCGGCCACCGGTGGTGATGTCGAGCCGACCGAGCGCGCCGTTGGTGAGGGCGATGTGCAGGCCCCGGGCCACCGGGCGGTACCCGGGCGGGAGGGTGAAGATGTGGCGATCGCTGGCCGCGACGAAGGCACATCCTTCGCCGTCTTCGGCATCGACGAGCCCCTTCAAGTGGACGATTCCGGCTCGATCGCGCGCGAACGCCGCCGTGTTGAACTCGCCTCCGTAGTTCTTCCAGACGCAATAAATGTTTTCTTGTTGATCGAACGGCGGCTCGCCGGGCGCGCCCACCTCATGCCAGTTCTCGAGCCTGACCGCGTTGGCGGCGATCGCCGGGTTCGGATAGCTGCCGGTGAGATCGCCGCCGGCCGCACCGGACGGCGGACCGCCGGTGTCGTCGGGCTCGCAGGTGACGCTGCCGTCCTGGGCGACCTGGCGGATCGACTGACCCCCCGGACATGCCCCGGAGACGCGCGACTGGAGGATCGAGGCATCGAGGCTCGCCTCGTCGATGTCGCCGCCCAGCAGCGCGTTGTCGGCGACATTGGCCGAGTCGACCGCGTTGCCGGCGATCAGCGGGTTCGGGTAGCTGCCGGTGAGATCGCCGCCGGCCGCGCCGGTCGATGGTCCCGGCGGGCCTTGCGGTCCCACGGGGCCGGCTTGGCCTTGGATGCCAGTCAGGGTCCCCTCGTCGATGTCGACTCCGGTGAGCCCGTTATCGGCGACATCGACGCTCTTGACCTGGCCGTCCTTGATCTGCTTCGACTTGACCGAGTTCTTCGGCAGCCCGGCGGCGACGGCGAGCCCGCTGAGGGCGAGGAAGATCGCGACGAAGCCGAGGAGGTTGTTGCGGATGTAGCGGCTGATCATGTCTCCCTCCAATTCCGGCCGGCAGATGGACTCGGCGCGCCGACCCGGCTGAGCCTAAACGCCTCGAACGCGCAACGCAACATTGATCACAAACTTGGAATTTTCGCTCCCCTTGTCTACACTGCGCCATCCCGTCGGGCCGGAACGCCCTCCCCAGGGCCAGGTTCCAGCCTTCAACGTCAACTCCCCGGAACCAACGAATCAATGCCTATTGCCTTTAAAGAGTGGGCCGTCACAACCCGCGCGCTATCTGAGGGTGAGCAGCTGCTCACCCTGCGTAAGGGCGGCGTGCGCGAGGAGAACAAGCACTTCGAGCTCGAACACGAGCAGTTCTTCCTCTACCCCACCTTCGACCATCAGCGCAACGACCTCGTGCGCGAGTCACATCACCCTGAGCTTCGCCGGGCGCTTGAGGAAGGCGTCTGGCCCGACGAGGAGCCGCCGCCGCGGGCGCTGCTGCAAGACGGCGGCATCCCCCAGCCCGACCGGGTCCGAATCCGTGCCTGGGCCGAGGTAGCTGACCACTTCGAGACCGACGATCCTCGCATCGTCGACCTGCTCTCGCCGTTTCACGTCTGGACCCAGGATTACGCGACCAAGCGCCTGCGCTGGAAGCGCACTCATCCGCTGCACGTACTGCTGCTCAGGGTCCACCGGATCCCGCGGCCGGTCACGGTTCGCGTTCGCGACGAGTACCACGGCTGTCGCTCGTGGGTCGAGATCGATCGTGAGCTGCCCTTCGAGGGCACTCCGGTGATGGCCGACGAGGAGTTCACGCGGGCCGCTGCGGCGATTCGCGAGATCTGCAACGTCGAGCCGGCTCTCGCCTGAATGTTCGCGCAGTCAAGTAACTGACATGAACGTGCGCGGGGAGCGAACATGACCCCGTCATTCGACCGGCGAGTGAGCGATGCGCGCCGCGCTCTGGTGCTCGGCATCGGCGGTGGCGGTGACGTTGTCGGTGCGTTGTCGGTCGCTCGGCGCTGCGAGGCGATGGGAACCCCGTTCGTGCTCGGTGGGGTCGCCTGGGAGCGGCTGGTCGTCGATCCCCACCCAGGCCCGCGACCGGCGCGCGAGATCAAGAACGGCGATCCGCTGGGCGATCACGCCGTGCTCGCAGGACCGAAGACGGCCACCCCCGAGGGAGCCGCGTTCGCCGAAGCGCACCTTTCGGCCCATCTCGGCAATCCGACGGTGCTGATCGATGTCACCGAAGGCGCCCCGGGAGCCGAGTCGGGAATCGCGGCGGCGGCGGGCCTGCTCGGCTGCGACCTCGTCATCTATGTCGACGTCGGCGGCGACGCGATCGCCGTCGGCGATGAGCCCGGCCTGGCGAGCCCGCTTTGCGACGCGGTGATGCTCGCCGCCGGCCTGCGCCTTGCGCCGCGGATCGAGGGCATCGTTGCCGTGATCGGCGCCGGTTGCGACGGTGAGCTCAGCGTCGACGAGGTGATGGCACGGGTGGCGACGCTGGCTCGGGCCGGCGCCTGGATCGGCGCCTCGAGCGTCGACCCGATGATCGTCGACGAGCTCGAACGGGCTGCCAAGTCGACGGCGACGGAGGCCAGCATGCAGGTCGTGCGCTGCGCGCGGGGCGAGCTCGGCAGCGCCGAGATCCGCGGCGGGCGCAGGCAGGCGGCGCTGGGGCCCGCCGGGGCGATTACATTCTGCTTCGACCTCGAGGCGGCCGCGGGCGAGCTGCCACTTGCTCAAGCTGTGCGTGACGCGGAGAACCTCGAGGCAGCGAGCGAGGCGCTAGGCGCCCTCGGGATCAGCACCGAGCTTGACTACGAACGCAAGCAGCAGGTAAGCAGCGCGTAGAGCTCGGCGCCCGGTTAAAGTCGCGCGGCAATGAGACGGCCGCGCACAATCGCTGCCATGTCGATCATCGCGGGCTTGCTGGCGTTGCCCGCGATTGCCAGCGGCGCTCCCACGCCCGGCGCCTACGGCGAAAACGACGCCGGGGGCTTTCTCAACATCTTGCCCCCGGGCCAGGGCCAGAGCGTAAACGCGGCTGAGATCGGCGCTTTCCTCACTACCGGCGCGCGCCCGCCGCACGACAGCGACCAGCTGCAGATGTATGAGGACCTTGTTTACGCGACGCCCGGCCTCACCGAGTCTCAGCTCACCGACTACTTCAAGGACGCGACCTTCGGCGTCCAGCCCGCCAACGTCGAGCGCACCTACAGCCCGCGCAATGACGTCACCATCGTTCGCGACCAGTTCGGCGTCCCCCGGATCTACGGTGAGACGCGGGCCGGAGCGATGTTCGGCGCGGGCTACATCGCAGCCGAAGACCGGATGTTCCTGATCGATGCCTTGCGCCATTCCGGCCGCGCCCAGCTCGCCTCCTTCGCCGGCGGCTCGGAGGGCAATCGCGAGATGGATCGCAGCGTCTTCGCCGACACGCCTTACCGCAACGATGCCGAGCTCCAGGTCCAGTACGACCTCGCCGACGAGGCCTACGGCGCCGACGGGATCCAGGTTCAGCGCGACGTCACCGAGTTCACCGCCGGGATCAACGCTCGCATCGCCCAGCTGCGCGCCAACCCCCTGCTGATGCCCGGTGAGTACGGGCTCCTCGGTCACCCCGAAGGCCCCGAGAACTGGCAGGTCACCGACGTGATCTCGATCGCCTCGCTGGTCGCCGGCATTTTCGGCAAGGGCGGCGGCAACGAGATCGGCTCGGCGCTTGTGCTCGAGGAGGCGCGAAAGCGCTTCGGCAAGCGGGCTGGGATGAACGTATGGAAGGACTTTCGCCGCGCCAACGACCCCGAGGCACCTACCACGATCCAAGGCAAGCGCTTTCCCTACATGCCGCTTCGCCGCGGCGCCAAGGCCGCGCTGCCCGACCGCGACACGACCGTCGCGCAAAACGTTGTCGCCGCGACAACAGCGGGCGCCGAAACAAGTTCCGGCGACGGCGGCAAGCTCGGCGATGTCGGCTCGATGCTGCTCAGCCTGCGAGACCAGGGCTCGTCCAACGCCCTCCTGGTCTCCGACAGGGAATCAGAGGGCGATTCCCCCGTCGCCGTAATCGGCCCCCAGGTCTCCTACTTCACACCCCAGATCCTGCTCGAGTTCGAGATCCACGCACCCGGTGGACCGACGGGACCGCCGCTTGATGCCCGCGGCAGCGCCTTTCCCGGGACCAACCTTTATGTCCAGCTTGGCCACGGGCGCGACTACGCATGGTCGGCGACGTCGGCCGGACAGGACATCGTCGACACCTTCGCGGCCAAGCTCTGCGAGCCAGACGGCTCGAAGCCGACCCTGGCCTCGATGAGCTACCTCTACCGCGGCGCCTGCACCCCGATCGACGTGCTCGAGCGGGTCAACACGTGGACCCAGTCGCCCGGCGACCCGACGCCGTCGGGCTCGGAGACCTACCGCGCCGAGCGCACGGCGCTCGGGATTGTCACCCACCGCGCCCTGATCAAGGGCAAGCCGCATGCGTTTACGAAGCTGCGCGCGACCTACTACCACGAGGTCGATTCGGCGCTTGGCTTCGCCGACTTCAACAACCCCGAGAAGATGGAGTCGCCGCAGGAGTTCATGACCGCCGCCTGCAAAATCCAGTACACGTTCAACTGGTTCTTCATCGACAGCGACCGGATCGCCTACTTCAACTCGGGGATCAACCCGAAGCGCTCGCGCAAGGCCCACCCCGACCTGCCGACTCGGGGCTCGAAGAAATTTGAGTGGCGGGGCTTCGTGCCGCCATCGCAAGCGCTGCTATCCGGCGGGCCCATCGATCAGACCAACGTCAGCCCGCAGACCAACTTCTCCAAGCAGGCGCCATGCAAAGCGCACCCGCAGACGATCGACCAGCGCTACCTGACGAGCTGGAACAACAAGCAGGCGCGCGGTTTTCGCGCTTCCGACGCCGAGTTCGCATACGGCCCAGTCTTTCGCTCGACCCGCCTCGACGATCGTGTTCGCAGCCGGATCGCCGGCAAGAAGCAGGTCACGCGCGAGAAGCTGGTCGACGCGATGGAAGACGCCGGCACGGTCGACCTGCGCGGCGACGTCGTGCTGCCCTACGCGCTCAAGATCATCGGTAACTCCGGCGGCGCCGCGGTCCAGGACGCGGTCAGCAAGCTCGATGCCTGGATGCGCTCCGGCTCGCACCGCCGCGACAAGGACGCAAATGGCATCTATGACCAGGCTGATGCAGTGCGGATCATGGACGCGTGGTGGCCGCGCCTGGTCGAGGCTGAGTTCAAACCGGTTCTAGGCTCGAAGCTATTCGCGGCGATCGCCGGCGTGAACCCGCTGCACGACGCTCCGGGGCCGGTCGGTTCGGCCTTCATCAACGGCTGGTACGGCTACGTCAACAAGGATCTGCGCACGATCCTCGACCGTGACCAGGTCGCCGGTCGCTTCTCTCGCATCTACTGCGGTCGTGGCAAGCTGCGCGCTTGTCGAAAGACACTGGTTGTGTCGCTTGGCGAGGCGCTCACCCACACCAACGACAGCGAGCTCTATCCGGGAGGGCCGTGTGAGGGCGGAAGCATCCAGTGGTGTAACGACTCGGTGCGCCACACCGCGACCGGTGCGATCGAGCAGCCGCCGATCCACTGGATCGACCGGCCCACCTTCCAGCAGGTAGTGCAAATCCAGAAATAGGCTCTGGCGGCGACACCGCTGGGGTATCGGCCAGACTGAGTACTCCAATGGCCTGGGTCGAGACCGAGTCGCTGAGCTTCACCGCGCGCCACGAGAGCGCCGACGACGCCTGCGCGCAACGCACGCTCGACCGTCTCGAGGATGTTCGCCTGCGCCTCGAGGAGCGCTTCGACGACGCCCCGGGCGGGATCACGGTGATCGTCCACCCCAGCCCAGCTTGGCTTGCCGCCGCCCATCCGTTCTTGCCGATCGCACGTTTGGGCGCAGCACCGGCCGGACGCCGTTACCTCGCGGGTTGGGCGATGGCGTCCGAGCTTCACGTTCTCAACGACGAACACACCGAGCGCCGCTCAGCGGGGGAGGATTCGCTCGCGGCCCTGCGAGGCACCGCCGATCGCCTCTACACGCAGATCGTCATCGCCGCCAACAACGACCGCCTGCCACCGCCGTGGGGACCGCGCCGTTTCAGCCGCTATGTGCGCTGGGCCTGGCTGATCGAGGGAGGGGCCCAGTACTTCGCCGGGCAGACCGCGCTGTTTCGGCCCGCCGTGAACACGCGGATGCGTCAAGGACGGCCGCCGAGCTTTCCGCCGACGGCCCGCGATGCGATCATCCTCGGCGGCACGATCTTCGACCTGCTCGAACGCGAACGCGGTCCCGACTCCTGCGCGATCTTGGTCTCGAGGCTGCGACGCGAGGGTGCCGGGAAAGCAATCGAGCTCGCCTTCGACGCCCCGTTAGGCGACGTCGAGCGCGAGTGGCGTCGCTATCTGCGCGACGAGCTGCCCCGGGCCGCGATGTTCGACCAGCTCACCGACGAGGATCCGTTCGCCCGGCCCTAACCGTCGAAGGACAGTTATTGGGGGCTAGCCGGAGTTTCTGCCCCCTCGGCATCGTCACCGCGAGCCCTGCGTCAGGTCGCAGCCTGGTAGAGCAGCCAGACGATCGCGAACGCAACGGCGAGCGCGACGACGATCCACAACGCCAAGCGCACCGGGCGCTCGTCAGTTTCACGAGCCTCGCCGAGCTGCGCAGGCGCGGTTGTGTCGGTAAGCAACTCCTGCGCCGCCTCGTATCCCGACTGCGGCACGAGGATGTCGCGCGGACCGGCAGCGAGAAAGTCGGGAACGTCAAACCCGCGCGAGCGGCGCTCGACGCTGGGGATGCCCTGCTCGAGCAGAATGCCCTGGATCAACTGCGCCTCGGCGAGGTTCTGGGCAAACGCGGCCTTGACGAGCTCGCCGCCGGCGTACTCGGGACGGACCTTGCGCGCTCGCTCGTGCGCGTCGGTTATCGGCGCCTGCTCGCCGCGCCCGACGTAGACGAGCGGCATCTCGCAGTCGGGGCAGAAACGCTCGTCGAGGCCGAACTTGCGCGCGCATGCCGGGCACGCCAGCGGCTCGACTGTCTCGCCGGTCTCACTCGACAACCAGCTCGACCTCCTTCACCGCCGTGCCGTCGATCTCGAACATGCGAATCACCGGCTCATCCTCGCCCAGCGAGCAGATCACCCAGGCGACCCCCGGCCACCAGGCGGCGAGGTTGACGTCGGTCTGGGAGGGATAGGCCTCGGTCTTCGGATGCGAGTGATAAATCGCGCCGATCTCCTCTCCGCGCGACTCGATCTCGTTCGTGATCCGGATCTGGTCGGCCGAATCGATCTGAAAGCGCATCGGGCTGGCGAACTCGTTACGGGCGCGAAAATGCCCGGTGAAGCTCCCGTTCGCGGCGGCGATCATGCCGCAGCACTCATTCGGAGCGTCAGCGCGGGCATGAGCGACAAGTTCGTCGTGAAGCTGGGCCGAAATTCGCACCAGTCGAGGCTAGCGAGAGAGGCACTGTTTTAGCTTGCAGGCACACTCGAACGCCGCTACTGTGTGCCTTGATGGCACAGTCTCACGGAAGCAAGTGCAGCTCCGCCCGCACCCCGTTCTCAGCCGATCCGGACGATGAGCTTCCCGTTGGAGTGCAGCTCTCGTGGCGGCTTCGTGCCCTGATCGCCGCGGGCAGGCTCGAGCCCGGAGCGCGGATGCCGAGCGTGCGCTCGCTCGCCAGCTGGGCAGGCGTCAACGTCAACACCGTACGCGGCGCCTACGCCAAGCTCGAGCAAGAGGGGCTCGTCACAACCCAGCACGGCAGCGGTAGCTTCGTCGCCGACAGCGCCTGCGGCTCGAGCGAGGTCGAGCGCATCGTCGCCGACGCGATGGCAGCCGCCGACGAGGCCGGCGTCGACTCGCACGATGTCGCCATCGTCGCTCTCGTCGCTGCCTCGCTGGCAGAGCTCGAGCTCCCAGGCTTCGATGGTGACGAGCTCGAGCGAGCAGCCGGCGATCGCGGCCGAGCTCGAGCTCGATGACTCTTGGCTCGAGGTCGACGCAGCAGCGGCGCGCCGCGAGCTGCGCCGTCAAATCGGCCGGCTCGAGTCTGAGCTTGCCGCCTATCGCCGAGATCTCGAGCCACGTGACAGCAATGTTGCGGTTCGTCAACGCGAGCCGCGAATCGCCGACGTCGAGATGCTGGCTCATTCGCGCGACGGGCTCGTTACCCAGCTCGCGGAGGCTCGAGCGGCGGCGATCTCGACAGCCCGGGGCCAGCGCCGCGCGCGCCAGCGCCGCGATGAGATCGTTGCCGACCCGGCCGCGCATCGCTGGGCAACAGTCACCGCGGCCGAGATCGGCGAGCCTGGATGCACAACCTGGTCGGCGCACCCGAGGATGGGGCCGCTGGGAGTGCTGATGAGCTGGTGGCGGGTGAAGGTGTCGGGCGGATGCCCGTAACACAGCCCGCAGGAGCAAGCTCCTGCGGGGGCCTCACCCAAGGATGATTCAAGCGGCAGCCGACAGGGCGTTTCTGCCGGTCAAGGGCCTGTTCGAGCAAGTCGGGCAGATGATCATCCTGACCGCGAAGACGCTGACGGCTGCCGCGCGCCCTCCATATCCCTACGGCGGCGAGTTCGTCAGCCAGTTCCTCTTCGCGCTTCAGCTCTGCTGGTTTCCGATGGCGATCTCGATGGTCGCGGTCAGCTTCGGCGCCCCCGGCCTGCAAGCCGCCAACTTCCTCAGCCTCTTCGGCGCCCTCGACCGCCTCGGCGGCTTCTTCATCCTCGCTTCGGTCCGCGAGTTCGCACCTTTCGTCAGCGCGATCATCGTCGCGGGTGTTGCCGGTACGGCAATCACCGCCGACCTCGGGGCCCGCAAGATCCGCGAGGAACTCGATGCGCTGCAGGTGCTCGGCGTCGACCCGATCAAGAACCTCGTCGTGCCGCGCTTCCTCGCGTTGATGCTGATCACAGGCCTGCTCGACGTCTACGCGATCCTTTTCGGAATCTCCGGCGGCATCTTCGCCGAGATCGCCTACGGCCAGCCTCTCGGCGGTTTCTTCGCGACGCTGTTCACCAACGCCTCGGTAGCCGACCTCTGGGGCTCGCTGGTGAAGTGCACGATGTTCGGCGCGATCGTCGCCGTCGTCTGTTGTTACAAGGGGATGAATGCGTCCGGAGGCGCCGAAGGCGTTGGTCGCGCGGTGAACGAGGCCGTGGTCATGGCCCTGCTCGCCGTCTTTGCCTTCAACTACGTGTTCACGCAGACACTGCTGGCGACCAACCCTGACATCAGCGTGATCAAGTAGGCAAGCGCCATCCAGAGTAGAGCGAAGGCATTGACGGAGTATCCCCTGCACACGGTCATCTAGCCTTCTTGCCCTCATGGGCGTCGCCATCGTCACCGGATCGGGTGGGCTGATCGGTTCCGAATCGGTACGGGCGCTGGTCGCCGCGGGGCTCGACGTGGTCGGGCTCGAAAACGACATGCGCGCCCGCTTTTTCGGTCCCGAGGCCTCGACCGCAGCCACCAGCGCCGAGCTCAGCGCCGCCTATCCGGAGTTTCAGCATCGTCGAGGTCGATATCCGCGACGCCGGCGCCGTCGAGCGCGTCTTCGACAGCCCACGCGCGGCGAGATCGAGGTCGTGATCCACGCCGCCGCGCAGCCCTCGCACGACTGGGCAGCGCGCGAGCCCCGCACCGACTTCGAGATCAACGCCACCGCCACCCTGAACCTGCTCGAGGCGACCCGCGCTCACGCCCCCGAGGCGCCGTTCATCTTCTGCTCCACCAACAAGGTCTACGGCGATACCCCGAACCGGTTGCCGCTCGAGGAAACGCCGACGCGCGTCGAGCTGCCCGAGTCCCACCGCTACCACGACGGCATCGACACCTCGATGTCGATCGATCTCTCGACGCACTCGCTGTTCGGGGTCTCGAAGGCCGCGGCCGACCTGCTCGTGCAGGAGTATGGCCGTTATTTCGGGCTGCGGACCGTGTGCTTTCGTGGCGGCTGTCTCACCGGCCCTCAGCACGCCGGCGCCCAGCTTCACGGCTTTCTCGCCTACCTGATGCGCTGCACGGTCACCTCCACCCCTTACACCGTGTTCGGCTACGGCGGCAAGCAGGTGCGCGACAACATCCACAGCGCCGACCTCGTCGCCGCGTTCGAGGCCTTTCGCGCGGATCCCAAGCCCGCTGCCGTCTACAACATCGGCGGCGGGCGGCGTTCGAACTGCTCGATGCTGGAGGCGATCGAGGCATGCGAGCGGATCGCCGGTCGCGAGCTCGACTGGAGTCTCGACGAGACCAACCGCGTCGGCGACCATCGCTGGTGGATCTCGGACGTGTCGGCCTTCGAGGCCGACTACCCCGGCTGGCAGCCGCGCTACGGCATCGAGGAGATCCTGACCGAGATGCACGAGGCCAACGCCGAGCAGTGGCTGGCGGCTTGAGCCGCGTCTTGGTCACAGGCGGCGCCGGCTTCGTCGGCGCCAGCGTCTGTGTCGCGCTCGCTGCCGAGCACGAGGTCGTCGCCTACGACAACCTGCACCGGCGCGGATCGGAGCTGAATCTCGATCGGCTGCGAGATGCCGGCGTGCAGTTCACTCGCGGCGACGTTCGCGATCGGCAGGCTTTGGACGAAGTTGGCCCGGTGGACGCTCTCGTCGAGTGCTCGGCCGAGCCCTCCGCGCTGGCGGGCATGAGCGGCGACACAACCTATCCATTCGATACGAACCTGGTCGGCGCATACAACTGCCTCGAGCTCGCGCGCCGCGACCGGGCGCAGCTGATCTTCCTCTCGACCAGCCGCGTCTATCCCTACGGAGCGCTCAGGTCGCTCGATGTTCGAAGCACCGAAACTCGCTTCGAGCTCGCCGATCAGCAGGCGGTGCCGGGGGCATCGTCGGCCGGCATCAGCGAGTCGTTTCCCCTCGAGGGGCCGCGGACGCTCTATGGAGCGACCAAGCTCGCGGCCGAGCTGCTGATCGCCGAGTACGCCGCCAACTTCGAGCTCGCAACCGCGATCAACCGCTGCGGGGTGATCGCCGGGCCCTGGCAGATGGGGCGGGTCGACCAGGGCGTGTTCAGCTTTTGGCTCTTTCACCATCACTTTCGCCGCCCACTTACATACATCGGCTACGGCGGCGCGGGTAAGCAGGTGCGCGACCTGCTGCACGTCGATGATCTGATCTCGCTGATCCTCGAGCAGCTCGCCGAGCCCGAGCGTTGGGCCGGCTTCTGCGGCAATGTCGGTGGCGGGCTCGACTGCAGCCTCTCCCTGGCGGAGACGACCGAGCTGTGTGGTGAGCTCACCGGCAATCAGGTCGAGATCGTGGCGAGCGAGGAGAGCCGCCCGGGCGACGTTCCCGTCTACATCTCCGATTGTGCGCACCTCGAGCGCACGAGCGAGTGGCGCCCGCGTCACAGCCCGGCTGAGATCCTCGCCGACACCCATGCCTGGCTCGAGGCCGAGGCGGATCGGGTGGCCGCCTCGCTTGGTTTCGGAGACACGACGCTGTGAGTTTGGAGACGGGCAAGGTGCTCGCCCGATGGCGTTCGCTGCGCCAGCGCCGGCTCGAGCGGCGCATGGCCGCAACCAAGCTGCTGCGAGCTTTCGCCGATCAGTACCCGCGGGCGTTCGTGATCGAAATCGGAGCCAACGACGGCGTCGAGCATGACCCGATCGGGTCATTGTTGATCGAAGGCGACTGGCGCGCGATCCTGGTCGAGCCGGCTCCCGAGGCGTTCGCACGACTGCAGCGCAACTACGCCGTCGCCGGGGACCGGATCACACTCGTCAACGTCGCGATTGCTGACCACGATGGTCACGTGCCCTTCTTCACGCTCGATCGGGTGGAAGCCGACGCCCGCGAGAGGCTCGACGTGTTCGGCTCGCTGTCCGCCGAGGCGATCGAAACGAGCGCTGCCATCTTCGTCCCCGAAGAGCATCGGCAGATCACCCGCACGGAGGTTCCGTGCATGCGCTTCGATTCCCTTTGCGAGCGCCACGGGGTCGTCGAGATCGACCTCCTGATCGTCGACGTCGAGGGCTTCGATTTCGAGATCGTCAAGCAACTCGACCTCGAACTGCTCCGGCCGCGGCTGCTTGGCTACGAGCATCTGCTGCTCTCACCTCGCGATCGCGAGGAGTGTCGACAGCTACTCGAGCACCACGGATACGAGACGCTCGCTGAACGGCGTGATACCTGGTGTCTCGACACGAAGGTCGACGATGCGCTGACACGAACCTGGCGCCGTTTGCGCCCCGCCGTCGCCGCCGACTCGATCTACGCCGGCTGAGATCATCAAGGCGTTTGAGGAAATAACCCGGCCCCCGCGGCCGGAGGCGGAACGGGCAGGCGCATGACGCGCCCGTAGTGGACAGACTCTCGGCAGATGACCACGCACTCAGAGCAGCCCACACGCCCAACGCAGCCGACAGGCGCGCCGAAGATAGTCGTCGTGATGCCCGCCCGAAACGCGGCCCGAACGGTTTCGGACACGGTCGCCGGCATCCCGGCAGACGTGGTCGACGAGGTGATCCTCGTCGATGACAAATCGACCGATGACACCGTCGAGGTGGTCCGCTCGCTGCCGGTGCGCCTGATCTGGCATCCCCACAACGTCGGCTACGGCGGCAACCAGAAGACCTGCTACCTGGAAGCGCTTCAGCGCGGCGCCGACGTCGTCATCATGCTGCACCCCGACGGCCAGTACGAGCCCGAGATCCTGCCGCGGATGGCGCGGCCGATCATCGACGGCGAGGCTGACATGGTGCTTGGCTCGCGCTTCGCCGAACCGGGAGCTGCGCTCGCGGGCGGTATGCCGCGCTGGAAGTACATCGCCAACCGCTGTCTCACCGTGACCGAGAACCGGGTCTTGGGCACCGATCTGAGCGAGCTGCACACCGGCTATCGCGCCTACTCGCGCGAGCTACTGCTGACGATCCCGTTCCTTCGCAACTCACTCGACTTCAGCTTCGACTCGGAGATGATCATGCAGGCGGTCCACTTCGGGTTTCGGATCGTCGAGGTGCCGGCGCGCAGCCGCTACTTCCCCGAAGCGTCCTCGGTCACGTTCAAGCCCGGGGTCGTGTACGGCCTGAAGACGCTCTGGATGGCAGCGAGACTGCTCCTGCACCGACACCGGGTCGTCCGCTCGCGCAAGTTCTGCCCGTGAACGTGGATCTAGGCGGGCCCCGGCGAGTGTCCCCAGACGCGAGTGCCAGCCGCTGGGCATTACCGCTGATCGTTGTCGCGGGTGCGCTGGTCCGGTTCAGCACGCTGGACGTCCAGGGGCTCTGGCTCGACGAGGTCGTGACTGTGGACTTGGCCCGGCTTGGGTTCGTCGACCTGCTCAGCGGAGTTCAGGCCGGCGAGTCCAATCCAGCGCTCTACTACTTGCTGGCGGCAACATGGGAGCGCCTGTTCGGCTCGAGCGACATCGCCATCCGCTCGCTTTCGGCCGTGGTCGGCACCGCGGTGATCCCAGTCGTCTATCTCGCTGCCAAAGAGCTTTTCTCGCGGCGCGCGGGCCTGTTCGCCGCAGGCCTTGCCGCCTTCAGCCCGATCTTGATCTGGTACTCCCAGGAGGCCCGCAACTACGAGCTACTCGTGCTGCTGAGCGCGCTCACGTTCTTGTGCTTCGCGAAGGCACTCACCGAAGACGGCCACCGATGGCTGTGGACATGGGCCGTCGTCTGCGCCGTGGCCCTGACCAACCACTACTTCATAATCTTCGTCATCGTCGCCGAGGCAGGGTGGCTGCTGGCGCGCCGGCGTGGCCGGCTGTTTGACACCGGGCTGGCGATGGCGCCGATCGCCGTCACGGGCCTCGCTCTGGCGCCCTTGCTTGCGAGCCAGAGTGGCCGAGGAAGCTGGATCGATAACTACGACCTGGGCGGGCGACTGGCCCAGGTCCCCCAGCACTTCCTCGTCGGGCTCGAGAGCCCAAACTCTGCGATCGCGATCACGGCCGGCTGCCTTGCCGTTGTCGCGGTGACCTACGCCCTGTTTCGCGCCGACTCGGCCACACGCACGGGCGCTCTGATCGCGGGGAGCGTCGCCCTCGGCGGCTTCATCGTGTTGTTGATCGCCGCCGTTGCGGGTGCCGACTACATCCTCAGCAGAAACCTGCTCGGGTTGTGGCCACCGGCAGCGATCGCGATCGCAGGGGCATTGGCCGCCCCGGGTGCGAAGCGAGCAGGAGCGGTCACGGTCGGCGCGCTCGCAACCGTCGGGCTCGGCCTGACCCTGTGGACGGCACTGACCCCCGCTGCCCAGCGACCGCAATATCCCGAGCTCGCATCGGCCCTGCCGCCGGCGACCCAGCCGCGCCTGATCGTCTCCAACAGCGGCTTCAGCCTGCCGCTCGTCGAGTACCTGGAGGGATCCAGCGTCGCCGCCGACGCCGAGCTGGCGACGGCGGAGCTGATCGTGATCACGCCTCGCACCGTCGATGACTTCGCGATCGGCTTGTGCTTTTGGATCGCGACCTGCGGCGGCGCCGACGTCGAGCCGCCGCCGCAGTTCGAGGTTCCGCCCGGGTTCGAGCCAGAGTCGGAGGGTGCCACCGAGTTCTTCGACTATGAGACGTTCGTCGCCCAGAGCCCCACCGAAGTCCCGCGCCCGGTGGAGCTTCTGACGCCGCGTGTCTTTGCCCAGGATCCTGCGGGCTGATGTCGTCTCGCGTCCCAACCGCGCTGCGAGCGGCCGCCTCGTCGACTTGGTTTCTCGGCTTCTGCGTCTTCGCGCTCACCTGGGGCGGCGGCATCGTCGCTTTGACGACGCCCAGCCTCGACATCTCCCTTCATGCGGGTCTCAACCTGGCTGCCCAGCGTGGGTTCGATCACGGCTCCGACGTGATCTTCACCTACGGGCCGCTCGGTTTTCTCAAGTCCTATGAGCTGTTCTTTGCCGACACGGCCCGTTTGGCGGCCAGCTACGGAATCGCGCTTCACTTCGCGCTGGCCACCAGCCTCGTCTGGGCGCTGCGGCGAAATTTTCCGCTCGCGGTGGCGCTCGCGCTGGCACTGGTAACGGCGATGTTCGCCCGCGGCGACGAGAGTGGAGTGGGCGTCCGCGCCGACGCGGCGGTTGTGATTCTCGCGTTGACCTGGTGCGTCGCGGCGCTATCGCGCGACGCGCCGCCGATCGCAATTCGAGTCGTCGTCTACGCCGGTGGGCCGTTCGCGGCGATCGAGCTCCTGGGCAAGCTCAACACCGGCATCATCGTCGGCTGCATGGTTGGGCTCACGGTGCTCGCCATCGACGAGCGCCGCTGGCGCAACCTCGGCACCGTCGCTGCCGGCTTCGTGTTCGCGGCCGCGGCGCTGTGGTTCGCGGCCGGTCAGGGGATCGACGACGTCGGTCCCTATCTCTCGAGCAGCCTCGACGTCATCTCCGGCTACACATCCGGGGCGCGGCTGGACTGGGAGGTTCGCGCCTACGACTACTGGCTGGGCCCGGTCCTGGTGGCGACCGTGGGCGCCCTCACGTGGATCGCGACCCGAGGCATGGATGCGAAGCGGCGCGGCGCGATTGGCGCGATTTTCGCGGTCGTGGCCTACACGGGCGCGAAAGGTGGCTACATCTCTCACGACCCCTACCACATGGCCGTCTTCTACACCACGCTTCTCGGCATGTGCCTCGTGCTCGTGTGGCCACCCGGGGCCGCCGTTCGCTGGCTGACCGTCGCGGCGGCGGCGGCGATGATCGCAGCAGCATTTACCACACGCGTGCCGGGCTATCCGCTGAGCAACCCGGTCGAGAACCTGGTCAGCGGCGCGGACACCGTGGCTCGCCTCGTCGACAGCGGCCGGCTCGAACAGGCGATCTCCGATGCGCGGGCCGGCGCGATCGCGGCTTACGGACTCGACCCACGCACGCTGGCACTGCTCGAGGGTCGCCCGGTCCACATCGACCCATCCGAGACCGCAGTGGTCTGGGCCCATGACCTTGACTGGCGCCCGCTGCCTGTGTTTCAGCCCTACGTGGCTTGGAATGCGTCGCTTGATCAGCGCAACGCCGACGCGGTCGCGTCGGCCGCCTCCGGTCCGCGGCGAATCCTGCGACAGAACATCGACGCGCTCGGCCGTTTTCCCGGCTACGAGTCACCGGCGGCGATGCTCGCGATGCTGTGCAACTTTCGCGCCCTCCACACCACCGACCAATGGCAGGTTTTGGGCCGGGTCGCGAACCGCTGCGGCGAGCCGAGAGCGCTTGCAAGTGCGCGGGCGACCTACGGGGCGCCGATCGCGATCCCACCGACCCCGCGGGGCACGGTCGTCTTCGGCCGCGTGACCGGCGTCGAAGACGACGGACTGCGAGCGTTGGCAAGCACGCTCGCCTGGCCCGAGATCCGGCAGGTTCGGTTCGACGGTGGCCGCGCCTGGAACTTCGTCACGGGAACCGCCGAGGACGGGCTGATCTTCGGCGCACCACCCGAGATCGACTTCCCGGAGCCGTTCGCGCTGGCCCCCAACGCCGCAGAGGTCACCTTCCTGCTCGACGGCCAAGCCGCCGGCGACGAGATCACGGTCGACTTCTATGCAATGCCGGTGCGGCCATGATGCCGTTTCGGGCCTAGTCTTCGGCCGAGATGACCGCATTCTTCTGCGTTTCGAGCTCGGTCTACTTCCACGGCGCCGTGGGGTTGATCAACTCGCTGCGCCTGGTCGGACACGACGAACCGATCTACGTGCTCGACTGCGGGCTGACCGAGCCGCAGCGAGAGCTGCTCGCGTCGCAGGCGACGGTGGTCGCGGCGCCGCCCGAACGTGAGCCGTACACGCTCAAGACCGAGGCTCCGCTTCGCCATCCCGCCTCGACCACGGTCCTGATCGACGCCGACATGATCGTCACTCGCCGGCTGACGCCGCTGCTCGAGCGCGCGGCCCAGGGCAACGTGGTCGCCTTCGAGAATCCCGTCGACCGCTTCGTCGCGGCCTGGGGTGAGCTGCTGGACCTGGGCGAGCTGCGCCGCCAGAGCTATCTCTGCTCGGGCTTTGTGGCAATGGGCGATCCCGTCGGCGCGCAGGTGCTGACGCTGCTCGAGGACCGCCAACGGCGAGTGCGCTTCGAGCGCGGCTACTTCGGCGACAAGGACCACGACTACGAGCTCATGTACGCCGACCAGGACGTGCTCAACGCGATTCTCGCCTCCAGGGTGGCCCCTGAGCAGATCGTGGCCCTCAGTGCGCGCCTTGCGCCTATGCCCCCGTTCGAGGGATTGCGAGTGACCGACGAGCGGCACCTGCGCTGTGCCTACAGCGACGGCACCGAGCCCTACCTCGTGCACGGGTCGCTCCCGTTCAAACCGTGGCTGGAACCGATCTACGACGGTGTCTACTCGCGCCTGCTTCGGCGTGCCCTCGGGGGACCGGACGTCGCGATCTCGCTTCCGGCCGACTCGATCCCGCTCAGCTTGCGCAAGAGCCCGCTGGGGTTCGCCGAACGTCAACGTGTGAAGGCTCGCCAGCAGATCCGCTGGCGGCTCGGCGACCCGGGCCTGAGCTCCACGCCGGCTTCGCCACCGAAACAGCGCGGGGGCTCGCGGGCGGCCTTCTACACGGTCGCCGACGAGCGCTATTTTCTCGGCGCCGTTGGGCTGATCAACTCACTGCGGCTGCTCGGTCACGCGGAGCCGATCTACGTCCTCGACTGCGGCCTGACACGCGCCCAGCGCCAGCTGATCGCCACGCAGGCCGACGTCGTGGCCAACGAGAGCGACGCTCCTCCGTGGCTCTTGAAGACCGTGGCGCCGCTGGCTCACCCATCGCCGACGATGGCGCTGCTCGACGCCGACATGATCGCCACCCGTTCGCTCGCGCCGCTGCTCGAATCCGCGAGCGGCGGCTCGCTGGTCGCTTTTCGCAATCGCGACGATCGCTTCGTCAAGGGCTGGGGCGCGTCGATCGGCGCCGCACACCCGGCGCGCCGAGGCCCGTATCTGAGCACGGCGGCCATCGTTGCCGGCGACTCGGCGACGGACGTCCTCGCTCGCCTGCACGAGCTGCGCGGGCTGGTCGACTTCGAGCTCACCTACTGGCGCCGAGACGTGGCCGGCTACGCGTTCACGTTCGCCGACCAGGATCTCTTCAACGCGATCCTCGCAACCGAGCAACCGCCGCGGCCCGTCGAGGTCCTTGACGCACGCCTGGCGCCGACGCCTCCGTTCGAAGGGTTGAGCCTGATCGATGTGAACACTCTCAGGTGTGCCTATGAGGACGGCACGGAGCCGCTGCTGGTTCATCACCACGTCGTCAAGCCGTGGCTGGAACCGACGGCTCACGGCGTCTACTCGCGAATGCTTCGACGGCTGCTGATCGGCGACGACGTCGCGATCCGCGTCCCGCGGCATGAGCTGCCGCTCCGCTTTCGCAGCGGCCTGCGCTCGTTCGCAGCGCGCGAGCGGACCAACCTGCGCGAGGCGTTTCGCTACCGCGTGCGCGAGCCGCTCGCGACCCGCCTCGGCTCCGGAAGAGACCGGTGAACGAGACCGCCTTCTACTGCGTCGCCGACGATCGTTACTTTCTCGGCGCGGTCGGGCTGATCAACTCGCTGCGGCTGGTCGGCCACGACGAGCCCGTCTACGTGCTCGATTGCGGTCTGGCACCCGACCAGCGCAAGCTCCTGTCCGCGGAGGCGACGGTTCTAGCCGCGCCTGCCCAAGCACCGCCGACGATGCTGAAGACGATTGCTCCGCTCGCCGAGCCCGCCGAGGTCATGGTCTTGATCGATGCCGACATGATCGTGACGCGCGCACTGCACGAGCCGATCGCCGAGGCCCGCAGCGGACGCGTCGTCGGTTTCGAGGACGTCATCGACCGTCATCTGCCCGAGTGGGGAGAACTGCTCGAGCTGGGGCCGTTGCAACGCCATCGCTACCTGAGCTTTGGCCTGCTCGTCATCGATCGCCACAAGGGCAGCGAGGTGCTGCAACTGCTGGGCGACCTCCAGCGACGAATCGACTTCGATCGCACCTACTGGCGCGAGCGCCGGTTCACGTCCTATCCGTTCCTTTACGCCGACCAGGACGTGCTCAACGCGATCCTCGCGGCTCGCATGCAGCCCGACCAAGTGCTCGCGCTCGATCAGCGACTGGCACCACTCCCTCCTTTCACCGGCCTCCGCGTCGTCGACGAGCGCACCCTTCGCTGCAAGAGCCCGGGCCCCGATCCCTACGTCCTTCATCACTGGCTGGTCAAGCCCTGGCTCGAGGAGACTCATCACGGCGTCTATTCGCAGTTGCTGCGTCGCCTGCTGATCGGAGACGACGTCGCGATCAAGGTTCCCGTCGATCAAATTCCCCTGCGCCTGCGAGGCGGTGTGCGCGCGTTTGCGGCGCGAAACCGCGTCAACGCCCGCGAGCGGCTTCGCTACCACGTGCGTGAGCCGCTTCAGGCGTTGAGAAGACGAAGCTGACCCGATGGTGAGCACCGCCTTCTACTGCGTCGCCGACTCCCGCTACTTTCTCGGCGCCGTCGGGCTGATCAACTCGCTGCGGCTGGTCGGACATGACGAGCCGATCTATGTACTCGACTGCGGTCTCAGCGCGCAGCAGCGAGCGCTGATCGAAGCCGAAGCGACGATCGTCGAGGGCCCCGGCGACCTCGCTCCCCAGGTCCTGAAGACGATCGCCCCGCTCGCTCACCCTGCCGAGACGATGATCCTGATCGATACCGACATGATCGTCACGCGGCCGCTCACCGGCCTGATCGCGACCGCTGCCGCTGGACGCGTGGTTGGGGGAAGTGCCGAACTCGACCGCTTCTGTCCCGAGTGGGAGCAGATCCTGGGGCTCGGGCCCGTGCACCGTCGGCCCTACATCTCGACCGGACTCGTCCTCTGCGGCGGCGCTCTCGGCCAGGAGCTGATCCGCCTCGTCGACGAGCGCAAGCACCTGGTCGATTTCGAGCTCACCTTCTGGCGTCAAAACGCGGCCGACTACCCGCTCGTGCACGCCGACCAGGATCTGATCAACGGTGTTCTCGCGGCCCGAGCGAGCGAGGCGGAGATCGTCGTCTTCGAGCCGAGGCTCTCGGCGAGCCCGCCATTCGAGGGCCTTGAAATCGTCGACCTGGAGACGATCCGCTGTAGCCTATGCCGACGGCACCGAGCCGTACGTCGTCCATCACTGGCTGACCAAACCGTGGCTGGAGCCGACCGAGGACGGCGTCTACTCGCGACTGCTGCGCCGCTTGCTCAACGGGGGCGATGTTGCGCTCAACGTCCCCGACGGCGAGATCCCGAGGCGCTTTCGCCCCGGTCTGCGGGCCCTCGCCGAACGTACCCGGATCGATGCCGCGGCGCGCATGCGACGCCTTCGTGAGCCGGCCGAGCATTGACGCCGCCCGCCCCCAGACCCGTGTTCTGCTGCGTCGCCGACAGCCGCTACTTCATCGGCGCAGTCGGGACTGATCAACTCGCTGCGGCTGGTCGGCCACGAGGAGCCCGTCCACCTGCTCGACTGCGGGCTCAGCGACGGACAGCGATCTCTGCTGCAAGAGCACGCGACCGTGATCCCGGCGCCCGCGGGGCTCCCGCCGTGGCTGCTGAAGACAGTGATCCCGCGTCAGCGTCCAGACGCGCTGAACGTGCTCGTCGACACCGACATGATCATCACCCGCCCGCTGACCCCCCTGTTCGAGCGCGCCGCCAGCGGCAGCCTGGTTGCTTTTCGCGACCGCAAGCAGCGCTTCTTCGCAGCTTGGGGTGACCTGCCCGGGCTCGGTCCGGTTCGCGAGCGACCCTATGTCTCGTCGGGCTTTGTCGTCTGCGATCCCACCGTGGGTCAGCAGGTTCTCGGGCTCTTGCACGAGCTCCAACGCGAGGTCGATTTCGATCTCACATACTGGCGCCGCAATGTCCGCGGCTATCCGTTTCTCTATGCCGATCAGGACGTGCTCAACGCCATCCTGGCCGCCACGGTCGAGCCCAAACCCGTCTGGGCCCTCGATCAACGCCTCGCCCCCACACCGCCTTTTCGGGGCGTGACGATTGTCGACGCGCAAACGCTTCGCTGCGCTTACCGCGACGGCACCGAGCCGTACCTCATCCACCAATACCTGCGAAAGCCCTGGCTCGAGCCGACCTACGACGGCGTCTACTCGCGACTGCTGCGGCGCCTGCTGACCGCCGAGGACGTCGCAATCCGCCCGCCGGCCTCGGCGATTCCCTCGCGCCTGCGCCTGGGGCGGGCCGCGAGCGTCGAGCGCGTTCGCGCCAGTGCCAGGGACTTCCTGCGCTGGCATCTCGGTGACCGCGTGCCGCCGCCGGTGGCGATCCGGATCGAGGATTGGCGGCGCCGGCGCGAGACGAGTTACAGATGAGCGACGCCGCCTTCTACTGCGTCGCCGACGAGCGCTACTTCCTTGGCGCCGTCGGGCTGATCAACTCGCTGCGACTCCAGGGCCACGACCAGCCCGTATTCGTGCTCGACTGCGGCATGCGCTCAGATCAACGGGCGCTGCTCGAGCCCGAGGCCACCCTGGTCGCCGGCGACGGCACTCCCCCGTGGCTGTCGAAGACAGTGGCACCGCTGAAGCACCCGTCCGCGGTCATGGTCCTGATCGACGTCGACATGATCGTCACGCGCCCACTCGACTCGCTGATCGCACTCGCCGACGGCGATCACGTGGTCGCGTTCCAAAACGACCGCCAGCGACACATCTCCGAGTGGGGCGAGCTAGTTGGTTTGCGCAAGACACGGCTCCAGCCCTACGTCTCCTCCGGGCTCGTGTTGTGCGGCGGCGACAACGGTCGCCAAGTCTTGGAGCTACTTGCCGAAAAGCAGCCGGTGGTCGACTTCGAGCTCACCTTCTGGCGCCGAAACGTCCGCGATTACCCGTTCCTCTACGCCGATCAGGACGTGCTCAACGCGATCCTCGCGAGCCTCGAGCCCGCGACCACGATCGCGCTCGCCCATCGGCTCGCCCCGAACCCTCCGTTCGACACGATGCGAATCGTCGATCTGCCCGGGCTGCGTGTGGTCGACGGTGGCGGCACCGAGCCCTACGTGCTGCACCAGCATGTGCGCAAGCCGTGGCTCGAGCCGATGTATCACGGGGTCTACTCGCGCCTGCTCTCGCGCCTGCTGCTGGGCGACGACGTCGCGATCACGGTTCCGGAAGATCATGTGCCGGCCCGCATGCGTGCCGGTCTGCTTGCGGCGACGCGGCGCTGGACGGTCAACATCGTCGACCTCGGTCGCTGGCATCTGCGCGAGCGCCGAGCGCGCAGCGGCGACCGGGCGCAAGGGGCCGGGCGTTGACCGGCGGCCTCGCCTTCTATTGCATGTCGAGCGACCTCTACTTCCCCGGGGCGGTCGCGCTGATCAACTCGCTGCGCCTCCATGGTCATCACGAGCCGATCTACCTGCTCGATTGTGGGCTCAGCGAAGCGCACGCCGAGCTACTCGCCGACGAAGTGAAGCTCGTCTCGGCACCTGCGGGCGTGCCTCCCTACCTGCTCAAGACCGTCGCGCCGCGCAACCACCCGGCGGAGGTGATGGTGCTGATCGACGTCGACATGGTCGCAACGCGCCCGCTCGGCCCACTGATCGGCCTCGCCGACGGCGGGCGCGTGGTCGCGTTCAAGGACAACATCGACCGATTCGTCGACGAATGGGCGACCGTGCTCGACCTCGAGGTGGTGGCGCCCCGCCCGTACGTGTCCTCGGGCCTCGTCGTGCTCTCCGGCAACGTCGGCGCCGAGGTGCTGGCGATGTGGGACGAGCGTCAGGATCGCGGCGACTATGCGCTCTCGTGGTTCGAGCGCCGCGCCGAGGATTATCCACTGCTGTTCTTGGACCAAGATGTGCTCAACGCCGTGCTCGGCTCGCCAGCCGTCTCCGAGGACGAACTCGTTGTGGTCGACAAGCGCCTTGCACCGCACCAGCCTTACCAGGGATTGCGGCTCGTCGACGCGAACCGGCTGCGCTGCGCCTACCGAGACGGCACCGAGCCGTACGTGCTTCACCAATACCTCGACAAGCCATGGCTGCGACCGATGTACCACGGCATCTACTCGCAGCTGCTGAGCCGCCTGTGGCTCGCCGATGATGTCGCCATCAGGCTCCCTGAGGCGGAGGTGCCGCTGCGGATGCGAACGGGACGCGCGCGTGGGCCTCGAGAAAGCGCGTCGACATCCAGGATCTGATCCGCTGGTACGCGCGCGACGTGATCCCCGAATGGGTGGCACGCCGTCGTGGTTCTCCCCGGCAGGTTGCGGGAGCGCGACGATGACCGAGACCGCCTTCTACTGCGTCGCTGACGCGCGCTACTTCCCCGGTCTCGTCGCGATGGTGAACTCGCTGCGCCTGCAGGGACACGATGAGCCGATCTACGTGCTCGACTGCGGGCTGACTCAGTCACAGCGCGCGCGGCTGGGCGTCGAGGCGAAGATCGTCGAGCGGCCCGACGACGCCGCGCCGTGGATGCAGAAGACCTACGCCCCGCTTAAGCACCCGGCCCGGGTGATGGTCCTGATAGACGCCGATATGATCGCCACCCGGCCGCTGACCGAGCCGATCAGGCTCGCCGGCGCGGATCGCATCGTCGCCTTTCGCAACGATCATCAACTCCACTTTTCTGAGTGGGGAGATCTGCTTGACCTCGGGCCCACCAGGCCCGGCCCCTACGTGTCCTCGGGTCTGGTCGCGATCGCCGGCGCGCCGGGGCTCGAGCTTTTGCGGCTCTGGGACGACCGCAAGAGCTGGATCGACCCGAGCCGGTCCTATTTCGGCGCCAACGAACCCGGCTACGAGTTTCCCTATCTCGATCAGGACGTCTTCAACGCGATACTGCGTACCCGAGTCGAGCCGGAGCGACTCGTCGCGCTCGAGCATCGCTTGGCGGCCAATCCGCCGTTCGACGGCCTCAAAATCGCCGACGCCCGTCGACTTCGCTGCCGCTACAGCGACACGACCGAGCCCTTCGTGCTGCACCACTTCGACCGCAAGCCGTGGCAGGCGCGACTTCGTAGCAATGTCTACTCGCGCCTGCTAACTCGGCTGCTGCTGGCGGACGACGTCGCAATCCGGCTCGACGCTGCACAGCTACCACGACGACTGCGCAAGGGGCCGACAGCAGGCGCGGAGCGTGGTGTCACCGACCTGATCATGATCGGGCCGGGCATCGCCAGGCGAGCAAGGGAACGCCGGCGACATGGCGACGGGGCCCAGTCAGAGCGGCACTTGAGCCGGCGGTTGAGAGTTGTGGTGGCAACGGTCGGCTGGACCGGCCACGCCTATCCCGCCTTTGCGCTCGCCCGAGAGCTGGGAGCTCGCGGCCACGAGGTCACGGTGCATACGTTCGAGCGCTGGCGCGCGACGGTGGCGGAGCTCGGCGCCGAATTCGTCGCCGCGCGAGAGCAGATGTCGTTCGGCGAGATCGGGCAGGGCGGCGGCACGCCGACGCTCGCTGAGGGCGCGCAGGAGCTGGCACCGCTGCTCAACGAGCTGCGCCCTGACGTCGTCGTACACGACCTCTTTACCCTGGCGCCTGCGCTGGCTGCCGAGCGAGCGGGGCTCAAGCGGGCCACGCTGATCCCGCATCCCTATCCGGCAGCTGCGCCGGGACTGCCGCCCTACACGCTGGGAACCCTGGCGCCACGCACCTGGCTCGGGGGTCAGATCTGGCGCGGCTTGGCGCCAGCCATCGGCGCCAACCTCCCGAACACCAAGCTGCGGGCAACGAGGGCAACGCTGAACGACACGCGAAGCCGAGATCGGACTAATGCC
This sequence comes from uncultured Solirubrobacterales bacterium, assembly GCA_963769945.1. Classification (GTDB taxonomy): domain Bacteria; phylum Actinomycetota; class Thermoleophilia; order Solirubrobacterales; family 70-9; genus WHSW01. The sequence continues at coordinate 102,329 of CAVYOA010000016.1, read as the reverse complement.
GCTCGCAGGCTATGACGGCCAGATCAGCCCTGAGCTTGCCCTCGTTGCGACCTTCCCGCAGTTGGAGTACCCGCGCCGCTGGCCTCCGCACACGCACGTGGTCGGACCACTGGCGTTCGGCCTCGCGCATCCCGACATCGACCTGCCCACCGGCGACGAGCCGCTGGTTGTCGTTGCCTCGAGCACCGAGCGCGATGCCGAAATGCGGCTGATCGAGACCACACTCGAGGCGCTTGCGCAGGAGCCCGTGCGAGTGATCGCCGCGCTCAATCGCCGTGGGGCATCCTACGACCGACCCGTGCCCGCCAATGCCGCCGTCGTCGACTGGGTCTCTTACGACCAGATCCTCCCCGCCGCGGCAGCGGTCATCTGCCACGGCGGTCACGGCACGGTCACGAGGGCGCTCGCCGCCGGAGTGCCGCTGGTCGTCAGCCCGGCAGCGGGTGAGATGGCAGAGAATGGGGCACGAGTCGCTTGGTCGGGGTGTGGGCTGATGGTCCCGAACCGCCTGCTCGGGCCGCGCTCGCTACGGCTCGTCGTCCGCAGACTGCTCGAGGATCAACGCTTTGCGCGGCGCGCGGCCGAGCTCGCGGCATGGGAACGCGGCAATCCGGGCGCCAAGCGGGCGGCGAACCTCGTCGAGGAACTAGCTGCGTGAAGCGGCAACTTCGCATCGTCGTCGGTGCGGTCGGCCTTGCCGGCCATACGCTGCCGGCGCTCGCGCTGTCGGCGGAACTGCGCCGCCGCGGCCACCGCGTCCTGTTTCACGGCTACAGGCGCTGGCAACCCCTCGCCGACCGACCTCGGGCTGGAGTTCGCGGGCGATGAACGTCAGATCGTCCCGGACATCGCCCCGGATACGCCAGTCGCCGAGCTGAGTCGGGCATTGGCGAAGAGCATCACCGCCTTCGAGGCGGATGTCGTCGTGGGCGACGGCCTCACGATGACGCCGGTGATCGCGGCGGAACTCGTCGGAATGCCCCGGGCGACCCTGTTTCCCGAGGTCTATCCCAGGACCGAGCGCGAGCATGCCGTTTTTCTCGCTCGGCCTCATAGCGCCGCGAACCGCGATCGGGCGGACGGCCTGGCGGGTCGCCGGCCCGCTGCTGGCCACGCGTCTGCCGAGCACGCGTTGGCTTCGACGCTCCGAGGCCGAGCTCAACCGCGAGCGCGCCAAGCTCGGACTCCCGCCGGTCAGCGGCTTCGACCCCGCGCCGCCGGGGTCGCTGACGCTGGTCGCCACACTGCCGCAGCTCGAGTACCCCCGTGCGTGGCCAGCCCACGTCCGGGTCACCGGCCCCCTCAGCCTCGACCCCGATCCGCGCGAGCCCGAGTGGCCGCGCGGCGACGGGCCGCTGGTACTGGTCGCGCCGAGCACCGTCAAGGATCCCGACGGACGCTTGCTCGGATTGGTGGCCGACGCGCTCGCCGATGAGAGCGTGCGCCTGCTGATCACGACCAGCGGCGCCCCGGGGCCCGAGCTCCGACGCCTACCGCCGGGCGCGGTGGTGACCGACTGGGTCGACTACTCGCGGGTGATGGCCGAGGCCGCGCTGGTGATCTGCCACGGCAACCACGGCACGGTTGCGGCGGCTCTGTCGGCCGGCACACCGGTGCTCGTGGTGCCGGCCATGCCCGATGATGCCGAGCACGGAGCACGCGTGGCCTGGGCCGGCGCCGGTCTGATGATCCCGGGGCGTCTGCTGCGCGCCAGCTCGATGCGCGCTGTCGTCAGGCGCATGCTCACCGAGCCGCACTTCACCGAGCGCGCCGGCGAGATCGCGGGTTGGGCGCGCGAGCATGACTCGCCCGCCGAGGCTGCTCGTCTGATCGAAGCGCAGGCTGCGGCAGGCCCGAGATGAAAGCACTGATCACAGGCGGTGACATGGAAGGTCACGCGCTTCCGAGCTTGGCACTCGCTCGCGCGATGAAGGAGCGTGGCCACGACGTCCACGTCGGCCTCACCAGCCGATGGCGAGAGACGATCGAGAGCAGCAACGTCGGTTTCGTCGAGCTCCAGACGTACGTCCCGTTTCCCGCTGCAGCCCTTGCGGAGTCGAGCCCAACCGTCGTCGACGAGGCGCGTCGCCTCGCGCGGGTGATCGCCGAGCTCGACTGCGACATCGTCGTCAGCGACTTCGTCTCGCCGGCACCAGCGCTCGCAGCCGAGATCGCCGGCGTGCCGGATGTGACTTTGATCCCGACCCTGTATCCCGTCCGGGGCGACGGCCTGCCCCCGTTCGCATTGGGGCTGCTGCCGCCGCGTCACCGCCCTGCGGCGGCTCTCTGGGATCTGGTGGATCCGGGCCTGCGGCGGCTTCGGCACAGCACGCGCTGGGTCGACCGGGTTCCCGAGCTGCTCGATCAGACGAGATCGCAGCTCGGGCTCGGGCCCGCGCTGCGCGACCGGCACCGGACCACCACCTTTGGGACGGTCAGCGAACGGCTGGCTCTCGTCGCCACCTTTCCCCAGCTCGAGTACCAACGCCGATGGCCCGACGACGTCCACGTCACCGGCCCGATGCGGTTCGATCTCGACGAGCCACAGCGCCAGCTGCCCGAAGGGGACGAGCCGTTGGTTCTGATCGCGCCCAGCACCGTGCCGGACCCGGGCTTCAATCTCGTGCGCGCGTCAGTCGAGGCGCTCGCAGGCGAGCCCGTGCGAGTCCTCGCGACACTCAACCGCCGAGGGGAGCACTGGCGGGGCCCGGCACCCGCCAACGCCACCATCGTCGACTGGGTCTCCTACGCCCAGGCGATGCCCAAAGCGTCGATGGCAATCACGAGCGGTGGCCTGGGAACGATCTCGCGGGCGCTTAGCGAGGGCGTCCCGGTGCTGGTCTGCCCGACCGAGGCAGATACGGCCGAGAACGGAGCACGGGTGACCTGGGCGGGGGTCGGCCTATCCCTGCCGCGGCGACTGCGCTCGGCGGCGGCGCTTAGACGCAGCGTCAGGCTCATCCTCGGCGAGCCTGCATTCGAGACCACGGGCAGCCGAGCTCGCTGAATGGGCTCGACTCCACGACGGGGCGATGCGCGGCGCCGAATTGGTGGAGACCCACGTGGGAAGGTGATCGCTGCCGCTCGGTCGAGGCTGCTTGATAATGCGCAGATGGTCGCACGGCCCTCACTCGGTCGACTCTTGGGCGGCATGCGGCCCAGGGCCAAGCATCCGCCCGTTGGCGGTGTCGATCTCGATGCACTGACGACGGCCGAGCGGGAGATAATCGATAGAGCAAAGCCGTACACGCTGACCAGCATCGAACGCCTATGTGCTTTGACCGATGCTGTTCGCTACTGCACGCTGCGCGAGCTTCCGGGAGCATTTGCAGAATGCGGCGTGTGGATGGGTGGATCGGTGCTGGCGATGATCCTGACGCTGCAGGACCTCGGCGTGAACGACCGGCCGATCTACCTCTACGACACATTCGAGGGAATGACGCGCCCGACCGAGCTCGACACCAGCCGTTACGGCGGGGGCGCGTTGCAGCACTGGGACGAGCGCGAGCAGCGGATGAACAGGCTGTTCGAGCGCCACGTCTTCGATCCCGAGTCGTTTCACGAACAAGCGGTGCGCGACCTGCTGCTCGCGACTGGCTATCCGTCAGGTCTCGTCGAGTTCGTGCGCGGGCCGGTCGAGCGCACGATCCCGCAGCTGGCGCCCGACCGCTTGGCCCTGCTTCGGCTCGACACCGACTGGTACGAGTCGACCCGGCACGAGCTCGAGCATCTCTACCCGAAGGTATGCGACGCCGGGGTGCTGATCGTCGACGACTACGGCCACTGGGACGGCGCCCGGCGCGCCGTCGACGAGTATTTCGCGGCCCATGGACCGGTGCCGCTGCTCAATCGCATCGACTACTCCGGGCGAATCGCGGTCAAGGGTTAGCGGCGACCCTGGGCGAGGTTGCTGCCCGGTAGGCGTCGATCACCTGCTCGAAGGGGCCTTCGGCCCGGATCCGGCCACCGGCGAGCCACACGGCTCGCGGGCAGATCCGCGAGAGCGCGACATGGTCGTGGCCGGCCGCGACCACGACGCCCCCTCGGTCGCGCAGGGCGCGGGCGTAGTTCTCGACGATGCCGCGAAACTCATGATCGAGCGCCTCGAAGACCTCATCGAGCAGCAGCACCCGCGGCGAGATCGACTGGATCACAGCCAGTCCGAGCCGTGCTCGCATCCCGGCTGAGTACGTGTGAACCGGGCGGTCGAAGGCGTCGCCGAGGCGGGCCCGCTCGGCGACGACGTCGAGCGCGCCCGCGGTTTCGGCCAAGGAAAGGCCGGCGAGCACCCCTAGAAGCTGGCTGTTCTCACGGCCGGTGAGCAGCATCTGCAGGCCGGCGTCAGCGGCGAGAAGTGAACCGACGCGACCGCGGATGATCGCCTCTCCCACGTCGGCGGGAAGCACCCCGGCCAGCACGCGTAGCAGCGTCGTCTTGCCCGAGCCGGTCGCTCCGATGAGCGCGACACCGCTGCCGTGCTCGAGCTCGAGATCGATCTCCTCGAGCCCCCAGGCGCTGGCACGGACGCGGCGCAGCTTTCGCAGCACGGGTGTCACCACCCGCCCCTGGCGATCGAAGTCGAAGCGCACGCCGAGGCGGCGCAGGCTGACGGGAAGCAACGTCTCGGTGGAGGCTGGCACTGCGACGGTATTCATCCGATCAGCTTCGCCAGCTGTGCCTGCTCGCGGTGGTAGAGCGGTACACCGATCGCAAGCAGAACCGCGGTGAACGCGAGCGGCGACAGCAACTGCCAGGCCAAAGGCGAGTCACCGTAGAGAAGCGCGTGGCGAAAGACCTCGAAGATCCCGGTGAGCGGATTGAACGGCATCAAATCGGACGCGATCCCGGTGACCGCGTCGAGGGCGACGATCCCAGGAGCCAGGAAGAACAACGCTCGCAGCAGCGAGACAGCGAAAGGCACCATCTCCGGGTACCAGGCGCCGACCAGCGCCGCCGGGTAGGCGATCGCGGCGGCCAGCCCGATCGTCACCGCAAACGCAAGTGGCAGCCACAGGATCGCCACAGTGGGCGCGACGCCGTAGACGATCATCATCAGCGGCAGCAGAGTCAGGCTTGCCAGCACCGCGACGGTCTCGGTGACCACCGAGGAGAGCGGGATCAACATCCGCGGGAACCCCATGTTGACGATGATCGAGCCCCGCAAGTTCACGGCCTGCAGGGCGTTGAGCGTGGTCGTGATCACCAGCTGGAAGGGAACGATGGCGCAGGCGAGGCTGAGCCCGACGGCGTCGTCGCTACGGTCGAGCACGAGGGCGACCAAGAGCAGGTAGATGCCGAGCGCCGCGATCGGGTCGAGCACCCACTTGAGCACCTTGATCTTGCCGCGCCCGTAGCGCATGCCCATGTCCGAGCGCGCGAGCGCCACGAGCACGTCGCAGGTGCTGGCGCAGGCCGCCGGCGGTGGCCGTCGCCGACGCGTTCTCCGCGCTCACCGTACCGTGCGACCCCGCGGCTAGCCGACCATGTCGAGGTCGGCGAGGCCCTCCGCCAGCGGACCCTCCTCGAGGTACTCCGCTTTCGTGTTGACCGACCAGACATCGTGTGCGGCGCCTTCCGTCCAGTTCATCGTCGCCAGCATCGCGGTCCACATCGAGTGGTCTTGGTTGTTGTAGCGATGGAGGCCGTTGCGGCCGAACGTGCTCAGATTCTCGAAGTGCTCGAGATAACCGCGGATCTCCGCGACGGCCTCGCGGTATTGGGGGTCGTACATCGGATAGGCCTTGGGGACGTGGACCTTGACGCCGTCGAAGACCTGACTGGGATCGATGACCCCGATCGTCGCCAGCTCGTTCGTGGCCAGCTCGACCGCTTCGTCGTCGGACATCTGCCAGATCTCGTCGTCTTCGAAGCAGAAGTACTCGACGCCGAGGCAGGTGTTGCCGTCGGGAACCATGTCGGCGCTCCAAGCGCCAAAGTTCTGCACCCTGCCAGCCAGAGTGCGGGGATCGTGAAGGTAGATCCAGTTATCCGGGAAGGGCTCGGGCTCGCGGGTCATCAAGGCAACTAGGCAAAGGTTTCGGTAACGCAGATCGCCGGCCGCATGACGCACGTGATCTGGCGCCGCCGGCTCCAGGCACTCGATCAGCTCTGCCAGCGGCATGCTGGAGAGCACGGCGTCGACATCGTGCTCGACCTCCTGCTCCGTCGGATTCGACGACCACGCTGCCGACCCGGCCGGCATCGTGCTTGATCGCGACGCAGCGACGGTTGAGCCGAACTGGGATGCCGCGCTCCTCGACCTTGGCGGTCACCGCCTCCCACATCTGCCCGGGCCCGAGCCGCGGATAGAGGAACTCCTCGATCAAGGTTTTCGGCTCGCCTCGCTGAAGCCCCAGCACGCCGAGAATGGCGTGCCAGAAGCTGAACTCCTGAATCCGCTGCGCTGCCCACTCCGCCTGGATCTCGGTTCCCGGGATGCCCCACACCTTCTCCGTGTAGGAACGAAAGAAGGCGTCGTACAGACGCCGACCGAACCGACCTACGACCCAGTCCTGGAAGGTCTGCGGGGTGACGGCCTTGAGCCGCCGGCGCCAGTAGAAGTAGGAAAAGGCGCAGCGCACCGACTCGACCACGCCGAGGCCTCGAAAGACATCCTGCGCGCGCAGCGGATAGCTGAAGAAGCGACCGTGGTAGTAGATGCGCGACATTCGCGGCCGCGTCAGAAGCTCGTCGCCGAGCATCTCCTTCCACAAGCGCAGGACGGGGTCGAGCTTGGTGTAAAAGCGGTGGCCGCCGAGGTCGAAGCGGTAACCCTCGAACTCGACCGTCTTCGAGATCCCGCCGACGATTCCATCGGCTTCGAGCACTGTCGCCGTGCGCCCTGCACGGGCCAACACCCACGCCGAAGTCAGCCCTGCCGGGCCGGCGCCGATCACAGCCGTGCCGAGATTCTCTCCATGGTTGACCTGCCCAACACCCAAGGTTCGGGCGAGTCTACTGCCCGTCGGCGCCATCTCTCCCGGCGGATTTCTGGAAAGCTGAGCACATGACTGGCGCGCTTAGGCGAAGCGATGAAACCTGCGCGCGATCGTCCGCGAGGACGCCGTGAGCACGGCTTGAGAACGCCGACCCTGGAACCGGCTTCGGCGCTCGCCGAGGCCGGACACCGACTGGCGATGGCCAGAGGTGCCCTGCGCCTCGCGCCCCGTCGCGACCCGGTTGCTCGCTCGCTGGCACGGGCCTGCGCCGGGCGGCGCTTGGCCGAGAATCCGAGCCCGAGCGACGCTGGTTTGACCGGCTTGAAGCCCGCCGAGCCTTGATGCCCGCAGAGCTTCACGCTGCGTTGGCCGACGCGTCGACCGCAGTCACTTCGAAGGAGATCGAGACTGCAACGGGGCTCTGCGACATGATCAGCGTGCCGCAGTCATGGGCAAGGTTCCTCTTCCACCTCGTTCGCGTCCTGGGTCCGCGGTCGTGCCTCGAGGTCGGCACCGGTGTCGGCATCTCGGCGATCTATCAGGCCGCCGCCCTAGATTTCAACGGCGCCGGAACCCTGATCAGCGTGGATACCGGCGACCACGCTCGAGCCGCCGAGCGCAGTTTTGCCGATCTCGACCTCAGCTCCCGCGCCTCTGTTGTGATCGACTCGCCCGGCGTCGGGATCGAGCGGGCGATTGAGCTCGGAGCGCCGTTCGACCTGGCTCTGCTCGACGCGGATCACAGCGAGGTGGGCACCATTCGCGACTTCGATGCGGTCCTGCCCCACCTTGCCGACAGCGCGGTGGTCGTTGTCGACGACATCGCCTGGAGCGGGGAGATGCAGCGTGCGTGGGAGACGATCCGCCAACGTCCACGGGTGGACCTCGTACTCGACTTGCACCGGTTCGGACTGCTCACGGTGCGACGTTCGCCCTCCGAGCCATGAGCATCACCGGTCAGATCGCGGCGCGCATACCACCCGATGCGGCGGTGATGAACCTCGCCCACAGAGCGCTGCTGGGAGCCTCGGCGCCGCGGTTGGCAGGTCGTCACGAGCCCGCCTCGCAGGCCCTGATGCGGGCTCTGCGGGCCACTGCTCTCGACCGGCCCTCAACCCAGGAGCAGGTCTGGGTGCGGCGGATCGAGGCGCGGCGCGAACAGCTCAGCGAACGCGCATGGAGCCCGAGCGCCAAGAAGTGGTCACCCGAGTCAGCGTGGAGCATGCCCCGGATCTGGGGGCGCCTGCTTTTGCGCTTGGTGATCGAGTTGCGACCCAAGTCGTGCCTCGAGCTGGGAGCCGGTTTCGGCGTCTCGGGCCTTTACCAGGCGGCCGGCTTGGCGATCAACGGGGCCGGGCGGCTTCACACGCTCGACCGCGAGCCAACCTTGATCCCGATCGCTCGCGAGGGGTTCGCAGAGCTCGGTCTTGAGCAATGGATCGATTTCACCGTGGGCCCGATCGGCGAAACGCTGCCGCGGGCCGCGGCCGAGTCGGCGCCCGTCGACTACGCCCTGATCGACGCCGAGCACAGCGAAGCGGCGACCGTCTACAACTTCGACACCGTGCGACCGCACCTCGCCCCTGGCGCACTCGTCGCGATCGACGACATTCTCTCCAGCGACGAGATGCGCCGGGCCTGGGAGACGATCTGTGCGCGCCCCGGCAACTCGCTGGCGCTGAACCTGCGCCGCCTCGGGTTCATCTGCGTCGAGTAGCAGCGGCGCGGTGAAATCGGCGATCCTGGCGCTATCGAAACAGCCGCATCGCCACCGATCGCAGTACCGGCCTGATCCGGCGATACAGCCATCGCGCAAGTTTTTGCGGCAGCCGCAGCGGCGACGTCAGCCGCCAGCTGAGCGAGCTTTCCATCTTGTCGATCTCGGCCTCGAACGAGTCGAGCTTGGTCGCGATGCTGGCCGCCGCCGAGTCCTGCGCCGCCAAGCGTTCGCGACCGAGCCGCTGATTGGTTCTCCACAGCTCCTGGTTTGCCCGCCGAAGCGAAGCCACCTCTTGCTCGAGCTCGGCCACGCGTCGATCGGATTCGCTGTGCGCTGTCAACTCGTTGCGGTCCAACGCATTCCTCGTTCCTTGATCCTGGCGCGGATCTCGCTCTCGATCCGCTCCTGGTTGGGCGATCCAATCTGGCGCAGCATCGATCGCTCCCTGATCCGGTATTCGAGCAGACGCTCGGGAATCACGGTGCCAAGCAGTCCCAGTGTGCGCATCTCGCGGTACAGCCCCCAGTCCTCGAAGGAGGTCAGCTCCGGGCTGTAGGCGAGGCCGTCAGCGAAGATGCTGCGACGAAAGACGGCCGCGGCGTCGCCGGCAACGTTGCGGTCGTCGACCAGGCTGGTCCAGTTACCCAGCGGCCTGTAACCGTCGCTGGCGCCTGGCCAAACCTCGCCCTTCTCGTTGATGTAGCGAGCCCAAGTCGTTGCATACGCGAGCTCGGGATCGCCCTCGAGAACCTCAACGCAACGTTCGATGAACGTCGGCGTGATCACGTTGTCTGCGTCGAGGAACATGACGTAGCGCCCGCGGGCGTGAACGATCCCCGTGTTGCGCGCGGCTCCGAGGCCGGAGTTGACCTGCGTCAGCAGGCGCAGGCCGTGGCGCTCGCTGAGCTCCTCCAGCAGCGTGTCCGCCGCCCGGAAGGAGCCGTCGTTGACGACGATCGTCTCGATCTGCGGATAGGTCTGTCGCGTGGCCGACAGCACGGTCTCCTCCAGGTACTGCTCGAGGTGGTAGTAGGGGATCACGATCGACACCAGCGGCGGATCAGCGTCACTGGCGACGGCGGCCTTCGCGCCACGATCGCTGCCTTCCGCCGCCAGCGCCAGGTACGCCGAACGAATCTGCTCGACATCGGTGAGGTGCTCGAAATGCTGGCGAGGGCCGCCGGCCGAAATCAGATCGCGATAGAGATCGGGCTGCTCGAGCAGCGGCTCGATAGCCTGCGCCAGCGCTTCGGGCCCCGTGTCGGCAGCGAGCCACCCCGAGCGGCCGGCCTGCACGATCTCCGCGAACCCTCCCGTCGGTGTCGCGAGGATCGGGCGATTTCGCTCCAAGGCCTCGAGGCCCACCGCCGGCCAGCACTCCCAAAGCGACGGCAGCACGACGACGTCGTGCGCCTCGATGATCCGCGGCAGCTCCTCGCGCCGCACGTGATCGCGAAACTCGATCCGCGAGTCCTCTCCGACCATCACCCCCAGCATCGAGCGCACCGACTGGCCCAGAGGCGCGGTCTCGGTGTCGCCACCGAGGAAGGTGAGGCGGAGGCGCTGATCGCCGATGCCGGAAACGGCGCGCGCCAGGTTCAGTACTCCCTTGCGCCGCTCGAGCCTGCCGAGGTAGAGCAACCGCGTGGTGTTGTCCCCTGTGCGTGGAAGTGTGCTCGGCGGGTCGAGATTGGAGGCGAGCGACAACGGATGTCGCACTTGGACTGCATCGGCGAGCTGATCGGCGCCGAAGTAACGCTGATAGGAGCCGAGCACGTCCCCCCCGGGCCAGACGAAGTGATCGCTGTTGGCCAGTGCATAGCGCTCGATCTCGTGGGTCACGCGGGTCTCGAAGTCCTCCGGCAGATAGCCGTCGAGGACGCTCGTCATCTCCCCGGTCGTATAGGCGCGGACGCAAAGCGTCGTCCGCGCAAGTCGCGGATCGCCGCAGCGCCGCGCCTGAGCGGCGACGAAGCCCTCGCCCAGGTAGTCGGGGCACTCGAGCAGATCGGGCCCGCCACCCGGATATGCCTCGCAGACCGCTTCGAAGGCACGCGCGCTCCAAAGCGAGAGCGCGCCCTCGGTCTCGCCGATCTCCCACGCCCGCGGCTCGGCGACGAAACGGACCTCGACAGCGGCCGGCAAGGGATTGCGCGAGGCCTCGTAGGCGCGCTCGTGGACGTCGGTCGTGAAGATCGTCACCGCGGCGACCGGTGCCAGGGCATGGGCCGCAGCGGTCACGTAGGTGCCGATCCCACCGCCCCCGAACGGAGCCACCTCCCGCGAGACGAAAGCAATGCTCGGACGTGGGCTCACCGGCGACTAAGTCTCGCGCCAACCGTGTTCCGAAGGCGCTGAAGCGGCGAGCTCAGCCTGCGATCGCGCGCCTCGCGCAGCAAGGTTGCGGTGGGGACGATGCGCTGCTGCATCGCGCTGCGCTGCGGCGAGCGTGGCTCGGCGGCGTTGGCGATGACGATGCCGAGGCCACCCCAGATCTCACCCTCGAGGTCGGGATGGCTGAAAACAGAGCCGGCGACGAAGTCGGGCTCGACGTGGACGATCTTGGCGTGGGCATCGAAATCCACGGCGTCGATGCCAGAGCGCACATGCGGGTTCGCCGTGTCGTGAAAGAGGATTACCGTCTGCCCGATGGCCGTCGATGCCAGCAAGTCCTCGGCGTCGCGGCGGACGCCTTCGGCAGAATGATCGCCGTCGACCAGCACGAAATCGACGTTTCGCCCGGCATCGTCGAGCTCGGCGAGGAAGGCCGGCAAGAGAGCGTGGCTGTCGCCCGAATGGAAGCTCGCGTGCTCGATCGCGGCGATCTCTGGGTCGGGCGCCACCAGGTCGAACGAATGGACCTCCTGACTGTGCTCAGAGATCCGCCGCAGGCTGCCACCTTCGGCGGTGCCGATCTCGACCGCGAGCGCAGGCTTGAGCGACGCGAGTACGCCTTCGAGCGCGGCGCGCTCACCCAGGCTCATCTGCTGGGGTCCTCCAATCAGTGCTTCGAGCGATCCGGTCATCAGCCCGCGTGAGCCTAGTGATCTAGAGGCTGGTGACGGGCGCCTACCACCAGACGGTGGTATCGACTCCTTCGAGATCCTCGACGGGTGTGGTGTATACGCCCGAGGACAGGTACTTCCAGCCGTCGTCGGGGACCAAGAAGACGACGTTGCCTGCGTCGAGCTCGCCCGCGATGCGAACGCAGATCGCGGCAACCGCACCCGCGGAGACGCCGGCGAACAGGCCTTCTTCATGCAGCAGCTTCTGCGTCCACACGATCGCGTCGCGGTTGGAGACCATGATCTTTCGATCGAGCAGCGAGAGGTCGATGATCGGCGGAATGAAGCCGTCTTCGAGTGATCGCAAGCCGGAGACGAGCTCGCCCTGCATCGGCTCGGCGGCGACCACCTTTGTTTCGGGATCAGCCTCTTTGAGCCGCCGCCCGACACCCATCAGCGTCCCTCCCGTTCCGAGCCCGGCGACGAATGCGGCTACGGAGTCGAGCTCATCGAGGATCTCGACCGCGGTGCCGTGGTAGTGGGCACCGGGGTTGGCCTCGTTGCCGTACTGGTAGGGCATGTAGTACGAGGCGTCGTTCTCGGCGATCTCGAGAGCCATCTCAACCGCGCCATTGGAACCCTTGGGGCCTTCTGAGTAGACGATGTCGGCGCCGTACATGCGCAGCAGCTGCGAGCGCTCCTCGGTGACGTTGTCGGGCATCACGGCCTTGAACGGATAGCCCTTGCGGCGGCAGATCATCGCCAGCGCGATCCCGGTGTTGCCGGAGGTCGGCTCGAGGATCGTCTGGCCCGGTGCGATCGCCCCCTCGGCTTCGGCCGCCTCGATCATCGCCTTGGCGACGCGATCCTTGACCGACCCGGTCGGGTTGCGGCCCTCGAGCTTGGCGTAGATCCTGACGCCGGGCTTCGGCGAAAGGCGCGGGAGCTCGACCAGCGGCGTGTTGCCAACGGCCTCGATCACGTTGCCATAGCGCCCCCCGCAGGGACGGTTGAGGGTTCGCTCAGCCATCGCTTCAGTAAGTGTAGTGCCGTCTGCGGAGCGTGACGTCGATCCGCATCGGCCTTCTGTGTAGGTTGCGTTCGATGCGAACCCACAAGCTCGGCGAGCTGCGGCGATCGGTGATGAGCCGGGTGCGGGCGCGGCTGCAGATCACAGCGCTCGAGGATCGGCTGGGATGGATTGACGACAAGATCGACGCGATCGACGGTGACTACCGCCGCGACATCAACGAGGTCTGGCGGCTACTCGACGGTCACCAGGAGCGACTCGCGAGGCTCGAGCGCCTGCAGCGGATCGCGACGGTGATGGCATGGATCGAGCAGGCGACGCTGACGCGTGAGCCGCTGATCTCGGTCGTGATCCCGACCCGCGAGAGAGCCGATCTTCTGGCGCGCGCGATCGCCTCGGTAATAGCGCAGAGCTACCGCCACTGGGAGCTGGTCGTATGCAGCGACGAGAGCGATCCGGCGCCAACGGCGGCCGCGGTCGCGGCGTTCGACGATGCCCGGATCGTCCATGTGCTCGGCGACGGCGGCTCTTCCGGCGCGGCGCGCAACCGGGGCCTCGACCGCGCCTCGGGCGAGCTCATCGCCTATCTCGACGACGACAATCGCATGCACCCGAACTGGCTCACGTCGGTTGCCTGGGCCTTCGAGCAGCGCCCCGAAGCCGAGGTCCTCTACGGCGCGATCGTGATCGACGACACCGCGCGCCACCACGGCCACGGCGGTCACGAGATGCCGAGCGCCTGGCTCGAGGACTACGACGCCGACGCCGTGCTCGAAAGCAACGTCGCCGACACCTCGGCGATCGCACATCGCGCTGGTCTCAAGCGCGCACGATGGGACGAGACGCTGAGGACAATGGGCGACTGGGACTTCCTCCTGCGCGCGACCGCCGAATGCGACCCGCTGACCCTGCCTGCGATTGCCTGCCTCTATTACACGGACGCCTCCGACCGGCTCAGCGACGAGAACGCACAGAATCGTCAGGACCGAGCCACGATCCAGGGTGCGGCTGCAGCGGAGCGGACACATCGATGAACGTCACAGATCGCACAGACGACACGGTCGTGATCGCACTCGACTCCTTCGATCCGGCCCTGGCTGTCGAGCTAGCCGGCGCCGGGCGCCTGCCGGCGATCGCAGAGTTGCTGCGGACCGGCGCTCAGGCGCGCATGGAGAACCCCTTCGGCCTCTTCGTCGGCGCCCTGTGGCCGACGCTGATGACCGGCCGCTCGGCGGCCCAGGCCGGCTACCACTGCTGGCTCGAGGTCGACTCGAGCACCTATGAGCACAAGCTGAAGAACACCGACGGGCTCGTCGGCCGGCCGTTCTGGCACTCGCTCTCAGATGCGGGCAAGCGGGTGGCGTCGGTCGACGTCCCGCATTGGCGCGCCGACGGCGAGCTCAACGGCCTCGAGCTCACCGAATGGGGCTGTCACGACCGCCATTACGGCCTCCGTGGCACCCCCGACGGTCTCGTCGCGCAACTGGTCGAGCGCCACGGGCTCCATCCGGTGCTCGGGATCGATCCCTACTCGGTGCGCGACTTCGCCCCCGACGATGACTTCGCCCGGGCGGGGCTGCTTCGCACTGCGCAGGAAGACCGCGAGCTCACCGCCGGCTTGCTGGCGGGAATCGAGGCAAAGACAAAGCTATCGCTGGATCTGCTCGATCGTGAGCAATGGGATCTGTACTTCTGCGTCTTCGGCGAGAGCCACGCCGCCGGCCACCACCTCTGGCATCACCACGACACCACCCACCCGCGCCACGATCCGGCGGCTGCGGCAGAGCTCGACGATCCACTGGTACGCATCTACGAGCGCCTCGACGCGGCCGTGGCCGAGCATCTCGACCGCTGCGGGCCCGAGACGACCTTCGTGCTGCTGCTGAGCCACGGCATGACTTCACATCACGACGCGAGCCACCTGCTCGAAGAGGTGCTGCGCCGTCTCGACGACCACGCCGATCACGGGCTAGGCGGCAGCGCTGCGGCGCGCGCGGTCAAGCGAGCGCTGCTTTCGCTTCCCTCGCGAGCCCGGCGCCGTGGCGCGCCAGCGGCCGCGGCCATGCTGCGCCAGGCAATCAAGCGGCGCCAGCTGAACAACTGGTGGGGAACGGTGGGCGAGTACGACTGGACCGGCCAGCGCTGGTTCGTGGCGCCCAACAACACCGTCTACGGCGGGGTGAGGATCAATTTGCGCGGCCGCGAGAGCGCGGGAGTGGTGGAGCCTGGGGCCGAGTACGAGCGAGCCTGCGCCGAGCTCAGCGAGGCGCTGCTCGAGCTTGTCAACGTCGAAACCGGTGAGCCGGTTATCAACGCCGTGATCCCGACCGCGCAGATGTATCGACGCTCAGAGGTCGACGCCCTGCCCGATCTCTTTCTCGAGTGGAACCACGATCATCCCGTGAACACGATCTGGTCGGCCAAGACGGGATTGATCCACGGTCGCTACGACCTCTGGCGCACGGGTGATCATCGCCCCGAGGGGATGCTCCTCGCCCGCGGCCCGGGAATCGGGGCGGGCCACAAACCCGCGCTTCGCAGCATCGACTTCGGCGCCACGCTGGCAGCCCGTCTCGGCGTCGAACTCGCCGATGTCGATGGCGAGCCGGCCGAGTGGCTCGCGAGTCGGTGAAGCACCCGCCCGGCCCTGAACCGTCGCGCACACTTCCGCTGCTGGCGTCGGCGCTCGAAGCCGGTCCGGCGCTTGAGATCGACGCCTGGTCGCTGGATCAAGCCGCACTCGAGATAGTGCTCAGCGAGGTTGACGCCGGCCGCGACATGATCGTCGAATGTGGCTCGGGCGTGAGCACGATCCTGATCGGGCGCCTGCTGCGCGACCGGGGGTCGGGCAGGCTCTACTCGCTCGAGCACGACCCCGGCTGGGTCGCGCTGGGCCGGTCTCGAATCGCCGCCGAAGGGCTCGCTGACCACGTCTGCATCGTCGAGGCGCCGCTCGAAACGGATCCGGTGGCCGCCGCGGGGCTGCTGCTGGTACGCGCGCAGCGCGCTCGCCGAGTTGCCCGGCAGCGGCGTCGAGCTGCTCTTGGTCGACGGCCCGCCGGCGCCTGCCGGTGACTCGGAGCGATCGCGATATCCGGCCCTGCCGGTGCTCGCACCGAGGCTGCCGCCGACGCGCACCGTGATTCTCGACGACATCGACCGCGCCGGCGAGCGCTGGGTGCTGGAGCGCTGGCAAGCCGAGCACGGGATCGCCTTCGAGTGCGAGGCGGGCGTCGCGATCGGCTGTACTGTCTCTTGGCCGGGCGCGATGAACCTACTGATATCCGACGAAGCGCAACGAACAACAGAGAGGAAGCACTCGTATGAATCGCGTTTGTTGGTGATGGTCGCGGCGCTCACGCTCAGGCTGACGGCCTTCGTCGCAACAGGGTGCGGCGACGATGAGGAGGAGGAGCGGCGGCGAGGCGACCACCGAGGCCGGCACCGAGGACCTCGGCCTGATCACCGAGGGCACGCTGTTCATCGGGCTCGACACCCCGTATCCGCCCTTCGCGGACGGCCAGCCCCCTGACGCCACGGCTATGACGTCGAGGTGCTGAACGCGATCGGCGAGAATCTCGGCCTGCGAGGTGGAGTTCCAGGACACCGGGTTCCAGACGATCTTCCGCGACGTGGCGGCCGGTCAGTTCGACACCGCAGCCGCCGCGTCGACGATCACTGCGGGCAGGGAGAACGTCGTCGATTTCACCGATCCCTACTACTTGAGCTCGAGCGCGCTTCTGGTCGCCGAGGGCTCGGACATCGCCTCGGTCGACGACCTCGGCGGCGCCATTGTCGGCACCCAGGACGGGACCGTCCAGGAGGAGTTCGCCAACGAGGAGACCGACGCCTCCGAGGTGCGCGGTTTCCCCGAGGGCACGAACGCGATCACCGCGCTGCTGACCGGCCAGGTGGACGCGGCGCTGATCGACCAGGCGGTCGCCGCGGTCGCGGTCGAGAAGCAGGGCGGCATGGAGATCGTCGAGGAGATTCCCGGCGAGGACCTGTTCGGATTCGCAGTGGCACCGGACAACGACGCCCTACGCGAGGCGATGAACGAAGCGCTCGCGACGATCAAGGAAGACGGCACGATGGCGGAGTTGTACGAGACGTATTTCGGCGGCGAGCCGCCCCCGCGGTGCTCGAGCGGTACGAACGAGCTGCTCACCGACGATTAGCGGCAACCGGCGACAGCAGCGAAGGGAGGGGCGCCGACGGCGCCCCTTTTCTTTAGCTGGAGAGCGGTTAGCCTCGCCCGATCCGAGCAGAGGAGACGCATGGAATTCATCATCAACTACTACTTCGACTTCGGCGTCATGGGCGACGAGCTCGGGCGCGTTCTCGAAGGGTTCTGGCTGACGCTCAAGTTGTCGATCATTTCGGGGGTTCTGTCGCTTGCTTGGGGTCTCGTGCTGGCGTTGCTGCGCCAGCTGCCGGGGAAAGCGCTGGCGCCGGTGCGCTTTCTCACCATCGCCTACATCGACATCTTTCGCGGAGTGCCGCTGCTGCTGGTGCTTCTGCTCCTCTCAGGCTTTCTGTCCGCCGCGCAGTTCGAGGGCGTGATCCCGAGAGAACTCGGGCTACCCACGCTGGTTGGGCGAGACATCGCCCTTCTGGTGGGGTGTGATGGGCCTGACTCTCACCTACGGCGCCTACATGGCCGAGGTCTATCGGGCCGGGATCGAGGCGGTACCGCGGGGCCAGACCGAGGCGGCCCGCTCGCTCGGGATGAGCCACGGCCAGGCGATGAGATTCGTGATCGTCCCCCAGGCGGTGCGCAAGGTGATCCCGCCGCTGCTGAACGACTTCATCGCCCTGATGAAAGACACCTCGCTCGTCGGCATACTCGGGGCGCTCGAGGTGGTCCAGGTCGGGTTCGACATCCAGACCGAGCAGCTCAACGGCTCGGCGCTGGTGCTGGGGGCGGTCCTGTTTCTGATCGTCACGATCCCGCTGGCACGCTTGGTCGACTGGCTGATCGCGCGCGACCAGGCGAAGACGCGCAGCGCAGGGCAGCTTCGGAAGCCGACGACAAAGCCGAGCCGTCGGGGCCGCCGGCGACCGGGATGGCGGGGGCGTGAGGCATGGCCGCGGCAGACCAGGCCGCTGATCGGCGGCGGTACCCGGCGACGGCCCGATGCTCGTACCTCGACAACGTCTGCAAACGCTTCGGCCAGCTCGAGGTGCTCCGCGGAGTCAACGTCGAGGTCAACGCGCGGCGAGGTCGTCTGCGTGATCGGGCCCAGCGGCTCGGGCAAGTCGACGCTGCTTCGCTGCATCAACCTGCTCGAGCCGCCCGAGGAGGGCCGGATCTTGCTCGAGGGCAGTGAGATCACCCGTCCGCACGCCGCGAGCGTGCGGTAGATCTCGACTTCGTCCGCCGCCGGGTCGGGATCGTCTTTCAGCAGTTCAACCTGTTCCCGCACAAGTCGGCGCTCGAGCAACGTCGGTCATCGCGCAGGAGAAGGTCCTCGGCCGCAGCTACGCCGAGGCCCGCGAGAAGGCCGAGGTGCTGCTCGACCGGGTCGGGCTCGACCGACAAGATCGACGAGTACCCCGACCGCCTCTCAGGCGGTCAGCAGCAGCGGGTGGCGATCGCCCGTGCGCTCGCCATGGACCCGCACGTGATGCTCTTCGACGAGGTCACAAGCGCCCTCGACCCGGAGCTGGTCAAGGAGGTGCTCGACGTGATGCGCGAGCTCGCCGCACGAGGGGATGACGATGATCGTCGTCACCCACGAGATCGGACTTCGCCCGCGACGTCGCCCAGCCGGGTCGTGTTCATGGACGACGGCGTCGATCGTCGAGGAGGGCCCGCCGGCCGAGGTCCTCGGCAACCCCAGCAAGCGCGCACGCAGACAGTTCCTCGGGCTCGTGCTCGAGCATTGAGCCCGGTCCCAGCTCAACGGCCAGGCGCAGAATCCCGACGACAGCGACGTACCGCCTTGGGACTCCCCAGAAATCGCCCCCGCTAGCATCGCGCCGTGCTCGACGACGCGCAACGGGCTCCGTCCGCGGGCCGGTGGAGCACGACCCGGATGTCGATCGCCGAGTGGGCTCGGCGCCCGCGCAGCCCGGAGGCGAAGGCGGTCGCGGTCGCCGCCGCGCTGTTCATCGCCTTCTCGGCCTGGTGGATTCTCACCGACAACAGGCTCCCGGGCGGCGGCGACCCGGGGCGCCACCTGCTCGAGGCGATCGACCTCAGCGAGAGCCTTGCCGGTGGCGACCTGCTCGCGCCGCTCACTTGGGAGTCGGGGAGCGTGTTCTCCTATCCGCCCCTGGTGCGCACGATCGGCGGCGTCACCGAGCTCGTCGGCCTTCCCGTCTACGACTGGGGGCCGATCTTCCTCAACCTGATCTTCGTCCCCCTGCTCGCAGCCGGTTGCTATCTGACCGGGAGCCTCGTCTTCGGGCGGCTCGCGGGGGTCCTGGCCGCGATCTTCGCGCTCGGCTCGCCGATGATCATGCAGCTCTTTCACGTCTACCTGATCGATGCGCCGTTGGCCGCGATCGTTGCCTTTGCGACATGGGCGCTGCTCGCCTCCGACAACTTTCGCCGCACTCGTCAGGTGGTGCTAGCCGGCGCGATGATCGGCCTCGCGATGCTGATCAAGACACCTGCGCCGATCTTCCTGCTCGGCCCGATCGCAGTGATGTTGTCGCGGGGCGGCTGGCGCCAGGGTCGTAATCTCGCGCTGCTGGCGGCGGCCACGCTCGTCGTTGCGGGCCCCTACTACCTGATCCATTTCAACGAGTACGTTCAGCTCTCGCGCGAGGCGACGGTGGGTTCCACCGACGCCTGGACGCAGGCGTTCGGCTGGACCTTTGGTGGCGAACGGCGGTTTACGCTCGAGAGCCTCGCCTGGTACGGCTGGGCCGCCGTCAACACGCAGTATCTGCTGCCGCTGTTGACGCTGTTCGCCGTCGGCCTGATCTCGTGCCTGGCGCGACTACGTCGGCCGTTCGTGGCCGAGATCGTCGCCGGAGTGGTCGTTGGCTACCTGGCCATGACGCTGCTCTCGGTCCACGACCCGCGCTACACGCTGCCGCTCGTCGTTTTCGTTGCTGTGATCGCGACAGGCTGGATCGGGACGACCACACGGGCATGGGCCAGCGCGGCCGGGATAGCGATCCTCTGCGGGGCAGTGATGCTCAATGTCACCGCCGGCAGCCTCGGCTGGTTCAAGACCGTGAAGGTGGAGCTTCCCGGCGACCGCCCCAACGACCTGATCCACCCCCGAGCGCTGACGATCGCCGACAAGCGCGGCTACGTGGTCGGCGAGCCGCGCTCCAATTCGTTGTGGGAGGACATGCTCGGTGCCGCCAGGGCCGACGGCGTCAAACTCGCGACCATCATCGTGCTCGAGACTCCGTTCTGGGGCACCGACCGAGCGGGCTTCGGCGCGATGGCCGACCAGTTCGGCATCGAGAGCGAGATCTTCAGCCGAGAGGCAGGGCTGCGGCCCGAGCTGGTCGCGACGATGTGGTGGACGTCAGACAGCTACTACATCGAGGAGCGCGGCTATCAGCCTCCCTGCGCAACGATCGAGGAGGGCATCGCCAATCCCGATAATCCCGATATACCGACCTATGAAGGCCTCCCGGTGAGTGTCCTGGTCGAACGCAGAAACGCGGACGGAGAGCTCGAGCGCTGGTGCGACTTTCTCGATCAGTAGAAAGCGAAAGTGCTACGGCCGTCGCCTCGGTTCGTAGCCGACGCGCGTCGGCGTGGGCCGACGAGATCGCGTTCTGGGATCACTGGCTGGCCACGCAAGGCTTCAACTGGCCAGACGACTACTCCCGAAAGACCGACCCGAAGGCCAAGGTTCTGATTGACCGGCGATTTTTGCCCGCGGCCGCCACGAGCACACGGCGGTTCTCTCCCGGGCCGGCGAGCACACCTCTCGATCCTCGATGTCGGCAGCGGTCCGCTCTCCATCGTGGGCACCAGGCTCGCCGGCGTCGACGTTGAGCTGACGGCTGTCGACCCCCTTGCCGAGGAGTACGGCGTGCTGTTGCGAAAGCACGGCGTCGAGCCACCGGTGAGGTCACGGCCGTGTCCGGCGGAGTCGGTCGCCGATGTGCTCGGTGATTCTCGATTCGACCTGGCCTACTCCCAGAACGCCCTCGATCACACCGAGGACCCGCTCGCGGGGCTCCAGCAGATGCTTCGCACAGTCAAGCCAGGCTGCTGGGTGGTGCTCAAGCACACGGTCGATGAGGCCGAGACCGAGGCCTACGGGAGCCTGCACGACTGGAACTTCCGTCTCGAGAACGGCCGGTTCTTGATCTGGAACCGCGAAACCCGGATTTTCGCCGACGAGCACCTGACCGGCGTATCGAAACTTCGAGGTCGAGGAATTCGATGAGGACGGGTACTCGTGGATCCTGGTCGCGGTCCGGCGAAATCCCTGAGCGGATCGGTTATCCGGCCGCGGCCGGTCGCGCGTGCGCGTCCCGATCCAGCTCGGAGCGCTCGGACCGGGTATCCGTGCGCGATCGAACGCTGAGCACCAGCCAAACGCCGATGGCGCCTGCCGCGAGAATGAAGCCCTGCGCCGGAATCGCATATCGCGAGGACCAGATCGCCGTGATCGGCGGTACCGCGAGCAGCGTCAGGCCGACTCCCAAGAGCAGCGCGAGACCCGATCTCACACGTCCCCTTGCGAGCACGAGCCCGATCAACGCGACGATGAACGAGCCAAACAGCAGCTTGGGATGAACCCTGACCGTGTCCTGAACGTCGCTGAGGGTTGCGGTGAGACCGTCGATGTGGACCTCGTCGTCGGCGTAGTAGGTGTTCAGCGACTCGTCGACGACCGACTCGTCTGCGGAGGCTCCACGGTCGATGTCGATCACGTCGTAGGCGGCGCCCGAGAAGTCCCGCGGCCTGAACGTAGGATCGACGTAGCGCCACATGTCTGTGCCAACCGCCTTCAGGTACTCCAGCGGCTGAGCGAGAATCGCCCGCCGGCCAAACGCCTGCAGCTGCTCGTTTCCCTCCGGGGGAGCTCCGAACAGCTTGCGCGCCGGTGAGTCGGGCTGCTGCCCGTAGAAGTCCGGTCCGGGTCGCTGCTCGAATGGCGTCGTTTCGCACAGAGGCCGGGTTCCTGGTGGTGGATCGAACTGCGAACAATCGGCAAACGGTGCCGTCCGCGAGTAGGTCGCCCAGCCTGCGGCTTGAGTGAGGCCGAAGCGACCCGTCGCTTCGCTTTGAAGCGCGCCGTAGCCGGCCAGGATCGCGGCGGCAACCGCGACCGCGAGCGCGCCATGAAGCGCCCGGCTGCGCAGGCTTGCGGGGATCGCGAGCGCGAACCAAAGCGCTGCAAGTGGCACAAGCAAGAGCGCCACCGGACGTACCCAGGTGGCCAGGCCAAGCGAGGCCGCGCTGAGCGCGATCCAGCCGTGGCGAGACGTGAATCGCCCGAATGCGGGACTTGGCGGGTCGAGCGATCGAATCGCCGCGTAAGCCGATGCGACGACAAACGCCGTGAACAGCGTTTCGCTCATCACGGCGTGCTCGAGGAAGACCTGGTCGATCGGCAGCATGATCGCGGCGCAGGCCACGATCGCTGCCCAGACGGGCGCCCCGATCCGGCGCACGGTGGCGTACAGGAGCAGAGCCGTGCCCACGCCCAGCACGTGCTGAAGAAAGATCGTCCACTCGAGCTGGCCGGAGATCAGATGAGTCGCGCGCAAGAAGATCGGGTAACCGACCGTGCGCGTCGCATCTCCGAAGAGCTCGCCATCTGCGGCGCCGACCCATGCCGCCGAGTCCAAGAGGTTGAGCGCCGCCGGCGAGTACGTTGCCCAGACCGAAGCGCGCACGAGGATCCCAATCGCCAGCAAGATCCAAAGCGCGACCGGTACCCGCGCGATCAGCGTCGCCCCGGTACGGGCCCGTGGTTCGACCGAACCCCCGGTCTTGCCGTTTCCGCTAATCGGCGTCGCGATCACCGGCGTGCGGACGGCGACGCAGCCCAAGCACCGACAAAAAGAACGCGCCGAAGATCGTCTGCAAGCCGAGGACGATCATCGTCAGGCCGACCAGCGCCAGGTTCTCCTCGGTGAGCTCGCCGAAGCCGCGATCGATCCACGCGACGACGACGATCGCCGCCAAGACCAGCCCCACGAGGACGAGCAAACCGCCGGCCATGAGCCCGTGCTCGAGGCGAAAACGAGTCCTCGCCCCCTCGATCATGCGGTCGTTCTCGCCCAGGTAGTAGTAAGCGAAGGCGCGCGAGAAAACGCCGATCTGAAAGATCTGAGCGCCGATGATGATCGCCGCGACCGAAGCGATCAGCGAATGCAACTGCCACTCGCGACCGAAGAGCTCGATCCCGCTGAGCGTGATCGCACCGCCAATGAGTCCGAGCACGGCAAGGACCGCGCCAGGAAGGGTGAAGAGCCACGTCGGGCTGTGAATCAACAGGAAACGCAGATGGCGCCAGCCGTCGGAGAACGACGACAGCTTTGACTCGCCCTTACGTGGGTGATAGTCGATGTCCACCTGGCGGATGTCGAGGCCGAGCTTGGCCGAGCGGATCACATGCTCGGAAGCGAACTCCATCCCGGTCGCGCGCAGGTCGAGTGCGGGCAGAAGATCACGGCGGAAAGCACGCATGCCGCAGTGTGCATCGCTGACGCCGGTGCGAAAGAACATGTTGAGCAGGCCACTCAGCACCGGGTTGCCGACGTATCGGTGAAGCCACGGCATCGCCCCTGGCTGGATGTTGTTCATGCGGTTGCCGATGACCATGTCGGCACCGTCGCGAAGCGGGGCGATGAAGCGATCGAGCTCGGTGAAGTCGTAGGTGTCATCGGCATCGCCCATGAGGATGTAGCGGCCTCTGGCGGCGGCAAAGCCGGCTTGGTAGGCCGAGCCGTAGCCGCGGCGCGGCTCGTGGATCACCCGCGCGCCCGCTGCCGTCGCCAGCGCCTGCGAGCCGTCTTCGGAGCCGTTGTCGGCGACCACCACCTCACCGTCGATTCCCTGCCGCTCCATCGTGCTCAGCGCCTTTTCGATCACGATCTCGATCGCCTCGGCCTCGTTCAGGCATGGGATCACAACCGAGAGCTCGAAGGCGTCGGGGGTCTCGACGCCGGCCGGGAGCTCGGCGTCGCGGATTTCGGTGGAGGATTTGGTCAGCGACATCGGATCAGGTGGATTTCTAGCGTGGCCAGGCTAGCGCTCATCGCGGGCGTTGCCAGTAGTAGGAGTGCATGCTGAAGCGACGCTTCAGAGCCACCGGCACGCGCCTGTGATTCTTGCCCACGGTGAGGCCGGCGAACTTCGCCAGCTCATACACACACGCGTAGGGGATCCACAGCGCGTTGCCCGAGCGCGCGAGCCAGGCCAGCTCGCCCTTGGCGTAGCGAAAGGCGTTGGCGCGAAGCGCGCCGCCGGACTCCCGTTCGGAGAGATAGGCGCGCTCGGCCGAGACCCCCGAGTCGAAGAAACGGCGAAAGGCAGACCCGATCGTGTACGCGTGGGAGTGGCGCACGGTCGCCTCGGCTTCGTAGGCGAGCCTGCCGCCCGCAAGCAGGGCCCGGCGAGACCAGTCCTGATCCTCGCTCATGATCATGTCGTCGGCAAACGGGAGGCGCTCCCACCAGCTACGCCGAATCGCCGAATTGGCGTTGGAGAACAGGGTCGTCTCCATCGAGAGGTCAGAGGCCGAAGCGATCTCCTGCACGCGCGAACGTGGCCCGTAGAGGAAGTCGAGGAAGTAGCGCTCGGGCGGCACCGCGTCGGGACGGGCGATCTGGCGTCCATATGCGCCGGCGATCGTCTCGTCTGCGCGCAGCCGCGCAGTCAGATGTGTGAGCCAATCGCGACCGAGCGGCTCGGCGTCCTGACTGATGAAGACGAGCGTCTGTCCCGCCGCCGACTCTGCCAAGAGGTTGCGAGTTGCGCCATGGTCGAACTGCTCGCTCGGGATCTCGATCACCTTGGCACCGGTCGATCGTGCCCGTTTCACGCTGTTGTCGCGGCTGCCCGAATCGACGATCACGACCTCGATCTCGCCGTCGAAGTGCTGAGCGTCGATCGCGGCGAGGCAGCGAGCGAGATCCTCGCCGCCGTTCAGCACCGGGATCAGGACCGAGACGTCGGTCATCCGCCTGCGGTGGCGACCCTGCCTGGCGCGGCGCGGGCGGCGATCACGAACTGAAAGGCAAACAGCTGCGGGCGAAGCCTGCCGATCGCATGAGCAAGCCGCTCGATCGCCGCTGTCCCGATCACGGGCACCGGCACCGTGAAGTCGAATCGCTCGAGCTCATAGCCAGCCCCGTCGAGGCACTCGAGGAGCGTCGCGCGGGTGAACAGGCGCAGGTGAGTGCGGTCGAGGATGCCGCGGTCGGTGTAACGAAAGCGGCCGAGCAACAGCTGTAGCCGGATCGTCCAGTTGGCGACGTTCGGTGTCGTCAGCACGAGCCGTCCGCCGGGCTTGAGCAGCGGGCGCAGGCGCGCAAGCAGCGCACCGGGGTCGCGCAGGTGCTCGATCAGGTCGCCGCAGACGATCGCGTCGAAAGTCGCCGGCGCGAAGCTGAGCTCCATAGTCTCCGCGTCGCCAACGAGCACCTCGTCGCAGAAGCCGCGAGCGCGCTCCGCCGCCGCGGGATCGAGCTCGATCCCGGTGACCTTGCTGCCGGCGCCGACCAGACGCTCGGCCAGATAACCCCCGGAGCAGCCGATGTCGAGGATGCGGCCCGGCGGGATCATCGCGAGCAGCATCCGGTGCCCACCCAAGGCGCGGTCGTTGAACTCGACGTAGGTCGTTTCGGTGCCCGTGTTGCGCGGGCTGAGGATTCCGGCTGGCTTCACGCGGCCCAGGAGGCTAGATGAAGCTCAGAACTCACACCAGCGCTCGAGCTCGCCCTCGGCATTGCGAAGC
The DNA here is from genome assembly GCA_963769945.1 of uncultured Solirubrobacterales bacterium. Taxonomy (GTDB): domain Bacteria; phylum Actinomycetota; class Thermoleophilia; order Solirubrobacterales; family 70-9; genus WHSW01. The sequence continues at coordinate 76,740 of CAVYOA010000016.1, read as the reverse complement.
CGCACCGCCACTCGGACGGGCACCGGCGCCGTGCCCTCAGCGTTGGATCCTTCGGCGACGATCCCGCACGGGCGCGGCGCCCCAACCGTCAGCGAGGCGCGCCGGCCGCTCGGCGTGACCCAGGTGTTGATTCGCAGATCGGGTTTGCTCCCCGGCGCGCCGAAGCTCACCTCCGCGATCCCGTACTCGTCAGCAAAGACGCCGAAGCCGACCGGCTCCGAGCCCCAAAACGCGGGCTCGACGACCTCGAAGAGCGCCTCATCCACACCCTGATCGCGCGCGGCCGAGAGCAGCCGCTCCCAGAAGCGATCGGTACGTGGCGTGCCGACGGTTGACCCGCGCTGGTCGAAGACGGTGAACACTCCGGGCTGGCTCAGGTCGTCGCTTGCCGTTCCCGGGATCTTGAAGCGCAAATTGGGCGCGCTCTCGGTCGCGGCCGAAGCGACGTTGACGATCACCGCTACCGAGAGCGCGGCGATGGCCACCGCCCGCACGAGCGGCCGTCGTAGCTCGGCGATCCACCCCGTCGCGAGCACAGCCACGAAGACGAGCATCGGCAGCGTGTAGCGAGGGTCGCGAATCGAAATCACGAAGGTGAGGGTGAGATAGCTGATCAGCACCCCGACCACAAGCGCCACGACATCGGGTCGCGCGCGAAACTGCCCGATCGCGGTCACGAACCCGATCGCAAACAGCGCCGCGAGCGGGAGGAAGTACTGGATGTTGATCCCGACCCAGCCGTAGTAGAGGAAGTTGTCGAGTGTGAACCGGTCATAGGCGGCGGAGGGATCGAAGGCGAGGCCGGGGTCGGTGAGCTGGCCAGAGCTCGTGGTCTGCTCGGACAGGCTCATGACCTCCGAGAAATGGATCGCGTAGTACGGGGCAGCGACGACCGCAGCGGCGAGCACCGCCAGCGCCAGGTTGCGCCATTGTCGCCAGCCTCCCTGGATCAGGATCACCGCGATCGGGCCGAGTAGGAAGATCGCCGCCGTCGGCTTGATCAGGAGAGCGAGAGCGATCAGAGCCCCGACGGCGATCGACTCCCAGCGACGGGTGAAGCGCTCCGACGCGAGCAGTGCCCAGACCGCGATCGCGACCGCGGCCGTCAGCGGAGCGTCGAGAAGAAACGCGTGAAACATGCTCAGGACCATCGGGGCGCCAAGCGCGAAGACCACCGCGAGCAATCCCGCGGTCGGGCCGTAGACGCGCCTGCCGACTCCAAAGCAGCCTGCTACGAGCAGTGGCACGAAGACGAGATTGAGCGCGAACGTCGAGAAGTTCAGTGCCGGCAGGCCCAGCGCCGGCGCGACTGCACCGATCCAATGAACGAGTGGCGGGTAAAAGAACGGACCGTTGGGGCCGAGCTCGAAGAGACCGGCGACATCCCCCTCGCCGAGCAGGTCGGCGGCAAACAGCGTCGTCGCGAGGTGCCGGCCCGCGTCGCCGCCACCCGGAACGCGGTGATCAGCGAGCAACCACAAGCCCGAGAAGGCGATGAACGCCACAGCCATCGCGGCGGCGGCCAGCGCCTGCGAAGACGGTGCTTCGGCGAGTGCGCCTCGCAATCATCGTCGCGGCGGCTCAGCCGACCGCTGGACTCGAAGGCCGACGCCCCTGCTGTACCCGCGTCACGATCTGCCAGGCACCTAGAGCGCCTGCCGCGACCAGAAGTCCCTGGGCGGGAATCGCATAGCGCGCGGCATAGAGCGTGCTTGCGACGCTGAACACCAACATCGCGAAGCTCGTGGCGAAGAGCAGCGAGATCCCCGCACGGGCGCCCGCTCGCGCGACGAACAGGCCGATCACGCTGAGTACGCTCGCCAACAGCAGCAACAGCGGATGCACGCGAATCACATCCTGAACCGAGCCCAGCGTGGCGATCGACTCGCCGACAGATTTGGTCGGGGGTGTCGTAACGCTCGCGCATCGTGTCCAGCACCTGCTGCTCGAACTCAGGTGCGCGGAAGTTGACCTCGATCAGTTCATAGCCCGGCCCCGCCGACGGCCGCTGCTCGAACCAGTCGGGCACCAACGGCGTCCCCGGAACGAAGAAACGCAAGGTGTCGTATCCCACGGCTTCGACGTACTCCAGTGGTTGCGCGAGCACGGCCGCGCGGGCGAAGCTTGCGAGCTCGTCGTCGCCCTGATAGTGACTCCCGAACATCTCGATCGCGGGCGACGTCGCAGACCACCCGTAGAAGTCAGGTCCTGGCCGGTCCTCGGGCTCGATCGTCTCGCAGAGGCCCGCGGTGCCAGTCGGCGCGGTGAACTCCTCGCAATCCGCGAAGGGCGCTACGCGCGAGTACAAACCCCAGCCACCGGTCTCACTGAGCGCGAACTGATCTGAGGCGGCGTAGTTCACCGACGCATAGGCGAGAAGAACCACGGCCGCCGCCCAGCCGAAAGCGGCGCTGTTGCCGAGCCTGAGCCGCAGCGGGCCACGAAAGGCAAAGAAGGTCCAGATCACGATCACCAAAGCCAGTGGTAAGCCAATACCGCGCACGCAGGCGGCGACGCCCAGCATCGCACCTGCCGCGATCAGCCATTGGTGGCGGGGCTCCATCCAACCTCTCGGGCCGCGCACGTCGGCAGCGTCATAGGCGCGAGCGCAGGCATAGACACTGAGCCCAAGCACGAAGGTAAACAGCGACTCGGAGAGGATCGAATGCTCGAGGAAGATCTGATCGAGCGAGAGCAGCACGGCGGCGGCGCCAACGACTCCGGCCCAGACCGGGCCGCCGAACCGTCGCACGGTGGCGTAGAGGAGCAGTCCGGTGGCGATCCCCAGCAGGTGCTGGATCAAGATCGTCAGCTCGATCCGCGAAGAGAGCTCGAGCACCGCTGAGAGAAAGATCCCGTAGCCCGCGGGGTGGACCGGGAAATTGAACAGGCCGACAGCGAGCTGATAGACGTAGCCCTGCGAGTCGGTGATGTTCAGCATCGCGGGCTGATAGGCCAACCACAGCCAGACCCTCAGACCAATCGCCGCCACGAGCACGAGCGCAAGCGCGACGGGGATTAGGCGAGCCTTCGAACCCAGGGATCGCAGCTGCTCGGAGATCACGTGCTGCACTTTCCTGCGACCCGACGTCGGCGATGGATCATCGGCGCCAAGCTAGCGCAGGCCCCTATCGATCAATCATCTAGACCCCGGCAGGGATCTGGACTCGTGCCAGGCCGTCGCTCTCAGGCTCGACAGAGACGATCGCGGTGTCGCCGGCAGCCATCAACTCGAGCTTCGAAGCGAGATCCGGTCCGGCCTCGACGAGCACCCCGAACGGCGCCGCCAGCGGCACCCCACCGTGCCGATCGACCCGCAGCCGGATTCCGTTTGCCTGGCGTTCGAGTGAGATCTCGAGGTTGAAGGCGGAGGTGAGGTCGCGGAGATCGACGAATCGCCGGGCACCGGCTGCTCTCCACCTCGCCAGTTGGGCCTCCAGCCAGCCGACGCCTTCGAGCGCGAGGTCGCGATCGTGAAAGCCGGCGATCACTGGTGCCTCCGTCGCCAGCGCCCGCACGGGGTCGGTCTCGAGCGACTCGCTGACGACTCCGTCGAGCGTCGAGAACGAGCCGCTCCCGCGTACGGCAAAGGCTCTGCTGACGACCGCGTCGAGCCCAAGCCGGTAGGCGTGGTCGAGCGTATTGGCGCTGCATGCATTGCCCGGGCATACCAGCGCACGAGGCTCACCTACGTACTTGCGCATCAACGCGAGACCGAGTGCGATCGGGTGGCGATCGTTTCCGCGAGCCGCCACCGCGCTGGTCACGTCGGGGCCCAGCTCTCTGTACCAACCGAGCTTGTGGTGGCGATCCGACGAGGCTGCCCAGCGCTCGAGATCGGGATGAACGTGGGTGTAGCCGTGAAGCTCCGTTTCGCAGAGACCGCGGTCGCGCAATTCGCAGATCGCGGCGAACTCGCTGGCGCAGTCCGCCGAGCGTGCCCGCTTGCCGATGAAGCGAACCAGCGGCGACGGGTGGACTCGACCAGGGACGCGCTCGACAGCGCGTCCATCGACGAGAAGCTCGCCCTGCGACCGATCGCCATCATCGACCCAGCCGGGGGTGTAGGCGACCGACATCCGGGCCTCTTGGTGGGCGAGCAGATCGCCGACCTCTCGCCATGCCCGAGGTCCGAGCCGCTCGTAGCTCCAAGGCTCGAGATGGACACTGGCAGAGGCGCCGGGATCATCCATGCGAAGCCCGACGATCGACTGCATATCCAGCCACGCCGCGGTCGGCTGCGCGGCACGCAGCGCTCGGCGCAGTACCGCGTTCATCGTCGGCTGGACGTGAACATCCGCAGGATCGAACCCGCAGACCACGACCGGGTCTCCCTCCAGACTCCCGCTGGCGACAACCGGCACACCGTCCAGGGTCGCCCACGTAAAAGCCCCACCTACAGGCGCGGCGGCCAGCGGCCCCGGCAGGTGCCAGGCGCGGTTGCGCCCAGGACCGATCCACTCGAGGGTCGAGCCGGTGACCAGCCGGCCACCGTTGGCGTGAACCACAACCACGCGCGAATCCCAGGCGGAGGGGCACTCGTAGGTGAGCCACGTGCCGGTTTCGTTCTTGCCCAGCGCGCACAGCCGCGGCCTCCAGCCGAGCAACCTGAACTGGGTCGACCAGAGATCGCGCAGGACGTCGTAGTCGGCGCCGGTGGCAGCCCGCTCGATGGTGCTCGGAGTCACGGCCGCGCCGACCTTGTCGCGACCACCATCAACCCCATCGGGAGTACGAAAGGACCCTGATGCCAAAGCCGTTCCAAGCGCGCCAGGGCCGCGGCAACCAGGTTCAGCGCGAGGCACGCGATGGGCAACAGCGCCGCGGTGACTCGGCGCAGCGATGGCGACCCGAACTCACCGAGGCCACGCAGGATGCGGCCGCTCAGGGTCGCCCATGCGACCGAGTACCCACCGATCTCCTCGATTGAGACTTTCTCCCAGCCCTCGAACAGGCCGGCGAGCTGCGGTCCCGTGTAACGACGCTCGACCGTGCGCCTGTCGTACTCCCAGACCAGCGGCATCGTCAACACCAACGTGCCGCCGGGCCGCAGCACCCGGCCGAGCTCGGCAATCCCCGCCTCGGGCTCGGTCACGTAATGAAAGGCCTCGGTGAACAAGATCAGGTCGAAGGCGTCGTCGGCGAACGGCAAGAACTCGTCGCTGACGACGTCCTGCTCGCCGTAATGCTCGTCGATGTCCATCGTGACGTAGTTCGTGCTCGGCGGCAGCAGATCGCGGTAGGGCTTGGTTGCGGCAAAGAGATCGAGTACATCGACGACCGGATGCGAAATCTGCGCCAGCACGCGCCTGAGCTCGTGCAGGAGCACCGTCAGCACGATGTAGTCAGGCTGGGTTCGGGTTGGGTGGCGACGCGTGCGCCGGATGCGCTCGAGGTCGTGGGCGGGCAGCGTGGGCCGTGGATTCACAACATCACCTCTTGCCTTCTGGAGGCAAGCCTGAGCGCTCGAGCCTCTCTGCGCGATCCGCGATCCGTTGCTGGCGAGCGCGGTATCGCCGGTAAAGCTTCATCAATGCGACCGTCACGGCGTGAGGCATGATGTTGAGAACGAGCTTTCCGCCCAGCCGAGCCAGCGACTGCTCCTGCGGTTCTGGGTCTGGAAAGGCAGCAGGTGGCCGAGCCCGGTCGAGCTCGTCGATTCGCTTCAGCGCCGCGGCAGCTGCGGAATCGGCGACCCCGAGGCGCTCGCGCGCGAGGCGTAGGTTTGCTCGCCACAGAGTCCGATTCTCGCGTTCGAGCTCAAGCATGTAGCGATGGAAGTTGGGCGCCACGCTTAGCTGCATGCCCGAGGTCGCAGGCACCCTCGACTCGCCGAAGTTGGCGATCACGAGATAGTGGTTGAAGTTCTTAGCGTCGGCCCGCTCGGCGAGGACGAGATTTGCCTCCACCGGCCCCAGCTCCACCGCCCCGAGCTCGCTGATCAGCGAGCCTTCGGCGTGACTCTGGCCGAGGATTCGCGCTCCGGGGAGGCCCTCGAATATTGCGATTGCGTCCTCGTAGTCGAACTCCGTCAGGTGAAACGGATTGTCCTCGGGGAACGAGCCCTCATTGGGAATCGAAATGAACAGGGCCACCCCCTCCTGCGCGTGTGAGCGCAGCAGCTCGGTCACCCTTGAGGCGTCCGGGAGGTGTTCGAGTCCTTCGAGCAAGACGATTGCATCGAAGCGCTCCGAGAGGTCTCGCTGGAGATACTCGAGCGCATCGGCCACTTCGAAGCTGACGTCTTCGACGTCGCTCATTGTCGCTAGGGCTCGCTCGATCGACGCCGCGTCGATATCGACGCCAGTCACGGAGGCAGCTGTACGCGAAAGCAGTCGCGTCCCGTATCCGCTGCCGCAGCAGAGATCCAGCACCCTCATCCCAGCGCAGATCTCGGCCGCAGCCTGGTAGCGGTGAACGTGGGTGAGCGCGAGCAAGGACGGGGCGTTCGCGTCCTCCAAAGTCAACCGTTCGAGCGGGTCCACGCCACCTCTCGTTCTCGAACCTGCGCCCGCAGCTCGGCCATCAGGCGATCGTTTGACGGCGCTACGGCCGCACGCAGCATCGAAGCGCTGCGCACCCGATACTTCAACAGGTTCTCCGGAATCACGTAGCCGATCTCACCGGCAGCCGTCAGTTCGCGGTACAGCAGCCAGTCTTCATAGCCAGTCAGGTCGTGGCTGTAGCGGAGGCCGCGATCGAACAGGAGCCGACGAAAAACGGCCATCGCCGACCCGGCGAAGTTCTCGTGCTCGAGCCGAGAGACCTGATTGCCAAGGGGACGGAAGCCGTTGCGGGCGAGCAGGCTTCCGTCTTCGCTCATGAACTCACTCCAGGCGGTGACGTAGGCGAGCTCGGGTCGCTTCTCGAGCACCTCTACGGCGCGCTCCACGAACGACGGCATCAGCGCGTCGTCAGGGTCCAGCGGCAAAACGTACTTGCCTCGGCTGAGCTCGACTCCGAGATTGCGAGCCTGGCCGAGTCCCGAGTTGATCTGGGTGACCAAGAGGAACTGATAGCGGCTTGCGAGCGCGGCCAGCGACGCGTCCTGTTCGCGCAGAGAGCCGTCGTTGACGACGATCGTTTCGATCCGTGGGTAGGTCTGGGCCGCTACCGAGGCGAACGTCTCCTCCACGAACCGCTCCATGTGGAAGTACGGGATCACGACCGAGACCAGCGGCTCTTCGACTTCTTGGCGGACACCAGCGTTCGCCGATCGACCGGCGAGGGTGCGCTCGGCTCGAGCGCCGGCGAGGTGGTCGTAGCGTTCGCGAACGGGCTCGGGATCGGTTAGCCGAGCGAACTTTTCACGCGGCGCGCCGGTTCGAATCGCATCGACGACGTCGTCGCGATTGTCGACCAGCTCTTCGATCCGCCGCGCGAGCGCGTCCGCGCTCGTGTCGTCGACGAGCCAGCCGTCGCGCCCGGGATCGATCATGCCGAGATGGCCGCCTACGGGTGTGGCGAGGACCGGCCGATTCTGTTCGAAGGCCTCGAGCACGGTGTTGGGCCAGCATTCCCACAGCGAGGGCGAAACGCAGATGTGGGCGGCGCCGTAGAGCTTCAATACTTCCTCTCGGGGGATCCGTGCACGGATGCGGATCCTCGGGTCCCCAGCGATCATCAGCTCCAGCTGCGCGCGCATCGAGGTTCCCAGAGGCGCGGTGGGAGTGTCACCGCCAACCAGCGTCAGCTCCCACTCGCTGCCTTCGACCGAGGTGGCTGCGCGGATCAGATTCTGCACTCCTTTGCGCCGCTCCAGCCTGCCCACATAGAGAAACCGCAGACATCCATCGTGCTCGGGCGGGGCCTTGAGCTCAGGGCCTGGCGCAACGGTGTGTGGGATCTCGAACGGATTGCTGGTGCCTGCCTCGCCGTAGAAGGCCTGATAGGCCTGAAGGACTCCCCCGCCAGGCCAGACGAAATGGTCGCAGTGGCGCAGCGCAAAGCGCTCTAGCTCACAGAGATGACGAGTCTCTCGGTCGTCGGGAAGATGCCCATCGAGCACAGCGCACATCTCCGCGCTCGTGTAGGCGCGAACGCAGACAAGCGTGTTTCGCAGCCGGCGATCGAGCGTCTGCTTGGCCTGCGCGGTGACACAGGCCTCGCCGAGATAGTCCGGGAACTCGACCAGGTCGGGGCCGCCATCGGGATAGATGCGAACCAACGCCTCGTAGGCTCTCGCACTCCACAGATGCAGCTGTCCGTACCAGCCCGCCGCGTCCTCGAGACTCGGCTCGGCGATGAACTCGAAGCGCACGTCGGCGGGGAGTCGTTCATCCCCCGCAGCGAGGAGCTCGCGATACCGAGCTTCATGGGCATCGGTGGTGATGATCGTTACCTCGGCGTCGGCGGCCAGGGCGGCCGCAGTGAAGGTGACGTAGTTTCCGAGCCCAGCGGAGTCGAAGGGGTACACCTCTCGCGAGACGAAGGCAATGCGGCGCTCACTCATCAGCGGGCGAAACTACCATTCAGCTATCGGCTCCGATCCGGTCTGTCGCTATCGGCTGCGCTAGCGTCGTCAAGCTGATGAGCTCAGAAGCACCAGTCACAACCGACGCGATGACGATCCCCCCCGTGCCGGCGGCCGATCGACGCGAACTCGCGCTCGAGGTCCGAGGGCTGAAGAAGGGCTTCCGCATCCCGACGCGGCGCGTCGACACCTTGAAGGAGCGTGCAACGAGCCTCTTCGCCCGTCGCGAGTACCGGCGCCTGGAGGCGCTTCGTGGCATCGACTTCGAGGTTCGGCGCGGTGAGTTCTTCGGCATCATCGGCCGCAACGGCTCGGGCAAGTCGACCCTGCTGAAGCTGCTCGCCAGCATCTACCGCGCCGACTCCGGGCGGATCCGGATCGCCGGCAGGATCGCTCCCTGCATCGAGCTCGGCGTCGGTTTCAATCCCGAGCTCGCGGCCTATGAGAACGTGGTCTTAAACGGCGTGATGATGGGACTGACGCCGAGCGAGGCTCGGGATCGCTTCGAGGCGGTGATCGATTTCGCCGAGCTCGGCGACTACACGGACCTGAAGCTGAAGAACTACTCGTCGGGAATGTTGGTTCGCCTCGGCTTCTCGCTGATGACGCAGGTCGACGCCGACGTCCTCTTGATCGACGAGGTGCTCGCGGTGGGCGATGCCTCCTTTCAGCAGAAGTGCTTCGACATCTTTGCCAAGGTCCACGCCGAGGGCCGGACGATCATCCTCGTCACCCACGACATGGCGGCGATCGAAGCCCATTGCGACCGCGCGATGCTGATCGAGGGCGGGCACGTCGAGCAGACGGGAGATCCCGCCGCGGTCGCGCGCCGCTACCTCGACCTGAATTTCCCCGACGATCGTCGCGCAGTCGAGCCCGAGGACGTCCACGACCCCGAGCACGGCGAACAGGTGCGCGTGGTCGATGTGCGTCTGAGCGAGGAGTCGGGCGCGGCCTCCAACAGCTTCGCCCAGGGCGACGCAATCCAGATCGAGGTCAACCTCGAGGCTCGGACGCGGCTCGAATCGGTTCTGCTCTCGCTTCAGCTCGTCAACGCCGATGGCCTGCTGATCTTCGCTCCGAAGCCACTTGCAGTGCGCGACGGGCGCGCGCTGGAAGCGGGAGACCGGCTCCGGGTCCGAGCCCGGCTCGAGAACCCGCTCGCCGCGGGTCACTACTTCCTGCACTGCGGCATCGGGACCGGACGCACCGAGTACCGCCCCGTAGCGTTTCGCAAGAATGCCGCCGACTTCGTCGTCTTCGGCACACGGCCGTTCGCCGGACTCGTCGCCTTGGATTTCGAGGCTGAGACCGAGGAGCTCAGCGGGCCTGAGCCTGCACCGGCCCCTCCTCCACCCCCGGCGCGATGACCAACCTGCCGACCAGACTCGAGCTCGAGGAGATCCGTGGGCCGTCCGCGACCGGTGGCGGCGCTCGGCGCTTCTTCGATCTCCTGCGGCTGACCAGCGTCACCGAGTTCAAGCTCAGCTACCACGGCACCGTGCTCGGATTCCTTTGGTCGTTCGCCCGGCCGCTGATCCTCTTCGCAATCCTGCTGCTGGTCTTCACCCAGGTCTTCAGGCTCGGCAGCGAGGTCGACAACTACGCGCCGCTGCTGCTGCTCAACATCCTCCTCTTTCAGTTCTTCGCCCAGGCGACCGAGCAGGCCTCTGCGTCTGTCGTGCGCAGCGAAAGCGTCGTCCGCAAGATGCAGTTCCCGCGGCTCGTGATCCCGCTGTCGGTCGTCATGACCAACGTCTTCCAGCTCGGCTTCAGCCTCATCGTCGTTTTCACCTTCCTGCTGATCTACGGCGTCGAGCCCGTCTGGACCTGGGTCCTTTTTCCTGGGGCGATCGTCGCCTTGATCGCGCTCACCACGGCGGTCGCGATGCTGCTCTCGGTGATCTTCGTTCGTGTCCGTGACGTCGGCATCATCTGGGCTGTTTCGACGACCGGGCTGTTCTACGCCTGTCCGATCCTCTATCCGATCGAGTTCGCGCCGGAGGGCTTTCGCGATGCGATCATGCTCAACCCGTTGACGCCGCTGTTTCTGCAGATCCGCGAGTGGGTGATCGACCCCAACGCCCCTGGTGCGGTCGAGGCAACCAGCGGCAACCCCGCCCTGCTGCTGATCTCGGTGCTGATCGGGGCTGCGATCTGCATCGCGGCGCCGCTGGTTTTCAACCGCGGTGCGCCGCGCGTGGCCGAGGAGCTTTGACCTCGAACGAGCCGCTGACGGTGATCATCGTCGCTTTTCGGTGTGAGCAGATGCTGCGCGACTGCCTGCGCTCGTTGCACGCATATCCACCCGCGCGGCCGATGTCGGTGCATGTCGTCGACAACGACTCCGGCGACGGGACGGCCGAGATGGTCGCGCGCGAGTTCCCCGAGGTAACCCTGACGCGCAAGCGCGAAAACATCGGCTTCGGCGCCGCCAACAACCTCGCCATCGCCGCCGACTCGAGTCCGCAGCTGCTCTTGCTCAACCCCGATACGCGGATCACGGCGGGCGCGCTCGACAGGCTTTGCCGGCTGCTCGACGAACGGCCCGAGCTGGCGATGGTGGGGCCGCGCCTGGTCCGCGAGGACGGCAGCTTCGATCACGCCGCGAAGCGATCGTTTCCCACCGTGCTCGGCGCTCTCGGCCACTTCACCGGCGCCGGTGCGCGCGGCGCGGCGTCGGGCGCCCTGGCGCAGTACCGCGCCCCCGCGCTCGGCGAGCACCAATCTGGCTTCGTCGATGCGGTCAACGGGGCCTTCATGCTCGTGCGCCGGCGCGCCCTCGACGAGGTCGGCCTCTTCGACGAGGGCTATTGGATGTACATGGAAGACCTCGATCTCAACTATCGCCTCGCCGAAGCTGGGTGGAAGACTTGGTACGAAGCCGAGGTGACGGTGGTCCACCTCAAGGCCGGCACGAGCGGCCCGGTCCGCAGCCTGAAGCTCAACCGGGCGTTTCACTACGGGATGCTGCGCTTCTATCGCAAGCACTACGCGAGCTCGCGCAGTCCGCTCGTCAATGCGGTTGTGTACGTGGGCATCGGCTCCAAGTTCGCGGTCTCCGCGGCGCATGCAGCAATTCGGCGCCACCGCACCTGAAGCCGCCGAGCGCTAGCTCTTCTTGGCGCGTGTTCTCGCGGCCTTCTTGCCAGCGGCGCTTCGCTTGCTCGCGTTTGCCTTTCTCGTGCGCGCGGCCTTCTTTGCGGCCGCCGAGCGCTTGCTGGACGTTTTGCCCGTCACGCGTTTGCTGATCTTGTCGGCCGCCGCGGTCAGGTCCGCGGCGGCCTTACGTGCAGGCTTGGGCTTGGGAGCGCCACCCTTCGGCAACGCCTCCGAGACCTTTGCCGCGACTTTCTTGCGCACCCCACTGTCACGCAGACTTTCGTAGAGCTTGTTGTCGGACTTGCGCTTTTTCTTGGCCACCGTGCATTCTCCTCGGGTCGCTAGCTTCGATCGAGACCGACGCGGTCCACCTTACGGTGGTAGCGCTGTCCGACCTTCGTGATGGACATCCCTCCCACGTAGATTGCAGTGCGTCACTACCCCCTGCGCGTGGCGGAAACCTCGGGGAAGGTCGGCTGACCCTAAAGGGACATAGGTTGGGACAGTCTCGCTGCCAATATCGCCTCATCTCGGCTGGAATACGGCTCGCCACTCTTGCCGTTGCGGGGTATCACCGCGGTCACCGGGTAGTCGCTGGTCCGGCCCCATGAACGAGATCCAGACCATCGCCTACACCGGCGGGCGCCTCGCGCTCGGGCGAAGCAACATCAACGACATCGTCCTCGAGGACGTCAACGTCTCGCGCTTTCACGCCGAGATCGTGCAGACGGGCGACATCGTCGAGATCCGCGACCTCGACTCGAGATGCGGCACGCGCCTCGACGGCAGACCCGTGAAGCGGGGGGTGGTCCGCCACGGCGACGTGCTCGGCATCGGGCCATTCAAGATCACCTTCGACGGCTCGGGGTTTCATCCGACGAACCAGCGCGGCTCGCTGCAGCTGGAAGCACGCGAGATCACCGTGCTTGCCGACGCCCGCCCGATACTCGATCGCGCCTCGCTGACGGCGGCGCCCGGCGAGCTCGTCGCGATCATCGGCGAGAGCGGATCGGGCAAGAGCACCCTGCTGCGATCCCTGGCCGGGGTCAGCCGCCCGTCGTCGGGCTCGGTGACGCTGAACGGCGAGCCCGTGACCGCCCGGCTGACCGATGTCGGTTACGTGCCTCAGGATGAGATCGTCCACCCCGGTCTCACCGTTCGCGAGGCGCTCACCTACGCCGCGCGCCTGCGCCTGCCGGCCGACATCGAACGACGCGAGCTCGAGGCCACGATCGAGCGCGTCCTGGTCGAGCTCTCATTGGACGAGCACGCATCGAAGCGCATCGGGCGGCTCTCGGGAGGCCAGCGCAAGCGCGCGGGGGTCGCCTCGGAGCTGCTCAACCGTCCCAGCCTGCTTTGCCTCGACGAGCCCACCACGGGGCTCGATCCGGGCCTCGAAGCCCAGATGATGCGGCTGTTTCGCGAGCTCGCCCATCCCGGCGAGCGAGCGGTTGTCGTCGTTACCCACGCCACCCGCAGCCTCGACCTCTGCGACAAACTTGCGGTCTTCGGTCGTGGCGGCGTCCTCACCTTCTACGGGTCGCCTCGCGAAGCGCTGGACTTCTTCGGCGTCGAGAGCTATGACGAGATCTATGACCGCCTGCTCGCGCGCGGCTCCGAGCAATGGCGATCGGATTTCGAGGCAGGTCAGTCGCGCCTGCCGGCGGCGAATACCGAGGAAGCGGCGGCGCCCGAGCCCGGGCCGGCAGGCTCGCTACGGGCCAAGCAGCGTTTCGGTCGCCAGGCGGCGGTGCTCAGCGCAAGGTATCTGCGCGTGTTCTCGCGCGATCGGCGCAATCTCGCGATCCTCTTCGGGCAGGTTCCGCTGATCGCGCTGGCGACGGCGTTTCTGTTCGAGCCGGGACTGTTCGAGCGAGCTGTGGGTCCCGACGCGGCGGGCGACCCGCGATATGCGATCCAGCTGCTGTTCGTGCTCGCCACCACCGCAATCTGGTTCGGAGCGATCACCGCCGCCCGCGAGATCGTCAAGGAGCGGCCCGTGATCATGCGCGAGGCCGCGGTCGGTGTTCGCTGGGGCGCCTACCTGCTCTCGAAAGGACTGGTGCTGGGCGCGGTGGTGGCGCTGCAGACGATCCTGCTCACCTACTGCGTACTTGCGATCAGGCCCCTCGACGAACCCGCGAGCGCCTATCTCATCGTCACCGGGCTGCTCGTCCTGACCAGCTTCGTCGCCGTCGCCCTCGGGCTCTTGGTCTCGGCGATCGTCAGCAGCCAGGAGCAGGCGACGAGCTTCATCCCCTTGACGCTGATCCCGCAGCTGCTGTTCGCCGGAGCCTTGGTGCCGATCGACAGGATGTCCGAGCCGATCTCGAGCCTCTCCAACCTCGTGATCGCGCGATGGTCGCTTGCGGGCCTTGGCAACGCCGTGGAGATGAACGAACGGATTGCCGCCGATCCCGCGCTCGCTCGCGCCGACGACTACGGGTCCGACTTCTTTGCGCTCGAACCTGGCAGAGCTGCTGCGATCCTGCTGATCTTCCTCGCCGCATTCACGATTGCGACCTTGATCGCCCTCGTCCGCCGAGGTCCGACGGGCGCACGAATCGGAGGCTGAGGCGGCCGACGTCAACCGCCTAGCGCAGCGCGGCGCGGACGGCTCGCTGAAAGCCCTCGAGGCTCTGCTCGGGCGTCAGCTGCTCGGTCGCAACCCGCGCCGCGCCGGCGGCAAGGCGCTGGCGAAGCTCGTCATCGCTGAGCGCGCGGATGATCGCGCTGGCCAGCTCGCCGGGATCTCCGGGTTCGACGATCAGCGCCGACTCGCCGTCTTCAAGCAGCTCCGGGATCGCGCCGACGCGGGTGACGACGGAAGCCGTGCCGGCGATCCCGGCTTCGAACGGCACCCGCCCGAACGGCTCGTTGAAGCGTGCTGGGTTGACGACGACGTCGGCGGCGGCATAGAGATCGCCGACGTTCTCGACATGTCCGGCGAGGATCACCGATCCGCCGAGCCCGAGTTGCTCGACGAGGCCCTCGAGGTAGCGGCGATAGGCGAGGTCCTGCGGGCGCGGGAAAGGGTCGCCGGCGATAACGATGCGCGCCTCGCCATCCGCGCGCAAGATCGCGGGCGCGGCCCGGATCAATACGTCTTGGCCTCGGCCCTCGGTGAGGTAGCCAACGGAGGCAATGCAGGCGACGTCGGGCGCGATCCCGTTGCGCTCGCGAAACGCGTCGGCGTCGCCGCCGCCGTAGCGTGAGCCGACGGGCGGGTAGACGATCTCGATCAGATCAGAGGGCATGCGATCGAACTGCCGAGCGACCGCGACCGAACAGGCGATGATCGCGTTTGCCAGGCGCCCGGTGCCTTCACCGAGAAGCCGGCCCGCGGCGCTGCGCAGCGGGCCGACGCCGAACCCCCGGTCGTAGAGCTCGCCGCAGTAGACGAGCACCGCAACACCCTCGAGCCGCGCCGCGATCGGGACCGTCGGCAGCATCGACGTCACGGCGACCACCAGGTCCGGACGGCGCTCGCGGATGAAGCGGCGAAAACCGTGCACTTCGCCGCCCATGCGCAGCAGATCGCCGACGAGGCCAACCGGGTTGAGCGAGGGCTGAGTCAGCGCCTCGTAGTCGCGCGTGTGGACGCTGGCGACCGCGCCGAGGACCTCTGAGACGTTGCCGGGTCCAGGGATGACGACGTCGAGCGTCCCCTGCTGTGCCAGCCAAGCGAGTTCGTTCTCCAGCGATCTCGACGGTCCGGTGGTGTCGGCTATGTGAAAGACGGCGAGCGAGCGCAATTCGCCGTCGGCCGGTGCTGCGATTGCCCCGGTTCCGGGCGCGCGCTCGCAGCCGCGCTCTGCGGATCGCCCGTCGCCGCAGGTTGGTGACGATGCCGGCGCCCGACCTAGACGGCAGGTGCGGCGCCGGCGCGTGTGGCACCGCAGCGGCGGCCTGCCAGCCACGCACGCGTCCGCGAATGCCGGCAACGTTGCGATCCACCAGCGCCTGCCCGGCGCAGATCACGCCCTCGCGAAGGGCAACATCCGCCAGCCGGGGCCCCCGCGCCACCTCCCACTTGCGCAGGATGTAGCCGCGGCCAAAGCCCATCAGATAGTTCTTTCGCGCCGAACCAGATCCAAGCGTCGCCGAGTGCTCATGCACTCCGCGTGCTCGAGGCGCGAGCGCGCAGGTGAAGCCGCGCCGGCGCAAGCGCAGCACGAGGTCGACGTCCTCCCAATAGGCGAAGAGGCGCTCGTCGAAGCCGCCCTCGCTGAGAAACGTGGCGCGGTCGAAGCCGGCGGCGGCGCCCGACGGGCCGACCGGGTCTCCGACATCGCCATCGAGCAGCGAGATCGGCTCACCGTTTAGGTAGTCGAAGACCAGCAGCGTGCGGTCGAGCTCCATGCCGGCGCTGTCGATGCGCTCGGGGTCCGCCCAGTCGCGCATCACCCCTGCCGACATCGCCACCCCCGAGTCGAGGTCGATCGCGCCCGCCAGCGAGGCGACGAACTCGGGGTCGCAGACGCAGTCGTCGTTGACGAGGATGAGGATCTCACCGTCACCCTGCGGCAGCGCCGAGGTTGCAGGCTCGCGAGTAGCCCTGATTTGCCTCTAGGCGCAGCGCCTCGACGCCCTCGTAGCGATCACTGAGGGCGCTCACCGAAGCCCCAGGGGAGCCGTTGTCGACGACGATCGTCTGGTGAGCCGCGCTTTGGCAGGCCAGCGAGTCGAGTAGTCGCTCCAGCCGCCCCGCCGCGACGGCCGGAACGACGACGGTTACCGAGCGCGTCTTCGCCTTCACCGCACAGCCTCAACGACGATCGAACCGCCACGCTTCGCGGCGCCGGCACCGAGCTCGAGCAGGAGGGCGACCGGGACCAACAGCGGCCCGGCGATGGCTGTTACGAGCAGATCTCGCGCTCGTCGCCGATCGCGAGACACCACCGAGATCACCCTTGACGAGGCGAAAGAAGAAGTCACGCTCGACGGTCACGCGGTTGAGCAAGGTGAGCCACATTCCCAGCGGGTTCTGCTCGACGAGGATGTGGCGGACCCGGGTCACGTGCAGGCCACTGCGCTCCAGCAGCTCGCCTAGCCCTCGGGAGGTGAAGTGTGTGCGATGACGTGGCACGTCCTGATGAAACCAGCGATCGCCTCCGATCCGCGCCTGCAAGCTGGCGAGGTCGGGCACGGCGACGATCAAGCGCCCGCCGGGCACCAGCCACTCGCGAGCCCGCGTGATTGCGGCGGCCGGGTCCGCCAGGTGCTCGAGTGCGTGCCAGGCGATGACCGCGTCCTGCGATCCGGCATCGACCTCGGCGCTCTCCACGGTTGCGTTGACGACATCGGCGCCGATCCGCGTCGCAGCCCGACTGGCTCGCGGCGAGGGCTCGATCCCCCGCGAGCGATAGCCGGCGGCGGCGAGCGCGTTGACGAACTTGCCATCGCCAGCCCCGAGCTCGAGCACCCGAGCTCCCTTGGGCACGGCGTCGACGAAGCGCAGCCTGTCGCGATCGGCAAGGCGGCGCAGGGGCTCGAGCAGCGGCGTTGCGACCCGGCGTTCATCCGAGTAGGTCCCCGCCTCGTAGACCTGTGGCGGCGTGGCGTCGACGTCCAGCGTGCGCGCGCTGGCACAAACGTCGCAGCGCTCGAGCGGATAGGTCGCGCGGCCGGCGAGGTGGGGATCCGACGCGCTCGCCAACCGCCAGCGATGCATCCTGCCCTCGCCGCAGATGGGACACCGATGCTGATCTGAGATGCCGGAACCGGTCAGGGGCTAATCATCTAATACGCCCCCGAGCCCTTGAGCGCAACGGGGACGGTCTCGACAAGGATTCGCAGGTCGCGGGCCAACGAGAGGTTCTCGATGTAGTCGAGCTCCACCGCGAGTCGTTCGTGGAAGGTGAGATCACCACGGCCGAACACTTGCATCGGGCCGGTGATACCAGGCTTGACGCTGAGGCGAAAGCGGTGTTCGGGGCGGTAGCGCTGGACCAGCTCGATTTGCTCGGGGCGCGGTCCGACGATGCTCATCTCCCCGCGCAAAACGTTCCAAAGCTGCGGTAGCTCGTCGAGACTGAGGCGGCGCAAGATGCGACCGACACGGGTTACCCGCGGATCGGCGGAGAACTTGAACATCGGTTCATGCAGGTCCTCGAGCGTGACGAAGTCGGCCAGCCGTTCCTCGGCGTCAGCGACCATGGTCCGGAACTTGTGCATGCTGAAGGGACGTCCGTCGAGGCCGGCGCGATCCTGGGAGAAAAAGATCGGCCCGGGAGTATCGAGGCGGATCGCCAGCGCGATTACGGGAAACAGCGGCGCCGAGAGCAGCAAGCCAACCGAAGCGATGACGACGTCGAAGCCGCGCTTGATCAGCGCGGTCGAGCGCGACGGATCCCAGGTCTCGTACTCGAGCACGGGCAGGTCGGCAACGCGGGAAAGCCGCACCGGAGCGGTACGTCCGTGAAGCGGAGAGATCACACTGAGCTTGACCTGGCGCTCGCGACAGAGAGAGACCAGGCCACCAACCTCGCCCGGCTGCATGCGCTCAGACGCGACGATGACACGGTCGACCTTCTCGGTGATCGCCTCGAAGCTCTGCGAATCCGCGTCCGCGAGCAGTTCCAGGTGCATGTCGGGAAAGAGTTCGAGCTTGCGCCGGATCATCTCGGCGAGATCGCCCGCACCGAGAACAGCGGTGACCTCGCGCGGAGTAACTCGCCGCCACAGCCAGCGAGCGATGCCCCGGAAGATCAAGGCGCCGGTCATCGCCACTAGCCAAGCTGTGACCGCGGCGCTGGGAGCCACCTCCCCCGCAGGTGTCTGTGGCAACACCAGCGCCAGCCCGGCTACGCCGATCCCGGCCCAAGCGGCGATGGTGGGCAGTTCGTCGAAAGTGAGATGGCGGATCGCGGAGTGATCGCGGTCATAGAGGCCG
Organism: uncultured Solirubrobacterales bacterium; assembly: GCA_963769945.1. GTDB lineage: Bacteria > Actinomycetota > Thermoleophilia > Solirubrobacterales > 70-9 > WHSW01. Next base: position 58,270 of record CAVYOA010000016.1, on the reverse strand, counting down.
AGGAGCTTCGCGATCACGACCCAGAGCGGGAGCACGACGACGGCCCAGAAGGCGTCGGCCGAGGATGCAGCAACGACGATGCTCGCCGCCGCCGCCGCGAGCAGGTCGGCAAGGGCCAGCAGGCGCCGGCGTGAGGCATCGCGCCAGAATCGAGGCTTGGCGTCCTGATCTTCAGCGCGCTGGCCGCTTGCGTCCGGTTTGCCCCCTGTTGCTGTGGCCATTCACGGAGGTTAACCACGGCGGACGCGCAAAGGTGCGAAAACGATGCCGCGACGGCAGCCTTCGTTCAGGCGCCGGCGGAAGTTCACTACCCTCGGCGCGGCCATGGCTGACCTCGCCTTCCTTCTCTGCGTCGAGCGTGGCCGGCTCGAGAGCGAAACCCTGCTGCTGGTCGAGAGCCTGCGCGCTTGGGGCGGGCGCTGGTCCGAGGCGCCGGTCTACGCCTTCGCCCCGCGCCCCGCCAATCAGCCAGAGCCGGCGACTGTGGAGCAGCTCGAGGCGCTCGGGGCGACCGTGGTCACCGAGCCCCTGGTCAACCGCTTCGAGGAGTTCCCGACCTTCAACAAGGTTGCCGTTTCGGCCTGGGCCGAGCGCGAGCTCGACCACGACACGCTTGTTTTCACCGACAGCGACTGCGTCTTTATGGGCGAGCCGGTTGAGCTCGCTGAGGGCGACTGGGTCGCGGCGGCGCGCCCCGTCGATCGTCGCATCGCCGGCTCCAAGGGCAAGGGCAAGCACGAGCCGTTCTGGCGCAAGATGTACGCCGAGCTTGGGGTCAAGCGCAAGTCGCGGCCGTTCGTCGAGACAACCGTCGGCGCGATGCCGATCCGCGCCTACTGGAACAGCGGTCTGATCGCCGCCCGCCGCAGCGCTGGCCTGTTCACGGCGTGGGAGCAGGCCCTGGGGAGGCTTTTCGACGCCGAGATCGTGCAGAAGCGCTGGCCGCAGTTCATGGATCAGCTCAGCTGGGCAGGGGTTACGGCCAACGTTCACGATCAAGTTCGCCAGCTCTCGCCCGGTTACAACTATCCGTTGCCTCACCGCGCGGCGTTATCGGCGCAGGCACGAGAGCTCGACCTCGACCAGCTCGTTCACATCCACTACCGGCTTTGGTTTCACCTACCCGAGGCGCTTGCCAAGGTGGTGCCGGAATTCGATCCTGAAGGCGAGCGCTATCGCTGGCTCGCCGAGCGTCTCCCGGTTGAGCCCGAGATCGACGATCCCGACAGCTCCTGGTGAGAGCGAGGCTTAGAGCGCGCCGAGCTCGGCGAGAATCTCCTCGTCGGGACGGACGAGGAACGGGTCGCGGGGATTGAGCTCGCGAGCGAGGGCGAGGTTTGTCGCGGCGGCGTCGAGATCCAAGGCACGAAGGTCGAGCCGGGTCTGCGCCAAACGCAGCTCGAAATCGGCCGGAGAACGCTGCACCGCCTCGGCGATCTCTTCGCGCGCAGCCTCGATATCGCCGGCCGCCTCGTAGACGAGCGCTCTTTGTACGCGCGGCTCGGCCGCCCAGGGCTGCAGGTCGACTGCGTTCTCGGCCGAGCTGAGAGCCGATTCGATCTCGCCATTTCGGAGCGCCGACTCGCTGGCGCTGATCGCACGATCTGAGAGCAGCAGCAACCCAGATGCGCAGATCGCCACCCAGGCGGCGACCAGGACCGCGACGCCCGCGGCGAAGCGCCGGCGGCTGTGCACGGTGCCAAAGACGCCGACCGTGGTTGCGCGCTGGGCTGCCGGCAGCGTCGCCGGACCGCACAGCAGCGCCGCCGCGACGACTGTCGGGGCAAAAGCGCCTGGTAGATCCCAGGTCCAATCGATCGAGCAGCCGACGATCCCCGCCGCGAGCACGGCCAGCGCCGGACCCGGCAGCGGCCACTCGCGATCACCGAGCCAGCGCTTGGCGCCGGCGACGATGCAGATGACGAAGAAGGCGACGACAAAAGCGAGTCCCGCCAGGCCGAGCTCGGCGAGCGACTCGAACAGCAGCGAGTGCCCTCGCGTCGCCGTGATCGGGATCTCGCGGTTCTCGAGCCAGTAGGGCCCGTAGTCGCCTGCGCCAACGCCGTGAACCGGCTCGGACTCGAAAGCGTCGATGGCGCTCGCCCAGTACTGGTATCGCCCACTGCCGCCGCTGCGCAAGAGGTCGAGCTCGGAGTTGGCGATGTCCTCTGCCTGGGGCGGCTGCTTGAAGTCCTCTAGGCGCTGAGCCGGATCGAGCGCGATGACGCCGGCGACGGCGGCCACCGCGACGACGACGATGCCGGCGCGAACGAGAGCCCGCGACGCGACCACATGCTCGAGGCGGGAGTCGAGCGCGTAGCGAACAAGCCCCGCGATCGCCGTGGCGGCCGCAGTCGCCACCAGCATCCAATGCCCCTGGCCCAGGGCATCGCCGGCACCTGGCCGGTCGAAGAGCTCGTTGTAGCCGCTTGCCAGCGCGATCAGCGCGAACCCGCCCGCTGCACCGAGCAAGCAGTTGGCGACCATGCGCGTCCGCGTCGGGCTCGTCGCGATCAACACGGCCAAGGCGGCCCCGGCGGCGATGATGCCACCGCGCGACGTCGTCGCCCAGATCGCCAGCACGATCGCCGGGACGCTCGCCACCGCCAGCGCCCGGCCGGCGCGCGTCCGCCCGGCCGTGGCGATCCAGACCATCAGCGCCAGAGCTGCCGCCATCGCGACCGCGAGCCCGTTCCAGTAGCCGATCGGGTAGGTGAGGCGACCGACTGCTGCCGGCACGTCGGCAGCGAGGTCGAGGTCCGGATCGCCGAACAGCGACGGCTCGAAGCGGCCGAGCAAGGCGACGACCGCGATCGCGAACAGGCCGATGGCCAAGCCACGCAACCAAAGCCCAGCGTCGGCGGGACGCGAGCAGAGCACTACGAGGGCGAAAATGCCGAGATAGGCGAACGCGCGCACGACGTCCTCGAAGACCTGGCCGTTGTCGGATGCCCACAGGCGCCGAGAGGGCGATTAGCCCCAGAAGCGCAGCCAGACACAATCCTGCGGCGATCGCGGCACGAGGGGGCTCATGGCGAGGAAGGACCCCGGTTCCGAGCCCGATCAGCACCATCGCCCAGCTCAGCAGCGCCGCAGCGGCGAAGGTCGTCGGCTCGAAACCGCCCCCGAAGAACCCCAGCGCAAGGCACGCTGCCGAGACGATCGCGACCGTGATGTGTTCATAGCTTGGGCGCTGCATCCAGTTTCGAATCCGATCCGAGTCGATCTGTACCCTGCTCCAGTCGCGGCAGGGGCCACGACGAAAACACGACTACTTCATGAGCCAAGACAGAAAGTCTAAGAGGGCATTACGGACAGCCGGAATCGCGCTGGTGGCTCTGAGCACCGCGATCCTTCCCGCCTCCGCGCTTGCCCAAGCGGCAGACGACGAGTACTCGCTCAACATACCCGGCACCCCCAGCGGCGGCGATCAGTCGGGCTCCTCGACCGCGCCCGACACGGCGCCGGCGCCAAGTGGGGAGGCCGGATCTGCGCCGCCGACCGGCGCCGACGCAGCGGCCGATGTAGCGCCGGCGCAAGCGGGTGGCGGCGGCAAGGCCGAAGCGGACGGCAACGGCGCCAACGGAGCTGGCAGCAGATCCCAAGCCGGCGTCTCCCTCCACCTCCGACCAGCGAGGCTGCCGCGCCGCTGTCCGCGCGCGCAGATGAGAGCAACTCCCCTTGGCTGTTGATCGTCGCGGCCGCGCTCGCCGCGCTCGCCACCGCGGCCGCGATCTGGCGGCTGCGCCAGCGCGCCGAAGGCGACCCTCATGGCGTCGGCCACGCGACAACGGTCGCAGACGAGCCCAATTCGCTTTGATGACATCGACCGCCGCGAGCAAGGGGCGCCTCGCGCTCCGACCTCGAACATGGTTGGCGATCGGCGCCAGCCTGGCTGCCGTCGTCGCGGCTCAAGCCTTCAATCCTGAGGCCGCACCGGCCAAGCCCGGCGTTTTCTACGGCGTCGTCCCAGCCGCCGGCAGCGTCCCGCCCGACAGCGACTTCGCCGCAATGGCCGCCGGTGGCGTCGACAGCGCCCGCCTCTCGATCCAGTGGCCTCACGTCGAGCCCACGCCCGGGACCTACGACTGGAGCGCCAGCGACCTCTTCGTCCAGCGGGCGATCGCGCACGGCATCGAGCCCGTGGCCTTCATCTACGGCACGGCAGCCTGGGCCGCCGAGCGCGACGGTCTCGACTGCCCGACGATCGAGTCCTGCGTGACGATGGGGCCGAGGTCCGGGGCGACACGGGCGGCGTTCGCGGCCTTCGCACGCAAGGCCGTGGAGCGCTACGGCCCCGGGGGCGAGTTCTTCGCCGAGCCGCCGCCCTGCGAGACGCGACGAGCGGCTCCCGCGCCGCCCGAAACGTGTCCGACCGATCCCCCCTGCGGCTGCACCGCGTCGGTGCCGATTCGTCGCTGGCAGGTCTGGAACGAGCAGAACTCGCCGAAGTACTACGCGCCGGACGCCGACGCTCGCGGCTACGCGGCGCTGCTGATCCGCACGAGTCGCGAGATCCGTGCCGCCGATCCGGGCGCCGAGGTGATCATCGGCGGCATGTGGGGGCCCGACGAGTACCTGGCCGAGCCGGAGACGCGACCGGTCGTCCCGATCAGCCTCTACCTCAAACGCCTCTATCGCGTCGCCGGTGTGAAGAAGGCGTTCGACTCGATCGGCGTTCATCCCTACTCGCAAAACGTCTCCGGCTCGCTGGCTCAGCTTCGCACCGTGCGTCGCAGCCTCGACCGGGCCGGCGACCGCGGCGTCGGCATCTGGATCACCGAGATCGGCTGGGCCTCGGGCGGGCCGCGCGACGAGCCCTACGTCAAGGGCGTCAACGGCCAGGCGCTGATGGCCGCGCGCGCGCTCGCCGCGTACGAGGCCAAGCGCCGCGCCTTTCGCCTGCGCGGCGTGTTCTGGTACTCGTGGCGCGACGATCCGCTCGGCAACCAGGTCTGCAGCTGGTGCGGTCACGCAGGGCTGAGGACGCGCAGCGGTGCTGCCGAAGCCGGCCTGGGAGGCCTTCGTCCGGGCGGCCCGCGGATGAGCGGGCGCCGGACGCGCTCGCCTCGTCGCGGCCTTGCTCGCGCTCGCCGCGCTGGCGGTCGCGACGGCCGCCGAGGCTGCGGCGCCGAAGTCGTTCTTCGGCGTTGCGCCCCAGACCCCGCTGAGCGCGCAGGACCTCGACCGCATGGGCCAGGGAAAGGTGGGGACGCTGCGCTACGAGATCTTCTGGGCGGGCATCGACCCAGGGCCGCGGCCGGTGACTACGACTGGAGCACGCCCGACGCCGTCATCGGCAACGCGGCGCGAAACGATATCCAGGTTCTCCCGTTCGTCTACTCGACGCCGCGCTGGGTCGCTGAGCTCGACGGCCGAAGCTGCCCCGAGTCCGACAGCTGCCACGCGTTCGCGCCGCGAAAGCCACAGGCGCTCGCCGCGTGGGAGCGCCTTCCTCACCGAGCTCGCGCAGCGCTACGGCCCCGATGGCACGTTCTGGTCGCTGAACCCGGCGATCCCGAAGAAGCCGATCCGCGTCTGGCAGATCTGGAACGAGCAGAACTCGCCGACCTTCTTCAAGCCCAAGCCCGACGTGCCGGCATACGCCAAGCTGCTGGACCGGGCGCACGATGCGATCACCGCGGGTCGATCGCGAGGCCGAGATCGTTCTCGGCGGCATGTTCGGAACCCCGCTGGGCGGAACCAGGCCGGCGATCGCCGCCTGGAAGTACCTCGCCAAGCTCTACAGGCAGAAGGGCGCGCAAAAGCAGTTCGACGGGGTCGCCGCCCACCCCTACGGGTCGAAGCTGGACAACGTCAAGATCCAGCTCGAGCTGCTGCGAGACGAGATGGTCGCGGCCGGCGAAGGCGACGCCGACCTCTGGATCACGGAGATCGGCTGGGCTTCGGGCGGCCCGCCGAATCCCCTCAATCGTGGCATCCAGGGGCAGGCCGACCGCCTGCGCGAGCATCTTCAGCTACCTCAAGCGCAAGCGCGGCAGGCTCAACATTCGAAACGTCGATTGGTACTCGTGGCGCGACAATTCAAATCCCGAGGCCGGCCTTTGCGAGTGGTGTCCGAAGTCGGGCCTGTTCAATGAGGACCTGACGCCAAAGGCGTCGTGGGATGCATTCACCAGATTCACCGGCGGCTCATGAGCCGCGATCGGGCACGACCGAATCGGCCGACTTGCGATCCACGTCGTGAGCATCCCGTGGCCATCGGACTGGCCTGCGCTCGTGCTGTCCGCCTGCGGCGACGACTCCCCGGCGGCGCAGGACTCCGGACGCTGATCCCTTCTTCGGCGTCGCCTCGCAGACCCCGCTCACCGACGAAGAGATCGAGCGCATGAGCGAGGGCAAGATCGGGACCCTCCGCGTTCTCGTCAACTGGCCCAGCATCGATCCTTCGCGCCGCCGAGGGCGACTACGACTGGTCGGCGATCGATACCATCGTCGCCGCCTCCGCGAACCACGACGTGGAGCCGCTTCCGCTTCTTGTTCGGCACGCCGCTCTGGGTGGCTCAGGAGCTCGACAATCAAGACTGCGAGGAGGCCGAGTGCGGCATCTTCGCGCCTCGGGGCCCCGAGGCGCTCGATGCCTGGCAGACTGTTCGTCGCCGACATGAGCGCGCGTTATGGACCCGGCGGAGAGTTCTGGTCGGAGAACCCCGACCTCGACGAGCGACCGATCCGTAGCTGGCAAATCTGGAACGAGCAGAACTCCGAGACGTTCTACGAGCCATCCCCGACGTTTCGGCTTACGCGGATTTGGTCAGCGCCGCCAGCTCCGTTCTGCGCGAGGCGGACCCGGCGGCGAAGGTGATTCTCGGCGGCATGTTCGGGACGCCCTTCAAGGGCGAAGGCCCGTCGATCATCGCCGCGGACTACCTGCGCGAGCTCTATCGCCGACCGGGCTTCGCCGACGACTTCGATGGCGTCGGCATCCACCCCTACGCGGCGCAGCTCGCCGGGATCGAGGAACAGGTGGACCTGCTTCGCGACGAGATGATCGCCGCAGACGACGGCGAGGCCGAAATCTGGATCACCGAGATCGGCTGGTCCTCCGAGGAGGGCGCGAACCCGCTGCAGCGAGGGGTCCAAGGCCAAAGCGACCTGCTCGGCCAAGCGCTCGGCTATTTCACGACAAAGCGAGCCGCCTACAACATCGAGAACGTCACCTGGTTTGCCTGGCGTGACCTCGCGGGCGAGCCGATCTGCGCCTGGTGTGCGGAGGCGGGTCTGTTCGACGCCAAGGCCCTCGAGCCCAAGCCCTCGTGGGAGACGCTGATGGGGTTCACCGGCGGAACCTAGGCCGCGGCTTCATCGCGGATACCTTTGGGCGGTGAGCCCGAACCGGCTTCGATCCTGGTGTCTCGAGCGCCCCGGCGCTCAGGAGACCTTTCCCTTTGGCGCGGAGGTTTCGGTGTTCAAGGTTGGCGGCAAGATCTTCGCCCTTTCGGACCTCGGCGCTTCGCCGCTCAAGGTCAGCCTCAAGTGCGATCCCGAGCTCGGCGAGCTGCTGCGAGCCGGTCATCAATCGGTGGTCCCCGGATACCACCTCAACAAGCGTCACTGGGTCACGATCACGTTCGGCGGCGACCTCGCCGACGCCAAGATCAAGGATCTGATCGTCGACAGCTACGACCTCGTGCGGCCGAAGCCAGGGCGCACCAGGGGCGTTAGCGGCGGCTAAAGCGCCCGCCGCCGGCCATCGCCGGCAGGATGACGACGGTGTCGGTCTCCGAGACGCCGGTCTCGAGCCCGTCGAGCACGCGAACGTCCTCGTCATTGAGGTAGACGTTGACGTAGCGGTTGAGCTCGCCGTCGTCGCCGAAGAGTTGCTCGCGGGTGTCGGGATGCGCCGCGGCAAGCGCTTCGAGCACGGCGCCGACGGTGTCGCCGGCAGCGCTGACCTGCGCCTCGCCGTCGGTGCGCGAACGCAGCACCGGGGGGATCTTTACGGTCGGCATCGTTCGAAACCTAGATGATTGGTTCCACGCAATCGCGTGCGTGAGGTCGTGGGATCACTCATCTAATCGCTGCAGCTATGCGAGCGCGGGCGTTTCCTCGCGCGCCGGGGCGCCGCAGAAGAGCTCGTAGTCGGGGAACCGGCCCATCTGCTCGACGGGCACCTGAGGTGCGTCCTCGCCGCAGATCGGGCAGCCCGGATCGCGCTTGACCTTGAGCTCGGTGAAGCTCGTGCCGAGCGATTCGTAGAGCAGCAGGCGGCCGACGAGCGGCTCGCCGATCCCGGCCACGAGCTTGATCACCTCGTTGGCCTGCAGCAGTCCCATCACGCCCGCCATCACACCGAGGACACCGTTGGCGCCGCAGCTCGGCGCCAGCTCGGGCGGCGGCGGCACCGGGTAGAGGCAGCGATAGCAGGGGCCGTCGCCGGGAACGAAGGTCGAGATCTGGCCGTCGAAGCCAAGGATCGAGGCTGAGACCACCGGCTTTCCCAGGCGGACGGAGGCGTCGTTGAGCAGGTAGCGGGTGGGGAAGTTGTCGGCCCCGTCGACGATCACGTCGTAGGGCTCGATCAGCTCGATGATGTTCGACGAGTCGAGGCGTGTGTTGTGCTCGATCACCTCGACATCGGGGTTGAGAGCCTCGATCGCGACCTTCGCCGACGCGGTTTTTGCCATTCCGACGCGCTCGGTGTTGTGGATCACCTGGCGCTGCAGGTTGGACTCGTCGACGACGTCGTCGTCGACGATCCCGATCGTGCCGATGCCGGCCGCGGCAAGATAGAGCGCGGTCGGGGCACCGAGACCACCGGCGCCGAGCAGCAGCACCTTGGAGTTCAGCATCTTGAGCTGGCCCTCGACGCCAACCTCAGCCAGCAACGTGTGGCGCGAATAGCGCATGCGCTGCTCGCGCGTCAGCCCCTCAGCCTCGATCAACGGCAGACCCGCCTCGGTCCAGGCGACGATGCCACCGTCCATGACGGCAACATCCTCGTAGCCGAGGGCGGCGAGCTCGGCAGCAGACAGCGTCGAGCGACTCTGGGTGCGGCAATGGAGGATCAGCCGCTCGGAGGTGTCAGGCGCGATCGAGTCGATGCGCTCGGCGAGCTCGCCCTGGGGCACGTGCTCGGCGGCCTCGAGATGGGACTCATCCCATTCGTTTTGCTCGCGCACATCGATCACCCTTGTGCCGGCATCGATCTCCTTGCGGGCCTGCTCGAGCGAGATCTTCTCGATCGCCATGAAGCTGAATCTCCTAAATCCCTATCCGGATTACAGGTTTACTTCAAAAAGGATAGCAATGGCGCGGTCTGCCGAGGCCCGGGCGCAACCCGGCCGTCAGCCAGGCCGAGGCCCCTCGTTCGTGCCGTTCACAGGCAGTAACCGCGGCGGTCGCTGAGCCGCGACGGCGGCATCGAGCGCGGCTCTGTTTCGCGGGTCGGTGCGGCCCGTCAACGCCTTGCCGATCAGGCGCAGTCGCAGGTTCAAGCGCAGCGCGCGCCAGGCCAGCCATTCGCGCCGCCTGCCGAAGGCGCGTTGCACGACCGCCCGCCAATGCAGCGTTCCGGTTGGCCACCAGCCCTCGGCCGAGCCGTAGACGAGCGTCGACGAACCCTGCCCGTGGTGGATGATGCGACATGAGACCGGATCGATCCAGGAGCCGATGCCGTCCGCGGCAGCTCGCAGGCCGAGGTCGACGTCCTCGCCGTACATATGCAGCTGGGCGTCAAAGGGGCCGAGGCGTCGCAGCGCTTGGGTCGGAGCGGCGATGCAGGCGCCGGTCAGCCAGCTCACTGGGGTCAGAGTCTCGAGCCGGTAGGGCTCAGTGCGCGCGAGCATCCTGCGCGACTGCAACGGCGAAGGCACCAACGCTCGCACCCACGGCCAGATTCCAACCTCTGGCCCGCTTGCCGAGGGCTGCATCGTGCGATCGGCGTTGAGCAGCCGGGGACCGACGAGCCCGCCGAGGCGGGCGCTCGACGCCGCGAGCTCAACCAGGCTCGCGTCGAGCAACTCGGTGTCGGGGTTGAGCAGCACGGTGACCGGTGCGCGGGCCCGTTCGACGCCGATGTTGGAGGCGACCCCGAAACCTAGGTTTTGATCGAGCGCGATCAGCTCGCACGGGCCTTTCCACCGACGAGCTTCGGCTGTCGGGTCGTCGGCGGAGGCGTTGTCGACGACGATCAGCTCCTGCTCGCCGTCGAGATGGCGGTTCAGCGACTCGATCAACTGGCGCAGCTGGGCCGCGCAGTTGTAGGTAACGACGACGATCGAGATCGCGGCAGCAGGGCTCACGGGCGCGATCATCGTAGGGGTCATGGCCTCTGGCACGGCCCGGATCGCCTTCCCTATGCTTGCGACGATGTCGACTGACGCCGTTGCGCCGGCCCTGTCCACCCACGTTCCCGCCTTCGGAGCGCCGTGGTTCGTGTCGCCGTTCTTCGAGCAGATGCTTGCCGAGCGCGAGCTCGATTCCGAGACCGAAGCGCTGGTGCGCTCCTTTGCCGACCGCGGCTACGTCATCCTCGATGACCTCGGCATCGACGACTTCGACGGCTTCGCCGACGAGCTCATCGCCGAGCTCGCTCCACTTCACGAGGGCGGCAAGTACAACCGGATCATGGACGCCTGGGGCGCCTCGGATTGCGTTCGCAGACTGGCGGCGAACTCGCGCGTGGTCGATTTCCTCGAACTGCTCTACGGTCGCCGGCCGATCCCGTTTCAGACGCTGAACTTCTATCGCGGCAGCCAGCAGCCCACCCACAGCGACGCCTATCACTTCCACAGCTACCCGAAGCACTTCATGTGCGGGGTCTGGGTCGCGCTCGAGGACGTTGACGAGCGCAACGGGCCGCTGCACTATTACCCGGGCTCCCACCGGCTGCCCGACTACGACTTTCTCTGCCCAGAGCGCGAGGACGAGCTCAACGAGTTCATCCAGGAGCTGATCGCCAGTTACGAGTCTGAAGAAGGAGCTCGGCTTCCTCAAGCGCGGCCAGGCGCTGATCTGGGCGGCGAACCTGCTTCACGGTGGCGAGCCGGTCACCGAGCCCGAGCAGCACCCGGATGAGCCAGGTGACCCACTTTTATTTCGGCGACTGCTCCTACTACACGCCCCACCGCAGCGATTTCGCCCGCGGCCAGGTCTTCTTCAGGCAGATCGTCGATGTCAGCAGCGGTGAGTTGCAGCCACTTCGATTCAACGGCAAGCCGGTCCGCCCACCCCTGATCTCGCGCGCGGTGACGATGCAACGCCGCCTCTCGCGCGCCTTCGGCCGCGGCTACGTGCGCTACCCCGTCTAGCTCTAGCTCAGCGAACCCAGGTCGGTTCCCAGTAGCGGCGCTGCGCTTGCGTCGAGTCCAGCGGCTTCCAGTAGCGACAGTCCTCGAAGAAGTAGTGAGTCACCTGGCTCCACCGGGTCAGGCTGGGGTCGCGCTGCGGGGCGCCTCCGTGAAGCAGGTTCGACGACCAGATCAGTGCCTGCCCCTTGCGCAGGCGCGCGTAGCTGGGCTCTAGGCCCTCCTTCTCGATCAGCGCTGCGACGAACCGCTCGTAGTCGGAGTGCGAGTCGGGATCGGCGTCGACGTCGCCTCTGGTGTACTCAGCAAGCTTGTGACTGGCGGGGTAGTAGACGAGCGGGCCCTGGTCGAGATCGATGTCCTCGAGGGCCACCCACACTCCGCACATGAACCCCGACGGCTCGGAGTTGAAGTGCATCGCATCGGAATGCGGCTTCTGCTCGCTGCCGATGCGAAAGTTGATCGTCTGAAACGGTCGTGGCCGGCGCCCGTAGCTCTGCTCGAGCAACTCGAGCACGGTCGGTGCGAGGGCGATCTCGCGCACCGGCGACGACACAGTCCAGGCGTCTTGGACCCGGCGCTCGTCGCGATGTGAGATCGCCGTGTGGCGGCCGCGCAGCGCTCGCTTTGCCCGTCGCAGGCCACCTTCGACCGCACCTTCTGGCCGAAAATGGTGCTCGATTTCAGCGATCGCGCCATCGATCACGTCGGTTCCGATGCCCGGATCGAAGATCACGTAGCCGTCGCGCTCGAGCGCGACGGCTAGATGATCGAGGTCCGGAGCGTCCGTTTGCGTCAACTCAACCGAGCGCCGGGCGCATCTGGCGCAGGCGCTTGACCCGCTCTTCGATCGGTGGGTGAGTCGAAAACAGACCCGCCAGGCCCTTGCTCGAGAAGGGCTTGACGATGTAGAGCGGCTCCGCGGCCTGGTTGACCTGCATCGGGATCGCCTTGGCGCCCTCTTCCAGGCGCAGCAGCGCCGAAGCGAGCGACTCGGGGTTGCCCGTGATCTGGGCGCCCGTCGCGTCAGCCGAGAACTCGCGCTGGCGCGAGATCGAGAGCTGGATCAGCGAAGCCGCCAACGGCGCCAAGATCACCAGCGCCAACCCGCCGATGAGGCCGAAGGGCGACTCGTCGTCGCCGCCGAACCACATCAGCATGTAGGCGAGGTAGGTGATCGCGCCGCCGATCGTCGCGGCGACCGACTGAATCAGGATGTCGCGATTTCCGATATGCGCCAGCTCATGAGCAACGACGCCGCGAAGCTCGTCCTCTGAGAGCAGGCTCATGATCCCGCGGGTCACGGCAACGGCCGAGTTCTTCGGGTTGCGGCCGGTCGCAAACGCGTTTGGCTGGTCCTGGGGGATCACGTACAGCCGCGGCATCGGCAGGTCGGCACGTGTCGTCAGCTCGCGGACCATCTGGTACAGGCCCGGTGCCTCCTGCTCGGAGACGGGCTGCGCGCCGCTCATCTTCAGCGCGAGTTTGTCCGAGAACCAGTAGGCGCCGAGGTTCAGCAGGGCGGCGAGGCCGAGGAACATCAGCGCTGTCTCCGGTCCGCCGATCAGCGCTCCGATGACGACGAGTAGGCCGGTGAGGGCGGCCATCAGAATCGTCGTCCGAAGCAAAGCAGCGACGTTGGATCTACGTGTGGTGGTCATCGTTGGGGCACTAGCTCCTTGATGCGTTGCCCGGCTCTCAAGACGCAGGCGGCCGGACTCAAACCTGCAAGAGACATTGTGACGAGTCGGCTCGCCGTAATGCCTAGGGGCCAGTACCTATTCACACTAGGGAGTTGACCCCTGTGCGAAGGATCTTCGCTTCCGGCGTCGATACTTAGGTTATGCGCGGTCGCGATCTGCTCACTCAGGTACTGCTCGTCAACCTGCTGTTGATCGTGGCGGCTGTGGTAGCCGCGGTCATCGCCGGCAATCCAGACTTCAGCATCTCCCAGCGCCCCGAATCTGCGCTCGTGCTCGGCTTCGCCGTCGCACTGACGATCACCTTCAACATCGTCTTGCTGCAGCGTCGCTTTCGCCCCTTGGAGGAGCTGGTCGACCAGATGGAGCGCGTCGATCTCTCACGCCCAGGCGCGAACCTCAGGGCCGGTGGTGCGCCAGGCGGGCCCGAGGAGGTACGTCGCCTCTACCGCGCCTTTGTCGGCATGCTCGAGCGCCTCGAGACGGAGCGACGGCTGACGTCGAGCGCCGCGCTGCACGCTCAGGAGGAGGAGCGAGCTCGCGTCGCGCGCGATCTTCACGACGAGGTCAACCAGTCGCTGACCGGCCTCTTGCTGCGGCTCGAGATCGCGCGCGAGAAAGCCCCGCCTGAGCTCGCGGTCGAGCTCGCCGAGATCCGCCAGCTCGCCAACCAGGCGATGAACGAGCTGCTGACGCTGGCACGCCAGCTCCGTCCCACCGCGCTTGACGAGTTCGGCCTCAAGGCGGCGCTCGCCGGCCAGGTGCGCGATCTCGGGCGCCAGGGCGCGATCCGCGCCGGGTTCGAGTCTCATGGCGAGCTGGCCGATCTGCCCGAGGACGCTCAACTCGTGGTCTACCGCGTCGCCCAAGAGGCCCTCTCGAACGCAGTACGTCACTCCGGCGCCGAGTCAGTCCGCGTTCGCCTCGCGCGCGAGGGCGAGGCCGTCGAACTCGTCGTCGGCGACGACGGCAGGGGCTTCAGCTTCGACGAGGCAACCCGCGGGCTCGGGATTTCCGGAATGCGCGAGCGCGCGATGCTCGTCAACGGCGAGCTGCAGGTCGAGTCGCGTCCGCGAATCGGCACAAGGGTTCGGCTGCGAGTGCCGATAGGAGCAGCAGATGACGCCGGAGGGACAAAGTGAGGACATGCGCGTCCTGATCGCAGACGACCACGGGATCGTCAGATCCGGGCTGCGGATGCTGCTCGAGCAACAGAGCGACATCGACGTCATCGCCGAGGCCTCCGACGGCGCCACCGCCCGCGATCTGGCGATTCGCGAGCGCCCCGACCTGGCGATCCTCGACGTCAAGATGCCCAAGCTCACCGGACTGCAGGCGACGCGTGAGATCCGCGAGCAGGCCCCCGACGTCTCGGTGCTGATCCTCTCCATGTACGACGACGAGCGCTATCTGTTCGAAGCGCTGAAAGCCGGCGCCTCCGGCTACGTGCTCAAGGCGCAGGCCGACGTCGACCTGCTCGAGGCCGTTCGCGCCGTCGAGCGCGGCGAGCCCTTCCTCACCCCGGAGGCGCAGCGAGCGCTGATCAAGGACGTGCTCGGCGAGGGCTCGGGCCGCTCCAGCGAGCTCACCCCGCGCGAGGAGGAGGTCGTCAAGCTCGTCGCCGAAGCCCACACCAACAAGGAGATCGCCGAGATCCTCCATCTCTCCGAGAAGACGGTCGAGAACCACCGTTCCAACGCGATGAAGAAGCTCGGGATGCGAGATCGGGTGGAATTGGTTCGCTATGCGATCCGCAAGGGCCTGATCGAGCCGTAGGCGTCTGTGAGGGGTAGGTGGCCGGGGAGGTGCGCCTTGTCGCAGGCCGCCCCGTTGCTCAGGAACGGCGTCGATGAGGGGTAGGAGGCGCGGGCCTTAGCGGCGAGACTGCGGCCGACAAGCGCCGCGAGGAGAATCTTGACGGCAGTTGTTGACGGATCGCCAAAGAGGCGGGTGTCTTGGTGGAGTCTCGGCCGCAGGTCGTCGTGTGGAGATCCAAGCCCGACAGTCGGGCTTGGATCTCCACGGTGCTTCGAAGCCTGAGACACGCCGGACCCACACCCTCACTGACAGCAACCGGCCGAACCCGCTTCTCCTCAGCGGATTGGCCCAGGACCGGCCGTGCCCGCCCCGCCGGCAAAGCCTGCGCCGCCTCGGGCGGTCATTCCCGAAAACCTACCGTCGCGCTAGGATTTAGGTCGATGTTGTTCTCGACCAAAGCGGAGTACGGCGTGCGCCTGATGGTCGAGCTCGGCCGCCGCGCCGGTGACGGCGCCGAGGACGTGGAGCCGGTTGCGCTTGCCGCTGTGGCCGAAGCCGAGACGCTGCCGCTCTCCTACCTCGAGCACCTCGTCGCCAAGTTGCGCCATGCCGGCCTCGTGAGCTCGGTCCGCGGTGCCCACGGTGGCTATCGCCTCGCCAAGCCTGCGAGTGAGATCTTGATGCTCGACGTGGTCGAGGCGCTGGAAGGGCCGATCACGCCGATGGAGTGCTTCCACGTCGAGCGCGACGGTCGCGTGCTGTGCTCGCATGAGTCCGATGGCGACCGCGCCTGCGCCACGAAGCTGCTGTGGACGCGAGTCCAAGGCGGGGTCACCAAGGCGCTGGCGGGGACGACGCTGGCGGATCTGGTGCTGTTCGCGGGCGGGCCCAAGGTGGAGCCACTCGCGACCCCGGTCGGCTAGCAGCCGACGAGAAATTTTCCGAGCAACCCCTAACCAGGAGCCAAATGTCTGATCTCGCAATCCGAAACCTGCACGTGAACGTCGAGGACAAGCACATCCTCAAGGGCCTCAATCTCGAGGTCTCCAAGGGTGAGGTCCACGCCTTGATGGGACCCAACGGGTCGGGTAAGTCGACGCTGGCCAACGCGATCATGGGGCATCCCTCGTTCGAGGTCACCGAGGGCGAGATCGAGTTCCTCGGCGAGAACATCACCGAAGCCGCGCCCGAGGATCGCTCGCGGGCAGGCCTGTTCATGGCATTTCAGTACCCGGTCGCGATTCCCGGAGTGACCGTCGCGAAGTACCTGCGGATGGCGCTCAACGCCCACCGTGACGCCCGTGGCGAGGGTCAGATCTCGCTCAAGGACTTCCGCAAGGACACCGAGGCGGCGATGGAGCTGACCAACATTCCCCGCGAGTTCTCCAGCCGCTATCTCAACGAGGGCTTCTCCGGCGGCGAGAAGAAGCGGATGGAGGTTCTGCAGCTGGCGATGCTGCGACCGCAGATGGCAGTGCTCGACGAGACCGACTCGGGCCTCGATATCGACGCGCTGCGCGTCGTCGCCGAGGGCGTGAACAAGTTCGCCGGTCCCGAAATGGGCATCCTCATCATCACCCACTACCAGCGCATCCTCCATCTCGTCGAGCCCGACTTCGTCCACGTCATGTTCGAGGGGCGGATCGTCAAGAGCGGTGGCCCCGAGCTCGTCGGCGAGCTCGAAGACAAGGGCTACGGCTGGATTCGCGAGGAGGTCGAGGCGGCCGCGTAGCCGCTTCGACAAGGCCCAGCAACGTGGAGTCCGCGGTCGAAACGAGCGCACCGCCGGCCTTCCCGATCGATAAGGTCCGCGCCGCCTTCCCGGCTCTTGAGCGCGAGGTCAACGGCAGGCCGGTCGCATACCTGGACTCAGGCGCGAGCTCGCAACGCGTGCTCGCCTCGATTCAAGCGGTGGATCGCTATGAGCGCCGCCACCACGCCAACGTCCACCGCGGCTCACACACGCTTTCGGCCGAGGCCACGGCCGCCTACGAGGGGGCTCGGGCAACGGTCGCCGACCACCTCGGCGCCGACGATCGCCGCGAGGTCGTCTTCGTTCGCAACGCGACCGAGGCGATCAACCTCGTCGCCCGCGCCTGGGGCGACGCCAACGTCGGCGCCGGCGATCGCATCGTCCTAACCGAGATGGAGCACCACTCCAACATCGTGCCCTGGCAACAGCTGGCCGAACGGGCCGGCGCCGAGATCGACTGGGTTGCCGTAACCGACGAAGGCCTGCTCGACATGTCCTCCTATGCGACCGCGCTCGAGCGCGAGCCCAAGCTCGTCGCCGTGGCCCACGTCTCCAACGTGCTCGGGACCGAGAACCCGCTCGCCGAGATCTCGCGCCTGGCACACGACGCCGGCGCATTGGTGGTAGCCGACGGCGCCCAGGCGGCGCCGAAGCTGGCGCTCGACATGGACGCGCTCGGGATCGACTTCTATGCGATCACCGGACACAAGGCCTACGCGCCTACCGGCATCGGCGCGCTTTGGACGCGACTCGACTTGCTGCGCCAGATGCCGCCGTTTCAAGGTGGCGGCTCGATGATCCGCAAGGTGACCAAGCAGGCAACGACCTGGGCCGACGCCCCGGCGCGTTTCGAAGCAGGCACGCCCGCGATCTCGCAGGCGATCGGCTTTGCCGCGGCGCTGCGCTGGCTCGACGCCGTCGGCATGGATGCCGTCACGGCACACGAGCGTGAGATCGCCGCCTATGCGCTGGACCGCGTCGGCGAGGTTCCCGGGCTTCGTGTCTTCGGTCCCCCCGCGAGCGACGATCGCCTGGGACCGGTCTCGTTCGAGCTCGAGGGAATCCACGGTCACGACGTTGCCGAGATCCTCGACCGCCACGGCGTCGCCGTGCGCGCGGGCCACCATTGCGCCCAGCCGCTGATGGAACGTTTCGGGATCAGCGCCACGGCGCGCGCCAGCTTCGGCATCTACACGACGCGCGAGGAGATCGATCGCCTGATCGAGGGACTGCGCGACGCGCGCCGCGTGTTCAAGCTCTGACGGACGCTGCGCGACACAACCGGCCCGCCGGCGAGCGCTTTGCGCAACCATGGGGTAGATGGGTCTCCGCGCTCGCCTGCTCTCGTGCCTGGTTGGTGTCGGATGCGCGCTCGTAATGCCCGCCGGTGCCGGCGCTCAGGAGCCCGCGCCCAAGGACTTCTTCGGGGTGGCCCCGCAAGCGGGATTGACCGCGCAGGACTTTGGGCTGATGCAGGCCGACGGTGTCGGCGCCACCCGCCAGCTCTTTTTCTGGCCGGCGATCGAGCCCACTCCGGGCGTCTATGAGTGGGGGCCGACCGACAGCTTGGTGCGCGGGGCCGGTGACGCCGGAATCGAGGTTTTCCCGGTTCTCTACGGCACTCCCGCCTGGGCGCAGACATCGAAGCTGCAGGCCAAGTGCGGCGTCACGTGTGGACCGAAAACAGAGGAGGCTCGTCAAGCTTTCGCGCGCTTTGCCGCGGCGGCTGTAGCTCGCTACGGACCGGGCGGCGACTTTTTCGAGCCCGGGCCGGACCCGCCACCGGGAGCCCCGGCACCACCGCCACCCCCTCAGTGTCAGATCCCGATTCTCTGCAAGACGAGCGCTGGGCTCGCGCGGCGCGCACCGAGAGCGTCGACTCCCTGCCTCTGCTCCAACCCGACGCCGATCACCGCCTGGCAGCTATGGAACGAGCAGAACTCGTTCAAGTACTGGGGCCCGAAGGAGAATCTCGCCAGCTTCGCCACCCTGATGCAGACTGCCGCGCCTCTGATCCGCGCCGAGGATCCCGCAGCCGACATCGTTCTCGGTGGCATGTGGGGTCCGCCGGGAATCAAGATCATCACTCCCACCCTGCGTTACCTGAAGCAGCTCTACCGGATCGAGGGAATCGAGACGACGTTCGACTCGATTGCGCTTCATCCCTACGCGCCCAAGTTCTCGAGCACCGTTTCGCAGCTCAAAGACGTCCGCAAGCTGCTCACCCGGGTCGGCGATGCCGACGCCGGCCTCTGGATTTCCGAGCTCGGCTGGGCCTCATCCGGTCCCAAGCGCGAGGGGCTGGTGAAAACGAAGGCCGGACAGGCGAATCTTCTGCGCACGTCCTACTCGCTGCTGCTCAAGCGCCGTCTCGCCTGGAACATTCGCGGCGTCTACTGGTACTCGTGGCGCGACTCGCGTGCGGCGCGGGAGATCTGTGCCTGGTGTCCGAAGACCGGGCTGCGGACCGAGAACGGCGCCGAGAAGCCGGCCGCAGCGGCGTTTCGCGAGCTCGCTCTGAGCCAGTCACAGCCCTAGCGCGGGCGCGCTCAACCGGTCCAATACCCTCGACCATATGGACGAGCTCTACCGCGAGAACATCCTCGATCACTACAAGCGGCCGCGTAACTTCGGCCGCCCGCAGGAGTTCGACCTCGACTTCGCAGACACCAACCCGCTCTGCGGCGACGAACAGCATGTCTTCATCGAGCTCGATGGCGAGGGCAAGGTCAGCGGCGTCGGCTTCGAGGGCAAGGGCTGCGCGATCTCGACCGCGGCGACATCGATGCTGACGGAGGAGCTCGCCGGTAAGACGCGCGAGCAGCTGCTTCACCTCGACAAGCAGGTCGTGCTCGAGCTGCTCGGGATCGAGATCTCTGCGACTCGGATGAAATGCGCGCTGCTCGGGCTCAAGGTTGTCAAGTCCGCCGCGCTCGGCAACTCTGCCGAGTGGGACGACGAGGGCACCAACGGCGACCCTCGCGAGGCCGACCGGATCTAGCGCGACCTAGGACGGGCTCAGCGGACTCAGCTGGCCCGAGGTGTCAAGCTCAGCATTGGGCGCCCCGACCGCTCTCACCTGCAGCTCGGCGACACGGTTGAGGTCGACGCCCTCCAGCGAGCTAATCGGGTCCCAGCGCTTCCCGTTGAGGATCTGGCCGGCGGCGATCGGCTCGGCATCCAACACCTCCGAGGGAAAGACGACGGCGCAGCTACCCGCCTGCGCGGTCGACTCCGCCGCCTCGCGGTCGAGATAGATCACGAGCGCTCCGCGGTAGAGGTGGAAGTTGAAGTTGTGGCGACCGTACGCGAGCGCCGACTGATCATCGTTCCAGGCGCGCGCGCATTCCTCGGGCAGCGGCGCCACGATCGGCTCGTCGTCGCCGAGCCACCGGCAAGTGCGACCGCGGCGACGATCGCGCCGAGCACGACCGCGGCGGCGATCGCGATCGTGATCCGCTGGCGCGGTCGGCTTTGCGCAGCCTCCATCGCGCAGACGCTACCGGCCGTCCCAGGCGGCCGAGCCGCAGACCGCTAAAATCCGACCCAGGAGCTAGGAATAAGCCATGAGCGAAGCGATCACAGTCTGCAGCCTGACCGACCTGCCCGAGGGCGAGGTGCGCATCGTCGAGCACGGCGAGCGCAAGATCGGCGTCTTTCACTGCGTCGGCGGCGACCTGCTGGCGATCGAAGATCGCTGCTCTCACGACGACGGACCGCTCGCCGAGGGTGAGTTCGACCCTGCCTCCTGTACCGTGGAGTGCCCACGACACGGTTCGCTGTTCGACATCCGCACGGGCAAGCCGCGCACTCTTCCGGCCTACCGGCCGGTCGACACCTTCGAGGTCCGCGTCGACCACGACCAAGTCAAGTTGGAGCTCTGATTCGCAGATGACCAAGCCCCCCGAGACCCTCACGCCTTCCGGCAAGCAGCTGACCGAGTCCGAGGCCTCGCTCAAGGACATCGGCTCCGACTACAAGGAGCGCTTCGGCTTCAACGTCTCCGAGGACGGCTACTCCGTGAAGTCGCCGAAGGGGCTCAACCGCGAGATCGTCGAGGCGATCTCTGAGTACAAGAGCGAGCCGCAGTGGATGCGCGACTTCCGCCTCAAGGCCTATGAGCACTACGAGAGTCGCCCGACCCCACAATGGGGCGGCGACCTCAACCAGATCGATTTCAACGACATCCACTACTTCGTCCGCGCCTCAGAGCGCACCGAGACCAGCTGGGACGACGTCCCCGATGGGATCAAGGAGACCTTCGACCGGCTTGGCATTCCCGAGGCGGAGCGCAAGTTCCTCGCCGGCGTCGGCGCCCAGTTCGAGAGCGAGTCGGTCTACCACCAGGTAAACGAGAAGCTCGAGGCACAGGGCGTGATCTTCACCGACATGGACACCGCCCTGCGCGAGCACGAGGACCTCGTGCGCGAGTACTGGGCGACGATCATCCCGCCCAACGACAACAAGCTCGCTGCGCTGAACTCGGCGGTGTGGTCGGGCGGTTCGTTCGTCTACGTCCCCGCCGGGGTCAAGGTCGAGATGCCGCTTCAGGCCTACTTCCGCATCAACACCGAGAACATGGGCCAGTTCGAGCGCACGCTGATCATCGCCGAGGAAGGCGCCGACGTGCACTACATCGAGGGCTGCACCGCGCCGGTCTACTCGACCGACTCGCTGCACTCCGCGGTTGTCGAGATCGTCGCCAACAAGGGCTCGCGGGTGCGTTACACGACCGTTCAGAACTGGTCGCAGAACGTCTTCAACTTGGTCACCAAGCGCGCCGTCGCCCACGAGGACGCGACGATGGAGTGGGTCGACTGCAACCTCGGCTCGAAGCTGACGATGAAGTACCCGTCGATCTACCTGCTCGGCGAGCGCGCCCACGGCGAGATCCTCTCGATCGCCTTTGCCGGCAAAGGCCAGCATCAAGATGCCGGCGGCAAGATCATCCACGCCGCGCCGAAGACGACCTCGTCGATCTTTTCCAAGTCGATCTCAAAGGACGGCGGCCGCGCCACCTATCGCGGCCTGCTCGAGGTCGCCCAGGGCGCGACCGAGGCGAAGTCGAAGGTCGTCTGCGACGCGCTGCTGCTCGACGAGGAATCGCGCTCGGACACCTATCCGACGATCCGCATCGACGAGTCCGACGCCAACGTCGGCCACGAGGCCTCGGTCTCCAAGGTCGGCGAGGACCAGCTCTTTTACCTGCAGAGCCGCGGGCTCGACGAGGAAGAGGCTTCGAAGATGATCGTCAACGGCTTCATCGAGCCGATCGCCAAGGAGCTGCCGATGGAGTACTCGGTCGAGATGAACCGGCTGATCGAACTCCAAATGGAAGGCAGCATCGGCTGACGGGCCGCCAGGTTGGCGCCTGGCGGCGTCCTCGGGTGGGCCGTGCGGAGCACTGTCCCACCCTGCGTCCTGGCCAGCACCAACCCGACCTCGCCGGCCTAGCCGCTGACTCCAGCGATGGAGGCTTCTTCAACGACCACCGAGCCGGACTGGCTGCGCGACGGCCGCGACGTGGCGAAGCGGGCGACGGCCGAGCTCGAGCTGCCGACGCAGAAGGTCAAGGGGTGGGAGTTCACCGATCTCTCGGATCTCGACTTCGACGCCTACACGGAGGCTGTGGCGGGCGTCGAGGGCCTCGAAGCCACACAAGACGGCGACGGCCCGCTCGTGCTCCCGCTCGCCGAGGCTGCCGCTCGCCACCCGGAGCTGGTGCGCCAGCACCTCGGCACCGTCGTGCCCGCAACTGACCCGTTCGCCGCCCGTAACGAGGCGCGATGGCGCGATGGCGTCTTCGTCCACGTTCCCGCCGGAACCCGGCTCGAGCAGCCGCTGCACCTGACGATCTCGGCCGCCGCCAGCGAGGAGATCGAGTGGCGGGCGCTGATCGTGCTCGGCGACGGCGCCGAGGCGGAGGTCTGGGAGCGCTATGACTCCGAGGGCGATGCGCTCTTCAACGGCGTCGTCGAGATCGTCGTCGGCGACGGCGCGAACCTGCGCTATGTCTGTGAGCAGGAGCTCTCGCAGGAAAGCTGGATCTTTGCCACCCAGCGGGCGGAGATCGGCCGCGACGCCCACCTCGACTGGGTCGCGCTCGGCTTCGGCTCGGGCCGCGGCAAGGTACGAATGGAGACCAAGCTCGCCGGGCGGGGCTCCAGCGCCAAGGTCACCGGCGCCTACGCCGGAGGCGGCACCCAGCACCTCGACTACGACACGACGCAGGAGCACGCCGCCGAGGACACGGTCTCCGACCTGGCCTTTCGCGGTGTGCTCGCCGAGCGCGCGACAGCCGTCTGGCGCGGGATGATCTTCGTCGACCCCGGCGCCCAGCGCACCGATGCCTTTCAGGAGAGTCGCAACCTGCTGCTTTCCAACGAAGCTCACGTCGACGCGATTCCCGGGCTGGAGATCGAGGCCGACGATGTTCGCTGCACTCACGCAGCGGCGATCGCCCAGGTGGATCCCGAACAGCTCTTCTATCTCACATCACGCGGTCTCAGCGAGGACGACGCCAAGCAGCTCGTGGTCGAAGGATTTCTCGCCGAGCTCGTCGAGCGCGCGGCCGAAGGCCCGATTCGCGAGGCGCTCGCAGAGCAGCTGGAGCGGCGTCTGGGTGAGCTGCTCGCGGCCGCCTAGCGGCGCCTGGCTCTCCAGCGGGCGCAACGCCCGCAACACTCCAATAAGCGTCCACGCAAGCGACCGCTTCATTCATGGGTTTATGCCTACCCGACGACTGGGTAAGTGTGCTGAAGAATCGATGGGCTGATACACGAATGGATGGCGAAGCAAGCGACGAAGGACATCTCGGGTTCTCGGTCAGCGTTGCACCGAGCCCGGGCGGCGGCAGCGTCGTCACGGTCATCGGCGAGTTGGACGTAGCCGCCTCCGTGGGACTTCGCGGTGCCTTCGAAAAGGCGATGGAGAACTACGGCGAGCCGATCACGGTCGACATGCGCGCCTGCAGCTTCGTAGATTCGAGCGGGATCGCGACGCTGGTCGGCGCAGCGCGCCGGCTTCACGACGAGGGCAGCATGATCACGATCCAGGGCGCGCAGGACCGCGTGCGCCGGATCCTCGACATCGCCGGCCTCTCCAAGAACCACTGGGTAGCGCTCGAGCCTTAGCCCTCGTGGCACCGTCTATGCGAATAGGCGGTCCCCGATGTAGCCGCTCTCAGCGACGCCCGGCGGCACCGCGAAGACGGCGCTGGAGGTGTGCTTGATGTACTCGTTGAGCACGTCGGCGGTGAGGTTTCGCTGGATCGTCTCGAACTGCCCCGGGTCGCGCTGGAAGCAGATGAAGAACAGGCCGGCGTCGAGCTGGCCCGTGACCTCGTCGAAGCCGTCGGTGAACGAGTAGCCGCGGCGCAGGATCTTGGTCCCGCCGAGCTTCGCCGGCGCCGTCAGCCGGATGTGGGCGTCGCCGGGATCACCGGCTCGCCCTTGGCTCGCGGCCTGCAGATCCGGAGTGTCGAACTCATCGTCGCCGCCGAGCGGCGCGCCGGTCGTCTTGTGGCGGCCGATCGTCCGCTCCTGCTCGAGCAGCGTGGCGCGGTCCCAGACTCTCGATCAGCATCCGGATCCGGCGGGCGACGACGTAGCTGCCGCCGCGCAGCCACTCCGGCGCCTTCGTCGCCGACCCAGACGAACTGCTCGAGGTCGGCGGTGTCCTCGGCGCGGATGTTGTTGGTACCGTCCTTGAACCCCATCAGGTTGCGGGGCGTGTCCTGGGCGCGGGTCGTCGTCGAGGTGCGCCCGAAGCCGAGCTGTGACCACTTGCAGCACCACCGAGCCGCGCCCGATCCGGGCCAGGTTGCGAACTGCGTGGAAGGCGACCTGGGGATCGTCGGAGCATGCCTGGACGCAGAGCTCGCCGCCAGAGATCGCCGGGTCGATCGCCTCGGCCGGCAGCGGCGGCATCTGGCGCAGCTCGGGCCGGGGCGCTGCGCCGCGAGGCCGAAGCGGTCCTCGCCGTCGCGCTCGAACAGGCCCGGGCCGAAGCCGAAGGTGATCGTCAGCCGGCTCGGCAGGTGACCAACGGCCTCGCCGGTGTCCTCGGGCGGCACCAGCGCCTCGTCGTTGCGATCGCCCGGCGCGCTCGCCAGCGGTCAGCCTCGCCGCCGCCGCTGTCCACGCGCGCAAGCAGCTCGACGAGCTCGGCGCGAGTCGTCGCGGTGACGTCGAAGGCGGCGAAGTGCAGGCGATCCTGCGCTGCCGTCGTGATCCCAGCCTGGCGTTCGCCCCAGAAGTCCACCGTGCCGGTGCCGGTCGGTTCGCTCTCGGACCCCTCGGCGCTGGCGCGACCGACGGCGAAGCCGCCGAAGCCGAGCCCGGCTCCGGCGACGCCCGCAGTTGTGATCAGGCCGCGGCGGGTGAGGCCGCGGCCTGGGTCCGGCTCTTCGCCGTCTCGCGGTCACCCGACCAGCGCCGGCACCTGCGAGAGCGGTTCGGCGAGCAGGTCGATCTGCTGCGAGAGCTCCTGGGTGTCCTCCTCGCTCAAGCGTGTCGTAGAGAACGAAGCCGTCGCCCTTGCGGTACTCGTCGAGAGCCCGTACAGGTTGGTCGAACTCCGCCTCGATCTCGGCGACGAGCTCGGGGTCGGCCTGCTCGATCGCCGGAGTCAGCGCCTCGAATCCGGCCTCGGAGCCGTCGACGTTGGCCTCGAAGTCCCAGAGATCGGTATGCGAGTAGCGCTCCTCCTCGCCGGTGATCTTCGACGACGAGACCTCGGCCAGCAGGTCGACCGAGCCCTGCGCGATCTCGCCGGGATCGAAGTCGGCCTTGACCGCGATGTCGTCGAGGTTGGCGACGTCGTTTCGTAGCTCGGCGATCGTCGTTCTCGCAGTCCCTCCGTCGACTCCTCGATCCACAGCGCCTTCTCGATCCGGTGATAGCCGCCCCAGTCGGCCGCGCGGGATGTCGCCCTCACGGCCGTCGATGTCGGGGTCGAGATCGCCGAAGGCGCCGGCGACCGGCTCGATCCGCTCGAAGTGCACGCGGGCGGACGGGTAGTCCTGCTTGGCGGCCTCGATGTCGCCCGTCTCGACCAGCGCGAGGAAGTCGTCGGTGGCGATGACGAACTCGCCGTTTCGCGCTCGACGTACGCGTCGTACTCGGCGACGGCCTGTCGAGCAACCGCTGATCGACGCGGCGGTCTGCTCGGTGGTCGCCGATCGCTCTGCACCGGCCCGTTCGGCTCGTCATCGGAGCCGCACGCGGCAGCGACGAGGGCGAGTGAAACAGCGACGGCAAGGGCAATATTTCGATGGGTCATTAGGGCACCCTAACACATGTTAGGGTGCCCTAACTCGCCCTCAAACGTCGCTCCCTTTTCCGATTTCGAGCCAGGCTCGCAGCGAGCGCGTGCCGATGCGGCTCAGACCGGCGGCGGGTCTTCGCTTTGCTGCGCTCGGCGGTCGCGCACGATCGAGACCGCGATTGAGCCGGCGACGATCAGCACCGGCACGGCGTAGAGGATGTAGACAAGCCAGTGCCCGGCATGAGCGATCGGCAGCACACCTTGAGTATGGAGCAGTCGGTTTCGGGCTCAGCCAGCCTCGGCGCTGCAGCTCTGGCACTGGCCGCGAATCAGCACATCGTGGCCGCTGACGCTGTGTCTCGAGCTGTCGCGAAAGCCGCTCGATCGCTCGCTCGAGCTCGCCATCCTCGAACGGCGTGATCGCGCCGCAGCGCTCGCAGACGACGTGATGGTGGTGATCTGCCGCCGGGATGCACCGGCTCGTAGCGAGCGCCGCCGGATCCGACCTCGATCCGCGTCACCAAGCCCTCGCGATGCAGCAGGTCGAGCGCGCGATAGACGCTGGCCGTGCCCACCCCCGCGCCGGCAGAACGCAGACGGTCGGCGATCTCCTGCGCGCTCAAGCAGCAGTCCTGGCCGGCGAGCAGCTCGACCACCGCGCGCCGCGCCGCCCCAGCGTGGCGCCGGTCGCTAGCGATCGTGCCCAGAGCTAGTTCAGCCCACTGCTGGTCGCCGCTCATGGCGCAAAGCCTACACCTTATGAGAATGATTATCATTACCAGCGATGGACTGGATCGTGCTGCCGTTCGCCCTCGCCACCGTCGCCGCCACGCTTCGCCGGCGGCGCGCTCGCCCTGCGCCTCTCGCACTCCCTGCCGACGCTGATGGCGCTGACCGGCGGCGTCGTCGTCGCCGTGGCCCTGCTCGACGTGCTCCCGGAGAGCATCGAGAGCGTCGGCGATCCGCGGCTTGTGGGAGCGCTGGTCGCGGTCGGCTTCGTCGCCTTCTTTCTCGTCGAGCGGGTGCTCGTGCTGCATCACCGCGACGACGCCGAGCAGGCGCGCGCGCACCACCAGGTCGGCGCGCTCGGCGCCTTCGGGCTCTCGGCGCACAGCTTCGTCGACGGGCTCGGAATCGGCCTCGCCTTCGGCCTCGACACGACAACCGGGGTGCTCGTGTTCATCGCCGTCATCAGCCACGACTTCGCCGACGGCCTCAACACGGTCTCGCTTCGTCCTCAGCCAATCGGACGATCGCCGGCGGGCCAAGCGCTGGCTTGCCGTCGATGCCATTCGCGCCGCTGATCGGCGCGCTTGTCGGCAGCGCGCTGACCGTCTCCGAGCAGGCGCTGGGCGAAATCCTCGCCGTCTACGCCGGCTTCTTTCTCTACATGGGCGCCACCGACCTGCTGCCTGAAGCACACGGCGAGCATCCGTCGTGGGCTCGAGTGGCGCTGACGCTGAGCGGCTTTGCCGCTGTCTACGCCATAACCACGATCGCGCACGTCTAGCCGCGCTTGCCGGAGCTTCACCGAACCGACACATGCCGGGCCCCTGTGCGCCTACCATCGCCGGATGCTTGCCCACAGGGTCATCGCTCTCGCCTTCGCAAGCCTTGCCGCTGGGGCGCTTTCGATCGCATCCGCCGGTGTCGCCGCTGGGGCGCCGAAGCAGCGCCCGATCGTCTACGCGATCGTCCTCGACGGCCTCGACGGCGACCGCGTCGATCAGGGCAAGGCGCCGTTCATCTCCAGCCTGCTCGCGGGCGAGGACGCGAACGGGACCTACTTACCCGCAATCGCAGTCGGTGATCCCGGCCGAGACCAATCCCAACCACACGGCGATGATGAGCGGCGCCTTTCCCGGCAGGTCGGGTATCCCGGCCAACGCCTTCGCGCTCTACGCCCCGCTCGCTGACGAGGACGCATGCGTCACCACCGGGCCGCTCGATTTCAGCGTGATGCCGACCGAGACCAGCGGCGAGAGCGCCACCTGCCCGCTCGCCGAGATGACCTTCGAGGCGATCAAGCGACAGGGCAACCCCGACGAGCTCGCGACCGCTGGCATCTTCGGCAAGCCCAAGCTCGGGCGCATCTTCGCCGGCCAGAACGTCAAGCGCGGGCGAGTACGACGCCGACTACCTGTGGGCGCCATGCAGCAGCGGCGCCGAGGACGACCCCTACTGCGAGACCGTGCCAACCAATCCGATCACCGGCTACGCGGTCGACGACAAGGCGGTGATGGACCGAGTGCTGGCATCGATCGAACGGAATCGAGGGCGACTTCGACACCCGGCGGCCCGACTTCACCTTCGTCAACCTGCACCAGATCGACAGCGCCGGCCATGCCACCGGCCCCGGCGGCCGTCTACGACTCGGCGATCAGCCTCGCCGACGCCGAGATCGAGCGACTCGTCACCGCTCTGCGCCAGCGCGGCGAGTGGGAGCGCACCGTCCTGATCCTGGTCTCCGACCACTCGATGGATTCGACGACCGACAAAGTCAGCGCTCACCGACGTGCTCACCGATGCCGGCATCGCCGAGTCGGAGTTCCTGGCCGTCAGACAACGGCAGCATCGACCTCATCTACCTTGCCGACCGCACCGCGCCCGCGCGCTTCGAGCTGCTGGCGCGGATGCGAGCCGCGATCCTGGCCGAGCCCGGCGTGACCGAGGCCCTTTACCGCGAACCGAACCCGAGCGACGGCGGCGCGGCTAACACCGTCGACACAGTGCACCCGCAGTGGCACTCGGCAGGTGAGCGCAGCGGCGACATCTTCGTCGTCGCTGATCCCGGGCTACGCCTTCAGCGAAACCAGCGCCTCGTCGAATCCGCTGCCCGGCAACCATGGCGCCCCGCAGACAGCCGACAACTTTCTCGCCGTCGCCGGCGGCAGCGACCTCGTGCGCCAGGGAGTGGTCAGCGGCGATGCCGCGAGCGCCAACCCGCAAAATGCCGATCTCGCGCCCACGGTGATGGGCGTCCTCGGCCTCTTTGCGCCCGGCGATTCCGAGGGCAGCTTTCTCAGCGAGGCGTTCAACCGCCCGGCTCTGAAGCAGCTCTCGCGCCCGCACCGGCCTTCCGTCAACGTCCTCTCGCGCAAGCTCGAGGTGCTGCCGTCCGGCGGGCGCTACGACATCCAGGTTCGGCGCAACGACGGCGATTGGCGCCGCCTGCGCCGAAACAGCGCTCGCAACAGCGTCCGCCTCGCGAGCTTGGGCAAGGGCTGCAGGCGCGTCCGGGCCCGCGTGCGCTCGGCGGCAACGATCCGCAGCGGCTGGACGAAGAAGAAGATTCGCTGCCGCTAGCGCCGGGGCCTACTGGTTGGCCTGCGTCAGCAAGAACAACCCCAGCGAGGTAAAGCCGACCATCAGCGCCAGCATCCAATACTGCGAGCGGGCGGCAACGCGCGAGTCACCGTAGATCTTGATCGCGCGGTCGTGGCCAAGCACGAGCGCGATCGCGTGGCCAAGCACGAGCGCGCCGACCTGGATGTACCAGATCATCTCCGAGCCGAGGCTCGAGTAATCGATGCCGCTGCCGGCGGTGCCGAAGATGTTGCTGCCATCGCCGAGCGGATCTGAGAGCAGGAATGTGAACTGCGCCTGTTCGAGGAAGAAGAGAACGCTGAAGTAGTGCGCGACGAAATAGGCGAGCGCAATCGGGATGAAGGCGTGGGCGAAGGCAAGGCCCAGCGAGCGTGTCGATTCGCTGCTGCGCACGGTGTGCATGCCGTAGATGCCTGCCCAAAAAAGGCCAAAGACGAAGCCGATGCTGACCGCCATGAACAGCGTGTTCGAGATCCGCGCCGACCAAACCGGACCGGCTGTCGAGAACCAGTCGGCGACGGTGTTGATCGGATCGAACAAGACCCCTTCCGAGGCGCCGTCGAATGTGGTCGCCCCGATCGCCACCAAGACGAGCGCTAGTGAGCCCTTTGCGTCGCCGACCCAGGTCGTCGTCGCCGAGAGCGCGCGCCGGATTCCAAGTTTGCGCTCGCGGGTCTCCAACGGCGACAGCGTCGCGAACATGGCAAAGAAAACCGCGAGGAACTCGCCGCGCTCGAGCCATTTCTCGCTGCCGAAGAGGGTCATGGCGACGAACGTGTAGGCGGTGTATGCGAGGACCGCGACGGCAACGGTGTTCGGCGTCAGCCCCACCGCCTGAAAGCCCGTCTGCGCGTAGACCAGCTCGAGCCAGGCGAAGGCGAGCACGCCGGCAACTGCGGGCCAGCGGCCGAAGCGCTCGGGATAGGCCATCGGCGGCGGCGGCGATTGACGAGCGATCAGCGTGAACAGGCCGCCAACGCAACGCGCCACCGCCCGCCACGGGTTGAAGGCGCGAAAGACATCGCCGAAGAGCGCGCTGACGAAGACCATCCCGACCCAGACCGTGATGAACACGAACGTCAGCGAGAAGTTGCGATCAGGTGCCTCGGTGCCCCTGAGACCGGACCAGATCACGAGCCAGAGCAAGAAAACCCCGATCGCGCCCGCGAGGATCTCGGTCACGCGGTTGGTGAAGAGCGCACCGACCGCCCCGCCGACGGCACGCCAGCGGGTGTCTTCGAAGCGCGTTTCGTGCCAGGCGACCGAGAGCCCGTAGAAGGTGACGATCAGGACCGCGGCGGCGCCCCAGGCGAAGAGCCACTCTGGGATCGGGAGGTCGTCGCGCGCGACCACGACATGGCCGACCAAGGTGAGCGCGTCGCCGAACAAGTGCGGGTTCTACGCCGGGTTGACGGAGATCTCTGCGATCGGCACGACCGAGTCCTCGAGCTCGACCTCGAAGACGCCCTCGAGCGTGGCCGGCACGTCGAACTCGACGCGACCGCCCGCGGTCACGTCCTCGGTTACGTCGTAGCCGTGGAAGTGAACGTGCTCGTCGACGTCGGACTCGACGATGAAGCGGATCGCGTCGCCGCTCTCGAAGCTCAGTTTCTGGACCCCGCCGACCGGCTGTCCACCCTTGATCACGATTGTCGGCACGTCGGGCTTTTCGGGCTCCTCGGGCTTCGGCTGCGCGGACCCCTCAGGCTTGTCCTGCTCGGCGACGACGGGATCGTCGGCGCCTGTGGACGTCTGCTGGCTCACGGCCGTGGCCGAGTCCGAGCCATCGTCATCGGAGCCCGAGCTCAGAGCGATGAACAGGCCGACGGCGGCGGCGACCGCGATCAGGCCGGCGATGGCTTTGGCGCTGGAGCTCATTGCCGGGTGATCTTACGCAGGTGCCTCAAGATCAAATCAAGGCTGTCGTCGGTGCTCATCGCCCGGCCGGCTCCTCGCTTTCCTGCGTCGACTCCTGATCGAGCTGCGGCGCATCGACGGTGTCCTCGCTGAAGACGAAGATGAAGATGGCCACGATTGCGAGCCCGAGCGCGAGCCCGAGCGCGATTCCAAGAACGCGTTCGCCGCGCTTCAAACCCCGTCGAGCAAGCGCCAGTTGGCACGAAACGCCGACTCGGCTGCGGCCGCGAGGGCGTCCTCGTCGGCGTCAGCTCCGATCTCTGAGATCAGCTCGCGAACCTCGTCGGCATGCTCGACGTCGCGGCTCTCATGGATGCGAAAGTACGCGGTGCCCGGGCCCTCGCGGTACCCGTAGCGCCCGAGCAGGCCCTCGCGTTTGGTCGCCGAGATCTGCGGCTGGCTGCTCTCGATTGCGAAGAGACGGGCCAGCGTCTCGGTGACATCGCCTGGGGCGGTCCACGCCCGCACGCATTCGGCGGTCTCGGCCGTTGGGGCGTCGGCGCCATCGCCGCCGCTCTCGTTGACGAACCCATCCCAGAGGCGCACATGGGCGCGTTCCTCGGCGGCGTGGCGGCGAAGCTCGGGGCGCTCTGGCAGGGCGTCGGCAGCGGCATCGCTCATCGTTGCGATCGCTTCGACGGCGTGGCGGTACTGGCCCGAGTAGCGCGCGAGCTCATCGCGGGTGAGCTCGCCCGCCGACCAGCGCTGATAGAAGGGGTGGCGCAGGACGTCCCAGCGCTCGCGGCTCGACTCGATGCGGGTCCAGATGCTCTCGTTCATGGCTCTAAGTCCCCTTCTTTCGATGACGGAAGTGCGCGAGCCAGCATAACGCTCGACCTCGGCGGTCTCCGCGCTTGGGCCGCCTCTCTACGATCCGCCGCCGTGCGACCCGAGCGCGACAACATCGCCGCACCCACGCTGCCCGGCCGCATCCGCTGGCTCAGCGCCGAGCGCGATCCGGCCATGGCCGAGCTCACCGCCGCCGGCCCGGTCCTTGTTCACTTCTTCGACTACGCGCAGCTCAACAGCGTTCGCGCTCTCCCCTACGTCACCGCGTGGGCCAAGCGTTACGGCGCTCATGGCCTCGCGACGCTCGGCGTGCACTCTCCGCGCTTTCGCTTCACCTCAAAGCGCGAGAACCTGCAACCGGCGCTCGCCCGCCTCGGCCTCACCCATCCGATCGCCGACGATTCGCACTACTCGATCTGGCACGACTACGGCTGCAAGGGCTGGCCATCACTGTTTGTCTGGGGCCAGGGCGGCGCATTGCGCTGGTTTCACTTCGGCGAAGGCGAGTACGAGGCGACCGAGGAGGCGATCCAGGACGAATTGCGCGAGCTCGACGCCCTGATCGAGCTGCCGCCGCCGATGGCGCCGCTGCGCCCCAGCGACGCCCGCGGCGCCCTGGTCGCGCCCCCGAGCGATGAGTTCTTTCCCGGCGGCTCGGCGAGCGAGCCGTGGCGACCTGGCGACGGCGCAGGCGATCGAATCGAGCTCGATTACGCCGCCGCAGGTGCCCACGCATCAATCGCGGGGCAGGGCGAGCTCACGGTTACGCTCGATCCCGGCACCCGTAACGAGATCAACTCGGAAGTCGCCGTAGACGCCCCTGGCCTTTACGATCTCGCCCTGCATCCGAGTCACGAGACCCACACGATCGCGGTCACCGCGATCGGCGAGCTCGAGGTCTACTCGCTGAGCTTCTCGGCCGGCGTGCCGTAGAGCGTTTGCGCGGAGTTCGAGTCGGTGAGCTCGTAAGAGTCGCGATGCAAGATCATTCGTTCGAGCCGCGCGAGCCACCGTCAACGACCTCGATCTGAAGCAGCTCGGGACCCTCGTGATCGACCTGGAGCGTCGTGTGGTCGAGACCGAAGCGCGAATGCAGCATCGCTTCGATCTCGCGGCGCTTCGCGTGGCAGTCGGTCTCGGTGCCGACGACGACGTGCGCGGCCAGCGCCGGGAATCCCGACGTGATCGTCCACACGTGAAGGTCATGTACCTGACTCACGCCCACGACCGACGCCATCGCGCGTCCAACCTCGTCGACATCCGTCCCCGGTGGTGAACCCTCGAGCAGGATCTGAAGCGGAGTCGCGAAGGATCGACCACGAGCTGGTCAAGATCAGCACACCGATGGCGACGCTGATCGCAGGATCGGCGTACTCCCAGTCGGTCGCGAGGATGACGAGGGCGGCGACGATTACGCCGAACGAGCCGAGGACGTCGGCGACAACGTGGCGCAACGCGGCGGAGACGTTGAGGCTCTCGCCAGAGTGGGCATGCAGGATGCGTGCGGCGACGAGGTTGACGACAAGCCCGACGGCCGCCACGGCCAGCATCAATCCCGCCTCGACCTCCGGCGGATCGCCGAAGCGGATCCCCGCCTCGATGAAGATCCAGATCGAGATCGCGACCAGGGTGACGCCGTTGAACAGAGCCGCGAGGATCTCTGCCCGGCGGTAGCCGAAGGTGCGGCTGGGCCCGCCCGGCCGCCCCGCCAGCCAGGCGGCAAACAGCGCGACGCCGAGCGAGAGGCTGTCGGAGAGCATGTGGGCGGCATCGGCGAGCAACGCCAGGCTGCCCGAGATCAGCCCGCCCGCGACCTCGACCACCAAGAACGCCGTGGTCAGCGCCAGCGTCAGCTTCAGCGCCCGCTTGGCGCCGACGCGATCGAGGTCGACGCCGTGTGCGTGACCGTCATGGCTGTCTGCGCTCGGACCGTGCATGGCATTGATTATCGCGAGCCGCAGCCCACGCACGACTATGGGACGTGAGATGCCGCTCGGCAGTCTGTGGGCGGCCTCAGCCGCGCGCGGCGAGCTCGGTGCGGATCGTCTTCGGCAACATGAAGCGCACGTCCTCATGGACGGCGTGCAGCTCGGAGACGTCATCCGCTCCACGGCCGCGAAAAAACTCGACCAGTTCGGCGACCAGCTCTTCCGGGGCGCTGGCGCCCGAGGTAATGCCGACCGTGTCGACGCCGTCGAGCCAGTGCTCCTGCACCTGTGAGGCGTTGTCGATCAGATGCGAGGCGGCACCTCGCTCGCGTGCCACCTCGACGAGGCGGTTGGAGTTGGAGGAGTTGGTCGAGCCGATGACGAGCACGAGCTCGCACTCGGCAGCGAGCTGCTTGACCGCGATCTGGCGGTTGGTGGTGGCGTAACAGATGTCGTCGGATTTACTCGAAACGATCTTCGGGAAGCGCTCGCGCAGGCGGTCGATGATCGCCGCTGTCTCGTCGACCGAAAGCGTCGTCTGGGTGATGAAGGCGACGCGCTCGGGATCGGTGACCTCGAGCTTGTCGACGTCGGCGATCGTTTCGACCAGCGTGATCGCGTCAGGCGCCTCTCCCGTCGTCCCCTCAACCTCCTCGTGGCCCTCGTGGCCGATGAGAATGATCGCGTAACCCTGCTCGGCGAACTTGCGCGCCGAAACATGAACCTTGGTCACGAGTGGGCAGGTGGCATCGATAGTGCGCAGGTTGCGCGCGGCGGAGTTCTCGTGCACCTCCGGCGCGACGCCGTGGGCCGAGAAGACCACCAGCTCGCCCTCGGGCACCTCGCTCTCCTGCTCGACGAAGATCGCCCCGCGCTCGGTCAGCTGCTCGACCACATGCTTGTTGTGGACAATCTCCTTGCGCACATAAACAGGCGGCCCGTGCAGCTCGAGCGCTTTTTCGACGGTTTGCACGGCACGATCGACGCCCGCGCAGTAGCCACGCGGCGCGGCGAGCAAGACGCGGCTGGGGGCATTCACGGCGACGGCTTCCGGCATCTCGACGAGGTTACCGTGGCGGTATGGGGTGCCCGTCGAAGACGGATCTCCTCAGGGCGGTTTGCGGATGATCGATCGCTCGCGTGCTCCTCCAACTGATGGAGCATGTAGGGCGCCAGCTCGCGTACGTGGCTCCCCCGCTCAGGCGAGCTCAGTCGTCGCTGCTGTCGCCGCTGTCGCTGTCGCTGTCGTCTTCCTCGTCGTCGTCCTCGTCATCGTCGTCGTCGACCGGCTGTGGAGGCGGTGGAGGTTGGGCCGCCGGTGCCGGCGCCGGGGTCGGCGCCGGTGTCTGGTCGCCGCCCGCGGGACCGCCGCCAGAGCCGCCGTCCCCCGAACCGCCCGAGCCGCCACCTGCTCCGGTGGGAGGAGCGCCGCCGTCGGAGCCCCCACCGGGCTGACCGCCCGCGCCGCCGCCGGTCGAGCCGCCGCCGGTCGAGCCGCCGCCATCCGAGCCGCCTGAGCCACCGCCGTCAGAACCGCCGCCTCCGGTCGAGCCGCCGCCATCCGAGCCGCCTGAGCCACCGCCGTCAGAACCGCCGCCTCCGGGCGAGCCGCCGCCGCTCGAATCGCCGCCGGTCGTCGGTGCGGTGCCGGCGGCAGGCGTGCCGACCAAGGTCGATGTGGACTCGTCGCCGGCGCCACCGGCGCCCGATCCTCCGGCTACGCCAGCACCGCCGTCCGCAGCGCCCGCGCCGGCCCCTGCGACACGCGCCCCTGAACTGGATCCGCCCCCAGCGGCAGCGTCGCCGGCGCCGGCGTTCGTGTCATCACCGGGCGGCTGGTAGAGCCTCGCAGCGTCGCCGCCGGCGACACCAGACTCGGTCTGCACCACCGTGGCGATCGAACCGCCACGGTCAGCGTTGTCTGCGACCACGACCATCAGCACGGCGATCACCGAACCGAGCGCCAGCGTGGTCGCAACCCGTCCGGCGGTGAGATCGATCCCGAACCGCTCGCCCAGTCGCGAGCGCAGCGGCTGCAGCTGATCCGCGGCGCGGGCCCAGGCAGCGCTGAGGAGAACGAGGGGCGCAGCCAGGGCGCCAAGAGCCGCCGCACGCTTGCGACCCGGTCGATGCGGAAGCGCTTCAAACTCTCGGGCCACGAACGCCTCTCGCTGGTCGCGGGGCATCGAGCGCACGGCTCGGGTCAGCGACTCCGTCTCCGCCACCATCGCCGGGATCGCGCTGACACCAGCGGGGCGTCGCACGGAGCGCAAGGAGCTGATCGGCTCGGCGGTGCGGCTGCTATCGGCGGCACCGTCGTGGACGAGGGTGAAAAGCCAAGCGTCAAGGGCCAGCGCACCGGTGGTTCGCGTCATCACCACGCGCGCGCGCCAGAAAGAATCATCGACGACTTCCGCGGCGCGATCCGGCGAGACGAAGGTGGCGGCATAAGCCACCAGCGCAGGGTGGTAGCGTCGCACCACCTCGGCGAAGGCCGGGTGGTTGCCGTCCCGCACCATGGACACCAGCGTCGAATCCGAGCGCAGCCGCATCACGAAGTTGTCAATGGACTGTCGCAGCGAAGTCATCTCTTCTCAGAAGGTACTGAACCCGGCGACGCCCACGAGACGTACATTCGTCCAGGCGCGGCCAAAATGGCTCAAGTTTGAGCGAAACGCGGCCTTAGGCGTCAACGGATTTGGCTGATTGCGGTCCGTGCAGCCTCACCGACCGCGTCGAGGCTCTCGGGGCAGACCTTGTCGAGCGTGTCCTGCGGGGTGTGCCAGTAGGCGCCTGGGCTCGGGCCGGGGCCGAACTCGAAGTCGATCAGGTCGAGCGCCGGGACCCCGGCCTCGAGGAAGGGAACGTGATCGTCTGAGACGGCTGTGCTCGTCCCCTCGAACGGCGCCGGGCTGCCTGACACCGCTTCGCTCGCCGCCGCGAAAAGCGCGTACAGCGCGGGGTCTGATTGGGCCTCGAGCGGGATCTCGAGATCGCAGTCGCCGACGAGGTCGAACAGCACCATCGCCCGGATTTCGTCGAGCGGGAGCGATCCCTGATCGCCCCCGCTCGAGGCGTACTCGACGTACTGGCGGCTGCCGCGTGCGCCGTCTTGCGCGAAGGGCCGGTCGCCTCGCGCTTCCTCGGCATCGAAGAAAGCCAGCTGAACCGCCGGACCAGGTAGCGGGCGAGGCAGCGACCGCGCCAGCTCCAGCAAGACGGCCACGCCCGACGCACCGTCGTTGGCCCCGACGAAGCCCGGGATCTGATTCTTGGTGTCGTAGTGCGCGCCGATCACGACCGCGCCCGCCTCGCTGCCGGGAATCGTCGCGAGCACGTTGGCGTAGGGCTGCTGCACGACGGCCTCGCCCACCCCGGCCTGCTCGAGGCGCGACTGGATCAGCGCAACCGCCTCCCGCGCCCCGCGTGAGCCGGCGGGCCGAGGGCCGATCTCGACCTGTGCCCGAAGATCGGCAAAGGCGCGGTCGGCGTTGAAACCGTCCTGCGTGGAGGTCTCTGGGTCGCCGCAGCCGGCGACGAATGTCGCTGCGAGCAGGATGGCGATCAGGCGTCGCATCCGCGGTAAGTTAGGCGCATGGCCCAGCTACACATGGACCGCCTCAGCGCGCTCGACGTTTCCTTTCTCACCAACGAGAGCTCCTCGAGCCACATGCATGTCGGCGCCATCTGCATCTTCGAGGGCCCGCCGATGGATTACGTCTCGCTGCTCGAGCATGTGCGATCGCGCCTTCACCTCGTCCCCCGCTTTCGCCAGAAGCTCGCCTTCCCGCCCATATCCCCCGGGCGCCCGTTCTGGGTCGACGACCCTGCCTTCAATCTCGAGTATCACGTGCGCCACTCGGCGCTGCCCGCCCCCGGGTCAGAGGAGCAGCTGCGAAACATGGCGGCACGCGTGTTCTCGCAGCAGCTCGACCGCACGAAGCCGCTGTGGGAGCTGTGGATGGTCCAGGGCCTGACGCGAAAGCGATTCGCCTTCGTCACCAAGACCCACCACGCCCTCGTCGACGGCGTCTCCGGCGTCGACATCGCCACCGTGTTGTTCGACCTCCAGCCGGTCCCCGAGCCGGCCGAGCCCGATCACGACTGGGTCGCGAGTCCAACGCCATCAGGGGTCGAGCTGCTCGCCCGTGACACCGACGGGATACTGCGCACCCCGCTTCGCGCCCTGCGGCGAACCAAGCGTGCGGTCGAGAGCCCGCGGGCCACGATTGCCCAGGCCGCCGAAGCCGTCGAGGCACTCGGAGAAGTCGGCTGGAACTTCGCGAATCCGGCTCCCAATGTGCCGCTCAACGTCGAGATCGGCTCGCACCGGCGTTTCCGCTGGGTTCGCTCGGACTTGACGCAGTTCAAGCGAATCAAGAGCGCGCTCGGCGGCACCGTGAACGACGTCGTTCTCGCAGTCGTGGCCGGCGCGCTACGTCGTTGGCTTGAGGCGCGTGGAGTTCGTCCCGAAGGAATGGAGCTGCGCGCCCAGGTTCCGGTGTCGATTCGCAGCTCCGATCAGCACGGTCAGCTCGGCAACCAGTTGGCGGCGATCCGCGGCCCAATTCCCGTCTACGCCGAGGATCCGGTCAAGCGCTTGGAGCTTTGCCGCAAGGGCATGGAGGGGGTCAAGGAGTCCAAGCAGGCGCTCGGGGCGGAGGTGATCTCGCGCTTCAACGACTTCGCGCCGCCGACGCTGCTGGCACAGGCCGCGCGCGTCAACTTCTCGACCCGGCTGTTCAACCTGGTCGTCACCAATGTCCCGGGGCCGCAGATTCCGCTGTACGTGCTCGGCCGCGAGCTCGAGGACATCTTCCCGGTCGGCTTTTTACCGCCCAATCATGCCCTCTTCGTCGCGATCATGTCCTACAACGGTGGCGTCAACTTCGGGCTCTTGGCCGACTACGATGCAATCCCAGACATCGATGTGATCGCCGAGGGCATCGAGCTTTCAATCGCCGAATTGCTCGACGCGACGGCGAATATCGAGCAGGAGTCAGCAGATGCGCAAGCCGCGACGGCCTAACGCCAGTTCCCGAAGGAGCCACCATTGAGAAGCAGGACATTCAGGGGCGGACTCGCCGTCGTCGCAACCGTCGTGCTTGGACTGTGCGCTGCCTCCGCGGGTGCACAGGACCCCGTCACGTTCAGGGGCCAAACCGCGGAGGGTGTGGCGGTCAAGCTAACGGTTGCGTCGTTCGGCAACGCGACCGCGTTTCGCGTCGGCTCTTATGAGATCGAGTGCAGGAACGAGGGCACTCTGAGCAACAAGGCTTTTGCCTACAAGGACCTCGACACCTCTGATCCCGGGTCCTTCTCGGACGCCCGCAGGAGCTCGAGCAAGGCGAGCGGGTTCAAGTTCAAGAGCAAGACGAAGATCGCGGGGACGGCGACGGCGGATGGGAGCAGCTGGTCGGGCACCTACAAGGTGACGACCGAGGTCCTCGAGCGAGGCTCGAAGATCGACACCTGCAAGCTGCGCACGACCTGGAACGCCGCCTGAGCTAGAGCGCCAGCTCGCCCCACTTCGCAAGCAACCAGCTAAACGGCTGCGGCGGTTCTAAGATCGCCCGGTGGAGTCGATCAACTATCACCTCGAGCTGACTCCGGCGCAGCTGAAGATCACGCACACGGCGCTTCACAGCCTGCTCGACGACTTCGGGCGCGACGAGCATCAGATCCACGTGATCATTCAGGAGGTGCTGGCAAAGCTTCCCGACCAGCACGCGATTCGCGCAATTCAGCTCGATCGCGAGCTCGAGCCCGCCGAGCCGTCGCAGCACGACGAGCCAGATCCTCCGCCTGGCGCAGCGGCCTGAGCGAACGCTGAGCCTCTCGGTCCAGATCGGCCTGCTGCTCGCGCTGGCGACCGCGTTCGCGTCGGTGCTCGGCTTCCTCTACAAGCATCGCGGCGCCGTCGAGTCGCCCGAAGTCGAAATGCGCCGGCCGATCCGCACCTCGCTCGCTCTTTTTCGCTCACCCTGGTACACGCTCGGGATCGTCGTCGCGATGGCGGGTTGGGGCTTTCACGTCGGCGCCCTTGCGCTGGCTCCGATCTCGCTGGTGCAATCGGTGATC
Source organism: uncultured Solirubrobacterales bacterium (assembly GCA_963769945.1). Lineage (GTDB taxonomy): Bacteria > Actinomycetota > Thermoleophilia > Solirubrobacterales > 70-9 > WHSW01. Next base: position 18,480 of record CAVYOA010000016.1, on the reverse strand, counting down.
GCCGGTGGGCTCGTTCTGCTCACAGTCACCGCGGATCGGCTGTTCGCCCATCAGGTCAGCCGCCGCGAGTGGGTCGGGGTCGCACTGGCCGCGCTCGGCCTCGCCTTTCTCGCCGCGACGCTCGAGGGCACCGGCGACGAGGCCCACTCCGACTACGAGACCACCCGAATCGTCGTCTACCTGATCGTCGTCTCGGGGGCCGCCGTCGTAGTTGCGACACTCGCGCGCGACAGCCTCCGCGAAGGCGTCATGCTCGGCGCTTCGGCGGGCCTCTTCTGGGCAGCGTCGGATACCGCGATCAAGGCGCTATCGGGCGAGCTCGGCGAGGTCGGCGCGTTCGCGATCCTGTTCAGTCCGCTGGCCCTCGTAATCGTGTTGGGTTCCGCGGCCGGGCTGGTGGTCTCGGCGCGCAGCCTGCAGATCGGCAAGGCGGTGCCGGTGATCGCGATCACCTCCGTCGCAGCCAACGCACTCACGATCGCCGCTGGGCCGGTGGTCTTCGAGGAGCCGTTTCCCGACACCGCGCTCGGCGTCGTCGTGCGAGTGAGCGCCTTCGCGCTCGTGATCGTCGCGGCGGCGCTGACGCCGGCGCCGGTCAGCGCCGCCGAGCGTTTCGAGGAGGAGCCGGCCGCGGCCTGATCCACGGCGATGCGCCGGCGCGACTACTGCTGTGCAGGCGCGGTCTCCTCGTCGTGCTCGTGCTCGTGCGCGTCTGAGTCGTGGTCGTGATCGGCCTGATGTGCGTGCGGATGTGAGTGCGTGACGTCGCCGTGAGAATGCTCGTGCTCATGCTCGACATGCTCGTGCTCGTGATCTGAATGCTCGTGGGTGTGGGTGACGTCGCCGTGGGAATGCTCGTGGCTATGCGCATCGTCGCCGTGGTCGTGTTCGTCAGTGTGCTCGTTCACCGTTGCTCCTTGCTCCGAAAGTATTTAGACCAGCCCGGTGTACCAGAGTCCGAACGTAACCCCGAATACCCCGAGCACCGGGATCAACACGCTGCGATAGAGGGGCTCGATCATGGGCCGCGTCAGCACCCAGCCGAATGCCGCGGTGCAGAGCGCCATCGAGACGATCGACATCGGCGCGAACACCGCCAGTGCGAGGCCGGCTTCGAGCTGCGTCGGCAGTGCCGCAAGCAACAACAGCACCACGGCGCCGGTGCCGGCAAGACCGTGCAGAAGCCCGATGCCGAAGGCTTGGCGCGGGGTGCGGATCTGATCGTGGCGGTGCTCAACGTGCTCGCCTTCGCGCAGGTGTACGTGCGGCCTGTGCGCCCCGGCGCCTTGGGCTGCAGGCTGATGCGAGTGCGCGCCGGCCCGGAAGTCGCCGCGAAACCATTTCCACAGCACACGCCCCGCCAAGCACGACGATGACGATCCCGATCGCCATCTCGGCTCCGGATTCGAGCCAGGCAGGCAGTTGTGACTTGAAGATGATCAGCGGCACCCCGAGCGCGACGAGGGCGGCGGCATGACCCAACCCCCACCAGGCGCCGAGGCGGGCCGCGGATCTCGCATCGCCGTCGTCGGCGGCGACCAGAGCCGTAACGGCGACGAGGTGATCGGGGTCGGACGCGTGGCGCAGGCCGAGCACGAAGGCGATCCCGAGCGCGACCAGCAGTGGCGCGCCGTCAAAGAGGCCGGTAAGCCACGCGTCGAGCTCCTCGACCGGGCGAAAGAGGAACTCGAAATCGATACCTGCCATGTCTACCTCCGGTGGTGGGTCTTGTCGTCGGCCGCACAGCGCCGGCAACGACCGACGATCGGGAAGTGTGAGAAGCGCGCCTCGAAGCCGAAGCGCTGATGGATCAGCTCGCGGGCGGGCTCAAGCTCGCCTGCATCGACAGTCGTCGCTTCGCCGCAAACTTCGCAGACGAGATGCTCCTGGCTGTCGCGCACGGCAGGTGCGTACAGGCCAGGCCCGTGGCCGGCGTGAAAGTGGCGGATGAGGCCAACCCGCTCGAGCGTCTCGAGGTTGCGATAGACCGAGGTGATGTCCGAGCCCGGTAGGCGCCCGCCGAGTCCGTCGGCGATCTGCTCGGCCGACACCGGCTCTTTGGCTGCGAACAGGGCCTCGATTACCAGCCGCCTTGCGGCCGACACTCGCATCCCGTGCTGACGCAGCAGCGCCATCGCCTGATCTGAGTCAGCGGCGTCGAGGCGGGCTCCGGTGTGCGCAACGGTCATCTGATTGCGAGTACGACTCGCAATCACGACTATTTCGCAGTTACGGCGCTAATGCAAGAGGACGGAGCGATCGAGGTCTCTGCGGGTCGGGAATACTGATCGGCGTGAGACCGGCGTGGTCACAGCGGCTTGCCCGGGCTCGAAACGCAATCACGGGCGGGCTCGGCTACGGCGGGGGCTCTGACCCTGACGATCTCGAGTCGCGCCTATGTTGGATCTACGGCAGCGGACGCTCGGGCAGCACCTGGCTGCTGCGCCTGTTGACCTACCCGCTGGAACCGTCTCACGTCGAGCGCGTTGGCTACCGCGCTCTCGCGGAAACCGGTGTGGCGTCCGGAAGGCCTGTGCTGCCGATCAACGAACCGCACTTCGCGAGCCATCTCGCACCGCAGTGGATCGTCACGAATCTGCGCGAGTCCACCGACCAGGACCCCGAGGCATACACCTTCAACGGCCAGGCCGGCGCTGCGTCGGGGACGAGCTACTTCCTCTCCTCGGACTGGGAAGACGCTTGGCGCCCGCGCTTGCGCGAACTGATCCTCTCCCGACTTCAGGCTCAGGCCGAGCTTGCGCGGGATCTCGACGGGCTCGTGAGCCCGGTCTTGCTGATCAAGGATCCGAATGCGTCACACGGTGCTCATGCGACCTCGGCCCTGCTGCCGAGGTCGCGGCTGCTTTACCTGGTCCGCGACGGCCGCGACGTGGTCGACTCCCACATCCACGCCTATGCGCCGGACGGCTGGGTCGCCGCCCGCGAGGGCGCGAAGTTCGAGTCGGCCGGCGAACGGCTCGACTTCGTTCGGCGGATGTCGTTCCTGTGGGCGAGGCGCGCGAACTCGGTGCTCAAGGCGTGGAGCTCTCACGCGCCCGATCGTCGCCGCCGCCTGCGCTACGAGGACCTGCTCGACGACCCTCTCGCCGAGGTCACGGCGCTCAGCGACTGGCTCGAGCTGGGCCGCGAGCCGGCCTGGGCGGAGGCGACGGTTCGCGCGAACTCATTCGAGCTGATCCCCGAGGACCAGCGAGGTGCGTACTCGATCGCACGGGCCGCGACACCGGGGCTCTGGCAGCAGAATCTGACCAGCGCCGAACAGCAGGTAGCGGATGAGATCATGGGCCCGTGGCTGGAGCGATTGGGCTACGACAGGTCTCGACCCTAAGCCCACCCGGCGCCCGACTAGCTGACCGAGCTCAGAACCCGAGAGCGAACTTGGCGTCCTCGGACATCATCTCCGGGGACCAGGGCGGGTCGAAGATCATCTTCGGGTGCACCTTGTCGACGCCTTCGAGGTCGCCGACGAACTCGCGCATCTGCTCGGAGACCTGGGGGCCGATCGGGCAGGCAGGCGTGGTCAGGGTGAAGGTGACGAACACCTCGGACTCCTCGACCTCTACGTCGTAGACGAGGCCGAGCGAGACGAAGTCGAGCCCGAGCTCGGGGTCGATCACCTCTTCGAGCGCCTCGTAGACATCCTCTTCAGTGGGCATGCCGTCATCTTAGAAGACGGCCTTCGAGCGATGGGCACTCGAACAACTGAACAGTTTTGACGCCGATGGGCGCGAAAACGGTTCAGCCCTGCGTCGCGGACTATCAACCAGCCCGTTTCGTACGCTCCATCCGATGCCGCTGTTTCTTCTGATCCTCTTCATCGCCCTGCCGATCGCCGAGCTCTACGTGATCATCCAGGTCGGCCAGGCGATCGGGATCCTGCCGACGCTGGCGATCCTGCTGGTTGACGGCTTCGTCGGCGCCGCGCTCGCTCGCTCTCAGGGTCGCACCGCGTGGATGCGCTTCAATCGCGCCCTCTCGAACGGCCGCGTCCCGGCCCGCGAGACCTTCGATGGGGCGATGATCATCGTCGGCGGCGCTCTGCTGCTGGCGCCCGGCTTCATCACCGATTTCTTCGGCTTCGCCCTCTTGATCCCGCCGACCCGGGCGTTGATGCGATCGGTTGCCGCGCGCCTGGCGCGAAACCGCGTCTCCTTTGGCTGGACCGTTCTCGGCGGCGGCGGCCGTGGCGGGCCGGGCGGGCCGGGCTCAGGACCGAGGCCGCGCTCGCCTAACCGCGGCTATGACTACGAGGGCAGCGCCCAGGAAGTGACCCAATCCGCGGACGAGCTTCCTCCGGGAGGCCGCGGTGAGTGAGGTCGTCGGGCTCGAGTTCCAGGGGCCTGACGGAGAGAGCCTGCGCTTCGAGTGGGATGCTGATGACCTCGCCGCCCTCGCCGGCGCAGACGCCTCGACCGAGCCCGGGTGGAGGCTCGGCGGCGAGCTTGACTGGGCCGTGATCGACGCCATCCGCGTGGTTTCAGCGCGCCTCGGCGACGATCGGCTACTTGCGATCGCCGCGATCCGCCCCGCCGGCGCCGATGGCCATGGCAACGACCTGGTTGCGGGCGCGATCGGCGACGGCGAGGGCTTCGAGCAGCTCGACGAGGCGCTGTTCTCACTCGAGTACGGGCCCGACCGGCTGCCACGCCGTCTCGGCCTCGAGCTCTTTCGTGCAGACGCAATGGCGATCCGCGTGGCCGGTGATGCGACCGCAGTCGAGAGCACTCGCGAGGGCGACGTCGAGCGGCTCACGGCGGTCTTCGCGCTGCGCTCGTCGGGCGACTCCGGCGCGGGTCGCCTCGACGTCCTCAGCCCGCACCTCTCCTGATGGCGGGCAGGCAGATCAAGGCGGTGATCTGCGATTTCGGCGGTGTGCTGACGACGCCCTTGATGCAATCGTTCGCTGCCTTTCAAGACCAGACTGGGATCTCGGCTGGGGCGCTTGGGCGCGCGATGCAGTCGATCGCCGAGCGTGACGGCGCCCACCCGCTGTTCGAGCTCGAGAAGGGGCTGATGACCGAGGCGCACTTCCTCGAGCAGGTGCGCGCAGCACTGGTGCCCGAGCTCGGCCACGTCCCTGAGATGCATCGCTTCAACGAGATCTACTTCGAGGCGCTGCAGCCAAACGAGGAGATGATCGAGCTGATGCGCGAGACCGGCCGCAGCGGCATCCGAATGGCGATGTTGACCAACAACGTGCGCGAGTGGGAGCCGCTGTGGCGCTCGATGCTGCCGGTCGACGAGATCTTCGAGCTCGTCATCGACTCGGCCTTTGTCGGCATGCGAAAGCCCGATGCTGAGATCTACGAGCTCACGGTCTCGCGGCTCGGAGCGGCGATCGATGCCGAGGATTGCCTCTTCGTCGACGACATCCTCATCAACGTCGACACCGCTCGCGCCCTGGGGATGACGGGTGTGCACTTCGTCGACAACGAGCAGGCGATGGCGGAGATCCGGGCGGCCCTCGGCTAACTCATCGCCACTGGTCGCGTTGTCGTTTTGAATGCAGCCGCGACGGCGTTACGGTGATCGCGTGAAGCGCGACGTGGCAGTCGAAGGCGTGTTCAAGCCGGTTCGAGCTCCGACCACGTTCGAGGAAACGGTCGAGCGCCTGGGAACCGCGATTCGCATCGGTTTGCTCGCACCCGGGAGCCAGCTGCCGCCTGAGCGCCAGCTCGCCGAGGAACTGAGCATCTCGCGCTCGACCCTGCGCCAGGCATTGACGACGCTGGTCCAGTCGGGGCATCTGACCTCGACGCGCGGGCGCACCGGCGGCACCTTCGTCGCCGAACGCCCGCCACTGCTGGGCGCTGAGGAACCGCTCGGTGGTGATGCATGGGCGGTCCTCGACCAGCGCGTGGCGGTCGAGCTCGGCGCCGTGACCCTGGCGGCTGAGCGCTGCGAGCCTGACGGATCTTGACGCCCTTGACGAGCTCGTCGAACGGATGCGCTCGCCAGCCGACTTCGCCGAGTACCGCCGCGCCGACATCCGCTTTCACATCGGCGTCGCCGAGGCGGCGCGCTCGCCGCGCCTGGTCGCCGAGATGACCGAAGCACAGGGCCAGGTCAGTCGTCTGCTCTCGCTGATCGCCCACCCCGAGGAGGTGCTCGCTCAATCCAACGCCCAGCATCGCGAGCTGGTCGAGCTTCTACGCGGAGGTGACGCCGCCGGCGCAGCGAGCCTCATGCGCCAGCACATCCGCGGCACCGAGCACATCCTCGCCGGCCTGATCTAAGCCCGCCGGGCGCCGAGAGCTTTCATCGGGCTTTCATCTTTGGTCGTAGGCTTGGTTCGATGCGCGTGCTGATCGTTGAGGACGAGGTCAAGATGGCGGCGCTGATCAGGCGTGGCCTCGTCGGCGACGGGCTCTCGGCCGACGTCGCGGTCAAGGGCGAGGACGCGCTGTGGATGGCGGGCTCGACCGACTACGACGCGATCGTCCTCGACGTGATGCTCCCCGGGCTCGATGGGTTCGAGGTCTGCCGGCGGCTGCGCGACGACGGCGTCTGGGCGCCGATCCTGATGCTGACCGCTCGCGACGCGGTACGCGACCGAGTCGCCGGCCTCGACGGCGGCGCCGACGATTACCTGACCAAGCCTTTCTCCTACGCCGAGCTGCTGGCGCGCCTGCGAGCGCTCGTGCGCCGGGGCCCGGTCAGAGCGCCCGACCGAGCTCGTCAGCGGCGACCTGCGCCTCGATCCCGCCACGCGCCGAGTCTGGCGCGGCGAAACCGAGATCGCGCTCTCGGCGAAGGAATTCGCCCTGCTGGAAACCTTCATGCGCCGACCCGGGGATGTGCTGTCGCGCTATGCCCTGCTCGAGCACGCATGGAGCTACGACTACGAGAATCGCTCCAACATCGTCGATTCCTATGTCCGCTTCCTGCGCCAGAAGATCGACAAGCCGTTCGGGACCGCGTCGATCGAGACGATTCGCGGCGCCGGTTACCGACTGCGCGAGGACTCCGTCGCATGAGCCGGATCCCGATCCGGATCAAGGTCACGCTCGCCTTCGCCCTGGTCATGGCCGTCGTGCTGACGGCGGTCGGCCTCTTTCTCTATCTCCGCCTGGGCGATCAGCTCGACGAATCGCTCGACCTCGGGATCGGAGCCCGTGCGAGCGAATTCTCGGCCTTGATCGAAAGCTCGGCTGGGACGCCGTCGCTCGAGGGCGACGCCGGCACGATCGATCTCGAGGAGAGCTTCGCCCAGATCCTCACCCCCGCCGGCGCGGTCATCGCCTCCACACCGCAGCTCGACGAGCGCCCGCTGCTCGACTCCACCGAGCTCGAGCGCGCCGGCGCCGGGCCGGTGTTCGCCGAGCGCGAATCGCTCGCCGGCATCGATGGCGGTGCTCGATTTCTCGCCCTGCCTGTCGACTCTGCGAGCCGGCCGCTGATCGCGATCGTCGGCGCCTCGCTCGAAGATCGCGATGAGGCGCTTTCGAACCTGGCGACGCTGCTGCTGATCGGTGGCCCAATCGCGCTCTTGCTCGCCTCACTCGCCGGGTACGCGGCAACCGCCGCCGCCTTGCGACCGGTCGAGGCGATGCGCCGTCGCGCCGCCGAGATCTCGACCACGGATCCCGACGAACGCCTGCCGGTGGCCGAGGCTAAAGACGAGCTCTCGCGCCTCGGCGAAACGCTCAACGCAATGCTCGGCCGTCTCGAGCTTGCGCTCGAGCGCGAGCGCCGCTTCGTCGACGACGCCAGCCATGAGCTGCGAACGCCATTGGCACTGCACCGGGTCGAGCTCGAGCTTGCCCTGCGCCAGGCAAAGGACGAGGCGGAGCTGCGCGCGGCGATCGGCTCCGGCACTCGAGGAGATCGACAGGGTGATCCGCCTAGCCGAGGACCTACTGGTCGTCGCTCGCTCCGAGCACGCTGACGGTGCTGCACGCCGTGAGCCGGTCGTCGTAGCTGAGCTCCTCGCGGAAACGGTGCGCCGCTTCGATGCGGCGGCAAAGGGCGGCGGCCGCAACGTGATCGCCGAACCGGGTTCAGGCAGCGAGCGGATCGATGCCGACCGGTTGCGGATCGAGCAGGCCTTGACCAACCTGGTCGATAACGCGCTGTGCCATGGCGACGGCACTGTGCGGCTGTGGTCCCGGGTTGACGCAGGCCGGATCGAGCTTCATGTCAGTGACGAGGGAGGCGGGTTCCCGCCGGAGTTCATCGGGGCCGCCTTCGATCGCTTCAGCCGCGCCGACCTCGCCCGGGCGCGGGGTGGCACCGGGCTCGGCCTGGCAATCGTCGAGGCGGTCGCGCACGCGCACGGCGGCAGCGCCCATGCCCGCAACCTCGACCCCCGCGGCGCCGACGTCTGGCTCGATCTGCCGGCATCCGCCTAAGCGCGGATTCGGTCGCCTCGCGGATCGAAGAGGGGCTCGGTGGCCACCTGCGCGCCGACCCACTCGCCGAAGATCTCGACCTCGGCCTCGGTGCCTTCGACGACGAGCTCCGGCGGCAGGTAGGCGTAGGCGATCGAGCGCTCGACCGTGTAGCCGTAGCCGCCGGTGGTGACGCGGCCGACGATCTCACCGCCGACTCGCACCGGCTCGTTGCCGAGCGCGACCGAGCGCGGGTCGGCAAGCGTGAGGCACGCTATACGCGTGCGCGGGCCCGCATCCTTCGCCTCGACCAGGGCTTCGCGGCCGATGAAGCCGCCGGGCTTGTCGAGCTTGACGCAAAAGCCGACACCGCCCTCGTAGGGGGTTTCGTCGGGAGTGATGTCGGCGCCCCAGACCCGGTAGCCCTTCTCCAGGCGCAGCGAATCGATCGCGCGATAGCCGGCGGCGACAATCCCATGCTCCTCCCCCGCTTCCCACAGCGTTCGCCAAAGACCGAGCCCGTACTCGCTCGGGCAGTAGATCTCCCAGCCGAGCTCGCCGACGTATGTCACGCGAAGCGCCCGAACCGGGACGGCGCCGACGGTGATCTCACGCAAGTTCATGTAGCCGAACTTCTCGTTGGAGAGGTCGGCCGGGGTCAGCTGCGCGAGCACGTCGCGAGCGCGTGGCCCCCAGATGCCGAAGCACGACCAGGCGGCGGTGACGTCGCGCACCCGAGCCGAGCCGTCGTCGGGCAGATGCTTTCGGATCCACTCGCGATCGTGGTTGCCAAAGGCGGTACCGGTGACGATCTGAAACAGCTCCTCGCCGAGGCGAGCGACAGTGAAGTCGCACTCGATCCCGCCGCGCCGATTGAGCATCTGCGTGTAGGTGATCTTGCCGACGGCACGCGCGACCTCGTTGTCGCAGAGGCGCTCGAGCAGCGCTGCGGCGCCCGGGCCCTCGATCTCCATCTTCGCGAACGAGGACTCGTCGAAGATCGCCACCGCCTCGCGCGTGGCGCGATGCTCAGCGCCGATCGCGGGCGACCAGTGCTGCCCAGCCCACCCGCGCGGTCGCAGCGCCTCGTCGCCGTCAGCGGCGTTTGCCCGATACCAGTTGACCCGCTCCCAGCCCGACTTCTCGCCGAAGGCCGCGCCGTGCTCGGTGTGCCACGAGTTGGCTGACGTCAGCCGCAGCGGGCGGCCGGCCTGGCGCTCGTGGTTGGGATAACGAATGTCGTAGTAGGTCTCGTAGGTCTCGCGAACGCGGGCGTGGGTGTAGGCGGGCGAGCGGTACTGGCTGCCGAAACGGCGCACGTCCATCTCCCACAGATCGAGGCTGGGCTCGCCCTCGGCGATCCACTCGGCGATCACCTTGCCAATGCCTCCGGCGCCTGCGAGACCATGGGCGCAAAACCCGGCGGCGACGAAGAAGCCGCCCACCTCCGACTCACCCAGGCAAAACTCGTTGTCGGGCGTGAACGCCTCCGGCCCGTTGATCAACTTCGTCACCGTGATCTCATCCATCGCCGGGACTCGCTTCTTCGAGTTCTCGGTGATCTCGGCGAAGCGGTCCCAGTCGTCTTCGAGCAGGCGCCCGTTGAAGTCATGGGGGATCTGATCGAGGCTTCCGGGACCATCGGGCAGGAAGGCCGGCTTGGACTCGCGCTCATAGCCGCCCATAACGAGCCCGCCGCCGTCCTCGCGGTAGTAGATCAGCAGGTCGGGATCGCGCAGTGTCGGCAATCGCTTCTCGGCCGAGTGCTCGCGAAACGGTTGCGTCACCAGGTACTGATGGCTCATCGGGATCATCGGCACCCGCACCCCCGCCATTCGCCCGATCTCGGCGGCGTACATACCGCCGGCGTTGACCACGACCTCGGCCTCCACCCTCCCCTTCTCGGTCTCCACCGCGCGCACCCGGCCGTCCTCGACCTCGATTGCGGTAACGCGGGTGTTCTGAAACACCTGAAGCCCACCCTCGCGCCGGGCGACGTCGGCGAGCGCGAAGGTGAGCTGGGAAGGGTCGATGTAGCCGTCGGTTGGCAGCCAAGCCGCGCCAAGGACGTCCTCAGTGCTCATCAGGGGGAACTTCTGCTTTGCCTCCTCGGCGGAGATCAGCTCCAGAGGCAGGCCGAAGGTCTTCGCCCACCCAGCCTGGCGGCGAAGCTCCTCCATCCGCTCGCGGCTAGAGGCGAGGCGGATGCCGCCGCATTCGACCCAGCCCGGGTCAAGCTCGGACTCCTGTGCCAGCCCGCGGTAGACGTCGACCGAGTGCATCATCATCTTCGTCAGCGAGACCGAGCCGCGCAGCTGGCCGACGAGCCCGGCCGAGTGGAAGGTCGAGCCCGAGGTGAGCTCGGCGCGATCGACCAAGACGACGTCGCGATAGCCGAGCTTTGCCAGGTGATAGGCGATCGAGGCGCCGCCGACGCCACCGCCGACGATGACGCAGCGAGCGCGCTCGGGCAGCTCAGCGCGAAGCGCCATCGCCCGCCTCCTTGAGCCAGCGCTCGAAGCGTTCGTCTGACGAGGCCGCCAGCAAGCGCTCGAAATGCTTTGCGCCATAGGCGCCGAAGTCGAACTCGATCTCGGAGATCACGCTCTGGACGATGCCCCACATCGCCTCGCGAAAATCCGACATAAGCGCCATCAGCTCGAGAGCGGCAAGCTCTGCTTCGCGGGGCTCGCGTTCGAAGTAGAGCGCCAGGAACCGCCGGCGATCATCAGCGCCGAGCTGATTGTTGACGGCGAAGTTGGCGAGGTCGAAGTATCGATCACCCATGCCGGCGTACTCCCAATCAACGATCCAGAGCTGGTCATCGCCGCGGATCAGGTTGGCGATCAAGAGGTCGTTGTGACAGGGAACCGGGTCGTGATCGGCGCCCCCGAGCGCAGCCTCGATCCGCTGCGAGACTTCGTGCGCGCGCTCGAACTCGCCGGGCACCTCGCCACGGCGCTCACGCACGAGCGCGGCGTAGTCCTCGACGATGCGAAACGAGTCGAAACGCCCCTTGAGAGGGCGGCAACGTTCGTGCAGGGCACGCAGGGCGGCCACGAGCTCGGCGAGTGTTTGCTGCTCGAGGAGCTCGTCGGTTGACACAGACCGGCCCTCGACGAACTCGGTGACGATGCACGGCGGGTCGGCCAGCATCGCCGCCACAGGCGGGGCGATCCCGATCGCCGCGGCGCAGTCGTTGGCCTGGCGTTCGTCGGCGCGGTCGATGCCGAGCAGGTCGGTGTTCTTGCCGGGCATGCGCACGACGTAGTCGCTGCCGCCGAGGCTGACGCGGTAGTTGCGGTTCGTGATCCCTCCGTCCAGCGGGGTCGGCGGCTGGTCAGCTTGTCCAAGCTTCGTCTCCAGCGATTGGACGATTTGTCTCAGATCGGCGTCGAGCCCTTGACTCTCGTCCGCCTGCGGGTTTAGGGTCGAGCCGTCCATAGGTCGGGCTAGCACACCTTTTATCGCAGACGGGTCTGCAACAGGTTGCAAGACGGCCAAAGCGAGGGGAGACCGCAAAGATGGAAGCCACTCAGTACCGAGACGAGGACGAGCGCCAGCTTGCCGAGATGGGGCTCAGACAGGATCTGAATCGCGGCTGGAGCGCGTTCTCCAACTTCGCGATCTCGTTCACGATCATTTCGGTACTGGCCGGCTGCTTCACGACCTACGGCCAGGCGTGGAACAACGGTGGTCCTATCGCGATCTCGTGGGGCTGGCCGCTGATCTCGATTCCGATCCTGATCATCGGCTTCTGTACGTCTGAGATCGTCGCCAAGTACCCGACGGCCGGCGGCATCTACTGGTGGGCCGCACGTCTCGGCGGTCCGGTATGGGGCTGGTTCACGGGCTGGTTCAACCTCGTCGGCCTGGTCGGCGTCGTCGCCTCGGTGGTGTACGCCTCGGCGACCTTCCTCAACGTGGTGCTCGGCCTCTACGGCGTCGAGATCTTCGGGATCAACTTCGGCGACGATGTCCACATCCTCGGTGAGACATTCCTCCTGTTCGCGATCATCCTCGCGGTTCACGCGACGATCAACATCATGCGCACCCATCTGCTGGCGGTGACCAACAACATCTCGGTCTTCGTCCATGTCGTCGGCGTCGCCGTGATCATCGGCATCCTCATCCTCGTCCCTGACGACCATCAGAGCGTCGACTTCGTCTTCACCGAGCGCATCAACAACTCCGGCTTCAGCATGGACATGTTCTGGTTCTACGTCCTGCCCCTTGGGTTCCTGCTGACGCAGTACACGATCACCGGCTTCGACGCCTCGGCACACATCTCCGAGGAGACTCACAACGCCTCCAAGTCGGCCGCACGCGGCGTCTGGCAATCGATCTTCTACTCGGCTGTGATCGGCTGGTTCGTACTCCTGGCGATCACGTTCGCCGCCAACGATCCGGACGCTGTCACAGCGGGCGAGGGTTATGGCGCGGGCTCTTCGCTGGAGATCTTCAACCTCTCGCTTGAGCACGGCCGCGTTCAAGGCGGTAGTCCTGATCTCAACCCTGGGCCAGCTCTTCTGCGGCCTGGCCTGCCTCACGAGCGCGTCGAGGATGTGCTTTGCCTTCGCCCGCGACCGCGGCCTACCCGCTTCGAGCAGCTTGGCGAAGGTAAACGCGAGCGGGACCCCGCGCAACGCTGTAATCACGATGGCAATTGCCGCCCTGATCATCACCCTGCCGGCGTTGAAGGGCAACTCGGCCGGCGACCCGTTCCCGTTCGCGTTCTTCGCGGTCGTCTCGATCACCGTGATCGGGCTCTACATCGCCTACGTGATCCCGATCTACCTGCGCTGGCGCCAAGGCTCGACGATTCGAGCAATCGCCCGTGTGGAACCTGGGCAGCAAGTGGCGGTGGATGAACCCGTTCGCGGTCTTCTGGGTCGCGTTGATCACGGTGATCTTCTGCTTGCCGTTCACGCCGGCGGCGGTGCCGTGGAACGACGAGTTCACCTGGGAGGCCGTCAACTACGCGCCGATCATGGTCGGCCTCGTCTTGCTGTTCGCGGCGATCACGTGGAAGGCGAAGGCGCACAAGTACTTCACCGGCCAGGTCCGCAACGTCGACATCGACGAGGCGCTGTCGGGCGACAAGGGAACAGCACCGAGAAGCGGTGCGTAACGTGGTCGAGCGGTGACGCTCGACGAGCTCAAGAAGGCAGCCGCGGACGGCACGGTCGACACCGTGCTGCTCGCGATCGCCGACATGGAGGGACGGCTGCAGGGCAAGCGCCTGACCGCATCGCACTTCCTCGACGAGGTGCTCGAGCACGGCGCCGAGGGCTGCAACTACCTGCTCGCCGTCGACGTCGACATGGAGACCGTCGGCGGCTACGCGATGGCCTCGTGGGAGCGCGGCTACGGCGACTTCGAGATGAAGCCCGACCTCGACACGCTGCGGCCCGATCCCCTGGCACGAGGGCACGGTGATGGTGCTCGCCGACCTGCAGTGGGCCGACGGCTCGGAGGTCGTCGCCTCACCGCGTCAGATCCTGCGACGTCAGCTCGCGCGGCTCGCCGAGCGCGGCCTGGTCGCCACAGCCGGCGACCGAGCTCGAGTTCATCGTCTTCAAGGACACCTACGAGGACGCGTGGCGCAAGGCCTATCGCGACCTCGAGCCGGCCAACCTCTACAACATCGACTACTCGCTGCTGGGCTCGGCGCGGGTCGAGCCGCTGATTCGCCGGATCCGAAACGAGATGGGCGCGGCCGGGATGGAGGTCGAGAACTCCAAGGGCGAGTGCAACCTCGGCCAGCACGAGATCAACTTCCGCTACGGCGAGGCGCTCGAGGCGGCCGACGGCCACGTCGATCTACAAGAACGGCGCCAAGGAGATCGCCTCCCAGGAGGAGATGGCGATCACCTTCATGGCGAAGTTCAACGAGGCCGAGGGCAACTCGTGTCACATCCACTGCTCGCTGGCCAAGCAGGAAGGCGGCAACGCCTTCGCCGCCGATCGCCAGCTGTTCGAGCGCTTCGTCGCCGGTCAGCTGGCCTGCATGCGCGAGCTGACGCTGCTCTACGCCCCGCACGTCAACTCCTACAAGCGCTTTGCCGAGGGATCGTTCGCCCCGACTGCGGTCGCCTGGGGCAACGACAACCGCACCTGCTCGCTGCGGGTCGTCGGCCACGGTGAGGGGCTGCGGGTCGAGAACCGCCTGCCCGGCGCCGACGTCAATCCGTATCTGGCGCTGGCGGCGATGATCGCCGCCGGCCTGCACGGCATCGACTCCGAGCTCGCCTTGGAGGAGCCGCTGGAAGGCAACGCGTACACGGCCGACAAGCCGCACGTGCCGACGAACATGTACGACGCTCGCGACCTCTTTGCCGCCAGCGAGATCGCCCGCGATGCCTTCGGCCAGGAGATGACCGACCACTACCTCAACCGCGCCAAGGTCGAGCTCGACGCATTCGAGGCAACGGTCACCGATTGGGAGCGCTTCAGAGGTTTCGAAAGGCTCTGATGCGCAGACCTGTGATCGGGATCTGCGCTGCGCTCGAGACAGCCGATTGGGCCGTTTGGGAGCGCGTCGAGGCAAACGTCTCGCAGCGCACCTACTCGCTCTGCGTCGCCGACGCGGGCGCGATCCCGGTGATCCTGCCGCCCGACGATGCCAGCGCCGACGCACCCGACGAGCTGCTCGACGTCCTCGATGGGCTCGTGCTCTCAGGCGGTGCCGACCTCGATCCGGCCTCCTACGGCGCCGAGGCCCACGAGCGGACTCAGGGCTTCAAGGCAGAACGTGACCGCTTCGAGATCGCCCTGGCCACCGCCGCGCTCGAGCGCGACATGCCCGTGCTCGGGATCTGCCGCGGAATGCAGCTGCTCAACGTCGCCTGCGGCGGCACCCTCCAGCAGCATCTCGCCGACGCCGCGCTGCACATGCATACACCTGGACAGTTCTCGGACCACGACGTCCGACTCGAGCCGGGGTCGCTTGCCGCGCGCGTGATCGGCGCCGAGCGTGTTGCGGCGCGCTCGCACCACCACCAGGGCGTCGACGTTCTCGGCCAGGGCGTGATCGCCACTGGCTGGGCCGAGCCCGGCGGCGCGATCGAGGCGATCGAGCTACCCGAGCGAGCCTGGGCGCTGGGGCTCGTCTGGCATCCGGAGGAAGATCGAAACAGCCCGGCGCTGGCGGCGCTTGCGACGGCGGCACGCGAACACGAGGTCGCTGCGTGATCTCGGTGATCGAGCCGGCAACCGCTGAGGTCATGGCCGAGGTGCCGCGGGCGGGTATCGAGGAAACCGATCGCGCCGTTGCCGCGGCCAAGGCTGCCTTTCGCGCATGGCGCGCGGTTTCGCCCGGCGATCGTGCCGCGTTGATGCGGCGTCTCGCCGATGGCCTCGAAACCGAGGCGGATGCCTTGGCGACGCTGGAGGCGCGAAACGCGGGCAAGCCGATCGCCGACGCTCGTGGCGAAATCGCGATGGTGATCGAGTGCTTTCGCTATTACGCAGGCGCGCCGGAACGCCTGCTCGGGCAGACGATCCCGGTCGCCGGCGGCGTCGACATGACCTTTCGCGAGCCGCTCGGCGTCGTCGGTTTGATCACGCCGTGGAACTTCCCGCTCGTGATCGCTTCGTGGAAGGTGGCGCCGGCGCTGGCGGCGGGCAACACCGTCGTGCTCAAGCCAGCGGAGCTGACCCCGCTGAGCTCGCTCGAGCTCGAGCGGATCGCGCTCGAGGCAGGGCTGCCGGAGGGTGTGCTCAACGTCGTCGCCGGCCCGGGCTCGGTCTGCGGCCAGCGTCTGGTCGACCATGCCGACGTCGCCAAGGTCGCCTTCACCGGCTCGACCGAGGTCGGCCGTGGGATCGCCGCCGGCGCGGCGCAGACAATCAAGCGGGTAACGCTGGAGCTCGGCGGCAAGTCGGCGAACGTCGTCTTCGCAGATGCAGATCTCGAGGCAGCGGCCGCCGCCGCGCCCTCCGCCGTCTTCGGTAACGCCGGTCAGGACTGCTGCGCGCGTTCGCGAATCCTCGTCGAGCGTGCCGCCGTCGATGAGTTCATGGCGGCGCTGGAGCGCACCGTGACAGCGATCCGCGTCGGCGACCCGCTCGATGAGCAGACACAGATGGGCCCGCTGATCTCGGCTTCGCACCGAGAGACCGTTGCCGTCTTTCGTTCCCGAGGGCGCGCCCGTCGCGATTCGCGGCACCGCGCCTGACGGCCCCGGTTTCTGGTTCGAGCCGACGGTCCTGCAGCCCGTCTCCAACTCCGACCGCGCCGCGACCGAGGAGATCTTCGGACCGGTCGCCTGCGTGATCGCGTTCAACGGTGAGGACGAGGCGGTGGAGATCGCCAACGACACGATCTACGGCCTCTCGGGCTCGGTCTGGACGCGCGACGGCGCCAAGGCGCTGCGGGTCACCCGGGCGCTCGACACCGGCGTGATCTCGATCAACTCCAACAGCTCGGTTCGAGTGACGACGCCATTCGGAGGCTTCAAGCAGTCGGGCGTCGGGCGCGAGCTTGGGCCCGACGCGCTCGACCACTACACCGACGTCAAGAACGTCTTCTATGCGACAGGGGGAAGCTGATGGCCGCGAGGCTCGACGGCAAGGTGTGCGTGATCACCGGGGCCGCGAGCGGCATCGGTGCGGAGTCGGCGCGGCTGTTCATGGACGAGGGGGCGCGGGTCGTGGGCGTCGACGTCAGCGCTGGCTCGATCGGTGACCTGACGCTCGAGGTGGACGTCACCGACGAGAGCGAGGTGGCGGCGATGTATGAACGCGTCAACGATGAGTTCGGGCGCATCGACGTGCTCTTCAACAACGCCGGCATCAACCCCTCAGACGACACTTCGGTAATCGAGGAGCCACTCGAGGCGTGGCAGCGAGTTCAGGACGTCAACGTGCGCGGGGTCTTCTTTTGCTGCAAGCACGGCATCCCTTACCTGCTTCAAAACGAGCCCGCCGGGGGCTCGGTGATCAACACGGCGTCGTTCGTCGCGCTCATGGGCGCCGCCGTCTCGCAGATCTCCTACACGGCGTCCAAGGGCGCGGTGCTGGCGATGTCGCGCGAGCTCGGCGTCGAGTTCGCCCGTCGCGGCGTGCGCGTCAACGCGCTCTGTCCGGGGCCGATCAACACGCCGCTGCTGCAGGAGCTGTTTGCCGCCGATCCTGGCAAGGCAGCGCGCCGGCTCGTGCACCTGCCGATGGGGCGCTTCGGCGAGGCCGACGAGATCGCCAAGGCCGCGATCTTCCTCGCCTCCGACGAGTCGTCCTACATCACCGCGTCGACGTTCATGGTCGACGGCGGGCTCTCGGGCGCCTACCTCACACCCGACACCGGCGAGTAGCGATCTCCAAGAAGCGCCCGCAGAGCTCGCGGCCGAGCTCGTTCCAGGCGTGGATGCGCTTGGCGGTCGCCGCGTGCATCGCCTCCGGGTCGATGCCGATGCGAATCGCGTCTGGGTCGGTGTGATAATCGCGGATCCAGTGCGCGACATCATCGGCTGAGACCTCGGCGTGAAACTGGATCCCGTAGGCGCTGGCGCCAACGCGATAGGCCTGGACGCAGACGGGATTGCGAGCGAGCGTAACGGCGCCGGGCGGGGGCAGGCACTCATAGCTGTGCCAGTGAAAAGCCTCAAAGCCCGGAGCTAAGGTGCCGAGCAGCGGATCGGCGGCACCCTCGCTGGTGAGCTCCACCTGCCGCCAGCCGATCTCCGGTATCGATGCTCGCCGAACCTCGCCGCCGGCGGCAACCACCAGAAGTTGAGCGCCGAGACAAACGCCAAGCAGCGGCACCTCATGCTCGAGAAGCTCCGCCAGCAAGTGTTTCTCAGCGGCCATCCATGGATGCTCTGCGTCCTCGTCGGGGTGCATGGCGCCGCCGAAGCTGATCACGGCGTCGTAGCCCATTGGATCCGCCGGCGGCTGCGCCGTCTCGGCGATGAACCACTGATCCAGGGTCGCGCTCTGTGCCACCGCGGCCTCGGCAAAGACACCGGCTGCGGCGTCACGCTGTTGACAGATCGCAAGTACGCGCATCGCGCGATTGTCCCAGCGATCGCTTTGGATCGCCGTTATCGACATTTGCAGGGCTGCACCGCGGCGGCGCATTAGGCTGCGGCGATGGCCGCCTCGTACTCAGTCTCCAACAAGGTCGCGC
>CAVYOA010000015.1:0-88547 GCA_963769945.1 uncultured Solirubrobacterales bacterium | reverse complement strand
CCTCTAAACGTTTTCAAAAATTTCCCGCAAGATCATATGACTAAATCTAGGGATCTGGTTTAGCTGCTGAAGCCGCCAATATGCTAGAAGGACCCTAGCCCCTCGCATTAATAGGCGACGGAGAAATTAGGTGGCCATTTAAAGAACATACCCGGCGTATGAATGCCATCCACTCTATTAGGCTGAACAGGTCCTATTTCCCTAGAGTTTCCTCTGCTGAGCCCGTTACCTCATCCGATCACGTTTTACTCGCTGGGGACGCACAGGTAGTACTATCGGCGTTGGTTGTTCGGTTAATGGATTGATTGGGGCACCATGATCCGCATTCACCTGTACGCGATTCAGAATGACCTTTGAGGACCATGTGTGGATGGTGTGGCGGGTGGCACACCCCGAAGCCTCTTCTTTGTTCCCTCTGTAGTGTACTGACTTGTAGCTAATCGTCCACGGCAGCACATTCATAGATCCCCTTTTGCGCCTTCAACATGGGTGAGCACATAGACTTCGATTTCTCTCCTGAGTCCGGCATCAAAGGTGCTCTTCGCAAAGACTTCTATCACGGCTACGCAACCGCAGCCCCCCAGATTGAGGGAGCCTGGAACAAAGATGGCAAAGGCGAGTCGATCTGGGACAAGTTCGCCCACATTCCAGGTAAGGTGAAAGACGCCAGCACCGGCGACGACACCGTTCGCTCCTATGACCTTTACAAACAAGCGTCACCCTTGATGAAATCCTATGGTGTCAATGCCTACCGTTTCTCGCTATCTTGGTCCCGGATCATCCCCTCCGGCGGTGCGAATGATCCGTGAACGAAGCTGGAGTAGAGTACTACAGTAACCTGATCAACGAACTTCTTGCCAACGGCATTACGCCCTTCGTCACTCTCTTCCACTGGGACACGCCCCAGGCCCTCGAGGATCGGTACGGTGGGATGCTCAACCAGGAGGCTTACAGTCCACACTCCCTCCGATATCTCGCCTTTGTTTCTCTCGCTTCGGTGACCGCGTCAAGCACTGGATCACATATAATGAGCCTGGAGTGTATACATTAGCTGGCTACGCCGCTGGCGTCCACGCACCCTCTCGCTCCTCCTTCCGCGACCGAAATGCAGAAGGGGACTCCTCTACCGAACCCTTCATCGTGGCGCATACTGAGCTAGTTACCCACGCCCTCGAGCCGCGAGAATGTATCGGACTGAATTCCAGCCCACCCAGAAGGGAACAATCGGCATCACTTTGCATGGAAACTGGTCCGAGCCATGGGATGAGACCGACCCCAACGATGTCGCCGCAGCTGAGCGAGCACGCGAGTTCGAGATCGCTTGGTTCGCCGATCCGATCTATGGCTCCGGCCCCGTTTCTGAGCTCGACTATCCAGCCTCCATGAGAGCCCAGCTGGGCAACCGTCTGCCCAAGTTCACCGAGGAAGAAAAGAATCTGGTTCGGGGCAGCTCCGAGTTCTATGGGATGAACACGTACACGTCCTTCTTCGTGCAGGACCGCTACTCCCGCGGCCTGCAGCCCGATCTCACCGACCACTCGGGCAACTCGAGAAGTTCGATGAGAACAAAACCGGCGTCAGTAGGGGAGCCGAGTCTGACACGGCTTGGCTCCGGACCGCGCCCTGGGGGTACGCGAAACTGCTCCGTTGGGTGTGGAACCGCTACCATATTCCCATATTCATGACGGAGAATGGTACGACAGCGCAGGGAGAACATGGATGGAAACCGAGCACCGCAAATGACGTCCTTGACGATCCACACCGCATCGACTTCTACCGCTCGTACGTGGGTGAGCTGGCTAGGGCGGTCAAGGATGGCGTCGACATCCGTAGCTACTTCGGCTGGACATTTACCGACATTGGGAGTGGGCAGCTGGCTATACTGACCGCTTTGGCGTCACTTGGATTGATTTCGAGTCTGAGGAGAAGACAAGGTATCCGAAGAGGTCAGCGTATTTTTTGAAAGCGTACTTCAACTATTTGGTCGCAAAATGATGGACCACGGACAATAATGAATGAGTGGTCGCGAAAAGATGCGAGGTGTCTATCTAAACAAGTGTCATTTGACGGAAGGAATAGATGGGCATAGAGAACATTGTTGCATCTGGGTAGGGGATTTCACTGCCTATCGGCCTCAGCAGCCATTCGCTTCTTCAGATCACGTAGGCTTTTGATTCTCCAGTGCCAGTGATCCTCACTCTCTTTTGCCTCTGTTTCGTCGCGCCAGTTACAGCCTGCTCTGTGTAGGCAGAGGATGGCATCCTTCCCCAGTATCGATCTGATGGTGACTGGGCTGACGATTCGTCTATCTTGCCACTCGAAATCTAGCTCGAATCCACCTCTCGCTTTGACGCCCCTGATTTTCCCACTGGACCAAGACGCGGGACAGGCTGGGAGCAGCCGAATCAAAGGAACCAGCGCCCTGGCCTGACTTCGAGAACCCTCGCCCTCGCCCTCGCCCTCGATCTCCACCTCCTCGTGACTCTGCACCAGCGCCTCCGTGATGCCTGCTGTGCCGCCGAAATTGCCATCGATCTGGAACGGCGGGTGGCTGTCAAGCATATTGGGCAGCGTACTGTCCTTGAACAACGCAGTGATGTTGGCCTCGACCTCCTGCGGCATGCGCAGCCGCGCGTAGAGGCCGACCAGCCATGCACGGCTCCAGCCGGTGTGGCCTCCGCCATGCGAAGTGCGTCGCCGAAGAGTCTCGGCCGCCGCCGCCGCGAGTTCCGGCGTTTTGGACGGCGTGATAGTGCTGCCGGGGTAGAGGCCCAGGAAATAGGAGACATGGCGGTGGCCGGGCTCCCATTCACCGTGGTCCAGGATGCCCCATTCTTGTATCGTGTGCGTTTTGGGGCTAATGTAGAGAGGTGGGAGACGCAAAAGGGCGGCTTGAACGGCAGACGACAAGCTGTTGCTCTCTTTAGTAAGCTGTAACTCGTTGACGGTGCGGATGTACTCGTGAAAAACTTGACTCGACGATTTGTATGTCAATGGCTGAGCCTTCACAGAAGATACCTTTCTTGCCCTTTTCGTCCATGAAAGTGTTCTCCGGCGATAGGGATGGGTTTGTGACAAGGTGCCTCTGCCGTACGTCTGCGATGAGAAAGTCAAGGAGGAACTCGCACGCAACCCTCGATCACAGGGAGCATCCTCTTCAAGATTCCCTTGTCGTGGGTGAAGCGGTAGTGTTCCCAGATGTGTGTACATAGCCACGCTCCACCAAGCGGCCAGAGTGTTGCCGGCATCCAACGATCTTGAGGATCTGTGTCGGCCCAAATATCCGTGTTGTGATGACAGCACCAGCCGCGGCAACCATACATGAGTTGAGCGGTGCGTTTGTCGTCGCCGTCTCTCAAGGCAGCGCAACCGAGCCGCGCCTGATTGCGCTGCGCTACGAGGGCGGCGGCAACGGCAAGCGCTACGGGCTCGTCGGCAAGGCCGTGACCTTCGACAGCGGCGGCATCTCGATCAAGCCCTCCGAGCACATGGAGGACATGAAGATGGACATGTCGGGCGGCGCCGCGGTGCTCGAGGGCTTCGCGGCGATCGCCGAGCTTGGCCTCGAGCTCGATCTGGTGGCGGTGATCCCGTCGACCGAGAACATGCCCAGCGGCACCTCGGTCAAGCCCGGCGACATCATCACCCAGGCAAACGGCAAGACGGTCGAGGTCAACAACACCGACGCCGAAGGCCGGCTGATCCTCGCCGACGCGCTCACCTACTGCGTGGGTGAAATGGGTGCCGAGCGCGTGATCGACCTGGCGACGCTGACCGGCGCCGTCATCGTCGCCCTCGGGTCCACCTACGCGGCGCTGATCTCAAACGACGACGAGCTCTCGGCCGCGGTCACAGCGGCGGCGGCGGCGAGCGGGCGAGCTCGCCTGGCGTCTGCCCCTGCACGCCGAGTACAAGCAGCTGACAAAGGGCACGGTGGCAGACCTGACCAACGCCGCCGCCCAGCGCAAGGCGGGAACGATCTACGCCGGCTCCTTTCTCGAGGAGTTCGTTGATGAGACGCCGTGGGTGCATCTCGACATCGCCGGCACCGCCTGGGACACCGGGCGCGAGTACGTCGGCAAGGGACCTACGGGCTTCGGCGTGCGACTGCTGGTTCGCCTCGCGCGCGATCTCAGCTCGGCGTAGCCTTCGGCCCCGCTTGGACTTTCAGCTCACAGACGAACAGCGCCTGCTGCGCGACACCGTCCGCGATTTCGCGCGCAACGAGGTCGCGCCGGTTGCCGAGGAGCTCGACCGCACGAAATCCTTTCCCTACGAGATCGTCGCCAAAATGGCCGAGCTCGGGCTCATGGGCATCCCCTTTCCCGAGGAGTTCGAGGGTGGCGGCGGCGACACGCTCTCCTATGTGCTCACGGTCGAGGAACTGACGCGGATCGATTCCTCGGTCGCGATCACCCTCTGCGCCCATACCTCGCTCGGCACCCAGCCGGTCTACCTGTTCGGAAGCGAGGAGCAAAAGCAGCGGCTGCTGCCCGACCTATGTGCCGGTCGCAAGCTCGGCGCCTTTGGCCTGACCGAGCCGGAGGCGGGCTCGGATGCCGGCAACACGAAGACGCGGGCAAAGCTCGATCGCGACGAATGGGTGATCGACGGCGCCAAGCAGTTCATCACCAACGCCGGCACCGAGATCTCGGGTCACGTCGTGATCACCGCGCTCACCGGCGAGAACGAGATCTCGAACGTGATCGTCGAGAACGGCACCGCCGGCTACGAGCAGGGCGAGCCGTATCGCAAGATGGGCTGGAACGCCTCTGACACGCGGCCGCTGACCTTCAGCGAATGCCGTGTGCCTGAATCGAACCTGCTCGGCCCGCGCGGCGCCGGCTTCAAGCAGTTCCTGCACATCCTCGACATCGGCCGCATCGGCGTCGCCGCGATGGGCGTCGGCCTCGCCCAGGGCGCCCTTGACGAAGCAATCGCCTACGCGAAGGAGCGTCGCGCCTTCGGCAAGCCGATCGCGAGCTTCCAGGCGATCCAGGCGAAGATCGCCGACATTTCCGCCCAGCTCGAAGCCGCGCGCCTGCTCACGTATCGCGCCGCTTTGGAGAAGGACGCGGGGACGTCGTTCACGCTCACCGCCGCTCAGGCAAAGCTGATCACGGGCCGGCTCGCGGTGCGCGCGACCGAGGAGGCGGTGCAGATTCACGGCGGCTATGGCTACATCGAGGAGTACCCGGTCTGCCGCTTCTATCGCGACGCCAAGATCCTCACGATCGGCGAGGGCACCGACGAGGTGCAGCAAATGGTCATCGCTCGCATGCTCGGCTGCTGAGACACGCCACGGCCGTGGCCGCATTTTGCGGGTAAGTTCGGATCGTTACGAGAACTCGTCCGACGAACATGCCTAGACTTCGCGTCGAGAGTTCGTGCCCCCGACGCCAACGATGGTGGAAGCCGAGGTAGCCGATGGGAAGCATGGAGAGCAACGCACGCTGGGACCAGATCGCCTCGCTGCGCGAGGAGATCGACGGACCGGCCGTGGTCGTGCCAATTTGCGTCAGCCGCCTCGACGGCAAGGCGCACGACCTCTCGCCGAAGGCGATGCGCTTCGCCGAGGCGCTGTCGTTCTCAGACGGCTGGTCGCGGATCTCGGCAGCGCGCAGCCGCCGGCTCGCGGCCTGAACCGCTGAAGCTCAATCAACCGGTGCTGTAGCGCTCGAGCAGCTCGCGGGCGGCCGTTGCCGGATCCGTCTCTCGCCGTATCACGCGTTCGAGCATCCCCGCCCACTCGGGATCTTCGCTTGCCTTGTGCTCGAGGTCGCGGCGAAGCCGAGCGGCGGCGATCCCGAGAACCTCGGCCCGCAGGTTGCGGGCGCGACGCTCGTTCAGCGTGCCCGCCTCAACGATGTGGGCTCGATGCATGTCGAGCATCTCGACCAGCTCGGTGATCCCTTCTCCCTTCGAGGCCTCCGTTCGCACCACGGGCACCTTCCACGGCCGCGCCGGCCCCAGCGCGAGCACCGCCTTCACCTCGCGCATCATCGTGTCGGCGAGCGGGTGGTCGCTCTTGTTGACGACGATCACGTCGGGGATCTCCATCACCCCCGCCTTCAGCGCCTGAATCGAATCGCCCGAGCCCGGCATCAGCGCGAGGACGACGGTATCGGCGTGATCGACGATGTCGATCTCGCCCTGTCCGACGCCAACGGTCTCGAGCATGATGTCGTCCTTGCCCGAGGCGTCCATCAGCAGTGCCGCCTGAAGCGCCGCCTCGGCGAGGCCACCGAGCGAACCCCGAGTCGCCATCGAGCGGATGAAGATGCCCGGGTCGAGAAAGTGATCCGAGAGGCGGATGCGATCACCGAGAACGGCACCCTGGGTGAACGGGCTCGAGGGGTCGATCGAGAGCACCCCGACCTCGCGGCCGGCTTTGCGCAGCTCGGTGCAGATCGAGCCGATCAGCGTGCTCTTGCCGACCCCCGGCGGCCCGGTGAGGCCGACGATCCGGGCTTCGCCCGTGCGGGGGAAGAGCTCGGCGACGAGGCGGTCGCCCTCGGGGTCGCGGTTCTCGACGAGGCTGATCGCCCGCGCCAAGGCGCGCTTTTCACCCGCGACGAGGCGCTCGGCGAGAGACCCTGCTGCTTGCTCGGCTGCCTCGGCCACGGCGGCTGACTGTAGTGGACGCTCTGGCGGTGCGGCGGGGGGATAGATCGGCCCTTAGAGTGCGCGCCCGATGATCGCGACGATGCGCTTTCTGGCGCGCAACCAGATGCTCAACCGGCGTTATGCACGCCTTTATTGGCGCTATCTGTGGCGCCGCCTGTTCACCCGCGCGGGCTGGCGCTGGCAGACCGACGGGCCCGTCTTCTTCGGCAAGCGGCTCGAGATCGAGATCGGCAAGCGCGGCACCGTGCGTTTCGGGCGCTTCGTCTGGATCGGCGATGGAACCAAGATCCGCTGCCACGAGGGCGAGGTCGAGATCGGGGCCAAGACCGTAATCGGCCAGGAGTGCACGATCTCGGCCTACCGCCTCGTGCGCATCGGCGAGCAATGTGTGATCGCCGATCGCGCCATGTTCATCGACTTCGATCACGGCGTCGTCGAGGTCGAGCGCCCGATCCGCCTCCAGGGCATCTATATGCGCGACGTCGCGGTTGGCTCCAATGTCTGGGTCGGTTACGGGGCCTGCGTGCTGCGCGGCGTCAACGTCGGCGACAACGCGATTCTCGGGACCTCCACCGTGGTCACGCGCGACATCCCTGCAAACGCGGTCGTCGCCGGGATTCCCGCACGGATACTGCGCATGCGCGACGCGCCGTCGGCGCTGCGTTGGGCGAACCCAGTCGAACCCGACCCCGAGGCCTGGACGACGCTCAAGCCCTAGCTCGTCGCCCCGCACCGGCGAACGGCAGATTTCGCCAAATTATTTGGCGTTAGCTGCCGTTCGGCGAATTGGGGTTGATTCTTGCCGGTGCTTAGACGAACATGTGTTCGTGTCTGAGCAGACGCCGATAATGCATGCGGACGCGGATGCGTTCTTCGCGGCGGTCGAGCAGCGCGACGATCCGCGGCTTCGGGGGCGTCCCACGGTCGTCGGCTTAGGCGTCGTCATGGCGGCTAGCTACGAGGCACGTGCCTTCGGCGTGCGCGGCGCGATGAACGGCGCTCGAGCACGCCGGCTTTGCCCCGATGCGGTCTTCGTCGAGCCGCGGTTTGAGGCATATGTCGAGGCGAGCAAGGCGCTGTTTGAGGTCTTTCGCGATTTTGCACCCACGGTCGAGGGCCTGTCGCTGGAGGAGGCGTTTCTCGACGTCGGTGGGCTCGATCACGTCCTCGGCTCGCCGCTCGAGATCGCGACGCGCTTGCGGCGCGAGACCCGCGACCGTGTGGGTCTCCCGATCACGGTCGGGGTGGCGAGAATCAAGAGCCTCGCCAAGATGGCGAGTCGCGCCGCGAAGCCAGACGGGCTGCTTGTGATCGAACCGGATCGCGAGCGCGAGTTCCTGCATCCGCTGGGAGTCGAGGAGCTCTGGGGCGTCGGCGCCTCAACCGCGGCCAAGTTGCACCGAAACGGGATCGTCACCGTCGGCCAGCTTGCCGAGCTGCCCGAAGCAATGCTGATCTCGATCCTCGGCCGCGCCTCGGGGCGCCACCTTCACGCCCTCGCCCACTGCCGCGACCGCCGCCGGGTGCAGCCTAGGCGCGGGCGCCGATCGGTCGGCTCGCAGGCCGCCCTCGGCGGGCGCTCCAAGCACCCACCCGCTGCGATCGACTCGGTGCTGATCACCTTGGTCGACCGTGTCGCGCGGCGCCTGCGTGCTGCGGGCCAGGCGGGTCGTACGGTCGTGCTCAGATTGCGGTTCGGGGATTTCAGCCGAGCGACCCGCTCGCGAACGCTGTCGCAGGCGACGGCGGCGACGGAGGTGATCCTGGCGCTGGCGAGATCGCTGCTCGAGACCGCACAACCGCTGATCGAGCGCAAGGGCCTGACGCTGATCGGAGTCACGGTTGCGAACCTCGATCCAGCCCATGCCGGCCTCCAGCTCGCACTCCCCTCCCACGCAGCCGGCGCGGCGCTGGACTCAGCCTTGGACGAACTTCGCGATCGTTTCGGCCCCTGCGCAGTGATTCGAGCCCGGCTCGGTCGCGGGCCGAACCTCTCGGAGTACTTGGCGCCGCGATGACTGCCGTCGATCGCGCATTCTGCGGATTTCGCCCCGCTCGGGCGTCTGACGCAGCGGCTATTTTGGCGTTCGATGGTGAATCGCCCAAAAGCAGGTGGCGCTCTCGATCTCCGAGATCGAGGCATTGGGCGAGGCCGGCAGCTGGTTCGCCAACTACCACGCCCGGATCATCCGCGAGCGTGCCCACGAGGGCTCTGCCTATGCCCGGGCGCAGCGCGAGCGCTACTTCGATCTCCTGTCGGCGCTCGAGAAGCTTGGCTTCGACGTGCGCAACCCGCTCGCGGGCGACGACTCCTCCGCCGCGCGGCGGGCTGCCTGAAGCGTCGCGGTCGAAACGGTTCCGCGGAACCGTTTTTCGGCTAGGGACAGCTCCGCCCTCGGTCGCTGGGGCCTGGGCTAGGTGCGAGCCGCTTCGCCCGCGAGCTCGGCGTAGATCTTGGCCGTACTCTCGGCGACGTCGGCCCAGTCGAAGCGCAGGATGTGCTCGGAGCCCTCGGCGACGAGGCGGTCGCGCAAGCTCGGCGTCGGTGAGCACGCGCTCGACCATCTCGCCGAGCGAATGCGGGTCGCGAGCGCGAAAGCGCAACCCGACCTCACCATGAGAGACGATTTCGCGCAGGCCGCCCGTGTCGGCGACGATGCAGGGGCAATCGGAGGCCATCGCCTCCAGCGCCACAAGCCCGAACGGCTCGTAAAGCGACGGGATCACGCAGGCGTCGGCGATCCGGTAGAGCGAGTGCAGAACGTCGTCACCGATCCAGCCGAGGAAGGTGCCGTGGTCCATCAGCCCGAGCTCCGAAGCCTGCTTTTTCAGCTCCTGCTCGTGGGTGCCGGATCCGGCGACCAAAAAGCGCGTCCCGGGGACGGCGTCGATCAGCCTCGGCATCGCTTCGAGCGCAAGCTGAAAGCCCTTCTCGTAGACGAGCCGGCCGATCAGCAAGACGAGCTTCTCCTCGGGGGCCGCAAACTCCGAGCGCAGCCGTCGCAGCTCGATCTCGTCCTGGGGCTGAAGATCCTCGGGGTCGATGCCGTTGGGGATGACCGAGATCCGCTCCTCGTCGACGCCGAAGATGTCGACGATCTGCTCGCGCATGTAGTGCGAGCAGGCGATGACGCGATCTGAGCGGTTGGTGATCCAGCGCTCGACACCGTGGATGTGGCTCTGAGGGTGCTTGTCGACCCAGCCCTGATGGCGCCCGTGCTCGGTCGCGTGGATCGTCGTCACCAGCGGCAGCGTCGAAGCGCCGCGCGAGATGGTCGCCTGCCATCGCCACGAGCCAGTCGTGGCCGTGGACGAGGTCGAAGCGATAGCGGTCGCCGAGCTCGACCCCCGCCGCAAGCATGTCGGCGTTCATGCGCTCGACCCAGGCGACGAACTCGCCGAGGTCGGTCGGTCGGGTCGGCTCGCGCACGCGATGGATGTGCACGCCACCGGCAACCTCCTCCTCAGGCGACTCCTCGCTGCCGCGCGTGAGCACATGCACCTCGATCTCCTCGGCGAGGTTCTCGGCGAGCTTTCGCACGTGCCGTGCGAGCCCGCCTTCGATCAGCGGCGGGTACTCCCAGGAGAGGATCAGAACTCGGTTCACGGCGTCGGCAAGCAATCAGGTGTGTGGTTCGGAGGCTCGAGCAGCGCGCTCAGGCTCAGGTCCGGTGCGAGATTGCGCAGGCCCCCCTGGGGCGGATGTGCGTGTGAGTTTATGGCCTCGAGCAGAGCTTCGGCGTGCTCGGTCGAGCGTCGGTACGGATAGTCGCCCGCTTGGCGGCGGCGATCGAGGAAGGCCCAGTCGCTTGCCTGCAGGGCGAGCAGCTCGCGCGTCGCCCGCATCGCCGCGGCTTCGCCCATCCCCATGCCGAGGCCTCGCAGCAGCCTCAGCTCGAGGCGCCGCATCGCCCAAGCCATGTCGGCGACGTGGGGCGAGTCCCAGGTCGAGAGGTCTTTGCCCTCGCCCCAGCTGGAACGCCGAAGCGGGCGCGATTCGGCCTCGTGCCGGCCCGCAGCCTGACTCAGCGTGACCAGCTCGACGTCGTGCTCAGCGCACAGCTTCAGCACCTGCTCGAGCCACAACGGCCCCTCCCACCACCAATGGCCGAGCAGCTCGGTGTCGATTGCAAAAACGATCAGGCCCGAGCGCCCGCGCTCGGCCGCGAAGCGCTGGAGGCGTTCGCGAACCGCGGCGACGAACTGCGCCGCCTGCTCTCGCGCTCGCGCCGCCGCAGCCTGCGGCTGATACGGATCGCCCGAAATCGCCCAGGGACGCGCACCTCGAAGCGACTTGCGATGAAAGTCCGTGTAGAGGCGATCCGCGGGATAGCCGTCCAGCGACCACAGCCACGAGATCGCCTCCCAATCGATCGTGAACGCGGTCGGGCCGCCCGGTGAGGCGATCGGGGCGAGGGCGGCGAGAGCGGCCTCATTGGCGCTCTGGTCGCTGCAAAACCATTCGATCCCGTGCTCGGCGAGCAGCGATTCGAGGCCTGGCTCATAGGCACACTCGGCGAGCCAGAACCCTCGCGGCTCGCCGAAGCGCCGGCGATGGGAAGCGAGCCCGGCGCCGATCTGAAGCCGGCGCATGTCGGTCGTTGCCAGCAGCGGCAGGACCGTGTGGGTGGCGGTCGTCGGGATCAGCTCGACCGCCTGCGCCGGTCGCCGCCCGGCTGAAGGGCTCGATGAGATTGTCGTCTGCCTCGAGCTGGACCAGCGCTCGCTCGTATCTCGCCGCCTCGGCCTCGCACGCCGGCTTCAGCGGTTCCTCGACATCGGCGGTGTCGGCGTGACAGGAGCCGATCCTGTACTCGCGCAGGAAGTCGAGCAGGCGATCGCGAACGCCGGCGGCCTCGAGCTGGTCGGCGAGAACCGGTGAGATGGTCATCGTCAAGCGCTCGGCGACCTCGAGCACCGGCAGATAGGAGCGGATGACCGCGTCGAACAGCCACTCCTCTCCAAACGGATAGGTCCCGTAGCCCTCTACGTAGGGCATGTGGCTGTGGAGGACGAGCGCGAGGTCGCCCACCGAGCGCCGGCCGCCGCTCAAGTGCGACAGACCGCGATGAAGTCGAGGGCGCGGTCGAGGTCGCATTGCGAAGCCGGGGCGAGGGTGAAATCGGAAGCAGCGATCGCGGGCACGAAGCGGTCGTAGAAGGGCTTGGTCAGCCTAAGCGCCTTGTGGACGCGATCCCAGCCCGCGCTCAGCGCGAGCTCGTGCAGGCGCAGCTTGCGAGCGTGAAAGAGGCCGTAGAGCTCGACGTCAGCGAAGCTGGCGCCAAGCAGCTCGCGGTACTCGGCGGCGGTGTACTCACGCAGGTGCCAGGGGTTGTCGGACTTCTGCGCGCCCGCGGGAGCGAGCGTGAGCCGATTCGGCGTCGTGATGTAGCTGACCGGAGCCGCGCGCGCGAATCCATCGAGCAGGCTTTCAGGATCTTCGATGTGCTCGATCGTCTGGCAGAAGACGATCGCGTCGCACGGCCCGGTGTAGGTCTCGACAAGGTTGCGCTCGAAGCGCAGGTTGGCCACCGGATAGCGCAGTTTTGCGTGCTCATGGGCCTGCGGATTGGCGTCGACGCCGACGACCTCGGCCGCCGTGCGGGCGAGCACGTCTGAGCCGTAGCCCTCGCCGCAGGCGAGGTCGGCGACGCTGAGCCCTGCGACGCGCGCCCCGATCCACTCGTAGACGACGAGATGGCGCCGAAACCAGTAGTTCTCCTCCGGCACGTCGGGCAGCGTGCGTTCGCCGGTCAGCGCCAGCGGCGGCACCCCGGGGGGCTGGTTCTCTTGGACATGGCTGTTCACGGGCAGCCAGCATGCTGGCACGGTCGCCCCCGGGGCCATCCGCAGGTGTCTAATACGCGCCCGTCTAATCTTTCCCGCGATGCCCGCCGCGCCCTCGGCCACAGCCGAGCACATCAAGAACGTCAATACCCGCTATCACGACGCCGCGGCGGCTTCATATGACACCAAGTGGGGCATCGACTACGGCGAGATCGGGATGAGCCAGGTCCATGCCAAGGTCGTCAAGGCGCTAGGCGCTGTGCCGCGCACTCCCTTCGGCGATGCGCTCGAGATCGGCTCGGGGACCGGCTACTTCGCGCTCAACCTGCTTCAGCTCGGCCTCGTCGAACGGGTGATCGCGACCGACATCTCACCGGGCATGCTGGCGGCGCTCGAGACGAGCGCCCAGCGGCTCCGGCTCGAGGTGACGACGGCTTGCACCGACGCTGAGACGCTGCCCTTCGCCGATCACAGCTTCGATCTCGTCTTCGGCCACGCGATCCTGCACCACATCCCGGACCTCGGCCGCGCCTTCGGCGAATTTCAGCGCGTGCTGCGCCCGGGCGGGGCGCTGATCTTCTGCGGTGAACCGTCGCGTTACGGTGATCGCATCGCCTCCGTCCCCAAGCGCGCCGGCGTACTCGCGGCGCCGTTTTGGCGCCGTATGGTCGGCGCTTCGGCGCTTGCGGCGGACCGCTTCTGGAGCGCCGACGGGCACGAGCTCGAGCCCGAGGTCGACGTGCATGCATTCGTTCCCTCCGAGCTTCGTGACCTGATCGCGGCCGCCGGCTTCGGCGAGATCCGCGTTCGAGGCGAGGAGCTGGTCGCCAATGCCTACGGCTGGTGGCTGCGAACGCTCGAGTCTTCAGCCGAGCCCGATCAGGTCCCGTTCTCGTGGCGGCACTTCGCCTACCGCAGCTACATGGCGCTGCAGCGCGTTGACACCTCCCTGCTCGAGCCCCGGCTGCCGCCCGAGCTCTTTTACAACCTCGTCCTCAGCGCCCACAAGTCCTGACGGTGCGGAAGTGGACCGCGAGGCCGATGTAGTCGTTGTAGGTGCGGGCTTCGCGGGGTTGGCCGCGGCACGGACGCTCGCCGGGCAGGGGATCGATGTCGTCGTACTCGAAGCGCGCGATCGAGTCGGAGGGCGAACCGTCAACGCCTCGATCGGCGGCAGCGAAGTCATCGAGATGGGCGGCCAGTGGATCGGACCGACTCAGGAGCGTGTCGCCGCACTGGCGAGCGAGCTAGGTGTCGAGACCTTTGCCACTCATTGCCAGGGAGGGAATCTGCTGCGACTCGACGGGCGCCTGCGGCGCTACGAGGGCACGATCCCCAGGCTCGGGCCTCATGTGCTGCTTGACGTCGCCCGCAGCCTGCGCAAGCTCAACCGGCTGACGCGCTCGATCGATCCGGACTCGCCGTGGAGATCGAAGCGCGCCGCTGAGCTCGACGCGAGAAGCCTCGCCGAGTGGCTCGATCGAACAATGCTGACGACGACCGCGAAGCGGTTGATGCGCGTCGCCGGGCGCACTATCTGGGGAGCCGAGCCAGAGGAGCTGTCGCTGCTTCACGTCGCCTTCTACCTGCGTTCGGCGGGCAGCTTCGAGCTGCTCACCGACGTCGAGGGCGGCGCTCAGCAGGATCGCTTCGTCGGGGGCTCGCAGGAGGTCGCGCTTCGCATCGCCGGCGAGCTTGGAGACGGCGTTGTTCTCGACGCCGCTGTGAGGCGCCTCGAGCAAGCCGCGGATGCGGTCATCATCGAAACCGGTCGCGATCGTGTTCGCGCTCGCCGCGCGATCGTCGCGATCCCCCCGGCGCTGACGACGCAGATCGAGTTCGCGCCGGCGCTGCCGCCGGCGCGCGTTCAGCTTGCACAGCGCATGGCGCCTGGCTGGCTGATCAAGGTCGCCGCCGTCTACCCCGAGCCCTTCTGGCGCAACGATGGCCTCTCGGGCGAAGCGCTCAACGAGCAGGGGCCGGTGACGATGACCTTCGACAACTCACCGCCAAGCGGGTCCCCCGGCGCTCTCGTCGGGTTCATCGGCGGGCGCGATGCACGCGAGTTCGCGCGGCTCGGGAAGTCCGAGCGCCGCCGCGCGGTCCTGGGCTGCTTCGAAGCGCTGTTTGGCTCGCGCGCGAGCGCCGCCGAGCAGTATCTCGAGCTCGATTGGGCCGCCGAGCGCTGGAGCGGCGGCGGGCCCGTCAGCAACTTTGCCAGCGGCGGCTGGAGCGCCGCCGGGTCGGCCTTGCGCGAGCCCGTTGGCGCGATCCACTGGGCCGGCACCGAGACCGCGACGCGCTGGTGCGGCTATCTCGACGGTGCGGTTAGCTCGGGCGAACGCGCCGCCAGTGAGGTCGTTGCCTAGAGGCTTGATGTGGGTTAGCGGCGTGCGCGGGGGCGCCTGGAAGCGAGCCGGGGGTGGCCGCCGGGCGAAGCGCATGCCGGTGGGCATGCACGAGTCCCGGCGGGCGCGATCCGGCGAAGCTGCCCAGGCGTCATCCGCGTGCGTCGGGAACCCACATCACGCCTCTAGCCGGTCTCGGGCCGGCGGCAGCGATACAGCTTCGTCTCGCCGTCGATGCCCTTGAGCTTGCGCGAGCCGGCGAACGACCAGGCATAGTCGTCGGCGAGCTGGTTCTGGACCGACTCGGCGACCAGGACGCTGCCGGGGCGCGCGATCTCGGTCAACCGGCTGGCGATGTTGACGGGTCGCCCGTACCAATCACCGCCGCGCGGCAGGGCCTCGCCGGAGGCGACTCCGGCGCGCAGCAAGGGGAAGTCGTCGCCCTCTGCCTCGGCGGCCTCGACCAGGCTGAGCGCGACTTCGAGCACGGCGTCGGGCTCGGGCCCGACAAACATCGCCGCGTCGCCGATCAGCTTGACGAGACGAACCGGCGGCTCGGATGCTGCCGTCGCAAGTGCCGTTAGCCGTCCGGTCACGGCGCCGAGTTCATCCGGGGGCAAGCGCTCCCCCAAGCGCGTGAACTCGACCATGTCGGCAAAGCAGACAACCGCCTCCTGGGCCGCGACGATCGAGCCGCCCGCGCCGTCACCGGAGGAGATCGCGTCATGGCGAATCTGCTCGCGCAGGTGCAGGTTCAGGGTGTAGCCGAGCATCTCGCTGATCATCGGCGTAAACGCCTCCGCCGCCTTCTCGAGGCGCTGGGCGACCTCGTACTCGTTGACGTCCTCATCGAGGAAGGTCGTCACGATCAGGGCACGGTTGGCGGCGGCGAGCTGGCTCATCGTCAGCCCGAGCACGCGGGCGACCTCGAGGATTCCCTCCTCCGAGAGGCCCCTCTCCTGCATCGACGCCACCCGCTTGGCGGCCTCGACGTCGCGCTCGGTAAAGGCGGGCTCGTCGGGCTCACGGATGGCCAAACCGAGCGCGCCCCACTGCTGCTGGAGGAACTCGTGCGAGAGCCCGGTCTTTTCGGCGATCTCCTTGGAGCTGTAGCACCCGCCGCCGCCGGCGAGCGTGCGCTCGACCGGCAGCAGCGCCAGACGCTCTTCGTAAACAGCCTGCCGAAGCTCATCGAGCGAGACCCCGTCCTGTGCGAGCTCGCGCAGGAGCTTCAGCCGCGCCTCACGCGCATCGGTCTCGAGGCCGTCGGCGAGACCCTCGGCCTCGAAATCGATCAAATCATTCATCGCGGACCGCCATTGTGGCGGTCTTACACTTAAGGCATGACCGCCGATGGCCTTGAGCTTCCGATCTTCGAGCTTCCGCTCGTACTCTTGCCCGGCGAGCTGCTCGGTCTGCACATCTTCGAGGAGCGCTACAAGCGCATGATTGCGCGCTGCGTCGAAGACGGCGAGCCGTTCGGCGTCGTCTTTCGCGACGATGACCACGGCGCCCGGCGCATCGGCTGCGAAGCCCGGGTGACCGAGGTCACCGAGCGCTTCGATGACGGCCGGCTCAACATCGTCGTTACCGGCGAGCGCCCGTTTCGCGTGCTCGATCGTTTCGAGGCCGCCGAGTACCCGGCGGGAGAAGTCGAGCCGGTGGCGATGTCCGCAGACGCCGACGAAGACGAGCGATCCGACGCCGCTGTCGGCGCGCGTGAGGCGTTCGCCGAGCTCGTGCGCCGAGTCGGCGGCGAAGATCCCGACCGCGCCGAGCTCGAAGCGTTCGACTCCTACGGCATCGCCGCTCGCGTCGAGCTTGCAGCCGAAACCAAGCAGGAGCTGCTCGAGCTGCGCTCCGAGCCCGAGCGGATGTCGGTTCTCGCAAGGGCGCTGAAGGTCCTGATCAAGACGCTGGCACGTTCGCGCGAGATCGCCGAGCGCGCACGTATGAACGGCAAGGTCGTAATTCGCTAGGGCGTAGATTGCTCAGGCGATCGCGACGGCGCCACCGCGGCGAGGATCTCCAGCACCGCTGAGCTCGCCCGTCGCTGGGTCGCGAGCGACCGCGTGAACGCCACCGAAGAACACGTTTCGTTCCGACCACCGCGTCACCTCGACGCCGGCCAGCTCCAGTCGCTGCAGCGCCGCCTCATCGATCCCCGGCTCTGCCTGCACGGCGCCGGCCTCGAAATGCACGCGCGGAGCTTCGACGGCCCCGGCGACGTCACACCCCTCGCAGACGAGGCGAACGATCGTCTGCAGGACCGCGGAGCGGATCCGGTTCGAGCCACCGCTGCCGAGTCCGGCCTCGAAGGCGCCATCGCGCAGGACGATCGTGGGCGACATCATCGAAGGCAGCCTGTGCCCGGGCACTGAGCGGTGAAAGCCCAGCGGGTTCAGGTCCTCTTCGCCAAGCATGTTGTTGATGTGGATCCCGGTGCCGGGAACGATCAACCCCGAGCCCGTGCCGTTGGAGCAGGTGACGCTCGCGCAACACCCCTCGGCATCGACCGCGGTGATGTGAGTGGTCGAGCCAAGGCGGTCGTCGGAGAGGAAGCGGGCGACAAAGTCGTCCTCGTAAAGGCCGGCGAGAAACTCGGGCGTGCGAGCCGACTGCGCGGCCTGCATCGCGGCGACGATCTCCTCGGTGCCGAGCTCGGGGTTATCGCTTCTGGCGAGCAGTTCGAGTGCGAAAGCGATCAGCAGGCCGCCTGAGGACGGCGGCGGATTCGTCAGCACATCGCGTTCGCGAAAGGTTGCCCGCACAGGGGCGCGCGCAATCGGCTCGTAGGCGGCGAGGTCGGCGGCGGCGAGAGTTCCACCGCGCTCGAGCACCCATTCGCTCATCCGCTGGGCGATCGCGCCTCGGTAGAACGGGGTCGCGCCTTCGGCACCGAGCAGCTCGAGGGCGTCACCCAGCTCGGGAAACCGAAACATGTCACCGGTCCCAAGTAGCGATCCGCCCGGCGCATAGATCGCGGCGGATTCCTCGTAATGGGTCAGGATCGGCGCCAGGATCTCGATGAAGAAGGCCTGCTCGGCGTTGAGCTCGACTCCGTCACGTGCGAGCCGCGCAGCGGGCATCGCCAGCTCGACCATCGAAGCGCTGCCGAAGCGGCGCACCGCCTCGACCAGGCCCGCCGGGGTGCCGAGCACGCCACACGAGGCAGCGCCAACATGAAAGGTCTGCGACGAATGCTCGGTGAAGTGGATCGGGATCGGCACCAGCTCCGAGCCGCGCTCGCCGGCGGCCAATCCCGGGGCGGCGACGAAGAAGTCGAGCAGCACCGACTCGGCGTCGTTGTGAACAAGCATGTAGCCGCCCGCGCCGAGGCCTGTGAGCGGGCTCTCGGTCACGCATGAGGTCATCACCGCAGCGACTGCGGCATCGACCGCGTTGCCGCCCTGGCGCAGCACGCTCGCCCCCGCCTCGGCGGTCAACGGATGGCCGGCGGCGACGACTCCCCGAGCGCTCATACGCCCAGGCTAAGGCAGTGCGCGGAAGCTACTTGCCGGGGACGTACTCTGGAACGTCGAGCTCGAAGTCGACGGGACGCTCGCGGCGCTTTGCGCTCGCCGGCTGGCGCTCAGGGCTGCGAGGCTGGACCGAGGAGGCGCCGATGGCACGACGCTCGCCAGCCTTGGCGTTGTCTGCTCGGCGCCCCTGGCCGTCGAAGCGAGTCGCGATCACGGTGATCCAGACCTCGTCGTCGATTGCCTCGTCGACGTTGGCGCCGAAGATGATGTTGGCCTCGGGATGGGCGGCCTCCTGAACGATCTTCGCGGCCTCGGAGACCTCGAGCAGGGTTAGGTCGTCGCCGCCGGTGATCGAGAGCAGGATCGACTGTGCGCCCTCGACCGAGGTCTCGAGCAAGGGCGAGGAAACGGCGCTCTCGGCGGCGCGGATGGCGCGATTGTCACCCGCGCCCATGCCGATACCGAGCAGCGCCCGGCCGGCGTCGCGCATCGTCGTGCGCACATCGGCGAAGTCGAGATTGATCATCCCGGGCAGCGTGATCAGCTCGGAGATT
Organism: uncultured Solirubrobacterales bacterium; assembly: GCA_963769945.1. GTDB lineage: Bacteria > Actinomycetota > Thermoleophilia > Solirubrobacterales > 70-9 > WHSW01. The sequence continues at coordinate 69,749 of CAVYOA010000015.1, read as the reverse complement.
CCCTGTACGCCCTGGCGCAGGACATCGTCGGCAACCTGGAAGGCCTCCATCATTGTCGTCGTCTTCGCCAGCACGCTCAGCAAGCGCTCATTGGGAACGACGATCAGGGTGTCGACCTCGGCTGCGAGCGAGTCGATGCCTTCGCTGGCCTGGGTGGCGCGGCGGCTGCCCTCGAATCGAAACGGCTTGGTGACGATGCCGACGGTGAGCGCACCGACGTCACGAGACAGGCGAGCGATCACCGGTGCTGCTCCGGTGCCGGTGCCACCGCCCGCGCCACAGGTGACGAAGACCATGTCGGACCCCTTGAGCAGGCGCTTGATCTTGTCCTGCTCCTCAAAGGCGGCTCGGAATCCAAGCTCGGGGTTGGAGCCCGCGCCAAGGCCGCGAGCAACGCCGCTGCCGAGGTGCACGGTGACGTCGGCGTTTGACTGCTGCAGCGACTGCAAGTCGGTGTTGACCGCCATGAACTCGACCCCGGAGATGCCGGCATCGACCATGCGGTTGACCGCGTTGACGCCCGCTCCACCAACGCCGATGACGCGGATCACCGGCGAATGAGGGCTCGGGTCGCCGAGTGAGTCGTAGCTCGAGTAGGAAGGTTCGTCGCGACCGTAGGCGGGGCCATCGGCGTCGAGATGATCATCGGAGAAGATCCGCGAGAGGCGTTCCTTTGCATCCGGTGGCCCGCTGGGAGCGTCGCTGCCTGCGCGCTGCTCGGGCTCAGAATCGGTCTGATCGAAGAAGGTGTGCTCGGAGGCCTCAGGTTCTGAGCGATGTGATTGCTCGGTGGCGGGCTCGTCGCGAACCGCTTCAACCTCGTCGCGCGATCGCCGGGCGGGCGCGGGCGCCTCGGGCGGATCATCGGGGTCGACGGTGGCGCGGAAGAGATCGGCGAGCGGGCCTTCCCGCATGCTGGCCCGCTTCTTACGCGCCATTTTCTAGGACCTCCTGGGCGAGCGCCCGATAGTAGTCGGCGGCGTTGCTTTGGGGATCGTACTTGAGCACGCTGGCACCGCGAACCGGTGCTTCGGCGAACTTGATCGTTTTGCGGATGCGCGACTTGAACACGAGCTCGCCGAAGTTTTCCTCGAGGATCTCGACGGCTTCCTTGGCGTGCACCGTGCGTGAGTCGAGCATCGTCGGCAGGATGCCCTCGATCTTGACTCGCGGGTTGAGGTTCTCCTGGATCATCTGGAGCGTGTTCTGCAGCTGCAACAGGCCACGCATCGAGAGGTACTCACACTGGACGGGGACGATCACCTTGTCGGAGGCGGTGAGGGCGTTGATCGTCAGCAGCCCAAGGCTCGGCGGCGTGTCGATGCAGACGTAGTCGTAGTCGTCGGCCACCCCGGCGATCGCCTTCTCCAGCGAACGTTCGCGGCCGATCTGGGTCGACATCGCGATCTCGGCGCCGGCGAGATCGATCGAGGCGACCGCGATGTCGATCTCACGCTCCTCGATCACCTCGCGCAGCGGGATGTGATGAACGAGGACGTCGAACATCGACTTCTCCACCAGGTCGGGGTCGATCCCCTGGCTCATTGTCAGGTTGCCCTGTGGATCAAGATCGATGCAGAGGACGTCGTGGCCTGACTCGGCAAATGCAACGGCGAGGTTGAGGGTGCTGGTGGTCTTCGCCACTCCTCCCTTCTGGTTGGCGAAGCTGATCACCTGGGCACGTCTGCCGCTGGCCTCGTTTTCGCCGCCCGGGCCCGGTGAGGGCGTCGCGAGAGGATTCCCGCGGCGGGGGCCGAGTGCCTGATTGGCGGTGATGCGCAGCTCGTCGGGATCGATCTCGGGTGGCAGCGGAGTCGGCGCTGGGGGCGTCGATGTCGTCGCCTCGGGAGCTCTTTGGCCCTCGACCGGTGCGCTCTCGGTTTCGGCTGCCTCTGAAGTGCTTTCGGGCTGCGGGGCGCCTACAGCTGGCGCGTAGTCTGGCTCGGGTGGGCGCTCGGACATTGGCGGCGCGACCTCCTCGTCGGTTAGCGGCGTGTCGCGATGACCCGGCCGTCGATCTTCATCAGTCCGTGTGGAGCGGTTGAAAAGTCCCATACGTTCGCGACTATTCGCACGCAGTAACAGCTTTCCTTCCCTTTCCAAGAACGCTTCGTTGCAAGCGCCGCCCAATACGATCTGCGGACCGGTGTCCGAGCTACTCGACAAGCGCGTCGTTTTCGTCACCGGCAAGGGCGGTGTCGGTAAGTCCACGGTCTCGCTGGCGCTGGCTTTGGCGGCCGCACGCGCGGGCAAGCGCACGATCCTCTGCGAGGTCAGCGCACAGGAGCACATGTCGCATGTCTTTCACCGCAACGAGGTTGGCTTTCATGAGGTCGAGATCGAAGAGAACCTGTGGGCGATCTCAATCGATCCCGATGAATCGATGCGCGAGTACGTCCTGCTTCAGGTCAAGGTCAAGGCAATGCGCGATCTACTGTTTAAGTCGCGCCTGTTCACCTACCTCGCGGCGGCCACGCCCGGACTCAAGGAACTGGTCACGATCGGCAAGATCTGGGAGCTCGCCCTCGACCGGCGCAAGCTCAAAGGTGCGCACGCGTACGACACCGTGATCGTCGATGCTCCCGCCACGGGTCACGGCGTCGGCTTCTTGCAGACGCCGCGAACCTTCGCCAACATCGCCCGCGTCGGCCCGCTGCGCCAGCATGCCGAGGCGCTCGACAACCTCATCCGCGACCCAAAGCGCACCACCGTTGCTGTCGTCGCACTGCCGGAGGAGATGCCCGTCAATGAGACCGCAATGCTCGAGCACGATCTTGCTACCACGATCGGTCTCAAGGTCGAGCGGATCTTCTGCAACGGCGTCTATCCGAAGCGCTTCACGATTGCCGAGACGAAGCGGATCGCCGAGGCGGCCGGCGAGGGCGATCAACTTTCGCGCGCCGCCTGCCGCGCCGCGGTCAGCCAGGCGCGACGTGCCCGCGCTCAGCGCGAACAGCTGGCCCGGCTCGACGAGCTGACCCGGGCGCCGGTGACGACGCTGCCCTTCCTCTTCGAGCCCGAGATCGGGCTCGAGCAGATCGGCGCGCTGGCAGCCAAGGCTGGGAGCTGATGGCGTCCGATCGCCGACCTGCTCGACGGCAAGCGAATCTGCATCTGCGCCGGCTCCGGCGGAGTCGGCAAGACGACGACCTCGGCAGCGATCGCCGCGGGGATGGCAGCTCGCGGCAAGCGCGTCGCGGTGCTGACGATCGATCCGGCCAAGCGCCTAGCCGACTCGCTCGGCCTGCCCGAGCTCGGCAATACCGAACGTCAGGTCGACCCGGCGCTGTTCACCAAGGCCGGCGTGGATGCCGGCGACGGCGAGCTGTGGGCGATGATGCTCGACGCCAAGCGAACCTTCGACGATGTCGTCAAGGAGCACGCGCCCGACACCGAGAGCGCGGATCGCATTCTCGGCAACCGGATCTACCAGCAGCTCTCGGCGGCGCTCGCCGGCTCGCAGGAGTACATGGCGATGGAGAAGCTGTACGAGATCGATGCCGAGAGACCGCTACGACCTGCTGGTACTCGACACTCCGCCGACGACGAACGCGCTCGACTTCCTCGACGCCCCCAAGCGCCTGGTCCAGTTCATCGAGGGGCGGGCCCTGCAGGTGTTCATGAAGCCGACCGGATTCGGGATGAAGGTCTTTGGGCGCGGCACGTCGCTCATGTTCTCGGTTCTGCGACGAATCACAGGCGTCGATCTGCTCGAGGATCTGGCCGAGTTCTTCCAGGCGTTCAGCGGCATGGTCGGAGGATTTCGCGAGCGCGCGCTCCGCGTCAACGAGCTGCTCGGCGACAAGAAGACGGCCTTTCTCATCGTCTGCGGTCCGCAGGACGAGCCGATGTCACAAGCGATGCACTTCCGCAGCAAGCTCGAGGATGCGAAATTGCCGTTCGGCGGCGCGGTCGTGAACAAGGTCCACTACGAGGGCAAGCTGCGCGGCAAGCGCTCCGGGCTCGAACAGTCGCTGACCGAAGAACTAGCCCGCGATCAGGAGCTCGCCGCAAGGGTCGCTGCCAACTTCGACGACTTCGCAGAGCTTTCGGCGCGCGATCGCGCCAACATCGAACAGCTGGTCGCGGCGATCGGCGGCGATGCGGTGATCGAGGTGCCCTATCTCGACGAGGACGTTCACGATCTCGCCGGGCTGATGGAGATCAATCGTTACCTGTTTGCCTCCGGCGCCAAGGAGCGCAAACGAATCGCGGCATCAGCCTGAGCTCATGCGCCTGGCGCGTGCGCACCGGGTTCGGTTAGGAAATTTCGGCGTGCTCGTCGACGTCTGCGCGCCGGGTGCGGTCATAGGCGATCTCGCGAACGCTCCATTCCGTCGTCTCGGGGGCCGGGAACAGGCCTGCGACGCGGTCGTGATGGGCGGCACGCTCGGCGCGGGTTTGCTCGATCAGGCGTAGCACCGGGCTTGGCGGGCGCTCGTCGTCGTGATCGTCAATAAACGCCGGCTCGGCTTCGTCTGGCTGCTCGACGAGCTCCAGAGGGTTGGCCTCGCCGTTGAACAGCTTTCTCGCTCTTTCGATCACCATTGACTCCTCGGGCTCGGGGCTTGGTTCCGGTGAAATTCGCTGATCGAGCTCCGAGACCTGCTCGACATCGGACCCGGAGTCGATTGATCGTTCGAGCTCATCGATCAGCTCCGGCTCATCCCAGTCGCTGTCGGTCTCGGCGAAGACCTCGGCCGGCTCCAGGTCCCATTCAGTTGTGCTGCCGCGCTGCTCGGCGGCGCCCTCGCCGACGGCGAGACCATCGGCCAGCAAGATCTCATCGGCGGTCGCTCGCAGGTCGGAGCCGAGGTGCCCGGCCGCGGCATCCTTGAGAATCGCGCGGGCGAGGTCCTCGAGCACCGCGGCCGTCTCGGCCGGGGGCACGGAACGATTGCCCAGCGGCGGCTCGCCGCTCCAAAGCTCACGCTCGAGGCCGACGGCGCGATCGACGACGGCCTTGACCTCGTCACGGCGCTCAGGCTCGGCGCACAGCGCGGCGATGCGCATCGAGAGTCCGAGGTTCGCCGGACCGCCTCCTTCGAGCAGGAACCGCAGCGAGAGCAGATGGTCGTTGAGCGCCTCGACGACGACATTTCGTTCCAGCCCGGCCTCAAAGCGACTAATCGCGCGGCCGAGCACGACCGGAAAGCCGGGTCGCTCGGCGGTGCGACGCTGAAACGGACTGCCAGGAGTAGCGAGCGCACGGGAGAGCGCTGTCAGCTCGGCGAGCTCAGGCGAGCTCAGGCGATAGCCGCCCGGCCGCTGGCGACCGGCACCGGTGGCGATGCGCCGCCAGCGATCCCCGCTGATGCGGGTCCAGGCGTGCGGTCCGAGCCCAACTCCGCCGGCCTTGAACAGGCGCAGCGTCGTCACCAGCAGGCGAAAAGCTTCCACGGCCGCCAACCCGGGATCGGGGGCGCCTTCTGCGTCGCCGCTGAGGGCATCGACGCGCGTGACGGCGAGAAACGCGGGCTCCCAGGGCGAGAGGCCGAGACCGTCGTTGGAGCGCGCTTCGGGAGGCACGTCGACGGAGTCGGCGCGAACGATCGAAGCCGTTTCGAGGTCGACACGCGAAACCGGCATCTGCAAGCCGCGAAGCGGTACGCAGACCTCGATCTGGCCGTCGTCGACATCGCCGCCCGCCTCAACCTCGTCGATCGCGAGCTCGAGCCGGTCGGTATCGACCGAGAAGTCGGAGACACCCATCCACAGGCGACAGAGAAAGACGACGCCGGCAAGCTCGCCGCGCTCGCCCGGCGCGGTCGGAATCGCGATTCCGATCTCGTCGAGATAGAGGGCAGCGAGGCCGGCAGCCTCAAGCGCGGCGCAGGCAGACCCAAACGAATCGAGGCGGCGCAGCGAGCCGACATGCTTGCGAACGAAGAGCTCTGCTTGCGGCTCATAGCGGCAGATCGGCGCGCCTTCGCCGGGCTCGTGAACGACGTAGGGAATCTCCTCGCCCGCAGCGATCAGCTCGCGCAAGCATTCCGACGCATCACGCGCCATCACCTCGAGCCCTTCTCGCACCACCAAATCGCGCATGGCCCCTGACTTCGCGCGCCTGCGCAACGGTCCTGCCCTGCAACGCGCGTTGCAGGCGGGTCGGCTGCTAGATCTCCACGTGTGGAGATCCATTCACGACAGTCGTTATTCGATCTCCACACGTGGGCAATCAGCCGCCGCGCGCCCGAACCACACACCCCCACCCAGCAACAAAGCGCCCGCAGCGCCGAACGACTACGTCCTAACGCGACTCAACGGCCGCGTCGCCGACGACTAGTGCGCTACGAGTGTCGTACTCGAGCGCTTTGACTCGAGCAGCCAACGGCGGCCGTAGGAGCGCATCTCCTCGATCAGGGGCACGAGGGCGCGGCCCTTTTCGGTCAGCACGTACTCGACGCGCGGCGGGACTTCCGGGTAGGTGTGGCGAACGACGATGCCGCACTCCTCGAGCGCGCGCAGGCGCAGCGAGAGCGTTCGCGGGCTGATCCCCTGAAGCGAGCGCTCGAGCTCGCAGAAGCGACGGCTGGAGTCGGCCAGGTCACGGATTACGAGGAGGGTCCATTTGCCAGAGACAAGCTCCGCGCAACAACCAACTGGACAGGGGGAATCGCTCATTGCAATTGACTCTGGGACGAGGTGCGAAAGGCACCAAAGAGCGCCCCAGCTCTCGTCTCGAGTATAGCCAACGCTTTACGAAGTGAAGTGGCTCTGGAGGTTCTGAGCCGTCGAGCTCAGATCGTGATGTGCTCGGGCTGGGGCTCTTCTTCCATCACCGATTCGATGCCGCTTGCGCGCTGGCCCTTGGCCTCGAGCATGAGCTTGAAGTCGTGCGGGCTGGTTGCGGCGTCATAGGCAACAGCCTCATCGATGTTGCCCGCGAGCACGTGGTGCATCAGCGCCTGATCGTAGGTCTGCATGCCATAGAACTCGCCCTCGGCGATGACCTCGCCGAGCCTGCCGGTCTCCTCGGGGTTGAGGATCAGGTCTTGCACCCGGCCGGTGGCAACGAGGATCTCGCAGACCGCGACGCGTCCCTGGCCGTCGATGCTCTTGACCAGCCGCTGGCCGACGACGCCGCGCAGCGTTGCCGCCAGCATCACGCGGGCCTGTCCCTGGAGATGGGGCGGGAAGAAGTCGATGATGCGGTTGACCGTTTCGGTTGCGTCGAGGGTGTGCAGCGTCGAGAGAACGAGGTGGCCCGTCTCAGCCGCCGAGAGGGCGGTGCGGACCGTCTCCTCGTCGCGCATCTCGCCGATCAGGATCGCGTCGGGATCCTGGCGCAGGATGCGCCGCATCGCGCGGCCGAAGCTTTCGGTGTCCTGTCCGACCTCGCGCTGGTTGATGATCGACATCTTGTCTGGATGCAGGTACTCGATCGGATCCTCGAGCGTGATGATGTGGCGGGCCCTGGTCGAGTTGATGTGGTCGACCATCGCGGCCAGCGTCGTCGACTTGCCCGAGCCTGTGGTGCCGGTGAGCAAGACGATGCCGCGCTGTTCCTCGGCCAGCGCGGTGATCGCGGGCGGCAGTCCGAGATCCTCGACCGTGCGGATCACGAAAGGGATGGCGCGGATCGCGATCGAAACCGAGCCGCGCTGGCGAAACGCGTTGACGCGAAAGCGCGAGAAGTTCGGGATCGAGTAGGAGAAGTCAGCCTCGCCGGATTTCTCAAACTCCGCCAGCAGTTCGGCGTCATCGATGATGTGGCGAAGAGCGGCGTCGGTCTCCTCCCCCGTCAGCGGCGCAGCACCCTCAATCGGCTGCAATGAGCCCTGGAGACGAACCATCGGCGGCGCCGGCACCTTGACGTGCAAGTCCGAGCCGCCGATTTCGATGAGATGGCGCAGTGCTTGGTCGATGTCGAACATCAGACCTCTTATCGGCCGTCGTCGCCCGGTCTTTAGCCCTCAGCCTCAGCGTAAAGCGCGTTGCAGCCACTTCCCGCACAGCTCTCGAGCTCGTCCAGCAACGCCGAGAGCGAGCGCCGAGCCTCGGCGTAGGGCCGATCGCGATGAAGGCTCTCGAGCTGGAAGGGATCGCGAGAGAGGTCATAAAGCTCGGTATCCGTGGTGCGCCCGGCGCCGATCGAGAGGTCGATCGCCGCAGCGAGCGAGCCGGCGGCGGCGCGGCGGTGCTCGATGTAGGCATAACGCTGCGTGCGCACGCCGACGTAGGACCGTGCCTTATAAGCACGACGCGATTGGCGCACGTTGTCGCGACCTTCGATCAAGATCGCCCGGCCTGCGGGCGCCGGCGCGCCGGCGAGCTGCGCTGCCAGTGAAGTTCCATCGATTGTGCGAGCGCCCTCGGGCGGCATCGGGACTCCCGTCAACTCGAGCAGCGTCGGCGCCAGGTCGATGTTGGCCACCGGATCGTCTGAAATGAGTCCGCGGGCGACTCCCGGCCCGCTGATCAGCAGCGGCACCCGCAGCGCCTCCTCATACGGTCTGTTCTTGGCCGCCTTGATCCGATGCTCACCGCCGAGCATGCCGTTGTCGGAGGTGAATACGAGGATCGTGTTGTCGAGCTGGCCGCTTGCCTGGAGCGCCTCGACAATTGCCTCGACAGCCTCGTCGACGGAGAGCAATGCGGCCAGTCCGCAGCGATAGTTGAGCGTGATGATCTCAAGATCGCGCGGGCCGAGAGGGTCACGCCGCTGGATGAACGCAGGCTTGTCGGAAACGTCGCGTTCGTTGAACGAGGGAGCTTGCGGCAGCGCGGCGCCGGCAAACCGGGTCGCGTGGCGAGGCGCCGGAATCGCGCTCTGGCGCCCACCGCGAACGCCCGGCTCACCGATCGAACAGCGCCGCCCCGCGCGATCGTTTCGGCCAAGGCCGTCGTGCGGTGGGTGGTAGGCAAGCCAGAGAAAGAACGAACCTGGGGTCGTCGCCTGCTCGGAGATCAGCGGCAAGGCGTAGTCGCGAGTGAGGACATCGGTTTGATAGTCGCGAGGAGCCGAGCCGTAGTGGCGCGGGCTGCCGTCGGGCTCGAAGATGTCGAAGTCATAGAACGAGGAGAGGCCCTCTCCCCCGGCTCCGACCAGCGCGTTCCACCGCGTCCAGCCGGGCGGCGCGACCCGCGGCGTTCGCAGGCCGTTGAGCCACTTGCCGGCAAACGCGGTCTCATAGCCCGCTGCCTGAAACCAAGCCGCCAGGTTGCGCTTCGGGTCGATCAGTGCCGGGTAGCCACCGCCGCTGCGCGGCCCGTTGCCGAGAGTGCCGTGGTTATGGGCGTACTGGCCGGTAAGGAAGCTCGCCCGGGAGGGACAGCAGAGCGGGTAGCTGGCAACCGCGTTCTCGAAGGTAGTGCCGCGGCGTCCGATCAGCCGCTCGACCGCGGGCAGCGCCTGCATCAACCCCGGTGCCTGATCGTCGGTCATGACGACGATGACGTTCGGCCGCACGGCAGGCCCGGCGACGGCGTTCGACCCGCCGGCTGCCAGCGCGCTCATCGTCACCAGCGCAAGCGCAAGCGCCACCCCAGCCGCAACGCGGCGCTTCAAGTTCGCGGTCCCTGCGCTAATCGCCACACGGTAGCGGCCGCGCGGGCCGTCGAATACGTTTCGCGCACACCCCGAGGAGGAAAGTAACTAGGGCTTCAGCGCGGTGGTCAGGGGCGAATCGAGACGCTGTGCCTGAACGGCTGCGTCGGCGACACTCGCTCCGGGGCCGGTGATGATGTCAGTCGTGGTCGAGCGCAGAAAGTCGCTTGCACCGGTGCGAGGATCGGTGTTCGGCATCGAGTAGGTCGATCTCAAACCCGCCTGGCCAAGCGCGACGCCATCGCCCCAAGCCAAGCCAAGCGCTTGGAAGGCCGGCTTGTCGTCGGGCTTACGCTACTTCGCGCAGCTTCTGTGCTTCCGCCAGAGACTGCAGCTTCTTCAGTGACTGGTTCTCGATCTGGCGGATGCGCTCGCGGGTGACGTTGAACGTGCGCCCGACCTCGTCGAGAGTTCGGGGATGCTCACCGCCGAGCCCGTAGCGCAGCTCGAGCACGCGGCGCTCGCGGTAGGAGAGATTCTCGAGCGCCTCGCGCAGCGCCTCTTTGGTGAGCAGGTCGGCGGCGCGCTCAAACGGCGACTCGGCCTTCTCGTCGGCGATGAACTGCCCGAACTCCGACTCCTCTTCGTCGCCGACGGGCTTCTCGAGCGACACCGGCGCCTGGGCCGAGCGCTTGATCTGGTCGACCTCGTCGGGATCGATGCCGGTGACCTCGGCGATCTCGTCGGGAGTGGGCTCGCGACCGAGCTCGGTGACGAGCTTGCGCTCAGCGCGCCCGATCTTGTTCAGCTTCTCGACGACGTGAACTGGGATCCGAATCGTGCGTGCCTTGTCGGCGAGCGCCCGGGCAATTGCCTGGCGGATCCACCACGTCGCGTAGGTCGAGAACTTGAATCCCTTGCGGTAGTCGAACTTCTCTGCCGCTCGGACCAAACCGAGCGTCCCCTCCTGGATCAGATCGAGGAACGGCAAGCCCTGGTTGCGATAGTTCTTGGCAATCGAGACGACGAGGCGAAGGTTGGACTCGACCATCTTCTGCTTCGCATCGAGATCGCCGCGCTCGATTCCCTTGGCGAGATCGACCTCCTCCTGGGCGGTTAGGAGCCGCACCTTGCCGATGTCCTTGAGGAAAAGCTGCAGCGAGTCCGTCGTCATGTCCGGCTTTAAGTCGAGCGCTGCCTTGGAGCGGCGCTTGCCGCGCTTGGGCTCGGCCCGCTCGGCATCGGGCGAGGCCTTCTGCGCGGGATCGACATCGTCGACCATCTCCACGCCTTGGCCCTCGAGGTAGCCGTAAAGCTCCTCGATATCGCCTTCGTCGACGTCGACCTCGGCCAATGCTTGGGCGACCTCGCCGTAGGCGACAACGCCCACGGCCTGGCCCCGGGTGACGAGGTTCTTGACCTCCTCGAGCTCCTGAAGTTCGGTGATCAGCATTGGTTGGCTCCGTCTTCCTTCCTTGATGTGTTGATGCGCAGCATCCCGGAGTGCCCTGCCATGGCCCCGATGCGGCCCGGAAAAGCGCGAACGCGTGTGCGAATTGTACCGCCGTCCCTTTCGGAGTCAACGAATCCCTGAGTGATTGCGGGCGTCAAACACCGGTACCCGCCGAGGGTTACGGCAATCGCAACGCGCGCGTCCGCCGATCCCGCTGGAATACGTCACATGGACGACGAACCGGCGGCGACCGATGCAGACGCAGCTGACGGCTCCGCGCCCCAAAACAGCGTCTTCTCAAACCTGCCCGCATCGCGCCCGGGCGCCCGCAGCCCGCGCCGCGATCGCGCCCAAGCGGTCAAGACCACGGCCAAGCAGACGACTCCAGCTCGGGCCAAGGCCACGACGAAGCCGAAAGCCGCGGTGAAACCGAAGGCTGTGGCAAAGCCGGCAGGGACGCAGAAGCCGAGCCAACCCCGGCCCGAGCGCGAATCTGGGCCGGCGCCAGAACCGCCACGGCAGCGCTCGGGGGCGGGGCTGGAAGATCTCGCCTGGGCCGGCGTCGCGGCCGCGGCCGAGGCGGCGACGCTCGGGGTGCGTTTGGCGACCAAGGCCATTGACGCCCTGCGACAGAACGCCGACCGCCGGTGAGCTGGCGCTATCTGCGCGTTTTCTGGGAACGGGCCTACCGCGAGAACATTACGGGGATGGCGGCGATGGTCGCCTACAACCTCGCCTTGGCCCTATTTCCCTTCGTGCTCTTGGTTCTGTTCATCTTCGGGCAGGTGATCCAGAACACCGACGTCGAGGCAAGCGTGATCCGCGACCTGGAAGGCATATTCCCGGCCGTCGAGCGCGAGTCGCTGTCGTCGATCGTCGAACGCATTCGCGACGGCTCGACGACGATCGGCGTCGTTGCGGCGATCGGCGCGATCTGGATCGGCGCTTCGTTCTGGGGGGCGATGGACACCGCCTTTTGTCGCATCTACCACGTCGAGTGCCGGGGCTGGATCGAGCAGAAGCGCTTTGCCCTGCTGATGTTGATCGTGGTTGTCGCCTTCATGGCGGCGAGCGTGATCGTCCCTGTGGCCGAGGGTGTGCTCGCCTCGGGCGCCGAGGACCTTCCCTTCGGCCTCGACGAGTTCGGCGCCGTGCGCAGCGGCCTCGTGCTGGCGGCGGCCCTCTTGCTCACCTTCGGGCTCGTCTCGCTGATCTACTACTTCGTACCCAAGGGCCACGTGCCCTGGCGCGGGATCTGGGCAGGGGCCATGTTCGTCACCGCGACGACGGCAGTTGCCAACGCGGTCTTCCCGGTCTACCTGACCCAGTCGAACATCGAGGAGCTCGGCGGGGCGCTCGGCTTCATCCTCATCGCCCTGATCTGGTTCTACCTGATCAGCCTGGCACTGCTTGCGGGCGCCGTGATCAACGCCCTGCGCTTCGAGTTCCACGAGACCGGCAGCGTCGAGGAAGAGCGCGCGCGAGCCTTCTCTGACCCCGCGCTCTAGCGCGACGCAACTACTCGTCGAGAGCGGCGCGCATCGCCTCGTCGAGCGGCGTCGCCTCGATCTCGAACAGACCCATGCCCGAGCGATCGGTGACGACCGTCTCGGTCGTCAGCCCCTCGATCAGCGGCCGCGCGACGCCGACGTCAACGGGCGTCACCAGCCCGATCCAAAGCGACGACAGCTTCGGCGATAGGACCGGAACGCTGATGCGAAGCGGGGGGCGACGATTCATCGCCTTGGCCATCGCGTCCATCATGCCGCCGTATGTGGTCACCTCCGCCCCACCGATCTGGATCTCGCGGCCGCTCGATGCGCTCGTGTGGAGCGCCGCGTGCAGGTACTCGACGACATCGCCGATGGCGATCGGCTGGGTCTTGCTGGTCGTCCATTTAGGCGTCACCATCGCCGGCAGGCGTTTGACCAGGTAGAAGACGACTCGAAACGATTCGCTGCCCGAGCCGATCACCGCGGCGGCGCGAAAGTAAGTCAACGGTATGCCCGACTGCGCCAGCACCTCAGCGGTGTGGTGGCGGCTTTGGAGGTGCTTGGACGCGCGCTCGTCGCCGAGGCCACCGAGATAGACGATACGGCTCGACTCCGGCGGCCTTGGCGGCTGAGCCGAAGTTCTCGGCCGCGGCGCTGTCGAGCTCGGCGAAATCGCTGCTGCTCGCCCCCCGCCCCATCGAGTGCACAAGGTAGTAGGCGAAATCGATTCCTTCGAGGGCCGGGCCCGAGCGTGTCCGGCTCGAGCACGTCGCCGCGGACGACATCGCAACCGCACGTCGGCGAGATCCTGGGCCTTGGCCGGGTCTCGGACCAGACAGCGAACCTGATGGTAGTGCTTGCGCAAGCTCGTGCGCCAAGAGACTGCCGATGTACCCGGTTGCCCCCGCGATAAGGACTGAAGGCGGCGCCGGAGGCATCAGCGCACGTTAGCGAGCGCCGTCGCTGGACAACGGCAACGACCTACCCATACCTGCCTCCGGTGACCTCGCGCAGCTTCGCTTGGTCGTGGCGGCCGGTGACGGTGCGCACAGTGCCCGAGCGCGAGCGCATCACCAGCGACTCGGTGTTCGCCTTGCCGCGTGCATAGCGGACGCCCTGGAGCAGCTCGCCATCGGTGACGCCCGTGGCGGCGAAGAAGACGTCCTTACCAGCGACGAGGCGGTCGGCGTCGAGGGTCTCTGAGAGGTCGTAGCCGGCGTCGGTCGCTGCCTTGCGCTCGGCGTCGTCGCGCGGCCACAGCTTGCCCAGGATCTGGCCGCCGAGCACTTGATCGCCGCTGCCGAGAGCACGCCCTCGGGGGTGCCGCCGATGCCATAGAGCAAGTCGACCCCGGCGTCGGCAGAGACCGCGAACAAAGCAGCGGAAACGTCGCCATCGGTGATGAAGCGGATGCGGGCGCCGAGCTCGCGCATCTCGGCGACGGCCTCATCGTGGCGGGGGCGGTCGAGCATGATCAGCGTGACGTCGCCGACCTCCTTGCCCTTGCGCTCGGCGACACGGCCGACCACCTCGGTCAGCGAGTCGTCGAGACTGAGCACGTCGGCGATCTCGGAGTTGCCGGCAATCTTCTCCATGTAGAAGCACGGTCCGGGATCGAACATCGTCCCGCGCTCTGAGAGAGCGATCACTGCGAGGGCAGAGGGCATTCCGCGTGCGCAGAGCGTGGTCCCCTCGAGCGGGTCGACGGCGATATCGACCTCGGGTGGACTGCCATCGCCGATGCGCTCGCCGTTGTAGAGCATCGGCGCTTCGTCCTTTTCGCCCTCGCCGATGACGACGAGGCCGTCCATCGGCACCGTGTCGAGCATCAGCCGCATCGCGTCTACCGCGGCGCCGTCGGCTGACTCCTTCTCACCGAGCCCGACCCAGCGCGCCGCCGCCAGCGCGGCAGCCTCGGTGACGCGAACCAGTTCGAGCGCGAGATTGCGGTCGGGCTTGGCGCCCGAGCGCTGGTCCTGGGAGATGACTCCCACTGTCAGACGGTGCCGGGCGCCTTGCGGGCGGCACCGCCACCGCTCTCCAGCGAGCGGGTGAAGCCGACCGCGGCGATCACTACCGCTGCGAGCAGGGCGAGGTAATAGCCGATCTCGAGCGTGATTCCGATTTCAGCCACACTGGATCCGGGCCGGTCGATCAAGCCGTTGTAGCCGATCAGCACCACCGCGGCGAAGCCGGCGATCATCGTCATCTCGCCCGGCGGATAGGAAAGCTTGTGGCCACGAACGAGGATGTAGCCGAGGATCAGCGGGGCCAGCGCGGCCGCGAGCAGCAGCCAGCGCAAGATCGGGAAGGTCTCCCAGCCGGTGCATTCGAACTCGCCCGTGCCGCAGATGAAAGCGTCGGAGTTGAAATCGGGGCCGCCCTCGACGCGCTGCGGGTTCTCGGACAATGTGTACCAGGGCAAGAACAGCAGAGAGACAATCAGCAGAATCGAGGCTGCGGCGCCGATCAGCACGCGGGTGCGATTTAGCCGCGAGAACTCCATGCAGCGAGAAACCTATCCGAACCTGGCGCAAGCGCGCGGCGTACTGCTCGAATAGATTTGGACCATGCGCTGGGGTTTGACGCTGCCGCTACCGATGACCCCGCTCAGCGGGCACGAGGATCTTGTACGGCGGGCGGAAGCCGCGGGCTACACCGATCTCTGGAGCGGAGAGACGAACGGGCCTGACGGCTTTACGCCGCTTGCCCTGGCCGCAGCCTGGACTAGCGAGATCCGGCTCGGCACCGGCGTCGTCGGTGTGTTTCAGCGCGGTCCGGCGCTGCTGGCGCAACAGGCTGCGGCGCTGGCCGACGCCAGCGGCGGGCGCTTCGTGCTCGGCATCGGCGCCTCCTCGGATCGCATCGTCGAGGGCTGGAATGGGATTGCATTCGAAAGGCCGCTGTCGAAGGTCGAGCAGACCGTCGACTTCTGCGCCCGGCGCTGGCCGGCGAGCGCACCGCCAACGGCTTCAAGCTCGAGACCGCGCCTCCGCCGGTGCCTATCGTCCTCGCCGCGCTGCGCGGCAAGATGCTCCGTCTCGCCGTTGACAAGGCCGATGGCGCCTTCACGAACTTCCTCCCGATCTCCGGCTTGGCGAGAGTGACCGAGCAACTCGATGGTGCGCCAGAGGATTTCGAGCTGCTCTGTCGCTTCTTCTGTCTTCCCGGCGCGCGCGAGCAGATCGAGCCGATCGCTCGGTTCATGTTCGCCTCCTACGTCACCGTGCCCGTCTACGCCGCCTTCTATCGCTGGCTCGGCCATGACGAGGCGATCGCCGAGATGTGCGAGGCGTGGGCGGCAAAGGACCGCGAGCGAGCAATCGCCGCGGCCCCATGGGACTTGATCGAGGAGATGTTCATCCTCGGCACCCCCGAGCAGATGAAGGCTCGGCTCGAGCAGTTCGTCGCCGGTGGGATCACGTTGCCGGTGATCACGCCGATCACGACTCCCGACAATCTCGGGGGGCTGATCGAGGCCCTGGCGCCCTGAGTGGCGCGGACTTCGGACGCGCCGCGCCCGAGAGGGCTCGTGAGTCTTCGGCGCTGCGGGCGCTTGGTTGCTGGGTGGGGGTGTGTGGTTCGGGCCTTGGGAGGCTGACTGCCTACGTGTGGAGATCTGGGAACGACAGTCGTTCTTGGATCTCCACGGAGCACCGCTACCGCCCGCTGGCCGTCCCTACCCAGCAGCCGTTTTGTTCGCGTGGCCGGGGACCCGCCCGGGGGCCGGTCGTGCGTCGCTAGGGTGGCGTGAATGCGAATCGAAGCGGCAAGCGCGCTGGTCGTGGGTGGAGCCTCGGGCCTCGGTGAGGCAACCGCGCGGCGCTTGCACGAAGCCGGCGCAGCGGTTGTGATCGCCGACCTCAACGCCGACAAGGGTTCGGCGCTTGCGGGCGAGCTCGGCGACCATGCGAGCTTCGTCGAGGCCAACGTGATGGAAGCCGATCAGGTGCAGGCGGCGGTCGACGCTGCGGCAGCGGCTGAGGGTGGCCTGCGCATCTCGGTCTGCTGTGCGGGAATCGGCTGGGCTCAGCGCACGGTCTCCAAGCAGGGCCCTCACGATCTCGAGATTTTCTCCAACGTGATCAAGGTCAACCTGATCGGCACCTTCAACGTGCTGCGCCTGGCGGCGACCGCGATGGCCGCCAACGAGCCCGACGCGGCGGGCGAGCGCGGCGTCTGCGTCAACACGGCCTCGATCGCAGCCTTCGACGGGCAGATCGGCCAGGTCGCCTACGCAGCGTCGAAGGGCGGCATCGTCGGTCTCACGCTTCCCGCTGCCCGCGACCTCGCCGGGCGCGGCGTACGCGTGATCACGATCGCGCCCGGCCTTTTCGATACACCGCTGCTGGCGGCGTTGCCTGAGGAGGCGCGCGAGGCGCTCGGCGCCGGCGTTCCCTTCCCCTCGCGCCTCGGAGAGCCCGGCGAGTACGCGGCGCTGGTTGAAGCGATCATCTCGAACTCGATGCTCAACGGCGAGACGATCCGACTCGACGGCGCGCTGCGGATGCCGCCGAAGTAGCGGGAGACGGCGATGGACATCGGCTTTTTGCTCTTGACCGACCACAGCGAGTCGCTCAACGGCAAGCTCTACGCGATGGGCGGCGGCTGGAACATGCTGCGCTTCCCCGGGCTGCCGATCCAGCACCAGTTCGGGATCGGCTTCGGCGTCGACGTGGCCTGGGACGAGACCAACGAGCCGCATACGATCGACCTCGAGATCCAGGATCCCGACGGCGAGCGCCTCGGCGACGAGCTCTCGTTCGAAATCGAGACTGGCCGGCCCCCGGGCTCGGTCGCCGGCCAGATTCAGCGGCTGGTGATCTCGCTTGGAGCCACCGTCGAGTTCTCAACCGCGGGCCCGCACGCGGTGGTGATGCGACTCGGCGAGCGTGAGATCGGCCGCAGCCGCTTCTACGTCGTCGTCGAGCCGGAGATCGCCGAATGAGGCTTCGCTCAAGTCCCCTCCGCCTCGGGATCTGAGTAGACCGGCTTCAGCCACGGCGGGACGACAGCGAACAGCCCGTCGTCGCTGCCCGAGTCGGCGATCGCCTCGATCGGGATCAGCACGAGCTCATCGCCCGGAGTCAGCCGACTGCCTTCGTGGCTGCCCTCGACGTGGCCGGCGTGACTTCCAGCGGAGACGTGATAGCTGTCGAGGTAAGGCCCCCAGCCGGCCTTCTTGATCACGCCCGCATCGCTGGCCCAGTTGCGCATGCCGCCTGAGTAGTTGTAGGAGTGATGCGAGCTGGCGCGGGCCACCGTCTCGCCGCCGCCGATACGCACCTGAAAGCTCTCCCAGTCGTCGGGGTGATAGCCGCGCTCGCCGAAGGGCTCGGTCTGACTGTCGGGCCAGTAGAGCCAGTACTGGAGATACCGCTTGCCTGCCCGCGCTCCCGAGCAGTCGACCGCGGTCGCGGCCTCGATCGCGCCGGTCGAGCAGTCGATGACGTGGGTGAACGCAACCGCTGGCGAGCCGTCGACCGTCTCTGTCGACTCGCCGGACTGCGCGGCCGCAATCGAGCACGCGTCCACGCGACACTCGTGATAGTCGACCGGCAGCTCGCGGACCCCGTCCTCGTAGAGCAGATCGGGCGCGTAGAAGCTGATCGCCTCGGCGAGCCTCGGGCCATAGGCAAGCTCGAGCGCCGAGCGATCGCCCCGGCACTCGCCCGATAGCCGCACGGCGCAGACGAGCTTGGAGCCGATCGCCTGCGCCAACCCGGCTCCGGGAAGCCCAACGCCGGCGAGCGCACCGAAGCTCGCGACCAGCAGCGAGACAACCAAGATCAGCCCGACCCACTCGACGGTCGCCTGGCCCGATGCGCGCTTCAGCCGGACCTGCATGAACATGGCGCGAACCTAGGTCCGTGCCACGCGCTCGTGGCGCGGCGAAAGTGCCGACTGTCGTCACCAGGGCGAAGCGATACAGTCGCACGCGTGGCCGACCACAACGCAGCTGTCGACGCAGTCACGCACAAGGAAGGTCGCAGCTTTCGCTTCTACCTTGCGATGTTCGCGCTCGTCGTCTTCGCGATCTTCGTCCTGCAGAACTCCCAGGACGTCGAGATCAACATCCTCTTCGTCGAGACGACGACGCCGCTGTTCCTCGCGATCCTGATCGCCGGCGCGCTGGGCGCCGTGATCGGCTGGGCGCTACCGCACGTGCGCCGAGGCCGCCGCCGCGAGCGCGAGCTCGAGAAGAAGGGCTAGTCGCCGGTCGCTTTGCCGAGCGCTACAGGTTCGTGATCTCGGAGGCGATGTCCGCCGCGACCTTCTTGGCGTCGCCGAAGAGCATGTCTGAGTTCGGCAGGTAGAAGAGGTCGTTGTCGATACCCGCGAAGCCGGGGCTCATCGAGCGCTTGATGACGATCACCTGCTGAGCCTCTGAGACCTCGATTATCGGCATCCCGGCGATCGGCGAATCGGGGTCGTTCTTGGCGGCTGGGTTCGTGACGTCGTTGGCGCCGATGACGACCGCGACGTCGGTGCGCGGCATCTCGGGATTGATGTCCTCCATCTCGCGCAGCTTCTCGTAGTCAACGTCGGCTTCGGCCAGCAGCACGTTCATATGGCCCGGCATCCGCCCGGCGACAGGATGAATCGCGTAGCTGACCTCGACGCCCCGCTTCTCGAGCTCGTCGGCCATCTCCTTGACCGCGTGCTGAGCCTGGGCTACGGCGAGCCCGTAGCCCGGGACGATCACGACAGAGTCGGCATAGGCGAGCTTGATCGCGGCATCCTGGGCACCAATCGAGGTGTGTGGGCGCTCCTCGCCGGGAGCCCCGCCGTCGACCGGCGCGCCGCCGAAGCCGGCAAAGAGCACATTGGCGACGGAGCGGTTCATCGCTGTAGCCATCTCCATCGTCAGGATCGTTCCCGAGGAGCCAACGAGCGTGCCGGCGACGATCAGCGCGACATTGTCGAGCGAGAAGCCGGCCGCGGCGGCGGAGAGACCGGTGAACGCGTTCAGCAGCGAGATCACCACCGGCATGTCGGCGCCGCCGATCGGGAGCACGACGAGATTGCCGAGGATCGCCGCCGCGATCAAGATCGCGATGAAGAGTCCCTGCGAGGGGTCATCTGAAGCCGCCAGGACGACACAGGCAGCGAGCACGCCGACCAGCAGCACTGCGTTGATCGCTTGCTGACCTGGGACGGCGATCGCTCGCGTCGGAATCAGGTCCTGGAGCTTTGCGAAGGCGACGTTCGAGCCCCAGAAGGAGACCGACCCGATCACCGCCGCGAACAGGATCGGGATGAACTCCTCGAGCGGGAAGTCGACCGGCGCCTCGCGAAACTCCGACCACGCGATCAGTGCGACGGCGCCGCCGCCGACGCCGTTGTAGAGGGCCACCATCTGCGGCATCTCTGTCATCTGCACACGGCTGGAGGCGATCACGCCGACGGCGGTGCCGACCACCAAGCCGGCGACGATCACGCCCCAGTTGCCGACACCGTCCAACAGCAGGGTCGCCGCGACGGCGATCGCCATGCCGCCGGCGGCGATCAGGTTGCCGTTCTTGGCGGTCTTCGGATGGGTGCCCTGCATGAGGCCGTAGATGAACATCGAAAACGAGGCGATGTAGAGAATCGTCGCGAGGTCGCCGCCCGGCTCGATCACAGCGAAGCTTGAGAAGCTCATCCTGCCGC
Source organism: uncultured Solirubrobacterales bacterium (assembly GCA_963769945.1). Classification (GTDB taxonomy): domain Bacteria; phylum Actinomycetota; class Thermoleophilia; order Solirubrobacterales; family 70-9; genus WHSW01. Next base: position 49,660 of record CAVYOA010000015.1, on the reverse strand, counting down.
CTTCCCTGACCCGCCCGGAGGCGAAGCCGAGGACGTGTCAGGAGATAGTTCTTCGGTGTTTGCCGGCTTGCGGACAAACATCGAAAGCATGCGGTCGGTGACCATGAAGCCGCCGACGATGTTGATCGTGCCGAAGGCGATCGCGATGAAGGCGATCGTGAGCTCGAGCGCGCCCTCGGCAAAGCCCGCGACGATCAGCCCGCCGAGCATGACGATGCCGTGAATCGCGTTGGTCTGGCTCATCAGCGGCGTGTGCAGCGTCGTCGGCACCTTCGAGATGACGGAGAAACCGACGAAAGCCGAGAGCACGAAGATCGTCAGCTCGGTCACCAAGTCCATTAGCTCGAGCTCTCCTCGCGCCCGGCGGCGCGCTCGTTGCGGATCTCGCCCTCGTGCGTGAGGCAGGCACCGGCGACGATCTCGTCGGCGAAGTTCAGAGTCAGCTCTCCGTCTTCTCCCACCAAGAGGCCGAGGAGGTTCTCGATGTTCTTGGCGTAGAGCTGCGAGGCGTGTGCTGCCATGTCGGAAGGCAGGTTGACCGGTGAGATCACCTTGACGCGATTGTCGGAGACGATCGTCTCACCGGCCTCGGTGAGCTCGCAGTTGCCGCCGGAGTCGCCGGCGAGATCGATGATCACCGACCCCGGGCTCATGTTCGCCACCGCCTGCCTGGTCAGCAGAATCGGCGCGGTACGGCCGGGGATCTGCGCCGTGGTCACAATCACGTCCTGGCGACCCGCGTTCTCGGCAAGCGCCTCACGCACCTGCTCGTTCTCTTCGTCGGTGAGCGGACGGGCGTATCCGCCCTCGTCCTCGGCGTCGGGGATGAAGTCGAGCTCGAGCGGGCGGCCGCCGAGCGAGGAGATCTGCTCCCAGGCAGCCCGGCGGATGTCGAAGCCCGTGACGACGGCGCCGAGGCGCTTGGCGGTCGCGATCGCCTGCAGCCCCGCAACTCCCGCTCCGAGCACAAGCACCTTCGCCGGGGCGACGGTGCCGGCTGCGGTGGTCATCATCGGAAAGAAGCGCCCGCATTCGCGCGCGGCAAGCAGCATTGCGGCGTAACCGGCGACGTTGGCCTGCGAGGAGAGCGCGTCCATCGCCTGGGCACGGGTGATCCGCGGGATCGCCTCCATCGCGAAGCTGGTCACGCCCGCCGACGCCAGCGCCTTGTTCGTCTCCGCCGAGGTCAGCGGCGCGAGATGGCCGATCAGGACCTGACCTTGGTGCAGACGACCGATTTCGTCAGCGCTGGGAACGGCGACGTGGGCGATGACCTCAGCGCCCCAAGGATCGCCGATGTCCGCGCCCGCCTCGGCGTAGGCGTCGTCTGGGTGGCCCGAGCCCTCGCCGGCACCCGATTCGACGGCAACCCCGATCTCCTTCGCGACCAGCGAAGCGACCACGTCTGGGATCAATGCGACCCGCAGCTCGTGCTCGGCTGTCTCTTTCGGAACCCCGATCTTCATGCAAGAGGTCGAGACGGCCGCGCCACCTCGAAGGAGGGGCAGCCTAACGAAACGCCGCGGTTCGGCGCCGTCGAATGTGCGGGGCTAGCGGCGCTTGACCTTCTCGCAGCCGCGAACGCGGTCGCGAGAGTCGACGAAGGCGCGGTCCTTGCCGCCGCCGCAGCGCACCTTGTCGATACCGCCGTTGCGCGCCCGCACCCGGTCGTTGCCGCCGCCGCTCGTGAGCAGGTCGCGGCCCCGGCCGCCGACGAGCTTGTCCTTGCCACCGCCGCCCTTGAGCGAGTCCTTGCCGCCGCCGCCGTTGATGCAGTCGTTGCCGGCGCGGCCCTTGATCTTGTCGCGCCCACCGCGGCCCTTGATCCGGTCGCCCGCGATCGAGCCGAGCGAGCTTGTCGCTCTTGGGGCTGCCGCGAAGCTTCTGCAGACAGTTGCCGCCGCCCTCCGACGGGCCCTTGCCGGTGCCCGGGCCCTGCTCGCCGCCGATCACCTTCGGCGCCGGCGGCAGCGTCACCTTGTAGACGTCGATCGAGTTGCGGCCGGCCTCGCCGAGAGCGAAGTCGCCGGTGGCGCCGTAGTAGGTCTCGGTGCCGTCGGCGTTCTGCTCGACCTTGAACACATGCGAGACCCACTCGTTGGCGTTGGTCGGGATGAAGTAGCCGGCTTCGGCGAAGCGCACCGTGCCGTCGGCGTTCTCGACGAAGTCGATCACCTGCGTGCCCTGCGAGTACCAGCCCATGAAGATCCGGTTCTCGCCCGGGATCTGCTGGAAGACGTGCGCGGTGCACACGGTCGCCTGCGGCTTGGTGCGAATCGGCGCGCGGAAGATCGCACGCTCGCCGTTGGGCTTCGTCGCATAGGCCGCCTGCGCCTGCTCGGGCGTGCCCGCGGGCGCGGTGCTGAGCCCGTTCAGGTTGTAGAAGTGCACGCCGCCGTTGCCGGCCGGGTTGTCGCCCGCCGGCGTGCAGGTCGCGCCCGGAGGCGTGACGCCGCCGCCGCGCTCGTCGGTGGCGATCAGGTGCTCGCCCGAGCCGGTGAGCTCGGCCTCGTGGTTGAAGTCGATGTCCTCGGTCGAGTCGAACGTCGGGTTGACCGCGCCGCCCGCGCCGCGGCCCTGGTGGTAGATGCTGCCGAGGTAGCCGACGCCCTCGAGCGAGGGCGAGCCCTGCGCGATCCAGCCTGGAATCGTCAGGTCCTGAGTGCCCGATACGCCGCCGACCTCGGCGTCGTCGTTGGTGCCGTCGACGCAGTCGATCACCGTCGCGCCGGTCGCGAACGGGCCCGCGGAAGAGCTCGCGCGCGCCTTGCACGGCAGCGGGGTGCCGCGCGGCTTGTCGTCGCTGAAGTCGGTCGGCGTCCCCATGTCGTTGAAAGCGCCCTTCATGTCGAAAGCGATCAGCGCGTTGCCGCTGCCGCAGGTGAGGCGGTCGTCGGGATAGACCTCGAGCTCGTGACAGCCGTAGACGCTGTCCTTGAGCGTGTGACCTTGCGCCATCTGAGCGGTGGGGTAGCGGTAGCGGAAGACCTGCGGCCGGCAAGCGGTGCGTTTTGCGTCGAGGCTGGTGCCGGCGGGGAAGTTCATGCACGAGGAGAAGTCGACGACCTCGAAGCCGTCGAGGTCGAAGCGATCCGAGTCGGCTGCGATCTCGTTCTCGCGCTGGCCCTGCGGGTTGACCGTGACCGCGTCGGAGGTCGACGAGTAGGCGATGTGCGGCCGCTTGGGATCGACGTTCACGGTGTGCGACTCGCCGATGTGGCTGGTCAGGCCGATCTCGACCGGGTTGGCGACATCGGTGACGTCGACGATCTCGAGCCCTCCCTGCTTGGTCTGCTCGAGCCCGAGCACGCCCTGGTCGTGGCAGCGGCCCTCGGCGTCGGAGGCGTCGATCAGCAGCTGGGTCTCGGCTGCGGTTCACGAACGGGTTCGCGGAGTTGATGATCGCGCCACCCTTCGGTGTCGCCTCGACGTCGTGCTGGAGTCCGAGTGCCGCAGACGGGTTGCTGATGCAGCTCGCCGACGGGTGCCCGGAGACGAAGCGGACCGTCGTGAGTTGACCGTGTCGCCCTCGACTGAGCTGGACGATCGTCTGGCCGCCGCCGTTGGGGCCGATCGCCGAGCGTGCCGACCGAGGCGTAGGTGTTCGCCCCCTGCGTGAAGAAGTCGAGGTCCGTGTGCGGATTGCCGGTGGAGATCGTGTCGATCAGCTCCCACTTGGCGCCCTCGCCGCCGGACATGACGCCCGCCGGCGGCGGGCCGCCGGGCGAGAAGCCCGGCGCCGGATGGTCGAGCAGGAAGTGGCCGGCGCTGGCGGAGGCAGGCACGGCCGCGGCGAGCGCGACTGCGACGGCGACGCGCGACGAAGGCTGGTGGCTGCTCGAAAGGTCTTCATTGCGCTCCCAGGCTGGTCATTTCATTACCGACCCCCCAACCGAGCCACAGAATAGGCACACTCGGCGCGAGCGTGCGCCGGTTCGATGAGCGCAGCGCGGCACGGGTGCGGACTCACGCTCAGGCCGGCGCGGCGACGCCGGTGAGCTCGGCGAGACGATCAAGGGTGTGCATGCGCTCGGCCTGATCCATGTGCACCGCGGAGCAGATCAGCCGGTCGACGCCGGCGCCGGCGAGCTTCTCGATCCGTTCGATCACCTCGGCCTCGCTGCCGACCAACGAGGTCGCGTCGACGAGCTCATCCGGGATCGCCGCGTAGGCCTGATCGCGCTTGCCGTCGAGGAACAGACCCTGGACCTCGTCGGCGACCTCGCCGAAGCCGAAGCGGTGGGTGAGGTCGACGTAGAAGTTGGTCTCGCGCGAGCCCATGCCGCCGAGGTAGAGCAAGCAGGCCCGCCTTGACCACCGCCCGGGCAGCTTCGAGATCGCCGTCGATCGCGACCTGAAGCGAGGGCGAGACCTCGAGATCGGAGCGCGAGCGCCCGCCCTTGGCGAAACCGGCCTCGAGATGCTCGCCCCAGGTCTCTTCGAAGGCGTCGGCGGAGAAGAAGATCGGGATCCAGCCGTCGCAGATCTCGGCCGCCATCTCGACCGACTTGCGCCCGATCGCGCCGACGAAGACCGGGATCTCGTTGCGAACCGGGTGGAAGTTGAGCTTCAGCGCCTTGCCCTGGCCTGTCGTGTTCGGGCCGTCGATCGGCAGCTTGAAGTGCTTGCCGTCGTGTTCGAGCGGGCCCTCGCGGGCGATGATCTCGCGCACGATCTCGATGTACTCGCGCGTGCGACCCCAGGGCTTTGCGTACTCGACTCCGTACCAGCCCTCCGAGACCTGTGGCCCCGAGGGCCCGAAGCCGAAGATGAAGCGGCCATCCGAGAGCGCGTCGATCGTTGCGCCGGCCATCGCCGCCGCCGCCGGGCGGGCGCGCCGGCACCTGCATGATCGCCGCGCCGAGCTTGATCGTCTCGGTCTGCGCGGCAAGCCAGGCGAGGATCGAAACGCAGTCCGAGCCGTAGGACTCCGCGACCCAGACCGAGTCATAACCTCGCGACTCGGCCGCGCGAACGAGCTCGACGGCTTCATCGCCCTTGGGCCCGATCCCCCAGTAGCCGATGTTGATGCCGAGCTTCAGCGCCATTGTGGCGCAACCCTATCGGCCCACAACGACGAGGGCCCTCCGAAGAGGGCCCTCGTCACGCGTCCATTGGTTGCCCGAACTACTCGGTGTAGCCGGACTCCTGCAGATAAGCCGCCGCGACGTCGGCGGGCTCCTCGCGGTCGACGTCGACGCGCGCGTTGAGCTCCTGCATGACCTCGAGCGAGAGGCCTTCCTGGACCTTCTCGACGGTCTCACCGAAATCGGGCCCTGCCTCCTCGGCGATCTCCTCGGTGGCGACGAAGAGGATGTTGCCGGCGGGCAGCACTCCCATGTCGTCCTCGAGCAGCGTGTAGTCCTCGGAGGTCGAGAGCTGAGCATCGGTGGTGAACAGGATCGAGAGATCCGCGTCCTCCTTGTCGAGCACCTCGTAGCGCAGCCCGATGTCGACCGGCGTGAAGTTCGCACGCAGGCCGTCGAGCCCGTAGTACTCCTCGAGCCCGGCGAGGCAGTCGATGCGCTGGCGGCACTCAGGCGAGCCGGCGAGCGTCGAGGTTGTCCTGCTCTGCCTCGAGATCGGAGATCGAGCTCAGCCCGAGCTCCTCGGCCGTCGAGCTCAGGAGGCCGACCGCGTTGGCGCTCGAGAACGGCGTCGGCGGGTAGGCGGTCAGCCCAAGCTCGCCGAAGTCGTCCTGCGACTCCTCGAAAGCCTGCTGCGGGTCGCCGGGCACGTCCTCGGGCGGCAACTCGAAGAACGCGGTCAGCGCGGTCGACGTGTACTCGGGATAGGCGTCGATCTCGCCGTCTTCGAGCGCCTTCAGCGCCACCTGCTCGGACCCGAGGTTGAGCTGGGTGCTGACGTCGTAGCCGGCGGCCTCGAGGCCCTGGGCGTAGATCTCGCCGAGGACGATCTGCTCGGTGAAGTTCTTGGAGCCGACCGTGACCGCAACGCCTTCGTTGTCGGGGTTCGACTCGATCAGCGTTGAGCTGCTCTCGGTGTCGGAACCGCCGCTGTCACCGTCGTCGTCATCGTCGCCGCACGCTGCGACACCGAAGGCAAGGACGAGGACGGCAAGCAGCGCGAACATCGCACGCAGCCGCGTCAGGGTGCTCATCTGGAAGGATCCTCTCGTTGGGGAACATTGCGCGCGTTCGGGCGATACTGAGTAGCGGAAGCCTAGTCGAGCCTTTGACGCCGTCGCAGTCGAGCCTTGCGCCTACGCGGCGGCTGCGCGAGCCGCGTCGCGCTGAAGCTTGACGCCGCGCGGCGTCAGCGCCGTCTGCAGCGCCGAAAGCGAGACCTCGACGATCAGGGCGAGCAGCGCGACGAGGATCGCGCCGGCGAGTACGCCGTCGTCGCCGTAGACGTTTCGCGAAACGATGAAATCACCCGAGCGTCAGCACGCCGGCCAGGGGAGCGATCGTCGCGGTGGCGACGATGTTGACGGCGCCGGTCCGCACGCCGCCCATGATCGTCGGCACCGCCAGCGGCAGCTCGACCTTGCGGATTACCTCGGCCTCGCTCATGCCGATCCCGCGCGCCGCCTCGACCGCGTCGCGGTCGACCTGGCGCATGGCGACGAAGGTATTGGTGAGGATCGGTGGGATCCCGAGCACCGCGAGCGCGATCGTCACGTTGAGCAGCCCTGTACCGACGAAGGCGACCATCAGCGCGATCAGCACGAGCTCGGGCACGGCGCGACCGGCATTGCCGATCGCGACCGCGACCAGCTCGCCGGTGCCGCGGTGACCGAGCCAGATCCCGATCGGCAAGGCCACGGCCAGTGCCAATCCGAGAGCGAGGAAGGTGACCTTGAGGTGGGTGACGGTGAACTCGGCGACCTCGTCTAGCCCGCCCACCTGGCGGACCCACGCCAACCGTGTCGCGCTCGTTGAAGATGAAGTCGATCGCGCCGCCGAAGTCGGCGAGCGGGAGTGAGGCGAGCCCGGCGATCATGTCGGCCTAGCCCGCGTCAGGGTGGCAAGACGATGGCGGCGTGAGGTGCTGGCCCCGGCGCCGGCGCTGACGCCACGGCGAAAGCCAGCGCTGGGCGAAGAAGAGCAGCGCGTCGAAAATCAGCGCCATCGTGATCAGCAGCAGGCTCGTGAACAGGACGCCGGTCTTGAACGTGATGTCGGCGAGGATCTCCGTTCCGAGCCCGCCGCCACCGGCGAACGCCGCCAGCGACGCGATCGCGATCGTCGACACCGTCGCGACGCGGATGCCGGCGATGATCTCGGGCACCGCCAGTGGGATCTCGACCTTGAAGAAGAGCTGGCGCTGGGTCATGCCCATGCCGCGCCCAGCGTCGAGCGAGCTCGCCGGCACGTTGGCGAGGCCGGTGACGATGTTGCGGTAGATGATCTGCAGGTTGAAGGCGGTAAGGGCGATGATCGCGGTGTCAGCGCCGAACCCGGTGATCGGCAGCAGGAGGAAGAAGAACGCAAGGCTGGGCACCGTGTAGAGGACGCCGGTGAGCCCGGTGAAGGCTGGCACCAGCCAGCGCCGGCGATGCGACGCCGCCGCCATCGCGAAAGCGATGACGAAGCCGATCGCGACCGAGACCAAGACCAAGACGATGTGCTCGAGCAGCGGGTCGACGTAGCGGTCGAAGTTGTCGATCACCCACCCGGGGCAGACGCGGTTCGTCTTGAATGCAGCTGGCGTCGCCCGAGCGGTCCTGGATCTGGACCTGAGCGACCTGGAGCAGCGACGAGAACACCGATCCGTCCCTACACCGGGCGCTCGGCGGCCGAATGCTCCTCGACCAGCGCCTCGTCGGAGGTGAGGAACTCGGAGATGATCTCGACCGAGAGGACGCCGTCGATGCGGCCCTCGCCGTCGACTACCGGCGCGTAGTGCGTCTCTGCTTGCAGCAGGTCGGAAAGGGCGTCGCGCATGATGTCGTCGCGGTCGAGGATGGGGTCGAGGTGACGTGTCGGGCTTCGCCGGCACGGTCAGCCCGCGCAGGTCGGCATCCGAGAGCCAGCCGAGCGGGCGGCGCTCGGAGTCGACGCAGAGGGCGTAGGAAACCTCGGCGCCGACGAGCTTGGCGCGCACCTCCTCGGTCGCTTGACCGACAAATGCAAGCGGCGCCTCCCAGAGATCGATGTCGGAGACGCGCATCAGCGCCAGGCGCTTGAGCGCGCGGTCGGCGCCGACGAAGTCCTCGACGAACTCGTCGGCTGGCGCCATCAAGCAGCTCGGCGGGAGTCGCGAACTGAGCCAGGTGCCCACCCTGCTTGAGCACGGCGATGCGGTCGCCCATCTTGATCGCCTCGTCGATGTCGTGGGTGACGAAGAGAATCGTCTTGCGGATCTCCGCCTGCAGGCGCAGGAACTCGTTCTGGAGGCGCTCGCGGGCGATCGGGTCGACGGCGCCGAAGGGTTCGTCCATCAACATCACCCCCGGGTTGGCGGCAAGGGCGCGGGCGACGCCGACACGCTGTTGCTGGCCACCCGAGAGCTGGGCTGGATAGCGCTCGCCGAGCTCGGGGTCGAGCCCGATCAGGGCCAGCAGCTCCTTGGCGCGCTCGGAGGCGTGGTCGCGCTCCCAGCCAATCAGCCCCGGCACGGTGGCGATGTTCTGAGCGATGGTGCGATGGGGAAAGAGGCCGATCTGCTGAATCACATAGCCGATCTCGCGGCGAAGCTCCGCCGGCGCGCGGTCGCGAACCGAGCTGCCGCCGATGAGCACGTCGCCGTCTGAGATCTCGACCATGCGGTTGGCCATCCGCATCGCCGTCGTCTTGCCGCACCCCGAGGGACCGACAAGGACGCAGATCTCTCCCGCCTCGACCTCGAGGCTGAGCTTGTCGACAGCCGGGCTTTCGGCGCCCGGATAGCGCTTGGTCGCCTCGACGAACTCGACCGAGAGGGCCTCCGCGTCCGCGCCCTGTGGACTCGCATTCTGCCTCCACCTCGGCGATCGTACCCGCTGGCGGGTGGCTTGAAGCTGTAGACAATCAGGGTCGATGCCGGCGAAACCATCGCGACAGATCGCGCGTAGACGGCTTGCGGCGCTCGGGGCCTGCGCCGCCCTCGCCTTCGTGGTTGGGATCGCCGTCGGCGCGGGCGGCGACGATTCGAGCGCGACCACAGCCGATCTCGAGGCACCCGGCCCGCCGGAGCTGCCGCGCGGCGGCCGCAGCCTGTTTCCCGAGCACCGGCTGGTGGGCTTCTACGGAGCACCTCAAGACGACGCGCTCGGAGCCCTCGGGATCGGCTCGCCCGCTAGCGCTTCCAAGCGCCTGATCGCGCAGGCACGAGCCTACGAATCGCCGAACCGCCGCGTGCTGCCCGTATACGAGCTGCTGGCGACGATTGCCGCTGCGGCGCCCGGCGACGACGGCCTCTACCGCATTCACCAGCCGCATTCGGTGATCCGCGAATACCTCGAGGAGGCGCGGCGCAACGACGGACTGCTGCTGCTCGACATCCAGCCCGGGCGTGCCGACTTCGCCGACGAGGTGCGGCGCCTCGAGCGCTATCTGGTCGAGCCGGATGTCGGGCTCGCGCTCGACCCCGAGTGGCACGTCTCAGCGCCCGACGTTCCCGGCGGCGTCATCGGCTCGGTCGACCTCGCCACCGTGAACGAGATCTCAGCCGAGCTTGCGGCGACGGTCGAGGAGCTCGACCTTCCTGAAAAGCTCTTCGTCATCCACCAGTTCACCAGCGAGATGATCGAAGGCGAGGTGGAGCCGGTCGATCGCCCGGGTCTCGCCACCGTGCTCAACGTCGATGGCTTCGGCGACCAGCCGAACAAGATCTCCAAGTACAAGGAGCTCAAGCCGCAGCCCGGTAGCGCGCTGAACGCCGGCTTCAAGCTCTTCTACAGCGAGGACCTCAACCTGATGACGCCCGAGGACGTGCTCGCGTTGCAGCCGAAGCCCGACCTGATCGTCTACGAATAGGGCGCGATGGAGACGGCAGGCCCAACGAGTTCGATTCAGGGCCTTTCGAGCGCCGAGGCCGCCCACCGCCTCGAGCGCCTGGGACCGGTCGAGGACACCTCGAGCCGCTCGGTCGCGACGATCGTCGCCGCCAACGTGTTCACGTTGTTCAACGCGATCATCGGCGTCTTCTTCATCCTCATCCTCTCGCTCGGGCTCTGGGCTGACGCGATCTTCGGCGTGATCGCGATCGTCAACTCCTACATCGGCATCCGCCAGGAGCTGAAGGCCAAGGAAACGCTCGACCAGCTCGCCCTGCTGGTGGCGCCGCGGGCGCAGACGATCCGCGACGGCCGCCTGATCGAGCTGCGCGCCGACGAGGTCGTGCCCGGCGACATCGTCCGTGTCGAGCCCGGTGACCAGCTCGTCGCCGACGGCCCGGTCGTCGACTCGCGCGGGCTGACGGTCGACGAATCGCTGCTCACCGGCGAGTCCGACGGGATTCGAAAGCACAGCGGCGATCGCATGCTCTCGGGCGCTTTCGCGGTCTCGGGCTCAGGCCACTACGAGCTCGACGCGGTTCGCGGCGACTCATATGCCGAGAAGCTCGCCGGCGAGGCGCGCGAGTTTCGCCATCCACCCTCGCCGCTTCAGGAGGAGGTCAACCTCGTCCTGCGCGCGACGACGTTCGCGCTGGTGCCGATCGCGACGATCACGATCCTCGGCTTCGTGCTTCGCGACACGCCGTTTCGCGAGGCCGCTCAGGAGGCGACGGCGGGCCTCGTCACCCTGATCCCGGAAGGTCTCGTGCTGCTCATGAGCGTCACCCTCGCCTTCGCCGCGGTGCGCCTCGCGCGGCAGAACGTTCTGGTGCAGCAGATGGCGGCAACCGAGGCGCTCGCCGCCGTCGACACGATCTGCGTCGACAAGACCGGGACGCTCACCGACGGCTCGCTGCGACTGCTCAAAGTCGAGAGCGCCGACCCCGCCGGACCGAGCGCGATCGAGCGCATGCTAGGTACGTTCGCGGCCTCGGCCGGCGAGCGAAACCGCACGCTCGAGACGATCGCGGAGAGCTTTCCCGCGCGCGCCGAGGCGGTCAGCGCCGAGGTCCCGTTCTCCTCGGCGTGGAAGTGGAGCGGGCTGACAATGAACGGGGCCAGCTACGTGATCGGGGCCCCCGACGTTCTCAGCCAAGCGGGTGTGCTGGCGCTGCCCGAGGCGTTACAGCGTGCGCTCGAAGAGCACACCAGCGCCGGGCGCCGAGTGATCGCGTTCGGCGAAGCACGTTCTGGATTGCCGGGCGATCCTGCCAGTGAGCCGCCGCCACAGCTCGAACCGAGGGCGCTGGTCGTGCTCGAGGAGACCCTGCGCCCCGACGCCGCCGAGACGATCGCCTACATGCGCGAGCAGCAGGTTGATCTCAAGCTGATCTCGGGCGACGCGCGCGAGACCGTGACCGCGGTCGCGCATGCGATCGGCGTGCCGAAGGGCGCCGGCGTCATCGAGGGCTCAGAGATTTCCTCCGATAAGGGCGCGATCGCCGAGGCGGCGCTTCACAACACCGTTTTCTGCCGGATCAAGCCCGAGCAGAAGAAGGCGCTCGTCAGCGCGCTCTCGGATCGGGGAAGGTTCACGGCGATGATCGGCGACGGCGTCAACGACGTGCCGGCGCTGAAGCAGGCGCGCCTCGCGGTGGCGATGGGCTCGGGCAGCCAGATCACCAAGGGGATCGCCGACATCGTCCTGCTTCGCGACGAGTTCTCGATGCTTCCCAAAGCGATCGGCGAGGGCCGGCGCATCGCCCGCAACATCCACCGCCTCGGCAGGCTCTATTTGACGAAGTCCGTCTACGCGGCGTTCCTGATCCTGCTTACGGCGATCTTCGACGTCGCTTTCCCCTTCCTGCCTCGTCATCTCACGATCGCGGCTTTCCTCACGATTGGCGTCCCATCTTTCGTGCTTGCGCTGGCGCCGAGCGAGGGACCCCTATATCGCGGGCGCCTGCTGAAGGCGCTGGCCGCGTTTGCCTTTCCGGCCGGCATCGCCATGGGAATCGCATCGCTGCTCTCCTTCTTCTTCGTCGACGGCCTTGCCGGCGGGACCCTGCAAGAGGGTCGCACGGCCGCGACGACGACCCTGATCCTGCTCGGGTTGTGCTTCATCGTCCTGCTCGAGCGCGGCCCCGGTCGCGAGCACATCACGATCCAGAGCTACATGCTGATGCTCGTCGCCACGCTCGGGGCGCTGTTTGCGGGCATCCTCGCGATCGAGCCCGTGCGCGAGTTCTTCGAGCTCGAGCTGCTGGCGGGCGGGCAATGGTTCTTGGCGCTGCTGTGCGTGGCGATCGGGCTTGGCATCGCCGGGGCGGCCTGGCAGCTGCCCTACGTGCAGCAGCTCGAATTGGCCGAGGGTGATGAGCTCGAACCCGACGACGGGCCGTCGCCCACACACACTCCGCGCACCGAGGACTTCACGGCTGTCGATGCCGAAGCGCCGACGAGGCGATTGCGATGAGCGACCATCGCAGGACGAAGATCGTCGCCACGATCGGGCCGGCGACGCGAAGTGTCGAGCAGATGGTCGAGTTGATCGAAGCGGGAGCGGACGTCTTTCGCTTCAACTTCTCACACGGCACGCGCGCCGATCACACTGACAACGTCGTCTGGGCGCGCGAGGCCGCCGAGCGCTCCGGCAAGCAGATCGGAATCCTCGGCGACCTGCCGGGCCCGAAGATCCGCCTTGGCGACGTAAGCGATGGGATCGTTGGCCTGCGTCCGGGCAGCGAGATCACGCTGACCACGCGCGAGCAACTGGGCACGCAGGAGACCCTGCACGTCTCCTACGACGAACTGCCCGCCGCGGTTTCGCCGGGCAGCGAGATCTACCTGGCCGACGGGCGAATTCGGCTTCGTGTCAGCTCGGTGGCGGACGAGGAGGTCCGCTGCTCGGTCGAGGTCGGCGGTCGCGTCGCCTCCCATCAGGGACTGAACCTGCCCGGCGCCACCGTCGGCTTGCCGGCGGCCGGGCGCGAGGACCTCGAATGGGTCGACTTCGCCGTCGAACAGGGCATCGATCTGCTCGCGGTCTCCTTCGTTCGCCGCGCCGAGGACCTGGCGCCGGTCGAGCGCAGAGTTCGCACCAGCGGCGCCGACATCCCGGTGATCGCCAAGATCGAAAAACCCGAGGCCGCCGAGCGCGCCGAGGACATCGTCAAGGCCGTAACGGCGGGGATCATGGTCGCCCGCGGCGATCTCGGCATCGAGCTTCCGATTGAGCAGGTACCCGGCGTGCAGAGGCGACTGCTGGCGCTGGCGGGCAAGTACGCGAGGCCATCGATCACCGCGACTCAGATGCTTGCTTCGATGGTCGCGGCACCGCGGCCGACCCGGGCCGAGGTCACCGACGTCGCCAACGCCATCTATCAGGGCACCGACGCGGTGATGCTCTCGGAGGAGACGGCGATCGGCGAGCACCCGGTGGAAGCGGTTCGGGTGATGGACCGGATCGCGCGCTCGACCGAGGCCGATCTTCCCTACGGAGACTGGGTGCGCGACCGAGTCGTCTCGGACGCCAGCGACGTCGCCGGCTCGGTCGCGCGGGCGGCCGTCAGCTCCACCTACACGCTCGGGCTCGCTGCCATCGTCGTGCCGACGCGCAGCGGTCGCACGGCGCGGCTCGTCTCCGCGCATCGCCCGCAGGTGCCCGTGCTCGCGATCTCGCCGCGAATGGACACGGTGCGCCGGCTCAATCTGCTGTTCGGAGTGCAGTGCGCGCTTGCCGAGGACTGGACCGGGTTGACGCAGCTGCTCGATGAGTGCGCTCGCCTCGCCGAGAGCTGCGGCGTCGCCGAGTCGGGCGATCTGATCGCGATCACCGCCGGGCTTCCCCGGCAAGAGCTCGGCACCAACCTGTTCGAAGTCCACCGCGTTCCGTGAGCTCGACCCGCGCCTCGCGGTACGGATAAAGTCAGCGCCATGGCCGAAGTCGAAGCGGGGATGGTGATCGAGAATCCCGTTACGGGCGAACGAGGCATCGTCCTCGAGGCGCCGAAGGACAACCCGCAGCGCCGCCTCGTTGTCGAGCTGCACGTGACTCCCGGCGGTGCCGTGGCGGGCGAGCACGTCCACCCCGAAATCGTTGAGACCTTTGAGGTGTTGGAGGGCGAGCTCGAGGTCAGCCTCGACCGCGAACTCCGCACGCTCGAGCCGGGCGAGCGCATAGAGGTGCCCGCCGGCAGCTGGCACGATTGGCGCAACGCGAGCTCACGGCGAGCGATCGTTCGCGTCGAGGTCACGCCCGGGGACCGCTTCGTGCAGATGATCAGGACGATCTTCGGGCTCGGCCTCGATGGCAAGACCGACGACAAGGGCATGCCCTCGTTGCCTGCAGCTGCTCGCGATCGGGGCCGAGTTCAGGGACGTGATCGCCTTTCGCAGGCCGCCGCCTGTGGCTCAGAAACTGGTCGGGGCCGTGCTCGTGCCGATCGCCCACCGGCGCGGCTATCGCGGGATCTACCCCCGCTACGAGGAGATGAAATCGATGGGCACCCCGGAACAGGCGCGCTTGGGGGCACCCCTGACACCCTCCTTCGGCCCCGGGCCGGGTCCGCCTGGGTGAAAAACGCCGCACCGCGCGCGCTGGCGCCGCTGGCGCTGATGGGAGTGATCTTCTACCTATCCGCACAGGAGGCGGTCGGGCCCTCGCTTCCGGAGTGGATGCGGTGGATCGCGCATTTCAGCGAGTACGCGGCGCTGACAGCGCTGTGGATCTGGGCGCTTCGGCCCGAGCTCGGCCACCGTGCGGTCTGGGTGGCGATCGCGATCTCGTTCGCCTACGCGATCAGCGACGAGATCCACCAGAGCTTCGTCGAGGGGAGGGATTCCGATCCTGTTGATGTAATTGTGGACTCGCTCGGGATCGGGGTTTCGGCGCTGGCGTGCCGGCGGTGGTTGGCACGTCAACGACTTTGACCCCGGATATCGATGCCAACGTCGACCACGTCGCAAGCGGACCCGTCTTTCAAGGCCCCTGATAGCTTCGACTCGTGGCCGACCGCGAATTCGACGCTGTCGTCTTTGGCGCAACCAGCGTCACCGGGCGACGCGTTGTCGCCTACCTGACCGAGCGCACCTCCGGCACCGACCGCCATTGGGCCGCGGCTGCGCGCGACCTCGACAAGCTCGACCGCATCCTCGCCGACGAGGGCGTGATGGCGCCGGCGGTGATCGCAGCCGACGTCGGCGATCCGCGGGCGCTGCGCGAGATGGCCTCGCGCACACGCGTCGTGATCAACCTCGTCGGCCCCTACACCCGTTTCGGCGAACCGGTGATCGAGGCGTGCATCGCCTCCGGCGCGCACTACGTCGACCTCACCGGCGAGATCCAGTTCGTGCGGCGGATGATCGACGCACATGACGAGGCTGCACGCAGGGCGGGCGTCAAGATCGTCCAGGTCTGCGGCTTCGAGGCTTTGCCGCCTGATCTCGGCGTCGCGCTGGCGAGAGATACGGCCTCCGAGCGCTTCGGGGAGGGGCTGAGCTCGGTCGATCTCGAACTCGCGATCACGGCTACGCCTCCCGGTATGCCGCGCGCGTCGGATCTGCTCTCGGGCGGCACTATCCAGAGCATGGCCGAGATCGCCGGCGACCGCGACGCCGGCCGGATCACCGATCCCGCCGTGCTCATCGACGACCCGGTCGCCGCCGAGGCCGTGCGCGCGCGCAGCCCGATCGGGCTGATGCCGCGACGCGGTTCGCGAGGTTCGGTGCTGGCGCCGATGAGCCCGGCGGCGTTCATCAATCCGGCCGTGCTGCATCGCAGCGCCGCGCTTGCCGCAATCGAGGCAGGCGAGGCGCTACAGCCGTTTCGCTACCGCGAGGGAATGGCGATCGCAGGGCCGGCGCCAACGCTGCCCCTACGCTACGCCGCCGCCGGTGCGATGGCCGGCGTGCAGGGAGGCCTTGCCGCGCTGGCGCGTTCGCGCCCGGCGATTCGTAAGCGCGTCAGCGGCGCGATGCGCAAGTCGCTGCCCAGTTCGGGCTTCGGCCCGGCCGCCGATCGGCTCGAGGGCTGGCGCTGGCGCATCGACATCGCCGCTCAAACCGCATCAGGCAACGCCGTCGGCGTCGCGATCGATGCCGAGGGCCACCCCGGCTATCTCGCCACGGCGAGGATGCTGGGCGAAGCCGGGCTCCTGCTTGCCGATGGCGAGGCCACGCCGGCAGGCTCCGGCTGTCTGACGCCGGCGGCCGCGCTCGGCACCGCGGAGGTCGAGCGCTTCGAGCCGGCCCGGCTGCGGTTCGACGTCGCCTGAGCGGCTTTTTCGACCTACGGGGTGGTCGAAGCGCCCTTACGGCACGCCGGTTGACCTGGACGTTTGTTCGACCGGCGATCCGCGTTTCTGCCGCAAACGACGGGAACCTGCGAAGCTGACACCGCCGCATGGATGAGCGCTAGACGCAGGAGGGACATGTCTCCGGAGGCGCAGCACGTGAGTACGGAAACCGACGAGATCTCCGAGACGCTCGCGCTCAGCGATGGCTTCGAACAGCCTCTGCGCGAGCTCACCCGGGTGCTAGAGGATCGCTACACGGACCTCGCCCATCATGGTGGGTCGGTCTCCGGCTACGCGGCGATGACCGCACACGAGCTCGGGCTCGATCCCCAGCGCGTCGAACTTATCGGGCTCGCCGGTGAGCTTCACGACGTCGGCAAGGTGGGGATTCGGGACGAGATTCTGAGAAAGCCCGGCAAGCTCAACAAGAGCGAGTGGGAGCAGATCAAGTGCCATCCCCAGATCGGAGCGGACCTGCTCTACAGCTGCAACCTCGACGACGTTGCGCGCTGGGTTCTTTCCCACCACGAACGCCCGGACGGCAAGGGCTACCCCCACGGAGTCGGCGCCGACGAGATCCCGGTGGAGTCGAGGATCCTCGCCGTTGCCGACGCCTACGACGCGATGCGAGCCGAGCGCGTCTACAAGGCGCCGATGACCCACGAGGAGGCCGCTGCCGAGCTGCTGAAAGAAGCCGGCAGCCAGTTCGATACGCGTGTCGTCGAAACATTCCTCGACGCGCTCACTCGACTCGGACGGCCTGCCCGCGCCGCCGAGCGGTAGACCTCAGCTCGATCCACCCCCGGCAGTCGAGCCGCCAAGGCCGTGGTCGCCGTAGGGCTCGTCGCGCTCGCGCACGGCTTCGCGAAAGCCCGCCTCGGCGGCGCGGCGCACGAAGTCGTGTCCCTCGGCGGTATGGCGAGCGATGCCGTCGAAGAAGGTGCCCAGCGTCTGCGTCGCCGCGAGCCCCTGTGCATAGAACGCCTGGTTGACGAGCAGCTTGTGCATCACCAGCTGGTTGATTGGAATCCGCGCCACCCGTTCGAGCAGCTCCTCGAAGACCGCGTCGAGCTGTGCCGGCGGCGCGCACTCGTTCGCCAGCCCCCACTCCACGGCCTCGCGGCCCGAGAGCGAGTCGCCGGTGAGCAACAGGCGCTTGGCGCGCGCCGGGCCGATCCGGTGCGCCCAAAGCGCCGTCGTCGGCACACCCCAGACTCGCGCCGGCGGGTAGCCGATCTTGGCGTCGTCGGCGATCACCAGCAGGTCCGAGCACAGCGCCATGTCGGTACCGCCGGCGACGCAAAAACCGTGAACCTTGCAGACCACCGGCTTCTCGGAGTGAAACAGGCTCATGAACCCGCGCACGTTTCGCGACATCATCTGGTAGTCGGTTACCGGATCCCAGGTGGCATCGGGGTTGTGGTTGGCGGCGATCACGGCCGGGTCGAGCGGGCGAGCCCCGAGACTCGTCCCTCTCCGCCCCCCCGCACCCCCGCAGGCGAAGCCGAGGAGGTGGCGGGCGGTTGTTCTCGTGGAATCTGCTCCGCAGATTCCACGAGGTCGTAGCCCCCGCAGAACCCCGATCCATTTCCTGCCAGGGCGATGACGTGAATCGCCGGATCGAGGTTGGCGCGTTCGACGCAGGCACTGAGCTCGCGCGGCATCTCGTGCGTGATCCCGTTTGCACGCTCGGGCCGGTCGAGCGTGATCCGCGCGGCCCGTCCATCGGTCTCGTAGGTCAGCGTCTCCAAGGTCATGAAATGGACGCTATCGCGGTCACCTCGCGCCACGGCTTGAGATCATCCAGCCAATGGCCAAGGAAGCGACGACGATCGAGACGGCTGGGCGGGAGGTGAGGCTCTCGAGTCCGAGCAAGGTGTACTTCCCCGAGCCGGGGTTCACCAAGCTCGACCTCGCCACCTACTACGTCGATGTCGCCGAGGCGGCGTGTCGCCACCTCGCCGAGCGCCCGACGACGATGAAGCGCTTCGTCAACGGCATCGAGGAAGAATTCTTCTTTCAGAAACGGGTGCCGAAGAACGCACCCGATTGGCTCGAAACGGCGACCGTGCGCTTTCCCAGCGGCCGCAGCGCAACCGAGCTCGTCGCCGGCGACGCCGCCCACGTCGTCTGGGCGGTCAACCTCGGTGTCATCGACTTCAATCCGTGGCCGGCACGGCGCTCGGACCTCGATCACCCCGACGAGCTGCGTGTCGATCTCGACCCGACGCCCGAGGTCGGCTTCGAGGAGGTGCGCCAGGTGGCGCTGGTGGTGCACGAGGTGCTCACCGATCACGGCCTGCTCGGGTTTCCCAAGACCTCGGGCTCGCGCGGGATCCACGTCAACGTTCGGGTCGAGCCGAAGTGGGACTTCACCGAGGTCCGCCGCGCGGCGCTGGCACTGGCGCGCGAGGTCGAGCGCCGCAGCGACCTCGCGACCTCGAAGTGGTGGAAGGAGGAGCGCCACGGGGTCTTCGTCGACTACAACCAAAACGCCCGCGACCGCACCGTCGCCTCGGCCTACTCGGTCCGTCCGGTGCCCGACGCCCGGGTGTCGACGCCGCTGGAGTGGGACGAGGTGCCCGACGTCGATCCGGCCGAGCTTCGTCTCGACACCGTGCCCACGCGCGTCGCCGAGCGCGGCGATCCGTCGGCGACGATCGACGACGTCGCCCACTCGCTCGAATCGCTGCTCGAGCTCGCCACCCGCGACGAGGCCGAGGGCCTTGGCGACGCACCCTGGCCGCCGCATTTCGCCAAGCAGAAGGGCGAGCCGAAGCGGGTGCAGCCGAGCCGGGAGAAGAAGCGCACCTGAGCCGCGCGGGCCGGCGTCCTTGTGCGAGCAGCTAGCGGGGGCTTGTCCGCCGGACCTTGGCCCGCAGCGTGTATGGCGTGCCTGCCTCGCCACCGCGGGTCAGCACCCCGACGATCCAACGACCGCCGGGAGGGTCCTTGCGGTCGCATTCGGCGTTGGACCTAACGGCGCGCTGCCTGCAATCGAAACGTTGCTTGGTCGGCGCGAGCTGACGCCGCACGTAAAGCGCCAAGTTCGCACCCTCGCCGACCTCGAGCGCCACTCGCAAGCGCTCGGCGTTGCCCGGGACGCGCACGCTGTATCGCTGCCAGTCGCCTGGCTTGCCCGCGGCGCCGGCGATCTTCTTGCCGTTGCCCGGAAGTTTTTGAAGCGATGCGAGAGCGGCGTACGGCTGCGTCGGGGCCTGAGTGCCTTCGAAGTTCAGAAAGCTGTTCAGCGGCGAGCCCAGGTTCCAGTGTGACTCCAGGTACTCGCCCGGCTCGGGAGCGGCATCGAAGTAGTCGTCGAAATTGCAGTCGAACCGCGCCCGGCCCGGGCAGCGATACGCCGTCGCGCCCTGGTTTCGGTCGCCGCCGTCGGGCGTGTAGCAGACGACGTCGTAGCTCTCGTTGCAATGGATTCCCGAACCGGTCGAGTTCGGGGCGTCGTACTGGACCGCGCCCATGTTGTGGGCGCTCTCGTGCATCGGGGTGACGCCGTACCAGCAGTCGGAGTACGTGACTGCGTAGCCGCCACCGCGGTTGTTGTAGTTCGCGGCGCTTGCGCGCTCGTCGAAGTCATAGGAGGCAAACCCGCAGCTCGGCCCCTGCCGCGCCGTCGAAGAAGATCGTGTAGTTCGTCAGGGGGGAGGAGTACCCAGCCTCTCTCGCCGCCGTGACGATCTCCGAGAAGCTCGAACCGTTGGTGACCAGGCGGTCGACGGCGATCTCACCGGCGATGTCACAGCGGACCCGGTAATCGGCGTTCGGACCACCGCTGGCGAGCGACTCCGCATTCAGCACCGCGTTCATGCGTCTGACGATCCCGCGGATCTTGGGTACGGCGGAGCGCGTAGTTGTCGACGCCGGAGGCGGGCCGCGCATAGAGGACGTGCTGCCTGCGGTCGCTCGCGCAGACCGGTGGGCGCTCAGCGTCCCCGGGCTCGAAGTCCGATGCCGGTCGTCGCCGGATCCGCGGCGGCGGAGGCCCGTCCGGGCCGTGGGTGGTGAGCGGCGGACCGACCTCGGGTTGCACCTCGTAAAGACCGTTGGGCAGCAACTCGGTGCCCGGACCGAGGACAGCGGCGGAGGTCGGGCACGAGGCAAGCGGGAATGTGCGCCCGAGCTGTGGGCCGAGGCGGATGTGGCCGTCGCGAGCAGGCCGGCTACCGACAGCGCCGCTGCCGCCATCACGAATGGCCGAATGCTGCGGCGTTGCCCCATGCGCTCCCCCTCGGTCGACGGAGCCGAACGGCAGTTCTCAACTGGAGTAGTCCTCGATCAAATGTCCGTAGTCGATTTGCAGTAGTCCGCGGACCGAGATCAGCTCGAGCGCGCGTGGTGCTAGCTGTCGAGCTGCTCGATCGAGCACTCGCCGGCGCTTTGTCCTCGCGCCAGCGCAGGATCTTGGCGCCGTGGCGGATGCGACCGGCGCTGACGTGGTCGAAGCTGACCTCGATCACGAGCTCGGGGCGCAGCGCGACCCACTCGAGGTCGCGGTCGGCCGACCAGCGGCTGGGCTCGGCGGAGCCGCGGTCGCCGGTCTCATACGGCGCCAGTGTCGTTACGAGCTCGCGCTTCTCCTTTGCCTTGAGCCCGGAGGTATGGCCGACGACGTGGAGCTCGCCCTCGCAGTCGTAGAGGCCGAGCATCAGCGAGCCGACCGTGTTCTCCTCCTTGCCCGGGCCGCCAGCCGGCGATCACCGCGTCGATCGTGCGCAGGCGCTTGATCTTGACCATCGCCTTGCGCTCGCCTTCGCAGGTAGGGCGAGTCGAGGCGCTTGGCGATCACGCCCTCGCCGCCGGTCGAGCCAGGGCTCGGCCTCGGCCGGCTCGCTCGACCAGCGGTGTCAGCTCGACCGAGCCGGGGTCGGCGAAGCCGCCGAGCGAGCTCTTCGAGCACAGCGCGGCGCTCGCGAACGGGCTCTCGATCGCGCTCTGGTCGCCGACCGCGAGCACGATCGAAGGCGCGAAACAGCGCCGGCGTCTTCTCGGCCAGCATCTTCACCCGCGACTCGGCCGGGTGCAGGCGGTTCTGCAGCGCGTCGAAGACCTCGCGGCCGTCGTCGTCGAGGATCAGCAACTCGCCGTCGATCACGTAACGGCCCTCGGGGAAAGACGAGCTCGGGGAAGTAGCGGGCCAACGGCCTGCCCGTGCGCGACTGCAGGAACAGCTCGGAGCCGTCGACGAAGGCGAGGGCGCGAAAGCCGTCGTACTTGGGCTCATAGGCCCAGCCCTCGTCGGTCGGCAGCTGCTTTCGCGAGAGCGCCAGCTGCGGCTTGATCGGCGGTTTCAGCGGCAGGGACATCCGGGCCGATCGTAATGCCAGACTGGCGCCCGAGTGAAACGCAGTCTTCAGCGCAGCGAGTCGATGAGCACCGCGCCACCCACCGAGTGCGACGTTGTCGTCGTCGGCGCAGGCATCGTCGGGCTCGCGACAGCGCGCGAGCTGGCGCTTCGCAACGACGGCATGCGGGTGGTCGTGCTCGACCGCGAGCCGCGGATCGGCGCCCATCAGACGAGCCACTCGAGCGGTGTCATTCACGCGGGCATCTACTACGCGCCGGGATCGCTGAAGGCTCGCCTCTGCGTTGCCGGGGCGCGCGAGCTTTACGCGTACTGCGACGAACGCGGGCTCGACGCGCGACGCGTCGGCAAGCTGATCGTCGCGACGCGAGAGTCGGAGCTCGAGCGCTTGGCACGAGCTCGAGCGGCGCGGGACCGAGAACGGAGTTGCGGGCCTGCGACGTCGTGGCGGCCGACGAGCTGCGCGCAGATCGAGCCGCACGTGAGCGGGCATCGCCGGGCTGCACTCGCCCGAGACCGGGGTCGTCGATTACGCGCGCGTGGCTCGATCGTTACGCCGCCGACCTCGAGGCTCGCGGTGGCTCGGTCGTCACCGGGCTGCGCTGTCGACTCGGTCAGCCGAGGGCGATGGCGGCGCGATCGTCAGACACGCCCGAGGCACGACCCGGGCTCGGGCCGTGGTCGTCTGCGCCGGAGCGTGGTCGGACCGCCTCGCGCGCGCGGCCGGTGCTGCCGGACGAGCCGCGGATCGTGCCCTTTCGCGGCGGCTACCTGCGGCTGCGACCCGAACGCGCTCACCTCGTGCGCGCGAACGTCTATCCGGTGCCCGATCCCGACTTCCCTTCCTCGGCGCTCACCTGACGCGCATCCATGACGGCGCACGTGCTGCTCGGCCCGTCCGCGCTGATGGTCGGCGCTCGCGACGCCTACCGGCTCTCGCGCCTGCGCGGCGCTGACCTCCGCGACACACTCGCCTGGCCGGGCACCTGGCGGCTGATGGCGAAGTTCTGGCGCACCGGGCTGACCGAGATGCGCCACGCGACCTCGAAGCGAGCCTTCGTCGCCGAGGCGCAGCGCTTCATCCCCGAGCTGCGCGCTTCGGACTTCGTCGCCGGCCCGGCCGGGCATCCGCGCGCAGGCGGTGGCGCGCGACGGCTCGCTCGTCGACGACTTCGTCGTCTCTCGGACCGAGAGCGCGCTCTACGTCCGCAACGCGCCCTCGCCCGCCGCGACCTCGTCACTGCCGCTGGGGCGCCTGATCGCCGACGAGGTCGAGCCGATGCTCGGCTGAGTCGAGTGGCGGCGCTAGTCGGCGAGCGCGACGATCGCCTCGACGACGACGTCCGGGCACTCGACCTGCGGCGTGTGGCCGACGTCATCGAGCATCTGGATCGTCGCCTCCGGCAGCGCCTTGGCGAGCTCTTGTGCCCCGGATGGAAGGCAGAGACGGTCGCGGTTTCCCCACAGCACCGTCACCGGCACGTCGATCGCGCCGGCGTCGAAGGGATTGTCGAGCTCGCCGCGCAGGCGCTTGGCGTAGTCGAGGCGGCGGCGGATGACGCTGCGATCGACGTTGAAGCGGGTGAAGCGGTCGACGACGCGCTGGTCGACTCCCGCGGGATCGGCGTAGGCGAGCGAGCGATAGAGCTGCCCGGCGATCGTGCGCACGACGGCCGCAGGAACCGGAGCGGGCAGCGAGATCACGCGGGAGATCGCCGGCACCCGGTCGAGGGTGAAGAACGTCGGCGCCATCGCGATCCCGGCGGGGGCGATCGGGACGATGGCGGCAAGCGGCAGCTCGGAGCGCTCGGCCAGCTTGAGCGCGACCCAGCCGCCGAGCGAGTTGCCGGCGACGACAACCTCTTCGTCGTACTTGTCGGCGAGCTCGGTGATCGCGGCTGCAGCGAACTCGACGAGCTGGTCGAGCACCGAGCCTTGCTCGAGGTCCGGCGCGGTGCCGAATCCGGGCAGGTCGTAAGCGATCGCCGGGCGCCCGGCGACGGCGAGACGTTCCAGCACCGACAAGCCAGGTGTCGGCGTTGTCGAGCCAGCCGTGAAGCAGCAGCGTCGGGCGGCCCTCGCCGTGCGAGGACAGCGAACGCGTCGCCACCTCGCCGACCTCGACCTCGCGCGTGCGCAGCTTGGCTCGCGGCCCCGGCGGGCCGCTGTCGGCCGGCTCGGCTTCGCCGCCGAGGCGAATCGACGGCATTACAGGCCGAATGTCTTGGAAACGATCTCGCGCTGAATCTCGTTCGTGCCGCCGTAGATCGACATCACCAGGGTCGTGCGCACGTGGCGCTCCATGTCGTACTCGGTGGCATAGCCGTAGCCGCCCATCATCTGCATCCCCGCGAGCGCGGTCGTCTTGGCCACCTCGGTCGCCTTCAGCTTCGCCATCGAGGCCTCGCGCGGCAGCAGCTGATCGGGGTCGTCGTCGACCTTGCGGGCGACGTCGTAGACCAGCAGCCGCGCGCACTCGAGCTCGGTCGCGAGGTCGGCAATGCGGTGCTTGAGCACCTGAAACGAGCCGATCGGGCGGCCGAACTGCTTGCGCTCCTTGATGTAGGCGAGGACGTCGTCGAAGGCGCGCTGGGCGATCCCGAGCGCGCTCGCGGCGAGGATCAGGCGCTCGACGTTGAGCCCGGCCATCAGCTGCATCCAGCCGCCGTCGACCTGGCCGAGGACGCGTTCGTAGGGCACGTAGCAATCGGTGAGAAAGACGTCGTTCACCTCCCTGCCGCCCATCGTCTCGATCCCGCGGATCTCGATTCCCTCGGCGTCGGTCGGCACCGAGAACATCGACAGGCCTTCGTGCTTGGAGCCGGAAGCGTCGGAGCGGGCGATGACGAGGATGTGGTCGGCGATGTGCGCCGCCGAGATCCAGGTCTTCTGACCGTTGAGCACGAAGCCGCCGTTGTGGCGCTCGGCCTTGCAGGAGAGCGCGCCGACGTCGGAGCCTGCCTCGGGCTCCGACATCGCGATCGCCTCGACCTTGCCGGCCGTGATGCCGCCGAGGATCTCCTGCTTTTGCTCCTCGGTGCCGAAGCGCTCGTAAGCGCCGGCGACGATCAGGCTGACGCCGTAGCCGGCGATCGGGACGAGCCCGCGCATCGTCTCCTCCAAGAAGATGCAGGCGTCGACCATGCCGCCGCCCGAGCCGCCATAGCTCTCGTCGATCGAGACGCCGAGCCAGCCGAGCTCGGCGAGCTTGTCGTAGATCTCCTTCGAGTGAAGCTCGGTGTAGCCCTCGGTCAGCGCCTCGCGCTTCTCGGCGGTGCCGAGCTCGCGCTGGCAGAAGTCGCGGATCGCGGCTTGGAAGTCGCGCTGCTCGTCAGTCAGTCCGCGTACGGGCGCGGCGGTAGTCGTGGTGCTCATTTCGTCAGCTCCTTGGACGCTGGTTTGAACTAGATCGGAAGTGGGGTTGCGCAGGTCGGTCAGCGCCGTCGCGGTGGCCGGCTGCGCGCCCGCGGCCACTGGCTTAGCGTTGGCGGGCTTGTAGACCGAGACGACGGCGGCGCCGCCGAGGCCGATGTTGTGCTGAAGCGCGACCTTGGCGCCATCGACCTGGCGCTTGTCGGCGGTGCCGCGAAGCTGCCAGGTGAGCTCGGAGCACTGGGCGAGGCCGGTGGCGCCGAGCGGGTGGCCCTTGGAGATCAGCCCGCCTGAGGGATTGACGACGGGCCCATCGCCGCCGTAGGTCGTCGCCTCGGCCTCGACCAGCTTGTGGCCCTCGCCTTCGGCGGCGAAGCCGAGCGCCTCGTAGGTGATCAGCTCGTTTGCCGAGAAGCAGTCGTGGAGCTCGCAGACGTCGATCTCGGAGGCATCGACGCCAGCCTCGGCGTAGGCGCGGTTCGCCGCCTCCTTCGACATGTCATAGCCGACGATCTTGATGCAGTCGGTGTCGTCGGCGAAGGTCGAGCTCAGGTCGGTGACCATCGCCTGGCCGACGATCTCGACCGCCTGGTCGGCGAGGTCGTGCTCATCGACGTAGCGCTCGGAGGCGACGATCGCGCAAGCCGAGCCGTCGGAGGTCGGCGAGCACTGCAGCTTGGTCAGCGGCTCGTGGATCATCCGCGCCTCCTTGATCTCGTCAAGCGAGTACTCGGTCTGAAACTGGGCGTAGGGGTTGTTGACCGAGTGCTTGTGGTTCTTCCAGCCGATCCAGGCGTAGTGGTCGGGCTCGGAGCCGTACTTCTCCATGTGGTCGCGCCCGGCGTTGCCGAACATCTGCGGCGCCGCCGGCGACTCCTCGGGGTCGCGCAGGGCGAACATCGCCATCGCGTGCTTGTCAAGGGCGTTGGTGCGATCGGTGTACTTGACGCCGAGCGAGCCCGGCTCCATCTTTTCGAAGCCGAGCGCGAGGGCGCAATCGGCGCTGCCGCCGCGAACCGCCTGGCGGGCGAGAAACAGCGCCGAGGAGCCGGTCGAGCAGTTGTTGTTGACGTTGACGACCGGGATCCCGGTGAGGCCGAGCTGGTAGAGCGCGCGCTGGCCGTAGGTGGAGTCGCCGTAGCAGTAGCCGGCGTAGGCCTGCTCGACGTCTGTGTAGTCGATGCCGGCGTCGGCGAGCGCCTTTTCTCCCGCCTCCTTGGCCCAGTCGGGATAGTCGCCCTCCTTCGTGCCCGGCTTGTCGAACTTGGTCATGCCGACGCCGATCACGTAGGTGCGGTTGCCGTTTGCGCTCATGCGGGTTTTGAAGTCCCTTTCTCGTCGAAACTGGTCTTCGGGGGCGACCTCGAGGCCGGCGATCGCTCTCCCCCAGGTGGGGGCCGAAAGATACAGAACAGGCGTCCGGTTTGTTAGGTTGCAGCCATGACCACCGATACATCCCCCACCTTCAAGTCAGACGCGATCGGGACCCCGGGCGAGCCCGTCGAGTTCGAGGTCGAGCGCGAGCGCATCGCCGCCTACGCGGCCGCCACCAACGACTCGATCGCGGCGCACGCCGCCGGCGACATCGCCCCACCCGTGTTCGCGATCGTCCCCGCATTCCAGGCCGCCGGCATGGCGAGCATGCAGGTGATCCCGGGCGAGCTGCTCGGCGCGATCCTCCACGGCGAGCAGGACTTTCACTTCGCGCGGCCGATCGAGCCGGGGATGAAGCTGAGCACCGTCGCCACCCCGATCGGCATGCGCCAGCGCTCCTCCGGCGTCACCGTGATCACCAAGGCGGAGACGCGCGAGGACGGCGGCGAGTTGGTCGTCGAGCAGTTCATGACGACGTTCGTACGCGGAGCCGAGGGCGTGCAGGACATCGGTGACGAGGCGCCCGGGCACCGCTTCGACGAGGCGCTGCGCGAGCGCGAGCCCGACGCCGAGGTCTCGCAGACCTACGACGCCGATCAGACCTTTCGCTATGCCGAGGCCTCGGGCGACCCGATGCAAATCCACCTCGACGACGAGTTCGCCAAGTCGGTAGGCCTGCCCGGGATCATCATCCACGGCCTCTGCACCATGGCCTTCACCTCGGTCGCGGCGATCGAGAGCTTCGCCGCCGACGATCCCGTCGCGGCTCAAGCGTCTCGCGGTGCGCTTCGCCGCATCGCCCTGCCCGAGCAGACGATCACGACGCGGATCTGGGAGGCCAGAAAGCGAGGGCGATCGCACCGCCTACGCCTATGAGACCACCTCCGATGCCGGCGCGGTCGTGATCAAGGACGGCCTCGCCGAGATCGCCTGAGCGTAGAGCTTGGAGGCGGGTCAGAAGCGCAGCCGCGATCACGCTCGCCGCAGTCAGTCCGAACGCCGGGCCGAAGACCCGCCTGCGGCTGCTCGACGCCACGGTCGAGAGCCTGATCTCGGTCGGCTACGCGGGCACGACGATCCGCCACGTGACCGAGCTCGCCGGTGTCTCGCAGGGCGCCCAAAGCCACCACTTTCCCCATCGCGTCGACCTCGTCGCCAGCGCCTTCGAGCACCTCGCCGAGCAGCGGATCGCGCGCTACCGAAAGCGTGCGGCCGAGCTGCCCGACGACCGCGCGACGCGACGCGTCGCGCTGCTCGACCTGCTCTGGGAGGACTTCTCGAGCCCGCTGTTCACCGTCGCCGTGAAGCTCTGGGTCGCGGCCGCAGAGGACACCGAGCTGCGCCAGCGACTGGTTCCGGTCGAGAAGCGGATCTACGCCAGCGTCTCGGAGCTCGCGCGCGAGGTCGCCGGCGAGCTCGGCGACGACCCGCAGTTCGACCGCAAGCTCGCCGTCGCGATGAACACGGTCGCCGGGCTCGCGCTGGTGCGCGACTTCGACCCCTCCGGGCGCGCAGTCAAGGGCAACCAATGGCCCTATCACCGCGCCGCGCTCGAGCCGCTGTTCGGCGGCCCGGCGACCGCCACTGGATAGGGTTCGCGGCATGGAAGCCGCCACCCAAGCCGAGATCGAGGACAAGCCCGAGAACGCGGTCTCGTCGTTTTGCAAGTCGCTGTTTCTCGGCGAGATCCACGAGGAGATGGTCTTTCCCTGGCCGTCGCCGAACCCCGACGAGCAGCAGCGCATCCGCGAGCTCAACGCCGCCGCGCGCGAGATCGGTGCCGGCGATGGACCACCGCGAGATCGAGGAGAAGCGCTGGATCGGCGACGACACGATCAAGGCGCTCGGCGAGGCCGGGCTCTGCGGCCTCTACGTCGATCGAGAAGTACGGCGGCCAGGGCCTCTCGCAAACCGGATATGCGCGCGTGTTCGAGACCTTCGCCCAGATCGACGCGACGCTTTCGATCGTGCTCGGCGTGCACCAGTCGATCGGCTTCAAGGGCATCCACATGTTCGGCACCGACGAGCAGAAGGAGCGCTTCCTGCCCGACCTCGCCGCCGGTCGCAAGCTCGCCGGCTTCGCCCTGACCGAGCCCGAAGCCGGCTCGGACGCTTATGAGATCCAGTCGCGAGCGGTCAAGCAAGCCCGACGGCTCCTGGGTGCTCAACGGCGAGAAGCGCTACATCGGCAACGGCTCCAAGGGCGACGTCTTCACCGCTTTCGCGCGCTGCGAGGTCGATGGCAAGGACCGCCACATCGCGCTCATCCTCGAGAAGGGGATGAAGGGCTTCGAGGTCGGCGAGCGCTACGACACGATGGGCCTGCGCGGCAACGACCTGCGCCGCCTCTACTTCAACGACGTCAAGGTCCCGGCCGAGAACGTCCTCGGCGAACCCGGCGACGGCTTCAGGATCGCGATGTCGGTGCTCAACAACGGGCGCATCGGGCTCGGCACCGGCTCGGTCGGCGCGACCAAGCACCTGCTCGACCTCGCGATCGAGCACACGACGCAGCGGCGCCAGTTCGGCCGCACGCTGTCGGAGTTCGAGCTCGTCGCAGGACAAGATCGGCTGGATGGTCTCCTACCTGTTCGGGCTCGAGTCGGCCTGCTATCTCACCTGCGGCCTGGTCGACGCCGGCGTCGAGGACTACTCGCTGGAGTCGGCGATCTGCAAGGTCTCGGGCACCGAGTTCCTCTGGTACGCGGCGAACCGGGCGATGCAGCTCAAGGGCGGCGAGGGCTACATGCGCACCGAGCCCTACGAGAAGATCCTGCGCGACATCCGCATCTTCCCGATCTTCGAGGGCGCCAACGACGTCATGCGCGCCTTCATCGCGCTCTCGGGGATGAAGCCGGTCGGCGAGAAGCTCGCGGACATGGGCGAGATCGGCCTCGGCGATCCGATTGGCTCGATCGGCGTGCTCGCCGACTACGTCGGCGGCCGGATCAGGAACCAGGTCCGGCCGGATCGGATCTCGATGGCCCACCCCGAGCTCAAATCGCACGCCGATGCCGTCTCCGACCAGGTGGGCGAGCTGCGCTCGGTGAGCGAGGGCCTGCTGCGCGAGCACAAGCAGGGGATCATCGAGCGCCAGTTTCAGCAGAAGCGGCTCTCGGCCGCGATCTCAGACATCTACGCGCAGGTCGCGGTGCTGTCGCGGGTAACTCAGATCTTCGAAGACCACGGCGTCGAGCCCTCGGGCCAGGAGCGCTACATCGCCGACACCTTCTGCGCCCGCGCGGCCGGGCGCGTGCGCTCGGCCTTTCGCAAGATCGAGTCCAACGACGACGAGCGCATGTCGGCGATCGCCAAGCTCGCCTTCAAGCGCGGCGAGTACGGCTACGCGCTGTTCGAGGACTGAGCGGCGTGAGGCGAGCGGTGATCGTCGCAGTTGGTGCGTGCCTGCTAGTCGCGGGCTGCGGCGACGAGGACGGAACCCGCTCGGTCTCGTCGACAACCTCGACCGAGGCGGAGTCGGAGGCAGGCTCGCCGAGCCCCGACGACGATCTACAACGACTGCATCGTCCGCCTCGCCGAGACCGAAGTCTCGCCCGAGCTGGCGCAGTCGACCTGCGCCCAGGCCCGCGCGCTGTATCTCGAGCTGCCGCATCGCCGCCAGCGAGAAGCCGGCCGACCGCGGCGACGCCGCGCAGGCCCGGTGTCAGGCCGAGGCCGACGAGGGCCTCGACGATCTGGTCGAGTCGGCGCCGGGTTAGCGGGTCCAGCTCACGGCCCGAGCCAGGCCATGGCGAAGAAGCTGCGACTGTCGTTGGGCTCGATGAGGAGCGAGCCGCCGCTCGTCTGGCGCACCACGGTCTCGACGTATCCGCCGGCGCTCAGCCGGACGATCGTCGAAACGTTCTGAAGCGTCGCCCCGGTCGCGGCGGCGTCGTACTCGTCCTGCGCAAGGAGGGTCGAACCGCCCTGACGGATGGAGATCGTCCGCTTACCGGCAGCGCTGGCCGCCCAAAGGACGCCTGCGCTAACGGTGTAGACACCAGGCCGCGGTGCGGTCAGGCGCGTGCAATTGGACCCCCCGTTATGCAAGCCACCATCGTCGAATTCTGGAGGAAAGCCATTGTCCGAGAACTGGAACGGAACTGCAACGTCCGTGTCGTTCGCAACGCTCAAGCCGGAGCTGTCGTTGCACGCGGCTCTCGGGTTCTGGGCGCGTACCCCCGGCACCGTCGCCAGCTCGTCCGGCCCGATCGTCCCGTCGGCGACCTCCGCAGCGCCAACCGCGTTGCCGCCGATCTGGGGATTCGGGTAGGTGCCGCCGAGATCACCGCCCGCAGCGCTTCCGGAGGCGATGAAGGCGTTCGAGCTCAAGCCGTCGAGCAGATCCGAGTCGAGGCCCGAGCCGGAGCCGTCGACCGGGGCGAGCTTGTCGAGGATCTGGGCGCCGGTGTCGGGGGAGCCCGCGGGTCCTTGTGGGCCCTGAGGTCCCTGCGCCCCGGCCGGCAGCGTGCCGCCGAAGTCGGCGTTCGTCAGCGAGCCGTTGGTGACCTTGGAGCTGTCGACCGAGTCGGCTGCGAGATCGGCGGCCTTGACCTGGCCGTCCTTGATCTGCTTCGACTTGACCGAGTTCTTCGGCAAGCCGGCGGCGTAGGCGCCGGCGCTGAGTGCGATGAACAGGGCGAGGTATCCGACGACGTTGCTGCGCAGGTGCTGGCTGAGCATGGTGCTCCCTCACTCTCGACGATCGCCGCCCCCCAAGTCACGGCCCCAACGCCTCGATTCTCCCTCACCGAAACGGTTTCTGTCAAGCCGGCGGCGGCGCGCGGCCGTAGCGCTCGCGCACGATCGCGAACGCACGCTTGACCCGCCTCCAGACGAAGACGACGAGCGCGACCCCCGCGACGAGGAGAACGAGCGCGATCGCCGCCGCGATCTCGGGTTGCTCGAGCGCGAACGCGGTGACGGCGACGACCAGCCCGTCCTCGGTCAGGCTGGCGAGGATGTTGGTGACCGGCTCGGGCGAGGTGTTGATGCCCAGGCGCAGGCTTGCCTTGACACCGTGGCTGACCAGGGCAAGGGCGCCGCTACCGCCGCCGGCAAGCGCCTGGTCGACGCCGCTGAGCCCGTCGGCGGAGGCGTACTCGAGGCCGATCGCGCTGCCGATCGCCGGCCGGACGGCGGTCGAGATCAGGTCCCAGAGGTTGTCGACGTAAGGCACCTTGTCGGTGACGAACTCGACCGCGTACATGACCCCGGCGCCGACCAGGATCGGCGTCTCGGTCAGCTGTGCGGGGACGAGCTCGTCGCCGAACCCGGCGCGGCCGAGCAGGCCGAGCACGAGCACGGTCGCGTAGGCGTTCAGCCCCGACGCCCAGCCAGTCGAGATCAGCGTCGGGAGCAGCTCCACTTAGTCGCAGGCTAACCGCGCGTTACCGTGACGTGGACGACTTTGGTCCTCGTATATCGGTGAGAAAGTCGGCCACGCACTGGGGCCGAGCGGTGCCGAGGCCAGAGGCCTGCCGACTCCCCTAGCCGAGTGAGCTAGTGCGGGCCAACCCAGACCATCGAAAGGAAAGTACGCTCGTCGAACGCCGGCAGGCCAAGTCCGCCGCCGACATTGTGGTAAACGACGGCCTCGACATACTCGCCTTGATTCATCTTGGTCAGGGCGGAAACGTTTTGAACGGTCCCGACGACGCCTGGCGCCGGGGCCGCCGCGCGCATGTCGGCGGCGAGCTGGGGAGCGCTGAACGTCCCTGGAGGGGTCGTGCCGCCATTGGCCCTGATCTCGAGGTAGCGAAACCCCGTGGCATTCTCGGGCCAGACCACACCGGCACTGATCTGGTAGATCCCCGGGCGAGGTGCGGTCAACCGCGATCGTCCCGCGTTCTGACAGACACCATCCACGGTGTGCATGTCCCCGACGTCAAATCGCTCCGACCGGAAGTACAGAGGTTCGTACGTGAACGCGTTCACGCCATAGCCCGCCCCGCAGCTACCAGCACCGTTCGATTGACCCAGCCCGACTGCCCGCGCGGCGGGGATGTTCGCGATATTGGCCGGTTCTACCGCGCCGCCCGCAAGCTCGCCACCGCCGATCGCGTCGTCGGAGATATCGGACCCGTTCAGGCTATCGTCGTTAAATAGCGTCGACTCGTCCACGTCGTCACCGGTCAGCGAGTCATCGTTGAACAGGGTCTGCTCGTCCACGTCGCTGGCGTGGAGTGAGTCATCGTTGAACAGCGTTGACTCGTCGATATCAGCGCCGGTGAGCGCGTTGCCGCCAACCTCATCGCCGCCGACAGCTCCAGCTGCTATTTCGGGGTTTGGATAGCTCCCGGTGAGGTCACCGCCAGCGGATCCGAGCGCTCCTGGCGGGCCGGGAGGTCCCGCCGGACCTTGGGGACCTTGCGCGCCCGCCGGCAGCGTTCCGCCGAAGTCAGCACCGGTCAGCGAGCCGTTTGCGACCTTGGAGCTGTCGATCGCGTCGGCAGCGATATCGGCGGTCTTCACCTGTCCGTCCTTGATCTGCTTCGACTTGACCGAGTTCTTGGGCAAGCCGGCGGCGATCCCGATGCCGCCAAGCGCGAGAAATATCGCAACGAAACCGAGAACGTTTGCGCGGATATAGCGACTGACCACGGGACCTCCCTGGAGCGACAACCACCCGGCAGCTGGCCGGACCCCCAAGTGAGGATCCTTACCGAGCCGAACCGTCGTGTCAAGGCCGACGCGGCCGCCTGGTCTAGCTCATCCGCTCGACGATCATCGCCTCGCCCTGGCCGCCGGCGACGCACATCGTCTCGAGGCCGACGGCGTGATCGTCGGTCTCCATCACGTTGAGCAGCGTGGTCATGATCCGCGCGCCGGTCATGCCGAAGGGATGCCCGAGGGCGATCGCGCCGCCGTGGGTGTTCATCTTCTCCAGCGGGATGTCGCACTCGGCCATGATCGGGATCACCTGCGCGGCGAAGGCCTCGTTGAGCTCGACGACGTCGATGTCGTGAGATCTTCATTCCGGCGCGATCGAGCACCTTGCCGATCGCGCCGATCGGCGCGACGCCCATGTACTCGGGCTCGTTGCCCCAGGTCGCCGCCGTGACCAGGCGCGCCTTCGGCTGCAGCCCGAGCTCTGTGGCCTTGGTGTCCGACATCACCAGCACCGCGGCCGAGCCGTCGTTGAGCGGGCACGAGTTGCCAGCGGTGACGCCGCCGCCACCCTCGAACGCCTCGTCGAGCTGGGAGAGCTTCTCCAGCGTCGAAGACGCGCGCGGGCCGTCGTCCTTTGCGACCTCGTTGCCGTCGTGGTCTTTGACCGGCACGATCTCGCGGTCGAAGAAGCCGTCCTCCTGCGAGGCGACGGCGAGCTCCTGCGAGCGCTGCGCGTACTTGTCCATGTCGGCGCGGCTGACCTCGTAGTGCTTGGCGACGTTGACCGCGGTGATGCCCATGTCGATGTAGGCGTTGGGCTGGCCGTTCTCGCCGATCAGGTTCGGGTTGCGATCGTCGACGCGAACCGGCTCGGATGCCTCGTTGAAGCGGCTGACGAACTCGACCCCGGCGGCGATGTAGGCGTCGCCCTCACCGGCCTTGACCGCGTTTGCGGCATGGCGGATCGCGTCGAGCGAGGAGGCGCAGTAGCGCGAGATCGTCGTCCCGGTGACCGTCTGGGGCAGCTGCTCGGAGAGCAGCGAGACGATGCGGGCGATGTTGAAGCCCTGCAGGCCCTGGGGCATGCCGCAGCCGCAGTAGACGTCCTCGATCAGCTCGGGCGAGACGTCGGGGTTGCGCTCGAGCAGCTTGTCGACGATGAACGCTGTCGTCTCCTCGGGACGAAGCTGGGAGAGCGATCCCTTGAACGCACGTCCGATCGGGCTGCGGGCGGCGTCGACGATCACGGCTTCAGGCATTGCTTGCGGCTCCTTGGTTTGGAAGTGAAGGAATTGCGGCGGCTGCGCTCGTGGCGGCTGCCGCAGGGGTGCGGAATGGTAATGATGTTGGCGTGAGCGAAGAGACCGCAGCCGCCACCGAGCTCCCGCCGGCGCGCGCCGCGGAGCTGATCGCGGCCGGGGCGCGAGCTGATCGACGTGCGCCGCCCGTATGAGTTCGAGGGCGGACATCTGCCCGGAGCTCGCAACATCGAGATGAACGAGCTGACCGCGGCGGCCGCCGAGCTCGCCGCGCGAGCGGCCGGTGCTCTTTTACTGTCGCAGCGGCAACCGCTCGTCGATGGCGGTCGCGGCATTTCGCGAAGCCGGCTTCGACGCCCACAACATCGCCGGCGGAATCCAGGCCTGGGTCGACGACGATCGTCCGCTCGAACCCGAGGACGGCAAGATCGTCGACCCGCTGCCACCCGCCTGACGCTGCGATGGAATCCGGCACTCCACCACCTGGCCGCCGAAGCCGCCGCCCGGCGAAAGGCCTGCGGCAGGCGAAACCGAGGTCACCAAGCCGGGCACCGCCGACGCGCCCAAGCCTGCCGGTACCGGCTCGCAGCCGGTGGTGGTGCGCAGACGATCGAGCAGCAGATCGAGGGGCTGCGGGCCTGGCTCGCCCAGCTCGATCGCAAGCTCAGCGTCCGCAGCATCGCCGGCGCGCCTGGCGATGGTGCTCGCGCTCGCGGCCGGGATCGTCGGCGTCGTCCTGGCGATGAGCGCCAAGGACGAGGGCGCAACGAAGAGCGAGGTGCGTGACGATCAGCGAGCAGGTCGCCGCGTCCAGCAAGAGGCGGCCACCGCCACCGAGGACGACCTCGCCACGCTCAGCGACCGCCTCGACGCGCTCGACGCACGAGTGAGCACGATCGCCTCCAGCCAGCGCACCACCGACGGCCAGCTCAACGTCGTCCAAGACGACATCGACGAGCTGCGCGCCGACGTCAACGACGCGCAATCGGCCGCGAGCGACGCGCAGAGGCGCGGCCGACGCTGCCGACGCCGCCGCTGCCGCGGGCGACAACAGCAGCGGCGGCAGCAACTAGCCGTACATGGTTGTGAGAGTCGCGAAAGGCTCATGGAATAACCACTGCTATGGCGAATGAGAGACGCGCCACGCGCAGGTTGACCGCAATCGCCGGGCTGTCTGTAGTGGTCATGTTTGGCGCGGGCAGTGCGCTTTGGGCGTTTGAACAACCCGACCCCGGAACGCCGCCCACCGAGATCGCCGCGTTCTACGCAGACAACTCGGGGGAGATCGTCGCCGGCGCGAGTCTCAGCCTCGTCGCGATCGCAGTCTTCGGCCTCTTTGCGAGCGGTGTCCGGGCGATTCTTCGCGAGCACGAGGGCGACGACCTGCTCGCCACCACCGCGTTCGCTGGCGCGCTCGTGGTGATGGCGGCCGGGCTGGGAGCCGAGACCATCAACATGGCTGGGGCGCTGCGCGCCGAGCGACGGGCAGCTGACACTCGAGCTCGGCCAGGCGCTGTTCGAGATCTCCTACGTCCTTGGCTACAACGCCGCCGGGGTGGGCATCGGAGTCTTCTTGCTTGCGATCGCGGCCGTCGCGCTGCGCGAGCGGGCGCTGATGCCGCGATGGGTCGCGCTCGCTCTCCTCGTCGTCGGGTTCGCATTCCTCACGCCGCTGTCTCGGTTCCTGCTCGGGCCCTCGCTTTTACTGATCGCCGCGGGATCGGCGCAGCTATTGAGGACGTCCGCGCTGGGCGCTGAGAGCAAGACCAGCTGAACTCGCGCTACGGCTGGCTTCTTCACGCTCGCCAGGTTGTGCGAGGACGGGGCGGTCCTCCCTACCCTCGCATCCTTCCGCCCTTCGACGGCCTTCCGCGCCGCTTCGCCGCGCCGATGCGCTCGCCGTCGGCCAGCTGCGTTTCGAGCTTGTCGAGCGACTCGCGGATCTCGGTCAGCCTGGCGGCGAGGTCGCCGTCGGTCTTCGCGATCTCGTCCTCGAGGTCGCCGGCGTGCTTGGCGCGCTCGAGGTCGTGGACCTCCTCCATCGAGTTGATGATGATCGCGATGAGGATGTTGATGACGAGAAAGGAGGCGACGCAGGACGTAGGAGACGAAGTAGATCCACGAGGCCGGGTGAATCGCCTGACCGGCTTCGAGGAACGCGGGCCAGCTCTCGAGCGTGAGGATCTGAAACAGGCTCAGCATCGACTCGCCGAGGTTGCCCCAGTGCTCCGGGTCGCCCTCGTTGAAGAGGATCCAGCCGACCATGCCGTAGACGTACATCAGCAGCAGCGTCAGCAGGCCGAGGCTGGCGATCGGCGGGATCGAGCCGGCCATCGCGCGCAGCAGGATCCGCAGGTCGGGCATGACGCTGACCAGGCGCACCACCCGCAGCAGGCGTGCCAGGCGCAGCAGCGTCACGTTCTCGCGGATGCCGGGCGCGAAGGCGAGCCCGATGACGACGAAGTCGAAGACGTTCCAGCCGTCCTTGAAGAAGTCCTGCGGCCGGCTGCCGAAGGCGGCGATCCGGATCGCGAGCTCGACGACGAAGATCGCCGAGGAAGATGTCGTCGAGGGTCGTGATCAGCGAGTCGACGCTCGGGCTGAACTCGTAGGTGCCGAGCCCGAGCGTGATCGCGTTGGCGACGATGACGCCGAAGATGAACGCCTGAAAGCGCCCGGAGTCGGCGATCTTGCGACAGGTCGTGGCCATCTCGCGCGGCATCCTTCCAGCTTCGGCGCTGCCTGACACTTAGTGTCATACGCAACGAGCACGCTTGCGTGCGTCCGACGACTGGTCTACGTTCGCACGCAGGGGTCACCTACCAGGAGAGAGGTACCAATGCCCGAGGGTTACTGCGTGAAGGAACGCAAGAAGGTCGAGATCCAGGATCCCCAGCAGGTCACGATGAAGAACGGCCGGCCGGCAATTCAGGGCACGTGCCCGGATTGCGGCACCAAGATCTTCAAGATCGGCAAGCTCGAGGCCTAGAGATCGTCAGCTAGTTTCGTCGCGGTGGGCCCGCGACCGACACACCGGCCGCCTGGCCCGCAGTAAGGGCGGCCGATCCGCACCGCTGCGGTCGGGCGCATCGCGCCGACCACAGTGGACTTTGCGCACGTTGCGATTCGGCGCAATCGGTGGAAGAATGCGCTGTAGCGCATGTCGACCCCGCAATCGCAAAAACCGCTGGAGCTGATCCTGGCCCGCAACCTGCTGACCAGCATCTCGACGCCGGCGTTCCTGGTCGACGGCGAGGCGGCGGTCGTCTTCTACAACGAGGCCGCGGCGGCGCTGCTGGGCCGCTCGTTCGAGGACGTCGGGCGGATGAGCGCCGAGGAGTGGACGCAGACCTTCGGCCCCTTCGACCGCGAAGGCGAACCGATGGAGGTCGACAGTCGCTGGCGATCACGGACTCGATCCGCGACGGCCGCCCCGCCCACGGCACGCTTCCGAATCCGAAACGCCGACGGCGAACGCCACCGCGATCGAGGCGAGCGCCTTTCCGATCGTCACCACCGGCCACGGCTCCACCGGCGCGATGATCCTCTTCTGGCCGAAGCCCGCGTCAGAACGGCGACGGACGCTGATGCGCGTCAAGGTCTGGGGAGCGCGTGGCTCGGTGCCATCGCCGGGGCCGCACATGAACCGCTACGGCGGCAACACGTCATGCGTGCAGCTGACGCTCGCAAGCGGCGACGAGCTCATCCTCGACGCCGGCACCGGCATCCGCACGCTCGGCCTCGGGCTCAGCCGGGCAGGAGCGCATCCACATCCTGCTCACCCATCTGCACCTCGACCACATCCAGGGCCTGATGTTCTTCCCGCCGTGCTTTCGGGCCGAGTCGGAGATCACGATCTGGGGGCCGTCCTCACCGGAGGCGTCGCTGGAGACGCGCGTCGCGCGCTACATCTCCGCCCCGCTCTCGCCGGTCGAGGTCCGCGAGCTCCCCTGCTCGGTCGCCTTTCGCGACACGCCGGGCAGCCAATGGGAGCTCGGCGGCGCCACGATCCGCGCCGAGGCGGTCACCCACCGCGGGCCGACGCTCGGCTACCGGATCACCGACGGCGACACCACGATCGCCTACATCCCCGACCACGAGCCCGCGCTGGGCGCATCGCTCGACGAGCTCGAGCCGGAGTGGATCTCGGGCTTCGACCTCGCCCGCGACGTCGACCTGCTGATCCACGACTGCCAGTACACCGACGACGAGTACCCCGCCCACGCCGGCTGGGGCCACTCGGGCGTCTCCGACGCGCTCACCTTCGGGCGCCGGGTCGGCGCCAAGCGCATGCTGCTCTTCCATCACGACCCGCTTCACGCCGACGAGTTCCTCGACGAGCTGCACGCCTCGGCGCGGCGCCGGTGGCAGGAGCTTGGCGGCGACGCGGTCGAGATCGATATGGGCATGGAGGGCGCAGAGCTCGTGATCGACGCGGCTGTCCCGACTGTCCACGCCTGAGCTACCGCCGATTCGACCAGCGGTACAAGGCAAGGCACCGCAAGTTTCGACATCGGGATAACGAACTCCGTCGTCCGCCGCGCCTACCGTCGGTCGCGATTCTGCAACCGAGCCGCCGCCTTCACGGACTGGTGGGCAAGGAGGACGTAGAGAGATGACCAAGAGGGTGGGCCTCGGCGCTGTGATGGCGCTGACTGCATTGCTGGCCTTGCCGGCGGTGGCAAGTGCTCAAGGGGGCGCCGTCGACATCGTGAAGGGCGAGCTCGACATCACCTGGGTGATGGTCGCGGCCGTACTCGTCTTGTTCATGCAGGCCGGCTTCCTGCTGCTCGAGATCGGCTTCTCGCGACAGAAGAACGTCGGCGCAGGCGTGGCCAAGGTGCTGATCAACCTCGGCGTCGTGACGCTGGCATGGTGGGCGGTCGGCTTCGGGATCTCGTCGCTGACGGGCAACAAGATCTTCGGCACGGAAGGGTTCTTCTTCCACGACGGCCAGGAGATCGCCGGGGTCACCGTCGGTGGCGGCGATACCGCTCTGATGTTGTTCGGGATGCTGTTCTGCGCAGTCTCCTTGGCGATCGTGTGGGGAACGACCCTGGAGCGGATCAAGTTCTCCGCCTACGCGATCTACGCCGCGGTGTTCGGCGCGATCATCTATCCGCTCGTCGCTCACGGGGTCTACGGGGGTGGACTGCTCGCCGACGTCGGCGGCAAGCCCGTGATGGACTTCGCCGGCTCGTCGGTCGTCCATCTCACCGGCGCGGTCGGCGCCCTCGCGGCGCTGCTGTTGCTCGGTCCGCGCATCGGCAAGTACGCAGCCGATGGAACGCCGCGGGCGATCCCGGGGCATTCGATGCCTCTGGTCGGGCTCGGCGTCGCGATCCTGTGGGTCGGCTGGTACGGCTTCAACGCCGGCTCGACCTTCGGCACCACGGACAACTTCTTCGCCGAAGTTGCCCTCAACACGCAGCTCGCGGCCGCGGCCGGCGCAGTCGCGGCGGCACTGGTCATCTACCTCAAGGGCAAGTCGGTCGATGTCGGCATGGTCGGCAACGGCGCGATCGCCGGCCTCGTCGGGATCACGGCACCATCGGGATACGTCGAGTTCTGGGCGGCCCCGATCATCGGCGCGGTCGCCGGCGTGATCGTCGTCTTCGGCGTGCTCGCGATCGACAAGAAGCTCGACGATCCGGTGGGCGCGCTCTCGGCGCACGGTCTCGCCGGCATCTGGGGAACGCTGGCGATCGGTCTGTTCGCCTCGCCGCGGCTGATCCTCGACGGCGCCGCGCCGGGCATGTGGTACGGGATCACCGGCGACGCGTCGTTCGGCGCGACGGTCGGCCAGCTCGCAGTCCAAGCGGTTGGCGTCGCGGCGATCTTCGCGCTCGTGTTCGCCCTCTCCTACGGGACCTTCTTCCTGATCAAGATGACGATCGGGTTGCGGGTCTCCGAGGAGGAGGAGCTCGCCGGGCTCGACATCGCCTCGCACGGCATGTACGGCTACCCGGAATCGTTCATTCCCCCGGAGGAGTACCCGGGTGGCGACAGCCGAGAGCCGTCGCCGGTGCGGCCGCCGGCGGTGGCAGCGACAATGACGGCCGACACGCCCACCCAGGCGTAGGAAGGAGGTGACGCGATGAAGAAAATCGAGGCATACATTCGCCACGAGGCATTCGAGCCGATCAGGACCGAGCTGCTCGAGAAGGGCTTTCCGTCCCTCTCGATCGCCGAGGTCAAGGGCTCGGGGCGCCAGAAGGGAATCGTCGAGACCTACCGCGGCTCGAGCCTGACCGTCAACGTGCGGCCGAAGCTCAAGATCGAGGTGGTGATCGAGGACAAGGACAAGGGCGTCGTCGTCGAAACGATCCTCAAGCACGCGCGGACCGGTGACGTCGGCGACGGGAAGATCTTCGTGATCCCCGTCGAGGAGGCGATCCGCATCCGCACCGGCGAGGAAGGCGAGCCCGTACTGCAAGCCCACCAGGAGACCGAGATCCCGGCCTGACCCGACGATCTGGATCGCGAAAATGCGCGACCTGCACGCCCGCATGCTGTCGGCCCTCTTGGCCGGCGAGCGGGCTCAGCGGGATCGCCGAGCTCGCGGCGCGATGAGGCCGGCGCGCCGGTGGCCATAGTGCTACCGGCGCGCGGTCTCGCCGCCGCTTCCGCCGCCGACGTCGACCTCGACGCGCTGGCGAGCGACTGCGGCAGTCGCGTCGAGCCCGGGGCCGAGCCGCCCGCCGGGGTCGAGAGCGTGATGGAGATCGAGGCCGGCGGCGAGATCATCGGCTACGCCTTCGCGCTCGCAGCCGCGCGAAACGGGATGCCGCGGGTCAAGGTCGACCGCGAGGAGATCCTGCGCACGACGACGCTCGCCGCGCTCGCCGAGGTCGCGGTGGTCGACGCTCGCGACGAGGTCGCCGCCGACGTGCGCGGCTCGCTGCTCGAGGACCTGCGCGCGCGCCGCGCGCGTCCGGCGGAGACCGTCAGCCGCGCCGCCCGCCTCGGCTGCGACCTGCGTCGCGGCGCGGTCGCGCTCGTCGCCGAGGTTCGCTCGTCACGACCCCGCCACGCCGCCGCGCTGGTCACCGGCGAGCACGACGGCGCGATCGCCGAGCCGCTGCGCCGCGGACCCGGCGCGAACGCCACCGGGCGACGCGCCGCGCCGGTGCGCGTCTACGCGATCCTGCCCGCGCGCGGCGGCGACGACGCCGCCGACGCCACCGCCGCGTCGGCGAAGGCGATCGCGACCGGCTGCGCGGGCACGGCCCGGCTGCGTTCTCGTCCTTCTGCGCCGATCCGGCCGAGCTCGACCGCGCGATCTCCGAGGCCGAGCTGATGCTCGACGTGATCGCCCGCGACGAGCGCGTCGCCGACCAGCTCACGGCCGAGATCGGCAACGGCGTCTACCGGCTGCTGTTTCGGGCGATGGCGACCGATCCGGACGAGGTCCGGCGCTTCTACGAGGACACGGTCGAGCCGCTGGTCGCCCACGACCGCCAGTACCGCACCGACCTGCTCGGAACCCTGGAGACCTACCTCGCCAACGACTGCAACATGAACGCCACGGCGCGGGCCGTCTTCGCCCACCGCCACACCGTCGCCCACCGTCTCAGCCGCATCCGCGAGCTGACCGGCCTCGACCCTGCCCTCGGCGACGATCGCGAGCGCCTCGGGCTCGGGCTCAAGGCGTATCGGATCGTCGCCCCGACGCTGCCCAAGTAGGGCTACTCGAGCGGCTCGGGTGGCTCGATCCCGCGCTCGCGCATCCCCTCTTCGATTCGCTCGATCACGGTCTCGATCACCGTCACGCGCGCGTAGCGCTTCGAATCGGCCGGGATCACCGACCACGGCGCATTCGGCTCATCGGTGCGCGCGAGCATGTCCTCGACCGCCCCCATGTATGCGTCGCGCTTGTCGCGGTTGCGCCAGTCCTCGTCGGTCAGCTTCCACGCCTTCAGCGGATTCTTCTCGCGGCGCTTGAAACGCTTGAGCTGTTCATCGGCGGAGATGTGCATCCAGAGCTTGACCAGGATCATCCCCTCGTCGGTGAGCGTGCGCTCGAATGAGTTGATCTCGTCGTAGGCGCGCAGCCACTGCTCGCGGGTCGCGAAGCCCTCGACGCGCTCGACCAGCACCCGGCCGTACCAGGTGCGATCGAAGATCGCCATCCCTCCCCAGCCCGGCAGGTAGGGCCAGAAGCGCCAGAGGAAGTGATGTCGCTTCTCATCGGGCGTCGGCGCCGCGAACTGATGAACCCGCACATGTCGAGAGTCGATCTCGGCAACCAGCCGCTTGATCGCGCCACCCTTTCCGCTCGCGTCCCAGCCCTCGAACAGCACGCATACGGGCGGGCCGATCTCGCGTTCGCCGATCTGCCCGCCGAGGGTGAGCCGCAGGTGGGACAGCCGCGCCCAGGCGTTCTCGAGCTGCTGCGTCTCCTCCTTGCGCGTGAGCGATTGCGAGAGGTCGAGTTCGTCGAGGTGACCCATCAGACTCCAGGAAATGCGAGGGCGATCGGCACCTTGGGACCCGGCGGGGGCGGCTCTTCCTCGAGGATCTGCAGTGCGATCGGAAACAGCAACGTCGCCAAGAAGACCATGATCAGCCCGATCGCGATGACCCACTTCGACTTCATGCCGTGCCCCCAGGCCGCGACGAGGAAGCCGACGCCCATGAGCGCGAGGTAGGGCCCGATCGAGTCCGGCAGGATTGTCGCGGCGACGCTGAGAACGGACACCCCGTCATTATCTATGGCAATGCCCACCCAGCAACAGTCAACCGTCGCCGAGGTCAAGGCCGGCCTCGAGCGCGCCGGCTATCTGGCCGACGAGCCCGCCGCCCTGGTCGCGTTCCTCGCGCAGGAGCTCGGCAAGCCGATCTTGACCGAGGGACCGGCAGGCGTCGGCAAGACCGAGCTGGCCAAAGCGCTGTCGCGAGCCACCGGGCGCAAGCTGATCCGCCTGCAGTGCTACGAGGGCCTCGACGAGTCGAAATCGCTCTACGAGTGGAACTACCGCAAGCAGCTGCTTCACATCCAGGCGGCGCCCAACGACCCCGCCCGTCCCTGACTTCACCCCCCGCACCCCCGCAGCCGAAGGCGAGGAGGTGGCGGGAGTTGTTCCGGAGGT
Source organism: uncultured Solirubrobacterales bacterium (assembly GCA_963769945.1). GTDB lineage: Bacteria > Actinomycetota > Thermoleophilia > Solirubrobacterales > 70-9 > WHSW01. The sequence continues at coordinate 6,395 of CAVYOA010000015.1, read as the reverse complement.
GGCGGGAGTCATTCAGGACATCTTCACCGAGGACTTCCTGCTGACTCGCCCGCTGCTCGAGGCGATCGCGTCGACCGAGCCCGTCGTCCTCCTGATCGACGAGATCGACAAGACCGATCAGGAGTTCGAGGCGATGCTGCTCGAGGTCCTCTCCGACTTTCAGATCTCGATCCCCGAGCTCGGCGTGATCGAGGCGCGTACGCACCCGATCGTCGTCCTCACCTCGAACAACTCGCGCGAGCTGACCGAGGCGCTCAAGCGCCGCTGCCTCTATCTCTGGCTCGACTACCCCGAGGTCGAGCGCGAGATGGAGATCGTCCGCCTGCACGCTCCCGATCTCGACGAGAAGCTCGCCCGCCGCCTGGTCGAGGTGATTCACATGATCCGCCAGCTCGACCTGAAGAAGCCGCCCTCGATCGCCGAGTCGATCGACTGGGCGCGCGCGCTGCTGCTGCTCGGCGCCGATGACATCGACCGCGACGTGTTCGAGCGCACGATGAGCCTCATCGTCAAGCACCGGACCGACATCGACCTGGTCGCCGAACGCGTCGGGGTGCAGCTCGGTCCGGTCGCCGGCGTGCAGGGCGAAGCGACGGGCTAGCCATGACTCAGGCTGCGCTGCCTACCGGGTACAGCCTGGTCGGAGGGCCCTCCCGCCGAGGCCGACTATCTGCTGTTGCGAGAACAGGCCGGACTGTCGCCGCGAAGGCCCGACCAGGCCCGCGCGGCGCTCGCAGGGAGCTGGGCAGCGGTTCACATCCTGTGCGACGTCGATGCCGAGACCGTGGGCATGGGCCGCCTGCTCGGCGATGGGCGGCTGGTACTTCCACGTGGCCGACATGGCGGTCCTCTCCGGAGCACCAGCGGCGAGGTCTCGGTCACGTCATCCTCACCGCCCTGCTCGAGCGCGTGCAGTCACGCGGCGCCACCAGGTGCGTACGTGAACCTGGTCGCGGACGCACCCGGTCGCCAGCTCTATCTGCGACACGGCTTCGTGCCCCACCGCCCCGGAGTCGATCAGCATGGCCCGCACGCTCGACTAGAGGCGAGACGCCGAAGCTACGTCCTCGCTCGTAACGGCGAACGGCACGCCGGACCTATGCTTGTCCCGTGACCCTACCGCCTGGGCTCGGCCCGCGAATCGCCGCCTTTTGCGAGGAGCTGCGTGCGGAAGGCGTGCCGGTCGGGACCTCGGAGCTCCTCGACGCGTTCGCCGCCCTCGAGACGGTTTCGTGGACCAACCGCGACGATTTTCGCGAGGCGCTGGCGGCCACGGTCGCCAAGTCGCAGGAGGACCGGCGAGTCTTCGAGCTGATCTTCGAGCGCTACTTCTTTCGCGCCGCCGAGGCCGAAGCGCTGGAGCGCGGGATCCGAGAGGAGCGTCGCTACGACGGCGGCGACCGGCTCTCCCTCGACGAGCTGCGCGAGGCGATACGCCAGGCGATCTCCGACGGCCAGGAAGGCGAGATGCGCGATGCCGCCCGGCTTGCGATCGCGGCCTTCGGGCGCCAGGGCGAGGGCTCGGGCGTCGTCGGCGTCGATGTCCAGCGCATCCGCCGCACGCTCGGCCTCCAGGTCGGCGGGCGCGACGCAGACGAAGCGGGACCGGAGCTCGGGCGCGAGCAGATCCAGGAGTTCGAGAAGCATCTGCGCCGTGAGCTCGAGCGGGCGCTGATCGAGCGCACCCAGAAGATGCCGCCGGCGCGGCCGCTGGCCGAGCTCGACCGGGCACTGCCGACGAGCCCGACCCAGGATCTGGCCGCGGTGCACCGGGCCGTCACCCAGCTCAAGCGGCGCCTGGCGACGCTGGGTCATCAGCAGCGTGGCCGAAAGCACGCTGCGACGGTCGACATGCGCCGAACGATGCGCGCGTCGCTGGAGACCGGCGGTGTCCCGCTGCGGCTCAAGTACCGGCCCAAGCGGCCGCGCCGACCCGAGATCTACGTGCTCTGCGACGTCTCGACCTCGGTCACCTCGGCGAGCATGTTCTTCCTCTCCGTCCTCCACGCCCTGCACGACTCGTTTCGCAAGCTGCGCAGCTTCGTCTTCATCGAGCGGATCTCGGAGGTGACCGAGATCTTCGAGCGCGAGCGCGACTTTCGTGAGATCTCGCGCAAGATCAGCCAGGAGGGCGGCGTCGCCGACGTTTCCGGCTACACCGACTACGGCCGGGTCTGGCTCGAGTTCATCGACCAGATCTCCGAGGATCTCGATCCGCGTTCGACCGTGATCGTGCTCGGCGACGCACGCACCAACGGCCGCGAGCCACACGCCGAGGTCTTCGCCCGCATCTCCGAGCGCGCCGGGCGCACCTTCTGGCTCAACCCCGAGCCGCGCCTGTACTGGAACTACGGCGACTCGGTCATGGCCGCATACGAGCGCCACTGCGACGCCGCCTTCGAGTGCTGGACGACCAAGCACCTGGAGAACTTCGTCAACGTGATCGCCGGCGGCAAGTCGGTCGTCGAGTAGCCGCCGGCCCGCCGAGGGTAGACTCACGTTCAGAATCAACCCAGGGGAGCTCGCGGGAAAGGCGGGCTGAGATTGCGCCAACCCAGCCGGCGCTGACCCTCAGAACCTGTGCGGTAATGCGCGCGGAGGGAGCATGAGAAGCGGATTGGAGGCTCCCGTAGAGGAGCCTCAGACATTTCAAGGACCCGGCGGCCCGAGCGACCACGGCGCCGGGGTCGAGCTCAGCAATCTCCGCCACCGCTTCGGCGAGCTCGAGGTGATCGAGCGGCTCGATCTCAGCGTCGGCGCCGGCGAGGTCGTCGGGCTCGTCGGCCCGTCCGGCTGTGGCAAGTCGACTCTGCTCGAGCTGATCGCCGGGCTCGCCGAGCCGAGCACCGGAACGGTGCGGGTGGCCGGTCGATCCAGCGCCGATGGCCGGCTCGCCGGATCCGCGTACATGCCACAGCGTGACCTGCTCTTGCCCTGGCTCGCGGCAATCGACAACGCCGCTCTGGCGCTTCGCAACCGTGGCGCCTCACGAGCCTCCGCGCGGGCTGAGGCTGCGCCGTTGCTCGAGCACTTCGGGCTCTCCGGGCTTCGAGCACACGCGCCCGAGCGAGCTCTCGGGCGGGATGCGCCAGCGCGTCGCCTTCCTGCGCACGCTGCTGGCCGGCAAGCCGCTGCTGCTGCTCGACGAGCCGTTTGCCTCACTCGACGCGATCACACGCGCCGAGATGCAGGAATGGCTGGCGCGCGCGCTCGCCGAGCAGTCGCGCACGGTGCTGCTGGTCACCCATGACGTCGAGGAGGCGCTCTATCTCGCCGACCGTGTGCTCGTGCTCTCGGCGCGACCGGCGCGCGTCGTCGCCACGCTCGCGGCCCCCGCCCCGCGCTCGACCCCGCGGCTCGAGACGGTCACCTCGGCCGCGTTCACCGCCAGCCGCGAGCGCGCGCTCGCCGCATTGCTGGAAGCCGCTCGATGAGGCGCCTGCTCGCCCCGCTGATCGTCGTCGCCGCCTTGATCGCCCTGTGGCAGCTTGCGGCCAGGTGGGATCTGCTCGCTGACGCGCTCGGGATCGAGCCGTTCCTGGTGCCGGCGCCCAGCGACATCGGCGAGGCCCTGTGGAGCGATCGCGAGCTGCTGGCCGACAACGCCGCGACCACGCTGGTCGAGGTCGTCCTCGGCTTTCTCATCGCCGCCGTGGCCGGCTTCGTCTTCGCCGTCGTCCTGCACCGCTTCGACGTCCTGCGCCGCGCCTTCTATCCCCTGCTGATGGCCTCGCAAACCGTTCCGGTGATCGCGATCGCTCCCATCCTCGTCGTCTGGCTCGGCTACGGAATCGGTCCCGAAGCTCGTGATCATCGCCCTCGTCTGCTTCTTCCCGATCACCGTCAACATGCTCGACGGGCTGCGCTCGGTCGATCCGGAGCTGCCGCGGATGATGCGAACGCTGGACGCGAGCCGATCGCAGACGCTGTGGCGAATCGAGGTTCCCGCGGCGCTGCCGTTTCTCTTCAGCGGCCTCAAGATCGCCGCCGTGATCTCTGTCATCGGCGCCGTCTTCGGCGAGTGGTCGGGCTCTGACGCCGGCCTCGGCCACCTCATCCTCGTCGCCCAGGGACAGCTGCAGACGGCGCGTGTGTTCGCCGCTGTCTTCGTCCTCTCGGCTATCGCGATCGCTCTCTTCGGGCTGATCGCGGTGGCCGAACGCAGGCTCGCCTGGTGGCGCCCTCGAGCGGTTCGCTCGATCTGAGAACACGACCAAGGAGATCGGCTTGAAACTGCGGATCGCGCTCGCATCCATCGTCTTGTTCGCCCTCTCGGCCATGGCCGGCGGCTGCGGTGAAAAGCAGGAGGACGCCGACTCGGAGGCCGAGCCGTTCGTGGTCGCTCTCGACTTCTACGTCAACCCCGACCACGCGGGCCTCTTCACGGCGCTCGAGCGCGGCTACTTCTCCGAAGCGGGTCTCGATGTCGAGACCCAGGTCCCGTCCGACCCCTCGGCGCCGATCCGCCAGGTCGCGGCCGGCCGCGCCGACCTCGCGATCTCCTACGAGCCCGAGGTCGTGCTTGCGCGCGAACAGGGATTGCCGGTGAAGGCGGTCGCGGCGATCGTGGGGCAACCGCTGACCTCGCTGATCTCGCTGCCGCAGGCCGGCATCGCCTCGGTCGCCGACCTGCGCGGAAAGACGATCGCCGACGCCGGCATTCCCTATCAGGAGGACTTCCTCGACGCGATTCTCTCCGAGGAGGAGCTCGACCTCGACGACGTCGAGCGGGTCAGCGTCGGCCTCGGGCTGCTTCCCGCGGTGCTCTCAGGCGAGGCTGACGCGATGCTCGGCGGCTTTCTCAACATCGAAGGCGTCGACCTCGCTGAACGCGGCCGCAACCCGCGCGTGGTCCCGGTGGACGAGCTCGGGATCCCCACCTACGACGAGCTCGTGCTCGTTGCCAACACCGACCGCATCGCCGACGACCCCGAGCCGCTGCGGCTGTTCATCGCCGCGCTCGAACGCGGCACCATCGCTGCCGTCGACGATCCCGAGGCCGCGACCGAGGCCGTGCTCGAGGCAGGCGACGGGCTCGATCCGAAGCTGACCCGAGCCGAGGTCGATGCGACCCTGCCGCTGCTGCTGCCCGAGCGAGAGTCGCAGCCGTTCGGCTACATGAACGCCGATGAGTGGGAGGAGTTCGCCGGCTTCTTCGCCGACCGCGGCCTGATCAGCGACCGTCCCGCCGCGAGCGAGCTGCTGACCGACTCGCTGCTGCCGGGCCGGCTACCGGATAGGTCGTGGCCAACGTCATTGAGGTTTTCACCCGTAATGGTGGAAAAACTCATTAACGTCCTCTGATCACCACCGCCCGCGCGGGCTCGGCCCCACCCTCATCGAGCCGTTCGAAGCACGAGCAGCTCAGGCGGCGACGCTGTGGCCGGCGGGCCCGCGCCCATCCCCCGGCCCCAGTGGGTCAGCGCGAAGGCTCCGGCGAGGGCGCGAAACGGCGCGTACGGCGCGAAGTACTCCTCGACCTCCTCGACGGTGGCCCGGCGGCCGATGCCGGTCAGGTAGCCGACGAGCTTGACGTAGGCGAGGTCGCCCGCGGGCAGGGAATCGGGGTCGCCGCGGCCACCGAGCCCGAGGCACTGCACGGTCCACGGCCCGATCTCGGGGATTCGCAGCAGGCGGGCGTCGGAGCCGGGCTCGGCGAGGTCGGCGCGACCCTTGGCGACCTCGCGCGCACACTTGACGAGCGCGATCGAGCGCGCGGTCGAGAGGTCCATGGCCGCCAGCTCGGCGGGCGCGAGACCGGCGACGACGTTCGCTGCCGGCACGTCGCGCAGCGGGCCGGGGCCGGTCCACGCGACATCCGCATCGCTCCGCGACCCGCGTGAAGCGGGCGGTGCCAGCTTCGCCCCCCAGCGTCGCACCATGCGGCGCTGGATCTCGGCGGCACGGCTGGCCTGGATCAGCTGCTCGGTCACCGCCCAGGCCAGCGCCTCCCACGGCCATGGCCGGCGCTTTGGCCGATACCACGGCTTGCGCCGCACCGCGGGACCGACGAGCGGGTCGGCGCGGAAGGCGTCGTAGAACTCGGTCAGGTCGTCGTCGACGGCCAGCGCGAAGCGCATCCGCTCGAGCGCCAGCTCCTCCAGTGCCTCGGGCGCAGGCGAGCCTGCGGCGCCGCCGGCGGCGCGCAGGTGAACGAGCCCGTCGTTTCCCTGCCAGGCGTGGACGACGACTGGCGCACCGGCGACATGAAGCAGGCGTGTGAGGACTCCACGGCGCACGCGGGTGACGCCGTCGCCGCCGTTTCGGCGCCGAAGCAGGTACGGCCACGGCGATCGCACCTCGATCTCGAGCGCGCGCATGGCACCGCCCGCGAACCACCGCTACTTGTCGCCAAGCAGGTGCACGTCGACGAGAAATGAGCGGCTCGCAACGAC
>CAVYOA010000014.1:0-575533 GCA_963769945.1 uncultured Solirubrobacterales bacterium | reverse complement strand
CGCGGCGCTCGGGCGTGCCGTCGTAGCGCAGCTCGAAGCGGCCACGGCAAATCTCGGCCAGGGTGCTGTCGGCCTCGGGGTCCTCTGAGCCGGGATAGCGATAGCCGAGCTCTGAGGCGAGATCGAAGCGAAGTCTTTCGGCCAAGCGCGCCGTCTCCGCCACGGCCTCGGGATGATCACTGAAGCGCGCCGCCATCTCGCTCGGGGAGACGAGCACCGAGCTCGAGTTGCCGCGCCGATCTGGCTCGCATTCCTCCAGCGTCGTGTGCATGCGCACGGCGACGAAGGCGTCCTGAAGACAAGCTCGGCTGCGGGCGTGGCTGTGGACGTTGCCGGTCGCCACCGTCGCCACCCCGAGATCTGCCGCCAAGCCGGCAAGCCAGCGGTTGCGAGCACGGTCGCGGCGCCAAAACGGGCGCTGCAGCTCGACTCGAAAGCGATCACGCCCAAAGGCGCCGAGCAGCTTCCGCGCCTGCGCTTGCGCCGCTTGCGCCTTTCCTCGTTCCCAGAGCCCGGCGACGGCGCCGTCGCGCGCGCAGCCCGAGAGGCAGACGAGGCCCTCGTTTCGCTCCAGCAGCGATTTCAGCGCCAGCGAGGGGGGAGGGGATCGCCACGCGAGGCGTCAGCCGAGCCGCGCCGCCGTTGAGGCGCCTGATGTTCCGGCTGCGGCCTGGTCTCGGCGTGAGCCTCGGTCAGCAGCCGGCAGAGGTTTGCCCACCCTGTCGCATTCTCGACCAGGACGGTGACGTGGGAGCCGCCGGCGATCGTCAGCTCGGCGCCGGCGATCGCGCGGATCCCCAGCGGCTTGCACGCTTGGGCCAGCTCCATCGCCCCGCAGACGTTGTCGTGATCAGTCAGCGCCAAGGCCGGATAGCCCAGTTCTACAGCGGCGGCGGCAAGCTCTGCAGGCTGCGAGGTGCCGTCGAGGAACGAGTAAGCGGAATGGGCGTGAAGCTCGACGTAGCTCATGCGCGTTGCTCAAACCAACGCCCGTGCTCGGCGGGCTCGCGAAAGACGACGACGTTTCGGCCATCGCCCAAGATCACCTCGAAATAGCGTCTTTGCAGGGGTTTCGGTGTCCACCAGCGGTCCTCGACGAGCCATTGCTCACGCACCGTTTCGACAACCACACCGGCCACCCGGCGCGGGGCCCCGTCGGTATCCATCACTACCTCCACAGGGGTCGGCCAGTAGAGGTTCATCGCCCATCCCCGCCGAACGGCGCCAGCACCACGCGGCGTTCCGGCACGCGAGATGCCGTATCGACTTCGATCACCTGAAGCACTGCGTCGCGCCCGGCCGCAGCCCGGGTCTGGCGCACGGCCTCGGCCAGACGACCTCGGCGTTCATCTTCTGGCGAGCGCGCCAGCGGCACCTGATCGCCTTCCTGCGCTCCCAGCTCGACGGCTCGCAGCCCGAGACGGTCGGCGGGCCCCGGAAGCTCACCCAGTCGCGGCGTCAACGCAAGCTTCAGCCGCTCGGCGCTGGAGCTGGCACTGCGCATGACCACATCGCAGCGCCAGCCCCCGCCGCCGGCGAGGTGGGCCTCGAGGCGCAGCCGGCGAAACGTTCGCCGCGCACGTTTGGGATCGGCGAGCAAACGCTCGATCAAGAGCTCCAGCGCGCGCTCGAGCTGCTGGCCTGAAACCGCCTCGGGCAAGCTCAGATGGCAGGCGAGCTCCTCATGGGGGCGACGAGGCCGAAGCGGCTCATCGGCGCCTCGGGCCAATCGCAGCGCCTTCAACCCGGGCTTGCCGAAGCGATCGGCGACGGCGTCGGCCGGCAAGGCGGCGAGCTCACCCAGCGTTCGTACTCCAAGCCGCTGCAGTGAATCGATCAAAGATGCCTCCTCCGACTCAAGGCTGCGGGCGTCATCGCTCGCGCGCGACAAGGCCCGGCTGCCGACGAGGCGATCGCGCAGCGCCCCGACCGGCAGCTCGGCAACCAGCCGCCGTGCCGCCGCCTCGGTAACGACCAGCGGTGGCCGCCCCGAGCGCATTCGCATCGCCGCCGCGGCCGCACAGATCCGGTTCGGCCCGGCGCCGACCCGGGCGGGCGCCTCGAGCGCTTGATGTGCCTTCGCCAGGGCTCTCTCGGTCGATCCGTACACAGCCCGAAGCTGGCGCGGGGCAAAGAAAGCCTCGCCCGGGCGAGCCGGCTCGACAGCGGCACCGATCTCCTCCAGACACCGCAGCGATCGTTCCCAGGCCGTCTGTGCGCGCACAGGGTCCGCAGGGGCCAGCATCAACGCCGGACAGCGCGAGAGCGCCTCAGCGAGGCGCATCCCGGCGCGGACACCGAACGCCTCCGCGGCTCCGGATGCTTCGCCCACCACCTGCGCAGCGCCAGGCTCGGGTGCGAGGGCGATTGGCTTGCCGATCAACTCGCTGCGGTCTGCCAGGGCGCTTCGAAGCGAGAGTCGGGGGATCAGCGCACAAGCAACCACAATCGAACGCATGTTCGTATAAGACACGAGCTATGTCAAGTCCGATTCGCGTACTCGTCAGAATTGGGTCGCGAATGCGCCCTTTGCCTTGCCCGACGGTCGCCCGTCCAGTTCGCCACACCCTGGCCGCCACGCTGCTCGCAGCTTCGCTGGTGTTCGCAGCGTGCGGCGAGAAAGAGGAACCCGATCCAGCTACTCCGTCAGGCGAATCCGGCTCGCAGACAACCACCGGCGAGATTCCCGGCGGCGCCGACAGCGGCGACGCTCAGGTGATCGACGAGTGGTCGCGGACCCTCTCCTCGGGAGACGTCGCCGCGGCCGCCGAGTTCTTCGCCATCCCCAGCGTCGCCGAGAACGGCCCGACGCTGGTCGAGATCAAAAGCCAAGCCGATGCTCGCCGCTTCAATTCCTCACTTCCCTGCGGCGCGGAGCTGGTGCGCGCCGAGTCCGAGGGCGATTTCACCGTCGCCACCTTCGAGCTCACCGAGCGCCCGGGAGGCAACTGCGGCGCCGGAACCGGCGGTGCTGCGCAGACGAGCTTCGTCATCGAGGGCTCGAAGATCACCGAATGGCGCCGTGTCGGCGCCGGATCTGAGGACCCGGAGCCGGCGGCCGAGAGCACGATTTGAGCTGGCGCGCGAGCGCGATCAGGCAGAGAAACGTGGCTAGGTGTCGCGGCGATGGCGCCGATCCTGATAGGAATGACAGCTTCAAGTCCTAAAGGACCTCAGGCGGGGCTAACAACCCGCTTCAAATGCGCACCTGTGTCTTGTTCAAGTTCTCGAGAGAGGAGATTTCATGTTGAGGACCAAATTGGCCGTACTGCCCTTGGTGGTAGCCGGCCTCTCATTCGGAGTCGCCGCGTGTGGCGACGACGAGGAGGAGAGTGGCGGCACCAGCAGTGGTGGCGGTGAGACCGCGCTGGATCTGGCTATCGGCGTTTCGTTGCCGCTCAGTGGCGACCTTGCCGACTTCGGCCCCGCCGGCGAAAAGGCGGCGGACCTAGCGCTGTCAGAGATCGAAGCCGCGATTGAAGAGGCCGGCGTCGAGCACACGGTCGAGCTCGTCAAGGAAGACAACTGTGGCGCTGCCGATCCGCAGTGTGCGGTCCAGGCTCAGCGCAAGCTGGCAACTTCCGACGGCGCTTCGTGCATCGCCGGCCCCTGGGGCTCGGCTGACACGATCCCAAGCGGCGAGTCAGTCTCGATCCCGGAGGAAGTCCCGTTGATCTCGCCGTCGGCGACGTCGGATGAGATCACCGGCCTCGAGGACGACGGGTTCGTCAACCGGACGTCCCCACCGGACTCGTTCCAGGGTCCGACCCTCGCCAACTACCTCGACGAGGAGCTCGGCGGTGCGGAAGGCAAGACGGTGAACATCGGCGCCCGCAACGACGCCTATGGAACCGGACTCGCTGACACGTTCACCGCAGCCTGGGAGGAGCTGGGCGGCACCGTCGGAGCGACGGAGATCTACGACATCGATCTGCCCAACTACGACACCTCGGCAGATGCGATCACGGGGGGCAGCCCCGACGCAATCGTGATCCTCGATTTCCCGGAGACCTTCAACAAGGTCGGGCCCGCGCTGGTGCGGACTGGGAACTACGATCCGGCGACTACGTTCGTCACCGACGGTCTGATCACCGATCTGGCTGATGCCGGTGAAGAGGTCGCCAACGGCCTGCGCGGCACCGCGCCGGGCGTACCGGACGACGAGACCCAGGCGAAGGCCTTCGACGAGGCCTACAAGGCGGCGGAGCCTGCGGATGTCGATCGTTTGACATTCGACGCGCAGAACTTCGACGCCGTTGTTCTGTGCTACCTGGCCGCCGTCGCAGCCGGGTCGGAAGAGGGCGCCGACATCGCGCCGATGATCCAGTCGGTCAGCGCACCCGAAGGTGACGCCTACACCTGGGAGGAGCTGCCCGAGGCAATCGAGGCGTTGCAGAACGGCGACGACATCGATTACCAGGGCGCCTCAGGCGCAATCGACATCGACGACGCGGGCGACGCAACCGCCGGCGTCTATGACATCTACGAGTTCAAGGGCACCGAGCCCGCACCCGTGGACGAGGTAGAGGTCGCCGCCCCGGGTTCCTGACCTGAAGCGACGACGACGTAAGGAGAAGGCCGGGGCCCCAGGGTCCCGGCCTTTTTCGTGGGCTAACGGATCAAGCTACTCGTCAGCTGCGTCGATCCGCGCCGTCCCACCGAGATACAGCTCCGCCACCTTGGGATCATCGAGGAGGTCCTTGCCCGGGCCTTCGAAGCGGTCCTTGCCGAGATCGAGGACGTAGCCGCGGTCGGACATCGCCAGTGCTCGGCGCGCGTTCTGCTCGACCATCATCACGGTGACGCCGTTGCGATTGACCTCTTGGGTCTTTTCGAAGATTGCGTCGACGAAGGCCGGGGCGAGACCCGCCGAGGGCTCGTCGAGCAAGAGCACGTGCGGGTCGCACATCAAGGCTTTCGCCATCGCCACCATCTGGCGCTCGCCGCCGCTCATCGTCCCCGCCGCCTGTCCCTTGCGCTCGCCCAGGCGCGGGAACAACTCGTACATGATCTCCTTCTGGTCGGCCGTGCGGGAGCGGTCGTGTGAGCCCATCTCGAGATTCTCCTCGACCGTGAGGCTCTTGAATACGTTGTTGAGCTGCGGTACGTAGGCGAGCCCGAGCCGGGTGATGTCGTGGGGCTTGCGCCCGGCGATATCCGTGCCGCGGAACTCGATCCGGCCCTCGCGCGGACGAATCAACCCGAAGACGGTCTTCATCAGGGTCGACTTGCCGGCACCGTTGGGGCCGACGATGGTGACGATCTCACCCTCGTGGACGACCATCGAAACCCCGTTGAGGATGTCGGCCTCGGGGATGTATCCGGCGATTACATCGTGGGCCTGGAGGACTACATCGCCCTTGGCTGTGTCCCCGCTCACGAGCCCGCCCCGTTTCCGTCGCCGCCGCCACCGAGATAGGCGTCGATCACCGCCTTGTCGGCGCGAACCTCATGGGGCTCGCCGTCGGCGATCACCCGGCCCTCGGCCATTACGATCACCCGGTCGGCGTGGTTCATCACCACTTCCATGTCGTGCTCGATGAAGAGGAAGGTGACGCCGTCTTCGGCGCGCAGCCGCTGCATGTGGTCGAGCAGTCGCTTTCCAAGCGTGGGGTTGATCCCGGCCATCGGTTCGTCCAAGAGCAGAAAGCGGGGTTGCGCCATCAGTGCCCGGGCGAGCTCGAGCAGTTTGCGCTGACCGCCGGACAGCGTCCCGGCGTACTCGTCAGCAAGCCTGGCCAGGTTGAAGACGTCGAGTAACTCCATCGCCTCCTCGTGGACCTCACGCTCGCGGGCGCGCCAGCCGAACGGGCGAAAAACGACGTTGGTCAGTCGTTCCCCGGGTTGCCTCGGGGCGGCGAGCATCATGTTGTCGATCACCGGCATCGCCCCCAGCGCCTTCGTGATCTGAAACGTCCGCACCATGCCAAGGCGAGCGATCGTGTACGGAGGCTGACCCTGAACCTCGTGCCCGTCGAACACCGCCCGCCCCCTATCGGGTCGATAGAAGCCGGTGATCAGGTTGAAGAAGGTGGTCTTGCCGGCCCCGTTGGGGCCAATCAGCGCGGTGATCGAGCCCTGGTTGACGTCCATGGTCGCGCCGTTGACTGCCTTGATCCCACCGAACGCCTTGACGATCTCGATCGCCTCGAAGATCTTGGTGCCTTCTGGGGCGGTGGCCGAGCTCGCCGTCGCTGGGGTCGGATCAGTCACCGAGGACCATCTCCTTGCGGTTGCCAAAGAAGCCCTGGGGGCGGAACGCCATCAACGCGATCAGCACAAGTCCGAGGATGATGAAACGCAGGGCGGCGATCTTCGTCTCCGATATCGGCAGGTCGAGGAACCGCAGCCCTTCCAGCACCGACCACATCACGACCGCGCCCAGCGCCACGCCCCAGTAATTCGCCAGCCCGCCGAGGATGAGCACGACGTAGCCGGTGAAGGTGACCAGCGGCTGGAACTCGTCGGGCACGACGAACTTCAGGTTGAGCGCGAGCAAGAAGCCGGCGAGGGCACCGGTGGTCGCCGCCAGCGCGAGCGACTGAAGCTTGTAGGAGAAGGCGTTCTTGCCGAGCGCACGCGCCGCGTCCTCGTCCTCGCGCACCGCCCGCAGCACCCGCCCCCAAGGCGTTTTCTGAATCCGCGAGAAGGAGAACATGAGCAGGACTGCCAGCCCCCAAGTGACCAGGAACAGGGGAAACAGAGAGGGCACGTCCGTCCACCCGAGATCGACGATGAAGTCCTCGATCGATTCAGAGATCGAGTTCCAGCTGTCGTCGAAGCCAAAGATCCCCTGGGCGCCATTGGTGAGCTCGCGGGCATTGAGGGCAACGAGGCGGATTGCTTCCGCGGCGGCAATGGTCACGATCGCGAAGTAGTCGGCACGCAGTCGCAGCGACGACATTCCGATGATCAGCCCGAAGCCAATCGCCACCGCAATCGCGACCGGCAGGCTGAGCCAGAAGTTCCACGACTCCTCGGCGGTGAGGATCGCCATCGTGTACGCGCCGATCGCCATGAAGCCGACCTGGCCGAAGTTCTGGATCCCGGTAAAGCCGACGTTCATCTGCAGGCCGGTGGAGAAGACGACGAAGATCCCGGCGATGACCCCAACCGACGTCCAGAACTCGATGTCGGTGAACGCCTCGAACGTGACCGCGAGCTGAAAGATCTGCAGCGGGTCGCTCATCGCCTCAGACCGTCCTCGCCTGGCCGAAGATGCCCTGCGGACGGATGATCAAGACGATGATCAAAATCAGGAAGCCGACAGCGAGCTTGAGGCCGGAATCGACGATAAACGTCGACCATTCGATCACGACCCCGAGCACGATCCCCGCGGTCAGAGCGCCAAACGCGTTGCCGATGCCACCGAGGACCACAGCGGCGAAGATCGGCAGCAGCAACTCGAATCCCAATTCCGGTTGCAGCTGGGTGATAGCGGCCGCGAAGACGCCGGCGAGGCCCGCGAGCCCGCCGGCGAAGAGCCAGGTGTAGAGGATCACGCGCGACGTGTTGATGCCCGATGTCTCGGCCAGGTCGAGGTCGTCCGAGAGCGCCCGCATGCGCTTGCCGAGCAGCGTCAGCCGCAACATCAGGCCGGTCGCAATCAGCGTCGCGAAGCCGACCACCACGACGATCAGCTGGGTTCTCCCAATCCGCAGATCGAGGAAGTTGACCGTGTCCGTGTTGTTGACCTCGAGCTGGCGCAGCTCGGTGCCCCAGACGAACTGGATCCCGTAGCGGATGACGAAGGCAAGCCCGATCGTCATCAGGATCAGCTGCAGCATCCCCGCGCCGCGGCCGCGCATCGGTTGCCACATGATCTTCTCCAGCACGATCCCGAGCAGTGCCGTGATCACGATCGCGAAGACGATCCCGAATACCAGCGGCATCTCCCAGGTGACGTTGACGAGGTAAGCCATGTAGGCGCCGAAGGTGAGGTAGTCGCCATGGGCGAAGTTGACGAGCTTGAGGATCCCGTAGACGAGCGTCAGGCCGACCGCGCCGAGGGCATAGATCGCGCCCAGCGAGAGGCCATTTATGCCGCGCTGGGATACGTCGTTGAGGCTATGAAACAGAATGAGAACGGCGACGAGGTTGAGCAGCACGACCACGGCGACAGCGGCCGGCTTGCCCCGCACCTGAGTCAGGGCGGCAACGCTGGCAGCGAAGATGACGAGCAATGCCAGCCATTCGAACGCCGAGTCAGGCCGGCGGTCGGTGAGGACCAAGATCAGGTCCAAGATGAAGATGGCGACCCCGGCCTGGACGACGACCGGCGCCTCTTTGAAGCGACCAACCGTGCTGCCGAAGCGCTCTACCAGCGTTCGCGCATTGCCGCCCTGGATCGTGCCGGCCTCCATACCCGGCGCCATCCTATCCCTGAACGCGGGTCGAGATGCAACTAGGTAGCGGTGCCGAGGCTCGACCAGACTTCGAGCTTGCGCTTGAGGAGGTCGATCACCGCGTCCGTGAACTCGGTGGTCGAGGCGTGGCCGCCGAGATCGGGGGTTCGCGTACCAGCCCCGACCGTCTCGAACACGCTTTCATAGATCGCCCTCGACGCGGTCTCGGCGCTACCGTCGGCATGGGATTCCGCGGCGAAATGAAGCAACGCTGCGCCGGCGAGGATCATCGCCATCGGGTTTGCCAGGTCCTTGCCCTCGAGTGCCGGCGCCGTTCCGTGCGGTGCCTCGGCCATGGCGATGCTGGTCCGCAACTCGTCGTCGAGCGAGAGCAGGACCGACTCGGCGCCGGCGATCGATCCAAACAGGGGCAGAACCAGGTCTGAGAGCAAGTCGCCGTCGCGGTTGAGGCAGGGAATCACCAATGGCTCATCGGCGAGCCCGCTGACAAGCCCGGCGAGCGTCGCGTCGATCAACACCGGTTGGTAGCCGCAATCGGGGTGGCGTTCGGCGGCGGCATCCATCTCCTCCTTGAGCATGCCCTCATAGACAGGGCTGACGGTCCACTTCGGACCGCCGAAGACGCGGCCGCCCATTCGCTCCGCCTCCCGAAACGCGTATTCGGAGACAGCGCGACAGTCCGAGCGGCGAATCGTCTCGGTGCGGTGAGCGAGCTCGTCATCGTCGCTGGGCTCGCGCCATTGCTCGGCGCCGTAGGCATCGCCGACCGCCATCCGGCAGACCGAGATCGGATGATGGACGCCGGCGACCGGGGTAACGCCTGGGATGCGCCTGCCGGTGCGAACGATCACCTTGCCGTCAATCGCCTCGCGCAGCAGGCGATTGGGGCTGCCGACATCGTCGGCACCCTCCGGCGTCACAGTCGCCGCTTTCAGGCCAAGCCCGGTCTCGCGCATTCGCTGCGCCGCCTGAGCGCAAACAGCGTTGTCGGTCGCACGACGGTTCTCCAGCGAGAGATCGAAGCGCACGATCGTGAGCTCGAGCCCGAGCAATTCCGCGTCGATGACACGCAGCGACTGCTCGAGCAACTCCTGGCCGGTCTGGTCACCCTCGAGCGCGACTATTGTGAACGCCGCCATGTCTGGAACATATGCGCAGGGCTGTACGTGGTGCGGGGCCGAGGTCGAGATCGGTGACGGTTTTCGCGCCTACGAAGCAGCGGGCGAGCGTGTGGCCGTCTTCTGCCGCCTCGAGCACGTGGTGCCGTGGGCGATCAACGGCCCGCATTGGGAGGCCGGCGCGGCGCCGCCGCTCGACGCCGAGCCGGCCCATTGTGCGCACTGCGACGCCGAGCTAGGTGACGTCCATGTCCTGCTCGTGCGCCACCGCGGCGACCACCGGATCCCCGACGCGTTCTGCTCGGTCGATCACTTCCGGGAATGGGCCAATGCCGGTGGGCGCTGGCAGTGAGGGACGTAAACCGGTCGCGTCCTCGGGCCTACCCCTCACTGCCCTGACCCGGCTTGTTGCGCTGCGGTGCCCGAACGCCACCGCCGCCGTCTGAACCGCCACCGCCAGCGCCATCGCCGCCGGAGCGGCCCGCGTCCTCGGGCAGCGGATCCTCCGCCTCGTCACCCGCCGGCACGGCGAACTCCTCGATCAGCGCCGCCGTCTCCTGCGGCTGCTCGACGTTCGGCGAGTGCCCGACGTTCTCGAGCTCGGCCACGCGAGCGCCCGGAACCCTTGCGTAGGCCTCCTGGGAGGTCTCGGGATCGCAGATCTGGTCCTCGGCGCCGAAGATGCTCAGCAGCGGTACCGGAACCTGGCTCAGGCGCTCGTTCAGAGGGATCTCCTCGATGTAGTCGCCGTTTTCGGCCGAGGCGTCCTTGAATGCCGTGTACGTCATCGCACGGAAGTCGTCGACCGGCTGACCGGGGTTGGGGAACCCGTCACTGGTATCAAAGCCGGGGGCGAAGAGATTGGCGTAGCCGTCTTCGATCGCGAAGCTCGGTGTCAGCCTCCACATCGCTTCACCGAGAACCGGGGTGAACGCGAGCTTGGCGACGGATGGGATCTCGCAGGCCTCGTCGGTCGGACCCTCGCCGATGTTGACGAGACGGTCGACGAGCTGGCTCGAACGCTCGGCAAGCGCAGTCGCGACCGAAAAGCCCATCGAATGGCCGACCACCACAGCACCCTGAACCCCGAGTCGGTCGAGCGCGGCCCCGACAAGCTCACCCTGATCCTCGATCGAGTAGCCGCTCGAAGGCTTCTGGGCGCCGCCGTGCCCGAGCAGATCGATGCGGATTACGCGGTGGCGCCGAGCGAGGATCGGCGCCAGCTCGTCGAACCAGTGAAGCGAGCACGAGTAGCAATGCAAGAGAACGATCGCCGGTTGCGAGCCCGCCGGGCCGCTGGCCGAGGCTCCCTCATCCACTACCTGCACGTCGCCGCCCGGCAAGCTCAAGATCTCGCCGCCATCGACCGTCACCTCGGCCTCCTTGGTCTGACCGTCGACGATGATCGTGTTCACAGCCAACAGGGCCGCGAGAGCGACGGCAATGGCGATGAGGATCTTCCAGCGGCGTCTCACGACCCCGGCTCCTGCTCACGCGGCCCAAGGCCGAGCTCGTCGGCATGCTCAGCCATCGCCGCGATCACGAAGCCGACGTGCTGATCGAAGTCCACACCGAGCTCTTCGGCTCCCTGGTGCACCTCGTCACGGTTGACGCCGGCCGCAAACGACGGCTGCTTCAACTTCTTGCGCACCGACTTCGGCGCCATCCCCTCGATCCCGGTCGGACGAACCATCGCGCACGCGGCGATGAAGCCCGAGAGCTCGTCGACCGCAAACAGGGTCTTCGCCATCGGCGTTTCCCGTGGCACGCCGAGGAAGACCGCGTGCCCAGCGACGGCGTCGATGATCTCCTGCGGCCAATCCATCTCCTCGAACAGACGCAGCGCCGTTCGGGGATGACCGTTCTCAGTGTCGTCGAGGTCGGGGAACCGCTCGTAGTCGAGGTCGTGGACGAGGCCGGCCACGGCCCACAGCTCCTCATCCTCGCCGAACTCGCGAGCGTAGGCGCGCATCGCGGCCTCAACGCCGAGCATGTGCTTTCTCAGCCCATCCGAGGTCACCCACTCGCAGACGAGGTCCCAGGCTTGCTCGCGCGTTGGTTCACCCATCGGGTCCATTGTTACCCTCCGCGCCGATGGACAAGTTCGTGATCCAGGGAGGCGAGCCCCTTGCGGGCGAGATCGTCGCTGCCGGCAACAAGAACGCAGCCTTGCCGATCCTCGCCGCGTGCCTGCTCACCGACGAGGAGCTCGTGCTCACCAACGTGCCCCGCATCCGCGACACTGAGACCCAGGTCGCCGTCCTCGAGCAGCTCGGCGTGCGAGCGACATGGGGTGAATCCAGCGAGCTTCGCCTGCAGGCAGACTCGGTTTCGAGCACTGCGCCGGACGAGGCCCTCTCGGAGAAGATTCGCGCCTCGTTTCTACTGGCGGGCCCGTTGCTCGCGCGCTTCGGCGAGGCGACGATGCCGCCTCCCGGCGGCGACTTCATTGGCCGCCGGCGCCTCGACCCGCACCTCGACGCCTTCGACGACCTCGGCGCCGAGGTCAGCGGCGACCGGCCAATCGTGATTCGCGCCCCCAAGGGCGGGCTCAAGCCGTGCAAGATCTTCATGGACGAGCCCTCGGTGATGGGAACCGAGAACGCGCTCATGGCCGCAGCGCTGACGCCGGGACCGACGACGATCGCCAACGCGGCATCAGAGCCCCACGTTCAGGACCTGGCGCGGCTGCTGGTCAAGATGGGCGCTCAGATCGATGGCATCGGTGCCAACGTGATGACCGTGCACGGTCGCGACAAGCTCTCGGGCGCGGAGCATCGCATCTGTCCCGATCACATCGAGGTCGCCAGCTTCATCGCCCTTGCGGCGGCAACTAAAGGAGAGTTGCGGATTCGCGACACCGAGCCCGACGATCTCGTAACCGTCTTGCGCCACTTTCGCCGCCTCGGACTCCAGGTGATGATCGAGGGCAACGACATCCTCGTGCCTCCCAAGCAGGCGCTCGAGGTCTCGGACGACATCGGCGATGCGATCCCCAAGATCGACGACGGTCCCTGGCCCGCCTTTCCCGCCGACCTGACCTCGATCGCGCTCGCGCTCGCCACGCAAGCGCGCGGCACGATCCTGATCTTCGAAAAGATGTTCGAGAATCGCTTGTTCTTCGTCGACAAGCTCGTTGCCATGGGCGCTCGGATCACGCTCTGCGATCCCCACAGGGCGATCGTCAGCGGTCCGAGCCGGCTTCACGGAGAGCGCGTCGAAAGCCCCGACATCCGCGCCGGTATGGCGATGCTCATTGCCGCGCTGTGCGCTGATGGCACCTCCGAGATCGGCAACGTGGTGCAGATCGACCGCGGCTACGAGCGCATCGACCACCGCCTGCGCGACCTCGGGGCCCGGATCGAGCGCGTCGCGATGGAACCGCCAGTCCCGGCGTAGCGCCTTTATCGGCGCGCTTAACCCCTACGCTTGCGCGTCCCGATGACGCATCCGATTCCACCTGGGACCAGGGACATCCTTCCTGACGAGATGCGCGAGCTGCGCACACTTTCGCTTGCCTTGATCGAGGCCTTCGAGCGTTTTGGCTACGGCGAGGTCGCGACGCCCACGATCGAGTACGAGGAAGTTCTTGCGCGCGGTGACGAGCGCGGGGCGCCCGTCGCCTATCGCTTCTTCGACGAACGTGGCGAGCTCCTGGCGATGCGCTCCGACATGACGATCCCGATCGCCCGTCTCGTCGCCAATCGCTACGCGACGGCTGAGCCACCTTTTCGCCTTTGCTATCTGGCGGCCGCATACCGAGCCGTTCGCCCGCAGCGCGGTCAGATGCGCGAGTTCACCCAAGCCGGCGTCGAGCTCGTCGGCATGAGTGCGCCCGAGGGGACCGCCGAAGTAGTCGAGGTGCTGAACGCGGCGCTGGACGCGGCTGGGCTCAACCGGGCCGTGATCGGGCTCGGAGATGCAGACCTCTACCGACAGGTGCTTGGCGATGCCAGTGTCGGACGCGAGGCGGCCGAGGCGATCCTCGCTCGGCTTGCAGCCCACGATCTAGTCGGCCTCGAGGTCGAGGTCAAGGCGCTCGGCCTCGATTCGGCGACCGAGCAAGCTCTTGTCGGCCTGCCGAGTTTGCGAGGCGGGCCCGAGGTGCTCGATCGCGCCCGCGAGCTCGGGGGCGCGGCGACCGAACGAGCCGTCGGGCGCCTGGCCACGACCTTTGAGGAGTTGCAGCGGCGCGGAGTCGCCGATCGCGTCAATCTCGACCTCGGACTGCTTCGCGATCTCGGCTACTACACCGGCGCGATTCTCGAGGTTTACGACCCCGCCCTCGGCCATGTGCTCGGTGGCGGCGGGCGCTACGACGAGCTCATGGGGCGCTTCGGCCGGCCCTTGCCAGCAGCGGGCTTCGCCCTGTTTATGGAGCGGGTGCACGTCGCGCAGGCCGAGGAAGAACGCCTCCAGGAGCGCTTGCGATGACACCGCCGGCCGTCGCCTCGACTAGGGCTCGCTCGAGTGGCCCGATCAAGCTGGCGGTGCCGCGTGGCGCGCTTTATTCCGGCACGCTCGACCTGCTCGACACGATCGGCGTCGACACCACCGAGGCGCGCAGCGATTCGCGCTCGCTCGTCTTCGCAGCCGGCGAGATCAGCCTGGTGACGATGCGGCCCTCCGACGTGCCGACCTACGTCGAGGCCGGCGCCGCCGATCTTGGCATCACCGGCAAGGACGTCCTGCTCGAGCAGCACGACCGCGCCGTCTACGAGCTGCTCGACCTCGGCTATGGGGCTTGCCGCATGGTGGTTGCCGCGCGGGTCGGCGACGACAGCATGGGGGAGTCTCAGCGCCGCCTCGGCACGATCAGGATCGCGACCAAGTACCCGCGCATCGCAGCCGGCCACTTCGAGTCCACCGGTCGCCAGACCGAGATCGTCGAGGTCAAGGGATCGGTCGAGCTGGCGCCGCTGACCGGGCTTGCCGACGCCATCGTCGACCTCGTCGACAGCGGCCGCACCTTGGCCGAGAACGAGCTCGAAGTCCGCGAGGAGATCGTGGCGTGCTCGGCGCGACTGGTCGCCAACCGCGTCTCGCACAAGCTCCGTGCGCCCGAGATCGACTCCTTGGTCGCCAGAATGCGGGGACGCGAACCGTGAGGATTGAGAGTTTCGAGCTCAGCGGGACCGACGCGAGCGGGCTCGCTGCGCGCTTGCGCTCGACGGTCTCAGAGACCGAAGACGTGAGCGCGGTGGTAGCCAAGATCCTGGCCCGCGTGCGCGCGGGCGGCGATGCAGCCCTGCGAGAGATCGCCGCGGAGCTCGACGAAGCACCGGGCGCCGACCTCGCGATCGACCCTGAGGCGATCGCGATCGCGCCGGCGCTGCTCGAAGCCGACGTGCGCGAGGCACTGACGGTGGCGGCGCGAAATATCAACGAGGTCGCCGCGGCCGAGCTCGAGGCGCAGCTGACCCCGGTCGAGCTCGAGCTCAAGCAAGGTCAGCGCGTCAGCGTCGTCGCCTCACCTGTGCGCGCGGTCGGTATCTACGCGCCCGGGGGCCGGGCCGCCTACCCCTCGAGCGTGCTCATGGCGGCGCTGCCGGCGCGAGCCGCCGGCGTGGCCCGAGTGTGCGTGGTCTCGCCTCCCGGTGGGTCGGGGAAGCCGCCGGACGCGGTCCTTGCGGCCTGCGCGATCGCGGCGGTAGACGAGGTGTACGCGCTCGGAGGGGCACAGGCGATTGGCGCGCTCGCCTACGGCACCGAGTCCGTTGCTCCGGTCGATGTGATCGTCGGTCCCGGCAACCGCTTCGTCACCGAGGCCAAGCGTCAAGTCTCGGGCAGGGTCGGGATCGACTCACTTGCCGGGCCCAGCGAGCTCTTCGTGATCGCCGATGGCGCGGCTGACGCGCGGCTGATCGCACTTGATCTGCTCGCTCAGGCCGAGCACGGCGACGACAGCCCGCTGGTCGTTGCCTCGCCCGACGCCGCTCTGCTCGACCGCGTTCGCCAACTGGTCGAAGAACTGGCACCTGAGCGCCCGAGCGTTGCCGATGCGCCGCTTGCGCTGGTGCATACGCCCGGGATCGAGCTCGCGCTCAGCCTCGCCGACGCGTTCGCGCCCGAGCATCTCGAACTCGCCTTCAAAGCAGGCCACGAGGCAGCACGCGGGCGAGTCGCAGGCTGCGTCTTCGTCGGCTCGGCGGCGGCGACCGCGTTTGGCGACTACGCCGCCGGCTCCAATCACGTTCTGCCGACGGGCGCTGCCGCCCGCTTCGGCGGCCCGCTCGGCGCGGGCGCATTCCTGCGCCGGACCTCGATCGTCTTCATGCCAAGCTCTGCAGCTGGAGAATTGGCACCTCACGTCGATGCCCTGGCCCGTGCGGAGGGGCTACCGGTGCACGGCGAGTCGGCGACGGCGCGAGCCAAGTGAGCGAACGAGTGGAGTTTGAGAGAACGATGGCGAGAGCGGCGAAGGTAGAACGCAAGACGAGCGAAACCACAGTCACGCTCGCGCTCGGACTCGACGGCGGTGAGGTGCGCCCGGCCACGGGGGTGGGCTTCCTCGACCACATGCTCGAGCTGCTCGGACGACACGGTGGTCTGGCGCTCAGCGTGCAGGCCAGCGGCGACCTCGAGACTGGCGCTCACCACACGGTCGAGGACGTCGGCATCGCCTTCGGCCAAGCACTTGACCAGGCGCTCGGGGACCGCTCTCAGATTCGGCGCTACGGCTACGCGGTAGTGCCGATGGATGAAGCGCTGGGCGAATGCACCATAGATATCTCCGGTCGCCCGTTCTGCCGCTACGAATCCGAGCTGCCCACCGTCTCGATCGCCGGCTTCGACTCCGAGCTTGCGGAGGAGTTCTTTCGCGCGGTGGCCGCCAACGCGAAGCTGACGCTTCACATCGGCACACGCTATGGATCGAATGCTCATCACTTGATCGAAGCGTCGTTCAAGGCGTTTGCCCGTGCGCTGCGAGTGGCGATCTCGATCGATCCCGGCGAGAGCGGTGTGCCGAGCACGAAGGGGACCTTGACTTGACCCAGATCGCGGTGCTCGATTACGGCATGGGAAACCTGCGATCGGTGGAGAAGGCGCTGGAGCGTGTCGGCGCAAGCGCGGTGATCACGGCCGATCACGACGTCGCACGGGCAGCCGCCGGGCTTGTGCTGCCTGGTGTGGGGGCCTTTCCGAAAGCGATCGAGCGCATAACCGAGCTCGAGCTCGATCGGCTGATTGTCGAACGGGTCGAGTCGGGTACGCCGACGCTGGGCATCTGCTTGGGCTTCCAACTCCTGTTCGAGTCATCGACCGAGCTTGGTGGCGCCCCTGGGCTTGGCCTGCTGGAGGGCCGGGTTCGTGGTCTTGATGCGCCCGACCACAAGATCCCCCACATAGGCTGGGAGCCGGTGCGCTGGGAGCGTGAGAACGAACTCAGCGGGGGGATCGCAGACGAGACTCCGTTCTACTTCGTTCATGGCTTCGTCGCCGAAGCCGTCGACGACAACAGCCTGCTCGGCACAGCCGTCCACGGCGAGCGCTTTGCCTGCGCCGTCGCTCGCCCGCCGATCTACGGCGTTCAGTTTCACCCCGAGAAGTCGAGCGTCGCAGGGCTCTCACTGCTCGCAAACTTCAGCGGCATCTGCGCGGCGGTGCCAGCGTGATCCTCCATCCCGCGATCGATATCCGTGGCGGCCACGCGGTGCGTTTGCTGCGCGGCGATTACGACAACGAGACCGTCTTTGACGCCGACCCGCTGGACGCAGCCAAGCGCTGGGTCGACCACGGCGCCGAGGCGCTTCACGTCGTCGATCTCGACGGCGCACGGGAGGGTGCGCCGGTCAACATCGAGCATGTGAGCCGGATCTGCGATCAAGCCGGAGTTCCCGTCCAGGTCGGCGGCGGACTGCGCCAGGCCGGTGACGTCAGCGCAGTGCTCGCGGCCGGCGCCGCTCGCGCGGTGCTCGGGACCGCGGCCCTCTCAGACCCGGCGTTGATCGAGGGGCTGGCGGCCGACCATGGCACTCGCATTGTCGTCGCGGCTGACTCGCGCGATGGGCGTGTTGCCGTCGAGGGCTGGACTCGCGAGACGAAGACAACCTCGGCCGAGCTGATCGACGAGCTAACCGCGCGCGGTGTCAGGCGCTTCCTCTTCACGCCCGTGGAGGTAGACGGCACGCTCGAGGGCCCGGGGACCGACGCCATGGCCGACGTCGCCGTAGCCGTAGCAAGCGGAGGCGGCGAATTCACCTACTCGGGCGGAATCGGCTCGCTCGAGCACCTCGAAGAGCTCGCGGGGCTGGAGCTTCCGGCCCTTACCGGCGTCATCGTCGGCCGTGCTCTTTACGAGCAGAGGTTCACAGTCGCCCAGGCGCAAGCCGCGTTGGCCGGGGCGGTCCGCTAGATGTTCTGGTTTCGCGTCCTCATGATCGGTCAGGTCGCGCTGCTTGCGCGCCGGCACCTGTCCTTGCTCGAACCCGGTGAGCAGAGCAAGCTGGCAAAGCTAGTGGCGAAATCCCGGGGCCGCCCGCGGACGAACCTGACCGCCGCCGAGCGACAGGAGCTGCTCACGCTGGCTCAAAAGCTGGAGCCCTCGGCGTTCGCGCAAGGTGCCTGGGCCGCAGCTCGCGGGCGCCCCAAGCCCTAGGCCCGGTCGCCGGCGATGGCACTCAAGCGCGTGATCCCTTGCCTCGACGTCGATGCGGGACGCGTCGTCAAGGGCACGAACTTCGTTGACATTCGCGATGCTGGCGATCCCGTCGAGCTGGCCGAGCGCTATGACGCAGAGGGCGCCGACGAGCTCGTCTTCCTCGACATCACCGCCTCCCACGAAAAGCGCGAGACGATCACCGAGCTGGCGCGGCGCACGGCAGATAACGTTTTCATCCCATTCACGATCGGCGGCGGCATCCGCTCCGTCGAGGATGCCCAAGCGGTGCTCGACGCCGGAGCCGACAAGGTCGCCGTCAACTCGCAAGCCCTGGCTCGCCCCGAGCTGATCTCCGAGCTGGCGATTGTCTTCGGCTCGCAATGCGTGGTGATCGCGATCGACGCCAAAGCCCACGGTGGCGGCTTCGACGTCTACGTCAACGGTGGTCGCACTCTCGTCGAGGGCAAAGAGGCTGTCGCCTGGGCGCGGGAGGCGACCGAGCGCGGGGCGGGGGAGGTGCTGCTGACCAGCATGGATCGCGACGGCACCACCGACGGCTACGACCTCGAGCTGACGCGAGCGGTCGCCGGCGCGGTCGCGGTGCCGGTGATCGCTTCAGGCGGGGTCGGAGAGCTCGAGCACCTGGTCGCCGGCGTCACTGAGGGCGGTGCCGAGGCGGTGCTCGCGGCGTCGATCTTTCACTACGGCAAGTTCAGTGTCGCCGATGCGAAACGGGCCATGAAGGATGCGGGTATAGCGGTCCGCGAGGTGCCAGACAGCGCCTGAGGCGCAGAGCTTGTCCCGAGTGGAACGGGTGCCCGCTCAAGGGGCCACCGCTCCTCTCGTCGCGGATCCCGCCGCAGAATCGCTACCCGCTTTTTTTCTTGCCGCCGGGGCCGCGCTGCCCGTTGCCCTCATCGACCCGATCCTGCGCCGCTCGCTGGCGCTCACGTTTCGCTCGCTTGGCCGCCTTCTGGCGCTTTTCCTTCTCCGCCTCCTTCGCCCGCTGAGCGCGCCGCCGCTCGGCCTCGCGACGGCGCTCCGCGGCCGTCTCGTGCTCGAAGGCGCGGATTCCGGCGGCCCCGGTGAGGTACATCCGCTCACCGTCTGAGATCACTGGGTTGTACTCGCCGAGCTCGGACTCGAACACGTTCTTGCCGGTCTTGACGTCGAAGCCGAACGTGCCCACGTTGGGACCGAGGCCGGCGACGTAGACGGTCTCGCCGAGCACCGTGGCGGCGCCGAGGATGATGCCCCCGATCCGCTTCGACCAGCGCACGGCGCCGGTCTTGGCATCGAGGGCGTAGAAGGTTTGATCCTTGGAGCCGACATAAACGCTCGGCTCGGTCTTCGGCGTGTCGGCCACAGCGGGCGCGGCATAGACCCAGTCGCCGGTCGAGTGACTCCAAGCCAGCGCACCCGAGTCCTGGTCGAAGCTGTAGACGCGGTTGTCGATGCTGCCGAGATATACCCGCCCGTAGGCGACCGCGGGCGTCGAGTAAACCGGCCCGCCGCGGCCGAAGCTCAGACCCTGAGTGCTCGATTGCCACACATAAGAGCCGTCGGAGGCGCGGATCGCGAACACCTGCCCGGCGTAGTTGCCGCCGTAGAGCACGCCTTCGTCGAGCGCCAGCCCGCCCTTGACCGCGCCGTCGGTCTGAACCTGCCACACCACCTTGCCGCTGTCGATGTCAAGCGCGTAGACGCTGCCGGACTCGCCGCCGACAATCACCTTCTCGCCGACGATCACCGGCGACGTCTCGCTGCGCCCGCCGAGCGCGCGGCGCCAGAGGATCTTGCCGTCGCGGGTGCGCATCGCAACCGCCTCGCCCGGCTCCAGCGTGACCGCGATCACCTTGCCTTTGGAGTAGGCGGGGGAGGCGGCGCCGCGCGCGCCGATGTCCTGCTTCCACTGCACCTTGCCACTGTCGGCGTCGAGCGCGTAAAAAAGCGAATCGATGTCTTGGAAGTAGAGGGAATCGTCGGCGACGATCGGCGAGAACTCGAGCAGCTTGCCGGCCGCGAAGCTCCAGACCGAGGCGTCGAAGGGTGGCTTCACACGCTTGGTCGGTAGGTAGCGCGTGCGCTGGTCGTTGTATCCGTACACCGGCCAGTCGACTGTCTTGATCACCTCCTTGGGTTTAGGGGTGTCCTCAGCCTCGAGCTCGCACGGTGGCGGGCAGGAGACGTCGTCATCGCGCTTGACCAGCGCGAAGTAGGCGACCACACCACCGGCGGCAATCACCGCAAGCGCCGTCCCGCCCGCGACCAAGAGGCGCTTGCGCTTGCTCCACGAGCGCCAGATCTCGGCGAGGCGGGCCATGAGGAAGCCCGTCATGGTAGGGAAGGCACCCGAGCCCAAGACAAATGAGCCGCTCACCCGACATCAGCCTCGACAACCTCGCCGCGAGGATCGAGTCGCTGCCCGGCGTCTCGGATCTGCGAGCGGCGGCGGCAAGCCGCGGCGTGCGAGCTTGGCTGGTCGGCGGTGCGGTTCGGGACCTTCTCCTCGGCGCTGAGCCGCTTGACCTCGATCTCGTCGTCGCCGGCGACCCGTTCGAACTCGCCGAGGGACTCGGCGGCGATGTTCGCAGCCATCAGCGCTTCGCCACAGCGACCGTCCTGGCCCCGGCCGGCGACATCAACATCGCCGGCGCGCGAACGGAGTCCTACGCGGCACCCGGCGCCCTGCCCGACGTCGAGCCCACGGCCGAGATCGAGTCCGATCTCAGTCGACGCGATTTCACCGTCAATGCGATCGCCGTCGCCCTCGACGACCCCAGCGCCGTGATCGACCCGCACGGCGGGGTCGACGACCTGCGGGCGGAAGTGTTGCGCGTGCTGCATCAGGGCTCCTTCGCAGACGACCCGACGCGGGCGATCCGAGCGGCCCGTTACAGCGTGCGCCTGCGACTTGAACTGGATCCACGAACGCTCGATCTCGTCAAGGCGACCGATCTCGCCACCGTGTCCGAGGACCGGATTGAGGCAGAGCTGCGCCGACTGGCGCTCGAGCCAGACCCGCGCGCGGGCTTCGAGCGGCTGCATGACTGGGGCCTGATCGCTCTCGGATCCGAGGCGGGCGAGCGCATCGACGCCGCGGTCGAGCTTGCCCGCGTCGAGCCGTGGACGCAAACGGTGACCCGTGCGGACCTCGTCCGTGGCGCCGCGCGCGAGCCAAGCGCCCGGGTGACGGAGCTTGCCGCCAGCGATCCCGGGCGCCCGTCAATCGCCGTCGCCATCGCGGCCGGGTTCGATCCGGTCGAGCTGGCGCTGGCGCGCATCCTCGGCGCCACCTGGCTCGATCGCTACGTCGCGGAGTGGGGGCGGGTCGAGCTCGAGATCTCAGGAGCCGACCTGATCGCGGCCGGGCTCAGCGAAGGCCCGGCCCTGGGCCGCGGTCTCGAAGCTGCGCTGCGCGCCAAGCTCGACGGCCGAACCGCCGGTCGCGAAGACGAGCTGCGCCTCGCAATCGACGCGGCGAGGAAGACCTAACGCGTCGCTCTCTAGCCTGATCGCAATGGACTGGCGCGAAAGCGACGGTGTGAGATGGCTCGAGGCAGCCCTGCCGCAGGCAACCGCCGCGTTCTCAACCCGAGCTGCGGGAGTCAGCGAGGGCGCCTTCGCCAGCCTCAACCTCGGACTCCTGACCGACGACGACCCAGACGCGGTGATCGAGAATCGCGCACGCCTCGCGGGCGCGCTCAAACGTGACGCTGAGGGCTTTCTCATCGGGCGTCAGATCCACGGCGTCGAACTACAAGCCCGCGCGCACGCGCCTGATCCCAACCCCTTCGTCGACGCCAGCGTGCGGCCACCGCCAGCCGACGGCCAGGTAACCGCTGCTGTGGCGCTGACGCCATTGGTCCAGGTCGCCGATTGCCTACCGGTCGCGCTCAGGGGCACTCGCGGCGTGGCGATGCTTCATGGCGGCTGGCGCGGGCTGGCCGCCGGGATCGTCGCGCAGGGTGTCGAGGCGGTTGGCGCTACCGCCGCCGCGATCGGCCCCGGAATCGGCCCCTGCTGCTTCGAGGTCGGGGCCGAGGTGGCGGCGCGGTTCGAGCATCTCGGGGAGGGGATCACCGCAGGGGGCATGCTCGACCTGCCGGAGGTCACGCGACGGCTGCTCGCCGCTGCCGGCGTCGATGCGGTCGAGAGCGCGAATTTATGCACCTCGTGTGAGAGCGAGCTGTTTTTCTCTCATCGTCGTGACCGAGGCACCACCGGGCGCCAAGGCGGCGCGATCTGGATCGAGGCTGATGGCTGAGCCGATCACGAACATCGACCCCGAGGTCGTGCGCCGCAATCTCGAGCGCGTGCGCGAGCGCTGTGGCGCTCGTGTCGAGATCCTCGCCGCCAGTAAGTACGTGCCGGTTGACGAGATGGGGTCGCTCGCCGAGGCCGGCATCGAGCTCGTTGGCGAGAATCGCCTGCAGGACATGGAGGCCAAGCAGGAGCGCTTCGGCGAGCGCTTTCAGTGGGACTTCATCGGCAATGTCCAAAGCCGCAAGCTGAAGCGGATCCTGCCGGCGGTTCGCCTGATCCACTCCGTCGCCACCGATTCGGTGCTCGAACAGCTCGAGCGCCATGGCAACTCGGAAACCGAGATCCTCGTCGAGGTCAACCTCGCCGGCGAGGCGAGCAAAGGCGGCGTCGCGCCTGAACGGCTCGGCGAGTTCATCGCCCGCTCCCCGGTGCGGGTCAGCGGCCTGATGACGATGCCGCCTTTCAGCGAAGATCCCGAGAGCTCGAGACCGAGCTTTGCCCGGCTCGCCGAGCTCGCGGCCGAACATGGGCTCGAGCGCCTTTCGATGGGCACGAGCCAGGACTGGGAGGTCGCGGTCGACGAAGGTGCGACGATCGTTCGCCTCGGCAGCTCGCTCTACAGGTAGCGCGGGCGGGCGCTTGCTTGCTCCATAATCCGGGTAAAGGAATAGCGACCGAGGAAGCGAACACCGCATCCGTATGGCACTTAGAGACACATGGCACCGGGCACTCGTCTATTTCGGGCTGGCCGAGGATCCCCACTACCACGAGCACGACGTCTACGAGCCTGACACAGCCCCTCATGGGCAGGTTTACGAGCCGCCACCGCAGCGCTCGGCCACGGTCAGCCGGATCTCCGAACGGCGCCGCTCGCGCGACGAGATCGACGACATCTTCGCCGACGACGGACCCCCCTCCAGGCGTGTCCTGGAACCGGTCGGCAACGGAGGGGCGGATGTTCAGGTCCACCTTGTCACCCCGGGCAGCTTCAACGACGCCCAGGAAGTCGCCGATCGCTTCAAGCACGCAGTGCCCGTGATCCTCAACCTGCAGGCGACTGAGGGCGAGCTCGCCAAGCGCTTGATCGACTTCGCCTCCGGCCTCACTTATGCGCTCGACGGCGGCATGCAAAAGATCGCCGAGAAGACTTTTCTGCTGACCCCGCGCAACGTCGAGGTCTCGGCCGAGGAAAAAGCTCGGCTAATCGAAAAAGGGTTCTTCAACCAGTCCTGAGCCGTGACTCCGCCCGTGCTCCGGTCTCGCGCTAATGGTCGCTCGCGTCGCGGATGCACGCTTCGCTCCCTGCGTCCTTGCCCGGCTTGGGCCTCACGGCTCAGGCCGCTGTTCCGCTTCTGCGTCCGGGCGTGCGGGTCGGGTGCCCGGCTTGGGCCTCGCTGCTCAGGGGGTTTATAGGCTTGAAGCCATGAGACTTGGATTTGCGGGGGCGGGGAGCATGGCTGCGGCGATGGCTCGTGGCTGGGCTACGGCCGAACACCGGCCGGAGGCGATGCTGTTCGCCGACTCGGGTTCGGGACGAGCGCAGAAGCTGGCGGATGAGCTCGGCGGGACCGCGGTTGAGTCACTGGCCGAGCTCGCGACCCGATCAGACGCGATCGTGCTCGCCGTCAAGCCCCACGCCCTCGCAGATGCCGCCGCCGAGTTGGCCGAGCCGGCGCTGCCGGTGATCTCGGTCCTCGGGGCAACGCCGCTCGAGCGCCTGCGCCGCCACTTCCCCGATCGGCCCGTGATCCGGACGATGCCCACGGTGGCGGCCGAGATTCACCAAGCAGTGATCTGCCACGCACCGCTCGGCGCCCCGGAGAAAGACATCGGCCATGAGCTGCTCGAATTGCTCGCCTCGCTGGGCAAGCTTGTCGAGCTCGACGACGATCGCATCGACGCCGCGACCGCGATCATGGGGTGCACGCCCGCTTACGTCGCGCTCATCGTCGAGGCGCTGACAGCAGCCGTTGCCAGCGAGGGCCTGGACCACGATCTCACTCACGAGCTCGTCGTCGACACCTTCGCCAGCACCGCCGCGCTGCTTCGCGACGGCTCGCCTCAGCAGGTGCGAAACGCAGTCGCCTCGCCCGGTGGCAGCACCGAGGCCGGCCTCGACGCGCTCGAGGCTGCGGGCGTGCCCGAGGGCTTCGCCGATGCGGTCAAGGCGTCGCTGGACCGGATGCGCGGATGAGCCTGCTCGCGGCGCTCAATCGAGGCGACATCGCCGACTACGTCGCGGCTCTGATCGACGTCTACACGATCCTGATCATCCTCAACGTGCTGCTCTCGTGGATTCAGCAGTTTCGCCCGCTGCCCTACAACCTCGCCCTGCGCGCTGTGATCGGCTTCATCGAGGACACGACGAATCCGTACCTGAATCTGTTTCGCAGTTTCATCCCTCGGCTGGGGATGTTCGACATCAGCCCGATCGTGGCGATCTTGGTGCTGGTGATCGGCGGCGGGCTCGTCGTCGAGCTGATCCGCGGGTGAGGTCTTCTCGACGCCGTGCGTGGCTGGCGATGCTTGCCGTCTGTGCGGTCGTTGTCGGCGCCGATCAGGCGCTCAAGGCGGCGATCGTTTCGTCGATGGCGCTAGGGGAGCGCATCGACCTCGCGTTCGGCTTCGAGCTCGCCCGCGTCAACAACAGCGGCATCGCCTTCGGCCTGCTCGACGACGGCGGCGACGGCCTCGTGCTCGTGATCACCGGCGCGGCTTTGGCGCTCGTGCTGGGCTGGTTTGCCTCCGATGCGGCTCGACCCGGCCTCTGGCTCGGAGTCGGGCTGCTGGTCGGGGGCGCGCTTGGAAACCTCGCCGATCGCATTCGCGAGGGCACGGTCACGGACTTCATCGATCCGCCCTTGTGGCCGGCGTTCAACCTCGCCGATGTCGCGATCACGCTCGGCGTCATCGCGGTCCTCTTCGTCACGCTCAAGTCACCCGGAGTGCCAGAGCCGGCTGACCAGGCGACGACGTGAGCGCAGCGCCGTGATCGTCTACGAAGACGAGCGCCTGGCGGTGATCGAGAAGCCGGCCGGGCTCGTCGTCCACCCGGCCCGTGGTCATCGCGGCGACACGCTTGTCGAGGTGCTCGGCGATCTACTCGGCGGGGGCGAGCCCGAGCGCCCAGGAATTGTTCACCGGCTTGACAAAGATACGTCAGGTCTGATGGTCGTCGCTCGCGACGACGAGGCCCACAGGCGGCTCTCGGCGATGATCAAGGCGCGCGAGGTGGGGCGCCGCTATCTCGCTTTGATCGAGGGGCGCCCGGCGTCACGTTCGGGCACGATCGACGCACCGCTCGGTCGCGACCACCGCGCGCCCGAGCGGCGCACAGTGCGGGGGAGAGGGTCGCGCGACGCTCGCACCCATTTCGAGGTGCTCGAGGTGCTCACGGCCGACAGTCTCGTCGAGGCGCGCCTCGAGACCGGTCGCACACACCAGATCCGAGCGCACTTCGCGGCGATCGGCCACCCGGTCGCCGGCGACCCACGCTACGGCCACGCTGGCCGCCTGGGCCTCGAGCGCCAGTTCCTGCACAGCGCCCGGCTCGAGTTCGCCGACCCGTTCAGCAAACAGCGGCTCGAGTTCGAGTCGGAGCTGCCCGCGGACCTGAAGGCGGCGCTGGAGCGCGCTCGCGGCAGCCGCGATGAAGGGTCGATTACTCCGTGTAGGCCCCAGTAGATGTCCCCTCGGTGGGGGATTGGGGCGTCAGCTCGTAGGGATAGCGCGTCAGCGTCTCGCTGCCCTCCTCGGTGACCAAGAGGAGGTCCTCGAAGCGCACCTCGCCGACCTCGCGCTGCCACAGGCCCGGCTCGATCGCGATCACGTCGCCCGCGACCAGCTCGCCGTGTCCGCTTTGGCCGAGAGACGGATCCTCATGAAGCTCGAGGCCAACGCCGTGACCGAGCGAGAACTGGAAGCCCTCGTTCGGTTCCTCGCCAGGCCCGGTTCGCTGGGTGCGATGCCCGGCGGCCTCGAAGACCTCACAGGCGAGCGCATGCAGCTCACGGCCTGTGACGCCGGGCCGCACCGCCTCTCGTGCTCGCTCGAGCGCCTCGCGCACGAGGATCTCCAGCGCTCGCGCCGCTTCCGTGATCTCACCGACGACGAACGTCCGGCTCATGTCCGCCCAGCAGCCTGACGACTCATCGCGAGGCCAAAGGTCGATCACGATCGGCAGATTTGCGGGCAGCGGGCCCGAGCCCGGCTCGTGGCCGTATCCCTGCCAGACGGAAGCGACGATGACGTCAGGAGGCGCCGGAGCATCGCTGCGCCGGCAGGCATCGCGAAGCGCGGCGCGCACCCGTTCGGCGGTCAACGGCTCGCCATCGAGTGTCAGTCGATCGCCATCGGGTTTCGCTTGACCGAGCAGGGCCGCTGCTGCGCTCATCCCGGCCTCGGCCGCGGCCTGGGCCCTGCGGATGCCGGCGAGCTCGGCTGCGCTCTTCACCCGTCGTCTCGCATTGACGTGCTCGTGATCCGGCTTGAGCGCGATGCCGTCGGCCCGCAGCCGATCGGCAACGGCGATCGGCATCTGGGGATCGACCACCGCCTCGGTAACGCCCATCGCCGCGGCGCCGCGTGAGGTCAGCTCGAGTTCGAGCTCGCTGGAATCGACACCGCTTTCGAGCAGCTCGTAGAAGCCGAGATCGTCGATGTCGTGGATCACAGCCTCGGGCGCCGCGACCTCGATCCGCGCTCGTTCGAGCGCATTGGTCACGACCCGCATCCGCCCATCGACGATCCCGAGCAAAAACGGGTCACCGATCGCTACCGCAAGCTCGTGGCGCATCGCCGCCGAGCGCTCGGTATCTCCGTAGAAGAGGAGATCGGTCATCGCCGGCTGAGGCTATCGAGCCCCGGCAATGATTTCCGGAGCCTGCTTGGTGCCCCGAGAGTGCCTATCGTGAACAAGCTGTGACGCAGACGGCCGACCCACGCGTTGACGCCTACATCGAAGCCCTGCCCGAGTGGCAGCAGGAGATCTGCCGCGAGGTCCGGGCGCTGGTCCACGCCGCCGACCCGGAGGTCGTCGAGACGATCAAGTTCGGCGATCGCCCGTACTTCGTCCTCGACGGCAACATCTGTGCCCTGCTCGCAGCCAAGGACCACGTCAACGTCTTTCTCTACGACGGCGGCATCGTTGCGGACCCCGACGGAATCATCACCGGCGGCCACGACAACAAGACCGCCCGCACGGTTGCCGTCCGCGAGGGCGAAGCGATCAACGCGCCGGCCCTCACCGCGATGTTCAAGCAGAACATCGCCAACAACCGCGCCGGCGGCTGGCGAAAGTTGAAGCGGGACCCCTAGCCGGCTCGGCGGTTCCTCACCGCCACCTCTACACTGCGCCGCGACCAGTAACCAACCCCCTGGCACGACGAAGGGGCCCTGCCCGGCACAGATGAAGCCGGGTCCCCGGGGAGGCCAGGGTGACCACGGACCAACAAGGGAGCACAATGTCCGAACCCGGACTCAAGGACCTGCTGCAAGCGGGTCTTCATTTCGGTCACCAGACGCGCCGCTGGAACCCGCGGATGCGCCGCTACATCCATGGCGAGCGCGAGGGGATCCACATCATCGACCTGCTGCAGACCGAGCATCTGCTCGCCGAGGCGCGCCGGTTCGCCGCCGATGTCGCCGGCAAGGGCGGCAACGTCCTCTTCGTCGGGACCAAGAAGCAGGCTCGCGACTCGGTCAAGTCGTGGGCGCAGAAATGCGAGATGCCGTATGTCAACCAACGTTGGCTCGGCGGGTTGCTGACGAACTTTCAGACGATGTCGGCGCGGATCGACCGCCTGCACGAGCTCAACGGCTGGAAGGACGGCGGCCAGCTCGACCTGCTGCCGACCAAGGAGCGGATGTCGCTGCTGGCCGAGCTCGAGAAGCTCGAGTACAACCTCGGCGGCGTGCGCGACATGAAGCGCCTGCCGCAGGTGGTCGTGGTCATCGACCTCAAGACCGAGGCGATCGCGGTCGCCGAGGCACAGCGCCTGCA
Source organism: uncultured Solirubrobacterales bacterium (assembly GCA_963769945.1). Taxonomy (GTDB): domain Bacteria; phylum Actinomycetota; class Thermoleophilia; order Solirubrobacterales; family 70-9; genus WHSW01. The sequence goes on along the minus strand of CAVYOA010000014.1, from coordinate 547,180 downwards.
GATCCCGATCATCGGCCTCGTCGACTCCAACGTCGACCCGGTGCCGGTGCAGTTCCCGATCCCAGGCAATGACGATTCGATGCGCTCCTGCGAGATGGTCGTGGGCACGATCGGCGAGGGCATCCAGGAGTCGGCAACCGCTTACCGCGAGGCCGAAGCCAAACGCCGTGCCGAGGAAGAGGAACGCCGCCAGGCCGAAGAGGAGAAAAAGCGCCAACGCGAAGCGGAGGAGAAGGCAAAGCGCGAGGCCGAAGAGGAAGCCGCGAAAGCGGCCGAGGCTCAGAAGAAGGCCGCGGAGACTCAGCAGGCAAAACCCGCCGAAGGACAGGCATCGCCACAGCAACCTGCCGCACCCGCGCCGGCCGCAACCCAGGCGCCAACGGCTCCGCCGGCCGCGGCCGAGGGCGCGAAGGAGTCGAGCTGATGGCCGTCACCGCTCAAGACGTCAAGGCCCTGCGCGAGCAGACGGGCGCAGCGATGATGGATTGCAAAGCAGCGCTCGAAGAGGCTGAAGGTGACATGGACAAGGCCGTCGCGCTGCTGCGCGTCAAGGGCCAGGCATCTGCCGCCAAGCGCTCGGGGCGCGCGACCAGCGAAGGCATCGTCTCCTCCTATATCCACGCCGGTGGCAAAGTCGGTGTGCTGGTCGAGGTTCAGTGCGAGACCGATTTCGTCGCTCGCAACGAGGAGTTCCAGGAGTTCGCGCGCGAGATCGCGATTCATATCGCTGCCGCGGCACCGCGTTACGTCTCGGGCGACGACGTGCCCGAGGCGGACGTCGAGGCCGAGCGCAAGATCTTCCTCGAGAAGGCGTCGAGCGAGGGCAAGCCCGAGCATGTTGTCGAGAAAATTGTCGATGGCCAGATCGCCAAGTGGAAGCAGGAGATCGTCCTGCTCGACCAAGAGCACGTTCGCGGGGACCGCTATGACGGCAAGACGATCGAGCAGATCCGCGCCGATCAGGCGGCAAAAACAGGCGAGAACGTCGTCATCTCGCGCTTCTCGCGTTTTGCCGTCGGCCAGGACTGAGCTCCGGGCTGCGAGTAGGGTCTTAAGGCGGTGGCTGAGCCCGTCTTCAAACGAATCCTGCTGAAGATCTCCGGCGAGGCCCTGATGGGCTCGCTCGAGTACGGGACCGATCCCGAGCGAGTGACGACGATCGCCGAGCAGGTGCATGACATCTCAGAGCGCGAGGTCGAGATCGCGATGGTCGTCGGCGCCGGCAACATCTATCGCGGCCTCGAGGGCGCGGCACAGGGCATGGATCGCGCCACCGCCGACTACATGGGGATGCTGGCCACCGTGCTCAACGCGCTCACGCTCCAGGATGCGCTCGAGCGGCTCGGCACCTACACGCAGAGTGATGTCGGCGATCGAGGTGACGGAGGTCGCCGAGCCCTACATCCGCCGCCGCGCCATGCGCCATCTCGAGAAGGGCCGCGTCGTCATCTTCGCCGCCGGCACCGGCAACCCGTTCTTCACCACCGACACAGCCGCGGCCCTGCGCGCCTTGGAGATTCACGCGGAGGCGATCTTGATGGCAAAGCACGGCGTCGAGGGCGTCTATGACGCCGACCCCTCCCAGGTCGCGGAGGCCAACTTGCTGCCGGAGATCACCCACATGGAGGCAATCGAGCGCGGCCTGCGCGTAATGGACTCGACGGCGCTGTCGCTGTGCATGGACAACGGCCTGCCGATCCACGTCTTCAACATGGCCGATGAGCGCAACATAGATAGGATCGTCAGCGGCGAGAGGGTCGGGACGATCGTCCGTTCTGCCGCGTGAAACCGCTGCAAACAGGCGTAGGAGCTGGAGAGAGATGTCGGAGCTGACAGACGAGCTGATCGCAGACGCGAAGGAGAGGATGAGCAAGTCGGTGGAGGCATGTCGCCACGAGCTTGCGACCGTGCGCACCGGCCGCGCGTCGCCGCATCTGCTCGACCGGCTCGAGATCGATTACTACGGAGCGCAGACGCCGATCAAGCAGCTGGCGCAAGTTGCTGCCACCGACGCCCGCCTGCTGACCTTGACCCCGTTCGACAAGAGCTCGATCCCGATGATCGAGAAGGCGATTCAGGAGTCCGACCTGGGGCTGACGCCGTCCAACGACGGCAACGTCATTCGCCTCCAGATTCCTGAGCTCAACGAGGAGCGTCGGCGCGACATGGTCAAGGTCGTCCATGGCGTCGGCGAGGAGGGCAAGGTTGCGGTGCGCAACATCCGTCGCGAGTGCATGCACGACCTGCGCGAGTTAAAGAAGGAAGGCGACGTCGGTGAGGATGAGGAGCGCCGCGCCGAAGCCGACCTGCAGAAGCGCACCGACGACGCCACGACCGAGATCGACGGCCTGCTCAAGGCCAAAGAGGAAGAGATCCTCGAAGTGTGATGGCGCCGCAGGGCCCGGCCGGCGTGCTCTCATGACCGTGAGCGCTAGGTACGTGGCGATCATCACCGACGGCAACGGGCGCTGGGCGGCCGAGCGCGGATTGCCGGCGGTGGCGGGCCATGAAGCCGGTGCCGACGTGGTCAAGGCTCGGCTCCGCGACGCGGCCGAGCTAGGGATCGAGGAGCTCACGGTGTTCTCGTTCTCGACCGAGAATTGGCAACGCCCTGAGGCCGAGGTCGACGGATTGATGGCGATGTTCGGCCGCCGCATCGACAGCGAAACCCCCGAGCTCGACGCCGAGGGCGTTCGAATGCGCTTCATCGGCCAGCGCGAGGGAATTCCGCCCGAGCTCGCCGAGCGCATGGACTGGGCCGAGGGTGTAACCGCGGCAAATCGGCGAATCACGCTGTTCGTCGCCTTCAACTACGGCGGGCGGGCGGAGATCGTCGATGCGGCGCGAAGCTTCAACGGTGACAGCGAAGAGGACTTTCGCTCTGTCCTGTACGCGCCCGACATGCACGATCCAGATCTCCTGATTCGAACCAGCGGCGAGCAGCGCGTCTCCAACTTCTTGCTGTGGCAGTGCGCGTACTCCGAGCTCGTCTTCAGCGACGAGCTCTGGCCCGACTTCGACCGGCCCGCCTTCGAGGCCGCGCTCGCCACCTACGAACAGCGCCAGCGCCGCTACGGAGGGCGATAGGCGATGGAGGGTACGCGACCGTTCGACTCCGAGCTCGACTTCGACCATCAGCGTCGAAACCGCCCGGAACCGCCGCCACCCCTGGCGGCCGAACGCGAGTCGCGGCGCCAGCGCCCGCCCCGGCGAAAGCGCTCTGAGACGCTCGCGCGAATCGCCTGGGCCCTGCCCTGGATCGCGATCATCATCACGATCACCATCGTCGGTGGCGAGCTCTTCGCGGCGGCGATGATCGGCTTTGCCTGCGTCGGGCTGAATGAGCTTTTTCGCATGACGCGCGGCGCTCGGCCGTTCGAGCTCGTCGCCTTCGCCGCAGCGGCGGGTGTGTGCGTCGCGGCGCTCTACGGCACCCATTTTCAGATCGTGATCGCGCTCGTGGCGACGATGCTGTTGCTGTTCGGCGCCGCCGTCGCCAGGCCCGATCGTGACGGCATCACGATTTCGATGGCGGTGACCGCGCTCGGCGTGCTCTGGATCGCCGTCCCCTTCGCACATGCCGTCTTGCTGCGCGAGCTGCCCGACCACGGTGCAGCGCTGCTCGTCGACGTTCTCGTCGCCACCTTCGTCGCCGACACGGCCGCCTACGCGGGCGGCCGCATGTTCGGTCGCCACCGTCTCGCGCCGGCGCTGTCGCCGAACAAGACACTGGAGGGCCTCGCCTTCGGCCTCGTCGGCGGCACCGCCGGCTTCTGGTTCGCAGGCCTCTACCAGGATTGGCTGCCCGGTCTGGATGCCCTGGTGATGGGCCTCTGCGTCGCCCTGCTCGCGCCCGCGGGTGACCTCTTCGAATCGATGATCAAGCGCGATCTCGACGTCAAGGACTCGGGCACGGTGTTCGGGCCCCACGGCGGCCTACTCGATCGCCTCGACGCGGTCATGTTCACAGTCGTCGCGGGCTATTACCTCTCGCTGGCCCTCGTCTACTGAGCTAGCCGGCGCCCGCGACTCATGCGGAGAGCGCAGATCGCACGAATTCGAGATCGGCGCGCAGGCCGTCCTGCGGCCCCGGCGTCTCGACGACGACGTCTGCGCCGGCCTCCGCGCCCGCCCTGATCATCTGACGCAGTGCCGCTGATTCGATCTTGCCCTCGCCGAGTCGCTCGTGGCGGTCAGCGCCCGTGCCGGCGGCGTCGCGCGAGTCGTTGGCGTGCAGCAGGTCGATCGCACCGGTGATCGCCAGCACGCGTTCGATCGCGCCCTCGAGATCCTCACCGGCGGCGTGGGCGTGACAGGTGTCGAAGCAGAAGCCGAGCTCGACGCCCGTGTCGGCCTCGCCGATCGCGTCCCACAGCCTTGCCAGAGCATCGAATCGCCGCGCGACAGCGTTCTCACCGCCGGCGGTGTTCTCGATCAGCACGCAGGCGTCGGTCTCCAGCAACTCGAGCGAGCGCAGCCAGCGGCCCGGCCCCTGCGCTGGGTCGTCCTCCGCGTGGCCGCCGTGGACGATCACCGCCGTGGCGCCAATCTCGGACGCCGCGTCACAGGTCTGCTGCAGGATCTTGCGCGAGCCATAGCGGACGTTCGGCTTGGGCGAGCAGACGTTGATCAGGTACGGCGCGTGCACGTAGACGGGGAGCGCGCTCAGGCGCAGTGCCTCAGCCTGGGGATGCGGCGGCGGCTTCTTGTAGGAGCCGGGATCGCTGAGGAAGATCTGCACGCAATCGGCGCCCAGCGCTGCCGCCGCGTCGAGCGGTTGTTCGCGTGAGACGTGGGCGCCGACCGCAGTCATCTGCGCAGCATATGGCCGCCATCGCGGTGGTTCAGAGTGCGCTTAAAGCCGTCAGTACCCTGCGCCTGATGGTCAAGCGGGTACTTGTGCTCGGGTCCACCGGCTCGATCGGCGAGCAGGCACTCGAGGTGATCGCGGGCAACGATCAGCTCGCTGTCGCCGGTCTCGCCGCCGACAGCGGCTGGGAGCGGCTCTGCGCTCAGGCGCGCGACGCCGGGGCGCACACGGTCGCGCTTGCCGATCGCGACGGTGCGCGCCGCGCCGCCGCCGAGCTCGACGATGTTCGCGTCCTTTCGGGCGAGCAGGGCATCCGTGAGCTGATCGACGCGACTCAGCCCGATCTCGTGCTGAACGCGATCGTTGGCACCGCGGGGCTCGGGCCGACGATCGCCACGCTCAGCGCCGGAATCGATCTTGCGCTTGCCAACAAGGAGAGCCTCGTCGTCGGCGGCGACCTCGTCACGACCCTGGCCGAAGCGACCGAGGCGGCGATCCTGCCCGTCGATTCCGAGCATTCCGCACTCGCCCAGCTGATCGAGCGCCATCCTCCTGGCACCGTCGAGCGCGTCGTCCTCACCGCATCCGGCGGCCCCTTTCGCGGGCGCACCGACCTTTCGGGCGTGACCGTCGACGAGGCGCTCGAGCACCCGACGTGGGAGATGGGCGGCAGGATCACGATCGATTCCGCGACGCTGATGAACAAGGGCTTCGAAGTGATCGAGGCCCATCACCTGTTCAACCTTCCCTATCCCTCGATCGATGTCGTCGTGCATCCACAATCGATCGTTCACGCCTTGGTCCAGCTCTCCGACGGCGCTCATCTTGCGCACCTCGGGCTGCCCGACATGCGCGTCCCGATCTCCTACGCACTGAGCCATCCCGACCGCCCGCCGGTCGCCGAGGCGGTGCGGCTCGCCGAGCTCGGCACGCTCAGCTTCGAGGAGCCCGACACCGAGACGTTTCGGTGCCTGCGCCTGGCACGAGAAGCTGGGCTCGCGGGTGGCAACGCGCCGTGCGTCCTCAATGCCGCCGACGAGGTCGCGGTCGCAGCATTCATCGAAGGGAGAATCGCCTTCACGGCGATCGCCGAGGTCATCGCTGGGGTGCTCGAGCAGACTGATCCGCAGCCGTTCGCTCACTTCGAGGAGTTGTTCGAATGCGACGCGCGTGCTCGTGAGCTGGCCTCGCAGCTGGTCTCGCGGGCGGGTACAGCCGCATGAGCTGGATTCTTGCCTTCGCCGGCTTCGCCGCCCTGATCATCCTGCACGAGGCCGGCCACATGATCGCGGCCAAGGCCGTCGGCATGCGCGTCGAGCGCTTCTTTCTCTTCTTCCCGCCAAAGCTGTGGAGCTTCACGCGCGGCGAGACCGAGTACGGGATTGGCGTGATCCCGCTCGGGGGCTTCGTGAAGATCACCGGTATGAATCCCGACGAGGAGCTCGAGCCGGAGATCGCGGCACGGGGCTATTACCACCAGCCGGTGTGGAAACGGATCGTCGTCATCGGGGCAGGTCCCTTCGTCAACGTGCTGATTGCGTTCGTGATCCTCTTCGCGCTCGGCTTCACGATCGATGAGCCGACAAAGCTCACGATCCAAGCGATCGAGAAGGACTCACCGGCTGAGGACGTGGTTCGCCCCGGTGACCGGATCGAGGCGATCAACGGTGTTTCGCGAGGGGAAGGCACCGAGCAAGAGCAATCGGAGCGAATCACCGGTGCGCTGGGCAGCTTGGAGTGCCCGGGAGAGCAAGAAGACGGCTGCACGGCGACCGAATCGGTCCCGGTGACAGTCGTCAGGGATGGCGAGCAGGTGACGCTTCAGATGCAGCCGTTCTACGACTCGGAGGCGGAGCGATTTCGCTTCGGCTTCAGCTTCGCCGGTGGCGGCTACGTCGACCCGGACGATTCGATTCAGAACTCCGCCGACTTCGCGGTGACGCAGATGTGGGAGGTGACCTCGCGAACGCTCACCATCGTCGCGCGGATTTTCGACGCCGAGCAACGAAAGCAGCTTTCGGGCGTCGTCGGCAGCTACGAGGTCACGCGCCAATCGATCGAGTTCGACACGCGCCAGGCGCTGTTCGTGCTCGCTCTGATCAGCCTCTCGCTGGCGGTGATCAACCTCTTTCCCTTCTTGCCGCTCGACGGTGGCCACATTTTCTGGAGCGTGGTCGAGAAGGTCCGTGGCCGGCCGGTCGCTTTCAAGACGATGGAGCGCGCCTCGGTCGTCGGCTTCGCCCTGGTCATGGTCCTGTTCGTGATCGGCCTGAGCAACGACATCGGCCGGTTGACCGGCGAGGGGTTCGACGTCGGGCCTTGAGCCGGGGTAGTTTTCCGTGAGGCGGTTTCGTTTCGAGCGAGGAGGAGAGCGATGGAGGCGACGACGGCGGAGCGTCACGCGAGCGGGGGGCCCAGCAAGGGGCTGCACGCGCAGAACTTGGCACTCGCGTTCAAGGCAACGGTCGACCGTATTCCCGACGATCCAGCGATCGTCTGGGGCGAGGGTGACGACGAGCGCATCTACAGCTGGCGCGAGGTCTCCGATCGGATGGGACGCGTCGCCGGCGGACTCGCCAGCCTCGGCGTCTCCAAGGGCGACACGGTCGCGCTCATGCTCAACAACCGGCCCGAGTTCATGCCGTGCGACCTTGCCGTCGTCGCGCTCGGCGGTGTGCCGTTCTCGATTTATCAGACGTCCTCGCCGGAGCAGATCCGCCACGTCGTTGCCGACGCCGGCGCCAAGGTCGCGATCGTCGAAACTGACTTCCTCGAGGTTTTCAACGAAGCGCGCAAGGACCTCCCTGAGATCGAGAGCTTGATCGTGATCGACGGGCCCGGAGGCGACCACACGCTCGAGTCGCTGGAGGAGATCGACCCCGACTTCGATGTCAGCGACTCGGTCGATGCGGTCGAACCCGACGACCTGCTGACGCTGATCTACACCTCGGGCACGACCGGCCCACCGAAGGGCGTGCAGCTCACCCATCGCAACCTGATGACCCTGACCGCCGGCGTCGAGGACATCATTCACTTTCCCGAGCGCGGGGCTAAGGTGATCTCGTGGCTGCCGGCGGCCCACATCGCCGAGCGCGGGGCGCACTACTACCTGCCTGTGATCCGGGGCTGCTCGGTGACGATATGCCCCGATCCACGCCAGATCGTCGAGTGGCTGCCGAAGGTGCGCCCGACCTGGTTCTTCGCTGTGCCGAGGATCTGGGAAAAGCTGAAGGCGGGTCTTGAGGCAAAGATGTCGGCGATCCCCGGCGAGGAAGGCGAGAAGGCGCGCGCTGGGCTCGAGGCGGCCCTGAGGAAGGTGGAGCTGGAGCAGGCTGGGGAAGAGGTGCCCGAAGAGTTGGCCGCGGGTGTTGCCGCCGCCGACGAAGCGATGTTCTCGCATCTGCGCACGGCGCTCGGCCTCGACGAGGCAATCGCCGTCAACGTCGGCGCGGCGCCGACCCCGGTCGAGGTGCTCGCCTTCTTTCACGCGATCGGGATCCCGATCGGCGAGCTCTGGGGGATGTCGGAGACGTGTGGCGCTGCCACCGTCAATCCACCGGACAAGATCAAGCTCGGGACTGTTGGTCCACCCCTGCCGGGCGTCGAAATCAAGCTCGCCGACGACGGTGAGGTGCTGGTTCGCGGCGACCTGATCATGCCCGGCTATCGCAACCTGCCCGAGAAGACGGCCGAGGCGCTCGACGAGGACGGCTGGCTCTCCACCGGTGACATCGGCGAGCTCGACGAGGACGGCTACCTGAAGATCGTCGATCGCAAGAAAGAGCTGATCATCAACGCCGCCGGCAAGAACATGTCCCCGGCGAACATCGAGTCGCACCTGAAGTCGGCGAGCCCCCTGATCGGGCAGGCGGTTGCGATCGGCGACAAGCGCCCCTACAACGTCGCCCTGATTGTGCTCGACCCCGACTTCGCGCCCGTGTGGGCGAAGCAGAACGGTCACGAGGGCAAATCGATCGAGGACCTCGCGGGCGAGGAGGAACTGCTGGCGGCGGTGCAGGCCGGCGTCGACGAGGCAAACGCGAAGATGGCGCGCGTCGAGCAGATCAAGAAGTTCAAGGTGCTGCCGACCGACTGGGCGCCAGGCGGCGACGAGCTGACGCCGACGATGAAGCTCAAGCGCAAGCCGATAGACGAGAAGTACGCGGACGAGATCGACGAGCTCTACGCCAAGTAGCGCCTGCTTCTGTCCTGATCCTGCATCTCGAGGAGATCTAAGCCCGACTGTCGGGCTTGGATCTCCACAGGTCGTCGGTAAGTCGTAGCGCCAGTACGCCGCAACCGCGCGCGAGTGCCGAGGCGGTTTGGGCCAGCCCCGCTGTCACAATGTCCGTACATGGCTTCCAAGCGCCAGATATTCGTCGGTGGCGTCCCGATCGGGGGTGGGGCCCCGGTCGTCGTGCAGACGATGACGAAGACCGAGACATCGAACCTCGAGGCGACGATGGAGCAGATCCACAAGGTCGCCGACGCCGGCGCTGACCTGGTCCGCTGCGCAGTGCCGCGCGACGAGGACGCGGTCGCGCTGAAGGAGATCGTCAAGCGCTCGCCGATCCCGATCATCGCCGATATCCACTTCAACCACACCCTGGCCTTGAAGGCGATCGACGCCGGTGCCCACTGCATCCGCCTCAACCCGGGCAACATCGGTGGCCGTGAGAAGGTAGCCGAGGTCGCCGTCCGAGCGACCGAGGCGAACGTGCCGATGCGGATCGGCGTCAACTCGGGCTCGCTCCCCAAGCACCTGCATGAGCTCGAGCGCGAGAACCCGGTCGAAGCGCTGGTTACGGCTGCGGTCGAGTTCGTGGCGATGATGGAGTCGCTCGACTACGAGAACTTCAAGGTCTCGATCAAGTCGACCAACGTGCCGAACACGATCGCTGCCAACCGCCTTCTCGCCGAGCGCATCCCATATCCGATTCACCTCGGCATCACTGAAGCGGGGACGAAATGGTCGGGGTCGCTGAAGTCCGCCGTCGGCCTCGGAACCCTGCTGGCCGACGGGGTGGGGGACACGATCAGGATCTCACTCTCGACCTTCCATGCCGAGGAGGAAGTCAAGGTCGCATGGGAGATCCTCAAGGCGCTGAAGCTGCGCGAGCGCGGCCCGGTGCTGATCGCCTGCCCCACCTGCGGTCGGCTTCAATTCGACATGGATTCCGTCGTTGCCGAGATCGAGCAGCGTCTGGAGTCATACGAGGAACCGATCGAGGTCGCCGTACTGGGCTGCGCCGTCAACGGCATCGGCGAGGCGTCGCACGCCGACTTCGGCATCACCGGTGCCAAGGACGAGGGTCTGATCTTCGCCCACGGCAAGCCACTGCGAAAGGTTCCCCAGGACACCCTCGTCGACGAGCTTTTCGCCGAGATCGACAAATCGCTCGATCGCGGCACGGTCGAGATCGACGACGCCAAGGCTGCCGAAGGCGCCGTCTGGCTCGAACGCATCGAGGAGGCAAACGCGGGCGAGCTGACGCCTGAACGGATCGCCAAGCTCGAGGCCGAGAAGGCGCGAGCCGAGGGCAACGACGTCACCGCCGAGCCGTTTTTGAAGCCAGTCAAGCGACCAGCCTTGGACGAGGAAGCCTCGCCGACCGCCGGCCGTCGCTTCACACGCGCCTAAGCCGGGATCGGCGGATCCAGGCTAAGCACTGCAGGCGCCTCGGTTACGCTGGCCGCGATGAGCCGCCTCTCGAGCTATTTCCTGCCGACCCTGCGCGACGACCCTGCCGACGCTGAGTCGGTCTCCAACCGACTCATGGTCAGGGCCGGTTTGGTGCGTCAGCTCGGGGCCGGGCTGTGGACCTGGCTCCCTGCTGGATATCGAGTAATCGGCCGGGTCGAGCGGATCATCCGCGAGGAGATGAACGCGATCGGCGCGCAGGAGATGTTGATGCCCGTGCTGCAGCCCGCCGAGCCGTGGCAACGCACCGGGCGCTACGAGATCGACGAGCTGTTCAAGCTCGACGACCGCAAGGGCTCGCCGCACGTGCTGGCGATGACCCACGAGGAGGCGCTGACCTACCACGTCGCGCGCGAGATCCGCTCCTACCGCGAGCTGCCAAAGCTGCTCTACCAGATCCAGACCAAGGAGCGCGACGAGCCGCGGCCCCGAGCGGGCGTCCTGCGCACGCGCGAGTTCACGATGAAAGACGCCTACTCCTTCGACCGTGACGACGAGGGCCTGGACGCCAGCTATGAGCTCAACCGAAGCGCCTACACACGCATCTACGACCGTGCCGGTCTGCGCTGGTATGAGGTCGAAGCCGACGTCGGGATGATGGGGGGCAGCGGCGCGCATGAGTACATGGCGCCGTGCGATGCGGGCGAGAACGAGGTCGCGCTGGCACCCGGATACGCGGCAAACGTCGAGGTGGCCTCGGCCGTAGCGCAGCCGGTCGAGCTGCCGCCGGCGCTCGATCAGCCGCGCGAGGTGCCGACTCCCGGCCTGACAACAGTCGAGGAGGTTGCCGGCGCGCTTGGGGTCCCCGCCGGCGCTGCCTTGAAGGCGCTGCCGATTATCGTCGAGGGACGGGGCATGGTCCTGGCGCTGGTGCGCGGTGATCATCACCTCAACGAGATCAAGCTGCGAAACGGGCTCGGCGCCGACTTTCGCCAGGCGACGGGCGATGAGATCGAGGCAGAGCTCGGTCCACCTGGGTTCATCGGCCCGGTTGGCGCCTCGATCCCGGTGATCAAGGACTCCGCGATCGAGGGGGACGGGTACTTCGCCGGTGCCAATCGTCCCGATGCGCACCTGATCGGGGTCGAGCCCGGCCGCGACTTCAGCTTCGAGGAGCTCGACTTTCGCAGCGTGCAAGCGGGCGATCGCTCGCCCGGCGGCGCTGTGATCGAGATCGAGAAGGCGATCGAGGTGGGAAACATCTTCAAGCTCGGAACGCGCTACTCAGAGCCACTGGGCGCGACCTATCTCGACGCGGACGGCAACGAGCGCGCGATCGTCATGGGCAGCTACGGCATCGGCCCGGCCCGGATCGTCGCCGCCGCGATCGAGCAGGGCTCCGACGAGAAGGGCATCGTCTGGCCGCCTTCGCTCGCTCCCTGGGCGGTGCATCTGGTTGCGCTCGGCAAGGCTGGCGAGGAGACGATGCAAACAGCCGAGCGCCTCTGCGATGAGCTCGAGGGCGCAGGGATCGAGACGCTGTTCGACGACCGCGACGCCGGCACGGGGGAGAAGCTGACCGACGCCGAGCTCGTTGGCTGCCCGCTGCGCCTCGTCGTCGGCAAGCGGGCGCTTGCCGAAGGCGAGATCGAGGCACAGGAGCGCGCGAGCGGCGCCGAGCAGCGGATCGCGGTCGACGACGTGACCACGACCGTGGGCGAGATCCTCGCCCGGCTGCAAGGCACAGAGTGATGGCAAGCAAGAACAAGGAGACGATTCGGGAGCGATCGAAGCGGCGTTTGCTGGGACTCGATCGCTCAGGACCGCTGCCAACGGTTACGCGGCGCGGCGCCCCGCTTCACCCCTGGACCTTGCCGAACATCGTCGGCTACGTTCGCCTTGCCGCGATACCTGTCTTCTTGGTCCTCGCTTTCAATACCGAGGACGGTCGCGCCGGCGCGCCGGCGCTGATCTATCTCGGGATCACGGCTGGCGACTACCTCGATGGCTTCCTCGCAAGAGCGACGGGCCAGTACTCGCGCATGGGGGCCCTGCTGGACCCGATCGTCGACCGGCTGACCGTGCTTGCGGGCGTCGCCGTCTGCTGGCATTTCGACCTCTTGCCGAAATGGGCGATCTTGATCTTGGCGGCGCGTGAGGTGGCGACTCTGGTTCTGGCGCGAACCGCCCTGCGCCACGGCATCGACATCGAGGTCAACTGGATCGGGCGTATCGGCGTCTTCTTGGTCTTCGGTGGGATCTTCTGGAGCATGATCGTCGACTGGTGGATCATCGACGCCGGGTTCGTTGCCGGGGTCGCCATGACGGTCGCGGCAACGGTCATCTATGTGCGCCATGCGCGCGCCTATGAGCGCGCACTCGAGTCGCATGGGGGCGTGCAACCATCAACCTCAACTTGATGTTTGGCTGACAGCCGTATAATCGCGCCAGCCGGTGGATCGCGCAGGTCGCGATCATGGGGCCGGAGGCATCGGAGACTGGAGCGAAAAGCACGATGAGCAGCGATCAAGAAGAGACGATTCCGGATATCGGCTCGATGTCGGATCAGGAGCTCAAGACGCTGATCGACGAGCTCACCCAGGAGGAGCGCACCGTTTCCTATCGGCGACGCGTCCTTCACGGCCGCATTGACATTCTGCGCGCCGAGCTCGTCAACCGGCTCAAGGTCAGGCGCGAGGCCGGCGACGCCGCCCTCACGGGCGCCGACGTCGAGCAGCTGACCGACATCCTGCTCGGCAAGCTGCCGCATCCGCCGGCGGCCGAGGGCAACGACGGGAGCAAAGAGGGTCACTAGTGGCGGTCCACTGTCCCGAATGCGGCTTCGTCAATCCCGAGGGAGCCAACTACTGCCAGAAATGTGGCGCCTATCTCGGGCGTCCTGAAGGCACCGACGAGCCGACGACGATGACCTACAAGGTCGATGAGACGGGCGAGTACACGCCGATCGACATCGACGCCGAGGTCGACAAGTCGGGCGCCGCGCTGGTCATTCGCTCGGGCGGGGGGCGCGCGGGGGAGAGCTTTCCCGTCGACCAGGAGCGGATGTCGATCGGGCGCACGCCCGACGCCCCGATCTTTCTCGACGATGTCACCGTGTCGCGAAACCATGCGTTGCTCGTCCAGCGCCAGGACGGCTATTACATCGACGATCTCGGCTCGCTCAACGGCACCTATGTCAACCGCCGCCGGATCGAGTCACACCGCCTCGAGGATGGCGATGAGATCCAAATCGGCAAGTACAAGCTCAGCTACCTGGAGCGCTGATGGCAGTCGCGTCCTCTAACACCCAGCAGATCGGCAATCTCAACCGTGAGGAGCGCCCCGCACGCAGCGAGGGCGGCAACTCTCGTCCGCGCAAGGCATTGACGATCGGCGCCGTAGCGAAGATCCTCGGCGCCGAATTCGACGACATCTCGATCTCCAAGATCCGCTATCTCGAGGACCAGAAGCTGTTGGCGCCGCGACGCACAGCCGGCGGGTACCGCCTCTACAGCCAGGCCGACGTCGAGCGCTTGCGCGCGATCCTGCGCATGCAGCGCGACGAGTTTTTGCCGCTACGGGTGATTCGCCAAGAGCTTGCAACCGGCGACTTCACCGGCCGCAGGCCCAGCGGCGAGAGCCAAAAGCGGCGTGCTGCCTCGGTCGCCGAGGACGTGACCAGCTTCACCGCCGATCAGCTGCTGGCCGAGGCAGGCGTGGGGGAGGGCTTCCTCAAGGAGCTTCAAGACTTCGGCATCGTCTCCCCGACCCGGCGCGATGGCAGGGTGATCTACGACGAGACCGACCTCGAGATCGTGCGCGCGGCGGCCGAGCTGTCGAAGTTCGGCGTCGCGGGGCGCAACCTACGCGTGTTTCGGACGTCGGCCGACCGCGAGGCGGCGCTGCTGGAGCAACTGCTTGGAGCTCAGCTTCGCTCGCGAAGCCAGGCGCGGCGCAAGGAGGCGGTCGAGAACCTCGAGAGCCTCGCGGCCGTCTGCGGCCACCTCAAGCACCTGCTGTTGGTACGGGACCTGAGGCGCCTCAAGGCCACAGCCCAGTAGCCGATGCCCAGGGTCCGCCGCAGCCGCGTGGTCGCCGCCGACCCGGCGAAGGTCTGGAGCCTGGTCTCCGATCCCCACAGCCTGCCGCGGTGGTGGCCGCGCACGACCCGCGTCGAAGACGTCCGCGATCCCGGCGGCAAGCGGGCCCACTGGACGACAGTGCTCGAGACTGAACGGGGTAAGGGCGTTCGCGCCGACTTTCACTGCACCGGCTCGACCAACCGCGAGCGCTACGCCTGGGAGCAAGATGTCGAGGGCACACCCTTCGCCAAGATCCTGAAGTCGTCGAGGCTCGAGATCGGTCTGCGATCCGATCCCGGCGGCACGCAGGTAACGCTGACAGCGGAGGAGGCGTTGCGCGGCCTCTCAAGGCTAGGCGGGACGATGATGCGCGGCGCTGCCCGTCGGCGCCTCGACGAGGCCCTCGAGGGCATAGAGCGCGCCCTGGTCGCCTAGATGGGTGACAACATCACGCACGCGGATGACGCACGGACACCTTCGCTGGATCATCTAATGGACATGCCACCGGGCAAATGGTGGGGCTGGGGCGATCCCCGCAGACGCGCCACGCTCGGCGCCGGTGCCCGGGCGTTGCTGCGATCCGAGCTGGGGGAGGGTGTGCCGACACCGCTACCGGTGCTCGATCAGGTGTCGATCCCGAAGGCGCGACGCCTGCCGAAAGCAGTCGCTGATGCCGCCGGCGACGGTGTCGTTGACTCGCACGAGCATCGCCTGCGCCGATGCGCCGGCAAGAGCTACCCCGATCTGATTCAGATGCGCCGCGGCAAAGTCGCCGCCGCGCCCGATGCCGTCGTCTTGCCCGCAAACGCCGAGCAGGTCGCGGCGCTGCTGGCAGCGTGCTCGAAGACAAACGTGGCGGTGGTTCCGTTCGGCGGGGGCACCAGCGTCGTCGGTGGCGTCGCGGCACTGGCCGGTGAGTGCGCGCGGGTGCTCTCACTCGATCTCAGGCGCCTGCGACAGGTCGATGTCGATCGACGCTCGCTCACCGCCACGCTGGGTCCAGGCCTGCGCGGTCCAGAGGCCGAGGAGGCACTTGGCGCGCACGCGTTGACGCTCGGGCACTTCCCGCAATCATTCGAGTACGCGACGATCGGCGGCTTCGCGGCGACCCGCTCAGCCGGTCAGGCCTCAAGCGGTTACGGGCGCTTTGACGAACTCGTCTCGGCAATCGCGATGACAGCGCCGATTGGTGCGCTGCGTACGCTCGAAACACCCCATACGGCGGCGGGACCGTCGCTGCGTGAGCTCGTGCTTGGCTCAGAGGGCGTTCTTGGCGTCATCACCGAGGTCAGCGTGCGCGTGCGACCGGCGCCGGCCGTGCGTCACTATGAGGCCTGGGTCGCCGAGAGCTTTGCCGCCGGCAGCGAGCTCATCCGCGACTTGGCTCAGGCAGACATCCTGCCCGATGTAACTCGTCTCTCCGACGAAGCCGAAACGCGGATCTCACTCGGGCTCTCAGAGACCTCGGCACTGAAGAGAACGCTGCTGGAACGGTACCTGGGGCTGCGCCGCCGCCGCGAAGGCTGCCTCGTCATCTGCGGCTGGGAGGGCGAGCGCGAGTCGGTCGAGCGCCGCCGGGCTCTGGCCGTGACAGCGCTGCGGCGCGGTGGCGCCGTCGCCCTGGGCGGGGCGCCGGGCCAGGCGTGGGAACACCGCCGCTACGAAGGTCCCTACCTGCGCGATGAGCTCATCGATCTCGGCTACTTCGTCGAAACGCTCGAGAGCTCGCACACGTGGTCACGCCTCGGCGAGCTCTATCGCGCGGTCGGCGGCGCGCTCGACCGGGCGATGAAGGCCGAGGGCGCGCCGGGCATCGTCATGTGCCATCTCTCGCACGCCTATCGCGATGGCGCCTGCCTTTATTTCACCTTTGTCTCACGAGCGCGCAGCGGCGAGGAGCTGGAGCAGTGGCGGGCCGTGAAGACGGCGGCCTGCGAGGCGATCGTGGGCGTCAACGCGACGATCACTCACCATCATGCGATCGGGCGCGACCATGCGCCGTTCATGCAGGCCGAGGTGGGCACGGTGGGGCTCGAAGCCTTGCGCGCGGTCAAGGAGCGCCTCGACCCGGCCGGGATCATGAATCCCGGCAAGCTGCTCGATCAGCCGGGCTAGTTGCCCTAGGGAGCTTCGCCGGCGCCGGCGGCTCCGCCCGCGCCGCCCGCGCCCGCGCCCTGCTGCGCGGCGGGGATCTCGCCGAGCAAGACCGTGTCGCCGGGCTTGCGCAGCACGAGAGCCTCGTTCTCAACGGCTCGCCGGACGAGCTTGCGGATCTCCTCCACCGAGCCGATCGAGACGTCGACGAAGCGCACGCGCGCGACCACCGGCAGGATCGCCGAGGGAATCGCGAAGCGGTTCGTGAACGCGCCGTCCGCGCTGACCTCGATCGGAGAAAGTGGATAGCCCTCGGTCTCGCTCAGCATCAGCCAGACCACGTAGCTCTGACCCTCCGGTGCCGGATCGAGTCCAGTGATGTCGACGTTGATGTACGGCGTGTCGCCAGTCGCCAGGCCGAACACCGCCTCCCCGGTGGCGTTGCCACCGCCGGTCGCGGTCAGCGCGACGGTCTGAATCTCCTCGTCGGTAGCGGGGGTGGCGGTAGTCGATGAGTCGCTGGAAGCCGCCGTCGAGACATCGCCGTCGTCGTCGCCGCCGAAGGCGCCGGTGATCACCAGCACACCAAGAATGAGCACCAAGGCGCCGACCCCGAGCCCCGCGAGCAGGCGGGTGCGCTTGTCGGTGAGGTCGGGGAGCGCGCGCGTAGCGCCCGCAAAGCGTGAGGGCGAGCGCTCGCGAGCGCCTGTGGGCCTGCGAGCGAGACGGCCGCTTCGTGGCTCTCCCGGCAGGCGCGGCAGCTCGGCAGCTGGAAACAGAGCCCGCAGGCTGATGATCAGCTCGGTGGCCAGCTCGCGGTCGTCGGCGTCCTCGCGCAGATGGCGCGAGACGTCGGCGCGATCGATCGGGTCAGCCTGCCCGACGACGTAGTCGGTGAGCGCGACCGTCCGGTCGGGATCGGCGCCCGCCATCTCGGTCAGCGCCGCTCGCGCTCGGGCGCGCACGTCGGCCTCCTCGACACCCAGGAGGGCCGCGAGGTCGGAGTAGCTCTTGCCGCGTTCGAGCAACAGCTGCAAGGTCGCGCGTTGGTCGGGCGTGATCGCCATGGGAACCGAAAGCCTACGCGGTGCGAGTTAAAGGGAACCCCGTCTAGATTGTGCCTGCAAGCGCTCGACTCGTGCAAATTGTGAGATCGAATGCAGGCAGGGCGAGCCAGATCCCATCAGTCGGTCTCGGCGCCCTCGATCGGCATCGAGATGCAGGAGCTCGGCCCGGAGACGGCCCGGGCGCGGATCGCCGTGACGGCGGATGTCTGCCAGCCGTTCGGGACCGTCCACGGCGGCTCGATCGCGGCCCTGGCCGAGACGGTGTGCTCGGCGGCGACCTCGGAGACGGTTCGCCACGACGAGATGATCGCCGTCGGGCAATCCAACCAGGCATCGTTCTTGCGCCCGATCTCGTCGGGCCATGTCAACTGCGAGGCCACCTCGCGTCATCGCGGCTCCACCACCTGGGTCTGGGACTGCGATCTCACCGACGACGAGGGCCGCCTCTGCGCGATCGTGCGGATGACGATCGCGGTGCGGCCGAAGCCCGGCCCAGAGCTAAGTCTTTGCAGGGTCAGCTTCGGTACTGATTGGTGATCGGGAGGCGCCGGTCGCGACCGAAGGCCTTGGAGGTGATGCGGATGCCAGGCGGGGCCTGGCGGCGCTTATATTCGGCACGGTCGACGAGCTTGAGCACCTCTGCGACGAGATCTTCCGGCAGCCCCTCGGCGACGAGGTCTTGGCGGGAGAGGTCGCGTTCGACATAGCCCTCAAGCACGCGGTCGAGGACCTCGTAGGGGGGCAAGGAGTCTTCATCGAGCTGGTCGGGACGGAGCTCGGCCGACGGCGCTCGACTGAGCACCGAGTCTGGGACCAGCTGCGTGCCCGCGAGCTCGTTGCGGTGCTCGACCAGCTCGTAGACGAGCTGCTTGGGCACGTCCTTGATTACGGCCAGGCCACCGGCCATGTCGCCGTAGAGGGTCGCGTAGCCGACCGACATCTCGCTCTTGTTGCCCGTGGTGAGCACGAGCGAGCCGCGCGTGTTCGAGAGAGCCATCAGCAGGTTGCCGCGGATCCGGGCTTGAACGTTCTCGGCGGCGAGTCCGTCGATGCCCCCGGCGACGGCGAGGGTGTCCGCGTAGGCGTCCATTGCCGCCGCGATCGGCAACTCGACCAGCTCGGCGCCGAGGTTGTGCGCGGTCGCGCGAGCGTCGGCCTGGGTCTCGGCGCTGGAGTGGGGGGAGGGCATGACGACGCACGTGAGGCTCTCGGCGCCGAGTGCATCGGCGGCGAGCATCGCCACCAATGCCGAGTCGATGCCTCCAGAGAGGCCCACCAATGCATGCTCGAAGCGGTTCTTTCGCGTGTAGTCGCGAAGGCCGAGCACGAGCGCGGCGTAGACCTCATCGAGGTCGGCCAGCGGTTGCTCGACTCGCGCGCTTGGCCCTGCGAGCTCCCAGATCAGCAGATCCGGCTCGAATTGTCGCGCTCGCGCGACGACCGTGCCGCTAGCGTCGACGACGAAGCTTTGACCGTCGAAGACGAGCTCGTCCTGGCCGCCGACGAGGTTGCAAAAAGCGAAGGGCACACCGTAGGCACGGGCGCGATCGGCAAACATCTGCTCGCGATCGGCGCCCTTGCCGCGCAGGTATGGCGAGCCGGATGGGTTGAGGATCAGCTTCGCGCCGGCTTCCGCCTCCAGTGCGGCCGGCGGCCCAGGCTCCCACACGTCCTCGCAGATCGGTGATTCCCACCCGGGTTGCGCCGACCTCGACGACGAGCGGCTCGACGCCTGGCTCGAAGTACCGAAGCTCGTCGAAGACTCCGTAGTTGGGCAGGCGGTTCTTGCGGTAGATGGCCTCAAGCCGTCCCTCGTTCAAGAAAGCGGCCGAGTTGTGCACCGAGCGCTGGGCTGGGCTGTCGGGGCGCCGCTCGACCTGCTCGAGAGACGGTTCGGCAAAGCCGACGACGGCGGCTATGCCGTCGGCGAGTGGCGCCAGGCGCTCGAGCGCGGCGACGTTCTCGGCTGCGAAATGGTGTTTCAGGTAGAGGTCCTCGGCTGGATAGCCGGGTAGGCACAACTCCGGGAAAACAACGAGATCGGCACCGGCTCGCTTCGCATCGGCGATCCAGCTCGCGATCAGGTCCGCGTTGCCCGTGATGTCACCGACGATCGGATTGATCTGAGCCAGCGCAACGCGCAGGCCTGCAGCGGGTTGACTCATGGGGCGCAGACTACGATCAGCGGCCGGTCCCGGCGCTGTCGCCACGCGCCTGACCGAGATTGCGACCATGGGAAACACAGCCCTTATTCGACTTGCAGCGGTAGCCACCGCCGTCCAGATTGCGCTGATCGCAGCACCTGTTGCGAGCGCTCTGAAAGTGCCGGCCGATGCATCTACGGCGGATGCGCTTGCGGCGCTCGAAGCCGCTGAAGCGGCGCTGGCACCCGAACCGCAGGCGCTCTCGACAACACCCCTTGCGGCGGCCGAGCCGCCGGATGCGACCGTCGCCTTGAATCAGCTTGCCGCCTCCTACTCGCAACTTGGGGACGCCGATCGCCGCCGCGCGCGCGGCCTGCTCGCACGGCCGACGGACGGCATCGCCGACCAGTACGGAGACGGCTACCCCGCCGGCGCCGCGGTGGCCAGCGTCGAGAGCCCGCATTTCTGCGTCCATTGGGTCAACGACTCCGCCCTGGAGGACGCGCCCGACCTCAGCGACACCAACGGCAGCGCCGACGGCGACGGCATCCCCGACTACGTCGAGGCGATCGTCGAGATCGCGGAGTACTCACGGTCGATAGAGGTCGCACCTGGCACGCTCGGCTGGGCGCCGCCGAAACCCGACAAGAGCGGATGCGGCGCCGACCCCGGCGCTCACGCCGACATCTATCTGCGCCAGCTCGGACGTGATGGCATCTTCGGCTATGAGTCACCCGACCCCGGCCAGGGCGCAGCGCGCAGCCAGTACGGCTACATCGTCGTCGACGATGACTTCGCCTTCGCCGAGTACGGGTATGCGGACTCGCTCGATCCCGCCAGGGTCACACTCGCGCACGAGTACAACCACCTGCTGCAGCAGAACTACGACTCCTTCGAGGAGCCGTGGATGTTCGAATCGACCGCGACCTGGGCCGAGAACCACGTCTATCCCACGATCGACGACTATCTCTTCTACGTTCGCAGCTTCGCCTCCAGGCCCGGCACGCCGATCACAGACCCCAGCGCGGCGAGGCAGCTGCGGATCTACGGCGTCGCCGTCTGGAATCACTGGCTCGACTACGGCGCCGGAAACTACGGCGTCGATCTGATCCGCTCGGCGTGGGAGCTCTCCGAGCAAGCCAAGCCGCCCGACAACGCGATCGCCGCCTATGACCTCGCAATCCGCAAGGCCGGTGGGCGCGGGTTCTCTCGCGACTTCGCCAATTTCGCCACCGCGACCGTCGGAATGGCGCTCGGGCTTCGGCGGAATCGTCGATTCCGACCGCTTCGCAGACGTCAAGCGCACGGGATCGTTATCGAAGGGCGATCGCGCGCGAATCCGCCTCGACCACACGGCCTACCGTCTCTTCGACGTCAGGACGGACTCTGCCGCGCCGATCAAGCTCTCCGCCGAAGTCGAGCACGGCGTACGTTCGGGCATCGCCCTGATCGCGCGATTTGGCCCGAACGACCTCTCCGGCTCGGTAATGGTCCGGGACCGCTACCTCGCCCGCGGCGGTCGCGCGAAGGTGACGCTGAACTCGCCGCGCAGGTACGAGCGAATCACGGCGGTCTTGGTCAACGCCGACGGCCGCGTCTCGAAGCGCGATCGGCGTGGCGAATGGATCTACACCCGAGATCGAGCCGAGTTCGAGTTCGAGCTCAGCCGCTGAACTGGGCAAACCGCCGACGCAGCGCGTTGACGCGCGCGCAACTAGCCAGCAGCGATCGTTGATCGAGTCGACCGCGGCGCAGGTCCCGAATCAGGGCCTTGGCGGCCTGCTCGCCGCTCGTCAGCGCGAACAGCAACACGTCGGCGCCGGCCGCAGCCGAGGCGACAGCCGCCTCGCCCTCGTCGAAGCCCGCACCCGTGATCGCCCCGGCTCCGAGATCGTCGGTGATGACGACGCCGTCGAACCCGAGCTTGTCGCGCAGCAGGCCGTCGATCAGCCTCGGCGAAAGCGACGCCGGTAAGCGATCGTCATAGGCCGGGTAAGTCGCGTTCGCAACCATGGTCAGCTCGAAGCCGGCTTCGGTGGCGACGCGAAACGGCTCCAGGCTGGCTTCGAGCTCGCTCCTGGCGCCGTCGACCGGGCTCGGCTCGACGTCGGTGTTGGCGACGGCAAGGCCGAGGCCGGGGAAGTGCTTTGCCGTGGCCGCGACACGCTCGGATTGCAGGCCCTCGCCGAAACCGACGGCGCGCGTGGCTGCCGCGCTCGGGTCGCTGCCGAACGTGCGCGACGCGATGAACGAGCTCGGCGCCTGGGCAACGTCGAGTACGGGCGCGAGGTCGACGTTGACGCCGAGCGCGGTCAGCGCGGCGCCGGTTGCCGCGCCCTCGCTTCGCGCCGCACCCGGGCTCGCGCCGGCGAGCTCGGCCGGCGAGACGTCGGGCGGAAGCGCGGGCAGGCGCTTGACCTCGCCGCCCTCCTGATCGATGGCGACGATGGGCGGGGCCATCTTGCCGGCCCGGGCGGCGGCGTGGAGCTTGGCGATCTCAGTCGCCAATACGCCGGGGTCAGCTCCGTCAGGGGGAACAGGATCACCCCGGCAATCTCGCCGCGACGAACACGACGGCGCAACGACTCGGTCGCGGTCGCCTCCATGCGGCACGACGAGCGTCTGGCCGACGAGCCGGCTGGGGTCGGCGGCTATCGCCTCCGGGCATGCCGGCGGCTCAACGGTGGCCCCTGCCTCTCGATCCCCAGTCGAGGCGGGTTCGTCGCCACTGGGCAATAGCACTGCGAGCACGGCGGCGATTGCGGCCAGGCTGCCGATCGCACCGATCGCCACGCGGCGCCGGCGCAGAGCCCGCGCGCGCCGGTCGGCGGCACGCCGGGCAGCGAGGTCTTGCGGTCGCAGGTTCAATGCCCGCCGGCAACGGGCAGGCCGCGCGCGACGCGTGCCAGGCTCCACGCCGAAACCACTGCCCAGACGGCCTCGAGCAGCAAGAATCCCCACTGCTGCTCGGCGAGCGCGAGCACAGCCAGGATGATCGACCCGATCAGGTTGAGAACGAGGTAGGCGATCGAGTCGACACGCAGGCGTCCGAGCTGCGCCGCGGCGAAGCCGGCCAGGATCATCAACGCTCCGATCACCTGGATCACCTGCTCCACAGTGAGGTCAGCCTAGTGGGCCGGTCAGCGGCGAACCATGCGAGCGATATCGGGTAGCTTGAGCCGCGATGGCACGCGACGAATACCGGGTTGAGGTCGACCTCGACGACGAGGCTCACGGCCACCCGTTCTCCGAGCGCCTGGCTGCGCTCGATCTCGACAACGAGGTTGCCGACCGCCTCGGCGAGAGCGTGATCGTCACCCGCGACGGCCCGAAGCTGTTCGTCTACACCGAGAGCCGCGACGCCTGCGCCGAGGCCGAGCGTGTCGTTCGCGAGACGCTCATTGATGACGGCTTGTTTGGCGAGGTTGCGAGCACCCGCTGGAACCCGGCCACGCGCGAGTGGCAAGACGCCGACGCCCCAGCTGAGGCGCCCGCCGACTCGGCAGCTCACGACGATGCGGCCAAGGCCGCCGAGGAGGGTGTGCCGACGCCATTGTTCGTTTACGTCGAGGGCCACGAGCCGCGCTTTCTGCGCGACTTGGGAATCTGATCACAACAAGGAGGAAGCAATGAAAGTCGTTCACTGCGAATGCGGTACGGACGTCGAGGCGGAGTCTGACGACGAGCTGGTGACCAAGGTCGAGGCGCACATCGACGAGCGCCACCCCGAGCTCGTCGGCAAGATGAGCCGTGAGCAGATTCTCGAGATGGCCCACGACCACTAGCTGAATCACTGATTCAGCTCGTGTAACGCCGATCCGGCCCGAGGTCAGCTCGGTGCAACGACCTCGAACTGGGTCATTAGGCCGTGGTCCTCATGGTCGAGCATGTGGCAATGGATCACGTACTTGCCCGTGTAGTCGCTGAAGTGACCGGCGATGACGACGCGGTCGCCGGGGTCGAGGAAGAAGGTCTCTTTCAAGCACTCTTCCCACGGCGCCGGGCGCTTGCCGTTTCGCGACAGCATGTACCAGTCGGTGTGGTGCAGGTGGACCAGGTGCGCGACGGCGGTGGCGTTGTGAAGCTCCCAGGTCTCGGTCGTATCGAGCACGGGGAAAGCATCCGCGCGCGACGGGTCGAAGGTCTTGCCGTTGACGAGCCAGCTCGGGCGAAAGCCTGTGCCGACCGTGAACTTCCAGCTGCGACTGGGTGAGGGTGGGGCGGAGGCGACCCACGCCGGTAGTGGCCGCAGACTCGCTGGGACGCTTGTCTCGTCGGCCTCGCGCTTGCCAACTCTGAACTCCATCAACGAGCCGACGTATGCGGTCGAGCCGAGCTCGTCGGCGCCGCGGCGCTTGACGCTTTGTAGCTCGACTTGCTTCCCGGCCGAGCTTGCGAAGTCGACGATCACCTCGACCCGCTCGCCCGGCCCAACGAGAATCTGCTTGCGCTTGATCGGGGCCGGCATCAGGCCTGACTCGGTCGCGATCTGAACCATCTTCGCTTTGCCGCTGAGCACGAGGTTGTAGCTGCGAAAGTGCGAGGCATTGAGGATGCGCAGGCGGTGACGTGTGGCGCTGACCCGGTGATAGGGACGAAAGACGCCGTTTACGAGCACGCTGCGGCCGGTGGTGCCGTCGTTGGGCGCCGAGGCGAACGCTCCGAACGGGTCGGTGAGCTGGTTGTGCTTGTCGAAGGAGCGGTCGCTGATCATCAGCGCCAGGTCGCGCTCGCCCTCCGGCAGCGGCAGCGAGGCGTCGAGCTCGTCGTCGGTGATCCACATCCCCGCCAGGCCCTGCCAAACGTTGAACGCAGTGCGCTCGAGACGGTGGTCGTGATACCACTGAAACGCGCTGCGCTCAGGCGCGCCGTCTTCGATTCCCTCGTAGAGATAGGTGCGCTGGGCGCTGGGCGCGATCAGCAGGTCGTTGCCCGACGCGCGCGGCGAGAGCCTGGCCGAGATATCGCAGAAGAACGCGCGCGGCTGGCTCGCGGTGAGACCGCCGGGCTGGCCGTCGTGCTCGCTGCGGTTGTGGCCGCCATGAAGGTGGACCGAGAGCTCACCGGCCTTGGCGGGAAGCCGATGCACGAACGTCACCTCCGTCGCCTCGCCCGCAGGGCGGCGGATCGTCGGGCCGGGGAAGCTGCCCCCGTAGGTCCACATCCGCGTCTTTCGGCCCGGCATCGCGGCGACGCTTGCCTGTTTCATCTCGAGCTCGATCTGGGCGCCGGTGAGCACCGGCGGGATTCTGAGCTTGCTTCGAAATCCTGCCGCGGACGGTTTCGCCGCCAGCGCAGGTGTGCTCAGAAGCGAGCGCAGGCGGGCGGGAACGACGAGCGCCGCCGCGCCCGCGAGACCGGCGCCGAGCAGGGCGCGACGCCGAAAGCGCGCGCCCTGCTCTGCCGGGACGGTCGAAACGTCCGTAGCCGCGTTACTCGACGACTTCGATCTCACCCTGCATCTCGGGATGAACCGCGCAGAAATACGTCAGCGTGTCGCCGGCGTCCGCGGTGACCTTGCGCTTGTCCGACTTCGCCACGACGACCAAAGGCGAACCAGGAGTCGCCGGTGCGTTTCTTGTCGCCCTCGAGGCTCCAGCCCTCCTTGCCGACCTCGACAATCGGGCGGTCGATCTCCTCGGACTCGAAATCGAACTTGTGCCAGGCGGCGATCGCACCGCACAGACCCTTGAGCTCGCGCCCGCACGCCCTCAGCGCCTCGTTGTCGTCGATGGACGGCCGTACCTCTGGCCTTGGTCAGCGAGAACGTGTGCGGTCCGACCTTGCGCCCGTTGGTGTTGTTCTTGATCTTCAGCACCTCGCCCGCGGCGACCGTGGCGGGGCCATCGAAGAACAGCTCCCGGCCCTCCAGCTCCATCGTGATCAAGGTGGCGCCTGCCTTCGATGACTCGGTGGTCGCCGAAGCGCCACCGACAGCGACGATCATCGACCCTGTAACCGCGGCCGCAGCAGCGGCCAACATTGCTGCTTTCTTCAAAACAGTGATCCTTTCTCGAGGCCAGACCCCCCTGGCCTGCGGCTGAGTCCCCTCCGATGCCGGAGAAGCCGTTTCTTGTGGCGCGAAATCTAGCTGCTCGGTGCGGGCGAGGGATCAGTCTCAGGGATGATCTTCAGCTTGCCGATGCGCGCAGCGGCCGCTTGAGCCGTCGGCCTGGCCGCTGCTTGGGGGCCGGCGCAAGCGCAATCAGCTCGCCGAGCGAGGCTTCGAGATCTCCGGCGAGGGCCTCGAGGTCGGTGAGCGCGTCATAGTCGCCGATCAGGCCGAAATTGACCTCGCCGTCGTAGCTCATGATCCCGAAGCAGACGGCCTGGCGCTTGGCCAACGGCACCATCGGAAACACCGACTGCAGGCGGCGGCCCATCAAAAAGAGCGGGAACTGCGGCCCTGGGATGTTGGTGACGACGAGGTTGAAGAAGCGCTGGCGCGATTGCAGGCGCGCTGCCTGGCCGGCGATCGTCGGCGGCGCGAAGTCGGCCAGCTCGGTCATCAGCGTCGCGCCGACCGCCTGCTTGGACTCCTTGAGGTCGCCCATCACCGCACTGACGCAGCGCAAGCGCTCGGCAGGGTCCTCGATCCCGATCGCAAGCGGGGCCATGTAGGACGAGACCCGGTTGCCCAACGCGCCGCGCTCCTTTGCATCGCGAACGCTGATCGGCACCATCGCGCGCAGCTCGAGGTCGTGGGTGGCGAAGCCATGGCCGCGCATGTAGCGGCCGACGGCGCCCGCGACCGCGGCGAGGACGACATCGTTGACCGTGCCCCCAACGACGTTCTTGACACGCTTGAGATCGGCGAGGCTCGCCTTCACCCAGCTGAAACGGCGATAGGGACCAATCTCGACGTTGAATGGGGAGGAAGGAGCGCCGACTCCCGCGCGGGCGAAAGTGCCCGCCGCCTCGAGGCTGTCGACGACGACGCGTGCCGCCATCCGGGGCGCGCGAAACACGGCACGGGCGCCCCGAATGACCTCGGCTGGCTGCGTCGCGCGCTCGACCATCGCCTCGGCGAGCACCTGGGCACCGCTTGGCTCGGGGCGGGCGACCCAGGGCTCGGGCGCTTCGAGCGGCTGGGTGTCGGCAGCGGCATCGAAGAGAACCGTGGTGATGTCGACCCCGGAGACGCCGTCGACCAGGCAGTGATGGGTCTTGGCAACGATCGCAAAGCGGCCGTCGTCGACTCCATCCACCAGCCACAGCTCCCACAACGGCTTTGAGCGATCGAGTCGCTGCGAGAAGATTCGCGCCGCCAGGATCTGCAGCTGCTCTTCGCTGCCCGGAGCCGGCAGCGCGGTGTGGCGCACGTGGTAGGTGAGGTTGAACTGCGGATCATCGATCC
Organism: uncultured Solirubrobacterales bacterium; assembly: GCA_963769945.1. Taxonomy (GTDB): domain Bacteria; phylum Actinomycetota; class Thermoleophilia; order Solirubrobacterales; family 70-9; genus WHSW01. The sequence continues at coordinate 519,985 of CAVYOA010000014.1, read as the reverse complement.
ACTTCGGGCGCCCTTGCCCGAACGGCACCATGCGCAGCTTCTGGCGAAATCGCGGCACGAGATGAAGCCGGGTGGAGATGTGGTGGCGAAAGTCGTCATAGGCGGGGATCGGGCCCTCGAACACGGTGGTCGAGGCGACGTGCATGTGCGCGGGACCGCGCTCCAGGTGCAAAAACGACGAGTCGAGGCCTGTGAGGCGATCGGTGCTCATGGGCCGATCATCCCAGAACCGCTAGCAATGTGACCCTGGTCACACCCGGAACGTGTGTTCGCTCTACCGTGTCCTTAACGACATTCGCTGAAACCTAGATGCCGAACCGCCCCGAGGATCCGAAGCCGGGGCGGGCGGGGGACCCATGAGACCGCTTTAGAGCGGTCGCCGGGCCTGGCGAGAGCCAGTGTCCGGCTCAGGGGCGAATCGGGCGGTGATCCGCCTGTAGCGCGCGCCGGAGCGTCCGGTGCCCGCGAGCCCGACAGCTAACCCCGCAGGCCGTTCGACAGGAGGAAAACCGATGAGACGTTTCCGCTTGCGGCGCAGGCGCATCGCGGCCGCTGCGCTGCTATCGCTCGCCGCGTTGTTCACGAGCACCGCAGTGGCCGCCGAGTCACCGACAGAAAGCAAGAACGCAAGGATTGACGCCACGCACGGCAACGTCGCGATTGGCGACTCGGTCAAGCTGCGCGGCGTCTTCCCCGGCGCTGCCGACGTTCGGATCGAGGTGCTTTTTCGTGCCAGCGCGACACACAGCTGGAAGCCAGCCGCGCGAGCCACGACGGGCGAATCGGGCCGGTACTCGGTGCGGGTGCGGCCAAGGCGAAGCGGTTCCTGGCGTGCTCAGCTCGCCGACCAGGGACCACAGGCTGCGGACGCTGGGGAGGTGGCCGCGATGCCCGCCGCCCCGATCGACGGCGGTACGGGCTCAGAGCCCGTGACCGTTCGCTCGAAGACGAGCGTTCGCGTCAGCGGTCGCGACGAGCTGGTCGGCCATACGGCTGAGATCCGCGGCAAGGTGACGCCTGCCGGCGCCAAGCGCCGCGTCGTCGTCGCGATCGGCGACAAGAAGATCACGACCACGGCCGGCATCGGCGGCCGCTACAGCGTCCGCTTCAAGACGCCCAGCACCGGCAACTATCCGGTCGACGTGAGGGCACGGACGAATCGGCTCGCCACGGGCAGCGGTCGATCGGCCGGAGCGATCACGGCCTATCGCGGCGCATCGGCCTCGTGGTACGGCCCCGGGCTCTATGGCAACAAGCTCGGCTGCGGCGGAACGCTGACCACGGGCACGATCGGCGTCGCACACAAGACGATGCCGTGCGGGACAAAGCTCCGCCTGCGCTACGGCAGCAAGGAGATCACCGCACGTGTGATCGACCGAGGGCCATATGTCGGCAGCCGTGAATTCGACCTGACCTCAGCAACCAAGCAGGCGCTCAACTTTCCCGAGCTCGGCACGGTGCTGACCTCCAAGTAAGCGCGCCGATGTGTCGGGATCCCGAGCCGAGCCAGGAGTCCATTAGGCTCGGGATCCCACGCATGACTGGAGGCGAGATGGAAGAGATGGACGAGCGAGAGTCGCTGGAGGAGCGCCGCGAGCACGAGCAGGCGCCGCTTCGTGAGGCCGGCCAGGGCGAGGCCGAGGGCTTCGAGGAGGCCGAAGCGCAGCTGATCGAGCACGCGTCGCACGGCGACAGCGGCCCCGATCCGAGCCACCTCGCCGGCGAGCCCGAGGAACGAGTCGACGCCGAGTACGGCGAGGCCGACCACGAGCGCTCAAGCGAGGGCAAAGGCGACTGAGCGTCGCCGACCTGGCGTAAAATCGGCCTTGTGAGCGACGCGGAAATCAAGAACCTCGAGGCGATCTCGAAGGCGATCGACCAGCACAATGCGACCTGCCCCTGGCCGGCTTCGGAGGTGCGGATGAATCCCTACGAAGTCGAGCGCCTCGGCTGGGACGAGATCCGCGGTTTGCCCCTCGTCGGGGACCCCGCGCTCAGCACCGGGCGCTTCGAGATCGTCTGCTCGCGCGAGGGTGACGGCGAAGAGCTCGAGGAAGCCGAAGCGATCGGCACCCCGCTCGAGGTCGGCGTCGGGCCCGAGCCGGTAGTCCCGCCGGTGTGAGGTCGTTGAGGACCGAACGGCGTCATTGACGGACAGCCGCTCCGCTACAGGTTCAGGCCGAGATCCCTTGTCAGCTCCTGGGCCCAGCGGTTGAGGTCGGTGAAGGCGCCGTTGAGGATCAGCACTCCCATCGCGATCAGGATGCCGCCGCCGACGAAGACGATGGCGCGGTAGTGGCGCTTGAGCACGTCGAACGCGGTCGTCGCGCGTGAGAATGCGAGCGCCGTGAGCAAAAACGGCAGCGCCAGACCCATCGAGTAGACGAAGAGAAGAAACGCCCCGTGCGCAGCGCCCCCCTGAATGCCGGCGAGGGTGAGGATGCCGCCGAGCGCCGGGCCCGTGCATGGCGTCCAGGCGATCGAAAACGCGGCGCCGGCGACGATCGGGCCGCCCTTGCCGGCGCGGGCGAGCAGCGACTCCACGCGCCACTCTCGGTTGAGTCGGTCGACAAACGTGGCGGCAATAAAGAGCACGCCCATGACGATGAGCATGATCGCGCCGATGTCGGTGAGCAGATCCTGGTTCTCGCGCAGCGTCGAGCCGAGCGCCGTGGCGGTGAGACCGAGGAGGATGAAAACGGTGGAAAAGGACGCGATGAAGAGCAGGCTGGGAAGCAACACGCGGCGCCAGCCCGCCTCACCGATCTCGGCCACGCCGACCCCTGTCACAACCGAGAGGTAGCCGGGAACGAGCGGCAAGACGCAGGGGGAGAGAAACGAGACGAGCCCGGCGATGAAGGCGATGGGGACGTCCGCGCCATTGATCGGGTCGCTCATCGCTTGGTCTCGGTACGCCGCACGTGAGCGCCCCCTGCGCTCAGTTGAGCACCGCGGCGAGCCGGCGGCGGTGCGTGCGGGCAAGCTCGTTGTCGGCGCCGAGCTCGGTGAAGATCGCAACCATGACGCGACGAATGAGATCGCGGCGATCGGCGTCTTTTTCCTCGGCATAGGCGCTCTGCAGCGTTTCCAGCGCAACAGCGTGGTCGCCGTCGTCCCAGGACACGAACGCCAGTGACAGCGGGGGGATGGGATCAGGGTTGTCGCCGATCAGTCGCGCCCGCGCGACCAGGCCTTCGGCGATGAAATCGTCGCTCAACGAGTCGAGCAGGTCGATCGCATCCGCCGTATCCCCGCGCGCGAGCAGCAGACGCCCTAGCGCCGCCGAAGCGGCGCTGTGGCCGGGGTCGAGGGCCAGCGCCTGGCGTAGCGATGCCTCGTCGCCCGCGGCGACCAGCTCATCGATCGGTGAGGGCACGAGCCCGTCGAGAAACTGCTCGATCTGCGCCGGTGGGATCGCTCCCGGTGAACTGCGCCACCACCTGCCCGTCGCGAAATGCCTTGACCGCGGGGATGCCCTGGACGCCGAAACTCGCGGCGAGACCCTGATTGGCATCGACATCGACCTTGGCCAGCTCGACACCGCCGCCGCGCTTGCTCACGGCCGCCTCCAGCGCGGGGCCGAGCTGGCGACAGGGGCCACACCATTCGGCCCAGAAGTCGACTACCACCGGCACTTCGCGCGAGCGCTCGACCACCTCGGCGATGAATTCCTGCTCACCAACATCTCGGATCAGCATGCGAACACCGAGACTAGCGAGCGGTCACAATTGAGCGGATGGATGAGGACACCGATCAGGAGTCGCTTCGAGGCAAGCTGTTGATCGCGTCACCGGCGCTGGTCGACCCAAACTTCGCGCGTGCAGTCGTGCTCATCACCGAGCATGGGGAGGAGGGGGCCATGGGCGTCGTCCTCAACCGGCCTTCCGACACCGACGTCGGCGAGGTCGCTCCTGAGCTCGCCACAATCGTCGATACCGAACCGGTGTTCATCGGCGGTCCGGTGCAGCCGCAGGCCCTCGTCGTCCTGGCCGAGTTCAATCAGCCCGATGCGGCGGCTTGGATAGTTGCCGCGGATGTCGGCTTCGTCGCCGCGGAGACCGAGGAGCATGAGCTCGACGAGGCGATCAGACGCGGCCGCGTCTACGCCGGCTACTCGGGCTGGGGAGCGGGGCAGCTCGAGCAGGAGCTGGCGGAGGAGGCGTGGATCGTCGAGCCGCCAATGGCGAGCGAGCTTTTCCCCAACGATCCGCTGGCACTGTGGGGAGATGTGCTGCAGCGAAAGGGCGGGCAGTTCGCGCTGATCGCGACGATGCCCGAGGATCCATCCCTCAATTGAGAGTCAGGGTCTAGTGAACGAAGCGAAAGCACGCGTATGCGTCATCGGCGCAGGGTCTTCGGGGATTGCCTCGTCTCAGGTCCTGCACGCGCGAGGGATCGAGTTCGACTGCTTCGAGCTCGGCTCAGAGATCGGCGGCAACTGGCGCTACATGAACGACAACGGGATGTCGTCCGCGTACCGCTCGCTGCACATCAACACATCGCGGCGGACGATGGCCTTCGCGACCTTTCCGATGCCGCCGGACTATCCCGACTACCCGAGCCACTTCCAAATCGCCAAGTACTTCGACGACTACGTCGACCACTTCGGCTTTCGCGACCGGATCCGCTTTCGCACCGAGGTCACCCACGTGGAGCCGGTCGAGGCCGGCCGCTGGGAGGTGAGCTGGCGCTCGCTCGACTCTGGCGAAAGCGGCAAGACGACCTATGACGCGGTCATGGTCGCCAACGGCCACCACTGGGATGCGCGCTGGCCCGAGCCGTCGTTTCCCGGGCAAACGCAGTTCACTGGCGAGCAGCTTCACGTCCACGACTACAAGACGCCCGACGTGCTTACCGGCAAGCGCGTGCTGGTGCTCGGAATCGGGAACTCGGCGACGGATATCGCGGTCGAGGCCTCGCGTGTGGCCGAAGCGACCTTCCTTGCGATGCGCCGCGGCGCCTGGATCGTTCCCAAGTACCTCGGCGGCAAGCCAACCGACGAGCTCACCAATGCGCTGACGAACCGGTTGCCCGTGTCGGTCCTGCGAGTCGCGATCAAACGCCAGCTCAAGCAGGCGATTGGCGAGCCGATGGACTACGGGCTGCCCGAGCCTGACCACAAGCTGGGGGAGGCCCATCCGACGGTCTCCGCAGACCTGCTTGCCCGTCTCGGGCATGGCGACATTGCGGTGAAACCGAACGTCGCCGAGTTCAGCGGCGGTCGCGCCGTGCGCTTCGCCGACGGCTCAAGCGAGGAGATCGATGTCGTTGTCTTCTGCACGGGCTACAAGATCACGTTCCCGTTCTTCGACGAAGACCTGATCTCAGCACCAGACAACGAGATCCCCCTGTTTCGCCGCGTCGTCAGTCCCCAGCATCGAGGGCTTTACTTCATCGGCCTGTGCCAGCCGCTGGGGGCGATCATGCCGCTCGCCGAAGCCCAGTCTGAGTGGGTAGCGGACCTGATCGAGGGCCGCGCGGTGCTGCCCGGCGCGGAGGAGATGCAGCAGACGATCGCTCGCGATCGAGAGCGGATGGCTAAGCGTTATGTAGCCTCGAAACGCCACACGATCCAGGTCGACTTCGATCCCTACCTGCGCTCGATCAAGCGCGAACGCAGGCGTCGCAAGGGCGCCAGGAGGCGGTTCGCCGGCGTCGGCCGAGCCTAGCCGGGCTGAGGGGAGCGTTCGCCGAGGACCGCGATCGCCTCGTCGCGAGTCCAGCAAAGTGACAACAGGGCATCGAGGCCCGTGAGCTCGAGGATGCGGCGCGCCTGTGGCTTGGCAGTGGCGATCGCGACGGCCCGATCGCGCTCGCTCATCCCTTTGGCGGCCTCGACGAGGGCTGCCACGCCAAGCGAATCGATGAAGGTGCAACAGGCCAAGTCGATTAGCAGGGCGCCGTGGGGCTCTGCGACGACCTCTTCGAGACGCTCACGCAGATCCGGAGCCGCGGCTGCATCGAGCTCGCCGTGAAAGGCAATCAGCTCGCAGTCGAGCTCGGGTCGAAGCGTTGAGTGCAGGATCATGGCTCTATATGGCTGCTACCCGATGAGGGCGAGCTTGCGCAAATTTGTGGGCTCGCCCCTCAGGCGCGTTCCTACGCGCGATAACCGTTCTTATGGAAACTTGGCTCGTGTTTGGCCTTCCGCGAGCTCGGGTACGGGCATCGCTAGACGAGTGCAGTTTCTGTGCTCGACGGAACATCGAGGGCCCGGGTCACCCCCCACCCGGGCCCTCGCTCTGTTTCCAGGCGGGGTGCGATCGGATTGTGCGAACGTGCGCATCGCCTATCTTGCGCTTCGCCGATCCATGAGCTCTGACCGACGCCATCGCCGACGACCGGGCCTACCGCCGCCCACAGGGCCCGAGGACGGGCTGGCGACCGAGGAGCACCTGCTCACCGCCTACGCGGAAACTCGCGACGAACGGGCTCGTGAAGAGTTGGTGACCCGCTTCTTGCCCTTCGCGCGCAGCCTTGCCTTGCGCTACAGCGGCGGCGTCGAGCCGAGCGAGGATTTGATCCAGGTTGCGAGCCTCGGGCTCGTCTCGGCCCTGGAGCGCTTCGACCCGGCGCGCGGGGTGCCATTTGCGGCCTTTGCCGGCCCGACGATCCTGGGCGAACTGCGCCGTCACTTTCGCGACCGTGTCTGGACCCTGCGGGTGCCACGCGGGCTGCAAGAGCGCATTCGCAGCGTCGACACCGCGATCGCCAAGCTCTCGAGCGAGCTCGAGCGCTCACCGACGGTCGCCGAGATCGCTGAGATGCTCGAGATCGGCGAAGGCGACGTGCTCGAGGCATTCGAGGCCAACGTCGCCCGGCGAACGATGTCGCTCGATCAGCCCGTGGCTGGATCGGAGCCCGGTGAGGAGTCGCCCATGGGCGAGCGCTTGGGCGACGAGGACCCGGGGTTCGAGCTGGTCGAGGATCGCGAGGCGATCGATGCCGGCATCGAGGGACTCGACGAGACCGAGCGCGAGGTCCTGCGCCTGCGCTTCGCCGAGGACCTGACTCAATCCAAGATCGCCGAGCGAGTCGGCTACTCGCAGATGCACGTTTCGCGCATCTTGCGCCGCGCCGTGACCAAGCTGCGCACGGCCGCCGAGCGCGGCGGCGCGATTTAGCTCTACCCGGCGCGGGCGCTTACGCGGAGGGCTCGCCGATGCGGATCGCGACGACCTCGCCGTCGCCGTCGCTCTCGACCGCGATCTCGTCCGCGAGATCCTCCAGCGAGGCGTCGAGCTCGGGCAGTCGCATGCCGTCGAGCAGGCGCTGGCCGGCGCCATCGTTCAAAGGCCCGACGCGCATCAGAAAGGAGCCGGCGTTCTCGGAGATCGTGATCCGCGCCGTGCCGTCGGGAAACCCGTCGGGGCCGCCGGCCGAGATCGCATCGCTGAGCAGGACGGCGTCGGAGAGCTTGTCGACCGTGAAATCCGCCCGTGTCGCGAACATCGAGATCACGCGGGAGAGCACAGGACCGAGCATGGCGCCGGCCTTGAGGTTGATCCGCGTCTCATCCCCGGTTGCCGGCACCTTCGAGCGCTCGCGGTCGCCATTGACGGCGATCGGCATTCGCATCCGGATCTGCGTCCCACCACCGGGCCCGCGGCTGATCTCAAAGCTCGATGTCAAAGCCGCCATCAGCGGCAAGCCGAGGCGCAGGCTGCGGCGCTCGACATCAGCCAGCGGCCGGATCCCGGTGCCGTAGTCGCGCACGGCGACGACGAGCTCGCCACCCTCGGGCCAGGCATCGACCTCGAGCGGGCCCACCTGATCGCCGTCATAAGCGTGCGTGACGACGTTCATGCAGGCCTCGGTGACCACCGTCTTCAGATCGGCGATCTCCGCGCCCTCCATTTCGAGGACCTCGGCGAAGCCCGCGATCGCATGGCGAACCAGCGCCACGTTCTCCGCGCGCGCAGGAAGCGAAAACTCGACTTTGGCTTCGGCCTCCATCGTCTAGATTCGTACCCCCCGCTCCGGTCTGCTAATCGCGCTTCCAGCCGCGACCGAAGATCCGGCCCAGTCGTCCCGCGCCCACATTCGCCTTGAACGTACCCGCGCCCTTGTCGGGCGGCGCCAGCGCCTCGGCTTCAGTCGCGGTAATCGCGAGGGTGACAGCGCGCTCGGCAGTGCGTGCGACCTCAGGCGCGTCGGCGAACTTGAGCTCGCCTGAGGTCGTTTCGATCACGATTCCGTCGAGGATGTGCTCGCGGTAGTTGTCAACGATCTGGTCGACCTTGCCGACCTCGACGCCGTCGCTGGCGAAGACCGGCGTTCCGCGTGGGACCGCGGCGTAGTGGATGGCGCTGCCGTCGTCGATCATGCGCCTAAGCATAGGGTGCTGAAATCGCCGGCTACTCGTCCACGCCACTGCCGCAAAAGCTCGGGATCAAGAGCGGTGCCACCGTCGCCTTTGCCGCCGCTCCGGGCGAATTTGCCGCTGCCCTGGGCGAGCTGCCAGCCGATGTCCTCGTCAAGCAGCGTGCTGTCGGGCCGCTCGATCTCGTCGTCGCCTTCTTCACCCGCCGCGGCGCGCTCGAGCGACGCTTCGCCGCTTTGGCGCGTGCGATCCATCCTGCCGGCGGGCTCTGGATCGCCTGGCCCAAGCGTGCCTCCGGCGTCGCCACCGACATCACCGAAGACGTGGTTCGCGAGGTGGCGCTGCCCGCGGGCCTCGTCGACAACAAGGTCTGCGCGATCGACGAGACTTGGTCGGGGTTGCGAGTCGTGCACCGTCTCGAGAACCGCTGACCACGCAGACGTTCGCGTCTCACCCGCGGATCCCGCGAACAGGCGCCCTCTGCTGCCTCTGGCGTCAGCCCCGCAGCCGCTCGACCACCTCATCGCGCTCGCAAAAGGCAGCGATCTCACGCGAGAGCTTGCCGCCCTGCCAGGCCAGCGGCGACTCCCCCTCCTGCTCGCTGACCAAGGTCGCGTTCGCGAGGTGCTCGGCCCACTGCGCGGCGACGGCGTAGGGATGACCCGGATCGGCTTCGTCGTGGCTGGCAACGACCAGAGCCGGAATCTCGCAGAGCTCGAGCTCGCAGAGATCGTCGAACGGGGTCGAGCGCGGCACGTCGCGAAGGGCCTGCGCGACGGCACTCAGATCGCGATGAAGGCCCAGGCGGTCTCGGGTGATCCGCAGCATCGTCTCGCGCCAATCCGGGTCAAGATCGTGGTCGTAGGCCTCGATAAAGCCGTCGACCCCGCCGCTTTGCAAGCCATCGGCGAGGCTGTCCCAGTGAGCCAGGCCCTCGCCCGTGGTCGGTGCCCCGCTGAACACCGGCCCGATGACGACGATCGCCGCGATCTGCTCAGGACGGGCGAGCGCGTGCGCGGTGAGCGTGTGTGCGCCCATCGAGTGACCGGCGAGGAGATAGGGAGCCCCGCGGGTCTCGGCATCGACGACCCGGCCGAGATCGGCTGTGAGCTCCGCATAGGAATAGCCCTCCCCGGCCGGCGCCGGATCGGACTGGCCGTGGCCGCGGGCGTCATAGGCGACCGTGCGAAAGCCCTTGCGGGCCAGCAACTTGGAGCCGTGTACGACATAGCGACGCGTTGCCGTGAGCCCATGGGCGAGGACGATCGGGCTCCCCTCCCCCTCCCCTTCGCCCGTAAGCTGGCCGTCGTCGCCGACGGAGAACGCGACAGGCTCAACATCGCGATCATCTGCTTGCGAGCTCACGCGGGTGCCGCTGCGCGAGCGAGCGAGAGCGCTGCCGCGAGGTGCTCGACGTCCTTGTATCGCAGGCCGAGCAGGGCGACGTGGCGGTAGCGCACGGTGCCCCGCGGGTCGATGATGAAGATCGATCGCCGCACCAGGCCGCCGGGCGCGACGACTCCGTAGGCGCGTGCGGTGAGATGCTCCGGATCGGCCAGCAGCGGCACGGTGAGCCCGTGCTCGGCGGCAAACCGGTCATGCGAGCTGACCGATTGCGGCGAGATTCCGATCACTTCGGCGTCGAGCTCGTCGAGATGATCGGCCGCGTCGCGATAAGAGCAGAACTGCTTGGTGCAAACGGGCGTGAAGTCGCCCGGGTAGAAGGCGAGCACGACCCAGTGACCGCGATGCTGTGAGAGCTTGAACAGCTCGGCCCCCGTGCCTGAGAGCTCGAAGTCCGGAGCCTCATCGCCGATCTCAATGCGAGACATCGGCGGGCAGGGTAGCTGGGCTAGTCGGCCGCGACCGTAACGCTGTCGATCGTGATCACCTGAAGCGGCTGCTCGGTAGCCGGGTCGCCGAGCTCGGCGATCGCGTCGACCACCTCCTCGCCGGAACGGACCTCCCCCAGCACCGCGTAGTCGGGCGGGAGCCCGGCGTCGGCGGGTGCGGTGACGACGAAGAACTGGCTACCCGAGGTACCGGCCGGTTCATTCCCTGTCTTCGCCATCGCCACGAGCCCGCGCGAATAGACGGTGTCTTGGGGAGGGGCTTCGGTGACCGAATAGCCGGGGCCACCGGTGCCATCGCCGTTGGGATCGCCGCCCTGGATCACGAATCCCGGCGCGATGCGATGGAAGGTCGTGCCATCGTAAAAGCCCTGCTCGGCGAGGAAGGCGAAGGAGTTGGCGGTTTTCGGGGAGCCCTCGGTGTCGAGCGCGATCTCGAAGCTGCCGCAGCTGGTTTCAACCGTGGCGGTGGCCGGCTCGCCGCGCTCCAGGACCGGCTCGGCGCGCGCGAACTTGTCTGGCTTGGGTGCCGGCGCCTCGACCTCCTGGCATTCGCCTTGTGCCGTGGTCTCGGCCGGAGCAGGCGTTTCGGGCCTCATCGTCAGAGCCGCAGCCGGCAACGCCACCGGCCAAGACGCCAACCGCGAGCAGCGCGACGAGTCGGCGGTGTCGCGCTGAGTTCATGGCGGCGCAATCTAGACGATTCGGCGATTGCGCCACAGCGGCCCAACCGCTTTGGCTTGCGATGATGCGGTCGTGCCCGCAAGTGAGCGAGAGATCCCGGCCCGCGTTCGCGTCACCGGCCGCCTGCTCAACGCCACCGTCGCTCGCGCGCCCTGGCTTTGGCCTCTGATGCGTTCGCCGATGCAGGGGTTCTTCGATCGCTCCGCGGATGGCTGGGACGAGCGCACGGGGGCCGGTTCGGTTGATCATCTCGCCGCGCTGGCGGCGGCGACAGGTCGTATCGATGCCGATCCCGAGCGCGCGCTCGACATCGGCACCGGAACGGGTGAGGCAGCGCTGTTTCTCGCGCGCGAGTATCCGCGCGCTCGGGTCCGCGGCGTCGATCTTTCGGCGGAGATGATCCGGCTCGCAAAGGCCAAGGTCGGCCTCGATCCCGAAGGCCGGATCGCGTTCAAGGTCGCCGACGCCGCCGCCCTCCCCTACGGCGAGGACTCGTTCGATCTCATAACGCAAGTCAACATGCCCCCGTTCTTCGCCGAGATCGCACGCCTGCTGCGCCCCGGCGGCCACGTCGTGATCGCAGCCAGCAGTGGCGATTCGATCCCCTTCTATACCCCGCCGGCGGTGCTCGAGCGGGGATTTCGGCGCCATGGCATCGAGCTGATCGAGCACGGCTGCGCCGGGGCGGGCACATTCACGATCGGATGTATGCCCGCTGAGCGTGCCTGAGTAGGCTGCTGAGCGCCGTGGCAGAGCCGACGCGTCACCTGCTGTTGGTCAACCCCGCCGCCGGCGGCGGCAGGGCTACGGAGATTCTGCCGGCGGTGGAAGCCGCCCTGAAGGCGCATGGGTTGCGCTACGACCTGGTCATGACGACGGGACTCGAGCACGGCTGCGCGCAGGCCGTGGCCGCAGCCGGGCGCGGCGAGGTTCCGGTGGTGCTCAGCGGCGACGGTCTCATCGGCCAGATCGGAGGCGCGCTGGCGGGCGGCGCGGTGCCCCTCGGCGTGATCCCGGGCGGCCGCGGCAACGATCTCGCGCGCATCATCGGCATTCCCACCGAGATCGACGCCGCCGTCGCTGTTCTCGCCGCAGCCAAGACGCGCGCGGATCGACGTTGGCGAAGTCAACGGCAAGCGCTTTCTCTGCATTGCCAGCTGCGGCTTCGACTCCGATGCCAACCGCATCGCCAACGAAGCTCGCTGGGTTCGCGGCCGCCTCGTCTACGCGTACGCGGCGCTGCGCGCGCTCGCCGCGTGGAAGCCAGCCCGGTTTCACCTCCTGCTCGACGGCAACGAGCGAAGCTTCAGCGGCTACTCCGTCGCGGTGGCCAACAGCAAGGCCTACGGCGGCGGCATGATGATCGCGCCGGACGCCGAGCTCGACGACGGGCTCCTCGACGTGGTCAGCACCGCCGAGGTAGCCAAGCTGCGTTTCCTTGCCAGCCTGCCAAAAGTCTTTGACGGAAAGCACATTGAGAACCCCGAGGTTTCCGTCGAGCGGGTGGCTGAGGTTCGAATCGACGCTGACCGGCCGTTTGCGGTCTTCGCCGACGGCGACCACGTCACAGACCTGCCCGCGACCGTACGGGTCTTGCCGCAGGCCCTGAGCGTGATCTGCGCGAGCTGATGGACGCCGCAGATCGCCACAACGCTGGCTTCAAGCTGAAGCTCGGCGTCGCCCGCGCCACCGGAGCGCTCAGTCGCGCCAGCGGGCGCGGTGGCGGAACGACGCTGCCTGGCCGCTTGCTGCTGCGGATGGCGCCCGACGCGATCGCGCAGCTCGGACGCTCGCTCACGGCCGGGACGACGATCGTCAGCGCGACGAACGGGAAGACGACGACCGCAGGGATGATCTCGTCGGTGCTGCGCGTTGCCGGCCGCGAACCGGTCCACAACCGCGCCGGATCGAACATGAGCTGGGGAGTGGCGACCGCATTGCTCGAGCAGAGCGGCAACGAGGGCTTGTTCGAGGTCGACGAAGCGTGGCTGCCGCGCGTGGTCGAGCAACTCGACCCCCAGCTGATCGTTCTCGGCAACCTCTTTCGCGACCAGCTCGATCGCTACGGAGAGCTCGAGCATCTCGCCGACGAGTGGGCCGAGATGGTCGGCGAACGCGCCGGCGGCCTGGGACTGGTCCTCAACGCCGACGATCCCCTGATCGCCGACCTCGGCCGCGACCGCGAGCTCCGACAACGCCCCGGCGTCACCTATTTCGGAATCGAGGACGCGACTCAGGCGCTGCCCGAGTTGCAACACGCCCATGACGCAAAGCATTGCCGGCGTTGCGGTGCGCCCTACGTCTACGAGCGCGCCTTCGTCGGTCACCTCGGCCACTACGACTGCCACAACTGCGAGGCGACCCGGCCGCGACCTGAGATCGCCGCGACGGCGATCGAGCTGCGAGGAATGAGCGGCTCAACGTCGATGATCACAACGCCGCAGGGCGATTTGCGCCTGGAGCTGCCGCTGCCGGGCCTCTACAACGTCTACAACGCGCTTGCCGCCCTCGGAGCCACTCTGCGGCTCGGCGTCGGGCTCGACCACGCCAAGGCGGGGCTGGAGGCCGTCGAGGCGGTGTTCGGGCGCGTGGAAACGATTGCGGTGGCTGACAAGGCGGTTTCGATCCTGCTGATCAAGAACCCGGCCGGCGCGAACGAGGTCCTGCGGACGCTGCGCCTTGAGGGACAGACTGGCTCTGTGCAAGCCCAGGGACTCGATCTCTGGATCGCGCTCAACGACCGCACGGCCGACGGCCGCGACGTCTCCTGGATCTGGGACGCCGATTTCGAGCTGCTTGCCGGCCACGTGCGACAGATCACCTGCGCCGGCACGCGCGCGCCGGAGATCGCCCTGAGGCTGAAGTACGCAGGCCTCGACCCGGCGACGATCGCGGTCGAAGCGGAGATCGACCGCTCGCTCGATCGGGCCGTCGCCGAGGCGCCGCAGCGACTGTTCGCGCTGCCCACCTATACGGCGCTGCTGGAGCTGCGAACGATGCTCGCCTCGCGCGGGTTGGCCGAGGACTATTGGCGATGAGTGCGACCGGTCGCGCCGAGCGAGAGATGTCGCTGGAGGCAATCTGGCATGACGTCGAATGCGGCTCCTATGCCGCCGACCTCGCTGCCTGGGTCGAGCTTGCCCGTCAGGCCTCAGGGCCCGTGCTCGAGCTCGGCGCCGGCACCGGGCGTGTGAGCCTGCATCTTGCCCGCGCAGGCATCGAGGTCGAAGCTCTCGATCTCTCGCCCGCCCTGCTCGCCGAGCTCACCGCTCGAGCCGCGGCCGCGGGACTCGAGATCGCCACCATTCGAGCCGACGGGCGAGCGCTCCCGTCGGACCGCGACTACGAGGCGGTGATCGCGCCGATGCAATTCGTCCACCTGCTCGATGGAGCCGATCAGCGGGCCTCGATGCTGCGCGGCGTGCGAGCGCAGCTGCCGAGCGGCGGGCTGTTCGCGGCTGCGCTGCTGGCCGAGCGAGCCCGGCCGGCAATCGAGGTCGAGGGTCTTTTGCCCGATGTTCGCGAGCTCGGCGGCTGGGTCTACTCGAGCACGCCATTGGCGCTCGCCGAGGTCGACGGCGGCGTCGCCTTGCGCCGGCTGCGCCAGATCGTCTCGCCCGAGGGCAAGCTGGACGACGAGATCAGCGTCGTGCGCCTCGATCACGTCGACCCCGGTGAGTTCGAAGACGAAGCTCGGGCCTTCGGCTTCGAGGTGCTGAGTCGGATCGACGTCCCCCCCACCGCCGACCACGTCGGCTCGGTCATTTGCGTCCTGGAGGCTGAGGCATGAGGCTGCGCGTGCTCGCGCTCTATCCAGAGCAGATGAACATCTATGCCGACCGCGGCAACATCGTTTTTCTTCAGCGGCGCTGCGAGTGGCGCTCGATCGCCTTCGAGCTCGCCACCGCTGGACCGGGCGAAGGCTTCGATCCCTCCCGTCACGACCTGATCTACATCGGCGGCGGCCAGGACCGCGACCAGAAGCTGGTCGCCGGCGACATGCGCGAGACCAAGCGCGACTCGATCGCGGCCGCGGTCGACTCCGATGCGGTCGTGCTCGCCGTCTGCGGCGGCTACCAGCTGCTCGGGCACAGCTATCAGCTCGGCGCCGAGCGCATCGCTGGGCTCGGGCTCGTCGATCTCGAAACTGTCCGCGATCCAGGCCCGCGGCTGATCGGCAACGTCGCGATCGAAGCGGACATCGGCACCGGCTCGCCCGAGCTCATCGCGGGCTTCGAAAATCACGGTGGCCGTACCGTCTTGGGAGCGTCGGCGACGCCCTTGGGGCGGGTGATCAAGGGCCATGGCAACAACGGGCGCGACGGGTATGAGGGCGTGCGCCAGCGAAACCTCTTCGGCACCTATCTGCACGGCCCTCTGCTGCCCAAGAACGTCGTCCTCGCTGACCGCTTGATCGCGCTCGCGCTCGCCCGCGCCAGCGGCTCCGAGCCCGAGCTGGTCGAGCTCGACGACACTCTCGAACAGGCGGCGCATCGCTCGGCGCGGGCGGCGGCAGGCGCCTGAGCGCGCTTACGCCGAAGCACGACCCGCGGCGGCGCAACCACAAAGCGGGCTGCCTCGAGCTACGGCAAGCGCAGCGCTCGACCTCATCGCGCGCGTACGAGAGGAAGGCCTCGGCCGCGGGAGGGCGACGACGGGCAGAGCGCCAGATCAGGCTCACCGGCACCCGCACCCGCGGGCGCAGCGACACGGTTGTGACGGCCGGCCCCTCGCGCTCGAGGTATCCCCCAGGAAGCACCGCGACGCCGAGGCCGCGGTTGGCAAGCGCACGCATCGTCTCCAGCTCGAACGTCTGGAAGGCGTAGTCGCGGCTAACGCCGGCGTCGTCGAAGGCGTCGTCGATCGCCCGCTGGATCGCCGAACCGGTCCGAAACCGGATCAGAGGCTCGCGGGCGAGGCGCTTCAGGGTCACAGACTTGCGACCGGCGAGAACATGCTCATCGGCGACCAGGGCGAGCAGCTCTTCCCGATAGAGAAGGACGCCGTCGAGGTCGGGACCGAGCTCGCTGGGATGGATCAAGGCGAAGCAGAGATCGAGCTCGTCGCGGTGAAGCATCGGCAACATCACCGGCAGGGCCACCTCGTGGAGATGGATCGCAACCTGAGGGTGGCGGTCGTGAAAGCCCGCGACGAGGCCGGGCGTGTCGATGCTCGAGACCGGCAGGGCTCCGATCTCGACATGGCCGCGCAACAGCCCCGAGAGCTCGCTCAGCTCCTGGCGGGCGGCCTCGATCTCAGCCGAGGGCGCGTTGGGCGCGGACCGAGCAGCAGTGCGCCCGCATCGGTGAGCTCGACCTCGCGAGTGGTCCGCCGCAGCAGCTCCAGGCCGAGCTCGGCCTCGAGTCGCTTGATCTGCTGGGAGACGGCCGGTTGCGCCACCGATAGTGCCCGACTCGCGCGGGTGAACTGCCCGTGACGGACCACGGCGGCGAAGTACTCGAGCTGGCGCAGCTCCATCTCTTACTTATCGTAATCGCTTATGAGTGATCAGAGCCAACATGTCTTTGACATATGTGAGAGGAGATGGAGAATCGTCATATGCAATCAACCACCACACAACTGACCGCTCGACGTCCCTCCAATTCGCTCCGACGCCAAAGCCGCATCGTTCACCGACGGTTGCCGACCACGCGTTCGTTTGCTCTGAGAAGCGCGAAGCGCGGCCCGTCGTCGACCAGCGCGGCTGATGCGATCGTCTCGGCCGGCACCGACGCGCGAGCGTTGCTGCCGCGAGTGAGCTGAGCGACGCCTCGCGCCACTGGCGCCTCGGCGCCGGGCCGGTGCGCTCGATGCCCGGCTACCGGCTTCCGGAGGAGCCGAACCCGCTGTCGCCGCGTTCGCTGGTCGACAGCTCAGCCTCGATCGGTTCGGTCTCGACGAACGGGGCGACCAGGAGCTGGGCGATGCGGTCGCCGACGTCGATCTTGAACGGCTCACGCGGGTCGGTGTTCAAGATCAAGACCCGCAGTTCACCGCGGTAGCCAGAGTCGATCAGCCCGGGCGCATTCACCAGCGCAACCCCGTGCCGCGCGGCGAGGCCGGAGCGAGGCAATACGAGCCCGGCGTGGCCCGGCGGGATCTCGACCGCTATTCCGGTGCCGACATCGGCGCGGCCGCCAGCGGGTTCGAGCGTCGCCGCCTCGGCGGCGTAGAGATCGAGTCCGGCGTCACCAGAGATCGCCCGTCTCGGCAGCCGGGCATCGTCGACCAGGCGCTGGCAGCGAAGCTCCAAGCCGCAGCTAACCGTTCTCGGCGCCCGAGCCGTTGAGCGAGAACTCGCTGAAACGATGAGCGACGGCGATCGGGATGCGCGCGCGCACGTGAACTCCGTCGGCGGTCTCCTCGCGATCGAGATCGCCTGCGAGCTCGTACAGCTCCGAGAGTCGCGCGCCCTCGTCGTAGGGCACCAGCAGCTCGACCTCGCGCAGCGTCTGCTCGAACGCGGTTTCGATCGCGTCGCGAAGCTCGTGCAGTCCTTCGCCTGATTCGGCTGAGATGCCGATCGCGTCGCCGGCCCCGACGAGCAGGTCCTGGCGCTGCGCTTGATCGAGCAGATCGAGCTTGTTGAAGACGAGCAGGCGAGGGCGGTCATCGGCGCCCATCTCCTCGAGCACCGAGTTGACGGCGGCGATCGCCGCCGCGCGCTGCGGGTGCCGGCGCCGAGCCGTCGACGACGTGGACGATCAGGTCCGCCAGCCGGGTCTCCTCCAGCGTCGCCTTGAACGCCTCGACGAGCTGATGCGGAAGCTTGCGGATGAAGCCGACCGTGTCGGTGACGAGATACGGGCGACCGTTGTACTCGTACCCGCGGGTGGTCGGGTCGAGCGTGTGAAAGAGCCGCGATCCGACCCCCACTCCCGCTCCCGTGAGCGCGTTCAGCAAGGTCGACTTGCCGGCGTTCGTGTATCCGGCGAGCGCGACCGCGGGCGTGTGTGCCGCCTCACGCCGTGCGCGCATGACGCCGCGATTGCGCTCGACCCGGGTCAGGCGCCGTCGCAGCGCCGAGATGCGATCGCGGGCAAGACGGCGGTCGGTCTCGATCTGGGACTCGCCGGGACCCCTGGTGCCGATGCCGCCGTCCATGCGCCCGGCGCCGAGGCGTTCCAGGTGAGTCCAGAGGCCGCGCATGCGCGCGAGGTTGTACTCGAGCTGGGCGAGCTCGACCTGGAGCTTGCCTTCGGCCGAATGCGCGTGGTCGGCGAAGATGTCGAGGATGATCGCGGTGCGGTCGATCACCGGCACGTCGAGCGCCGCCTCGAGATTTCGCTCCTGGCGCGGCGCGAGCTCATCGTCGCAGGCGACCAGGTTGGCGCCGCTGCGCTTGATCTCGGCCTTGAGCTCGTCGAGCTTGCCGCGACCGAAGTAGCGGTCGGGATCGGGCGCTGGACGCACCTGCACCGACTCACCGGCCGTGGCGACCCCGGCGGTTCGCAGGAGCTCCTTGAGCTCGCCGAGCGGATCGCCGTGGTCGGGCGGGCGCGCAACGACGCCGATCGCCAGCGCGCGCTGAACCGCTCGTCGTTGATTGGGGGCTGCGCCGTTCTCCATCCCTCGGAGTCTAGGTGCGCCTGATGGAGGTGGGGCGCCGTCGCCGCAGCAGGGTCAGTCGTCGTCGCCGCGGATGTCGCCGACGACCATGGCGCTGCCGCCACCGCGTCGCGTCGGCTCAGCCGCGGCGAGGAAGCGTTGCTTTCGCAGGAACTCGATTCCCGCCGCCGCGCCGATCTCACCCGGCGCCGCGGGTGAGATGAACTCATGCCCGTAGCCCTGCACGAGTGCCTGACCTTCGGGCGAGGCTATGAACCCCGGCTCGGCGGTGGACCGAACGGTGTTGGCTTGCGCGACGCGAGGCGCGGCGATCGCCTCGGGCAGCGTCTTACCGAGGTCGAAGCGCTCGAAGAGGATCTGGGCGACGGTGGTGATGATCGTCGAGCCGCCCGGCGAGCCGACGGCGAGCACGGGGCGCTTGCCGCGGGTGACGATCGTCGGCGCCATCGAGCTGCGCGGGCGCTTGCCGCCGTTGGGCGCGTTGGGATGGTCCGGCGTCGAGTAGTTGAAGTCGGTGAGCTCGTTGTTGAGCAGGAAGCCCCAGCCGGGAACGACGATCCCGTTGCCGCCGGTCGACTCGATCGTAAACGTGTAGGAAACAACCATGCCGGCGGCGTCGGCGACAGTGAGATGCGTGGTCGACTTGCCTTCGGTGTCAACCTCGACGCCGTGCATCGACGTGTTGTCGCCCGGTTGGCCCGCCGCCACCGGGGCCGAGTCGGCGGCCTGGTCGGTGATCAGCGCCCGGCGCTCGGCGGCGAAGGAGTCTGAGAGCAGGCCGTCGAGAGGCACGCCGAAGAACGCCGGGTCGGCCAGGTAGGCGTTGCGATCCGCAAACGCGTAGCGCGCGGCTTCGATGAAGCGGTGAAGCGCCTGCGTTCGGTCGGCGCCCGCCGGCACGTAGCCCTCGAGGATGTTGAGTATCTCCGCCACGGTGGAGCCGCCGCTCGATGGCGGGCCCATGCCGTAGACGTCGAGGCCGCGGTAGCTGATCCTCGTCGGCGGGCGCCTCAACGCCGCGTAGGAGCTGAGATCGGCCTCGGTCATCAGGCCGGGACGCCAGGTGTGATCGGCGTCGGCGGCGATCGGCGGCTGTTGCGAGGCTGCGGCCGTCGCCGCCGCCATGCTGCCCTCATAGAAGCCGTCGGGGCCGCGGCGGCTGATGCGGCGATAGGCGCGCGCCATGTCGGGGTTCTGCTGTCGCGTGCCGACGTCGCGCGGGGTGCCGTCGGGGTCGAGGTAGATCGCCTCGGTCGACGGCACGTCGTCGAAGTAGGGGACGTTGGCGGCGACCTGGTCGAAGAAGGTCTGGTCGATCTTGAAGCCGCGCTCGGCGACGACGATGCCGGGCACGAGTGCCTGCTCGAGGTCCCTCGTGCCGTAGCGCTCGAGGGCGCGGTCCCAGGTCGCGACCGTGCCGGGAACGCCGGCCGAGAGGCCGCTGTAGCGAGCCGCGTCGAAGCCGAGCGGGGCGTCGTTCTCGAAGAAGGAGCGCGGCTGCATCGCAGCCGGCGCCGTCTCGCGACCGTCGATCGTCCTCACCTTGCCGCTTGGCGTGCGTACGAGCATGAAGCCGCCGCCGCCGATGCCGGCTGAGAACGGCTCGGTGACCCCGAGCACGCCGGCCGCGGCCACAGCCGCGTCAACCGCGTTGCCGCCATCGCTCATCACCTTGATCGCCGCCTTCGTCGCGAGGCGGTCGACCGTCGCCGCGGCTCCGCCCTTGCCCTTGGCCACGGCGTTCTTTGGCGCCGCCTCGGCCGTGCTCGCGCCAACCAGGCTGACGACGAGCGCCGCGATCACGATCGCGCGGCGCGACGAGGTTCGCTGGTTTCCTGCCCATGCGCGACCGTTACCCGCTCTGCGGGCGCCTTTACGCGCAGCGGGTGGTCAGCAACCGGCGTCAGGCAGATGCAGGCGCAGGCGCAGGCCAGGCGCGACGTGGCGCCCTGCATCAAGGCGGCGGCCGCGATCACCGCGGCGAAGGCAGCGCCTCGGGCGATCCCCTCGAACACGCCGGAGCCGATCGGGTCGCCGAAGACGACGACGCCGCCGAGGATCGAAGCGCAGTTGGCGGCGACCGAGGCGGTCGCGATCACGGGGATCGCCTCGCCGAGCTGCATGCCCCGGGCAAGGGCGAAGAAGGCGCCGAGGCCGCCGATGAAGGCAACCGCGGTCCAGGGGCTGAGCACGACGGCGAGCCCGGCTCCGCTCATCACCTCGGTCAGCGCCTTGATCGCGACGTTGGAGACACCGATCAGAAGCCCCGAAGCAAGCCCGAGCACGACGCCGTGGCAGATCGTGCCGCGGCGCAGGGCGCCGGAGGCAAAGAGGGCGAAGCCGGCGCCGATCGTGACCGCCTCGAATGCGGCGAGCGTTGCCACCGAGTAGCCGCTGCTCTCGGCGGCGTGGGGCACGGTGACCGCGAGGAAAGCGAGGCCACCGGCGGCGAGCCCGAGGCCGGTCCACTCACGGCGGCTCATCGTGTGGCCGAAATAGCGCGTGGCGGGATAGGCCAAGAGGACCAGCCCGCCGGCGATCACGGCCTGCACGAGCGACAGCGGCGCGACCGACATCGCGGCGATGTGCAGGACCCAGGCGCCCGCGGCGACTGTGAACCCGATCGTCCACCAGCGCGACTGAAACAGGGCGACGGCACTGCGCAACGGCGCCCGCAGGCTGATCTCAGGCGCCTCGCGGGCACCGCGGTGCTTGCAGAGCATGCCCAAGTTCGCCATCGCGGCGCAGGCAAGTGCGAGTGCTATTCCCAGGGTGGTCATCTGTTATCTGACTCGGTGAGTGTTTGCGAAGACTTGAATCTCCCCCCTTCTGCCCTCGGCCAAACGTGGAGGCGGGAGACAAGGGAGGATCAGCACTTTGTTAGCGTTTACTAACAGAGGTCGCGCAGGCTAGCAAGTCCTGGTGCCGACCTGCGACAGCAGGCGTCAGCCGAGCTCAGCCTCAGCTTCGATCTCGACCCGCCAGCGGGGATCGAGCAGGCCGGCGACGACGACCATCGTCGCCGCGGGCGCCGCTTCACCGAAGAACTCCCGGTGGACGGCGCCAACTGCATCCGCGTACGCGGCGTCGGTGACGAAGATCCTGGTGCGCACGACGTGGCTGGCTGCGGCGCCGAGCTCTGCAGAGCGCCGCGACGATCAGCTCGCAGCAGCGCCGTGCCTGCACAGCCGGGTCGCGATCACAGGAGCCGTCGGGCCATACCGGCGCGGTGCCGGCGACGCGAATGCGGTCGGCGCTGCGGACAGCACGGCTGTAGCCGTATCGCGATTCGAGCGCTGACCCGGAGCTGACACGCTCTCGCCCCGCCACGCTTCGGCCTCAGGACGCCAGGTGCTCGCGCAGGCGCTCGACGGCCTCGGTGATGCGCTCGTCGGGCGTCGTCAGTGAGATCCGAAAGAAGCCCTCGCCGCTGGGGCCATACATCGATCCCGGCGAGACCAGCACTCCCGCTTCGTCGAGCACGAGCTCGACAAACGAGGTCGACGTCTGGCCCTCCGGGACAGGCGCCCAGACGTAGATCGTGCCCTTCGGCGGGCTCACCTTGACTCCGATCTCGCCCAGCGCGGCGACGACGAGGTCGCGGCGGCGGGCGTAGATCGCGTTCATCTCCTCGATCGAGGACCGTGGCCCGTCAAGCGCTGCCGCGCCTGCGAGCTGCACGGCTTCGTAGTTGCCTGAGTCGACGTTGGTCTTCAAATGCCAGTAGGACTCGATCGCGTCGGCATTGCCGAGAATCGCAGCGCAGCGCCAACCGGTCATGTTGAAGCCCTTGGAGAGCGAGAAGACCTCGACCCCGACCTCCTTGGCGCCGGGCGTGGCGAGAAAGCTGGGCGCGACGTAGCCGTCGTAGGTCGTCTCGGAGTAGGCGTTGTCGTGAACGACGAGGATCTCGTGCTCGCGGGCGAGCTCGATCACGCGCTCGAAGAGCCCGTCGGGGACGACTGCGCCGGTCGGGTTGTTCGGGTAGTTGAGGAAGATCAGGCGGGCGCGCTCGAGCGCCTCGGCGGAGATCGCGTCGAGGTCGGGGGCGAAGCCATGCTCTGGGAGCAGTGGAAGCAGCTCGGCCTCGGCGCCGGCAAGCGCCGGCCCCGCGGTGTAGACGGGATAGCCGGGGTCGGAGGCGAGGGCGACGTCGCCGGAGTCAAGGAAGGCAAAGCAGAGGTTGTAGATGCACTCCTTGGCGCCGATCGCCGCCATCACCTCGGTCTCGGGGTCGATCGCGACGCCGAAGCGGCTGTCGTAGAAGCGAGCGAAGGCCTCGCGAAACTCGGCTCTGCCCTTGTTCGAGGGGTACTGATGGGTCGAGGGGTCGGCGACGGCGGCCTGCATCGCCTCGACGATGTGCGGATAGGTCGGCATGTCGGGATCGCCGATGCCGAGGCTGATCACGTCCACGCCCTCTGCCTGCTTTGCCTCGACGCGCCGCGAAAGCTCGGCGAACATGTACGGCGGGATCGCCTCGAGACGCTTGGAAGGATCGGTCAGAGCCACGGGCGCGAGAGGCTACCGCGGGGGCGCCCGGTTGCCGTCGCTGGATCGCGCCCAGCTCGGTCCCGGACACCCCCGGGTTAGGGTCTAGTCGTCGCTGTCGTCGGCGTTGTGCTCGACGTTCGAGGGGTCGTCCTCGCCCTCGGCGGCTCCGCCTGGGCCGCCGGACGTCGCGCCGCCGGTCGCCTCGACATCGTCGGCGTCCTGTTCGTCGCCGCTGCCGCCGCCGATCTCGCCCTCGATGTCCTCCTCGCGGCCTTCACCGTGCGCGTGCAGAGGCGTCGCCGGCAGGTCCTCTTTGTCGACTCCTGTCTCGTCGGTCTCGTCAGGCATGGGCTCCTCCTGGTTGGTTGCCGTTCTGTTACCCGGAAGTGGGCACGCTAGTGATCAACCCCACTAGGGGACGGGGACGTCATCGAAGTCTCTCGAGCGCGGCCACGAGGTCGGCGTCGAGCTCTCCACGGTAGACGCGCGAAGCCGTTCCGATCAGCGTCAGATCGAGCTCCTCGCTGATCTCGACCGTTAGCTCGCCACCGTCGAGCTCGACCGTGATCGGGCTGGCCGCACCGCCGAGGAAGGCGGCAACCGCCGCGCCGCTGGCGCCGGTTCCAGACGAGAGCGTCTCCCCCACCCCGCGCTCGAAGATCCGCGCTCGCACCCGCGACCCCTCGACGCGGATGAACGAGACGTTGGTTCGGTTGGGAAACAGGTCCGTGTTCGACTCAATCGCCGGGCCGATCGCCGCCAGGTCGAGATCCTCGACCTCGTCGCCGGCGTCGATCACGCATTGCGGGTTGCCGACGTTGACGTGCTGGAAGTCCCATTGACGGCCGGCCGACTCGAGCGTTCCGCTCCCGTTGGCAGCCCCCGAGGGAAAGTCCGGCGACGTCACCGACGCGCGCCCGATCGCCATCGAGACCTCGTTCGGGCCGGTGATCGTCGGCGTCAGCTCACCCGCCTTGGTCACGATCGTGAACGTGTCGGCGTCGGTCCAGCCGGCTTCGCGCAGATAGAGGACCGCCTCACGGGCGCCGTTGCCCGAAAGCTCGGCTTCGGAGCCATCGGGATTGAAGATCCGCAGCTCGGCGACATGGGCCTCATCGGCAGCCGGCGAGAGTAAGAGGACGCCGTCCGAGCCAACCCCGAAATGCGGCTCGCAGATGCGCTCGATTCGCTCGGGCGTCAGCTCCCAGGGGAGCTGCGACGCCTCGACGACGATGTAGTCATTGCCAAGAGCGGTCCACTTCTCAAAGCGCATTCGTGGCGACGCTACTCGGGGAGCGCATGGAAGGCGTCACGGTGAGGCAAGAAGCCGCTCGACCACCTCGACACCGAGATCCTCGTTCGAGCGCCCTCCGCGGTCGATCACACGCACGTCCTCCATCTTTCGCATCCAGGTGAGCTGGCGGCGCGCGTAGCGCCATTGGGCCGACTTCATCGCCTCGACGTCGCCCGCGAGCAGCTCCTCGAAGCCGATCGCAGCCCGCGCGGTGCGCGAGGCGCCGGCGGCGTCGGCGCTGACGCACCTCCTCGCGCGCGCCGAGGCGCACCATCTCGTCGACACGAGCGTCGATCCGACGGCGCAGCTCGTCGCGATCGATCGATCGAGCCCGACCAGCGTGGTCGGATGGCGCAGTCCCTCGCTCCACATTCCCTCGCCGACGCGATGCGGCGCGATCCCCAGCCGCGTCAGCGCGGTCAGCCGACCGATCCGCTTGCGGTCGTTGGGGTGCACTCCGGACGCGAGCTCCTCGGGCGAAGCTCGGCGTGAAGCGTCGCGGGCCGCGATCGGCGAGTCTCGGCCTCGACGTCGGCGCGCACCTCGGAGGGCACCGGCGGTCGCAGCTCGAGCTCGGCCAACGCCGCCCGCATGTAGAGCCCGGTGCCGCCGACGAGGATCGGGCGTCGATCCTCGGCCAGCAGCTGGTCGATCTCGCCGTGAGCGAGGTTGGCGAAGCGTCCGGCCGAGAACTCGCCGTCGATCGGCACGAACGAGAGCAGGCGGTGCTCGAGGCGCGCTTGCTCTTGCGGATTTGCCGCGCCACTGAGGGTCTCGAGCCCGGCGTAGACCTGCATCGCAGTCGCAGGAGATCGCCACCGGGTCCTCCCCACGCTCGCGCAGGAGGTCGGCGACCGCGATCGCGACGCCGGTCTTGCCGACGGCCGTCGGGCCGAAGATCGCAAGCACGTCCATCGCGCGATTCTCGCGCTCGCGCTGAACCGATGAGTCGCCGATGTCAGCCGGCGCGGCTGAGCAGCCGTTCGTGGCCGGTGAGCGTCTGCGACGTCGCCGCTTCGATCTCGACCTCGACGAAGTCGCCGGGCACCGCGGTGCCCTCGAAGTTGACCGCCTTGTTGTGGCGGCTGCGGCCGCGCAGCCGTGAGGGGTCGCGCCGGGTCGGGCCCTCGACGAGCACCTCCATCGTGCGCCCGACGAAGCGCTGTGAGCGCTCGCGCGCGCGCCGCTGCACGACCTCGACCAAGCGCTCCATGCGCTCGCGCTTGACCGCGTGCGGACACCTGGTCGCCAAGCGTCGCTGCCTCGGTGCCACGCCGTGGCGAGAAGACGAAGGTGAAGGCGCTGTCGTAGCCAACCTGTTCGGCGATCTCCGAGTGGCGGCGAAATCCTCCTCGGTCTCGCCGGGAAAGCCGACGATGATGTCCGTGGTCAGCGAGCAGTCGGGCACGTGCTCGCGGATCATCGCCACGCGGTCGAGGTAGCGCTCGCGGTTGTAGGTGCGTCGCATCGCCTTCAGGATCCGGCTCGACCCCGACTGCAACGGCAGGTGGATGTGCTCGCACAGCGCCGGCAGCTCGGCATGGGCGCGGATCACGTCCTCGCGCATGTCCTTCGGGTGCGGGCTGGTGTAGCGGATGCGCTCGATGCCATCGATCGAGTCGACCGCGCCGAGCAGCTCGGCGAAGCTGATTCGTCGTCGCCGGCGGCAGATCGCGGCCGTAGCTGTTGACGTTCTGGCCCAGCAACGTCACCTCGCGCACGCCGTCGTCGGCCAGCGTGCCGACCTCGGCGAGCAGCTCGGCCGGGTCGCGACTCTCCTCCCGGCCACGGGTGGACGGGACGATGCAGTAAGAGCAGGCGCAGTTGCAGCCCTGGGAGATCTGCAGCCAGGCTTGAAACTCGCGGCCGCGCCTGGGCGGCAGGTGTCCGGAGAAGTCCTCGAACTCGAAGTAGCCCTGCGCCGTGAGCGAGTCCGAGGCCAGGAACTCCGCCAGGCGCCCGATCTGGCCCGGCCCGAAGGCAACGTCGACGAAGGGGAAGCGCTCGAAGACCTCGTCCTTGACCGACTGCGCCCAGCAGCCACCGACGCCGACCACGCGTTCGGGATTCTCGGACTTGAGCCGCTTGGCCTCGCCGAGATGGGCGATGAACTTCGTGTCGGCCGCCTCGCGGATCGAGCAGGTGTTGAAGAGGATGAGGTCGGCCTCGGCGCGCTCGGCAACCTCGCCATAGCCCAGCGACTCGAGCATGCCCTTCATCCGCTCCGAGTCGTGCTCGTTCATCTGACACCCGAACGTGGTGACATGAAAGCTCTTGCCCGCCACGAGCTAACCCTGCGTGGATTCGGTCAGATACTGAACGAGCGCGTCGAGCTCTTCAGGCGGCAGCTCGCCGTAGGTCGTCGGCATGACGTTGGGCGAGTAGCCCTCGGCGACAACCGCGGCCGGGTCGACGATCGACTCTTCGATGTAGTCGGGATCGCGATCGGCGAGAGCTCCGTCGAGGTCCGGGCCGGTTTGCCCGGTGCTGCCGGCCGCGGCAAGCGTGTGACAACTGCCGCATCCCTGTGACTCGAACACCGCGGCGCCATCGGCGGACGCGGTTTCACTCGCAGGTGGGGCAGCCTCGCCGCCGAGCTCCTCCTCGGCCTCGCCCGCTTCGCCAGCCGCCTCCTCCTCTTCGGCGGCTTCGGCAAGCTCGGCATCGCGGTGGGCCTGCTCGTCCTCGCCGTTGCGCCAGCCAAACACGGCCGTGCCGATGACGAAGAAGGCGAAAATCGCAACGACTCCGCCCATCAACGCCTTCGAGGCCGGAAAGTTCTCGAACCGCAGGCCAACGAAGGCGACGACCAGCGCCATCACGGTGAGCGTGATCCCGAGGACGTAGAAAAGAGTCTCGTTCATGAGCGCGGAATGCTATCGGCGCGAGCCGGCGGACGGCCCGGGCCTCGCCTCGCCATCAGGAGGCATAGGAGGTGGAGCGGCTCTCGCGGATCACCGTGATCTTGATCCGGCCGGGATACTCCATCTCCTTCTCGATCGCCGCGGCGATCTCATGTGAGATCAGCACCGCGGTGTCGTCATCGACCTCGCCCGGATCGACGACGACGCGGATCTCGCGACCGGCACGCATCGCGAACACGCGCTCGACGCCTTGATGGCGCGAGGCAATCTCCTCGAGGTCGCGAAGGCGACCGACGTACTGCTCGAGCGCGTCGCCGCGCGCGCCCGGCCGGGCCCCCGAAACGGCGTCGGCGGCTTGGACGATGACGGCCTCGACCGTCCGCGGGTCGACCTCGCCGTGGTGGGCCTCCATCGCATGGGTGACTGCTTCGGACTCGCCGCGGCGCCGGGCGATCTTGGCGCCGACGAGGGCGTGAGGGCCCTCGATCTCATGCGTGACGGCCTTGCCGATGTCGTGCAGCAGGGCGCCGCGGCGCGCGGTCTCAACCGACGCTCCGAGCTCCTCTGCCATGAGCGCGGCGAGGTGCGAGCACTCGACGAGGTGGTCGAGCACGTTCTGGCCGTAGCTCGTGCGAAAGCGAAGCTGGCCGAGAAGGCGCAGCAACTCAGGGTCGAGCCCGTTGACGCGGGCCTCCAGGGCAGCCTTTTCCCCTTCCTCGGCGATGCGAGCGTCGGTCTCCTCGCGCACGTGCTCGTAGGTCTCCTCGATCAACGCCGGGTGGATGCGCCCGTCGGCGATCAGGCGCTCGAGCGTGATTCGCGCGATCTCGCGGCGAACTCCATCGAAGCTCGAGAGCACGACCGCAGACGGCGTCTCGTCGATGATCACGTCGACTCCGGTGAGCTTTTCGAGGGCGCGAATGTTGCGCCCGTCGCGACCGATGATCCGCCCCTTCATCTCGTCGCTGGGCAGCTCGACGAGGCGCGTGGTCGATTCGCTCGAGGCCTTTGACGCCAGACGCGCCATCGCCACCGAGATGATGCTGCGCGCTCGCCGCTCGGCATCGAGTCGGGTCTCCTCATCGACCTGCTGCAGGCGTAGCGCCGCTTGGTGTTTGGCTTCCTGCTCGACCTCGGCCAGGAGCATCTGTTTTGCCTGCGTCGCGCTCAGCCCCGAAAGGCGTTCGAGCTCGCGGCGCTGCACGCGCTTTGCCTGCTTGAGATCGTCAACTTCGTTGACAATATTGCGCTCGCGATCCTCCAGCGCCTGAGTCCTGCGTTCGAGATCGCCACGCTTCACCGCGAGCGACTCCGCTTCGCGCAGAGCGCGCTCCTCCATCCGCGCGATCTCCTCACGCCGTGCGCGTAGCTCATCGCTCGCGGCAGCGCCGTTGGTGGAGCCGCTACCCGCGGTGGCGGCCGCGGTACCTGCTGCATCGGCGGGGACACGATCTCGACGCCAAGGAAGCCAGAGCGCGCGTTGAGCCATCGTCGTTCTCCCGAGCCCTGGGCTTGCGCCCCGGGCTTATCCGCGTTGCCGGTGTCCGGCGATCGATAGACCGCCTCGGCCGTGCCGCGAAGCCGCTGATGGCTGCTTATGCGAGGCGCCCGCAGGGGCGAGCGTGTGAGTGCCGGGCCTTACCTCCGCCTGGGTGCCGGCTTCTTCGTCGAGGTCATTGGAATCAAGTCGATTGGTTTCAGCTTGCCATTAGCGTCTTCAGGCGGCGATTGGCCGCTCACAGATCGTAGACCCGAGCAACCGTCACCGCAAGGCCGGCGTCGACGATGCAATGACTCGCGCGACTGCGGCGAGGCTTACGCCGCGGTGCGCTCGAAGCCACGCACGGCGTCGTAGGCAAGCTCGGAGCCATAGCCCCGCCGGGCGAGAAAGGCGAGGGCGCGGGCGCGCGACGGCTCGTCGTCGATTGCTTGACCACGGCGATCGAGCAACTCGATCGCGCGCTCGAGCTGCCCCTCGCGACCGTCGCCGGCAACGGCTTCGGCGATCGTCGCGGAATCGAGGCCGCGAGCACGCAAAGCCTCTTCGATTCGCTCGGGCCCCCAGCCGCTCAGCTCGCGCTTGTCCTCGGCAAAGCGCCGGGCGAACTGCTCGTCATCGATCGCTCCGCCGGCGACGAGACGATCGACTGCCTCCTCGATCTCGGCGAGCGCGTAGCCGCGCTTGCCCAGCCACGCCCCGATCTCGGCCGCGGTGCGCTCCTTGTGGGAGAGCGCCTCCAGCGCCGACGTGAAGGCGTCTCGCGGCTGCTGCTCAGTCACGACTGACTCGCTGCACTGCGCGCGGCCTACCTACGCCGCTTTGCGCTCGGGCTCTGCCTCGACCTCGGCTTTCTCGGCACCTGCGGTCGCATCGACCTCTTCGAGATCCGTAACGACGGCACGCGGCGCCCTCGGCGCTCGGCTGATGCCGAGCTCGGTGAAGAGCTTGGTCTCGATCTCATGCGCCAGCTCTGGGTTATCCGACAGGTACTGCTTGGTGTTATTTCGACCCTGGCCCAGTCGCAGCTCGCCGTAGGAGAAGAACGAGCCCGACTTCTGCACGAGGTCGTTCTCGAGCGCGAGGTCGAGCAGGCAGCCCTCATGCGAAACGCCGACGCCGTACTCGATGTCGAACTCTGCCTGGCGAAACGGCGCCGCGACCTTGTTCTTTACGACCTTGACGCGGACCCGGTTGCCGACCGCCTCGGTGCCCTCCTTGAGAGTCTCGATCCGGCGGATGTCGAGGCGCTGGGAGCAGTAGAACTTCAACGCGCGGCCGCCGGGCTGGGTCTCCGGAGAGCCGAACATGACCCCAATTTTCTCGCGAATCTGGTTGGTGAACACGCAGACGGTCTTCGCCCGATTGAGGTTGCCGGCGAGCTTGCGCAGCGCCTGTGACATCAGCCGTGCCTGCAGGCCGACCGTCTGCTCACCCATCTGTCCCTCGAGCTCGACCCGCGGGGTCAGTGCGGCGACCGAGTCGACGGCGATCAGGTCGACGGCGCCCGAACGCACCAGCACGTCGACGATCTCGAGCGCCTGCTCGCCGTAGTCGGGCTGGGAGATCAGCAGCTCGTCGGTGTCGACTCCGATCCGCTTCGCATAGATCGGGTCCATCGCGTGCTCGGCATCGACGAAGGCACAGACACCGCCGAGCGCCTGGGCCTCGGCGATCATGTGGTAGACCATCGTCGTCTTACCCGAGGACTCAGGGCCAAAGATCTCGACGATCCGCCCGCGCGGAATGCCGCCGACACCGAGGGCAATGTCGAGCGAGAGCGCCCCCGTTGGGATCGCCTCTACCGGGACCGTGGCCGCGTCGCCGAGCTTCATCACCGAGCCAGCGCCAAACTCCTTGTCGATCTGCGAAAGCGCAGCCTGTAGCGCGGCGTCCTTGGCCTGAGCTTCCTTGTTGGCGGCCTTGAGATCGGCCTTCTTCGTATCTGCCATTTTCTTCATCACCTCTCTGCGCCCCGGTATGGGAGCGGCAAGTCAACGCCCGCCAGGGACTCGTATTCGGCCCCCTCAGGCTTCAGATTTGAACGGTAAAGCGCGACTCGGACGGCCCCGAAGGGCTCGGTAAGGGTTTTCGGCAGGCTCTGCGGAGGCTTTTCAACCCGCCGCGGGCGTCCCTTTCCCCGGCGCTTGCCGGGCTCGGGAGCGAGGCGCTCGGAGCGCACCCGGGCAACGGTCACATGCGGCCAGTAGGGTCGCTTCTCGGCCTTGTAGAAGCGGGCTCTCTCGAGCGCCCGCGCGAGCTCACGCTGATAGCTCTTCGCGGCAGGGCTCTCGGCAGACAGCGTGTAGAGCCCGGGCCGGCCACGTGGCACCGCCCGCGGCTCGGCTTCGAAGCGCATCTCGATCG
Organism: uncultured Solirubrobacterales bacterium; assembly: GCA_963769945.1. GTDB lineage: Bacteria > Actinomycetota > Thermoleophilia > Solirubrobacterales > 70-9 > WHSW01. The sequence continues at coordinate 489,042 of CAVYOA010000014.1, read as the reverse complement.
GCCGCACGGGCACCGAGGTCACGACCTCGGCGATCCGCCGTACGGCCTTCTCGACGTGGCTAGAGAGAAAGCACAGCGTCACATGCAGAGCTTCGGGGCGCATCGGACGCAGCGCGGGGTCAGCGAGCGCCTGTGCCTGCCAGGCGGCGATCTCGTCGCGCACCCGACCGGGCAGGTCGAGAGCGACGAACAAGCGAATCTTTGCCTCTGTCGAGCGAGCGGGCGCCATCTGTGGCCACGCTACGGGGCGAATCGGCGGCGTGGGCGCGCTGGATGTGCCGAATCATGCGCGGCCACGTGCCAAATCAGCGTGACGATCGGCGGCTCGATTCAGCGCCCGTCCCGTGCGAACAGGGTAAGTGGCGAGTAGGACTCCTCGTCCGAAGCGGAAATTCGTTCGCCGCGCAAGAGCGGATCGCGCCTAATTTGATCGATCTGGCAGCGGCCCGATGAACTCGACGCCGTAGTCCTCGCCAGCCTGCTTGATCTGTGGCCCGTCGACGGACTCCGAGGGAGGCAAGCCGCCGGGTCCGGACGCGCGGGTGATCGCGCGGTAAAACTCTCCGTGGCGCGGGGTCGTGAGGATCAGGTAACGCGCGGTTTCCGACTCAATTCGGAAACCGTGAACGGTTCCCCCGGGCAGGTGCGCGAAGGTGCCTGCCGGTGCACGCACGCCAGGCTGATCATCGATGTAGAGCGTTAGTTCCCCCTCCAAGACGTAGAAGGACTCCATGTCGTTGGGGTGCCGGTGCAGTGGGACGCTCTCGCCCCGGCTGGCGCGCTCGTCGACGAGGCAGAAAGCTCCACCCGTCCGCTCTCCGGTGGCGAGAAAATACGTTGAGGTATCGCCCATCCAACGCAGCTCAGCCTCGCCAGATTGGTGGATGTATGCGTCGGATGCGTCGCCCATGGTGCCCCCTAGGTAGTCGATAGACCGTGCTCGGGACATTAGGCCTCACCACTTCGAATGAGGCGGGCCTGCGGCGGCGATTCAACTGAGACCGCGCAAGGCGATCTTCCGACTCACGTCCAAGCGCGACTCACGCCGCACGGAGCAGCCGCCGATGTCTCTCTTGATGGAAGCCGAACGGTCAATCGCTGAGCAGAGAGCGCGGCGCGAGCAAGAGCAGCTCAGCGCGAGCGGGATGCGGCTACTCACTGGCGGGATAACCGAAGAGGGCGACACTTTCCTCATCGCGGCCGCGGCGGTCGTCCTGTTGTCATGCCTCTACCCGCTGATCGGAGGCTGGGCCTTCCTCGCCTTCCCCGTCGTCTTCATTGTCGCCGTACTCGTGCGCAGCCAGATCCGCCGGCGCCGGGAAGCTGGGCGGGCGAGAGCGGTGCATGGCCGTTAGCGGCATCGCTTGCTTCGTCGCTCCCTCGCGCAAGCGATTGCTCTGGACCCCACCCACGACTTCTAATTGCCATAGGATCGATTCGTGCCCCGCCTTACCTACGGTGCGGACTCGGCCCTCACCCCCGAGCAGGTGATTGATGCGGTCAAGGACTTCTCCGAGAGACGGAGAGAGTTGTGGCCAATCATCGACAGCTACGAGGTCCACGAAGTGACCAAGGAGTTCGCCGACGTCACCGAGGGCACTGACGCGCTCGGGAAGAGCTTCTGGGCTCGGGAGCGCTACGAGTGGCCGGAGCCCGGCCTCGTCCGCACCGACACCACCGACTCCAACGTGTTCGCGCCGGGGAGCAGCTGGCAGCTTCGCGCGACCGCCCACGAGGGAGGTAGCCGCGTCGAGGTCGTCAACGACCGCAAGATGAAGGGCGACCCACTCTCTCAGGCGATCGGAGTGGCCATGCGGCTCACCAAGTCGAAGTACAGCAAGGACCTCAAGCGGTTCCTCGAGCGGGTCGAGGATCGCGCCGGAAGCTAGCGGCCAGCAGAGAAATACTTGGACGCCTCGTCCTAAGCGGTGCAGTCTCAGGGAGCAAGCAACCGCGGTTACCGCCAGAAGTCATCGAACCGCACCGTGTCGCCCCCTTCGGGCTTGCGGCCACCAATGCAGATGATGTCCAGGCCGTTCGGACCGGCTTCAAACGATCTGATAACCGCAGGAGCGACGCGCAGCACGTCCGAAACCGTCACGTCGATGATCTCGTCGTCGAGCTTGGCTCGACCGGACCCGCCGATCACGACATAGGCCTCCTCTTGCTCGCGATGGCGGTGACCCCAGGGCATCCGAGCGCCGGGCTCGTAGGTGAACCGGCTTACCCCGAGCTCAGGTGAACCCAAGGCTTCTCTCGCGAACCGCCACTGAATCGGAACGTTCTCCGGACTGACATCAAGGAGGTCCTCGAAGTTCTTCTTCGTCCAGTCGGGCACAGCGGGAGTCTGGCATCCACGACAACCGCGCCGGCGAAGTTCCGCTTTCGTCCATAGCGCTACTGCGCCAGCTTGGCGGAGTCGAGAGCGTCGTCGCGGCATTCGAAGAACTCGACCTTCGTCCCACGGCCCTCGTTGTCGAAGGTCCAGACCCATGTGATCAAGGTGGTCAGCCTGATCTCACTGCCGCTACCGTGCGCCACCATGCGCATCGGCACGATCACCTTGTCCCCTACCGAGATGAACTCGTCCGGTTCGAGCCGTAGGTCCACCGCTTCCACCTGACTCTTCCAGACAGCCCGGAGCTCCTTCTTGCCTCGTACCAACGGGGTCGCAGCCTCGGCTCGGGAGAGGAACCGTTCCCACGTTACGTCGTCACGTAGGGGCGCCAGAGCCTCGTCGAAGTCGCGCCGATTGAAAGCGTCGATGCCCGCTCGAATCTTCTCCACGTTCTCTTGCCCCATCGTCTGCGCATTATCGCGAACGTCTGTAGCGCTCCCGCTCTTGTCCAGCGTGCTCCCCCGGGCTACGTCGGCAGCCCGGCATCGGCGCGCGCGCGGTCGCGGTCCCAGTACAGGACGAGCCTCGTCACCTTGCCGCCGCGAACGTGAAACAGGTTCATCCCCTTCATCGCTATATCCCCGACCTCCAGCCCGCTCGTCTTGCCGCGCCCGCTGAGGTGCATGAGCACGAGCACGCGCTCATCGTCGAGCGCGCGGTACTCGTCGGCCTCCGTGCGCAATTGCTCAAAGGCGCTCAGGGCTCCTCGCCACGCCTCCGCCATTGACGTAACCCCGGTCCAGCTTCCAGGTGTCGGGCCGTCGGCGACCACGAAAGTGATCTCGGGGTGCGCCCAGTCGACGGAGCCGAAGTCGCCGTGCTCCCACGCCGCGAAAATCGAGCGCACGATCTCTACGTTTGCCTGCGTCACGGTCCGCGGAGTATCTCGCGAAGGTTGCACTTCCACCCAAAGTACAAGTACCGCTTACCCACGCAAGCACTCGGCACGGGGACGAGGACACGCTCGCTCGGGCCGCGAAGGGCTCGGCGACCGTGGCGTTCACACCGGCAGCTGCTCGCCGCGAAGCAGGCGGCGCAGGATCTGCATCGCGACCGTTGTTGAGCGGTCGCGAATCTCGACTCGGTCGCCTGGCATGACGATGTCTCGCGCCAGCACGGTTCCGCTCGAATCGAGCACGCACCAGCAGACATAGCCGACGGGCTTTTCCTTGGAGCCGCCGCCGGGCCCGGCGATCCCGGTGATGGCGCAGGCGACGTCGGCGTCGAAGCGCGCCAGCGCACCATCGGCCATGGCTCGTGCGGCCTCGGGTGAGACCGCGCCGTGGGCCTCGATCAAGGTCGGGTCGACTCCCAGGAGCTCGGTCTTGGCCTCGTTGGAGTAGCTGACGACAGCGCCGGCGAAATACTCAGAGGCGCCGGGGCGTTCGCTCAGCCGCGCCGCCAGGAGCCCGCCGGTGCACGATTCGGCGAGGGCGATCTTGTGGCCCGCCAGCAACTCAGCCACCTGCTCGTCGATCGTTGAGCCGTCGAGGCTGAAGACGAAGCGGTCGAAGCGCTCGACCAGACGCTCGACGAGCGCCTCGCGATCTGCCAACGCCGCGGGCCGGTGGCGAATGTCGATCTCGAGCTCGCCGCGGCGCAGGCAGGTCGTGATCTCCAAAGGCGAGAGATCCACGTCCGCTTCGATCTCGCGCAGCGCCTGCGCGATCTCGGATTCCGGAATGCCGAACATCCGCACCGTCTGCACCTGGTAGTCCTCAGCGCGATCGAGCACGCCTCGCACCGCGTCGGTCGCCAGGGCCTCCTCCCACATCGCGTGCAGCTCGCGCGGCGGCCCCGGCAAGACGATCACCACCGGCCCTGCCGCCGTGCTCACCACGAGCCCAGGTGCGGTACCCGCGGGGTCGATCGTCGTTGCTCCCTTGGGCACCATCGCCTGTTTGCGGTTCGCGGCCCGCAGCGCGTCGGGGTCGAAGCGCATACGTCGCGCAAAGCCGGCGATGATCGCAGCGATCTTCGACTCCATCTGCTCGTCGAGGATCATCTCGACATCGGCGAAACGGCCGACTACCTCGGCAGTGAGATCGTCGGCGGTGGGGCCGAGCCCGCCGCTGGTGACGATCAGCTCACAGCCCTCGCCGGCCATGAAACGCAGGCCAGCTTCGACGTCCTCGGCGCGGTCGCCGACGACCAGAATGTGCGCGACCTCGACGCCCAACGCCGCCAGGCGTTGCGAGACCCAGGGGCCGTTGCGATCGGTGATCCGGGTCGTGATCACCTCGGTCCCGGTGACGAGAATGCCCGCGCGAACGCTCATGCGACGAGAGTATTCGCCGCTAGCGATCGCCGCGCAGGAGATCTGAACGGCGTCAGCGCTCGACCGGCTCGAGGTCGGTCTCGGTACCAGCAGAGTCGGGCGCCGGCGCACCGGCGGCGTCGATGATCTCGCCTCCGATGCCGCTCAGTAGGCGCGGCAACTCGGCTTGTGAAACCAGCACCTGGCGCGGCTTGGAGCCCTCGTAACCGGAGATGATCCCGCGCCGCTCGAGCATGTCGATCAGCCGTCCGGCACGGGTGTAGCCGACCCGCAGGCGTCGCTGGATCATCGAAACCGACGCGGTTTCGGACTCGACCACGATCCGCGCCGCGTCGGCCAGCAGGTCGTCCTCGTCGGGGGAGAACTCGCCGTCGGAGCCGGGCTCGAGCTCGGGCTCCTTCATCTCCAGGAGCTCGACGTCGAACTCGGGCTCGCCCTGCTTGGCCCAGAAGGCACAGACCTTGGCGATCTCCTCCTCGGTCACGAAGGCACCCTGGATCCTGTTCATCTTCGAGCTGCCGACGGGGCGAAACAGCATGTCGCCCTGGCCCAGCAGCGTCTCGGCGCCGCCGCCGTCGAGGATCACGCGCGAATCGACCTGAGAGGCGACCGCGAAGGCGATTCGAGACGGGATGTTGACCTTGATCGTGCCCGTGATCACGTCGGTTGACGGGCGCTGGGTCGCAAGCACGAGGTGAATGCCGATCGCGCGCGCTTTTTGGGCCAAGCGGATGATCGAGTCCTCGACCTCGGCCGGTGCGACCATCATCAGGTCGGCGAGCTCGTCGATGACGCAGAGGATGTGGGGCAGCGGTGGCTCGCCTTGCTTCTTGCGAGCGCGGTTGAGCTCGACCAGGTTTCGGGCCCGCAGCTCGCTCATCACGGCGTAGCGGCTCTCCATCTCGCCGATCAAGTTGGCGAGGACGTTGGCCGCGAGGCGCGGGCTCGTGACTACCGGCGTCAGCAGGTGCGGAATGCTCTCGTAGTGGTTGAGCTCGACCCGCTTGGGGTCGACGAGCACGAGGCGGACCTCGTTCGGCGAGGCGTGCATGAGGATCGAGGTCAAGATCGCGTTGATGCAGCCCGACTTGCCCGATCCGGTCGTGCCGGCAACGAGCACGTGCGGCATCAGCGCCAAGTCGGCGTTTACCGACTGGCCCGAGACGTCCTTGCCCAGCCACGCCAGCAGCGGCGAGGCGCCCTTGGGGCGTTCGCTGTAGAGGTCGCCGAGGCGGACGAGGCGACGGCGCTGGTTGGGCACCTCGACGCCAACGGCCTTCTTGCCTGGGATCGGAGCGAGGATGCGGATGTCGGTTGAAGCAAGCGCATAGGCGAGGTCGTCCCTGAGCTGGGCGACCTTGGCGACCTTGATTCCCGGCGCCAGTTGCAGCTCATAGCGGCTCACGTGGGGGCCGCTGACGACGCCGAGCAGGCGCGCCTCGATGCCGAAGTGCTTCAGCGACTCCAACAGCGCCTTGGCCGTCGTCTCGCGATCGCGCATGTCGGGCCCCGGATCGGCTCTGCCGCGGTCAAGCGCCTTGGCGGGAGGCAGCTTGTAATCGAGCTCGTCGGAGGAGGTGACGCCGTCCTTGCGGTTGCCCATCGGCGTTCGCGGAGCCTCGGCGGCGGCTGTCGGCACTGCCGGCTGCTCGGGCCCGGCGTCGTCGTAGGTGAACTGATCGACTTCTGGTACCGGCTCGGGCTCAGGGTCCTCCCACTCGCCGCCGGGACGATCGGAGATCGCCGGCGCCTCCTCGTCCGCCTCGAGCGCCTCGGTCGCAAATGCGTCCGTGGGAGCGGCCCGGGTGATCGCGATGTCCTCGCCAGGGGCATCCCCCCAACGTCCCTGGTCGCCGGGATCCGAGCGAACCGTACGCGCGACATCGCGCGTGCCGGTGCCGGCCCTGCGCATGGCGTTGCCGGTGGCGCCCAGCACGCCCCCGACGGTGGTGCCCGTCAGCAGCAAGCCGCCTGAGATCAGCATCAAGAGGGCGAAGATGTGCGCGCCGAGGCGCTGAAACAGCGTCGTCGAGGCCCAGTACAGCGATTCGCCAATCGCGCCTCCGTGCTCGACCATGAAGCGCACCTCGAAGTAGTCGTGGCGCTGCGGGCGATCGGGGCCAACTCCGGCCGTCTGCGCGGCGAAGGCCAAGAGCAAGCCGGCGAGCAACAAGACGACGCCCGCGTTGAGCGCCGAGGGCGCTCTCAGCAGTGGCCGGGCGATCAGCGCGCCGCCGAACCCGGCGAGCGCGATCGGGGTGACGAAAGCGACTCGGCCCGCAGCGTGCTCGAGACCGTTGCCAAGCCAGCCGCCGACACGGCCGCCATCCCAGTCGAGATAGAGGACGCAGGCGAGGTAGATCCCCGCGGCGACGAAAGCGAGGCCGATGACGTCGAGGTGGCGTTGCTCGAGACCCTCAACGAGGTCGCGCGGATCGCGCCGGGGTCGCGGGGCGCGCTTGGCGCCTGACGTTCGCTTCGCGCTCGACACCCGCTTGGCACTCGACGCGGAGCGCGAGCGCGCCGGCGCCTTACGCCGCTTGGCCCTGCGCTTTGGCTTTGAGTTGAACGGGTTCATGCTCACGGGGCAGCGCGCGGACGTCCGCTGCGTGAGACATGACTTCGACGCCTGCGCATCGACCCCTGCGCCGCCGTAAACCGCCGCTAAAAAGTTGCCGTGCAGGCAGAAAGCCCGTCTACCCTCTGTGGCGATGCTGTCCGAAGGTGAGCAATCTGGTCGCGTCTTAGTCGTCGAAGACGACGAGGCGATCGCCGACGTGCTGCGGCGCACGCTGCGCCAAGAGGGTCACGACGTGCGCTCGACCGGCGATGGGATCGAGGCGCTGCGAGCCGCGGAGGAGTTCGTTCCCGACCTCGTCGTCCTCGATCTCGGGCTGCCGGGGCTCGATGGGGTCGAGGTTTGCCGGCGCCTGCGAGCGGAGTCGGATGTCCCGATCTTGATCCTGACCGCTCGCGCCGACCTCGATGACCGTGTCGACGGACTCGACTCCGGCGCCGACGACTACCTCGTCAAGCCGTTCGAGCGCCAAGAGCTGCTGGCGCGAATGCGCGCGCTGATGCGCCGGCGCCCGCCGCGCGGCAGCGCTGCGCTCGTCGTCGGCGATCTGCGGCTCAATGCCGATACACGTGAGGTCGTTCGGGGAAAGCGCGTGCTCGATCTCACCAATCGCGAGTTCGAGTTGCTCGAGTACCTGATGCGAAACGACCGCCTCGTCGTCTCGCGCGAGCGCCTGCTCGAAGACGTCTGGGGCTATGACCCGATGGCAATGACGAACACGATCGACGTCTTCATCTCGAATCTGCGGCGAAAGCTCGAGCAGGGCGACGAGCCGCGGCTGCTTCACACCAAGCGCGGGGCCGGCTACGTAGTTCGCGCGCCGCGTGAAGATGAGCTCTGAGCGCTCGCCCCGGCGCTTCTCGCCGGTTCGCTGGCCGGTGCGCTGGCGCATCGCCGCCGTCTCGGCCGGCCTCACCTTCGTCATCCTCGTCGTCTTCGCGCTCGTCGTCGGGCGCCTTGCCGTCGACAAGCTCGAGGACAGCTTCGCCGACGAAGCGCAGAGCTCAGCCAACAACATCGCCAACCGCTTCGAGGTCGTCGTCGATCCTGCAACCGGCGACCGCAGGCCGAGCGCACGAGATCTCGGCCTCAATCAATACGTGCTGCCCGACGCCAGCTCGGTCAAGTTCGTCGAGCAAGGCGGGGATCTCATCGGAGCAACCCCGAATGCTCCGGACCTGGGGCCGCCGACCGAGCAGGTGCGCAACGTCGATGGCTACACCGTCGCCAGTCAGCTGGTCATCTCGAGCGATCTCGGCCCCCCGGTCATCGTCGAGTTCGCCCGCAAACGCGAGGACCTGGAAGCGACGATGGGACGCCTGTGGCTCTTTCTCGCGGGCGGCGTCATCGGCGGCACGATTCTCGCCGGGATGGGCGGCGTCGCGATCGGGATGCGCGCGATGCGACCCGTCTCCTCGCTGACGTCGGCCGCGCGCGAGATCGCGACCACGCGCGATCCATCGCGGCGCATTCCGATGCCCGACGCCGACGACGAAGTCGCCGAGCTTGCGAGGACGCTGGATCAGATGTTGCGCGAGCTCGATGCGGCCCGCAGCGAGACCGAGCAGATGATCCAAGCCCAGCGAGACTTCGTCGCCGACGCCTCGCATGAGCTGCGCACCCCGCTGACCAGTGTTCTCGCAAATCTGGAGCTGCTCGAGGAGCGCCTCGCCGCCGATGCGACGGCCGACAGCGAGGATCGCGAGATCGTCGCCGGCGCTCTCGGATCCTCACGCCGTATGCGCCGCTTGGTTTCCGACCTGCTGTTGCTGGCCCGGGCCGATGCGGGCCGCTGGGGCCCGCGCCGCGGCTGCGACCTGGCGGCGATCGTCGCCGACGCGATCGCCGAGGTCCGCCCCGTCGCCGGCGAGCACGCGCTCGTGCTCGATGCTCCCGAGCCCGTGATCGTCGAAGGCAACCCCGACGACCTCCACCGCCTCGCGCTCAACCTGATCGAAAACGCCGTCAGCCACACGCCGCCGGGATGTAGCGTGCGCGCGGCAGTGGGCTCGGAAAATGACGAGGCAACGCTCGAGGTCAGCGACGACGGCCCCGGCATTCCGCAGGGAATGGCCGATCAGATCTTCGGCCGCTTCGTTCGTGCCAGCGGTCCCGCCGACCTCGCGCTCGACTCTGGGACGGGGCTCGGCCTCGCGATCGTCAAAGCGGTAGCGGTCTCCCATGGGGGCGATGTCGAAGCCGGCAATGGGATCGCGGGCGGCGCTCGCTTCATCGTCCGCCTGCCGCTTGATGAGCAGGTGCTCACAGCGCAGACGACGCCGGCAGTCTCATAGACCACCCGCACGCTTGCGGGTCCGAGAAGTCTTAGCTTCCATTTACGAAACCGGTTTAGGTTGCTGCCCGGACGAGACACCACCCGTCGAGGCGCCCGACACCGCTTCGCCGGGTATCAATTGGCCAGTACTGAGTCTGCGCCAATCCGGCCCGCCGAGACCTCCCCCCTCCCTGAGTCTCGGCGGGCCATTCTTTTTGGGTTGTGCGGGGCCGCGGCGATGGGTGCGATGCCCGCTGGAGCTGTCCTCGGCTTCGCCTGCGGAGGCTCCATCGGACATCGACCGCATCGCCACGGCTCGAGCGCCCGAGAGGAACGTCCCACAGAGGCCCGCCTCGGACCTCGCGGGGCTAAACCCTCAGCAGGCCGCTTTGCAGAACTTTCGTTCGGTCAGCTCGGCTTGGATCGTCGGGACGTGGGCGCCGGCGTAGAGGAGCTGGTCGGCGGCCAGGAGAGCTTTCGAGGCGCTCTTGAAGGTGGCGCTCTTGGTCAGCATGAAGTTCGATTCCAGCGTCACCCGGTCCATCACGGATTGTCCCTGGGCGTCGACGCCAAGCGTCTGGCGCAGCTCGTATAGCGCCGACGACCAGACTTCGCCGAGGCAGTGGACTTCCTCGAAGCACCGCGCCTCGGCCTTCTTCAGCGTGATCGCGCGGTCGGAGCGCCGGCCGCAGCCCGTGGCCGAGTATGAGATTCCGTCCCAGTCAAAGATGCAGGCGTCGAACTCGTTGCCGCCGGTGGTCTGGGCAGACATCGCGGCCGCCAGATAGTCGCCGAAGCCCTCGCCGATCGAAGCCGCTTCGACGGTGCGCCCGTACTTCGGCACCGCCTGATCTTGCAGCGAGTGGCCGTACTCGTGCACGATCACATCGGCGTCCTCACCGTCGTCGACCCCGCCGGTGCCGAGTGTCATCGACTGCGTCATCGAGGAGTAGAAGGAGTTGTCGTCGGGGATGCCGTTGGCGCGGACCTTCTGCGGCTTGGCGCGCAGCGCGCCGGAAAGGCCGAGGCTCTCGACATAGGCACGCGTGCGATCGACGTGGTAGTAGGCCATCACAGACTCGAACTGGTTATTGGCTCGGGTCAGGGCGCTGAAGTCGGCGTTGGGAGCACAGACGGACTCCGCCTTCTTGCCGAGCCGGGCGTCGGCGTAGATGCCGACGAGACAGCCGCTTGTGCTGGTGATGTTCGCCAAGCTCACGGGCAAGCGCAGGCTGGTCAGAAGCGGCGAGTCCTTGTCCTTTGCGTCTCTCAGCCCCGAGTAGCTCGCCTGCTGCACGACCGGGTTCGGGTCATAAAGCGAGGCCGTCCCGGTCGCGTTCCACAGCAGGTCGCGGCTGCTCAGGACCCTGCCGCTGCGGGCGTCGATCGCGACCAGGTAATCGGCAAGCGGCGCGGCCGACGGCAGCGAGATCTGCCAGGCCATGCGCGCGCTGGCCGGGTCGATGCCGAGCTTGGCGCGCGCGGGCGCGCGCAGGCGGGTCGAGCCCGTCGCCGCGATCGCGGCGTTGACCGCGCGCGAGCGCGAGATCGCCGCGCCACGATCATCGCCCTCGAGACCGGCGACGGTGTCGTCGGCGACGAGGATCGGCGCACCGGAATCGGGATTCGCGACAACGACCTCAGCGCCGAAGACAGGCAACCCGCCGGCGCGCTGAGCGAATCGCTGGATCGCCCCGCCGCCCGGCACCGCAACGCGGGCCGACGCCTCGAGCTGGGCGATCGGAGCTGCGGCGCGCTCGGCCACGCGCGCGACGCGGTCGGCGCCCGCAGCGGGCGCGGCGCCGGCCCCTGCCGCGATCAGCGCGACCGCAAATGCGGACGCGCGGACCGCAAATCCCCTGCTCAAACCTCAACCACCACCGGCAAGATCATAGGGCGTCGTTTCAACCGCTTATAAACGAAGCTGGCGATGTCGTCGTGAAGATCTTCCTGCAATAGAGCAGGATCGTTGATGCCATCGGTGGCCGCGCCCTCCAGCGACGACTCGACCACATCGCGCAGCTCCTCGGTCAGCTCAGTCGCCTCGTCGTCTTCGAGGAAGCCGACGCCGCGGAAGATGATCTCGGGATCGGTGACCGAGCTGCCGTCCTCAGAGTCGATCGTGACGACGACGATGAAGACGCCGTCGGCCGAGAGCATGCGCCGGTCGCGCAAGGCGACGTCGTCGGGATCGCCGATGTCGACGCCGTCGACGAAGATCATCCCGGCCCGCGTCGCTTCGCTGAGATCGGCGCCGGAGGAGTCGATCTCGAGCGCGAGCCCGTTTCGCCCCTGGAAGATGCGGTCGGGATCGATGCCGACCGACTCGGCCAGCTGCGAATGAAGGCGCAGCCGCTGGTGGTCGCCGTGGGCCGGCATCACATAGCGCGGCTTGGTCAGGTTGAGCATCAGCTTCAGCTCCTCCTGATAGCCGTGACCGGAAGCGTGGATCGGCGCGTCGGCCGCGGTCACGACCTTGGCGCCGATCTGAAAGATGCGATCGACCGTCTCGTTGACCGAGCGCTCGTTGCCGGGTACCGGCGTCGCCGAGAAGACGACGGTGTCGCCGGAGTGAAGCTCGATGTCGCGGTGATCGCCGTGGGCCATGCGCCGCAACGCCGAAAGCGGCTCACCCTGGCTGCCGGTCGAGATCGCGATCACCTTGTGGTCGGGGAAGTCCTCGATCTCGCGCGGCTGGATCAGCATCCCGTCGGGCGCGTCGGCGATGCCGAGGTTGGAGGCGATGTTGAAGTTCTTTCGCATCGAGCGCCCGACCAGGGCAACGCGGCGGTCGAGCTCGGCGGCGGCGTCGATCACCTGCTGCACGCGGTGGACGTTGGAGGCAAAGCAGGTGACGATGAGGCGGCCCTTGGCGCGCGCGAACTCCTCCAGCAGCGCCGGTCCGGCCGTCGACTCCGAAGGCGCCACGCCGGGGCGATCGGCATTGGTCGAATCGCCGAAGAGACAGAGCACGCCCTCGGCGCCGAGCTCGGCAAGGCGCGAGAAGTCGGCGGGAACGCCGTCGACGGGCGTCTGGTCGAACTTGTAGTCGCCGGTGGCGATGATCACGCCGACCGGGGTCGTGATCGCGACCGCGCGCGAGTTGGGGATCGAGTGCGAGACGTGGATCATCTCGATCCCGAAGGGACCGGCCGTCACCTTCTCGCCCGTGTCGATCACCTCCAGCGGCACGTCGCGCAGCTTGTGCTCCTCGAGCTTCGAGCGCACGAGCCCGATCGTCAGCGGGCCGCCGTAGATCGCCGGCGGCAGCCCGATCTCGCGCAGGACGTAGGGAAGCGCGCCGACATGGTCCTCGTGGCCGTGGGTGAGCACGATCGCCTCGATGTCGTCGGCGCGCTCGCGCAGGTAGCCGAAGTCGGGCAGGACCAAGTCGATGCCGAGCATCTCGGCGGTCGGGAACATGAGCCCGGTGTCGATGATCACGATCCGATCGCCGTACTCGATCAGGGTCATGTTCTTGCCGATCTCCCCCAGCCCGCCGAGCGGGAGGATGCGCACGCGGTCTGCCACGACTCAGGCTCCGGCCATGTCGTTGGCGCCAAGCGCGACGCCTGCGGCCTCGAGCGCGCTGCGAATCTGGCTGCGCTCGTCGTCGGACGCCGTGACGATCGGCAGGCGGAAGTTGGCCTCGACTACCCCGGCGAGCTCGAGCGCGGTCTTCACCGGCGTCGGGCTCGAAGTCAGCGCCATCGCCTGGTAGACGGGCTTGAGCTCAGCGTCGATCTCCGCAGCGCGCTCCTGGTCGCCGCCGACCGCAGCGTCGTAGAGCTCGCGCATCTGCGGCCCGATCACGTGCGAGGCGACGAGAATGCCGCCGGGCCCGCCGAAGGCGAGCGTGCGGGCGAAGACCTCGTCGTTGCCGGCGAGCACATCGAGGCCCTCAATCGGCCCGAGGTCATCGTTGTTTGCCTGCTTGACGGCGACGATGTTGGCGTTGCTTGCGGCAAGCTCGGCGAGCAGCTCCGGAGCGATGTTGGTCACGCAGCGCGAGGGGATGTTGTAGAGGACCACGGGGGTTTCGCCCGCCGCCTCGCTGACCGCGGCGTAATGCGCGCGCAGGCCCGCTGGGCTCGGCTTGTTGTAGTAGGGCGTAACCGAGAGGATCGCGTGGGCGCCGGCCACGCGGGCACGCTCGGCGAGATCGGCGGCGTGACGGGTGTCGTTTGACCCCGTACCGGCGATAACCAGGCCTGAGTCGCCGATCTCGTCGAGCACCGCCTCCAGCAGCTCGATCTTCTCGTCGTCGGTGAGGGTCGGCGCCTCGCCGGTGGTGCCGGCGACGACGACACCGTGCGAGCCGTTTTCGATCAGATAGCGAGCGAGACGGCGCGCAGCCGCGATGTCGAGCTGTCCATCGCCGTCGAACGGCGTCACCATCGCCGTGATCACGCCCTTGATCTCTGCGGTCATGCGACTGAAGTATCGCTGGCGGCGAAGACAGGTGGCGTCTTGTCCGCCCAAGGCGCCGCCTGCTCGAGCTGCGCCGCGACTCGAATCAGCAGGTCCTCGCGACCATACGGCGCCACCAGCTGCACGCCGACGGGCAGGCCGTCCTCGGTCCAGTGCAGCGGCAACGAGATCGCCGGCTGACCGGTGGCGTTGAAGATCGCGGTGAACGAGCCAGCCGGGATCGCACGGCGAAAGGCGTCGAGCGGGTCGTCACCGTCGTCGGCATAGGTGCCAAGCGGCACCGGTGTCTCAGCCATCGTCGGGGTGACGAGCAGGTCGAAGCCGGCCTCATACCAAGCCGGCGATCGCCCGCGTGACCGTCTGGTGCAAGGCAACCGCTGACAAGTACTCACCGGCGGAGCGCTCGCGCCCGATCTCAGCGAGCGCCCAGGTCAGCGGCTCGACGTCCTCGGCTGTGATCTGGCGGCCGATGATCGTCGAGAACTGGTCGAGCCCCGCTGCCTGGCTCGCGGCCCAGCGGGTCATGAAGCTGTCCTCGAGATCGAAATTGGCGGCGAGCTCGGCGTTGAGCGGCGAGGAGTCCTCGACCTCATGACCGAGCGACTCGATCACATCGAGCGCGCCGCGCAGCGCCGCTACGCACTCGGGGTCACTCTCGATGCCCGGAACCGGGGGCTGTTCGAGAAAACCGATGCGAAGTGGCTCGTCGACGCCGATCTCGTCCATGTACGGGCGAGCCGGCTCAGGCGCGACGTAGGGATCGCCGGGCGCCGGGCCATGAACGGCATCGAGCAGCGCCGCGGTGTCGCGTACTGAACGGCTAACGCAGAGCGCGGCGGTGAGCCCGGACATGACGTCGCCGATGAAAGGCCCCTCAGAGATCCGCTGCCGCGTCGGCTTGAGCCCGACGAGGCCATTGACCGAGGCTGGAATGCGGATCGAGCCACCACCGTCGTCGGCGTGGGCGAACGGCACCATGCCGGCTGCGACGGCAGCGCCCGAGCCGCCCGACGAGCCACCGGCGGTGTGCTCGAGGTTCCACGGGTTGCGCGTCGCGCCGTAGGCCTTGGGCTCAGTCGTCGGCAGGATCCCAAGCTCGGGAACGTTGGTCTTGCCGACGACGACGAGGCCCGCGGCCTTGAACCGCGCGCCGAGATAGGAATCGATCGGGACGCGAAAGTCGGCGTCCTTGAGTACCTGAAGCCCGATGTGCATCGGCATCCCGGCGAGGACCGCACCGAGGTCCTTGAAGAGAAAGGGAACGCCGCGAAACGGACCATCGGGTAGCTCCCCGGCCGCCTGGGTGCGGGCGTCGTCGAAGAACTCGTGGATGACCGCGTTGACCTGCGGGTTGACGGCTTCGATCCGCGCGATCGCAGCGTCGACGAGCTCGGTCGGCGACGCCTCGCCGCTGCGGACGAGCTCGGCCTGGGCGGTGGCGTCCATGCGCGCGAGGTCGGTCATGCGGTGGAGACGCTACTCGACACGAGTGGAACGTTGGCCGCGCTATTCGAGCGAACGGACCTTTCGGTCGCGCACTAGAGCTGGCGCTCACCGCGCGGCCAGCCCGGCGCCTGCGACTACAGAAAGCTCTCGAGCCCAACCGTTAACGGCTCCGTCAGCTCCCCCACTCCCCGCACCGCCATCAGCACGCCCGGCATGAACGAGTAGCGGTCGATCGAGTCGTGGCGGATCGTCAGGGTCTGACCCTCGCCTCCGAGCACGACCGCCTGGTGGGCGACGAGGCCGGGCAGGCGCAGCGAGTGGATCGGCTGGTGGACGTTGCCGCCAGCGTCGGTGATGAGCTCGGCAGTGCGCTTGGCGGTGCCCGACGGCGCGTCGAGCTTGCGGTCGTGGTGAAGCTCGACGATCTCGCACTCGGGCATGTGGCGCGCCGCCTCGGCGGCGAAGCGCATCATCAACACCGCTCCGATCGCGAAGTTGGGTCCGAAGAAGGCGTTGGCGTTGCCACCCTCGGCCCGCTTTTGCGTCGGCGTACTCGCGCAGCGCCTGCTGGTCGAATCCCGAGGTGCCGATGACGACGTGCACTCCGGCGTCGAGGCAATCGGTGGCGTTGGCGAGCGCGGTCTCGGGCGTGGTGAAGTCGACGACGACGTCGGCCTCGCCGAGGTGCTCGGCGAGCGGCGACTGCAGCGCCGGGTCGGCTCGCCCCGTCAGGTGCATGTCGGTCGCGCCCTCGACCGCTTCGCAGACGGTCTCCCCCATCCGGCCCGCGGCGCCCGAGACGACTACGCGGATCATACGCGCGCCGCCTCAGCCGGTGGCGACGAGCTGCTCTGAGACATGCCCGGCGGCCGCTCGAAAGCGGTCCTCGTCGGGCCCGACGCAGGCCGCCGCGAAGGTGTCGGCGTCGTAGAGGTCCGACGCCAGCTCGGTGACGTCGTCGAGGGAGATCGCGTCGACTTCGGCCAGCATCTCGTCGAGCGAGAGGATCGGGATCTCGAAGAGGATGTTGCGCGACAGCCTCGCCATGCGCGCGCTGGTCGATTCGAGGCCCAGGACCAGCCGTCCCTTGACGTGCTCCTTTGCCCGGTGAAGCTCTGCCTCGGTGACGCCTCCGGTGCGCAGCTCGCGCAGCTCGCGGCCGATGATCTCGCAGGCCTCCGCCACCTTGTCGGCGCGAGTGCCGACGTACATGGCGACAAAGCCACGATCGACGAACTCGTGCGTGTAGGAGCCGACGGAGTAGGCGAGACCGCGCTTCTCGCGAATCTCGCGAAACAGCCGCGAGGAAACCGAGCCGCCGAAGATCGTGTTGATCACGCCCAGCGTGAACCGGCGCTCGTCGCCGGAGGAGATGCCCCGGCCGCCGAAACAGATGTGGTACTGCTCGGTGTCCTTCGGATAGAAGAGCAGGTTGGCGCTCTCCGCAGTGGGCGTCGCCGCATCGCCGATCGTGCCGTTGCTCGGCGCCGCGGTCGCCAGAAAGCGCTGGGCGAGCTCAACGATGCGGTCATGCTCGATGCTGCCCGCAGCACCGACGACGATATTGCCGGCGGTGTAGCGAGCTTGGTGATAGGCGGCGATGTCGGGAACCGGGATCGAGCCGATCACCTCGGCGAGGCCGAGCACCCGGCGCCCAAGCGGCTGATCGCCGTACATCGCCTCGGCGAGGACGTCGTGGACGCGATCGGAGGGCTCGTCCTCATACATCGCGATCTCCTCGAGCACGACCTCGCGCTCGGAGTCGATCTCGTCCTCGGGCAGTGCCGGCGCCAGCAGCATCTCCGACATCAGGTCGAAGGCCTGCTCGGTGTGCTCATCGAGAAAGCGCGCATGCAGGTGGGTCGTCTCCTTGCCGGTGGCGGCATTGGAGGCCGCGCCCATGCCGTCGAAGAGCTCGGAGATCTCGATCGCCGAATGGCGCTCGGTTCCCTTGAACAGCAGGTGCTCGAGGAAATGCGAGACGCCGGCCTGAGCCGGCGTTTCGTCACGCGATCCGGTCTTGACCCAGAGGCCAAGCGCGACCGAGCGAACCGAGGGCACGCCCTCGGTGACGACCCGCAGGCCGCCGTCCAGCTCGGTCAGCTCTACGCCTTCAGGCAGGTCCATCGGCACTAGCGGTCGAGGCGCTCCCGGCCGCGGCCGCCGCGGCCGCCACCGTCGCGTCCGCCCGAGCCCCCGCGATCGCCGCCATTGCGATTGCCGTCACGGCCACCGCGTCCGCCACGTCCGCCGCCGCCGCCCATCGTCGGGTCGCCCGTGCCGAGCTTCTGCAGCTCGTCGGGGCTCTTGCCCGAGATCTGAGGATCGTCAGAGAGGCGCAGGCCGATGCGGCCGCGCTCCTTGTCGACCTCGGCCACGGTGACGTCGATGACGTCGCCCGCCGAAAGCACGCTCTCGACCGTGTCAACGCGCTCGCCGGGCTTGACGTTGGAGATGTGCAGGAGACCGTCGGTGCCCTTGACGAGCTCGACGAAGGCGCCGAACGTGGTCGTCTTGACCACCTTGGCAGTGGGGAAGTTGTCTCCCACCTCGGCCTCGCGCGTCATCGACTCGATCCGCGCGATGCAGGCGTCGACGAGAGCACCGCTGGGCGCATAGACGCGCACGCTGCCGTCGTCGTCGATGTCGATCTCGGCCTCGAACTCCTCTTGCATGCCGCGGATTGTCTCGCCGCCCTTGCCGATCACGGCGCCGATCTTCTCCGGGTCGATCTTGATCGTCTCGATCGCCGGTGCGTAGACGGAGAGCTTCTCGCGCGGCCCGTCGATCGCCTCGGCCATCTTGTCGAGGATGAACAGGCGGCCCTTCCGAGCCTGCTCGAGGGCGTCGGTGAGGATCTCGAAGGTGACGCCGGTGATCTTGATGTCCATCTGCAATGCGGTGATGCCATCAGCCGATCCAGCGACCTTGAAGTCCATGTCGCCGAGATGGTCCTCGACGCCGGCGATGTCGGTGAGCACGATGTAGTCGTCGCCCTCCTTGATCAGCCCCATCGCCACGCCGGCGACGGGGGAGCTGACCGGCACGCCGGCGGCCTGTAGCGCCATCGACGACGCGCAGACGGAGCCCATCGACGAAGAGCCGTTTGACTCGAGCGTGTCGGAGACCGCACGGATCACGTACGGGAACTCCTCCTCGCCCGGGATCGTCGGCGCCAGCGCCCGCTCGGCGAGCGCGCCGTGGCCGATGTCGCGGCGCTTGGGGCCGCGCATGAAACCGGCTTCACCGACCGAGAAGGGCGGGAAGTTGTAGTGGTGCCAGAAGCGCTTTTTCTCCTGGAGGCCGAGGTTGTCGACCTTCATGTCCATGCGCGTCGTGCCGAGCGCGACGCTGGAGAGGATCTGGGTCTCGCCGCGGGTGAACAGCGCCGAGCCATGCACGCGCGGGAACAGGTCGATCTCCGTCTCGATCGGGCGGATCTCGTCCTGGGCGCGACCGTCGGGGCGCTTCTTGTCCACGGCGATGTGGTGGCGGATCATGTCCTTTTCGACCTTGGCGAAGGCGCGAACGACCTCGGGAGCCTTCTCGGGGTCGGTCTCCTCGCCGTTCTCACCGGCGGCCAGCGCTGCGAGTGCGTCGTGCTCGACCGCCTTGATCGCGTCCTGGCGATCGAGCTTCTCGCGCACCTGCGTCGCCTCTTCGAGCTTGTCGCCGAACTGCGACTTGATCTGCTCGAGCAGGCTCTCGTCGATCGCTGGGGCGTCGACCTCGACCTTGTCCTTACCGACCTTCTCGCGCAGCTCCTCCATCGCGCCGACGAGCTTCTTGATCTCGCCGTGAGCGATGTCGAGCGCGTCGAGCACCTCGGCCTCGGTGACGCCGTTGGCGCCGCATTCGACCATGAGGATGGCCTCGTCGGTGCCGGAGACGATCAGGTCCATGTCGAGATCGTCGAGGTGCTCCTCGTCGGGGTTGACGACGAAGTCGCCCTCGAGCTTGCCGACGCGAACGGCGCCGACGTGCTTTGCGACCGGAACGGGTGAGATCGCAAGCGCCGCGGAGGCGCCGTTCATCGCCAGGATGTCGTAGGGATGGACGTGGTCCACCGACATCGGCTGGGCGACGATCTGTGTCTCGAAATGCCAGCCCTTGGGAAAGAGGGGACGGATCGGCCGGTCGATCATGCGGGCGGTGAGCGTTGCCTTCTCGCCCGAGCGCGCCTCACGGCGAAAGAAGGAGCCGGGGATCTTGCCTGCGGCGTAGTGCTTTTCCTCGACATCGACGGTCAGCGGAAGGAAGTCCACGTCGCGCAGGTTGCCCATCGTCGCGGTGCAGAGGACGCTGGTGTCGCCTGCGCTGACAACTACAGCTCCACCCGCTTGGCGGGCCAGTTTGCCCGTATCGAAGGAGATCTCGTTGTTGCCGATCTCGACCGAAACGCGCGTTACGTCGAACATACTCATGTTGTTTTTGGGTCCTTTCAACCGCCCGGTTGGCGGCCTTTTTCACAGAACTCTCGTTCTCTAACGGTCGCGATGTTACAGACCCCGCTCTAGCGCACCGCGAGCTGCGCCAGGCGGCGTCATCGGTCGCTCGCGTGCAGAGCACGCCACGCTCCCTGCTTCCTTGCCTGGCTTGCTCGCGCCGCGCTAGCGGCGTAGGCCGAGGTCTGCGACGAGCGCGCGATAGCGCTCGACGTCGGAGCCTTCGAGATAGCGCAGCAGGCGGCGGCGCTTGCCGACCAACATCAGCAGGCCGCGGCGTGAATGGTGGTCCTTGGTGTGAGTGCGCAGATGCTCGGTGAGCTCGTTGATGCGCTCGGTCAGCATCGCGACCTGGACCTCGGCGGAACCGGTGTCGCCGTCGGTGCGGCCGTACTTGCCGACCAGCTCCTGCTTTCGCTCTTTGGTGAGGCTCATGGAGGCGTGAAGCTAGCACAGAGCTCTCGCGCCGCTTCGACGTCCTTGCTCATCTGAGCGACCAGCTCGTCGACGCCCCCAAAGCGCTTCTCACCGCGCAGCCGAGCGATGAAGGCGACCCGCAAGGTGTGCCCGTAGAGGTCGACGTCGTCGTCGATCACGTAGGTCTCGATGAGGACGCCGCGGCCGGTCTCGAAGGTTGGGCGCACGCCGACGTTGACGGCTGCCGGCTTGCCGTCGGCAAAGGCCGCGTAGACGCCGTGGCCGGGGAAGGCGTAATCGTCGTCGGGAACGATGTTCGCCGTCGGGAAGCCGAGCGTGCGCCCGCGGCGGTCGCCGGAGACGACCTCCCCCTCGAGCAGAAACGGCGCGCCCAGGCACTGCATCGCGCCGGTCATGTCGCCGGCGGCGACGAGGGCGCGAATCCGCGTCGAGGAAACGGTCTCGCCCTCGACCTCCACCAAAGGCACGACCGCGGTCTCGAACTCTGAGTGCGAGCGCAGCATCTCGGGGTCGCCCTTGGCCCTTGCGCCGAAGCGAAAGTTCTCCCCTACCGCGACTCGCTCGGCCCCGAGCGTCTCGATCAGGATCTCCGAGCAAAAACGCTCGGCCTCGATCTTCGAGAACTCGTGATCGAACGGGATCACGACGAGCTCCGACACTCCCAGGCCCTCGATCACATCGCGCTTGATCGCAAACGGCATGATCAGCTTCGGCTGGGCCTCGGGATGGATCACCGAGAGCGGGTGCGGCTCGAACGTGAGCACGGTATCGGCGCCTTTGATCACCTGGCGATGGCCGACGTGGACGCCGTCGAAGGTCCCGATCGCGATCGAGCGCGGGCGCTGTGCGGCTTCGGGCAGCGAGGTGACCGTGATTCTCACGCTGCGAACTCTCGCAGCATCAAGCGTCTGAGGGCGATTTGAGGCGCACGAGCGCTTCGGCGAGAGCAATCGCCTGCGAGTCATCGCACTCCTCGACGGCGAAGGGCCCGATGCGGGTGCGCCGCAGCTCGGTGCAGTAAGCGTCGCCGAGATCGGCAATCAGGCTGCGGACGTAGGTTCCCGACGAGCATTCGATCTCGAACTCGGCTGTTTCTGCGTCGCGCGCCAGCTCGGCGAAGCGGTAGACGGTGACCAGGCGCTCGGGCATCTCGAACTCCTCGCCCCGCCTGGCGCGCCTGTATGCGCGCTCGCCGCCGACCTTGATCGCCGAGTAGGCGGGCGGGCGCTGGCGCAGCTCGCCGGTGGGCAGCTCGAGCGCGCCCTCGGGAAGGACTCCGGTCTCGGTGATCTCGCCGTCGCGGTCGCCGGTGCTCGATACAGCGCCGAAGCGCGCGGTGGCGCGATAGGTCTTTCGCTGCGCCATGAACGCGCGCTGCTCGCGCGTCGCCGGGCGACCGAGCAGGACGATCAGCAGCCCGGTGGCAAAGGGATCGAGGGTGCCGGCGTGGCCGGCCTTGGCGCCGAATCTGCGCCGAGCGCTGGCGACGACATCGTGCGAGGTGACCCCCGCCGGCTTGTCGGCCAGCAACACCGCGCCGGTTGCGGTCAGCTCAGCTGGGCTGGGCAAGCTGGGCGGCGACTTCGGCGCGGATGAACTCGACCAGCTCCTCGTAGGAGAGGTCGCTGCCGAAGCCGGCGGCGCGACGGTGCCCGCCGCCGCCGTGGACCCGGGCGATCGCCGAGACATCGACCGTCCCGTCGGTCGAGCGCAGGCTGACCTTGCGCGCGGTGCGCCCGCCATCGGTCTTGTCGCGAACCATCGCCGCGACCGCGGTGCCCTCGACCGAGCGCAGCAGGTCGATGATGCCCTCGGTCAGGTCCTCACCGCCCCCCGATGCCGAGTAGTCCTCGGCGCCGACGTAGGTGATCGTCAGACGGTTGTCGTCGTAGCGCTCGATCTTCGAAAGTGCGCGAGCGGTCAGCGCCAGCTTCTCCATTGGCACGCGTTCATAGAGGCGGCGATAGATGTCGTTGACGTCGACCCCGGCCTCGATCAGCTCGGCTGCCATGCGGTGCGCTGCCGTGCCCGTGTTCTCGTACATGAACATGCCGGTGTCGGTGATCAGGCCGACGTAGAGCGCCGCGGCGATTTCGGGTGTGATCTCGGCGCCGAGGCGCTTGGCGAGGTCGAAGACGATCTCCGCCGTGCACGAGGCGTCGGTCTCGACGAGGTTGACGCTGCCAAAGCAGGTGTTGTCGTGGTGGTGGTCGATGTTGAGGATGTGGGCGCCGTCACGCTGGAGGAACTCGACGGGCATGCGATCGATGTTGCCGCAGTCGAGAAAGACGAGCACGCGGTCGACGACGTCGGCGGGCGGCTCGTGAAAGACGTCGGTGAGCGCGACGAAGCGGTACTCGACCGGAAGCGGGAACTCCTTCGCGGCCAAGAACATGACCGAGTCCTTGCCCAGCTGACCGAGGATCTCGTGCATCGCCAGCAGCGAGCCGAGCGCGTCGCCATCGGGCCCCTCGTGCGTCGTCAAGAGGAAGCGCTCGCCGTCGCGCAGCTCGTCGAGCATGCGCTCGAGCTCACTTGCGGGAACCGTCGCCTGCTCGCTCACGGGCGCTCCTCGGCCTCGAGCAGGCGCGACAGCCGCTCGCCGCGTTCGAGGCTCTCGTCGTAGTGGAACTTCAGCGTCGGCGTGTGCTTGATCCGCACCTCGCGCGCGATCGCCTGCTGCAGCTTGCCGTGAGAAGAGGCGAGGCCGGCGAGGGTGTCGTCGCGCTCGCGCTCGTCGCCGAGCACGCTGACGTAAACGCGCGCAGAGCGCAGGTCCGGGCTGGTCTCGACTGCGGTCACTGTCACGAATCCGATCCTCGGGTCCTCGAGCTCGTTGGCGATTGCCAAGCTGATCACCTTGCGAATGACCTCGTTGATCTGGCGCATCCGCTCGCCTCCAGCCATAGCGGGGCCAAGATACAGGCCGGTCATCCCCTGATGTCCTCGAGCGTGACCAGGTCGCGCACGAACGTGCAGCCGTCGGGAGCGCGAGCCTCGACGAAGCGCTCGAGCTCGGCGGCGCGCTGGCGCACCTCGCTGCCGCCAACCAGGGCGACGACGAGCGTCCCCAGGCGGCGATCGTCGTGATCGGCCGTTTCCGCCACCGCGGCGACGAAGCGCTGGCGGATCAGCGCCTTGAGCGAGGAGACCTGACGGCGCTTGTCCTTGAGGCTCTGCGAGCCGCGCAGGTCGAGATGGATCTCTGTAATTGAGAGGTACGTGGCGCTATTCGAGCGTCTGCTCGACTTGCTTGGTCTCAAACGCCTCGATCACGTCGTCGACCTTGACGTCTTGGAAGGCCTCGAGCACAGCGCCGCATTCAAGGCCGGCCTCGACCTCGTTGACCTGATCTTTGAAGCGGCGCAAGCTGGCGATGCGCCCATTCCAGACGACCGTGCCGTCGCGCACCAAGCGTACGGTGGCGCCGCGCACGAGCTTGCCGTCGGTCACCGAACAGCCGGCGATCGTGCCGATCTTCGACGCCTTGAAGAGCTCGAGCACGGTCGCGTTGCCGAGTGCCTCCTCGACCTCCTCGGGCGCGAGCATGCCCTCCATCGCTGCGCGCAGCTCCTCGGTCACCTTGTAGATCACCGAGTAGGTGCGGACCTCGACACCTTCGGAGTCGGCGGCGCGGCGGGCGTCGGCCAGCGGGCGCACGTTGAAGCCGATGATGATCGCGTCGGAGGCTGCGGCGAGCATGACGTCGGACTCGTTGATGCCACCGGCAGCCGAGCGGATCACGTTGACCGCGATCTGATCCTGCGGCAGCTTCGCGATCTCGTCCTCGAGCGCCTCCAGCGAGCCCGAGACGTCGGCCTTGAGCAAGATGTTGAGCTCGTTGATCGAGCCCTCCTGGGCCTTGGCGAAGACTTCTTCGAGTGTTAGGCGACGCGACTGGCGGCGCGCGAGCTGCTCGGTCTTGAGCCGGTGCGAGCGCTCGCCAGCCAGCTGGCGCGCGCGGCGGTCGTTGTCGACGACCTCGACGTGCTCACCCGCCTCGCAGACGCCCTCCATGCCGAGCACCTCGACCGGGTCGCCCGGCTTTCCGTGCTCGAGCTTGGTGCCGAGGTGGTCGGTCATCGCCCGCACCTTGCCCCAGGTCGGGCCCGCGACAAGCGAGTCGCCGACGCGCAGCGTGCCCCGCTGCACGAGCACGGTGGCAACCGGGCCACGTCCTGGATCGAGGTGCGACTCAATCACCGTGCCCGAGGCGGGCGCATCGGGATTCGCGCCGAGCTCCTCGACCTCGGCAAGCAAGAGGATGCTCTCGAGCAGGTCGTCGAGGTTCTCCTTCGTCTTCGCCGAGACGTTGACCATGATCGTGTCGCCGCCCCAGTCCTCAGGATTTAGGCCCTGGGTCGCGAGCTCGCCTTTGACCTTGTCGGGGTTGGCGCCCTCGACGTCGATCTTGTTGATCGCGACCAGCATCGGCACATCGGCTGCCTTGGCGTGGTCGATCGCCTCGACGGTCTGGGGCATGACCCCGTCGTCGGCGGCGACGACGATGACAACGATGTCGGTGACGTCGGCGCCGCGAGCGCGCATCGCCGTGAACGCCGCGTGCCCCGGCGTGTCGATGAAGCTGATCGTCTTGTCGTTTTTGTGCACCTGGTAGGCGCCGATGTGCTGGGTGATCCCGCCGGCCTCACCGGCGACGACCTCGGTCTCGCGGATCGCGTCGAGCAGAGAGGTCTTGCCGTGGTCGACGTGGCCCATGATCGTCACCACCGGGGGTCGATCGGCAAGGTCGTCGGGAGCGTCGTCGTAGACGTGCTCTTCAGGAGCCTCGTCGGCGGCGCTGACCATGTCGACCTTGCGGTCGAGCGCCTCGGCGAGGACCTCGACGGTCTCGTCGGGCAGCGTCTGGGTCAGCGTCGCCATCTCACCGAGCTGCATCAGCTGCTTGATCACGTCGGCGCTGCCGACGCCAAAGATCTCGGCGACGTCGCGCACGGTGGCGCCCGAGGGCACCTTCAGCGGCGGCTGCTCCTCTTCTACGTGCGGCCCGAGCCGTGGCTCCTCAAGCAGCGGCCGGCGACGGCGCCCGCCGCGGCGGCGCGGTGGCCGGCGAGGCGGCGCCTGTGGCTGGTCGCGCCGTGAAGCTTGCGAGTCGATGACGACGCGGCGGCGCTTCTTGCCGCCCCCAGCGGCGCCGCCAGCCTCGACTGGCCGTACCGGTCGCACGGGCTTGTCAGCGCCGGCCCCGTCGTCCTTGGCCTTGGCTGGGCTTCGCCTCTCCGCGGCCTCGGCGCTGGTCGCTTAGCCGCGACCGGCTGCGATGCTGTTTTCGCCTTCGCCGGCTTGGCTGGTGCCGCAGCGCCGTTGGTGGCCTGAAGGGCCTTGTCCGCGTCGGCCTCGTCGACGCTGGAAGCAGCGGCTTTGGCCTCGATCCCGGCGGCGTTCAGCGCTGCGAGGACCTCCTTGCTGGTCAGGCCTCGCGCCTTGGCGATCTCATGAACGCGTTTACGTGCCAACTAGGACTGCGCCTCCGCCGGCGTCTCGGCCGGCTCGTCGGCATCTGCGTCCTCGGCGGGCTCTTCGGCCGGCTCGTCGGCCTCAGCCACGACGGGCTCATCTGCCTCGCCAGGCTGGTCCGCAGCGTCATCTTCGGCCTCGGGCCCGTCGGGCTCTAGCGCTCGGCCTCCTCGGCCTCAGCCGGCCTCTCGGCCTCGGGCTCGTCGAGGTCTGCCGGCGCATCGCCTTCTGCGGGTGCCTCGGCCTCGGGCGGATCCTCTACCTGCTGCATCGCCCTCCGGCGGAGCTTCTTGCTCAGTTGACTGTTCGGCCTCTGGCGCTGCCTCATCCGGCTCTTCCTCTGAGTGCTCGGCCTCAGCGCGCTGCACGAGCGGGGCGACGTCAGCGTCGGCGGCGTCAGGGTCGGCCAGGGCGCCGACCTCCTCATCGCTCAGCGGCGCCAGCACGGTCACCTGATTGGTCGAAAAGCGGCTCAGCGCCTGGTGCTGGGGCAGTCCGCAGTAGCGAGAGCTGGCAAGAGCAGCGTTGGGGCAGCGGCGCCCGGCTGAGAGGACCGCGGCGCAACGGCCGTCGGCCTGCTCTTCGCCTTCCTCGTACTCGATCTCATCGTCCTCGGAGAACTCGGTCTGCGACTTGATGTCGACCTTCCAGCCGGTCAGCTTGGCGGCAAGCCGGGCGTTTTGGCCCTCGCGGCCGATCGCCAGCGAGAGCTGGTCGTCGGGCACGATCACCGTGGCTTCCTTGGTCTCGTCGTCGACAAGAACCTCGCGCACGCGAGCCGGTGACAGCGCCTTGGCGACGAAGCGCGCCGGCTCCTCGTTGTAAGGGATGATGTCGATCTTCTCGCCCCGCAGCTCGGATACGACCATGCGCACGCGCGAGCCGCGTGGGCCGACACAGGCGCCGACCGGATCGACGCCGTCGGTGTGGGAGATGACGGCGATCTTCGAGCGGTAGCCGGGCTCGCGGGCGACGCCGACGATCTCGACCAGGCCGTCGGCGATCTCGGGCACCTCGAGCTCGAACAGCTCCTTGATCAGCTCGGGGCTGCGGCGCGAGACGACGATGCTCGGGCCCTTGCCCTCGGCCGAAACGTCGGTGATCACGGCCTTGACGCGCATGCCGTGGTCGTAGCGCTCGTTCCACACCTGCTCGGAGCGAGGCAGCAGCGCCTCGACACGCTCGCGCAACTGAACCAGCGTGTAGCGGTTGTCGGACTGCTGGATGATCCCCGTGATCAGCTCGCCGACTCGGTCCTGGTACTCGTCGTACATCATCTGGCGCTCGGCCTCGCGAATGCGCTGCAGGATCACCTGCTTGGCGGTCTGCGCGGCGATGCGGCCGAAGTCGTCGGGGGTGACGTCGTTGGACTTGATCTGATCCTCATAGGGCGCCAGCACCTCGGGGTCGAGCTCGGGCTCCTCGGGCTCGCGCAGCTCGCCTGTCTCTGGGTCAACCGTGGGCTCCTGCTCCTCGGCGACCTCGGCGAGCAACTTCTCCTCCAGCTCCGGCGGCAGAATCAGCTCGAAGACGCGGAAATCGGCCGTCTCGCGGTCGAGGTCGACGCGGGCATACTTGGCCGAGCCTGGGCTCTTCTTGTAGGCAGAGAGCAGGGCATCTTCGAGCGCCTCCATCAGCGTCTCGGCATCGATCCCCTTCTCTTGCTCGAGGCCGTGAAGGGCCTCGACAATCTCGCGTGTCAAGCGCCTGTACCTCCAAAGTCGGGGATCAAGTTCGAGCGATGGATTCGCTCGAAGGGGATACGGACCGGCTGGCCGTCGGCGTCGAGCGAGACTGTGTTCGCGTCGGCGTCGGTCAGCGTGCCCGTGAAGTTGCGCCGGCCGGCGATCTGCTCGGCGGTGCGCACCTTGACGCGCCGTCCGAGAAAGCGCTGGAAGTGTTCGGGCTTGGTCAGTGGCCGGTCGACGCCAGGCGACGAGACCTCGAGCGCATAGGATTCGAGCAAGTCGCGAAGCTGCTTGGTCACCCGTTCGCAGAGCCCGAGATCGACGCCCTCAGGGTGATCGATGTAGAGCCGCAGCCGCTCAGCCGCCGGCCGCTCGAGCGCGATCAGCTCGAGCTGCGGGTCGAACTCGTCGATCCGCTTCTCGATTGTCTCTTGTAGGTCTGCGAGGTCTCTCATTTAAGTGCCCATTTGGCCGTTTTCTCCCCCTCGCCGGCGCCGAAATTGCGAAAAAAAAGGTGGGCCCGGGCCCACCACTCACAGGGTTCGGGTACGAAGAGAGGTCGGCGGAGTATAGCCGCGGGTAGCCGAGCGGCCATGGTCCTCGCAGGCGGCGATCAGGCCTCGATCAGCAGCGTCACCGGCCCGTCATTGACGAGCTCGACCTGCATCTGGGCTCCGAACTCTCCCGACCTGGCGCCGAGACGGTCGCAGAAGCGCTCGTAGAGGGGCTCGGCAACCTCGGGGCGGGCGGCGCCGGTGTAGCTGGGTCGATTGCCCTTGCGCACGTCGCCGTACAGCGTGAACTGGCTGATGCAGAGGACCTCGCGCTCGCCCAGCGGCTCGTTCATGCGCCCCTCGGAGTCGGCGAAGACGCGCAGCGATCGCACCTTGTCGGCGAGCCGGTCCGCCTGCTCGGGCCTATCACCGTCGCCGACGCCGAGCAGCACGAGCAGGCCGGCGCCAACGGCCGCGATCTCAGCGCCGTCGACCGATACGGCCGCCCGCGTCACCCGCTGGACGAGTGCCTTCACTCGAGGCGGGCCGCGCGAATCATCCGGCGCGACGAAGGCGATCGCGGTACAGGCGATAGTCGCGTCGCTCCGGCCGCAGGTTCGAGGCCAGCGCCAGGTGATGGCGTGCCCGCTCACGCTCGCCGGTGAGGCTGAGCGCGCGACCGAGGCAGAAGTGCGCGTAGTCGTCGACCGGTCGCACCTCGACCACGGCCTCGAACTCGGCGGCGGCCTCAGCGAATTGGCGATTGCGAAAGTAGGCACGCCCGAGCGCCTCGCGCACGGACGTCTTCTCGGGATCGCGGCGCGCGACCTCTGCCAGCGGCTCGGTGGCAGCATCGAAGCTGCCATCTTCGAGAAGCTCTATGCCTTGGCGATACAGCGTGTAGGTATCGCCCTGAAGGTCCATGCCTTCAGTTTAGAAAGCGACCCTCGCGGCCTCGCCACCACGTCGGGCATCAGTCGAAGCCACCAGCGCACGAATCCGGGACGTGGCCGACTTTGACACCCGTATAGGGGGTCAACCTCGTCCACGTCCTCAAAATCCGGCATCAACCACGTTCGACCACCGAAGCTCTGAGCGCGTCGACGCGATCCAAGATCGCCTCCGCAACCCGCTCCTTCGACGCCAACGCCACGTGGTGCTCGTCGTCGCGTTCGACGATCGTCACCTCGTTCTCGGTCGAGTCGAAGCCGATCTCCGAACGCGAGATGTCGTTGAAGACGATCGCGTCCACCGCCTTGCGATCGAGCTTTGCCCGGGCGCGTTCGATCGCATCGGCGCCGGCCTCCGCGGCAAAGCCGAAGATCGTCTGCGAGGCGCTGCGGCGCTCAGCGACAGCGGCGAGGATGTCATCAGTCGCTTCCAGTCGCAGCTCGAGACCGGCTTGGCGCTCGCGGGAGAGCTTGCCGCTCACCGGCGTGGCGGCGCGAAAGTCGGCCGGTGCCGCAGCCATCAACAGCACATTGGTCTCGGCGAACTCGCGCTCGACCGCAGCGGCGAGCTCCGCCGTCGTCTCAACCTCGATTACCTCGATCCCTGCCGCGGCCGGCAAGGTCATATTTGCCGCAACGAGCGTCACCCGAGCACCGCGGCGCTTCGCGGCAGCCGCGAGAGCGAGGCCCATGCGCCCGCTGGAGCGGTTGCCGATGTAGCGCACCGCATCGATCGGCTCGCGCGTGCCGCCACCGGTGACCAGCACCCGAAGCCCGTCCCAGCTGCCACCATGAGCGCCGAGCACGGCTTCGACCTCGGCCAGCAGCCGCTCCGGCGCCGCAAGGCGGCCGACGCCGTGCTCACCGCGCGACGCGAGCGCTCCTTCATCGGGCTCGATGATCGTGATCTGCCGCGCGCGCAGGGTGGCGACGTTGTCGACCGTCGCGGGGTTGGCGTACATGCGGGCGTTCATTGCCGGAGCGACGAGGCGAGGCGCGACGGTAGCGAGGAACGAGGTCGTCAGCATCGAGTCGCAAATGCCGGCGGCGAGCTTGGCGATCGTGTTCGCCGAAGCGGGGGCGACCAGCATCGCGTCGGCGTTGGCGGCGAGCTCGAGATGACCGATCGGGTCGTGAGCAGGAGCAGGGTCGCCGGGGTAGGCGCCGCGCATCGAATCGCGGTCGAACTCCTCGATCAAGACCGGGGAGCCGACGATGCCCTCAAATGAGGCGGCACCGACGAATCGGGTCGCCGCCGGCGTCATCACGACGCGAACACCATGCCCGGCTTTCGTCGCCAGGCGGGCGAACTCGAGCGCTTTGTAGGCGGCTATGCCGCCGCTGACACCAAGAAGGATGCGGGCCATGGCACCTTCGCCCCGCGACCTGTCCGGCCGGCCTTACGACCGATCGCGGTAGTGGTAAGCGATCTTGCCGGCGGCGAGCTCCTCGAGCGCGATGGTGAGGTAGTTGGTCGTGTTCGTGTCGACCATCGGCGGCGTGTACTCCTCGTAGCTGCCCTCGCCCAGCGCGCGGTAGTAGCTATTGAGCTGGCGCGCGCGCTTGGCCGCGACCAGCACCGCCGCATAGTGGGTGTCGGTGCGTGCCAGCAACTCGTCTACTCGTGGCTTGATCATTGGCAACGATTGTAGGGAGTGGCGTTACAGACCTTGACTGGCAAGCTCGCCACGCACGATCGCCTCCAGCTCCCCGGCCGCCCGCTCGACCTCGTCGTTGCAGACGACGTGCTGAAACTCCTCTTGGGCGTCGAGCTCGATCTCGGCCGTGCGCAAGCGCTCGGAGATCGCCTCGGGATCGTCGGTCCCGCGACCTTCGAGACGCTGGCGAAGCGCCGCCGGATCGGGCGGCGCGATGAAGACCAGCACCGCTTCGGGCATCGCCGCGCGCACCTGGCGCGCACCCTGGACCTCGATCTCGAGCAAGACCGAGCGGCCCGCGTCGAGTCGCTGCTCGACCTCGGGACGCAGCGTTCCGTAGCGGTTGCCGCTATAGGCGGCATGCTCGAGAAAGTCGTTGGCCTCGGCGCGCCGGGCGAACTCATCACGGCTGAGGAAGTGATAGTCGACGCCATCGCGCTCGCCCTCGCGCGGGGCACGCGTCGTCGCCGAGGTCGTCAGCTCAAGTTCGGGCAGGCGCTGACGCAGAATGCGAATCAGCGTGCCCTTGCCGACCCCGGAAGGGCCGGTGATGACGAAGACCTTGGCCACGCGGTGAGCCTAAGGTCGTCGTCGGCGGCTCGGCCTAGCGCCTGAGGAACTGAACCAGTTCAGCGCGCTGGCGTTCGGAGAGACCGCCGATCGTCTTCGAGGGCGAGATCCGGCACTGGCCGAGGATCTTGTTCGCCTTGACGCGGCCGTACTTCGGCACCGCGAGGATCATGTCGAAGACCTTTGCGGAGAGCACGTACTCCGGCGGATCGAGCAGCAGCGTCTCGATTCTTGCCTTGCCCGCCTTCAGGTCACGCTTGAGCTGAGCCCGCGCCGAGCGGATCTCATTGGCCCGGTTGAGGGCCTTCATACGCTGTTCGCGGGTTCTCTCCGGAACGGCAGCTGAGGTGTCGACGGGAGCAGTCGCCATCGGCGGCGGCGAGTATATCCGCGGCGCGCCGAGGCGCAAGGCCCTAATGCCCGTTTTCGGCGATATTTGTTTCGACCTCAGGTCGAGGTCGAAGGCAAAGCTGTCCGCGGAGACCCCGCCATGCCCTTATTCGAGAGCTCGCTGACCAGCTCGTGGCGGATCCGATCGCCGGCCAGCGGATCGCGAAAACTCGCCGTGCCGACCGCCACCGCTGACGCCCCTTGAGCGAGAAACGCGAGCGCGTCGGCACCGGTTTCGATTCCGCCCATGCCGATGACGGGCATCGAGACAGCGGCGCAGACGCGACGCAGCTGATCGAGCGCGACCGCCCGAACCGCCGGGCCCGAAAGCCCGCCGCTGCCGGCGCCGAGCCATGCCTGCAGGGTCTCCGGGTCGAGTCCGCCCGCACGCAGGGTGTTGATCAGCGAAACGGCGTCGGCGCCGCCCTCCTGCGCGGCGGCGGCGATCTCGGCGGGCTCGGCGACGTTTGGGGTCAGCTTGACGATCAACGGCTTTTCGCTCAACGGGCGAACCCGCTCGAGCAGGGCGATGATCTCGGCGGGCTGCTCGCCGACGATGAGACCGGACTTGACGTTGGGACAAGAGACGTTGAGCTCGATCGCCGCCACCTCCTCGCGACCGCCAACGCGCTCGACCAGGGCGGCAAAGCCATCGCTGGTCGGGGCCATGACCGACACACACAGCGGCACCGCCAAGCGAGCGAGCTGGGGCAGGTCGTGAATGAGAAAGCCCTCGAGGCCCTTGTTGGGCAAGCCGATCGAATTGACCATGCCCGCAGGTGTCTCGTAGAGCCGGGGCGCGGGATTACCGGCTCGGGGCTCGGGCGTGATCGTCTTCGAGACGAACATGCTGAAGGGAAAGCGCTCGTCGATCGCGTCGCCGAATGCTCGCCGCGCAGCGATCGCGTCGAACGTGCCCGAGCCATTGATCACCGGGTGCTCGAGCTCGATTCCGCACAACGTCACCGCGAGATCGCTCAATGCCCGCTCCCAGCGACCAGCGCCGTCTCGATCGCGGCCGCGTTGACCACCGGCCCGTCGACGCAGAGGCGCATGTAGCCGCCCTCCTTGACCGGCACCGCGCAGCCGAAGCAGGAGCCGAAACCACACGCCATCGGCGTCTCCATCGCCAGCTCCGCGGCGACCTCGCGCTCGGCGCACAGCGCTCGGACCGCCTCGAGCATCGCCGGTGGCCCGCAGGCAAAGACGGCGGCGCTGCCGGCATCGTCGCCTTCGAACAGGACCGCGAGCAGGTCGGTGACGTAGCCGCGGTGGCCGCTGTGTCCATCCTCGGAGGCGGTTCGGACTTCCGAGCAGCGAAAGAGCTCGAGCCCCCCCGAGTGGCGGCGGTCTCGAAAGCCCAGCAGCACGCGCTGGGCGACGCCGTGCTCGGCTAGCTCGCGGCGCAGCAGTGCCAGCGGTGCGATGCCGATGCCACCACCAACGAGAACCGCGCCCGCGGCACCCGGCGCCAGCTCAGAGAGGGCCGAGAACGGGCGTCCCAATGGCCCGGTGAGGTGAAGCCAATCGCCGCTTCGCAGGGCGCCGAGACGGTCGGTGCCGGGCCCCACCTCTTCGAGCAGAAAATCGAGTCGCACCCCGTCTTGCGCAGGCTCGGCATCGGCGACCGAGAACGCTCGCGGCAGGTACGGGCGGCCGTCGGGTCCGCCCCACGCGTCGGTGGCGAGCATGTAGAACTGCCCCGCCCGCGGCAGCGGCCCGTCGAGATCCAGTGCGCTGACGATGCGATAGCCACCAGTGGCTTCGTTTGCGACAACCGCGCAGCTGCGGCGCCCAAACGGAGCCAGCGTTCGGCCATCCTCGCCGGTTCGGCTCGCGGCAGGCACTGATCAGGCCTCGAGCGCCGAGCGCCGAGCCCCAAGCGCCGACTCCGCATGCAGCTCCTGCAGCGAAACCGGCTCCGCCGGGCCCTGACGCCCCGCGTAGATCGCTCGCGCCGCGGCTGATGCCCCGGTCATGGTCGTGATGCAGGCGATCCCGCGGCGGACGGCGGCGCTGCGAATCTCATAACCATCCGAGCGCGCGCCGCTGCCGGTCGGGGTGTTGATGACGATGTCGACCTCGCCGTTTCGGATGTAGTCGACGACGTGAGGTGAGCCGTCGCTGAGCTTGTTGATCGCCTCGACGGGGATCCCCATCCGCGAGACCGCCTGCGCCGTGCCCCGGGTGGCGACGATCTTGAACCCGAGGTCATGAAAACGAGCCGCAAGCTCACTCGCCGCCGCCTTGTCGGTGTCGGTGACGGTGATGAACAGCGTCCCTGCCCGGGGCAGCGAGACGCCCGCGGCGGCCTGGGCCTTCGCGTAGGCCGTGGGAAAGTCGCCGGCAATGCCCATCACCTCCCCCGTCGACTTCATCTCCGGGCCGAGCACGCTGTCGGCGCCGGCGAAGCGGGCAAATGGCAGCACGGCCTCCTTGACCGAGACATGGCCGTTATGCATCGAGGGCAGCTCGATCGAGGCGAGCTCCTCGCCGAGCATGAGCCGGCAGGCGATCTTCGCCAGCGGCGCCCCGATTGCCTTCGAGACGAAGGGGATGGTCCGCGATGCCCGCGGATTGGCTTCGATTACGTACAGCCTGCCCCCGGCGACCGCGTACTGGATGTTGATCAAGCCGATCACGCCGAGCTCGAGCGCAAGCTGCTGAGTCGTCGTGCGGATCTCGTCCAGCATCTGCTCACCGAGGCTCATCGGCGGGATCACGCAAGCGGAGTCGCCAGAGTGCACGCCCGCTTCCTCGACGTGCTGCATGATCCCGGCGACCTCGCAGGTGACGCCGTCGCAGAGGGCGTCGACATCAACCTCGATCGCGTCCTCGAGGAAACGGTCGAGCAGCAGCGGATGAGCTTGGTCGGCCTTGACGTGGCGCTCGAGGTAGTGGGCCAGGTCGTCGACCGAGTAACAGATCTCCATCGCTCGCCCGCCGAGCACATAAGAAGGCCGCACGAGCAGTGGGAAGCCGACATCCTCGGCAATTACCGAGGCCTCCTCGGCGGAAGTTGCGGTGCCGTAGGGCGGGTGCGCGATCTCCATCCGGCGCAGCAGGGCCCCGAAGCGACCACGGTCCTCGGCAAGGTCGATCGCGTCGACGGGGGTGCCGAGCAGCTTCACTCCGGCTTCCTCCAGCGCCTTCGCCAATCTCAGCGGGGTCTGACCCCCGAACTGGACGATCACGCCCTCGGGCCGCTCGACCTCGATCACGGCAAGTACGTCGGCTGCCGTGAGCGGCTCAAAGTAGAGGCGGTCAGACGTGTCGTAGTCGGTCGAGACCGTCTCGGGATTGCAGTTGATCATCACCGCGTCGCGCCCGGACTCGCGCACGGTCATCGCCGCATGCACGCAGCAGTAGTCGAACTCGATGCCCTGGCCGATGCGGTTGGGCCCCGAGCCGAGAATCACGACCGACTCGCGCTCGCCACGCTCAACCTCGCCCCGAAGAAACTTGCCGTCTCGGTTACCAACCGGCACCCCCGGAGGCGAAGCCGAGGAGGTGGCCGGTGTATTCCTGGCCGGTGTATTCCCCCGCTCGTGGGAGGAGTAGTAGTAGGGCGTACGCGCTGCGAACTCGGCGGCACAGGTGTCGACCGAGCGGTAGGTGCGCCCAAGGCCGTCGGTGCCGTCGCCCTCGATCGCCAGCGCTTGCAGCTCGCGCAGAAACCAGACGTCGATGTGGGTTTGCTCGCCGAGCTGCTCGACCGTCGCCCCGCGCTTGAACGCCTCATCCACGAGGTCGAAGCGATCAGAGCTTGGCGTCGCCAGGCGGAGCAGAATCGCCTCGAGGTCATCGGGGACGTCAGCCGGTGCGTCGAGCTCGCGCGAACGCATCGCCTTGGCGAAGGACTCGCGAAACGTACGCCCGATCGCCATCGCCTCTCCCACCGATTTCATATGGGTCGTGAGCTCACCTTGGGAGCCGGGGAACTTCTCGAAGGCGAAGCGGGGCATCTTGGTCACGACGTAGTCGATCGTCGGCTCGAACGAGGCGGGCGTGACTCCAGTGATGTCGTTGTCGACCTCCTCGAGCGCGTAGCCGACTGCAAGCTTGGCGGCGATTTTTGCGATTGGAAAGCCGGTTGCCTTGGACGCCAGGGCAGACGAACGCGAGACGCGGGGGTTCATCTCGATGACGACGATCTCGCCGCTGTCGGGGCTGACCGCGAACTGGACGTTGGAGCCGCCGGTTTCGACGCCGACCGCGCGAATCACCGCGATCGCCTGGTTTCTCAGCTCCTGAAACAGCGCGTCGGTTAGCGTCTGGGCGGGTGCGACGGTGACGCTGTCGCCGGTGTGGACGCCCATCGGATCGACGTTCTCGATCGAGCAGATGATGACCACGTTGTCGTTTCGGTCGCGCATCACCTCGAGCTCGAACTCACCCCATCCGAGCACGGACTCCTCCACCAGGACCTGGTTGATCGGGCTCGCGGCAAGGCCCTCGGAGACGACGCCGAGCAGCTCGGTCTCGGTACGGCCGACTCCCCCACCCTGGCCACCCATCGTGAACGCCGGGCGCACGATCGCCGGCAGCTCGATCTCGCCGGCGCTAAGTCCCTTCTCGACCTCGCTCACCGAGCTCACGATCACCGACCACGGCACCCGCAAACCGGCGCCTGCCATCGTCTCGCGAAACGCCTCACGGTCCTCGGCGCGGTGGATCGCGTCGTAGTCGGCTCCGATCAGCTCGACGCCGTACTTGGCCAGGGTGCCGTCGTCGTGCAGCGCCTTGGCCAGGTTGAGCGCCGTCTGACCGCCGAGGGTCGGCAGCAGCGCGTCGGGGCGCTCGCGTTCGATTATCCGTGCCACGTACTCGGGCTCGAGCGGCTCGACGTAGGTGCGGTGGGCAAACTCGGGGTCGGTCATGATCGTCGCCGGGTTCGAGTTGACGAGCACGACCTCATAACCGTCCTCGAGCAGCACCTTGCATGCCTGCACGCCCGAGTAGTCGAACTCCGCCGCCTGTCCGATCACGATCGGCCCCGAGCCGATCAGCATGATCTTGTGGATGTCGTCGCGCCTAGGCATGTGCGAGCTCCAGGAAGCGGTCGAAGAGATAGCGGGCATCGTGGGGCCCCGGGCCGGCCTCGGGGTGATGCTGGACCGTGCAGCCGGGCACGTCGCGTAGCGCCAAGCCCTCGACCGTGCGGTCATAGAGATTGAGATGGGTGAGCTCGGCGGCGCCGAAGTCGGTCTCCCAGCGCACCGGCTCATCGGCGTCGATCGTCTCGCCACCATCGGGGGGGCGCACCGCAAAGCCGTGGTTTTGCGAGGTGATGTCGATCTTGCCCGTCTCGAGGTCCTTGACCGGATGGTTGGCGCCGCGGTGGCCGAACGGCAGCTTGAAGGTCTCGAGGCCTACCGCGCGACAGAGCAGCTGGTGGCCGAGGCAGATGCCGACCACCGGCTTTTCGCCGAGCACCTCGCGCACGGTCTCACTGATGTAGTCGAGCGCCGCGGGGTCGCCGGGGCCGTTGGCGAGGAAGACCAGGTCCGGATCGGCAGCCAGCACGGTTTCGCTGGAGGCGGTGCACGGCAGCAAGGTCACCTTGCAGTCGCGCTGGCGGAACTGGCGGATGATGCTGAGCTTGATCCCGGTGTCGAGCGCGACCACGTGCGGGCCGGGGCCATCGAGCTCGATCGGCGCGCCGGGAGTCACGGCTTGGGCGAGGTCGGCTCCCTCCATCGAGGGCTCGGTGCTGATCTGCTCGAGCGCTGCGGTCTCGGCGACCTCGGCCGCGAACAACCCGCCGCGCATCGCGCCGCGATCGCGAATGTGGCGAACGAGCGAGCGTGTGTCGACGCCGGTGATCGCTGGGACGCCGCAGGCGTCGAGCCAGTCGAGCCAACCTGCCTCGGCATCCGCGTGGTCCTCGGCGTTCTTTGCCTCACGCATGATCACCGCGCGCGCTTGGACTCGATCGGACTCCATCGCCTCGGCGCGGACGCCGTAATTGCCGACCAGCGGATAGGTGAAGGTGATCACCTGCCCGGCGTAGCTGGGGTCGGTGACGGCCTCCTGATAGCCGGTCATCGCCGTGTTGAAGACGACCTCGCCGCAGACCTCGCCGCCGCTGGCGCAGACCTCGCCGCCGAAGCGGGTGCCATCCTCGAGCAGGACGTATCCCTCCCGACCCTCGGTCATTTGACCAGCGCCTGCACTTGCTTGAAGGCCTCAGCCTCGGAGCCGCCGAGGAGCTCGAACAAGGCCATCTCGACGCTCGTGATCAAGGCGCCCGCGCGCTCCATCTTCGCGATCCCGATCTCGCGGTTGGACTCGGTGCGCGAGCCGACCGCGTCAGCGGCGACGTGCACCTCAATGTCCTCGTCGAGCA
This sequence comes from uncultured Solirubrobacterales bacterium, assembly GCA_963769945.1. Lineage (GTDB taxonomy): Bacteria > Actinomycetota > Thermoleophilia > Solirubrobacterales > 70-9 > WHSW01. The sequence goes on along the minus strand of CAVYOA010000014.1, from coordinate 451,176 downwards.
GGTCGAGCACCGTCTGGCTGACACAGACATGAGCCTCAATGCCGCAAACGATCGCCTGGTCGTGCCGGGAAAGGTCGAAGCCGTCGGCTTCGGCCGCCGAGAACCGCGTCTTCTCGATCCTCTCGGCGCCGGCTGGAAGGTGGCTTGCAACCTCATCAACGGTTGCCCCCAGCCCCTTCGGATACTGCTCGGTGACGAGCACCGGTACACCGATCTCGGCCGCGCCACGAACAAGCGTTGCCGCCGACGCAGCGACCTCGTCGAAGCTCGGCAGCGCCTTGCGAAACGCCTCCTGAACGTCGATCACGACCAGCGCAGCACGAGTCGGATCGAGCTTCGCGGCGCTCACGACGCGACACCCGAATAACCGCAGGGCGCCGCCTCGTGAGCACAGCTGATCAAGCACTGAAGGTCTGCGGCGCTCACGACGCGACACCCATGGCAAAGCTTCGCTGCCTGTAGGCGACGCGGCCGGCGGCGACGGTCATCAGCACCCTGCCGCGCAGGTCGCGGCCGGCGAAGCACGAGTTGTCCGAGCGACTCTCCCAGCCCTCGGCTCCGGCCTCCCATTCGGCTTCGAGATCGCAGAGGACGAGGTTCGCCGGCTCGCCAGTTGCGATCTTCGGCGTCGCGAAACCGAGCGCCGCAGCGCCGCCGCCGAGGCGCTCGATCAGCGTCGCCAGCTCGAGCACCCCGGGCAGCACGAGCTCGGTGTAGAGCGCGGCGAAGGCGGTCTCGAGGCCGATCACGCCCATCGCCGCCTGCTCGAACGGGACCTCCTTCTCGCTCGATGTGTGGGGGGCGTGATCGGTTGCGATGCAGTCGATCGTGCCCGCGCGGATGCCTTCGATCAAGGCCTGGCGATCGGCTTCGCTGCGAAGCGGGGGATTCATCTTGAAGCGGGAGTCGAGGCTGCGCACCTCCTCGTCGGTCAGGGTCAGGTGGTGCGGGCTCGCCTCGCAGGTGACCTGCACTCCGGCGGCCTTGGCCTGCTCGACCACCGCCACCGACTCCAGTGCGGAGAGGTGTTGGACGTGGATGCTGGCCTCCTCATAGGCGGCCAGCGCGCAATCGCGAGCGATCATCGTCGACTCCGAGATCGAAGGAATTCCGGCCACACCGAGCCCGGCTGAGACGGGGCCCTCATGCATCGAGCCGCCCGCAGAGAGCTCGGCGTCCTCCTCGTGCAGCGCGATCGGGAGCCCGACGAGGCGCTGATACTGAAGCGCGCGGCGCATCACCCGCGCGCTTTGGATCGGCAAGCCATCGTCAGAGAAGCCGACCGCGCCGGCGCTGGCGAGATCGGCCATCTCCGAGAGCTCGCGGCCATTCATTCCCCGCGTCACGGTCGCCATGAACCCGGTCGGGATCGCGGCCTGCTCGCGAGCCTGCTCGCGCAGCGCGCCGACATGGGAGGCAAGGTCGACCGGTGGTTCGGTGTTGGCCATCGCGAGGATGCCGCAGAAACCTCCAGCCGCAGCCGCGCGCGAGCCGGTCTCGACGTCCTCCTTGTCCTCGCGACCGGGGGTGCGCAGGTGCACGTGCGGATCGAAGAAGGCGGGAAATACAGCGCGCCCGTCTGCCTCGATCACCTCGGCATCGTCGGTCGGCGCCGATCCGGCGGCTGCGATCTCGGCGATCTCGCCCTCGCGAACGACGATGTCGTGACGCCCGTCGATACCCGCGCGAGCGTCGAGCACAGCCGCATCGCGGATGACTAGTGCGTCCGCGGGCTCGGAACCGCTGCCTCGCCAGTCGAGACTGGAGATCGCCCTGTCGGCCGTCACGCGGGCTCGCCGATCGGCGTCGGGACTGGCAACTCGGCGTCGGCGGTTACGGCGGCGCGCGGCTCGCTGCCGCCGGCAAGCAGCTCGTAGAGCACCGCCATGCGAACAACCAGGCCGCTTTCGACCTGGGTGTTGATCAGCGATGCTGGCCCGTCGATGACCTCGGGCGAGAGCTCGACACCGCGATTGACCGGCCCCGGGTGCATAAGCAGCTGGCGCGGCCCGAGGCGGCGGGAATCGATCTGATAGTTGACCGCGTACTCGCGCAGCGAGGGCACGAACGACTCGTTCATACGCTCGCGTTGCATCCGCAAGGCGTAGACGACGTCGGCTTCGGCGAGGTCGTCGAGGTCGTAGCTGACAGCGCAGCTGAGCTCTTGCTCGATCCCGCGCGGGATCAGCGTCGGTGGCCCGCACACCGTCACCTGCGCGCCCATCAGCGAAAAGCAGAGAACGCAAGACCGGGCGACGCGACTGTGCAGCACGTCGCCGACGATCCAGATCTTCTTGCCGTCGAGTGCGCCGAAACGATCGATCAGCGTGTAGGCATCGAGCAGCGCCTGGCTCGGGTGCTCGTGCTTGCCGTCGCCGGCGTTGATGACGCTGGCCGGGGTCCATTGCGTCACCAGCTTGGCCGCGCCGGCGTGCGGCGAACGGATGATGATCGCTTCCGGCCCGTAGGCCGAGAGCGTCGCGATCGTGTCCTTGAGCGATTCGCCCTTGTCGACCGCCGAGCCCGAGGACTTGATCGAGACGACGTCGGCGGAGAGACGCTTCGCAGCGAGCTCGAACGAGGAGCTGGTGCGGGTGCTCGACTCGTAGAAGAGGCTGACCACAGTGCGACCGCGCAGTGTCGGCACCTTCTTGATGTCGCGCCTGCCGATCTCGGCGAAGCTCGATGCCCGCGACATGATTCGCTCGACGTCGGCGCGCTCGAGATCCTCGATTGCGAGTAGGTGCTTCATCGGCGCCCTCCCGTCGCGGCGCCGGTGGGCGTACCCGGGCCCCGCGCATCGAGTGCCGGCTCTTCGATCGTGACTTCGTCGTTTCCGTCGCTCTCCTCGAGATGGACGAAGACGCGCTCGCCGCGGGCAGTCGGCAGGTTCTTGCCGACGTAGTCGGGGCGGATTGGCAGCTCGCGGTGGCCCCGGTCGGCCAGCACAGCGAGCTGAATGCGCTCGGGCCGCCCGTAGTCGAAGAGCGCGTCGATCGCAGCGCGCACCGTGCGGCCGGTAAAGAGGACGTCGTCGACCAGGACAACGGTGCGCCGATCGAGGTCGAAGTCGAGGTGCGAGGAGTGCACGACCGGCTGCGCGCCCGGGTCGCGGCCGAGGATGTCGTCGCGATAGAAGGAGATGTCGAGGTCGCCGAGCGGCACCTCGTAGCCGGTCAGTTCGCCGACCAGTGTGTGCAGGCGGCGAGCGAGCACGGCGCCACGAGTGTGGATGCCGACGAGAGCAAGTGACTGCGATTCAGGGTTCTTCTCGACGATCTCGTGGGCGATCCGCACGAGCGTGCGGCGCAAATCGTCGTGATCGAGCACGACCCTGTTGGGTTCGACCGGCATACGCGCCCCTTCCTGGCCTCACTGGACCGGGTTAAAGGAACTGACGCGTTGACAGTAGCAAGGGCACAGGCGACCGCCGGCGAGCCCGTTCGGACTTTGCGGCGAACTTTCGCGCCGGGCACTTAGTAATGATCCTCTGCGTGAAGGCAGAGGTCGCCGAGCTGATCGACATCCACAGCGCAGCCGGACGCCGTTTCGCCGCGGGCGGAGTTCGCAGCTTCGTCCGTGAACAGGGCGACGGGCCGAACGTCGTTCTCTTGCACGGCGTTCCGACGAGCTCGTTTCTTTATCGCAAGGTGATCCCGCCGCTCGCCGACCAGGGCGTGCGCGCGGTCGCCTTCGACTTTCCCGGGCTAGGGCTGGCCGAGCGTCCCAACGGTTTCGATTACAGCTGGAGCGGCCTCGCGCGCTGGACTGGCGAGGCAATCGACGCGCTCGAGCTTGATCGCTGCCACCTCGTCGTGCACGACATCGGCGGGCCGGTCGGGTGCGAATGGGCAGTGCGCAACCCCGAGCGGGTGCTCTCGCTGACGGTCCTCAACGCGCCTCTTGACCCGGCGACCTTTCGCCGACCATGGACGATGCACCCATTCTCGATCCGCGGCATCGGCGAGCTCTGGCTTCGGATGACGCCGCCGCCGGTGTTCGCGGCGCTGTTTCGAGCGCAGGGCGTCGCCGATCGGCACGCGGTCTCAACGGCCGAGATCTACGCCCACCGCGAGCTGCTGCTGCGCGGCGACCACGGACGCGCCTTCTTGCGAATCATGCGCGGATTCGAGCTCACCGAGGAAAAGCGCAAGCTGCTGTGGGACGGGCTGGCCGAGCGCAGCTACCCGGCCCGGATCATCTGGGGCGAGCTCGACCCGGTATTCGGTCTCGACCAGCTCGAGATCGCCAAACAGGTCGTCGCGGTCTCGGACCCCGAGCTGCTCAAGGCAAAGCATTTCCTGCAAGAGGACAAGCCGCGCGAGCTCGCCTTCTCGATCGCCGATCAGGTAGCGCCGCTGGGCTGAACGCCCGGGTCGTCAGTCGTCCTGCCGAAGCGGTCGCGCTCCCGCCTCGACCAGGTGTGGTGGCGCACGCTCGGGAAACGGGACCTCGATCACGTCGAAGTCGCGCGGAGCGATCGAGCTCTCGAGCTCCTCGCGTGCCTGCTCGAGCACGGCGCGGACGTCGTAGCGCGAGGAGACGTGAACCAGCGCGAGCATCTCGACCTCCGCTTCGCGGGCGAGCGCGGCCGCTTGGCGCGCCGTCGAGTGGCCGGTATCGCCAGCGCGTTCGGCCTCGTCGTCGCCGAAGCTGGCGTCGTGGACGAGAACCTGCGCCTGATGGGCTGCGAGCCGGGTCATCTCACACGGTGAGGTGTCGCCCGTGACCACGAGCTTGCGCCCGGCGCGTTCATCGCCCATGACGTCGGCAGGGCGCACGGTCCCGCTCGACCCCTGCACCTCCTCGCCTCGCTGGAGGCGTCCGAGGTCGGGGCCGTGGGTGACGCCGAGGTTCGCGGCCGCGTCGGCGTCGAGGTGCCCGGGCCTCGGGTCTTCGACCAGGGCGTAGCCGTATGCGCGCATGCGATGGCTGACCTCGAACGAGCGCACCTCGTATTCGTCATGGCGAACCGCTTCGCCTGGCTCAAGCTCACCAAGCTCAACCTCGTAGCGCAGGCGGCCGAAGATCCGCCCGAGCGCGCTGAAGAGGTCGATCAGCCCAGGCGGCCCGAAGATTCGAAGCGGCTTCTCGCGGTCATTGAGGTCGTAGGTCTTGAGCAGTCCCGGGATGCCGAGGTAATGATCGGCGTGCAGGTGGGTGATGAAGATTTCATCTACCTGAACCAACCCGGTCGACCGCTGCATCTGGCGCTGCGAACCCTCGCCGCAGTCGAACAGCAGCCGATCGCCGCCGGCGCGAGCGAGCAGGCAGGCGGTCGAGCGCCGCGCGGTCGGCACCGAGCCGCCGGTGCCGAGGAAGACGAGATCGAGCTCCATGCCAGCCAGCGTATTCACCACCAAAGCGAAGCGCCATGCCGGCGACGAGCGGCAGATAACGCCAATTAATTCGACGCTATCTGCCAGTCGGCGACGGAGCGGCTCCGCGCGGTGTTGGGGCTAAGCTCCGCTGCCGAGCGCCCGTAGCTCAGTGGATAGAGCGCCGCCCTCCGGAGGCGGAAGTCGCAGGTTCGAATCCTGCCGGGCGCGTCAGCTCACGAAACGTCGATTCACCCACGCTATGGGCGGCTGAATTGCCGCTCGTCCCACTCAGTCGTCGTCGCCGGGCACCTCGGCCGGGGCATTCTTCGTTGCCGCCGGCTTTGATCGCCCGCCGCCGTTGCTGCCCGCCGCTTCGCCGCCATTCGACGCCGCCGAGGCACCGCCGTTTCGCGCCGCCGGGCTCGCCTCCGTATCGGTTCCCTGGTACGGCCCGGGCTTCGGCCTGACCTTGCCGCCCGGAAAGGCGAGGCGCAGGATCGTGCGCTGGACCATGCCCCACTGCTGCAGGAACGGGCCTGTGTTGTAGGGCAGGCCGTAGCGCTTGCAGACGTCGCGGACCTTCGGCGCGATCTCGGCATAGCGGGTCGAGGGCATGTCGGGGTAGAGGTGGTGCTCGACCTGAAACGAGAGATTGCCGGCGGCGACGTGAAACAGGGGGCCGCCGTCGATGTTGGCTGCGCCGATCAGCTGGCGCACGTACCAAGCGCCCTTCGACTCATCCTCCGTCTCCTCCTGGGAGAAGGAATACGTCTGATCGGGAAAGTGCCCGCAGAAGATGATCGCGTTGGACCAGAAGTTGCGCACGATGTTCGCCGCGACGTCGGCCCAGAAGGTCGTGCGAAACGACGTCTTGAATTCATCGGCGAACGCATCGGCGACGTTGCGAGCCGGGCCGCGCTGGCGCAGGCGCTTCTTCACCGCGCCCGGGGCGCGATCGCGGATCGCTTTTGGCACGCGGCGCGACGTCCCACCGCGGCTCTGGCGCACAGCTTCGCCCGCAGCCGCGATCCCGCCCATGATCAGCCCCGAGAGAGCCGGGAACGCGATGTAGTCCTTGACGATCTGCGCGCGCGCCTTGCCCGCGATGCCCTTTAAGTCCTCGCGCACCTGCTTCGGCGACTTCTCGCCAGAGCGGATCGCGTCGAAGTCGAGGTCGTGGACCGCCACCCCCCACTCGAACAGCGCCATCAAGAGCACGTTGTAGAACGGCTGCAGTAGATAGACCGGGTGCCAGGACTGGTGCGGGTCGATTCGCATGATCTCGTAGCCAAGGTCCTTGTCCTTGCCGCGGATGTTGGTGTAGGTGTGATGGATGTAGTTGTGGGAGTGCTTCCACGCCTCCTTGGTCGAGGCCGTGTCCCAATCCCATGTCGAGGAATGGATCTCTGGGTTGTTCATCCAATCCCACTGGCCATGCATGACGTTGTGGCCGATCTCCATGTTCTCGAGGATCTTCGCCAGCGAGAGCATCGTCGTGCCTCCGACCCAGGCGAACTTGAACTTCGACGGAACGAGCAGCGCCCGACCCGTCAACGCCATCCGCCTGTGCATCTCGATCATCGAGGTGATGTATTTCGCGTCGCGGGCGCCGAGCGAGTTGAAAACCTCGTCGTGGATCGCGTCGAACTCACGCCCCAGCGCCTCGACCTGCTCCTCGGTCAGCCGGTTGAGCGGGTTCTCGATCTCGCCCACCGCGTCAGCGGCGCTTTCGGTCCTTGGTCTCGGTCGTCATCTCGTTCTCCAGTGTTCGCATTTTTCAAGGTTCATAGGTCGATCTCCACCGGACCCTCGGGGGCGTTGATGCAGATGCGCACCGTCTCCCCCTCGTCGCCGTGGACCTCGCCGCTTCGCATGTCGCGAAGCTTGCCGGAGCACAGTGTGCCGACGCAGGTGTGGCAGATCCCCATCCGGCAGCCGAATTCGAGCTCCAGCCCCGCCTCTTCGCCCGCGACCAGGATCGGCTGCGAGCCGTCGGATTCGGCTTCGACGTCGGACTTGAGGAACTTGATCGTCCCGCCCTCTCCCCCGCCGGCGCCGTCGCCGCCGATCACCGGCTGGAAGCGCTCGAGGTGAAGCTTGTCGGTCAGTTCCTCGTCCTCCCAGCGCTCTTCGAACTCCTCGATCAGCTCGGCGGGCCCGCAAAGGAAAGTCTCGCGCTCGCGCCAGTCCGGGCAGAGCTCGTCGAGGTCGGTGGGTCGGATGCGCCCGTCGCCCTGCTGGGTGTGCTGGACGTGCAGCGTCAGTCCTTCGTACTTCTCGTCGAGGGCGCGCAGGCGCTCGCCGAAGATGACATCGTCGGTGGTCGGAGCCGAATGCAGATGGACCACATCGTCGAGCTTGTCCTCGCGCTCGAGGCAGCGCAGCATCGCGATGATCGGCGTGATCCCGCTTCCGGCGGAGATGAAGAGGATGCGCTCGGGCCGCGGCTCGGGGAGCACGAACTGGCCCTCGACGTCGGAGAGCGAGATGATCGTCCCGGGCTTGAGCTTGCGGTTGACGTAGGGCGAGACCTTCCCTTCCTCGACCAGCTTGGGGGTGATTGAGAGGAACCCGTCCGGGCGGCCTGGATCGGAGGTGATCGAGTAGGCGCGCCAGTGGCGGATGCCGTCGACATCGAAACCGACGCGCAGGTATTGACCCGGTTGGTGTCCAGGCCAGGCGTGCCCCGGGCGAATCAGCACCGTGGTTGCGTCACCTGCCTCCGGCACCAGCTCCTCGACTCGGCCGCGCAGCTCGCGCGTCGACCACAGCGGGTTGATCATCTCAAGGTAGTCGTCGGGCAGCAGCGGCGAGGTGAAGGCGCTGATCGCGCGCAGCGCTCGCGCCCGCAGCGGATGCACGTTGGGCTGTGCCCCGCGCTCAGCCACGGCGTCGGCCCCCTTGGGGAAATTGCATCACCCGGCCCACAATAGCCAATCCTGAGAACGAGCGTCAACCCGTCGTTCTCATCCGTTACGGTGTGTCCGTGGCAGAGACGAAGGCACCACTGCGCCAGGTTCGCGAACGCGAGCTGATCGAGGCAACCCGCAAGCTATTCGATGAGCGCGGCTTTCGTGATGCGCCCGTCGAGGAGATCGCGCAATCGGTAGGCATCGCGCGCGGCCTGATCTATCGCCAGTTCTCCTCCAAGGACGAGCTCTTCGTGCTGACGATGACCGACTACCTGTCGGAGTTGGCGGAACTGCTGGGAACGGCGGTCGCGTCGCAGGCCGAACCCGAGCCTCAGCTCGAGCGCGTAACCGAGGCCTATGCCGGTTTTTGTGAGCGCTACCCGGCGTTTCTCGACTGCTCGCTGGCGCTCATGCACCAGCCGGCTCGAGAGCTCCACGGGAGCGTCTCGGAGTCGGTGTGGCTGCGCCTGGGCCAGGGCATGGCAGCGTGCATCAACGTGCTCGCCGGCGTGCTTCGACACGGCGTCGAGGCCGCAGCGTTCGACCTCGAAGACCCCGACTACACCGCGAACCTCTTGTGGACACAAACGCTCGGCGCGATGCACCTCGCCCGCATCCGCGTCGGGGTACGCCAGCTTTCCCCGGGGATTCCCGGGCTGTTCTCGGTCGCTCCCGAGGATGTCGTGCGCAGCTGCGTCGCCAGCGCGATTGCCACGGTGAAAACCTGCCGACCCCCGGCGTGAGCGACTGACGAGGCCCGGTTGATGAATTTGTGGGGCCCCGGCCCCACGATCTCATCAGCCCGTGCTCACAGCGCCGGCGCCAGCGACTCCGGATGCGTGCGATACCACTCGATCGTGCGCTCCAAGCCCTGCTCGAGTCCAACCTCGGGCCGCCAGCCGCAAAGCTCGCGGATCTTGGACGCATCGACGAACTGGCGATCGATCTCGCCGTCGGGGTTGCCGGCGCCCCGGATATCGGGCTCGACTTCGGTCCCCGCCAGCCTGCAGATGAGCTCGACCACTTCAGCGATCGCGTGTGGAGCGCCACCGCCCGCGTTGAAAGCCTCGCCGCGAACATCGTCGCGATCGAGGTGCTCGGCGATCGCCAAGTAGGCGGCAGCGGCATCCTCGACGTAGAGGAAGTCGCGCTGCGGTGAGCCGTCGGAGCGCAAGATCGGCGCCCGTCCCGAAAGCGCTGCGCTCACTGCCTCGGGGACCAAGCGCGAGAAGTTGAGATCGCCGCCGCCATAGATGTTGGCGAAGCGGGTGACGGCTACGGGCAGCCTGTAGGACGGCCAGTAACTGCGCGCGATCAGGTCCGCCGCGGCCTTCGAGACCTCGTAGGGGGCGGTTGGCCGCAGCGCGTGATCCTCGCGGTAGGGGAGGTCTTCGTGGGCGCCGTAGGCCTTATCGGAGGACGCCACGACCACCCGCTCGGCGCCGTGAGCGCGACATGCTTCGAGCAGCGTCCAGGTACCGCGAACGTTCGACTCGAAGCCCTGCACGGGCGAGGCCGCAACGGTGGCGACGATGACCTCGGCTGCGAGGTGAAAGACGGTGTCGACCTGGTGATCGTCAAGTAGCTTGACGATCAGCTCGGCATCAACAAGGTCGCCTTCGACTTGGATCAGCTCGTCCTCGATCCCGATCATGCCGATCGCCGACGGTCGTTCGCTGGTGCGCCTGCGATCGAGCGAAACGACGGTGTCGCCCCGTTCGAGCAGCGCCTTAGCGAGCCAGCCGCCCACGAATCCGCGCGCGCCGGTAACCAGCGAGACGGTCATCCGGTCGCGGCTTGCTCGTGATCCCAGGTTCGCCACGGTGCCCGCGACGAGCTCCAGAGGTCGTTGAGGATCACCGCGTCCTTGTAGGTGTCCATGCAGTCCCAGAAGCCGTGATGGCGATAGGCCCCGAGCTTGCCGTCGGCGGAGATCCGCTTCAGCGGCTCGCGCTCGAGCACGCTTTCGTCGTCGACCGCGTCGAGAAATGCGGGTTCGCAGACGAAGAAGCCGCCGTTGATCCAATAGTCGAGCCGGGGCTTCTCGGAAAAGCCGCTGATGCGGTCGTCCTCGCCGATTAGCGCGATCCCCCATTGGCTGAAGGGACGAACGACGGTCATCGTCGCGACGGCGCCGAGTTCCTCGTGAAAGCCGACCTGCGCGGCGAGGTCGATATCGGCGACACCATCGGCATACGTGAGGCAGAAGCGACCACCGCGCAGCTTGTCGCCCGCGCGCGCGACGCGACCTCCGGTGTTCGTGTCCAGACCGGTCTCCAGGCACTCGATCTCGACCGGCTCCGGCCACCGCTCAGCCGCGGCAAAAGCTTCGACCTGGTCGCCGAGGTAGCCGGTGAGCAAGAAGAAGCGGCGGTGGCCCTGTGACGCGTAGATACGGATCACGTGCCAGAGAATCGGTTTGCCGCCGATCTCGACAAGCGCCTTGGGAATCGAGTGGGTTCGCTCCTGCAGTCGCGTTCCACGCCCGCCGCAGAGGATCGCGACAGGGACCTCGGTCGCGTCAGCCACCGGCCACGGCGGGAAGGATGGTTACCTCGTCGCCGTCTGAGAGCTCGGTGTCGAGGCCCTCCTGAAAGCGGATGTCCTCCCCCGAGACGTAAACGTTGACGAAGCGCCGCAGCGTCCCGTCCTCCGTGATCCTGGAGCGAAGGTCCGCGTGCGCGTCAAAGACGGCGTCGAGCGCTTCGCCGACCGTATCGCCATCGACTTCGATCTCGCCTGCTCCGTCGGTGACCGCGCGCAGCTGCGCCGGAATCTTGACCGTGACCGCCATGCACGGGAATTTAACGCGCGGCCGCGATCGACGGGGCGTCGCCGACCGCGGAGTCGAACGCCTCGAGCGTCGGTTCTATCTCAGTCATCTCAAACCCCGCGCGAACGGCGCCGAGGGTCTTCAGGCCGTCACCGGTGATGATCGCGACGACGCGCTCGTCGCCGGCGATCGCGCCCGCCTCGGCGAGCTTGGACAGCACCGCCGTGGTAACGCCGCCCGCAGTCTCGGTGAAGATCCCGGTCGTCTCGGCGAGCAGCCGGATGCCGGCCCGGATCTCGTCGTCACTGACCGAGTCGATAGCGCCTTCGGTCTCACGCGCCAGGTCGAGGGCGTAGATGCCGTCGGCGGGATTGCCGATCGCAAGGCTCTTGGCGATCGTCTCGGGCCGCTGCGGGCGACAGACGTCCTGCCCCGCGCCGAATGCCTCGGCGACCGGGTCGCAGCCGCTCGCCTGGGCGCCGTTGAACGTTGGCAGCTCGCCCGATACGAGGCCGAGCTCGAGCCACTCGCTGAAGCCGCGGCCAATCTTGGAGAACAAAGAGCCCGACGCGATTGGGCAGACAATGCGGTCGGGCAGCGCCCAGCCAAGCTGCTCGGCAAGCTCGTAGGCGATCGTCTTCGAACCCTCGGCGTAGTAGGGCCGCAGGTTGACGTTCACGAAAGCCCACGGGCGCGTTTCTGCGAGCTCGGTGCAGAGGCGGTTGACGTCGTCGTAGTTGCCGTTGACACCGATCAAACGGGTGCCGTAGACGCTCGTTGCGAGCAGCTTCTCGCTCTCGAGGTCAGCGGGTACGAAGACGTAGGAATGGAGGCCGGCCGCAGCAGCATGGGCGGCGACGGCGTTGGCGAGGTTGCCAGTCGAAGCGCAGGCGACGGTCTCGTAGCCGAGCTCACGCGCTTTGGCGAGGGCGACGGCGACGACGCGGTCCTTGAACGAGTGCGTCGGGTTGGCGGCGTCGTTCTTGATCCAGAGCTCGCCGAGACCGAGGCGCTCGGCGAGACGATCGGCGCGCACCAGCGGTGTCAGGCCAGGCTGCAACGGATCGCGCGGGCGCTCGGCAAGCGGCAGGAAATCGGCGTAGCGCCAGATCCCCGCCGGACCGGCCTGAATCTTGCGCTTAGCCTCGGCGGCGTCGAAGCCTGTGTGATCGTAGGCAACTTCGAGCGGTCCGAAACACTCCTCGCAGACGTAGCGCGCCTCGAGTGCGTAGGTGGAACCACACTCCTTGCAGCTGAGTGACGTGGGTGCCATGGGTTGGAACTCCTTCCGGTTCGGTGGACGAAAAAGACCTCTGCTTGTTGCGAGCAGAGGTCCGAACCGGACTTCCGACTCACATCTCCCAGGCTGTTTGCCTGCTGGAATTGGCACCTCCCTCGGGTCTTGCGACCTTCGGTGGTTGCCGGGGTTTCATCGGGCCAGTCCCTCCACCCCTCTGGATGCAGCGGGTATGTGCCAGGCACGATAGCAACGCCTACCGGCGGTCGCAAGCGATGCTGCGCGGGAGCGCTGGTGGCGCCGCTAGTCTTTGGCGCGAGCCGATGAACGAGTCCCAGAGCGAGATGAGCACCGATGCCGAGCCTTCCAAAGCCCAGGCTGCGCCGCCACCGCGGCGTCGAGCTCTCCGCGCCGACTGAGCCCTCCGAGCGCCAGCCCCAGGTCGAAGTCGTCCAGGGCTCTGGCCTGCGCTGGGTCAACATCGAGCGACCGACGCCGATCGAATGCGCGTGGCTGGAAGAGCAGTTCGACTTCCACGCGCTCGACCTCGAGGATGTGCTGTCTCGAAACCAGCGGCCCAAGATCGACGAGTACCCCGACTACCTGTTCATCGTCTTGCACTTTCCGGTTTTCGATCGCCAGGTCGGCCGCCTCAACGCGGGCGAGCTCGACATCTTCGTCGGGCCCGATTACCTGGTGACGATCCCGAATACGCCGCTACAGCCGGTCGAGTATCTATTCGAGCGCTGCCGCCAGAAGGAGGAACTGCGCGAGCAGCACTTCTCGCAGGGCTCCGGCTACCTGCTCTACCGGATCGTCGACGATGCCTTCGACTACTGCTTTCCGATGCTGCGCAAGATCGGCAACAAGCTCGACGCGCTCGAGCAGGAGATCTTCGAGGCGAGCCGGTCGGAGGACATCGTTCGCGATATCTCCAACGCCAAGCAGGAGATCATCAACTTTCGCAAGGTGATCCGCCCTCAGCGAACCGTGCTGCGCGACCTCGAGAAGCTCGAGCAGCCATTTCTCGTCAAGGAGGGACGCGAGCTCGACGTCTACTTCGACGACATCGTCGACGCTCACGAGCGCATCTGGGACATGCTCGAGAACTACAAGGAAGTGGTCGAGGCGCTCGAGGAGACGAACGAGTCCTACATCTCCCATCGCGTCAACGACATCCTGCGGGTGCTGACCTCGATCAGCGTCATCGTCTTGCCGCTGACCCTGATCGCCAGCCTCTGGGGCATGAACGTCGCCGTGCCCGGCGAAGGCGACTCGGGGCCCTTCTACGTCATCTGCGGCGCTCTGCTCGTGGCCTTGCTAGGGATGCTGGCTTACTTCCGGCGCCGCGGCTGGCTTTAGGCCATTTAGCGACGCAAACTCAGTCGTAGCGGTCGAGCAGCGCCATCACCGTTTCTGCCATCGGCGGATCGCGAAAGACGTTGTAGGAGTAGAGGAATGTGCGCTGACCGCGCCCGCGCTGGGCGTGTAGGCACTCCGGGAAAAGCGCCGGATAGGAAACGCGGAAGCCGAAGCGGGCCTGTTGTCGGGCTCGGTGGCGGATCAGGGAGCGACGACGCGCGGTGGAGAAGCGCTCGATGAAGCGACAGCCGCCGCCGCGCGGCCTCGCGGGGTCATTGTGGAGGTGATAGACGACAGGCAGGAGGGCCGACAGCCGGCGCACGGCCGGGCGGTTGAGCTGCAAGCCAAAGTCCTGGACGGCGAGGAAGTCCGACTGCACCGGCATTGGGCGCCTCTTCGCGAGCCCGAAAACGTTGCCGCCGATCCATTCGCCGTGGGTGTGCGCCGAAGCGATTGCCGCTCTGATCATTCGCGGGCGCTTTCGAAACGCGGTCGAATAGAAGTCGAAGAACCAGCCGTCGTTGTCGAGATCGGCGCGCACCCGCTGCATCATCCGCAGGATCTCGTCGCCGTCGCGGTATTGCTTGGCGTTCAGGGTTACATCGAAACCCGCTTGCGGGTTGGCAGCGCGCACGATTCGCGTGATCTCGCGCCAGCTTCGAATCTCGCGGTGGTTGGGATGCTGACCTTTGGCGTAGCGAATCAGGCCCGAGACCCAGGTTGGATTGAGAGTCGCCAATGAGCGCCCCACCCGGCGAGAGTTCGAGTTGCGCACCGTGGAGAGACGGGTGTGGTGCACGCGCGCCGAGACGATCCGCGAGAGCTGCTGCGAGAAGGTCGGTGGGCCCGGGGGCAGCGGCGCGCCGCCGCCTGCCGGAGCGGCCGAAACCGCGGTCAGGGTGAGCGCGACTAGCGCCAGCACGCACATACCCGTGCGTTTCCGTCGCGAGACGTTCATTGAGGTCGGCGTCATATCAGCCTGCGCGCAAGGGTGATTCGACACCGCGCCTCTAGGATGCCGCCGTGTGGCCAACTACCGGATCTGGGCGCCCTGGCGCCTCGCGTACGTGACGGACGCGGGGAAGGATGCTGAGGATGCGTGCATCTTCTGCGCCAAGCCGCTGGAGGGTGACGACGAGGCCACTTTGATCGTTCACCGGGGCGAGCGTTGCTTCGTCATGCTCAACCTCTTCCCGTACACGAACGGGCACCTGATGGTTGCTCCCTATGCCCACATCGGCTCGATCGCCGAGATCGACTCCGAGACAGTCGCCGAGATGATGGCCCTGGCACAGCGGGGGATTCGAGTGCTCGAAAACAAGTATGCGCCGCACGGTTTCAACGTCGGCTTCAACCAGGGCCGCGTCGCGGGCGCCGGCGTCGAGCATCACATCCACATGCACGTCGTCCCGCGCTGGGGCGGCGACACCAACTTCATGCCGGTCCTCGGCGACACCCGGGTGATGCCACAGACGGTCGAACAGAGCTACGAGACGTTGAAAGGAAGCTTTGACGACTGACGTCAGCCCGGCAATCTTCAAGGCCTACGACGTGCGCGGCCTCTATGGCTCGGAGATGGATGGCGAGACCAACTTCCTGCTCGGGCGCGCGTTCGCCCGGGTTCTGGGTGATCTGCGCGGCAAGGCCGTGGATCAGCTGCGGATCGGCCTCGGGCGCGACATGCGCCTGCAGGCGCCCGAGATGGCGGGCCGGCTTCGCGACGGCATCGTCGCCGAGGGCGCGACGGTCGTCGACGCCGGCATGGTCGGGACCGAGATGCTCTATTTCCTCGTCGGTTCGCACGAGCTCGACGGTGGCGCGATGGTCACGGCCTCGCACAACCCCAAGGCCTACACCGGCGTCAAGCTCGTGCGCGAGGGCGCACTCGCTCTCTCTGGTAACGCCGGTATCGGCGAGATCCGCGATCTGATCGCCGCGGGCATGCCCGATCCTGCGGGCGGCGGCTCGACCGAGGTCGTCGACGTCTACGACGCCTTTCACAGCCACACGCTCGCCTTCATCGACGCTCAGCAGATCAAGCCCCTGAACGTCGTCGTCGACGGCGGCAACGGCATGGCCGGGCCGATGGTCGGACCGCTGCTCGAGCGTCTCGGCCTCGAACTGATCGAGACCTACTGGGTGCCCGATGGCAACTTCCCCGACCACGAGCCGAACCCGCTGCTGCCCGAGAACCGCCAGTTCGTAATCGACCGCGTGCTCGAAGAAGGGGCCGATCTCGGCATCGCCTGGGACGGCGACGCCGACCGCTGCTTTTTCATCGACGACGCGGGGGAGTTCGTCGACGGTGACTTCCTCACGGCGCTGCTGGCAAAGCAGGTGCTCGCCAAGGACCCCGGCGCAACCGTCCTCTATGACGTTCGCGCCAGCCGCGCGGTAGCCGACATCGTCGGTGACGCCGGCGGCGTCGCTCAGATCAACCGGGTAGGGCACGCCTTCTTCAAGATCGCGATGCGCGAGCACGGCGGCGCCTTTGGCGGCGAGGTCTCCGGCCACTACTACTTCCGCGACTTCTGGAGTGCCGACTCGGGGACGATTCCGGCGCTGTTGGTGCTCGAGCTGCTCTCGCAAACCGGTGAGTCGCTGTCGGCACTCGTCGGTGACTTGCGCGAGCGGTACTTCATCTCGGGCGAGATCAACTCCGAGGTCGCCGATCCCGAGGCGAAGATGAACGAGCTGGCCAAGCAACATCCCGACGCCGAGATCACCCGGCTCGACGGCGTTTCCGTCGACTACCCAGACTGGCACTTCAACGTTCGCCCCTCCAACACCGAGCCGCTGCTGCGACTGAACCTCGAGTCGCTGGTATCCAGAGAGGACATGGAGGCAAAGCGCGACGAGGTCCTGGCTTTCATCCGGTCGTGACCCCCGAGCAAGCGCTCGAACGAGCGCGTGAGGCCGGCATCCACCGCCTTCGCATTCCAACTCCGTTTGCCGTCGGGCGCGTCAACTGCTACCTGATCGAAGACGATCCGCTGACCCTGTTCGACACCGGGCCGAACTCCGGTAAGTCGCTCGATGAGCTCCAGCGCCAGCTCGAGGAGGCGGGCCACGCGATCGAGGAGATCGAGCTCGTCGTCATCACCCATCAGCACATCGACCACCTCGGCCTGGTCGAGATCGTTGCCGCGCGCTCCGGGGCCGAGGTCGCGGCAATCGATCTGGTGGTCGACTTCGTCGGTCGCTACGAGGACGACGCCGAGCGCGATGACGAGTTCGCGAGCGAGCTCATGCACCGCCATGGCATTCCCGATGACCTCGTCATCGCACTACGCAGCGTGTCGCGCAGCTTTCGCGGCTGGGGCTCATCGGCGAAGGTGACCAGGCCGCTTGCCGATGGCGAGGCGTTGACGCTGCGCGACCGCAGCTTCGAGGTCCAGCACCGTCCCGGCCACAGCCCCTCCGACACGGTCTTCTGGGACTCAGAGCGGCGGATCTTGATCTGCGCCGACCATCTCCTCGCCGAGATCTCTTCCAACCCGTTGCTGGCGCGGCCCCTGGACGGCTCGAGCGAGCGACCCAAGTCGCTCATCAACTACCTCGAGTCGCTGCGGCGCACTCGTGAGCTGCCGGCTGAGATTCTGCTCCCCGGACATGGCGATCCGATCACCGATCACCTCGCTCTGATCGACCAGCGCTTCGCCATGCACCGTCGCCGCGCCGAGAAGCTGCGCAAGCTGATCGACGAGCGCCCGCGGACCGCCTACGAGCTCGCGCAGCAGATGTGGGGGAACGTCGCCGTGACCCAGGCATATCTGACGCTCTCGGAAGTTGTCGGCCACGTCGACCTGCTGATCGCTGCCGGGCTGGTGCGCGAGGTGATCGACGACGACGTCGTTCACTTCGAGGCGACGGGCTCGCAGGCTGAGCTCGAGCTATTCTGCAACTCACTGACTCGCCCAGGCGACGACGCTGAGCCCTGGTCGATCTGACCCGGCGAGGCTTTCCACACCGTCCATCGGGTACAAGATCGGTGTGAGCACGGCTACCGCCCCGCCTCCCACCCCAGCCCGCGACCGCTTCGTCGGTCGCGATCGCGAGTTCTCGCGTCCGCGAAAGAAGCGGATGCTGATCATCGTCAACCCCTACGCGACAACGGTCTCGGACCGGCTCAAGAACCTCGTCGTCTACGCCTTGCAGGGTCGCTACGAGGTCGAAGCGGTCTCGACCCAGGCGCAGAATCATGCGACTGAGATCGGCCGCGAGGCGCGCGACGGCGGTTACGACCTCGTCGTCGCCTTCGGCGGCGACGGCACCCTGAACGAGGTTGCTAACGGCCTCGCCGGCACCGGCGTGCCCGTCGGCATCCTGCCCGGCGGCTCGACCAACGTCGTCTGCCGCACGCTCGGAATCCCCAACGACGTGGTCGACGCGACCGAGCACCTGCTCGGGCTCGCCGATCGCTTCGAGCCGCGCACGATCGACCTCGGGCTGGCCAACGGCCGCCATTTCGTCTTCTCCTGCGGGTCGGGGCTCGACGCAACCGCCGCGATGAAGGTCGATCAGCGACCGAAGCTGAAGGCGCGCGGTGGCCCCTACTTCTACACGTGGGTCGCGGTCGCCTCGTTCTATCGCGACTACCTGCGAAATCCGGTCCGGATGCGCTTCGAGGCCGATGGCCGCGAGAGCTCTGAGGGCGTCACCGTCCTGGCTCAGAACTCGGACCCGTTCACGTACTTCGGCGGCCGCCCGGTACGAGTTTGCGAGGGGATCGAACCCGATGACGGCACGCTCTCGGTAGCTGTACTCAAGCGTGCGGCCCAGCGCGACATGGCTCCGATCGTCACCCGCGTTCTCGCTGAAGGCCTGCGCGCCAGCCGCCATCGCCAGATCGACCACTTCGACGACATCACCGCCGGACGGATCGTCGCCGCGTCTGAGAATGCGCAGGGCCAGCCACGCGCGTTTCCCGTTCAGGTGGATGGCGACTACATCGGCAACCACACCGAGCTCGAGCTCGCCGTCGACCCAGGCGCGTTGACCGTCGTTGCCTGAGGATTGCCTCTTCTGCCGCATTGCGGCTGGCCAGGAGTCCGCTGAGATCGTCCTCGCTGACGAGACCTCGCTCGCGTTCCTTGACACCCGACCGGTCTTTCACGGCCACTCGCTGCTGATCCCGCGTGATCATCACGAGACGCTGGCTGATTTGCCCGCGCAGCTGATCGACCCATTCTTTTCCAACGTGCAGCTGCTGAGCCGGGCGATTCCGGCGGCGATGGGCGCCCAGGGATCATTCGTGGCGATGAACAACGTCGTCAGCCAGTCGGTCGCGCACCTGCATTGCCACGTCGTTCCCCGGGTGAAGAAGGACGGCCTGCGCGGATTCTTTTGGCCCCGGCGCAACTACGAGCACGACGAGCACGCGGCTGAAACCGCTGAAACGATCCGAGCGGAGCTCGCGCGCATCGGCTGAACCGCGGCTTTCACGGCCATTTCATCCCCTCCAACTTCAATGGTCGAACCGCAATCCGACCAAGGAGACAGCAAATGACAACACGCAACAAGTTGATCGCCGCAGCCACCGCGCTTGCGGTCGCCGCCGGTGGAGTCGGTGTCGCCGTCGCCGCCGGAGGCGAGGACGCCGCCGAGGGTCCCGACGTCGCCATCAGCGGCAGCGCCCTCGACGACGCCAGTGCCGCAGCGCTGAATGCGACCGGCGAGGGCAGCGTCACGGCCACGGAGGTCGGCGACGAGGAGAGCTACTACGAGGTCGAGGTCACGCTCGACGATGGCAGCGAGGTCGACGTGCAGCTCGACCGCCAGTTCAACGTCGTCGGCGAGGAAGCCGAGGACGGCGAGACCGAGGCCGGCGACGACGACTAGTCGAACCGGCGCAGCGTCGCGGCGCTTGGGTGGAGAATCCCAGGATGCCGCGACGCTCGCCGTCTTGCTTGCTGGGCCTGGTCGTCTTGATCGGCGCGAGCTTCCCCGCCACCGCCGTCGCCCAGGATTCGTCGCAGCTCTGTCTTCAGGCCTCGGCCCCACCGCTATCGGCGCCCGCGAACCGCATCCGCTTCGGGATCACGCCCCAGCTCGCCGGCACGGTCGGCACCGTCCAGGGCGAGGTCATCGCCGAGAACGCCAAGCTGCGCTCCGCCGCGCTGGGCGCGCTGCGACCGCCGCGCCGGACGATGGTGATTCGCCTCAACCGCTTGTTCATGTCCGACGGCGACACCGGCATCGCCCGCTTTGCCGCTCGTGCCCGTCGCTACGCGCGCGCCGGATTCGCGATCGAGTCCCAGGTCAGATATCACCCAAGTCCCGAGCACGAAGGCGATATCGCAGCTTGGCGGCGCTTTGTTCGCCGCGCATCCAAGGCCCTGGGAAGCAACCCGGCGCTCGTCTCGCTGACGATCACAAACGAGGTCAACCTGCCAATCTCCGAGAACACCTCGGACGGGGCTTACGACGGGGCGATCGAGGCAATCGTGCGCGGCATCCCGACGGCGCGGCGCTCACTCGACCGCATCGGGCGAGAGGACGTCGAGCTTGGCTTCTCCTACGCCTATCGCTACGTGCCCGAGGAGGACAGCAAGTTCTGGCGCTCGATCGGCGAGCTCGCCCGCCCGCGTTTTTTCACAGCGCTCGACTACGTCGGCGTGCAGCTCTATCCGGGCTTGTTCTGGCCACCGGCGCTTGTGACCCAGACGGCGGGCGAGGCAACGATCGAAGGGCTCACCCTGGTTCGCGACTGTTTCATGCCCCAGGCGGGAATCGGCGGCGACGTCGCTGTATGGGTCTCCGAGAACGGCTACGCGAGCAACTCTCGCCGTCCTGAGGAGCGTCAGGTCGCCGAGCTTGAAAGCACGATCGAAGCGACCTATGCCTACTCGGGCACGCTCGGCATCACCGACTACCGCTACTTCAACCTGCGCGACAACCGCCCCGACGGCAGCGACCTCTTTGACAACGTCGGCCTGCTGCGCGCGGACTATTCGCCCAAGCCGGCGTTCGATACCTATCGAGCGCTCGTGCAGCGTTACGGCACGCGCAAGCGCTGACGGCTGGGTCAGACCCGCTCACGCGCGGACCAGCTTCTTGTAGGTGATCCGGTGTGGGCGATCGGCCTCCGCTCCGAGGCGCTCGCGGCGATTCTCTTCGTAGGCATCGAGATTGCCCTCGAACCAACGCACCTGCGAGTCGCCCTCAAAGGCGAGGATGTGGGTGGCGACGCGGTCGAGAAACCAGCGATCGTGGGAGATGATCACGGCGCAACCCGCGAACGCGAGCAGCGCCTCCTCGAGTGCCCGCAACGTATCGACGTCGAGATCGTTGGTCGGCTCGTCCAACAGCAGCAGGTTGCCGCCAGAGCGCAGCAACTTCGCCAGGTGCACGCGGTTTCGCTCGCCGCCTGAAAGCGTGCCGACAGTGCGCTGCTGGTCGGATCCCTTGAAGTTGAAGCCGCCGACGTAGGCGCGCGAGTTGAGCTCGCGCTCGCCCACCTTGATCGACTCATAGCCGTCAGAGATCTCCTCCCAGACGGTCTTCTCACCGTCGAGCGACTCGCGCGACTGATCGACGTAGGCGAGCTCGACCGTGTCGCCCAAAGTCAGGCTGCCCTCATCGGGCTGCTCGTCGCCGACGATCATCCGAAACAAGGTCGTCTTGCCGGCGCCGTTGGGCCCGATCACCCCGACGATGCCGGCCGGCGGCAACGAGAACGAGAGATCCTCGATCAACAGCTTGTCGCCGAAGCCCTTGCGCAGGCCTTCGGTCTCGATCACCTGCCCGCCGAGCCGCGGTCCCGCCGGGATGTGGATCTGAACGTTGTCGAGCTTGACGTTTCGATCCTCGGCAAGTAGGGCCTCGTAGCGCGCTAGCCGAGCTTTCGACTTCTTGCGCCTGCCCTTGGGGTTCTCGCGCACCCACTCGAGCTCGGCGGCGAGCGTGCGAGCGCGGGCGGTGTCCTTGCGCTTCTCCTGGCTCAGGCGCTCCTGCTTTTGCTCGAGCCAGGACGAGTAGTTGCCCTGGAAGGGGATGCCGCGGCCGCGATCGAGCTCGAGGATCCAGCCGGCGACGTTGTCGAGGAAGTAGCGGTCGTGGGTGACGGCGACGATCGTGCCCTTGTACTCCTCGAGGTGTCGCTCGAGCCAGGCGACCGACTCCGCGTCGAGATGGTTGGTGGGCTCGTCGAGCAACAGCAGGTCGGGCGCCTGCAACAGGAGACGGCAAAGCGCGACACGGCGGCGCTCGCCGCCGGAGAGCTTGGAGACGTCTGCGTCGGCGGGTGGCAGGCGCAGCGCGTCCATCGCCGTGTCGAGCATGGTGTCGAGATTCCAAGCATCAGCAGCGTCGATCTGGTCTTGAAGCCGGGCGAACTCGTCGGCGGTCTCGTCGGTGTAGTTGGCCGCGACCTCGTTGTAGCGATCGACGAGGTCGCGCAGCTCGCGAACGCCATCCTCGACGTTCGCTTTGACGTCCTTGGTCTCGTCGAGCTTAGGCTCCTGCTCGAGCATGCCAACCGAGGCACTGGGATGAAGCGTGGCCTCGCCGCGGTAATCGGTGTCGACACCGGCCATGATCCGAAGCAGCGTCGACTTACCGGCGCCGTTGTATCCGAGAACACCGATCTTCGCACCCGGAAAGAAGCTCAGCGAGACGTCATCGAGCACCTTTTTGTCGGGCGGATGGGTGCGCGAGACCTTGTACATGGAGAAGATGTATTCGGAGGACATGGGGTCGGCGAGGATAGCTGGGCATCTCGAGCCGCTCGGCCTTCGGGATGCTCAGCGAGGCTTGTTAGTGCTGCGATAGCCGACGTTGTGCGCGATCAGGCCGAGACCGTCGATGGCCCGGTAGCTGGCGAGCTCGAAGCGACCGTGAAGCAGGTGGGCGCAGACGTCGCCGCCGGCGCCGAGGAGTCCCGCGACGAGCGGCCAGCGAGGCGCGACGCCGGGATGGCGCTCGTTGAGCCAGCGCGACCCAGCACCGTAGCGGGCGATCATCGCGAGAAACTCGTCCAGACTCTCGCGGTGGCGGTGTTCGACCGTCGGCTTGCGGGCGGTATGCCAGCGACCAACCGTGGTCTCGCAGGCGCAGGCAGAAATCGATGTCGCCGCCAGAGCGGATGCCCTCCGCGAATCCCCCCAGGTCGGCGAAGGCGGCACGGCGGACAAGCAGGTTGCCGGTTGCGGCCGCCCGTCCTGAGCTGCTGTGAAGGCCCTCTGCCTGGTCGAGGAAATTGCGATCGCGGGCGTAGCGGGCAAGCAACGTGTCCTGCTCGGGAATACCGACGATGCCGCCGCCTAGCGCTCCACAGCTATCGGCGATCGGCTCGTCGAAATAGCGGTCGAGCAGGTCGGCAGGCGGGACGCAATCGGCGTCGACGAACAACAGCCATTCGTTCGTCGCCTCGGCCGCGCCCCGATTTCGCGCGTAGTAGGAGGACCTCTCCCCCGTCGCGGCGACCACGGTGGCGATCTCGGCGAGGATCGACCGCGCCACGCCAACGCGCGAGTTGTCGGCGACGATCAGCTCGTCGGCTTCGGCCAGCTTGAGCCCAGCGAAGGCCCGCCGCGCGGCCGTCGCGTACTCCTCGTCACCGCTCAATGGCACCACAACCGAAACGCCTGCCCTCGCGCGGCGAGCGCCGGTTCCCGGGCGCCGGCTCAATCGGTCGGCGTAACTCGGTAAGCGTCGAAAACCGCTTCCAGGCTGCGGAGACGGCCGATGCAGGCCTTGAGCTGCTGGGAATCGCCGACTTCGACGACGAAGCGGTTTCGCACCATCGGATGCTTCGTCGAGCAGTTGGCCTCGAGGATGTTGATCCCGGCCTCGGAGAAGGTCCGCGTCAGGTCCTCGAGTAAGCGCGTTCGATCCCAAGCGTCGACCTGAAGCTCGACCCGATAGGACGTCGCGTTGTCGCCAGCCCAGCCGACGCCGGTGAAGCGCTCGGGCGACTTGCGCAGCGCGGCGACGTTCTTGCAGTCGTCGCGATGAATCGTGATCCCACGACCGAGCGACACATAGCCGACGATCTCGTCGCCGGGGACCGGATGACAGCACTCGGCGAGACGAACGACCACGTCGTCGACGCCCTCGACCTTGATCCCGTAGTTGGATGCGTCCTGCGTGCGGCGCTGGCGCTCGTCGCGGCCCTCGAGCACACTCGCCAGACGCGCCTCGGTTTCGTCACCGGCGACCGCGTCGCCTTGCTTGAGACGCAGCATCACCTTGTGGACCGCCGTCTTGGCCGAGATCTTTGCCTGCCCGAGCGCGACGTAGAAGTCGTCCGCCTTGCGAAAGCCCATCTCGCGGGTGACGTCGGCCAACAGCGGTGAGCCGGCGATGCGCTGTGGCGGCAGGCCGTTCTTCTTCAGCGCCGCGTGCAGCTGTTCGCGTCCGCGACGCTCGGCGTCCTCGCGGCGCTCACGCTTGAGCGAGGCGCGGATCTTGTTGCGAGCACGACTGGTGCGCACTAGGGCGAGCCAGTCACGCGACGGGCCACGTTCCTGCTTGGAGGTCAGGATCTCGACGATGTCGCCGCTGCGCAGCGAGTAATGCAGCGGCACGATCTTGTTGTTGACCTTGGCGCCGACGCAGCGATGACCGATATCGGTGTGCACGGCGTAGGCGAAGTCCAGCGGCGTCGAGCCGGCGGAAAGGTTCTTGAGCTCACCCTTGGGCGTAAAGACGAAAACCTCGTCCTCGAACAGGTCGACCTTGAGCGCCTCCAGGAACTCCGCCGGATCACCCTCGCCGTCGGTCTCGAGCAGCTGTCGCAGCCAGGTCATCTTCTCGCGCTGGCCGTCGGGTGAGCCCTTACCGTTCTCCTTGTAGATCACGTGCGCCGCGATCCCGTACTCGGCCGTTTCGTGCATGTCGGGCGTGCGGATCTGGATCTCCAGCGGCCTGCCCTCAGGGCCAATGACCGTGGTGTGCAGCGCCTGATAGAGGTTGAGCCGCGGCGTCGCGACGAAGTCCTTGAAGCGCCCGGGCAGCGGCTTCCAGATCGAGTGCACGATGCCGATCGCCCCGTAGCAGTCCTTGACGGAGCCGACGATCACGCGCATCGCTGTGAGGTCATAGATTTCGTTGAACTCGCGGCCCTTCTTGCTCATCTTCGAGTAGATCGAATAGAAGTGCTTGGCGCGGCCGGAGATCTGCGCCTCGATGCCAACCTTCTTCAGCTCGCCGGCGAGAAACTCGCCTGCATCCGAGACGTAGGTCTCGCGCTCGGTGCGCTGCTGGGCGACGAGCTTCTTGATCTCCTCGTACTTGCGCGGGTGCAAGCACTGAAACGAGAGGTCCTCGAGCTCCCACTTGATCGCGTGGATCCCCAGCCGGTGAGCGAGCGGCGCGTAGATCTCGAGAGTCTCGCGCGCCTTCTCAAGCTGCTTTTGCTTCGGCAGCGAGCCCAGCGTGCGCATGTTGTGCAGGCGATCGGCGAGCTTGATCAAGATGACCCGCACGTCGGAGGCCATCGCCACCATCATCTTGCGGTAGTTCTCGGCCTGGTGTTCGTCGCGGCTTTGGAAGGTGATGCCGGTGAGCTTGGTGACGCCGTCGACAAGCTGCGAGACCGGCTCACCGAAGAGCTCGGCCACCTCCTCGAGGCTGGCGCTTGTGTCCTCGACGGTGTCGTGAAGCAGTGCGGCACAAAGCGTCTCGGTGTCGAGACGCAGGCCGGCGCAGATCTTTGCCACCTCGACCGGGTGTGTGATGAAGTCCTCGCCGGAGCGGCGCTGCTGATCGGCGTGTCGCTCGCAGGCGAAGGCAAAGGCACGTTCGATCTGATCGCGATCGACACCCTCGTCCGCTGCTCGCAGTGTGCTCACCGATTACGGCGAAGAGATCTCCCAGTAGGGCGCGCTCTTCGGCGGTCAGGTCCTTGGTGACCGCGTTGACGGGCGCGGACAGGCCGTGGCTCTCGGTGGGCGCGCCGACTCGTGTGTGGCCGCCGCGATCTTCGGGCGCCGGAGCGCCCTCGACGTGCTCTCGCTCTAGCCCGGGCTCTGTCTTCGTTCGGTCAGCCATCGTTTGCCGTCCTCGTAGCGGTCACGGTAGGCGCTAAACGCAACAGATTTCTCCAGATCTGTCCCCTGCGAGGATACGGCCCCAAACGCCTGGTTCGCGCCGGAGCCGCTGCGATCGACGAGCCCGAGCTCGCACAGCACGCGGGTCATTCGCGCGCCCACCTCTGGCGAGTGCGGATGAGCGCGGGTGCTATCGGTGAGAAGACACCGAAACGCGGCCGCGTCGTGGTGCGTGTGGGCCGAGGCGAGGCCTCGGTACAGCGCGGCCAGCGATGCGCGCGACGGCCACTGATCTTGATGGACATGCAGTGCGAACTCGCCCTCGCTGCGACCGTCGACCAAATGCAGGTAGCCGTTGCCTGCGCGAGCGAGCTGGTCGAGATGCGCAAACGGTGCCGGGTCGATGACGAGCACCTGTCGATACTCATCGACCATCTCAGGATCGCGAGCCAGAGCGTCCCAGTCGGCGAGCACGACGCCGGCGCCGACAGCTTGCACTCGATCGCGCTCGCTGCGGTTCCAAGCGTCGGCCAAGCGAGCGCAGACGAGGGCAACGGCGCCGCCGCCAAAGCGCGCCGGGCGCGCAGCGTGCTCGACCAGCTCGCGTCGGCGGATCGCATCCGCGCAGACCGCGAGCACCACCTCACCGCTTGACACCATGGCCGCAAGCGTCGCCACCGCCGAGGCGCCGGCGCGCTCGACTAACACGCGTTGCGGGCCGCGCGCGACCGCCGGCGGCCACGACGCAAGGTCAGCCTCGAACTCGGCGTCGTGGCGACGCCAGAACTCCTCGTCGTCAATCGCCCCGTCGACGGGTGACGGGTTGGTGACCTGCGCCTCGGCACCGCCCGCGGATGAGAACAGGCTGCCGAGCACGACGCGCGGTTCGACCGAACCGTTCCACTCGTTGAGCTCGAGCTCGACCGACACGTCTAGCGGGCCCGAACGCGCGGCGGCATCGAGCTCGCCGTTGACCTGAAAAGCGACGCCAAGCGCGCGCCGATTGCCGCTGGCGAGGCTGAAGCGTGCGTGGCGTCCCTCCTCGCCCATCGGCCGCACATCGGCGACCTTCGCACCAGCGACCAGCAGCCTGACGCTCGGGTTGCCCTTGCCGAAGGGCGCCAACCTCGACAGCTGCTCGGCGACATCGTGACCGAGGCTCTCGCCACCGACGACCGCGTCCACCACCTCAACTGCGAGCGGCTCGGCGCCGGCTAGGGCGGTGGCCGCGTATGCAGCGAATGCCTCGCGAAAGCTCGCGACGTGCTCGGCCTCGATCTCGAGGCCGGCGGCCGCGCGATGGCCGCCAAAGCGGGTCAGGTGCTCGCCGCAGGCCTCGAGTGCCGCAAGCAGGTCGAAGCCGGGAACGCTGCGCCCCGAGCCCCGGCCGTGACCCTCGCCGTCGAGGGCAATCAGCACGACCGGCCTGCGATGGCGCTCGACCAGGCGCGAGGCGACAATGCCGACGACACCCGGATGCCAGCCCTCGCCGGCAAGCACCAGGCCGGCGGCGTCGCCTGCCCGCTGCGGCAGATCGCGGCGAGCGGCCTCCGCCTCGGCGAGCACGCCGCGCTCGACATCGCGGCGTTCGTAGTTGGCACGATCGAGCTCGGTGGCGATCTCGGCGGCGCGGGCCGGGTCGTCGGTGAGCATCAGCTCGACCCCGGCGTCGGCGCGATAGAGACGACCGGCGGCGTTGATCCGCGGTCCAAGGCGAAAGGCGATGTCGCCCTCGTCCAGGCGCTCGGGCGTGATCGACGATGTCGCCATCAACGCGCGCAGGCCGGGTCGCTGAGCCCGCCGCGCTTGCGCCAAGCCGCGCCGTACCAGAGCTCGGTTCTCACCCTGAAGCGGAACTAGATCGGCGACCGTGGCCAAGGCGACGAGGTCGAGCTCGTCGTCGAGGCAGGTGTCGAGCAACGCCGTCGCAAGCTTGTAGGTAACCCCTGTCGCACAGAGATCGGCGAACGGATACCCGCTTACGACTGGATGCAGAATTGGACAGTCGGGAAGCTCCGCACCGGGCTGGTGGTGGTCGGTGACAATGACGTCGATGTCGAGCTCGCGGGCGGCGGCCACCTCGGCCACCGAAGTGATCCCGCAGTCGGCGGTGATCAGCAGCTGGGTGCCGCGGCTGACGAGCTTCTCGATCGTCGCTTGGGTGAGGCCGTAGCCGTCGTCCTGGCGCCCCGGAATCAGCCAGTCGCAGTCGGCGCCAAGCTCACGCAGCGCCCTGATCGCGATCGCCGTCGAGCAGACACCGTCGACGTCGTAGTCGCCATGCACTGTGATCCGCTTGCCAGCCGCGATCGCAGCGTGAATGCGAGCCACGATCTCGGCCATGGCATCGAAGCGGTAAGGGTCGTGATCCTCAGCGGCGTCGAGAAACTCCCGCGCCGCCTCGACAGTGTGAAAGCCGCGTCGAACCAGCGTCACCGCGACCGGCTCGGCCAGGTCGAGGGCGCTCATCAGCGCGCGAGCTTCCTTGTAGTCGAACGGGGCGAGGGTAAACGAGCGCGCAGGTTGGGCCACTCGCCCAAGCTAAGGACGGTGCAGGACGGAACCGCGGCCAAGGGCAAGGGCTCCGCCACCCCCACTCCCCCCATCCCGGATCCCTATGCCTCCGCCGCCTCCACTGCCTCCTCCTGGCGCACCCCAAGGAAGTAGACGGCGGCGAGCCCCAATGCCGTGCCCGGAATCGCATAGAGGACCGTGGCAATGTCCGTCTCGCCGATGCTGTCGCCGAGGGCTATCTGAGCGATCGCGCCGGTGATCATGGCGCCGGTGGTCGCGCCCAGCAGGGCGCCGACGATGCCGCCCCAGAAGCGGTCGGGAATGAAGACGGTGAAGTGCCACAAGGCGATCCCGGTCGTAAACCAAACGAGTGCTGCCATCAGCGCCCTCGTCGCTTCTTGCGCTGACTGCGCGTCTGTTTCTTGCGGCCTGACTGCGTGCGCTGCGCCCGGGCCCCCGGACGTCCGGGCACGGCGGTGTCGGCCTCCTCGCCGCTGGGCTCGACCGGCGCCGAGCGTTCGACCGGCGGATCGGCAACCGCGACGGGCGGCTCCTCCAGCGAGGGCGGCTGTTGCGGGCGCTCCGGCTCGGCCGCCGGATCGCCGGCTTGGGCGCTCGGCACGTGGCGTTCAGCCTGATCGATCCTGGCGACCTCGTTTTGCTCGGGAAAGGTGGGCACGTAACCCATCGCCTCGATGATTCGTGCACGGCGCGAACGATAGGCCGGCTCGCGCTCCTTCCAGGCGGTGAGAACAGGGGCGGCGATGAAGATCGATGAGTAGGTACCCGAGATCAGCCCGATCAGCATCGCGAAGGCGAAGTCCTGCAGCGTTTCACCGCCGAAGAAGAGCAGCACGGTGACGAGGAACGCAGTCGAGAGACCCGTGATCAGCGATCGCGTCAGGATCTCCGACATCGAGCGGTTGACGATCTGCGAGAAGGCGGCGCGCGGCATCCGCGGCACGTTCTCGCGGATGCGGTCGAAGACGATGATGCCGTCGTACATCGAATAGCCGAGAATCGTGAGGAAGGCAGCGACGGTGGCGCTCGAGACCTCGCGACCGGTGAGGGCATAGATACCGCCGGTGATGAGGATGTCGTGGACGAGCGCGATCAGGACCGGCACCGCGTACTTGGCCTCGAAGCGAATTGCGACATAGGCCGAGATCACGAGCAAGCTGAAGATGATCGCGACGAGCGCGCTCTGTGCGATCTGCTCGCCGAAGGTCGGCCCGATCGAGGTTGAATCGAACGACGGATCGCCCGACTCGCTTTCGGCCACGCCGAACTGCTCTGCGAGCAGCGGCTCGACCGTCAGCGCCTGATTAGGCGAGATTTGCGCCTGGATCTGGTACACAAACTCGCCGAACTCGGGGTTCTCGGTTTCTTGGATCTTGGCTGTGTCGGCGCTATCGATACCGCCGTCGAGGAGCGTTTCGCGAACGTCGTCGACGGAGGCCTCCTGCTCGAGCGCGACCTGAATTCGGGTGCCCGACTCGAAGTCGATACCGAGGTTCAGCTGCTTGTCGGCAAAGGCGATCGCGCCGATCGCCAGGATCAGCCCCGAGGCCGAGAAGAAGTACTTGCTCAAGCCGGTGAAGTCGAAGCTCCACCCGGCGCCTTCACCGCTCGCACCGAGGAAGGTCGGCGAGCGCAGGATCTTCGAGCGCCCGAGCACTCCCAGGACTGCCTGCGTGAACAAGACCGCGGTGAACAGCGAGACGATCGTGCCGATGCCCAGGGTGAAGGCAAAGCCCTTGACTCCGGCGCTCGCCAGGACGAAGAGGATGAACGCCGTAATCAGGGTGATCACGTTGGCGTCGATGATCGTCGCGATGCCCTTCTTGTAGCCCTCGGAGATCGCCGAGAGCATCGACCTGCCGGCGCGCACCTCCTCCTTGATGCGCTCGAAGATGACGATGTTCGAGTCGGCGGCAACGCCGATCGTGAGGATCAGGCCGGCGATCCCGGGCAGCGTCATCGTGATCGGGATCAGCTTGATCAGAGCGAGGAAGAAGACCGCGTAAACGAGCAGCCCGAGGCCGGCGATGAGGCCGAGGAAGCGGTAATAGAAGAGCAGGAACAGCAGGACGATGCCGAGGCCGGCGAGGCCGGCGATCAAGCCCTGATCCAACGCCTGCTCACCGAGCGTCGCCGAAACGGTCGATTGGCTGATCAGCGCGAGCTTGATCGGCAGGGCACCGATCCGCAGCACTTCGGCCAGGTCCTGGGCCTCGGTCAGGGTGAAGTTGCCCGAGATCTGAGCGCCGGTGCGGCCGTCGATGCCGTCGGGGTTCTCTTTGAAGTTGATGATCGGACGCGACTGCAGCTGACCGTCGAGGACGATCGCGAAGCTGCCCGAGAACTCCGACGCAATCTGGTCGTTGGCCGTCGACGCCGGCTGGCCCGTCTGGGCAAAGAACTCCTCCTGCCCGCGCAGCGAGATTCGCCTCGTCACCTCCTGGAACGCGGCCTCGCCCTCGTCGGTGAAGTTGAAAGTTACGTTGGGTTGATTCGTCGTCGGGTCCGAGGCCTGCTCGGGGTCCTCGATCTGATCGCCCGAGAGCTCGGGCCGGTCGCGCAAGACGAAGAACTGCGAGGTGCCCGTTTCGGCCTCGTCGATGTCCTCGGTCAGGGGATCGTCGGTCGCTGGCTCCTCGACGACAACGGTGCCCTGCGGCACCTCCAGCACCTCGGTGTTCGGTGGCTGCTCACCGTCGGTCTGAATGAATAGATCGGCGCGCTCCTCGGACGGGTCGCCGACCGGCAGCAACGTGTCAGCGTCGAAGAGATAGTAAGTCGGCCCATTGGTTGTGCACAGGTTTTGAAAGCACTCCGGGTCGCGCTTCTCGGCGGCGCGCACGGCATCGATCAGCCGGTTGTAGCCACGGTCCTCGGCGTTGTCGAGCTCGGGATTGGGCGGAACCACGTTGGACTCCTCGCCAGGCCCGCCCTCCCAGTCATAGAAGAAGAGCTGGGCGGTAGTGCCGATACGGTCGATCGCGCGGTCGGAGTCAGAGACGTCGGGCAGCCCGACCTCGATCTGGTCGGCGCCGACCCGGGTGATCTCGGGCTCGGAGACGCCAAGGCTGTCGACGCGCTCGCGGATGATCTCGATCGCGCGATCGACGTCCTCGGGGGCGACCTCGGGCACTTGCGGTGTTGGCCGTGCCTGGTAGACGAGCTCGGTGCCACCGCGAAGATCGAGGCCGAGAACGGTCTCTCTCTGAGTAATCAGATACGCCGACCCTCCGAGGAGGACGAGCACGAAGACGAGGATGATCAGGTTGCGGCGACGCTTCATCGCTGAGTGGCTATCGGGCCGAGGGGCAAGCTACTGCGGCGTGAGCACGAGCAACAGTCCGCCATCGTCATCGTAGGCGGGAAAGACGTCTGCCACGGCTTCGGCCGGAAGATCGCCCTCGGCATGCACGGCGACGCGCTTGCCGAGCGAGCGCACGCCCCACTCCAGTGTGGTCTCGATCGGATCCGTGTTGCCGTCGCCGTCGGTGTCGGCTGTCTCACCGCCGCCGCCGGCCTCGATCCACTCGAGGCCGAGAACCTCTCGCACGGGCCGGCCGATGACCTGCTCGTCCTTGAGGCCGGTGAGCTCGAAGCCGTTTCGCCCGACGTCGAGCAGACGGGCCTGCTGGTCGCAGATGAAGAAGGCCGCGTCAGGAGCCGGGTAGTAGTCGTCCAGCAGCTCGAACAAAAAGGGAGCGCCGCACTTCGAGCACGCCTTGGGGCGCGGCGTGAGGCCAGCCGCACGGTCGCCGGCAAGCTCGCGGTTTCCGCAGTTCGGGCAGATGAAGAACGGCACGCGCTGAAGCCTAGCGAGGGCTTCCCTAACGCCGGGTAAGTGGCCATTGCTAGAACAGCGACGCGGCTCGCTCGGGCACGGCAAGGCCGAGGTGCTCGAAAGCGCGCGCAGTGGCGACGCGCCCGCGGGCTGTGCGCTTGATCAACCCCTGCTGCAGCAGGTAAGGCTCATAGACGTCCTCAATCGTCTCCTGTTCCTCGTCAACCGACGCTGCCAGGGTCGAGAGTCCGACCGGCCCGCCTGAGAACTTGACCGCGATCGTCTGCAAGATCGTGCGGTCGTGACGGTCGAGGCCAGCCTCGTCGACCTCGAGCAGGCCGAGTGCCTCGCTGGCGACAGCTTCGGTGATCACGCCCGCGCCACGCACCTGAGCAAAGTCGCGCACGCGCTTGAGCAGGCGATTGGCGACGCGGGGAGTGCCGCGCGAGCGCTGCGCGATCACATGCTCACCGCCGGTCTCGATCTCGACCTCGAGGATCCTCGCTGAACGGTGCACGATCAGCGCCAGGTCCTCGGGCGCATAGTGCTCGAGGCGCTGGGAGACGCCGAAGCGGTCGCGCAGCGGGGTGGTGAGCAGGCCAGACCTCGTCGTCGCTCCGACGAGCGTAAATGGCGGCAGGTCGAGGGTCACGGTCCGTGCGCCGGCGCCCTGACCCAGGACGATCGGCAGCTGGCGATCCTCCATCGCCGGATACAGCGTCTCCTCGATCGCGCGGTTGAGGCGGTGGATCTCGTCGATGAAGAAGACAGTCCCAGGCTCGAGCCCGGTAAGGAAGGCGGCGATATCGGCTTTGCGCTCGAGTGCTGGGCCGGCGGTCTGCAGAAACGGAGCATCGAGCTCGGCGGCGATGATCTGCGCCAATGAGGTCTTGCCAAGCCCCGGGGGGCCGGCGAGCAGGACGTGGTCGAGGCACTCATCGCGACCCTTGGCCGCTTCGATGAAGACCTCGAGCTGCGACGTGACCTGACGCTGGTTGACGAAGTCGGCGAGCTTGTTCGGCCGCAGCGAGCGTTCGAACTCGTCCTCGGTGCCCGCGAGGCGCGCGGCGGCAATCGGCTGGTCGTGCTCTCCCTCGAAGCTGGGGTCACGGCGAATCGTCATGCCGCCTCCTTGCTGGCGCTGCGAAGCGCCGCCTCGATCAGCTGCTCGGGCGTTTCGCCATCTGCCTTCTCGAGCAGCGAGTCGGCCTCGAGCAGCGTGTAGCCGAGGTTCATGAGCCCGTCGCGAGCCAGCGAGCGGGGGTCGTCATCGGGTGCGACTGCAAGCGCCGGGACGCCCTCGGAGAGCTGGCCGGCGATCTTCTCGCGCAGCTCGACGATGATTCGTTCGGAGGTTCGCTTGCCGACGCCGGGTACAGCCTGAAACCGCTTCGCGTCGCCGGCGGCGATCGCGCGCAGCAGCTCACGCGGGGAGCCGCTGCTGAGAATCGCCACCGCGACCTTGGGCCCGATTCCCGAGATCGAGGTCAGATGCAAGAACAGGTCGCGCTCCTCTTCGCTGGCAAACCCATAAAGCGCCATAGCGTCGTCGCGGACCACGAGGTGCGAGTGCAAGAGGATCGACTTACCGCTGGCCGGCACAGCCTTCAGCGTTTCGGCCGAGACCGCGAGGCGATAGCCGACTCCCGCGGATTCGATGACGACGTGGTCGGGACGGCGCACGAGCACCTCGCCGCGTACCGAAGCGATCATCCGACGCTCACAGGCGAACTCAGCGCGGCGTCGACCGCCGCAGCCTGACCGGCGTGCCCCGCATGGCAAATCGCCACTGCCAAGGCATCGGCCGCATGGTCGGACTCGGGCGCGCGCGGCAGGCCCAGCAGCGAGCCAACCATCTGCTGAACCTGGCGCTTGTCCGCAGATCCATGACCGCAGACGGCCATCTTCACCGCTTGAGGCGTGTAATCGAAACAGGGAATGCCGCGCTGCGCAGCGGCAAGCATTGCCACCCCGCGCGCCTGGCCGACGGCGGCCGCCGAGCGCACGTTCTTGCCGAAGAAAAGGTCTTCGATTGCGACCGCGGCCGGCTCGTGCCAGGCGATCAGCTTCTCGAGCTCTGCATGGATACGCGCGAGCCGGTTCTCGAGCGGCTCGCCCGCCGGCGCCTCGATAACGCCGCCGTCGACAGCGCTCATCGGCCCGCCGGCGGCGCGAACGACGCCGAAGCCCGTGTTCGAGATGCCCGGGTCGATGCCCATGACAAGGATCACGTCTACTGATTCTGCCCCGGCGCCCGGATGCCTCCCCGAGCTTCGCGCCGCCACTACCGGGCCTCGACGGCGATCTGGAGGGTGAGATGAACGCGATCAGGCGGCGGCTTGCTCGAGCAGGCTCTCGGGAATGTCGAAGTTCGCGTGCACGGCCTCGACATCGTCGTGATCGTCGAGCGCCTCCATCAGCTTGATCAGGGCGCGGGCATCCGCTTCAGCCTCGACCTCGATGATCGAGTTCGGCTCCATCGTCAGCTCGGACGACTCGATCTGCACCCCTGATTTCTCGAGCGCGCCGCGAACCGCCGTCAGAGTCGCTGGCTCGGTGGTCACCTTGAGTAGGTCGCCGTCGACGGCGACGTCGTCAGCACCGGCGTCGATCGCGGCCAGCAGATCCTCCTCGCCATAGCGGTCGGCGTCGACGATGACCACGCCCTTCTTCTCGAACTGCCACGCAACCGAACCCGGCTCGCCGAGGCTGCCGCGGTGCTTGTCGAAGAAATTGCGCACCTCCGAGCCGGTGCGGTTGCGATTGTCGGTCAGCGTCTCGACCAAGATCGCGGCACCACCGGCGCCGTACCCCTCGTAGACGACGCGCTCGATCTGCTCGTCACCGGCACCGGCGCCGCTGCCACGGTCGATCGCCCGCTGAATGTTGTCCTTGGGCATCGAGTAGCTCTTGGCTTTTTCGATCGCCGCCGCCAGGGTGAAGTTCGAGTCGGGGTCTCCCCCACCTTCACGCGCGGCAACCGTGATCGCCCGCGCGAGTTTGGTGAACAGCTGACCGCGCTTGGCGTCGGTCGCCGCCTTCTTGTGCTTGATCGACGCCCATTTCGAGTGACCCGACATCGATCCCAGGCTAGCGACGAAAGCGTCGAGCGCGGCCGGACTCCCCGTCCGACCGCGCTTGACTTCGGCATCCCACCGATGGCGTCACTGCTCTTTGCTCCGCTCGCGCCCTGGCGCGAAACGGATTGCGACGCGCCTACGTGAAAACAGCGGTGAACGGGCGAAGTTGCGCTCCGCCAGCCCGGCGTTTAAACGACGAAGGTGCCGTTTTCCTGCAGCAGCTCGCCGTCGACCTCGAGGCGCCCGCCTCGGCGAAGGTCGC
This sequence comes from uncultured Solirubrobacterales bacterium, assembly GCA_963769945.1. GTDB lineage: Bacteria > Actinomycetota > Thermoleophilia > Solirubrobacterales > 70-9 > WHSW01. The sequence continues at coordinate 415,923 of CAVYOA010000014.1, read as the reverse complement.
AGACCATGTCGGTGTGTACCGCACTGACGTTGGTGCCACCGGACTCCGGGTAACTCGCTCCGACCGCGAGATGCACGGTGCCGCCGATCTTCTCGTCGAGCAGGACGTCGCGAGTTCCGCGGTCGATGCCATAGTTGGTGCCGATCCCGAGCTCGCCCAGACGCCGGGCGCCCTCGTCGGTGTCGAGCAGGTTGATCAGGTACTCCTCGCCGCGCTCGGCGGTCGCATCGACCACCTTGCCGGCCTCGAAGCGCAGGCGCACTCCCGAGACCTCGCGGCCGCCGATCACCGCCGGCAGGTGAAACGAGACTTCGCCCTCGACCGAATCCTCGATCGGCCCGGTGAAGAACTCACCATCGGGCATGTTGTGCTCGCCATCGCAGGCGATGAACTTGCGTCCCGCCACGCCCAGCGTGAGGTCGGTGCCCGGCGCGGTGATGTGGACCTCCTCACGACCGTCGATCCAGTCCGCGAGGCGGTGACACTCCTCCGATGCACGCTTCCACGCCCCGAGCGGATCGGCGTCGTCGGCGAGGCAGGCGTGAAAGTAAAAGTTCTCGAACTCGCGCAGGCTCATCTCGGCATCCGAGGCGTAGGCGTTGGTGGGAAAGAGCGTGTAGACCCAGCGGTGGCTGCCCTCCGCTGCCCGCGCCATCGTCCGCTCCATCAGCGAGCGGGTCGCTGCTTGACGCTTCATCTGGCGGTCGGGCGAGGTTTGCGAGAGCTGGCGGGTGTTGGTGTCGGCGCCGATCACGACGCGGCAATCACTGTCCTCGGCGGCCCACTCCGACAGCGGCGAAATCCACTCCAGCTGGGCGTCGCTGGCCTCGGCGTAGTAGGTCGGAGTCTGGCCTTCGAAGGAGAGCGAGACGACCGGTTGACCGCCGGCTCGAAGCACTTCCTCGTAGACGGCAGCGACAAGCGGCTCAGCCGCGGTCGACCCCTCGATCAAGCACGTGTCCCCCTCGCCAACTTTGACCGAGTAGCCGACCAAGATCTTTGCCAGATTCGCCACCCTCGGATCGATCATCGTCGCTCCTGCGCCGCGCCGATCGCGGCATCGTCGCGCCCGCTCCTGGCCGCCGTCGCCATCGCCATCAACAGCGCGTGAATCCTGGAGTCGTCCGTGAGCTCGGGGTGAAAGGAACATACGAGGACGCGGCCCTCGCGAATCACCACCGGGTGCTGGTCGACGCTGGCCAGCACCTCGACCGTATCGCCGTAGCTTTCGATCCATGGTGCGCGAATGAAGACGGCCCGCAGCGGTTCGGGGCCGATGCCCTTGATCACGAGATCGGCCTCGAAGCTCGCCAGCTGGCGACCGAAGGCGTTTCGCCGCGCGACAGCGTCGATCAAGCCGAGGTGATCGCGGTCGCAGACGATCATCCCGGCGCAGGTGCCGAGAATCGGACGGCCGGAGCCTGCGTGCGCCGCGATCGCCGCCGCGAGGCTGTCGCGCTCGATCGCCTTCGTGATCGTGGTTGATTCGCCACCGGGGATGATCAGGGCGTCGAGGTCGTCAAAGCCCGCCGGCGTTCGCACCTCGACGACGGTGGCGCCAAGCTCACCGAGCATGCGGGCGTGGGCGGCGAAATCACCCTGGCTTGCTAGCACTCCGATCCGCAGAGGGATGGGGCCGCTTGGCGCCTCCGGTACGCGTTCGGACAAGCTGGTGTCCTTCAGACTCCGCGGTGCTGGAGCAGCTCGTCGGCGGCGAGCTCGGCGATGTCGTCGCCGCGCATCGGCTCACCGAGCCCGGTCGAGGCGGCGGCAACGCGCTCGGGATCGGCGAAGTGGGTCGTGGCCTCGACGATCGCCCGGGCGCGGCGCTCGGGATCGGCGGACTTGAAGATTCCAGAGCCGACGAAGTTTCCTTCGGCGCCGAGCTGCATCGTCAGCGCCGCGTCGGCGGGAGTGGCGATGCCGCCGGCGCAAAAGAGCGGCACCGGCAGCCAGCCCGCCGCGCCGACCTCCTTGACGAGCTCGATCGGCGCTTGCAGGTTCTTCGCCTCGGCAGCGAGCTCTTCGGGGCGCAGCGTGCCGAGTCGTTTGATCGCCCCTGTGATCTCGCGCAGATGTCGCACCGCCTCGACGATGTTGCCGGTCCCCGCCTCGCCCTTGGAGCGGATCATCGCCGCGCCCTCGCCGATCCGCCGCAGCGCCTCGCCGAGGTTGATGGCGCCGCAGACGAAGGGAACGTCGAAGGCGCGCTTTTCGATGTGGTGGGCGTCATCGGCCGGAGTCAGGACCTCGGACTCGTCGATGTAGTCGACCTCAAGCGCCTGCAGGACCTGCGCTTCGGCGAAATGGCCGATGCGCGCCTTCGCCATCACCGGGATCGTCACGGCTTCCTGGATGCCCTTGATCATCGTCGGATCGCTCATGCGCGCAACGCCGCCGTCGCGGCGGATGTCGGAGGGCACGCGTTCCAGCGCCATCACCGCAACCGCTCCAGCTTCCTCCGCCAGGCGCGCCTCTTCAGGCGTGACCACGTCCATGATCACCCCACCCTTGAGCATCTCGGCCAAGCCACGCTTGACCCGGAAAGTCCCCGTCTCACTCATCGCCACTCAATATAGAGCGACCGCCAGCGCAAATTCGTCCAATCTCGCCCATCAGGTACGCCCGTCGGGCACGTGGCGGCGGCTAAACGGTTTTCTTCCGTGTGGAGCAGAAGCACGACACAGGTGATCTCCCTCAACGCGACTCGGGCGGGTGGCGGCGAGGGAGGGCCTCCCGCCCGCAGGCGACGCCGTCCCCCTCAGGCGCGACTCGGGCGGGTGGCACGGCAGAGGGGCCCCATCCGAGCACCCGCCGGGAGCGCAGGATGGGGAGTCGCTGCCGTGACAGGACCCGCCCGCCAAAGCACCGCTACTTCAGCTTGAAAGCCCGAATCCGATCCTTGAAGGCGCCCTTGTCGCGGGCGTAAACGCCGTGCGCCAGCGCCTGGACGATCGCCAGCAACGAGGTGTTCGAGCGTGTGAACGAAGGGCCATTCGACGAGTAGTAGAGCGTCAGATCCGAGTGCTGGCCGATGTCCGACAGCGTCGCGTCGGTGATCGCCATCGTCGACGCGCCGCGGTGCTTGGCCAGTTTCATCGCGCGGACGACGATCGGATGCGCGCGGCCGGCTGAGAACGCGATCACGAGCGAGTCCTCGTCGACCCGCGAGAGGCGGGTGATCGAGTCCTGGCGGGGACTGGCGATCACCTCGGCGCGGATGTCGAGCAACGCAAGCAGGTGGCGCAGGTAGCTGGCAAAGAAGGCGAGTTGGTCCATGCCGACAATCATCACTCGGTTGGCGGAGCCGAGCGCGGTAACGCAGGCCTCGACCTGCTCCCGGGTGAGGTTGCGGACGGTCTCTTCGACGTTGGCGTGGTCGGCGGCCAGAGAAGCCTCGAACTCCGAATGGTCGAAGTCGAACAGCGGCGCCGTGGTGGTGCCAGTCTCGGCCGGACCGCGGCTGCGGTACTCCTCGATCGCAGCCTGCTGAAGCTCCGGGTAGCCCTCGAAGCCAAGCGCTTGCGAAAAGCGCACCACGGTCGAGGAAGAAGTGTTGGCGCGACGGGCGAGCTCTTCGGCAGTCTGGAAGGCCGCTTCGTCGAGGTGATCGACGATGTAGCGGGCGACATCCTTCTGCGAGCGCGAGAACTCATCGAAGCGTTCGGTGATGTAGGTCGAGAGCGCCTTTCCGTTCGGGCGGCTCTTGGCCGCACGGCCGGTGCCGTTCGAACGGGTCGCGGTGGCAGCGGCAGGGCGGGTTTTCGTCGCGGTCTTGCTCACGGCGGGTGTTTTCGCTTCGCCACGGCCTTTTCCTTTTTGGCGCTCGACGATGCAACCGAGATCGCCAATGTGGTTGGCTGCGCACGATGGATCTCGAGGAGGTGCTGCGGCTCACCAATCGCACCATGATCGGCTTCGATCTGGCGCTCGGAAGCGGTGCGCTGATCGCGCCTGATCTGACGCTGCGCGTGCTCGGACACGATGATCCCTCGCCAGATGCGCGCCACCTGTTTCGCCGCTGCGGCCCGATCTGGCTCACCTTCGCCGCTGCCCACGCGGTCGCCGAGCGGCCGCGACGCTCCTGAGGACTGGTGGGCGCTGGCGTGGCTGCGAGGCACCGAGCTCGCGACCGACATCGTCTGGTCGCGCTCGGCGTCGTTCAAGCGTCCCGGGCGCACGCGCCGGGCTCTGGTTCGCCGGCGCTTCGAACCTGGCGATGGCCGCCGGGCTTCGCCCGGCTCGCCCGTCGGTCGCGCCGCGCGCTAGGCGCGTCTTTCGCCGCTACTGGTAAAGCAGGAAGTCGGGCTCGGGCTCTAGTGCCAGAACCTGGGCCGGGCTTCATCAGCGGCCGTGTCGCGCGAGTAAAAGAGCGAGAAGCCGCTGGGCAGGGTCGGCGTCGCTCAGCGCCGCGTAGCCGGCCGCCTTCGGGCCGGGCGAGCCGATGCCGTCGAAGTTGAGGAATGGCTGCACACCCGCGCGGCTGCGGATCCTCGTCCGCGCCCGCACGCTGCCCTGGCGAAACTGGTGGACGGCGAGCAGCTTCGTCGGCAGGCCGTTGGCGTTAACGATCTTCTGCATCTCCTTCGAGACGCGATTCACCTGGCGAGCGAGGACCTTGCCGTCAGTCTGGCCGGGAATCCCGCGCCTGCCGACGTTCCACTCGGGGTCGATTCCGATGTCGACATCGGGCTGGGCAACCCATTCGCTGAGCTCGCGCAACTCCTTGACGAAGGTGGAGCGGCCCGGCTGGATGTCGAGCATCAGCCGCGCTCCGACCGCCCGCGCCTGCTCGAGGTAGATCGCGATCACACCGTCGGCTTGGCGCGTGCGATAGAGGCCGTCGGGGCCGCCACCCGCGGTTGCGAAAACCGAGACGAGGTCAAACGAGCCAACCACTGGGCGGTCGCCGAGCTCCGTATAGGGGGCCGACTGGGTCGCAAGCTTGTCCGCAGCCATCTCGGGCGAGTTGCGCCCGAGCACGGTCGCGCCCATCTGCGGCGCTCCGTAGAAGGAGACGATCCGCGATGCCGGGAACACGGGTGTGACAACGATGGGACCTCGGCGCTCGGCCGCGGCGAGCGGACGTGGTTGCGGCTGCGAAGCCAAGAACGACGTCGTCGCCGCAGCGATTTCGGCGTGAGTCGGAAGGCCGGACGCCGCGGGCCCGGCTTCGTTCGACAGCCCGGAGCCCGGCTCTCCAGCCCGCGGGCCGGCACCGGCGGCACTGGTCCCACCGGCGACCACCGCGAGGGCGACCACGGCCGCGCCGAGGATCGATCTGCGTGAGCGTCCCACCATCGACTACCAACAAGCTACGCGGTGAAAGGGTGCGCCCCTGCCCACGAAACGCGCGCGGGGCGGCCGAAGCCGCCCCGCCGCTGCACCTACTTTGAGAGCCAGAGCTACTGGTTCGCGGGCACCTCGATCTCGACGATCAGCTTGCCGATCGGGGTTCCCGCGGGGATGTCCTGGCCGAACGTGTCGGTCAGCGCCGCGGCGGCGAGATCGGTGAGCGAGGCACGAATGTTCTTGACCAAGAGCGTTGTGTCACTGAGCTCCCTGAACTTGGCATCGGATAGGTCGAGGTCGAGCAGCTCGATCTTTGCCTCCCCCGTCGATGCCTTGACGAGCGCGGTGTCGTCGTCGCCCTTGTCCTTGAGGACGAAGTCCTTGACCTTGAGCTTGTCGCCGTCGCTCTCGAACCTGATCCCACCGGTATGCACGATCTTGGTCTTGTTTCCGAGCGAGCCCCGGGTGATCGGGAAGGCGATGCCCTTGCCCTCCTCGGCGGCACCGTTGGTCGGGACGACTGTGATGCCGTTGTCCGAGAGTGCCTCGAAGGTGTCCTTGTCGGGCTTCAGCGTCGTCGTTGTACCGACGACCGGGTCGGCTGCGGTTGCCGAGCCGACGATAGCCAGCGAGCAGGCGACCGCCGCGCCGGCCGTGGCGAGCCCCGCGAGCGTCCGATTGCGATGCCTCTTCATGTGTTTCCTCCTTGGTTGGCTGATTTCAAGCGCAATAAAATACAAAACCGGTCAACAATGACCGGAGGGTCGCAAGCGTAGCGACCCTGCGGCGACCCGGTACCCCCTAGCTTGAACGGCAATCTCGAAGTTCGCGTTAGCCTCCGCGACGATGACCTCGCTCGAACAAGCAGCGGGCGAGCTCCAGGCGCGGCTCGTCGGCAGCTGGCACGGACGGGCGCGGTTGTGGTTCGAACCCGGCGAGCCCGCCGAGGACGAGCGTGTCGAGGGAGAGATTCGTGCGATCGCGGGCGGCAGCTGGGTACGCCACGACTACTCGACGACGATCAACGGGCAACCAGCGCACGGCAGCGCCCTGGTCGGCTTCCTGGCGCAGCCGGGGACGTGGCAGGTCGCCTGGGTAGACGGCTTCCACACCTCCGCCAGCGGGATCATGCTCAGCGCCGGACCGGCGGCCGAGACTGACACCAGGATCGGCGTGCTCGGCTCATATGAGGCCGGCGATGGGCCGGCTTGGGGGTGGCGCACCGAGTACGTGCCTGGCGATGGCGCGTTGGTCGTCCGGCATTTCAACGTCAGCCCCGACGGAGGCGAAGAGCTTGCAGTGCAGTTCGACTACGAGGCGCGATCGGCATGAGCGAGCACCAAATCCGGCTCGCCGAGGTCGAGGATGCGGCCGAAGTCGCGCGCTTGCTTGACGACTTCAACACCGAGTTCGGCGATCCCACACCCGGAGTAGCCAAGCTCACCGTGCGCATGCGACAGCTGCTAGCAGCGGGCGAGGCGACGGTCGTGCTGGGCGGCAGAAGGGCCCGATGCGATCGCCGTCCTGCGCTTTCGCCCGGCCGCTGTGGGCCGACTCGCTCGACGCCTATCTCGAGGAGCTCTACGTCGCACCCGATATCCGCGGTCAGGGCCTCGGCCGCGCCGTGCTCGACGCGGCGCTTGCAGTTGGGCGTGAGCGCGGCGCCGAACGGATCGAGCTCGGCACCGACGAGGGCGACGTTGCGGCCAGGGCGCTGTATGAGAGCTCCGGGTTCAGCAATCTCTCCGGCGGCGCGCCGATGTACTTCTACGAGCGCGAGCTCTGAGCCGTGCTCGTTACTGTGGTACCTCCCCCAAATGGGGGAGAATCGACACGGCCTCAGCCGTTGGCGTCGATCACCGAGAGCACGTTGCCGGCAGGGTCCTTGAACCAGGCGATCAACGGACCCCCGCCGCGAAAGACGCCCTTCTCGTCGGTCTCGGCCTCGGTCCCCTCGTAACGCTCGAAGCGAACACCGCGCTCGCTCAGCGCGTCGACTGTCGCCTCAACGTCATCGACCGGAAAGTTGAGGATGGTGAAGCTCGCGGGCTCGTGAGCGTCGCCCTTCGGATAGACGAAGACATCGCGATCGCCGGCGAGGTGGAGGAGCAACGCCCCAGAATCGTCCTCGTCAGAGACCTTGACGCCGAGCGTGTCGCCGTAGAACTTGCGGGCCGCCGGGACATCATCGACCGAGAAGCCGCTGAATGCCTTCGTGTCCTCGAACATCTTCGCCTCCTTCTCCGAGGCACAGCGCCTCGGCTTCGGGTTGGTGCGCCAGAGAGAGCGTTACCCCCCGAGCACCTCGACGAACCGCGTAACTCGCTTGTTGTCGAGAGCGACGAAGAGCTTCTCGCAGTCCTTCGCCGCTCGGTCCTTAGGGTCGAGGGTGACGACGTCGGATCCCGGGCCGCAGCTGATCTTGTCCTTGCCGCCCTCATGAGCAACGACGCCGTCGACGCCGGCGCCGGCGCGGACGCGGTCCTTTCCGTTCTGGGGGTAGAGCAGATCGTTGCCCGAACCACCCAGCAGGAGGTCGGTGCCGGCGTTGCCCCGGACGCGGTCGTCGCCACCGTTTCCGCGCAGCGTGTCGCCCTTGGCTTGGCCGAATACGCAGTCGTCGCGACCACGGCCGGAGATCGTGTCTTTGCCGCCGCCGCCGAGCAGCACGTCGGACGCGTCGCTGCCGTTGATCTTGTCGTTGGCGTTATCGCCCTGCAACGCGACCCCGTCGATCACAAACTCGCAGAAATTCTCGAAGTACGGCGATTCCCCGTAGGGGTCCGCCGGCGGAATCGGCTGCACAGCGGCGGTCGCCGTGGCCGCTGCCAGCAGGCAAGCGGTCACGCCGAAAGTGAAAAGCTTGATCGTCATAAGTCCCTGGCCTTGATTGTTGTTAATGCGGTCCCTGCTCCGCGTTCGCAGCATACGGCCTCGCATCGCTCGTTGCGCAGCTTCGATGCGGTGACGGAGCCCTGAGCCGCCCCGACCTCACCGCCGCGGTGATCCGCGAGGCAACGGCTTCCCTGCGGGCGTCTTAGGCAGACACGGCCGAGCCGAGCGAGTCCGCGCCCACGACCTTCGGCGTGCCCTCCTCGTAGAAGACATCGAGGTCGGTGATCTCGAAGCCGGCCGCGGCGAGCATGTCGGCAACGGGCCGAGTTAGGTGACAACCGCCGAAGACCCGCTTCTGCATCGGTTCGAGGCGATGTTGCCAGCGGCGCACCGACTCGTCGGGGGCAAGGCCGTGCTCGAGGAAATGCAGGGTGCCCCCGGGCTTGAGCACGCGCCGCACCTCGGCCAGGGCTTGGCCGACGTCGGGAATCGTGCACAGCGTCCACGTCGACAGGGCGGAGTCATAGCTGTTGTCGGCAAACGGCAATGATTGGCCATCGAGGCCGGAACGCTGCACAGACACGTCTGTCGCCGCGAGGCGCTTCTCGGCCAGCTTCCAGCCGATGTCGGCTGGCTCGACGGCGGCAACACGGGTCACCGCCGCAGGGTAGAACGGGACGTTCAATCCCGAGCCGAAACCGAGCTCTACGACGTCCCCGGAGAGCTGCGCGCAGACCCGCTGGCGCAGCGGCTCAACGGTCTTCAGCCCGCACGCGACGTTGATGATCCGCGGGAGTACTTGGTCGCCGTAGAACCCCATCTCTGATCTCTCAATCGGTACTTATGCCAGGGCGAACGGCTTGGGAGCCTCCTCGCTCCTCTCCACACCCAATTTATAGCGCGCCGAAGGCCTTCATGAAGCCCCGGGTCGTGCCCCATAATCGCCGGCCGAAGCGCCAGAACCAACGGAATGGAAGGAGCCAAATGCCTGGGATGACCGAACATGCGGTGGTGATCGCCGGAGGAGGTCCCACGGGGCTGATGCTGGCGGGCGAGTTGGCGTTGGCGGGCGTCGACGTTGCCATTGTCGAGCAGCGCGCCAGCCAGGACCTTGCCGGTTCGCGCGCCGGTGGCCTGCACTCACGCACGATCGAGATCCTCGATCAGCGCGGAATCGCCGACCGGTTCCTCTCGGAGGGACAGGTCGCCCAGGTCGGGCAATTCGCCGGAGTCCCGTTGGACATCAGCGCCTTTCCCACCCGGCATCCCTACTCGCTCGGGCTCTGGCAGAACCACATCGAGCGCATCCTCGCGGGGTGGATCGGCGAGCTCGAGGTGCCGATCTATCGCGGACGTAAGGTGACGGGGTTCGCGCAGGACGAAACCGCCGTCGGCGTCGAGCTGTCCGACGGCCAGTCGTTGCGAGCGCAATACCTCGTCGGGTGCGACGGAGGACGCAGTCTGGTCCGTAAAGCAGCCGGCATCGAGTTCCCGGGATCGGATCCGACAACGAGCGCCCTGATCGCCGAGGTCGAGCTGGCCGAAGTGCCGCAATGGGGCGTCCGCCACGACGCCCTCGGCATCCATGGCCTCGGCAGGGTGGAATACGAGATCCGCGACGGCGAGATCGTGTACGCGGATAGCGGGCCGGTGCGGGTCATGCTGACCGAAGAGCACCTCGGACCCACGACCGAACCCACCCTGCGCGATCTCAGCGAGGCGCTGATCACCGTCTACGGGACCGATTACGGAGTCCACAGTCCGACCTGGGTCTCCAGGTTCACGGATATGACCCGCCAGGCGGCGGCTTACCGCGACCGACGCGTGCTGCTTGCCGGCGACGCCGCACACGTGCATGCGCCGGACGGCGGGCAGGGCCTCCAGATCGGGGTCCAGGATGCGGTAAATCTGGGATGGAAGCTGGCCCAGGTGGTCAACCGGACCTCTCCAGAAAGCCTTCTGGATACCTACCAGGACGAGCGCCACCCGGTCGCGGCCTGGGTGCTGCGCACGACGATGGCGCACGTCGCGCTGCGCCGCTCAGACGCGCGCACGGAGGCCTTGCGCGACACCATTGCCGAGCTCCTCGGGGCGGACGAACCGCGGACACGATTCGCGGCGATGATGGCGGGCCTGGGCATTCACTACGACCTGGGCGAGGGGCACCCGCTGCTCGGACGCCGCATGCCCGATCTCGACCTGGTCAGCGCCAACGGCCCGCTGCGGGTCTTCGCCCTGTTGCACGATGCCCGGCCGGCACTGCTCAACCTTGGTGAGCCCGGCGCCTTCGAGATCACGGCATGGGCAGATCGGGTTCAGTTGATCGACGCCAAATACGTTGGTGCATGGGAGCTTCCGGCACTCGGGGCGGTTACTGCGCCCGCCGCCGTGTTGATTCGGCCCGACGGATATGTGGCCTGGGTCGGCGAACGAACCCAGGTAGGGCTTGCTGATGCCCTAACCACCTGGTTCGGAGCGCCTACTGCGGCGGCCGTTCGCTCCCACCGAGCGGTCAGTTGACCGCGATTGGAGCGATTTGGTGCCCCCGGCGTTGAAATGTCGGGATCCCACCGTTCGAGGCGCCGGATGCACAACGACTGAGATTTCACTCACCAGTTCCGTGTGATTTCGTTCGAGAGAGAATGTCGGCGATGTCGAAAAGGGCGTCCCCAGCAAGACGGCTTGATGGCGAGAGCGCTCGCGCCATGAGGCAGCACGTTCTGATCCTCGGCGCCGGCTTCGCCGGGCTCGAGCTGGCGACGCGGCTGTCCGAGACGCTCGCCGACGTGGTCGACGTCACGCTGCTCGACCGCAACGACTCGTTCTACTTCGGCTTCTCCAAGCTCGAGGTGATGCTCGGCCGCGAGTCGTCCGATGCTGTGCGGTTGCCCTACGGCGAGATCGCGAAGGACGGGGTCCAGTTCCGGCAGGAGACCGTGACCGGCATCGATCCGGTCGCGCGGCGGGTCGTGACCGACGCCGGCACCTATGACGCCGACTTCCTGGTCATAGCGATGGGGGCCGACTACGACATGGCGGCCACCCCGGGCCTCGAAGAGGGCGGCCACGAGTACTACACGCTTGCCGGGGCGGAGCGCCTGCGCGACGCGCTGGCCGACTTCGGCGGTGGGCGCGTCCTCGTCTCGGTTCTCGGTCAGCCGTTCAAGTGCCCACCGGCGCCGTTCGAGGGCTCGTTCCTCCTGCACGAGCACTTCACTCGACAGGGAATTCGCGACGCGGTGCAGATGGCGACCACGTACCCGATGCAACGCCCGGTTCCGGTCACCGGCGAGGTCTCGCAGATGTTCCGCGCAGGACTCGCGTCGCGAGGGATCGAAGAGCTGCCTCAACACCTCGTCACCAGCATCGACCCGGCCACTCGTGTGGCCCACCTGGCGAGTGGCGAAACGCTGCCATACGACCTGTTCGTCGGGATCCCCGTGCATCGGGCGCCCGACCCGCTTGCGGCTTCGGGCCTGGCGCCGGAGGGCTGGGTGTCGATCGACCAGGCGAACCTGAGGACCCAGTTCCCGCGCGTGTACGCAGCGGGTGACGTTTCCTCAGGCTCGCGCACGGTCCCCAAGGCGGGGATCTTCGCCGAGTCGGCGGCTCTGGTCATCGCGGACGACATTGCCGCGGAGATCTCCGGTGGCGAACCGCCGGCGCCGTACGAGGCATCGGGCGTCTGCTACGCCGAGTTCGGTGACGGGCTCGTCAGCAAGGTGGACGTGAACTTCCTCCGGGGAGAGGCCCCGTCCGCCCAGCGGCACGATCCCTCTCGGGAGTACGCGGCCGAGAAGGCCGAGTTCGGCGCTGCGCGGCGCGCGCGCTGGTTTGGGCGCTGACGGAGTCGGTTCAAGCAGGCGCTAGACCGGCAACTCTCGGGAGATATGCCGGAGACGGTCCGCTCGAGCCGTTTTCTGCGATGGGCCGGGGTGGGCTCGAACCACCGCCTTACGGATTATGAGTCCGCTGCTCTACCAACTGAGCTACCGGCCCGGTGAATCCGATTATGGCCTGGCCGTGCGGACTGACCGGATGTCGAGGTGCCGACTCGGGCGCGCCTTGCGAGCGATCGTCGAACCGGACTATGGGATTCGCGTCGCCGGCGTCAGCTGCTGGAGCGGCTGCGCGACCTGGAGCCGTTCGCCGGGTCGGAGCCGTTGCGGCTACGCGTCGACTTGCTCGACGAGCGCGGCTTGGCGCGTTTGACCTTGCCGTCCTCGATCGTCTTTCGCGAGCCGGTCTTCTCCTCGCCGTCGAGCTCGACGTAGGCCTTGAACCGATGCAGGTCGCCGCGCACGGCGCGCTTAGCGAAGCGCATGCCGCGACTGGCCTTGTCGATCAGGTTCGAGGGCTGGATGTCGAGCGAGACGTCAATCCGGGTCAGCGTCTTCGACAGAGGGTGAAAGCTGACCACGCCGGTGTGGGCGTAACCCTCGGTGACGTTCCACTCGATCCGTTCGTCGGGCCGCTGCTCGACGATCTCGGCCTCGAAGCGCTTGCTGATACCCCAGATCTTGGCTTGGAAGGAGACGGTCGTGTCGTCGACCTCATCGGCGCTTTCGATCCGGTGCATGAACTTGGGCCAATCCTCGTACTCGGTCCAGTGGTTGAAGGCCTCCTTGACCGGGACGGCGACGTCGATCGCTTGCTGAATCGGCATCCGTCGCCCGCTGCCAAAACCCGGCGCGGCCTGCCCGCCGTTCTCAGAGGAGTCATCATCATCGCCCCCGCCGAAGAGCCGCTTCAGCGGGCCGGCGGAGTCGGGCATTGCGTCCTTGGCGGTGTCGGTGAGCGTCGACTTCGCCTTGTCCTTTGCCTGTTCAGCCAGATCGCCGACCTTGTCCGAGGCTTTCGGCCCAACGGCGCTCGCGAGCTTCTCGACGGCAAACGGAATCGCGGCAAGCGCTGCCCCCGCCACGGCGATTCCGGCCGGATTGCTTAACGGGTTGTCGCCGCTGGTCACCCGCTTGGCCGCCTGCTTGGCGCCTTTGGCCACCTTTTCGATCTCTGGCATCTCGATCTCCCTCTAATCCCCCGTGTTTGGCGCGTCGCTGAAACGCGGCGCCCTCAATCCTCGTCGCCGCCCTTTCGGAGCAACCGGTAGACGACGACGCCGGTCAAGCCGCCAGCCATCGCCGCTCCTGCTGCCGCCCGCACGGGCCCTGGCCGCTCACCACTGAGCCGGTCGGCGGTCAGCCCGCCGATCACGCCGTGAGCCTTGTCTTTGACGCTCATGGCAGCCAGCCCTACTTGCCCTTGCCCAGGGCGTTGCTGGCCTTCTGCACCTCGGACGCGACGTCGCCGAGTTGCTGGCTTCGCTGTGCGACCACGCCTGCGGCGCTTCCAAGTGCCTTCAATGCTTCGCCCGGCTGCGGCACGTCGATCTTCGACGCGTCCAGCTTCGGCAACTTCACATTGGGTGCCTTCAGCTTCGGAGTCGGCACCCGGCTGAGGATGCCCTTGCGCTTCTTACCCTTCGACAGCGCTACGCCGCCTGCAAGCCCGACTAAGGCCGCCCCGCCGGCAAGGGCCGGTCCCTTGGCCTTTGAAGCAATCGTTGCTGCCGTCGACTTGCTCTGGCTGCTCGAGCTGCGGTTGCGAGCTTGCGCGGAAGATCCTCCGCTCTGCGTCGACTTGCGGGAACGCGCCTGGGAGCCAGTCTTCTGCGTGCGGCTCTTCGCCGAGGACTTCTGAGTCCGGCTCTTCGCCGGGGACTTCTGAGTCCGGCTCTTCGACGCGCTCGCCGACGCGCCGTTGGAAGACTGCTTGCCGGAGCTCTTCTTGGCTCCGCTCGACCCCCTGGATGAACCTGAGCTCTTGGCTTTGGTCTGTGCCATAGCGAGACCTCCTCACCTGGTTTCGTTTCCCCCTCTCCTCCAGGGGGGTGTCAACGCTGTACCCGTCTACTGACGGACGAAGCCGAAAAAGGCCTCCATATCCGCAAATTCATCCGATCGATCCCCCGCTCAGTCGTTCGATCGGTCGAGACGGCTCGATGAGGGACGCTGCCTCCGAGCGCGCGGGTGGTGACCGCCCGCACGGTGCACGTTGTCCACATGTCGAGTCGGCTGCGGGTCCATTTCGACCGGCGGCACTTGCAGCCCGGCAGACCCGATCTACGCTCGGGCGCGACAATGCGAGAGACCCTGGCACACGACTCCAAACAAGCCCCTTCCCCACCCCCGACCACGTCCTCGCGGCTGGTCGGCGAATCGAGCGACTATGAGCTTGCCGAGGGCTTTGCCGACGAGCTGTTTGCCTCGGCCGGGGTGCCCCGCGAGCACGCGGCGACCTTGGTGCGGTCGCTCGACGCGATCGGCCGATCGACTCTGATCGACCTCGGCCGTCGCCGTGACGAGATCTTCAAGCAGCAAGGCATCACTTTCGCGATCACTGATCCCGATGGCGCCAGCGTTCAGGATCGTCCCTTCCCGCTCGACCTCGTGCCGCGGATCATCCCCGCGGCGGAGTGGACGGTGATCAAGCGCGGCCTCGCTCAGCGCCTGCGCGCACTGAACTCGTTCATCGACGACGTCTACCACGGCCGCGAGATCGTCCGCGAGGGCATCGTTCCATGGGAGCTGGTGCTGGGCTCGCCGCAGTTTCGCCGCGCTGTACATGGCATCCGCCCGCCCGGTGGCATCTACTGCCATGTCTCGGGCTGCGACCTCGTTCGCGACGCCGACGGCACCTGGCGCGTGCTCGAGGACAACTGCCGCACGCCTTCGGGCATCTCCTACGTGCTCGAGAACCGCCTTGCGATGACGCGGCTAGCCCCGAGCTCTTTGCCGGCTATCGCGTTCGCCCGATTGATCATTACCCCCAGCTGCTGCTGAGCGCGCTGCGCGACATCGCCCCGGCGCCGGGGCGCGAGCCTACGGTCGTGGTGTGGACGCCAGGCCCGGCCAACAGCGCCTACTTCGAGCACTCTTTCCTCGCCCGCCAGATGGGCGTTGAGCTTGTCGAGGCGGGAGACCTCGTCGTTCGCGACGACATCTGCTACATGCGAACGACCGAGGGCCTCGCGCGCGTCGACGCGATCTATCGGCGCCTCGACGACGACTTCATCGACCCGCTTGAGTTTCGCCCCGACTCGTTGCTTGGCGTCCCCGGTCTGATCCGTGCCTATCGCGCGGGCACGGTCGCGCTCGCCAACGCGGTCGGCACGGGCGTTGCCGACGACAAGGCGGTCTATGCATTCGTACCGCAGATGATCCATTACTACCTCAATGAAGAGCCGATCCTCGAGAACGTCCCGACCTACCTGCTGCGAGATCCGCAGCAACTCGATTACGCGCTCGGCCGCCTCGACACGCTGGTCGTCAAGCCGACCGGTGAGTCCGGTGGCAAGGGCGTTTTCATCGGTCCCCGCGCCAGCGACGAGGAAACGGCGCGCCAGCGCGAGTTGATGATCGCCGAGCCCGAGCGCTGGATCGCTCAGGAGATGGTCCGCCTCTCAACCACGCCGACGGTGACGTCCTCGGGCAGTCTCGCCGCGCGCCACGTCGACCTGCGTCCCTTCGCGGTCCACGGCGCCGAGCTTCGGATCGTCCCCGGCGGCCTCACACGCGTCGCCCTGCAGGAGGGTGAGATGATCGTCAACTCGTCGCGCGGCGGCGGCTCCAAGGACACCTGGGTGCTCGCCGATGACGCCGGCCCCGAGATGACGCGGCCGACGCCAGGCGCGGGGAAGCCGTTTCCGCTGATGCCCGACCTACCGAACCCAAGCTGGACCGGACAAGAGCAGCAGCAACAGCAGGCTGCGATCCGCCGCGAGACCGGAGCCAGAGCGGGGCCGTCGCAGTGTTAGCGCGGATCGCCCACGAGCTGTTTTGGATCGGGCGCTACGTCGCGCGCGCCGATGACACTGCGCGCATGCTCGACGGCATGTTTCGGGCGAGCCTGCAGTCCCCGGGTGGCGCCGACAGCGCCAACCTGCCGTGGGAAGCGGTGATGGCCGCGCTCGGCGCCAATTCCAGCGACATCGACCGCCCACTCGACGCAGCCGAGGCGGTTCGGACGCTGACGCTGGATGGCGACAGCGCCGCGTCGGTCACGGCCTGCGTCGAGCGCGCACGCGAGGGCACCAAGCGGGTGCGCGACGTCGTTTCGCGCGAGATGTGGCAGGCGCTGAACACGCTCTATCTTGAGCTCGACACCAGCGACCTCGGCGCCGCGCTTCGCACCGGGCCCTACTCGGTTTACTCGTTCGTGCGCCAACACTGCGCGCTGTGGTGGGGGCTCGCCGATGAGACGATGCTGCGCGATCAGGCCTATGCCTTCCTCTACGCCGGTCGCCATGCCGAGGGCGCGAGCATGATGTTGCGCATGCTGCGGGTCTCGATCGTGCCGTCGCTCGATGAGCCGCCGGCCGAGGGCGGCCCGGCGGCGGCGCTGCTGCAGGCGATCGGGGGGCTGGAGGCGTTTCGGCGCTCGGTGCCGGTTCCGGCGGATGCGTATCCAGTCGCGCGCTTCTTGCTTTTCGAGCCGAGCTATCCGCACTCGGTCGCGGCCGCGCTCGAGCTGCTGCACGCGAGGCTCTGCGACGCCGACCCTGCCTATCGCACAGCGGCGCCGCTCTTGCGCCTGGCACGGCTGCGCGCCGAGCTCGAGTTTCACCATGGCTCGGGGGGCGGAATCGAGCCGGGTGAGCGGTTGAGCGAGCTGCTCGAGCACGTCGAGGGTGAGCTGGCCGAGGCCGACGTCGAGATCGAGAAGCGCTATTTCGGTGGCGCGGCAGCCCAGCAGCACGTGGTGACCGGATGAAGTTCCAGATCATCTACTCGAGCAAGTACGCCTACACCCGACCGGTACGCGACAACCTCAACGTCTTGCGTGTGCGCCCGGCGACGACGCCACACCAGACGGTCGACGACTTCACCCTGCGCGTCGACCCCGAGACCAGGCTGCACCAGTACCGCGATTACTTCGGCGCCGAGGTGATCGAGTTTGGCGTCACCGAGCCGCACGAGCGAATCATCGTCGAGGCGCGGATGCGGGTGTCGACGAGCGAGCAGGAGGCCGCGCCCGCGGGCACCTGGGAGCAAATCGCCACGCCCGCGTATCGCGCTGAGGCGGGAGAGTTCCTGTTTCAAACCGAGCAGCCGCCAGCCAACGGGACGGTGGCGGCGCTCGTCGAGGCGGTGCGGCTGGCGACGCCCTACGAGGCGGCGCTGGTGTTAACCGAGGAGATCCCGAACCGGCTCGAGTACCGCTCCGGCGCAACTTTCGTCGGCACCACCGTCGCCGACTTACTCGAAGGCGGCGCCGGTGTCTGTCAGGACTTCGCCCATCTCGGGGCGATGACGCTGCGCAGCCTCGGTGTCGGTGCGCGCTACGTTTCGGGCTATCTGTTCGTGGCGCCGCAGGGGGCCGACCAGTCGGTCGAGCTACAGACGCATGCCTGGCTCGAGGCGCTGATTCCCGGCGACAACGGCGAGGGGCGCTGGATCGGCTTCGATCCCACCAACCGCGGGCGTGCCGGCGAGGCTTACGTCAAGATCGGCCACGGCCGCGACTATCAGGACGTGCCACCGATCCGCGGCGTCTATCGCGGCCCGTCGCTGGCAGAGCTCAGCGCCGGGGTCGAGATGCGCCGTCTGGACTGAAGAGAGCGCTGGCCCAGCGCCACCGAGCGAGGTTGGACGGCCCCGCCCGGTGGTGCTGGTGACCGCTAGTAGCGCCGTTCGCCCATCGGCCTGGTCGACTCTGAGGAGCCGTCGTCCGGGCCCTCCTTGAGCACCTGCGCGGCGGCCTTGACCCGGTCGCCGATCGATGCGTCGTCGTCGCCGCTCGTAGACGATTCATCCCAGTAGGGATCGCGGCTTCCGGACTTGGCGAGACCTCGGCTGAGCAGGTAGCCGATCGTCAGAAGCACCGCATAGAGCCAGACCTGATTTGCGCCGAAACCGTCGGTCGTGCTGCCTTCATCTGCGTCGGCGACGACGCCGGCGATCAGCAAGCCGACGAGGATCGTCAGATAGATCCAGAACTCGGTTGTCTTGAACGCCTGCTTCGTTTCGCTTGCGAGGCGCCGAGTCCGGCCAAACGAGCCTTCCCGCGTCCCGCCGCTGCCGTACTGACTGCTGCCGTATTCCATTGTTGCTCCTTTGGTAGGGGACTAGGGTCTACCCCGCCCACCGAGCTCATCACCGCCCTCGCGACGACGTTTTATCGGCGCGTGCGAGACAGATCTTTGCCGAGTTCGATTGCGCTCGACGCCAGTTTCACGACGCTCGCCACGGGTAAAGAACGATCAGTCCCCGGTCGGCGAAAGCAAGCGCCGGAAACAAGAGAGCGACCAACTCGACCCTGTTCGGGTCACCTTCACGGAGGTGGGCTAGTCGCAACTCGCGACAGCCCTGGAGGTTTGAGCCGTGAACAGCGTTACCCCTGCTTCCCAGCGAGAGGACGCGCGCCTGCTTGCCGAATACGCCTCGCGCCCTTCGCCACGACTCCTGGAGCAGTTGGTCGAGCGATATCTGCCGCTATCTCGGTCGCTCGCTCGCAGATATCGCGGCGGTAGCGAACCGTTCGAGGATCTCGTTCAGGTTGCGGACCTCGGTTTGGTCAAGGCGATCCAGGGGTTCGACCCCAGCCGCGGCCGGCCTTTCACCGCCTATGCGGTGCCGACAATTCTCGGAGAGCTTCGTCGGCACTTCCGTGACCGCGTGTGGAACCTGCGCTTACCTCGCGGACTGCAAGAGTCGACGGCGAAGGTTGGCGTGGCCTTGGACGAGATGACTGAGCAGCTCTCGCGTCCGCCCACGGTCACTGAGCTCGCCGAGCGAACCGGACTTGACGCCGCTCATGTGCACGAGGCGCTCGCGGCGCGAGAGGCGCGCTACACGGTCTCACTCGACGCTCCAACCGGCAGCGATGAAGAAGCTGCGCCGATCAAGGACTCGCTCGGGTCGCCCGACCTCGGATACGACCAAGTCGAAGCCAGTTTCGCCTGCGCGAGCGCCGGGCTCGATGGATCGAGAGGTCGAGGTGCTGATGCAACGCTTCGCAGGCGGCAAGACCCAACGCGAGATCGCCGACGAACGAGGCGTATCTCAAATGCAGATCTCGCGGACCTCGCGCAGGGCCCTGGGAAAGCTGCTCGAGGCCGTCTCAGCCGAGCAGCGTCGCTGACAGCCGGTCACCTATCGGGCGAGCGGGGATCGAGGGGCTCGATCGTGTCGGCGACCTCTGGCGGCTTCTCGACGATGGTCCAGGCCTCGGCTCGGTGGACCACCGTCTCGATGTCGGGAATCTCGTGCCCGTCGTGTACCACGAAGTGGCGTGGATGCGACCGGACCCGTTCGTATTGGGCTTTCGTCAGCGCCAGCTTTTCGCGGCAATCCGGGTCGGCGCACTCGCAGAAGTACAGCTCGATCTCGCTGGCAGCGTGCTGATCTTCCCAGCCTGCCATGCGTTCGTTGGCGACCCGAAACATCGCCTCATTGTTTGCCAGCCGTTCTTCGCGCGGTGTCGGATTCACGTCCACCGGAGGCTATTACAGTGCGCTACGGCGCAGCATCATGCGCCCAACGGTCATTTGCACTCTTCGCGGGGTCGCGCCCGCGCTCGCAGCCTGGACGGCCGAGCGGCATCGGCAGGAAGGCTTCGGCCTGGGAGATCATTGCTCTCCGACGGTGAGGGGCGCCGGACCCCGGGCGCGGCAAGCTCGAACCAGACATCCGAGCTACCGGGATGAGTTCCCCAGCCGGCGGCCAGCGTGTCGACGATCAACAGGCCGAGCCCTGTTCCCGGCTGCTGCCCCTCCGCAATCTTTACGCCGCCGGTACCACCGTCGCGCACCCACCCGCGCACCCCGCCGTCGGCGAGAAGCTCGATCCAAACCGAGACGGGCCCGGCGGGGCCGTGTTCAGCACCGTTGGCCACCAACTCGCTGACCACGACTCTGAGATCAGCGTAGGTCTCGTCCGCTAGGAACTCGGCCAGCTTCGCGAGCGCTTGGCGAGCGTGCAGCGCCGCCTCTGGGCTGTTCTCGACAGTGAAATGCGCCTTGTGCTCGGAGCTCTCCATAGCGTCCCCTTGAGAGCTACCCCACGTGGCCGATAACTACCAGCGGCTCCTCCGCGGGGCGCTACAGCTAGCAACTGCCCTCGACGGCCTCGACGGCTTCGGTGAGTTCGGCGACGCTGAATGCACCCTCGATGCGGGTGTCGATCTTGCCCTCGCAATCGACCACGAACAGCCACGGCTCGGTGGGCAGCTTGTAGGCGCGAACCTGCTCGCGGACGCCGTTGTTGGCGAGGTTGTCGTTGTAGATCTCCATGTGGATGAAGGCTGCGGCGTCCTCGTAGTCGCGCTTGACCTGCTCGGCGACGTCGACGACGGGCCCGCAGACGCGACTGAAGCAAAGCGCGGGGGTCGCGAACAAGAGCACGACCGGCTTCTCGCCGAGGACGTCGGCGAGATCGTCCTCGTGCATCGAGGAGGGCGGCACGCGGGTGTCGATCTCCTCGATGTTGGAGACCTGGTCGGCGGTCGGCGTGTGCACGCTGACGGCCTCGTCGCCAGGCGCTGGGACGGGGTCGTTGGCGCGAACGATGATGCTCGGCATGTTGACGGCGGCGAACTCCTCGCCCTGGCGTACAAGCGCGGTCATGCGCCACTCGCCCGGCGCGTCGAACTCGATCTCCGTGACGTAGACGGCCTTCGCGGCATCCGGGTCGGCGGCCGTGTTCTCAGCCGTGAACGCGGGCTCTGTCTCGAGGCTCTCGACGCGGGCGGGATAGGGGCCCTCGACGGGGCCGCCGGCGCCGCGCGAGGCATAGACAGCGACGTCGGCGTCGGTGATCTGCTCGCGCTCGACAGTGAAGACGCCGAGGCCGAGGCGGTTGTTGCCGACGGTGAAGACCTGGCCGGCGGGCGAGACGACGAGGTCGTCGCCGGGAGCGGACGTCTCGGCGAGATCCTGCAGGCTGCCGTTGCCTGGGTCCGGAAACGCCGACGCCTCGGGAGCCGGCGCGGCGGTTGTCGACTCTTCGTCGGCGCCGCAGCCGGCGACCAGCAGGGTGGCGAGCGCGGTCAGCGCTACGGCGCGGTTAGTCAGTTGACGCACCGGGAGAATCCTAGACAGCGCGGTTAATCACGTGCTTAAGCGGGCGACTGCGGCGGCGACATCGATTCGGGCTCCGAGCGCACGACAATTCGGAATCGACCATCTAGGGTGCGCGGCTGAGTTTCGATCGAAGGAGGATTGGGTGGCTGAGCGTGCGGCATTGGTGACAGGTGGTTCGAGCGGGATCGGCTTGGCGATCGCGCGTGCGCTCGGTGAGGATGGCTATGGCGTGACAATCTCGGCGCGGCGGCCGGACAAGCTCGAGGCGGCGGCGGACGGCTTGCGCGCGGACGGGATCGAGGTTGAGGCGGTGCCGGCGCAGCTCGGCGAGGAGGAGGAGATCGTCGCGCTGGTGGCGACGCACCGCGAGAAGTATGGGCGGCTTGACGTGCTCGCAAACAACGGTGGCGTCGGCATCGGCGAGGCGATGGACTCGATCTCGGCGAAGAAGCTCGACATCCAGATCGGCGCGAATCTGCGCGGCCTGATCTTGACGACGCGCGAGTCGCTGCCGATGCTCAAGGAGGCGGGAGCGGAGCACGGCAAAGCGCTGATCGCGAACACAGCTTCGATCGCCGGTAAAGCGGGTCAGGGCTGGCTATCGGTCTACTCGGCGACGAAGGCCGGGGTGATCGGCTTCAGCCAGGCGACCCAGAAGGAGCACGATGGGCAGGGGATTCAGGTGACGGCGCTGTGTCCGGGTTTCGTCGATACGCCGATGACCGAGTTCGTCAAGGAGCAGGTGCCGGCCGAGGAGATGATCCGTCCCGAGGACATCGCCGGCGCGGTCAGGTATCTGCTGAGCACGTCCCCGGCGTGCCTGATACCCGAGATCGTGTTCACGCGACCGGGCGAGGGGCTTTAGGCGCGGCTAGGGGCGCGAGAGCTCGCGCTCGGTCGCGCTGAGTAGATCGCGGCCGGGGCGGCGGCGAACGCGGATCTTGGCCGATTCGGGCTCGGGCACGCTCACCGGCGCGGCGGTGGCGGGTGGTGGCGAGTCGGTGCAGCCTGTGAGCTGCTCTCGCTCGCTGCGAAGCTGCGCCGCCAAGACCGCGATCGGCGTGCGGTCGAGCTCCGAGTCGAAATCGAGGTTGTCTTCGAGCAGGGAGCGCAGCTGGGCGACTTCGCGGCGGGTGGCTCGGCGTGGCCGGCGCGCATCGGTGTACTCGTCCCAGGCGCGGGCGAAGCTGGCGAGATCGGTGCGGCCGCCGTTTCGGTGAGCGGCGAGCATCGGGCAGATGCCGCCCGAGCTCGGGTCGACGTAGGCGCCGACGATGATGCGGTTGGCGGCGATGCCGCGCAGCATCGCCTCCCTGGTGTGGCGCGGAAGACGCTGGACGGAGGCGCGCAGGCGACGCGCCGAGTCACGAGAGCGGGCTCGCATCGTGAGAATGGTGCGCGAGATGAGGACTGGGGTCAAATCGCGCGGCGGTAGGGGAAACGGATCTTGCAAGGTGCTGGTGGCTGCGTTTGGCGATGCTGGTCATGCCTTCCCGGCGATCTCGCTGGCGCTGGCGCTGCGCGAGCGCGGGCACAGCGTGCTGGTCGAGACGTGGGAGCGATGGCGCGAACCGGTCGAGGCGGCGGGGTTGGGCTTCACGGCGGCGCAGGAGTACACGACATTTCCGCCGCCACCGGGTGGATCGGTGGATGAGCCATCGGCGGCGGACGCGGCGCTGGCGCTGATGCCGCTGATGGAGCGCGAGCGCTTCGACGTCGTCGTCAGCGACATTCTCACGCTGGCACCGTCGCTGGCGGCGGAGAAGGCGGGGTTGCGGCGGGCGACGCTGGTGCCGCACGTGTGGCCGGTGCACGAGCCGGGATTGCCGTTCTTTGCCTTTGGGGCGATGCCACCGCGCACCGGCTTGGGGCGAACGGTGTGGCGGCGAGCGCTGCCGGTGTTGGTCGGCGGGCTCGAGCGCGGGCGCGATGAGCTGAACGAGTCGCGGCTGCAGATCGGGCTCGAGCCAACGCGGCGGCTGCATGGCGGGATCAGCGAAGAGCTGGCGCTGGTGGCGACGTTCCCCCAGCTCGAGTATCCGCGGGCTTGGCCGCGCGGCGTGCACGTGACCGGGCCGATGGGGTTCGAGTTGCCGTTCGACGACGTCGACTTGCCCGAAGGCGATGCCCCGCTGGTGCTGGTTGCTCCCTCCACGGCTCAGGATCCCGAGTGCAAGCTGGTGCGCGTGGCGTTGGAGGCACTGGCCGACGAACCGGTGCGGGTGCTGGCCACAACCAACCGTCACCTGCCGACGGTTGCGCTGCCCCCCGCGCCGGCGAACGCGCGCGTGGTCGACTGGCTCAGCTACACGCAGGCGATGTCCGTCGCCGATCTCGTGATCACTCACGGCGGGCACGGCACGGTGGCGCGAGCCCTCGGCGCCGGCGTGCCGGTGCTCTGTTGCCCCGCGGTTGGCGACATGGCCGAGAACGGCGCGCGGGTGGCGTGGTCGGGTACGGGCCTGATGCTGCCGTGGCGGCTGATGGGTGCCGGATCGCTGCGGGCGGCCGTGCGGCGGGTGCTGAGTGATCCGCCGTTCGGGGGGCGCGCGAGAGCGCTCGCTCAATGGTCGGCGGAGAACGACGGCGCAGGCCGCGGTGCGGCGTTGGTGGAGGCACTCGGAGCCAATTGAGCTGGCGAACACCTGTTCGTTTTTTCGTCCGACTTGGATGGCATGATCCGGCAATGGACAGAGACCAACTCAAAGCATGGTTGGCCGAGGGAATGTCACTCGACCAGATAGGTGCTCTAGTCGGGCGCCACCCGTCGACCATCGCCTATTGGCTGCGCAAGCATGGTCTCGTCGCTAACGGTCACGAGAAGCACTCGCCGAAGGGCGGGCTTGACCGCGAAGAGCTTGCGATCCTCGTGGCCGAGGGAAACACGCTGGCCGTGATCGCTGAGAAGTTCGACGTCAGTATTCGATCCGTTCGGTATTGGATCGATCGTTATGAGTTGCCCAAGCCTCGGGCTCGCCGCCGAACCGATATCGATCGTGCGGTTGAAGAGGGTAGGCGCACGCTTTTTCGCGATTGCGCCGAACATGGCTGGACAACCTTCGTGATCGAGAACAGCGGGAGGGCCCGATGTCGGCAGTGTCGGATCGACCGTGTCACCGCTTGGCGCCGAAGAACCAAGGCAACGCTGATTGAAGAGGCTGGCGGTTGCTGTCAGATTTGTGGCTACGCGAGGCATCAAGCGGCGATGCAGTTTCATCATCGCGATCCGTCGCAAAAGTCGTTCGCGCTTTCTTTGCGCGGGATCACGAAGTCGATCGACGCCATTCGGGAAGAGGCGAAGAAGTGTGTGTTGCTCTGCGCCAACTGTCACGCAATGGTTGAAGTTGGGGCCGCGACGGTCGACTGAAACACGACAACCAAGCCCTTTTCTAGCTCCCCCGGGTGGATTCGAACCACCACGCCTTGATTAACAGTCAAGTATGCTGCCGTTACATCACGGGGGATCTTGGTGCGCATTTCGTGCGCCTTTTCAGGCTAGCCGACGCAGTGGCTGCGAAGTTTCGTGCCCTATGACGTGGCCCGAGCGATCCGTTCCGTCAGCTTTGCGCGCTCGCGCTGGAGCTCGACCGGGGGGTCTCCCCCGTTCGCCTCGGCTGCTGTGAGCTGGTCGTTGACGCGCGCGAGCTCGAGCTCGAGCTCGCTGAGCTCGATCGCGTGCGCGCTGGCCGGCTCGCGCTCGGAGCGCATCACGACCTCGGTCACGTAGGCGACCAACTCCTCGTCCTCGCGCGGCAAGCCGGTCAGCGGCTCCTCGAGATGATCGCGCAGCCACACGCGAGCCTTTGCCGCAGTCGGCGTCGAGAAGTGCTCGTCGCTGAGGCGCTCCAGCGTCTCAGCTCCCTCTGGCGCCAGCCTCACGCACATGCCCAGGAGCCCCAACTCGCGCCCCTCGCGGGCGCTGAGAACTCGCGGCGCCACCGTGGCCTGACCCGTCTCGGGACCGGGATCGGAGGCATGGCTCGTCGCCGCCGAGTTCGGCGGGCGCGAGCCGTGATCGGGAGCGACCGGCACCGCCGCTTGGTGCGCGCCCCGCCTCGGCCCCGCCGCCATCCCCCGCCCCGCCGCCGCGATCCGGCGCGCGACAAGCCCCGGATCGGCATCGAGGCGCTCGCCCACCTCGCGCATCAGCTCCTCGCGCGTGATCGAGTCGGCCATCGCCGCAATCACCTCGACCACCTCATCGAGCGCCCGATCGCGCCCCGACGGCGACATCAGATCGCCATCGTCGAGCAGCGTCCTCGCATGGAACACAGGCAGGTCCACCGCGTCTTCAATCGCCTTGCGAAACGCGGTCGCGCTCGCGCCATCGCCGCCCGCCAGCAGATCGGCAGGATCCTTGCCCTCGGGCATCCGCGCCACCCGCAATCGCAGCCGCTTCGACCCCACGAGCTCCGCGCGCAACATCGCCTCGCGACCGGCGCGGTCGGCATCGAGCGCCAGCACCGCCTCCTCGGCATAGGCACCCAGCAGCTTCACCTGCTCGGGCGTGATCGCCGTGCCCATGATCGCCACCGCATCTGTGATCTGCGCCTGATGGCAGGCAATGACGTCCGTATAGCCCTCGACCACCAGCGCCCTGCCGGACTTGACGATGGTCGGCCGCGCGCGCTCGATCCCGTAGAGCGTGCGCCGCTTGCTGTACAGCGCGCCCTCGGGCGAGTTCACATACTTCGGCTTCTGATCGGGCTGCAACGCCCTCGCCCCGAAGCCCTGCATGCGCCCGCGCGCGTCGCGGATCGGAAACACGATGCGCGAGCGAAAGCGGTCGTAGTGGCCCGTGGCCTTCTGGTTTTTCAAGACCAATCCCGCAGCCTCGATCTCCTCGACCGCATAGCCCGCCTGCTGGCCGCGAACCAGAACCGTGTCCCACGTCCCCGGCGCACAACCGACACCAAAGTCGCGAAGCGCCTGCTCGGTCAACCCCCGCTCGCTCAGATACGCCCGCGCCTTCGCCGCCTGCGGAGCGTCGTTTAAGAACGTCGCATAGAAACCCGCCGTGCGCTCGAGCAACTCCGCCAAGCGGGCACGCTCACGCCGCTGCGCCTCAGCACGAGGATCCTCCGCCTCGCGCTCGAGTTCGACCCCGTAGCGCTCGGCAAGCGCCTCCACCGCGTCGGGAAACGCCAGCCCCTCCTTTTCCTCGACGAACTTGATCACGTCGCCGCCAACCCCGCAGCCGAAGCAGTGATAAAGCTTGTCTTGGGCGTTTACGGAGAACGACGGCGTGCGCTCGTCGTGAAACGGGCAGAGCCCGGTGAAGCGCACGCCCGAACGCTTGAGATCGGTGTAGGCGGAGATGATCTCGACCACATCCGCGGCCTCTTTCACGCGCTCGACGCTGGCTGCGCTGATGCTAGCCACGGGCGCTCACAGCCTGCTCTCCTCGGGCAAGGCGAGTCGCCGGAAGGTCGCGATTGCAAATCGGTCGGTCATCCCCGCGATGTAGTCAGTCACCCGCTGCAGCTCGTTCTCCCCCTCGATGCCGTCGCTGAGCCCAGCCGCCTCGGGATGGTCGAGGTAATGCTCGAACAATCCCCGCAATGTCCGGATCACGCGTTCGTGCTCACCACGCGCCTCCGGTCCGAGATACACGTTCTGGAACATGAACTTGCGCAGCCGCAGCATCGCCGAGGCCACATCCTCTGATTGGGCGATGTCGCCAGCCTCGCGCGAGCGCTCGACTATGTCTGCGACCAGGGTGTCGATCCGCGCCGCCCCGGTCGGCCCGAGCAACGCGATCTCCTCCGATGGCAAGTCGCTCTCATGCAGGATCCCGGCGCGCACGGCGTCGTCGATGTCGTGGTTGATGTAGGCCACCCGGTCAACCAAGCGCACGATCCGCCCCTCCAGCGTTGCGGGCTTCGTCGCCCCGGTGTGGTTGAGAATGCCATCGCGCACCTGCTCGGTCAGGTTCAGTCCCGCTCCGTCGCGCTCGATCACATCGACCACACGTAGCGAGTGGACGTTGTGCTTGAAGCCATCGACGCCGCGCTCGAGCAGCGCCTCGTTCAGCGCCTCCTCGCCGATGTGGCCGAACGGCGGATGACCGAGATCGTGCCCGAGCCCGATCGCCTCGGTCAGGTCCTCGTTCAACCCCAGCGCTCGCGCCACGGTCCGTGCGATGCAGCAGGTCTCGATCGTGTGCGTGAGCCGCGTGCGGTAATGATCGCCCTCGGGGGCGATGAACACCTGGGTCTTGTGCTTGAGCCGGCGAAAAGCCTTCGCGTGGACGATGCGGTCGCGGTCGCGCTGAAACGGCGTTCGCGTCTCGCTATCCGGCTCGGCCACAGCGCGCGAAGCCGGGTAGGAGCGAACCGCTTGCTCCCACAGGTAATCAGCCTCCCAGCTCTCCATCCGCCGGCGCAGGCTTGTCTGGCTGAAACTCTTCTGACCGGTCAATCTGCGCTGAGCATACGCGGGCCCGCGCCATCGTCATGAGGCAGTTCTGGCTCTCTCAAAATCAGGTACGAAAGCCAGATCGCGATGAGGAAGATCGGTATGCCCATCGCCGTCTTGGCGATGCCCAGGGCGAGAACCGCGCCCGCCAGGTAAAGCGGCAACTGGACCGCCAGTCGCAGTGAGAACACCCCGACCCAGATCCAGCTAGCCCGCGTATACAGGCGCACGCGCTCGGGATCGCGCCGCCAGCTCATGCCCTCGCCGGTAATCGGGCCCAGCAATACGCCCAGCAGCGGAATCCTGATCACGATCGAGATCAGGTAGGCCGCCGCGTAAGCGGCGTTGAGCAGGAGCCCCGGCAAGAAGAAGTCCTCGGCACGCCCTGTGCGATCGGCGATGAATGCCGCAATCGCCACCCCGGCGAACCCTGCGAGAGCGAACTGAAGCGTCTCGCGCCGGTAAATGCGGTAGGCGGCCATCGCCGCCCCGGCCGCGATCGCCACCCACGCCGCCATCCCAAGCTTGTTGCCGTTGAGCGTGTAGGTGAGGACGAAGGCGAGCGCGGGCAAGCTCGAGTCGGCGATGCCCTGCGGGCCTCCAAGAGCCTCCAAGAGGTCCGTCTGCTTTCGCAGCTGGACGCGCTCGGCTTCCACTGTCACGTCATCGCTCATCGCCAGATGTTCGCTGATCGCCTACGGCGGCGAGCGCGGCGAAAGCGCTGGTCGAGGTTCAGGCCGCGGCCCGCAAATGCACGTGCGCGTGATGCTCGAGCGTCTCGGTCACGGCGCGTTCGGCCTGGCGCAGCGCCCGAGCGTTCGCCGTCGGCGCTTGCGCCAGCGGCTTTCCAAGCGCCTCGACCATGAACTCGTGCGCTTCGCCCGCAAGCGGGAACCCACCACCCTCACAAGCGCCACAGACGACGCCGCCCGCCGAGCCCGAGAACCCAGCCAACCCGTCCGATTCGCCGCAGCGAGCGCACGAGGCGAGCTCGGCCGAAAAGCCGGCGGCCAGCGCCAGCTTGAGCCGAAACGCAAGCGCCGTCGACAGGCCGACCGCACCGTCGGCGCTGCCGTCGCCGGTCAAAGACTCAGAACCATCCAAGATCGCGAGGTAGCGACAAAGCAGGTTGTATGCAGCCGGGCTCGGCTCCTCGGAATCGAACAACCGCAGGACCGCGTCGCAGGCGCGCGCCGCCGCATTCAGCGCCGGTCCATCCGCGCGCAGAGTGGGATGAGCGGCGATGGTGTGCGCGGCGGTCACGGTGCAAAGGTCGCCGCGACCTTGATGCAGCACTAGATCGAGGCGAAAGAACGGCTCCAGGCGCCCGCCGAAACGCGATCGCGGCTTGCGCACGCCCTTCGCGATCGCCGCGATCCGCCCCCTGTTGGCGCTGTAGAGGTGCAGCACGCGATCGGCTTCGCCATAGCGGATGCTGCGCAGCACGATCGCCTCCGTCTTGAACTTGCCCTGCATCAGCCGAAGACTGCCAGGCGTCACGGACGCCCGAGGGCGATTGAAGGATTGCCCGGCCCCGGTGTGGTCAGGTCTTCAATCGTTGCAGCGTCGGCGGTTACGGCCGGGATCGGGGCACATCTAGACCACCGAGTCACGGATCGCCGCCGCGGTGAGCGTCGCAGCCAGAGTTCCGACGGCCAAAGAAGCAAAGCGATCGTTTCGAATCGGTGAGCCGGAGGCGATGCAGAAGGCAACGTCGCCGTCGACGTCGGAGAACACCGGGTCGACCGCACGCGCAATCCCCGCACTTGTCATCCGCGCGATGCGAGCGCAGGCGGGCTTATCGAGGGCGGCATCTGTCATCGCGCAGACGAGCGTCGTGTTTCGCTCCTCGAGGCGCGGCCAATCAGGCGGCTGCGACATCGAAGCGATCAGCTCCGATGTGCGCAGCATCTCCCCTCCTTCGCCCACCGGCCCGGCGAGCACCTCACCGTCGGCGCCGATGACGTCGCCGACTGCGTTGACGACGGCGATCACCGCGACCGTGATGCCCGCCGCCGTCTGCCCGCCCGCGTAGCCGACGCCGCCGGCGCTGCCGCGCTCGCGACCCAGGATCTTGCCGACGCCGGCTCCAGTGCCGGCGCCGACTCGCCCGGTTTTAGGCACGCCCCCGCGCGCGGCAACGCAAGCGGCGTAGCCGTGATCAGCTCCGGGTCGCGCCTTGGGATCGCCCGAGGCGAGGTCGTAGATCACCGCCGCAGGAACGATCGGCACGAGCCCGCCGGGAGTCACGTAGCCGCGTCCATTGTGCTCACACCAGCGCATCGCGCCATCGGCAGCGGCGAGTCCGTAGGCGCTGCCGCCTGTGAGCATGACTGCCGTCACCTCACCCGTGCCGGCCAGGGGTCCGATCACCTCGGTCTCGCGCGTTCCCGGCCCACCGCCGCGAACGTCGACACCGGCCCGCGACCCGGGCGGGGCGATCACCGCCGTGCAGCCGGTCACCCCGACCTCGTCCGTCCAGTGCCCGACGAGAAAGCCATCGGGGGGCGACACTGTGCCGCTCATCGCCGGCGCGACTTCGGACGACGGCGCGGGCGCGCCCGCAGCTTCAGCTGACAGCCGGGACAGAAGTACGTCGAGCGCCCGCCGACCACGACCCGCTCGATCTCGCCGCCGCAGCGATGGCACTCCTGCCCCTCACGCGTGTGCACGAGGAATTCGTCCTGCATCGAGCCGCGCTCACCCACGACGTTTCGGTAGTCATCGATCGAGGCGCCGCCGTTTTCGAGGCCGGCCTCGAGCGCTTCGACGATGCCCTCGCGCAAGGCCTCGCAGTGCTCGAGCTTCATCGAGCCCGCCTGCGACAGCGGATGCAGCTCAGCGCGAAAGAGCGCCTCGTCGGCGTAGATGTTTCCGATCCCGGCGATCACGGCCTGGTTGAGCAGGAACGACTTGAGCGGCGCCCTTCGGTCGGCAGCGCGCTCGGCGATCGCCGCAGCGGTGAGCTCCTCGCCGAGCGGCTCAGGACCGAGGCGGGCATCGAAGTAGGGCTCGATCTCGTCAGCGGCGAGCAGGTGACCATGGCCGAAGCGGCGGGCGTCGGTGAACCACAGCTCCGAATCGTCATCGAGGACGAAGCGCGCCCGCAGGTGGCGCGCCTCTGGGTGGGACTCATACAGGCGAGGCGCGCCGAAGCGCCCGACTTCCATCAGGTCCGCCGTTTCGCTCAAACCCGCGGGGCGCAACAGCAGGTTGCCCGTCATCCGCAGGTGCATGACCAAGGCCGAACCGTTGTCGAGGCGAACGATCAGGTACTTGCCGCGACGTTCGACCGCCTCCACGGTTCGCCCCGCTACGCCCGCCTCGACGCTTGCGGGCGACTCCGGACGCGTCCAGCGCTCGTCGAGAACCTCGGCGCTGCCGATTCGCCGTCCGCGGATCTCTGGCTCGAGCTGGCGACGGACCGTTTCGACCTCGGGCAGTTCAGGCATCGAGGCGACCATCATCGCTGCTATCAAGCGCGGATGCAGATCGTCGACGCCGAACGCTCCCATCTCGAGCAGATCGCGGCGATCTACAACGCGGCGGTCGCCGCCTCGGCGGCGACGTTCGATCTCGAGCCGCCGCCGAGCGAGTACTGGGAGCGCGCCCTCGACAGGGTCGACCACAATCGCGGCCATTACCTGATCGTCGCCGTCGGCGAAGGCAGCAAGGTGTTCGGATACGCCAAGAGCGGTCAGTTTCGCGAACGGGCCGCCTACGAGACAACGTGTGAGACCTCCATCTACGTAGCCGAGAGCGCTCGCGGCCGGGGCGTCGGTCGTGCTCTTTACGGGCGCCTGATCGAGATGCTGGTCAAGAGCCCGGCGCGCCTCGCCGTTGGCGGAATGACCGCTCCGAACCCGGCGAGCACGGCCCTGCACGAGTCGCTCGGGTTCACGCTCGTCGGCACCTTCGAAGGCGTTGGCGTCAAGTTCGGCCGGGCCTGGGACGTGACCTGGTACCAGCGCTCCGTGCAGTCGGACTGAGGACGCTGCGGGTCATCTACGCCGTGGCCCGCGGATGGGCCTTGAAGTAGACCTCCTTGATCCGCTCGCGCGAGAGATGCGTGTAGAGCTGAGTGGTGGCGACGTCGGCGTGGCCGAGCATCTCCTGAACCGAGCGCAGATCGCAGCCGCCCGAGAGCAGGTGGGTGGCGAAGGTGTGGCGCAGGGTGTGCGGGCTCATCTTCTGCTCGAGCCCAATCGCTGCCGCGTGACGCTTGATGATCTTGTACAAGCCCTGGCGGGTCAGCGCTCCGCCACGGAAGTTGACGAAAAGCTTGCGCTCGAGCTTGTCGCCGACGAGCTCGGCGCGGCCCGAGCGGAGATAGCGCTCGATCGCGCGCGCCGCTTCGCTGCCCAGCGGCACGATTCGCTCTTTCGAGCCCTTTCCGTGGGGCCGCACGAAGCCCCGGCGCATGTCGACGTCACCGATCTCGAGTCCAATCGCCTCCGAAGCGCGCAGGCCACATCCGTACATGACCTCGAGCAAGGCGCGATCGCGTAGTTCGATCGGCTCGCGGCCGCTTGCCGAAGCCAGCAGCTTGACCACCTCACCGTGGCTGAGCACGTGGGGCAGCTTGCGCGAGCGCTGCGGAGGCGAGAGGGTCGCCGTCGGGTCATCGGCGATCAGCTCTTCGCGGCGCAAATGGCGATAGAACGAGCGCAGACACGCGGTCTTGCGGCTTATCGTCGCCGGCGACCAAGCGGCCCGGCCGCCCTCGCCGTCGGCGTCTGGCGCCACGGCCGTTGCCAAGTCGGCGAGATAATCAGCGACGTCTGCCCGTTCGACGTCGACAGCGTCGCGGTTGCGGTCGCAAAGGAAGCCGCCAAACTGCAGAAGGTCGGTGCGATATGCGTCGAGGGTGTTGCGAGCGAGCCCACGCTCGAACTCGAGGTAGGCGAGGAAGTCGAGCACCAGTGCTTCGAACCTCGCATCGGTCCCAGCGTTTCTTTGTCGCGCCGGCTTCTCGACGGTGATCGCCATGCGCCAGGATTTGTCCTGGCCGGCGCACTCCCCTGCCGGTGCAAGCAAAGCGCCGCCGCGCTTCACCTAGCCGAGGCGCTCGCGCAGGAGCATCAGGCCCAGCAGCGATTTCGAGTCCGCGCACGCCTCGATCGCCCCGTCGAGCTCGACCAGCGGCCACCTCACGATCTCGATTCGCTCCTCGGGATCGGCCTCGTGCTCGACGTCGCTCAGTCCTGTCGCGAGGAAGATCGTCATCTCCTCCTCGGTCAAGCCCGGCGAGACCCAGAAGCGCTTCAGCTCCAACCAGCTCTCGGCCGCTTTGCCGATCTCTTCAATCAGCTCGCGCTGGGCACACTCGAGCTCACTCTCTCCTTCGACATCGAGCTTGCCGGCCGGAAGCTCCAGCAACGCCGGCTCGCCGACCGGCTCGCGCGGTTGGCGCACGAGCCAGACGTACTCGTCGTCGTGGGCGACGATCGCAACGGCGCCAGGATGTGAGACCACCTGACGCTCGGCGGTAGCACCGTCGTCATAGACGAACTGATCGATCCGGACATCCGCGATCGGGCCCTCGTACACCACTTTCGAGCCGATTCGCTTCATCCGAGGGCCTCATCCGCAACAAGCTCGACGATCGTCTCGCACACCGCGAGCATCTCGGTCAGCCGGACGGCCGCGACACTCTCCTGCTGCGTGTGGTTCGCCTCCGTCCCGTTTGCGAGCAGGACGCACTCGAAGCCGCGCGCGACGAGCGCGTTTGCGTCGCTACCGCCGCCGGTCGCGACCTCGCGCGGACGGATGCCCGCAGCGCTCCAGCGCTGCCGCAGGCGAGGTGCACGGCCGCGAGCTCGAAGCCAAGCGATAGGCGCGAAAGACCTCTGTGACCTCGATGTCGACGTCGCATCCATGCTGCGTCGCAGCCCAGGTGCAGGCATCGACCAGCCCCGCCATCGTGCCGCAGCCTTCGACGTCGTCGAGCGAGCGCGCCTCACACTCGAGCCGGCAGCTCGTCCGGCGACGACGTTGGACGCCGTGCCGCCCGCGATCACGCCGGCGTTGGCGGTCGTCTCCTCGTCGATTCGCCCGAGGCGCATCGTCGGCGACGGCCGCGGCGGCGGCCTCGATCGCCGAGTGACCTGCCTCGGGGCGAATCCCGGCGTGGGCTTCGAGGCCCTCGAAGCTGGCGAC
Source organism: uncultured Solirubrobacterales bacterium (assembly GCA_963769945.1). GTDB lineage: Bacteria > Actinomycetota > Thermoleophilia > Solirubrobacterales > 70-9 > WHSW01. The sequence continues at coordinate 382,139 of CAVYOA010000014.1, read as the reverse complement.
CAGGCGCTGATAGGTCGGCGCCGCCGTGATCACCTCTCCGATCGGTGTCGCATGATCGAGCACGAATCCGAAGGGCGCGCGCAACGCGGACAGATCGAGCTCCGTGCGCCCCGCGCAGGCCCTCCTCCTCGGCGACCGTGAACACGAGCTCGACGCCGCACCTCGTGGCATCGCAGCGGACCGAGCCGCGAGCTCGACCAAAACGGCGACGGCGGCCTTGTTGTCGGCGCCGAGGATCGTCTGCCCGCGGCTGCGGTAGACGCCGTCGACGAGATCGACCTCGATCGGCGCGTCGTGCGGGCACCGTGTCGAGATGGGCACAGAACATCACCCACCCCTCCCCGCTCCCGGGCACCCGCGCGATCAGGTTGCCGGCGCCGGCGCGTGCGGCAGCGGCCGAGCCGTCCTCGACGACGTCGATGCCGAGCGCCGTCGAGCTCGCCGATCACGGCATCGGCGATAGCCCGCTCGTACCCGGTCGGGCTCGGGATCTCGCACAGCGAACGAAGCGCTCGAAGATGGGTCGCTCGCCGTTCATGCGACGCGGCGCCGCTGCCGCCGTATGCCAGCCGTACCGAACTGGCTCGTCCACCGCCGAGAGCCTAAGGGGTTGCCTGGCCGTTCGTTGGATGTGTCTGAACGGCGATCGGTGTTAGGCTCGCGTCTAGCAGTCGTCCGGACGCAGTCGTCCGACACAATTCAATCCACAGGGAGGAATGGATGAATCAACGGATTTCATCGAAAGCGCCGCACCGGCCTCGGACTCGGACTTGCCCTCGTCGCGAGGCGACATTCGGACCAATCAGCACCGCGAGCGCCGCGGTCAACGGCAGTACGGACGCCAACGCGGTCGCGGCTTCGATGGGCGGGCTGACGCGGCAGTTTAGCGGGCCCATTCGGGCCGACCCAGGCGGGGATCGGCGACTCACCGCTTTCGGGCTTTCCGACTGCCGGCACCACGTTCGCGCGTGCTGACCTCCGGCGACGCCGAGCTTGCCGACGACCCGAACAGCTCCGACAGCAGCGGCGACGGCCTGAGTAACAGCGACCCGGCTCGCGGCAACGCGATCGACCCGATCACGCTGCGAGTCGACGTCGACGTTCCCGCCGGCAACACCTGCCTGCTGCTCGACTTCAAGTTCTTCTCCGAGGAGTTCCCCGAGTTCGTCAACGCCGGGTTCAACGACGGCTTCGTCGCCGAGCTCGACACCACGAACTGGTCGATCGCGCCCGATCCCGAGACGTTCGTGCAGAAGATCAACGCGCCAAACGACTTCGCCGCCGGTTATGGCGACCAGGTGTCAGTCGACACCGTCGGTCCGACGCTGGTCAGCGATGCGAACTCGGTCGGAACGACGTACGACGCCGCAACCCAGCTGATCACAACCAAGGTTCCGATCACCCCGGGCGCCCACTCGATCTATCTCTCGGTGTTCGACGCCGGCGATGCGATCTACGACTCAGCTGCATTCGTCGACAACATCCAGTTCACTGCCGAACCGCCGTCGACGTGCAAGGCGGCGGATATCTTCGGCGGCGCGCTGGGCGTCTTGCCAACCGAGAAGAAGATCGACTTCAACGGCAAGGTCGGAGAGTTCGATCTCACCTGCCTGCTGCCAGTCGGCGCTTCGGATCCATGCATCGGCAACGATCTCGCTCACGGCAAAGACAGGCGGCAACGACAAAGAACAAGCGAGCGAAGAAGGCCAAGGTCGCAAAGGGCACCTACTCGGTTCCGCCGCCAAGCACGCTCAACCCGGTCTCGGTCGGCCAGGCTCAGGTGAAGCTGACCAAGAAGGGCAAGAAGCTGCTCAAGGCCAAGAGCAAGTCGAAGGCCAGCGCCAAGGTGACCAATACGGTCAACGGCGTCTCGCAGTCGTTCAAGGTCAAGATCACAAAGTAGGAGGAGATGGCGAACGCCTGGGGAGCTCGCTCCCCGGGCGCGTCGCTACCGCCCGCGCTCAGGCCTCGCGGCGAACGTGAACGTCGGCCGAATCGGCCGACTCCTCGACCTCAGCCTCCTCGGTCGCCGGGCCGTCGGGGCGCTGACTAGCCCGTCGAGACGCGGCGCCGACGAACTCGCGAAATAGCGGCTCGGGGCGATTGGGGCGCGAGTTGAACTCGGGGTGAAACTGTGAGGCCACGTAGAACGGGTGGTCGGGCAACTCGATGATCTCGACAAGGCGCTCGTCGGGCGAGGTTCCACCGCAAACGAGACCCTCGTCCTCGAGCCGGCGGCGGAGCTGGTTGTTGACCTCAAAGCGATGGCGATGGCGCTTGTAGATGACGGCCTCACCGGCGAAGATCTCGCGCGCTCGAGTGCCCTCGTGGAGCTTCACCGGATCAGCCCCGAGGCGCATCGTGCCGCCCATGTCGGAGACCTCTTTCTGCTCGGGAAGCAGGTCGACGACCGGGAACGGCGTCTCGGGATCGAACTCAGTCGAATTCGCGCCGGCCATGCCGGCGATGTTGCGGGCGAATTCGGCAACGGCGATCTGCATCCCGAGGCAGATGCCGAGGTAGGGAATCTCGTTCTCGCGAGCGATGCGCGCCGCCTCGATCTTGCCTTCGATCCCGCGCTCCCCGAAGCCCCCGGGGATGAGGATGCCGTCGGCCCAGCCGACGACTTCCTGCGGATCGAAGTTCTCGGAGTCGACGAGCTCCACGTCGACGTTGGTCCCGTGCTGATAGCCACCGTGGGTCAGCGCCTCGATCACCGACTTATAGGCGTCTGCGAGTTTCACGTACTTGCCGACGAGCGCGATCTTGGTGGTCCCCTCGCACTCGTCGGCGCGGCGCATCAGCGCCTCCCATTCCGCGAGGTCCGGCGCCTCGGCCTCGATGTTGAAGTGATCGAGGACGAGGTCATCGACACCCTCGGCGCGGTAGACGAGCGGCACCTTGTAGATGTTGTCGACGTCACGGGCGGAGATCACAGCCTCCTCAGGGACGGAGGCGAAGAGAGCGATCTTCTTGCGAATCTCGCGATCGAGCCCGCGCTCGGAGCGACACAGCAGCGCGTGTGGCTGGATCCCGATCCGGCGCAACTCGTTGACCGAATGCTGCGTCGGCTTGGTCTTGAGCTCGCCGGCGTGGCCGATCCAGGGAACGAGCGTCAGATGCAAGAACATGCAGCGCTTGGGGCCGAGCTCGGCATAGAGCTGGCGGATCGCTTCGAGGAACGGCAGCGACTCGATATCGCCGACCGTGCCGCCGATCTCGGTGATGACGAAGTCAACCGCTTGTGACTCGGCGACGATCAGGATTCGCTGCTTGATCTCGTCGGTGATGTGCGGGATCACCTGCACCGTGGCGCCGAGATAGTCGCCGCGGCGCTCGCGGCGGATGACCGAGTTGTAAACGGCGCCCGCGGTGACGTTGGAGGCCCGCGAGCTGTTCATGTCGGTGAAGCGCTCGTAGTGGCCGAGATCGAGGTCGGTCTCGGCACCGTCCTCGGTGACGAAGACCTCGCCGTGCTGGAAAGGGCTCATGGTCCCCGGGTCGACGTTGATGTACGGGTCGAACTTCTGGATCTGCACGCGGAAGCCGCGTGAGACCAACAGACGCCCGATCGAAGCGGCCGCGATGCCCTTGCCCAGCGAGGAGACGACGCCGCCGGTGACGAAGATGAAGCGCGTTTCGCCCGGCTTCATCGCTTGAGGGTGTCCCGACTCACTCTGTCGAGCAAGTCTAACTGGCGTGGTGGCGGAAGCCGGACGACACACGGAAACCGTCGCTGGATCGCGCCCGCCGGCCTCGCCCATGCAACCAGCATGGGCTTCGGGCCGGCGACCACGCCCAGCTCGGTTCCGTGTGCCCCCGACATGATCATCGGTTTACGCGGCTTTGAGTAGCTCGCGAGCGTGACGGCTCGCGCTGTCGTCGCCGTGACGGCCGCCGAGCATGCGCGCGATCTCTGCGACCAGCTCCTCGCCACCCACGCGCTCGACTGTCGTTCGAGCCTCTGCGCCTGACGAGTCCTTCTCGATTCGAAAATGCGCCGCCGCCAGCGAAGCCACCTGCGGCAGGTGGGTGATGCAGATCACCTGGCGCTCGCGGCCGAGGCGGCGCAGGCGCTCGCCGACCGCGCGCGCGGTCGCTCCGCCGATGCCGGCATCGACCTCGTCGAAGACCAGCGTTCTGTTGGACTCGCCAACGGCGAGCCCCGTCAACGCGAGCATGATCCGCGAGAGCTCCCCGCCCGACGCTGTCTCCTTCAGCGGCGTCATCGGCATTCCCGGATTGACCGCGATAAGGAACTCGGCGGTCTCGGCCCCGGCGGCCCCGAAGCCTTCGGGGTGCGGTTCGAGCGCAACCTCGAGCCGGGCACCCTCCATCGCCAGCGCGCCAAGCTCACGGGCCACGCGCTTGCACAGCGCTGCCGCAGCTTTCTTGCGCCGCTTGCTGAGCTCGCCGGCGATCTGCCCGCGAACGGCACGCGATTGTGCGAGTTGGGCTTCGAGCTCGTCCAGTACCTCCTCCGAGCTCTCCAGCTGCGTGACTTGTTCCCGGCAACGATCCGCGTGTTCGAGCACCGCTTCGATCGAGCCTCCATGCTTTCGCTGCAGGCGATCCAGCGCCTCGAGACGCTCCTCGACGAGCTCGAGGCGGCCCGGCTGCGCCTCGACTGTTTCCAAATAGCCGCGAAGCTCGCCGGCGGCGTCATCGAGCTCGACCGCGACCGCCCGCACTCGCTCGCCGAGAGCGTCGAGCTCGGCGTCCACGCCCTCGAGCGGCGCCATCGCCGCCTCGGCGGCGCCGAGCGCCGAGCGCGCACCGACACCGTCCTCATCTTCCCCGCTGAGCGCGCCTAGCGCGCGGGATGCAGCCTCGCGCAGGCCCTCGGCGTGGCGCAGGCGATCGCGCTCAACGGCAAGCGCCGTCGCCTCCTCGGCATCGACCTCGGCAGCCTCGATCTCGGCGAGCTCGAAGCGCAGCAGGTCGAGGTCGCGCTCGCGCGCACCCGCTCGATCGCGTAGCTCGGTCAGCGTTCGCGCCAGCGTCGAGACCTGCTCGTGCGCGCTGCGATAGCGATCTCGCAGCTCGAGCTGGTCGGCGCCGCCGAATGCGTCGAGGATTTGAAGCTGAGCCGAGGCCAGCGTTAAGCGCCGATGTTCGTGCTGACCGTAGAAACTGAGCAGGCGAGACCCGATCGCGCGCAAATCAGCCGCGGCTGCCGCCCGGCCGGCGATGAAGGCACTCGTGCGCCCGCTGGCGCCAATTCTGCGCCCAAGCACGATCTCGGTCTCGCCCTCGGGCAAGCGAGTGGCGATCTCGGCCAACTCGGGGTCGTCAAGCAACCCTGGAGGAAGATCGAAGACACCCTCCACCCACGCTTCCTCGGCGCCGGGGCGAACGATCCGAGCGCGGGCCTTGCCCCCGAGCAGGAGGTCGAGCGAGTGCGCGAGCACGGTCTTTCCCGCTCCGGTCTCGCCGGTGATCGCGTTCAGTCCCTCGTCCAGGCGCAGCTCGGCCCGCTCGATCAGCAGCAGGTTCTCGATCCTCAGCTCATGCAGCACTCGCCCGTTTTAGCGCCGCGGGCCGACGGACTAATGCGCCAGGCGGCCAAACTTGTCGCGTACGCGGCGATAGAAGTTCGCGCCCGGGAGCTGAGCGAGGCGGGCGGCGTCATCTCGAAAGCCGATCTCGATCACTGCCCCGCTGGCGAGCTCGCCGACGTGGGTGCCGTCGACGACGACGTCGACCGCGTCGCGCCCGGCGGCATTCGTGACGCTGAGGATGTCATTGGGAGCAACGACCAGCGGCCGCGCGGTGAACGTGTGGGGAGCGATGAAGCTGACGACGTAGCCCTTCACGCCCCAGGCCAGGATCGGGCCTTGGTTGGCGAGGTTGTAACCGGTCGATCCTGCCGGAGTCGCAGCGACGAGGCCATCACAGCGCACATGACCGACCTCCTTGCCTCCTAAGCGGTAGGCGAGCTCCGCGACGCGGCCCGGTGGGCGCCGGATGAAGGAAAAGTCGTTCAGCGCCAGCGAGGAGGCGCCGTCGACGCTTGCCTCGAGCCCAGGCATCCGCATCACCTCAAACTGGCCGGCGAAAGCGGCGCCGAGGCCGGACTCGAGTTCATCGCGCTCGACTGCCGCGAGAAATCCGACGGTGCCGTAATTGACTCCGAACACAGGCACCTCGGTGGCGGCATAGGTGCGCAGCGCCTTGAGGATCGTCCCGTCGCCGCCGAGCACGAGGCAGAGATCGGGGTCATGGTCGAGCTCGGAGAGCGCCTTGATCGCTCCGTTCGTGGCGGCGTGCTTGGCGATCTCCTCGTCGTCGGCATAGATGGTGCAACCGCCTTCGGCGGCCGCCGCGAGAGCGGTCCGCACGGCCGCTGACGTCTGTTCGGGCTGGGTGTGTGTGAGCACGACGGCGCTGCGGATCTCCGCGGGCGCCGCCACCGCGCCCTCGCTCATGGCTCCACCTGCTCGATCGCGGCGCCAACATCGCCGATCGACTCGCCGCGGCCGAGGTGAACGAACGTCTCGCGATTGCCCTTTGGCCCCGGCAGGCCTGATGAGGCGAACCCGCGAACCGCGAGGCCGGCTTCGACGGCAGCGCCCGCCACGGAGGTGAGCGCCTCGCGGCGATCGGCCGCATCGCGCACCACCCCGCCCCGTACGCGCCCACGGCCGAGCTCGAACTGCGGTTTGACCATCGCCAGCAGCGCCCCGGCGCCGGCCAGACATGCGGCCAGCGCGGGCAGAAGCTTGGTCAACGAGATGAAAGAGACGTCGACGGTAATCAGATCGGGCGCAAAGGCAAGCTGGGCTGCCGTCAGATCACGCGCGTTGGTGCGTTCGACGACGATCACGCGGGGATCGTTGCGCAGCCCCCAGTCGAGCTGGCCGTGAGCCACGTCGAGCGCGATCACGCGAGCGGCGCCGCGCTGAAGCAGACAGTCGGTGAAGCCGCCCGTTGACGCGCCGACGTCGAGGCATGCGTCGCCGGTGACCTCGAGACCGAGGCTGTCGAGGGCGTTGGCGAGCTTGATCCCCCCGCGCGAGACATACGGCTGCACTTCGGTCAAGAGCAACTCGGTGTCGTCGGCGACGAGTTGGCTCGGCTTCAGTGCGAGGGGGCCATCGCGACCGATGCGCACGCGCCCGGCGCGAACCGAGGCCGCGGCGCTCGTGCGCGAGCCGACCAGCCCGCGCTCGGCGAGCAGGACATCAAGACGCTGCTTGGCCATGTCGGCACCGTAGCGATCGCGCACTGACGACGGTGAAAATAGAAGCGCCCCGCACGTGGCGGGGCGCTTCTAGGTACAGGGAGGAGAGATATGCGTTTTTTGTCTGTGGGAGGAAAGCTTCTCCACTCAGACTACGAACACATGTACGGATTGTGTGTGACCGCGATCACAGGTCCGTGGGGCCCTCGGTCACGCGCCAGCGAAACTTGGCCGGGCTGAGATCGGTGTTGTCGGCAGCGTCGATAGGAGAAAGCACGCTCGCTTGTCGAACGGAGTTAACCCCGGCCGACCGCGCACCTGGCGTGCCTAGTTCGGGTTGACCACCTTCACCTTTTCGCAGTTCTTCGAAACCTTGTCCTTGACATCGACGATCGCCTTGTCCTTCCCGGATCCACAGTTGATCTTGTCTCGCCCGCGGCCCTGAGCCTTGATCCGGTCGTTGCCGGATCCGCCGGTGACCTTGTCGTCTCCATCCTGGGCGCGGATGTCATCCTTGCCTCCGGCTCCGGACATCTTGTCGTTGCCCGCTCCCCCGCGAATCACATCGTCACCGGCGTTGCCGCGAACCTTGTCGCCGGCAGCCTGTCCGAAGAGGCAGTCGTCGTCCTCGAGGCCCTTGATCTTGTCTTTGCCACCGCCGCCGCGCAGCTGGTCCGCGCGCGGCGTGCCGGTGAGCTTGTCCTTGCCGCCGCCCCCCTGGAGGTTGACTCCATCGATCGTGATCCCGAAGCAGCTCTCCTCGTAGTAGTCATCGGAGGGAGGTGCCGGAGGAGTTGGCGGAGGTGGAGGCTCGAACTCGATCGCGTCGAGGCGGTTCACCGAAGGCCCGAGCACGGTGACGGAGCCGCTGGCGGGGTCGATAGTGATCAGCTCGGAGGTTGCCGGCGTGGGGTCGGTGTCGAGACCGACCCCGAACAGCGTTCCTGCGGCGTTGAACGCCAGAGCCGCAACCTCGTCTCCACCGGTCCCGTTCATGGTCGCGACCGTGGTTGGGGCGCCAGTGGAGCGATCGATAGTGCGGAGATCCCCGCCGTTGCCATCGCCGGCAAAGAAGAGCGTGCCTGCAGCAGACGAAGCGAGGCCGGCTCCGGACGTGCCGATACCGGCGTTCCCGACGGTCGTCGCGGCCCCGGTGGTCTTGTCGATCGTTACAAGGTCGTCCGAGCCAGGCTCGATCCAGCCATAGAGCGTCCCGTCGGGGGTGAAGGTGATATCGGCCGCTGCCTCCGTGTCGGGCCGCATATCGCCGACCAATGTGCCCGCACCCGTTGCCTTGTTGATCGTGATCAGAGAGCCCGGATTAGTGGCACCAAGGCTAGTCGACCGCGAGGTGGAGCCATAGAGGGTGCCGGTAACCGGATCGCGAGCCAGGCCGGTGACGGCGAAGCCGATCGGACCGACCGTCTGGACCGTGGCACCGGTCGCCGGGTCGAGCACGTAGAGGTTCGAGGGGTTGCCCTGAGCGCCGTCGGCGCCATAGAGCAGCTCTCCTTGCGCGGACGCAGCGCCAGCGGTCGCGAGCGATGCCGCGAGGCAAGTCAGCAGTGCGGCAACGCAGCGACGAGCACGAGTCATGAGGTCCTCCCGTAGAGACTGCGTGGCGGTTTTCCCGGCACGATTGGTGCAAACCTATCACCGACAGCGAAATGTCAAGGGACGAACCGTCGCGCCAGGGCGCCGTCGCCGGTGCGTTTCGACGAGTACCGGCTAGCTGGTGACGTGGGCGCGAGCTTCGAGCGCCGCGGCCACCCGCTCGGCGACGGCAGGGCCGGTGAGACCGACCTCCTCGCGCAAGAGCGCGGGCTTGCCGTGCGTGACGTAGCGGTCTGGCAGGCCAAGGCGCATGACCCGCGCTCGCTCCTCGCCGGCCTCTGCGAAGGCGTCCTCGAGATATTCGAGCACGGCGGAGCCAAAGCCTCCCGCAAGCACGTTCTCCTCGACGGTGACGACAAGCTCGTGCTCGGCCGCCAGGCGCTCGCAAAGCGCTTCGTCGAGCGGCTTCGCAAAGCGGGCATCGGCGACGGTGACCGCGAGGTCGTGCTCCTCGAGCAGGGCCGCCGCGTCCAGCGCCACCTGGACGCCGTAGCCGTAGCCGAGAAGCGCCACACGCTGTCCTTGCTTGAGTACCTCGCCGGTGCCGATCGGGATCTCGCGGGCGCGATCGGGCAACGGCACGCCTTCGCCCGTGCCCCGCGGATACCGAAAGGCGATCGGCCCATCGTCGTAGGCCAGCGCGGTGCGCAGCATGTGACAGAGCATCGCTTCGTCGCGGGGCGCCATGACGACGACGTTGGGAAGCGAGCGAAAGTAGGAGATGTCGAAGGCGCCGTGGTGGGTCGGTCCGTCGTCGCCAACGAGCCCGGCGCGATCCATGGCGAAGACGACGTTGAGCTTCTGCAGGCAGACATCGTGAACGAGCTGATCGTAGGCACGCTGAAGGAACGTCGAGTAGATCGCACAAACGGGCTTCGCGCCTTGAATCGCGAGTCCTGAGGCAAAGAGGACGGCGTCCTGCTCGGCAATGCCGACGTCGTAGTACTGCTCGGGACATTCGCGCTCGAGCGCGGTCAGGCCCGTGCCACCGGCCATCGCCGCCGTGATCCCGATCACCCGCTTGTCACGCTTGGCCTCGACGACGAGCGCGTCGCCAAAGACCGCGGTATAGGCGGGCGGCGGCTTCGAGGCCTCCTCGGGTCGCGAGCCCTCAACCATCTCCGAACGCGCCACGGCCACCTTCGCGGCCGGCTTGCTCGGCGCGGGCCGGCGTTCGACGATCGATCCCGGCTTTGCGGCATGCCATTTCTCCATGCCCTCGAGCCCACCGTCCTCGGCGGCCTCGAAGCCCTTGCCCTTAACGGTGTGGATGTGGACGACGACGGGACGGTCGGCGGCAAACGCGTGCTCGAGCGTCGTCCGCAGGGCGGTCACGTCATGGCCGTCGATCGGCCCCATGTAGGCCAGGTCGAGCTCCTCGAAGAAGAGGCCGGGGGCGGCGTGGGCCTTGATCGCCGTCTTGATCTCCGGCCCGATGCGCCCGATGCGATCGCCGAGGCCAAGCGGAAGCTTCGTCAGCCGCGCCTCGACGTCTTCGCGCGCGTGGTAGAGGCGGGGGTTCGCGCGCAGGCGCTGAAACGACCGCGCGATCGCGCCGACGTTGGGCGAGATCGACATGCCGTTGTCGTTGAGGACGATGACGATCGGCGTCTGCAGGCCACCTGCGTTGTGCAGGGCCTCGAAGGCGACGCCGCCGGTGAGTGCGCCGTCACCGATCACCGCCACGACGCGCCCGTCTTCGCCGACGCCGTGACGCATCGCTTCCTTGAGCCCGACGGCGTATCCGATCGAGGTCGAGGCGTGCCCGGCGCCCATGATGTCGTGCTCGGACTCGAACACCGAGCAAAACGGGGCGAGGCCGTCGTACTGGCGGATCGTCGCGAGGCGATCGGCGCGGCCGGTGAGCACTTTGTGCGGGTAGGCCTGGTGACCGACGTCCCAAAGGATCTTGTCCCGGGGAGAATCGAGCAGGCTATGCAGGACCGTGGTCAGCTCGCAGGTGCCGAGGTTGGCGCCGAAGTGGCCGCCGATCTCGCCGATCGTGTCGATGATCAGCTCGCGCACCTCCTGGGAGATCTGAGCGAGCTCATCATCGGAGCGACCGCTGAGATCGCTCGGACTCCCGATGGAGTCGAGCAGGCACGCGACGCCGTGGCCGTTGTTGTCGACGGGGTCAGTCATTTGCTGCAAGGGATTCTCGCAGCCCCTGTCCACGGGCTGCGGGCCGCGGCTTGACCTGACCGCCGCTCAGGCGTCGCGGGTGTGGATGAAATCCGCGAGCAGCTCGAGATCGGCGGTGTCGCGGTCGATTCGCGCCAAGGCGGCGGTGGCGTTGACGTGCGATTCCGCCGCCAGCGTTCGAGCACGATCAAGCCCGAAGAGGCTGACGTAGGTCCGCTTGCCGTGACGCTCGTCGGAGCCTTGGGGCTTGCCGAGCTGGCTGTCGGAACCGGTGACGTCGAGGATGTCGTCGATGATCTGAAACAGCACGCCGAGCTCGTCGGCAAAGAGTCGGTAACGGCTGGTCTCCTGCGCAGCGATCCCGTTCAGGATCAACGGCACGATCACGCTCGCACAAATCAGCCGCCCGGTCTTGAGACCGTGAAGCTCGCGCAGGAAGGTCAGGCCCGCCGTCTCCTCTCCGTCGTCGCCGGTCTCGGTGGTGACGTCCAGGTACTGCCCACCGACCATGCCCTGGACGCCCGTCGCGCGACAAAGCTCGGTGAGCGCCGCGAGCACTCGGGCGGGCTCGGCCTGCTGGCGCTCGGCGAAGTGACGGATCGCCTCAGCGAAGAGCCCGTCGCCGGCGAGGATCGCGACATCCTCGCCGTAGGCCTTGTGCGAGGTGGGCCGGCCTCGGCGCAGGTCGTCGTCGTCCATCGCCGGGAGGTCGTCGTGGATCAACGAGTAGGTGTGGATGAGCTCGATCGAGGCAGCGGCGGGCAACACCGAGCTCGGGTTCTCGCCGAGCGAGCGCGCGGCAGCCAGGCAGAGGACCGGGCGAATTCGCTTGCCGCCTGCGAGCAGCGAGTAACGCATCGCCTGCTCGAGCCCGGCGGTCTTGTCGAGCTGGGCGAAGCTAAGCCCTTCGAGGTAGTCCTCGACCAACCCGCGCAGGTCGTCGGGATAGCCGGCCATCGCGATTGCTTAGCCCTCGGGAGCGTCGGCCTCGCGGATCGCGCGATCGACCGCGTTGCCGGCCTCGCTGACGAGCTCCGCTGCCTCCCGCGCTAGCGCAGCCGCGTCCTCGTCGCCGAGCCCCGGCTCGCGCAGGCGGCTGGCGAGCTCGCGCAGCCTCGCTGCCAGCGCATCAAGATCGTCGCCGCTCACGAGGGCGCGCTTTCCAGATCGCGAGCGGCGGATCCAAGGATGCCGTTGACGAAGTTCGGCGCATCGACGCCGCAGAACTCCTTGCTCAGATTGACAGCTTCGTCGATCGCAATCTCGACCGGAATGTCGTCGCGATGGTGCATCTCGTACAGGGCCACCCGCATGATCGAACGCTCGAGGGCGGCGATGCGATCGAGCTCCCAGCCGCGCGAGAGCTTCGCGATCTCGGCGTCGAGCAGATCGATCTGCCCGTCAGCCCCTTCGGCAAGCTCCTTCGTGAACGGCTTCGCATCGACCAGTAACGCCTCGAGCGTGCGTCCGGTGACATCACGCTGGTACAGCGCGAAAACCGCGTCGCGGCGTTGATCAGAGCGTCGCATGGGCCAAGCCTACGCGGTGTGTTTCCTGCGCGGTATTCAGCGAGCGTCGACGTTTCTTGCGCCTGGGAGAAGAAACTCGACGTTCGCCAGCATAGGAGCGCCTGCGGCGGCCAGTCGCGCGATCGTTTGCTCGCGCTGGCGCGATCGCCTGGCGCCAGGAGACGCGGATGACGCGCTCACCGTAGCGCTCGAGCCAGGCCTGACGCTCGGCGTCTGCCTCTCTCGCGAGCTTGCTGTCGTGCCAAGCCGCCGAATCGGCCTCGACGATCAGGCGTTGGTCGGGCCAGCGGAAGTCAGGTTTCAGGCGTCGGCCGCCGAGGATCAGCGGCCGGTTGACATCCGGATGCATGAAGCCTGCGGCCGACAGCAGCTCGAGGACTACGTCCTCGAGCACGCTTCGGATCGGAGCTGGGCCTGTCGGCGATCACCGCTCGGAGCTTGGCGCTTCCCCGGCGCGGTCCAAGCCGATCGAGAACCTCGACGAGCTGCGGGATCGCGACCCGTCGTTTGCCCTGGGCCGTTCTCACCGCGACCCGAAGCGCCTCCGCGCTTGCGACCGCCCGCGAAATCCAAGCAGCGTGCTAGCGGGGGCAGTAACCGGAACCGCCGCGACATCTCGTCCGGTCGCGCGGCTCGAGGACCGACGTCCGGTGGACGCGGATGCCCGGTATACGTCCGTGCAGCTCGCCCCGAGGATCGTGACATCGGCGGTCGCTGCTCCTCGAAGTCGCAGAAACCCCCACAGCTCGATCGCCGCCGAGGTGCTCAGCAGGGCCCCAGGACCGCATGCCTTGACGGCCGCCAGTAGACCGGCCTTCGACCGACGGGTTGGCATGCCCGACCGCCCAGACGCCCCGATGGAGCGGTGCAGGCCGCCGCGACGCCGTCGCCGGGCGATCGCGGGGTGGGTGAGACCGCACGCGAGCAACTCCGCGGTGCGAAACACACCCCAGCTCCTCGGCCGCCAGCTCCGCCACCTCCAGATCGCACGCGAGCGTCGACTTTCTTGCGCCCTCGAGAAGAAACTCGCCCCTCACTGCCCATCGCGTTGACGCTCGCACCTCGCGGCGCCCGGGTCTACGCGCAAATGTGGCGAAGGTTGCGCGGCCTACGCGCGCGAGACGTACTCGCCGCTGCGGGTGTCGACGCGGACGCGGTCGCCCTCGTTGACGAACAGCGGGACCTGGACGACGACGCCGGTCTCGAGCGTCGCCGGCTTCGAGCCGCCGCCAGAGGCGGTGTCGCCTTTGAGCCCCGGGTCGGTCTGGGTAACCGCAAGCTCGACCGCGCTGTCGACTTGGACGCCCGTCGGGCGCTCGTCGACGAGCAGCAGGTCGACGGTCTCGTTCGGCAGCACCCACCGCATCTCATCGGCGATGCCGTCCTTGGCGAGCTCGGTCTGCTCGTAGGAATGCGTGTCCATGAACACCGACGCGTCGCCGGAGTCGTAGAGGTACTGCATCTTCTTCGTCTCGGTGCGGACCGGGCGGAACTTCTCGCCGGCGCGAAAGGTCTTGTCGACCACGTTGCCGTCGCCGACACGCTTGAGCTTGGTCCGAACGAAGGCGCTGCCCTTGCCGGGCTTGACGTGCTGGAAGTCCATGATCCGGTAGATCGTGCCGTCGACCTCGATATGGGTGCCGTTCTTGAACTGATTCGTCGAAATCACGGGCGCGAGGGTAGCTTGCCACCGTCACGAATCGCTCACCTAGGCACGGACGGCACCATGCGCCGCCAGGGGCTAGATGGCTCACCAAGGGCGGCGAGAATCCGCCCTGTGCTGCCGATCGGCACCCGGTGCGACAGGATTGGCGCGGCGCGCGAACACGCCATCATCGAAGTCGTAGCCGAGACCTGAGGAGGAGAAGGATGAAGATCGCTATTGCCGGCGGCCATGGAAACATCGGACAGCGGCTGATCTCACAGCTGGTGGAAGCCGGCGACGAGGTTTGCTCGATCGATCGCAATCCCGCCCACGCCTCCGACATCGAAGCGCTCGGCGCCGAGCCGCGCACATGCGACCTCGAAAGCGCCGAGGTCGACGAGGTCGCCACCGCGATCGATGGCGTCGACGCCGTCGTCTTCGCCGCAGGCGCCGGGGCCGGCAGCGGCGCCGAGCGCAAGCAGACCATGGACTACGGCGGGGCGGCGAAGCTGATCAAGGCGGCGCAACGGGCCGGGGTATGCCGCTACGTGATCGTCAGCTCGATCGGCGCCGATGCCGAGGCGGTCGGCGATGACGACTTCAGCGCCTATCTGCGAGCCAAGGGCCGCGCCGATGCGGAGCTGGCGTCGAGCGGCCTCGACTACACGATCATCCGCCCGGGCCGCCTCACCGACGACCCGGGAAGCGGCGGAGTCGAGGTCGGCACGGACATAGAAGGCGGCGAGATAAGCCGCGACGACGTCGCCGCTGTCGTCAACGCTGCCCTGCATTCGCCGGACACGATCGGCAAGAAGTTCGTGCTCGTCGCCGGTGAGAAATCGATCGAAGAGGCCCTCTCCACGCTTTCCTGAAGCAGGGCGCGGCACGTTCGCGGAACAACGTTGCGAAGCCGGCTAGACTGTCAAGGAGCTTGACGGACTCGGCCGCCAAAGGGACGGACTTGCGACTGGGCAGACTGCTGCGCGAAGCGCTCACCGCGTATGAGGCCGAGCTGGCCGCCGGTCTCAAACGCGCCGGGCTCGAGGCGGTGCGGCCGCGCTACAGCGCGATCCTGCGTCATCTCGACGAGCGGGGGACACGGGCGACGGTGCTGGCCCAGCGCGCCGGGCTCACCCGGCAAGCGCTGACGCAAACGGTCGATGAGCTCGAGGCCGCCGGCGTCGTCGAACGCCGCGACGATCCCAGCGACCGCCGGGCCAAGCTCGTCGTCTACACCGAAAGCGGCCAGGCAACCTTTCGCGCCACGCAGGGGGTGATTGCCCAACTCGAGCGTGCCTACGAGGCTCGGCTGGGAAGCCGCCGCTTCGCCCAGCTTCGAGCCGCACTGGGCCAGCTTGCAGACGAGCGCTGATCGGGAGGATCAGTAAATTCGGCCGCGTGCGCGCCTTCACCTGTCACAACTGCGGCCAGCTCGTTTTCTTCGAGAACAGCGCCTGCCTCAACTGCGGTGCCGAGCTCGGCTTCGCGTGGCCTCAGCGTGACCTGCTGACGATGAAGCCTTCGTCGTCAGCCGGCTTCGAGCCGCTGGATCCAGAGACTGCGGCCGCCACGCTTTATCGCTGCGTCAACGCGGGCCTCGCCGCCTGCAACTGGCTCGTCGACAGACAGGGCGCGCTGTGCGCTTCCTGTGCATTGACTCGAACCCGGCCCGGAGACGATGACGCCGCTGGTATCGCTGAACTGCAGATTGCCGAAGCCGCCAAGCGCCGGCTGCTGTTCGAGCTCGGCGAGCTCGGCCTGCCGATCACCGCTGATGCGAGCGGCGACACCGACGCGCTTGCCTTCGATCTGCTCTCGAGCGCACATGAGCCTGTCACCACGGGCCACGAGGACGGCGTCATCACCCTCGACCTGGCTGAGGTCGACGACGCACGCCGCGTCGCGCGACGCCAGCAGCTCGCCGAGCCCTACCGCACCGTCCTCGGGCACCTACGCCACGAGGTCGGCCACTACTACTGGCCGCTCCTGGTCGACGACGACGCCAAGCGCGCCACTAGCCGCGAGCTGTTCGGCGACGAGCGTGCCGACTATCAGGCCTCGATCGATCGCCACTATGCGCAAGGACCGCCGCCCGAATGGCCCCAGCGCCATGTCAGCGCCTACGCGACGATGCATCCCTCCGAGGACTGGGCCGAGACCTTCGCCCACTACCTGCACATCCGCGACACGCTGCAGACGGCCGCCGCCTATCGCGTCAAGGTGGATGGGCCCGACCCGACTACCCCGGGTGTGCCCACACGACGCGTTCACCCCGCAGACGACCATCGACGAGCGTGAGTTCGCCTCTCTACTTGCCGATTGGTTGCCGCTGACCTATGCGATGAACGCGCTCAATCGCAGCATGGGCCGCACCGATCTCTACCCGTTCGTGCTCCCGGAGGCCGTGATCGAGAAGCTCGGCTTCATCCATGGGCTGGTGGAGGAAACGCCGACGCAACTGACTCGCGCTGCTCAAGCGGTGACTAGGGTGGCGCGATGAGCGATACCCCCGAGACCCTCGAACGCCTGCTCTCGACGCCCGGCCCCTCCGGTTACGAGGCGCCCGCGGCCGCCGTCTGGCGCGAGGCCGCGTCCTTCGCCGAGCTTGCCTTCGATGGCATCGGCTCCACGATCGCCACCATCGGCGAAGCCGACGCCTCGCCGCTGGTCGCCGTTGTCGGTCACATCGACGAGATCGGGCTCGTGATCACGCACGTCGACGAGAAGGGGTTTGTCTACTTCGGCGCGATCGGTGGCTGGGACGCTCAGATCCTCGTCGGTCAGCGAGTCGAGGTGCAGACCAATGAAGGGCCGGTGCTTGGCGTCGCCGGCCGCAAAGCGATCCACGTACTCGACTCCGAGGCGCGCAAGAAGGCCGTCGAGCTGAAGAACCTCCATATCGACATCGGTGCCGGCGATCGCGACCGTGCGCTCGAGCTCGTGCGCATCGGCGATCCGGTGGTGATCGCGGCCGAGCCGCAGGAGCTCGACGGCTCGCGTCTGGTCTCGCGCTCGATGGACAACCGCCTCGGCGCATACGTCGCCCTGGAGTCACTGCGCCGCGTCCACGAGCGCGGCAAGCTCAACGGCCGCATGGCCGCGATCGCTTCGGTCCAGGAGGAGATCGGTCTCAACGGTGCCGGCACCAGCGCCTTCGCTGCCCGGCCCGACGTCGCAATCGCGATCGATGTCTGTCATGCCACCGACGCGCCAGGAATGAGCGAGAAGGAGCTCGGCAGCCACGGACTTGGCAGCGGACCCTGCATCGGTCGCGGCTCGACGCTCTCCCCACAGGTCTTCGAGATGCTCTGTGCGACCGCCGAGCGCCTCGGAATCGAGTACACCGTCGAGGGCTCGGGGCGGCGCACGGGCACCGACGCGGATGCGATTCAGATCTCGCGCTCGGGCATCCCGACGGGCCTCGTCAGCGTCCCGCTTCGCTACATGCACTCACCGGTCGAGATGGTCGACCTCGAGGACCTCGAGCAGGTGATCGAGCTCGTCGCCGGCTTCGCCGAGTCGCTCGAGGCGGATCTGGACCTGAGTCGCTGAGGCCGAGGCGGCTGCGCGCTCAGAGCATGTCGGCGTTGAGGGTGTACTCGGCGACGATCTCGCCGTGGTCGAGGACGTGGCCCTCGATCGCCTCGTTGACGTCGTCGAGCTTGAATGCGCCCGAAAGTCCAAGGCTTGGTATGTCGAGCGCGTAGACGCGGAAGTGGTAATGGTGAAGGCGCTCGTCGTTGAACGGCGGGAAGGGCCCGTCGTAGTGGCCGTAGGTGCCCTCCATGTCCTCGTCGCCTGCGAGGAAGTCGGTGAACGTGTTGGCGCCACTGACGCCGCCAAATGAGGTCTCGCCAACCGGCTTGCCACCGATCACGATCTGCTGCGAGCCCGCGCCTTCAGCGACCTCGGTGACGTCGGCCGGAATGTCGACGACGAGCCAGTGCGCGAAGTCGACGCGATCCGCGTCCTGCGCGAGCGTCTTGCCCTCCTGGTTGACGTCGGAGGCATCGGCGGGCACATCGGGGTCAAAGACGACGATCGCAAACGACTCGGTGGCGTCGGGATGTCCCGACCAGCTCAGATGGGGGCTGCGATTACCGCCCTCTGGCGCCGCTTGGCCGTTGCCGTCTGGAACGCCGAACGCGTGCTCGTCGGCGACGCGCTCGCCGGGCTCGATGCTGTCGCTGGAAACCGTAAGCGCCACTTCTATCTCCTCATCGTCGACTGGTTCTGACCCTCGAGACCGAGCAGTCTATGCACCCGAAAAGCCGCACTGCAGCCACGGCTATCCCACATCTAAACGACCGTCAGCTCCTTCGGCAGCGAGCTGAGATTGCGATGGCCCTCGGCTGTGACATGGACGAGATCTTCGATCCGCACCCCGAATCGCCCCGGCACGTAGACGCCCGGCTCGACCGTGACGATGTCGCCGGCGACGAGCTCGTCACTGGAGCGCTGACCCAGGCGCGGTGACTCATGCACCTCGAGGCCGACGCCGTGGCCAAGCCCGTGGCCGAACTCGTCGCCGTGGCCTGCGTCGCGGATGATCGCCCGCGCGACCTCGTCGGCCTCGGCGCCGCCGATGCCGGGCCGGATCGCCTCGAGCGCTTCCGCCTGCGCGCGCTGGACGAGCTCGTAGACCCCCCGAGCCTCCTCGTCGGGCTCACCCACTGCGAACGTGCGCGTGCAATCCGAGCAGTAGCCGCCGAGCTGAGCTCCCATGTCCCAGACCACGAGATCGCCCGTGGCTATCAATCGCTCGGAGGGAACGGCGTGCGGCTGAGCGCCGTTTGCACCCGCGGCGACGATCGCCGGAAATGACGGCTCGCCGCCGAGCTCGCGGATGCAGGCGTGGCCGGCGGCGGCGACATCGCGCTCACTGCGACCGGCAAGGCCCTGAGCGAGCACCGACTGATAGGCCTGATCGGTCAAGCGCGCAGCCTCGGCGATTGCCTCGACCTCTCCCCCGTCCTTGACCCGCCGAAGCCGCTCGACCAGGCCCGCCGACGCCACGAGCTCGACCTCGTCTCCAGCCGCCGCCTTCAACTTCTCGAGATTGGCGACGCTCGTCAGCTCATCGTCAAAGCCAACGCGCCCACGCAGGTGCGATCCGAGCTCCGGCATCAGCCGCGATTTCGCGATCACCAGATCGAAAGATGAGTCGACCTCGCGCCGGGCTCGCTCGGCATAACGAAAGTCCGTGATCAGCACTCGCGTCTGGGAGCCGATCAGCGCAACCGAGCTGGTTCCGGTGAAGCCCGTGAGCCAGCGTGAGTTCGAGATCGCATCGGCCCCGGAGTCGCCGGGGCGCACGAGGTCGCCGACGATCAGCTGATCGAGCCCCTCGGCGGCCACCAGCTCGGCGAGGTGCTCGCAGCGGCGCGAGCTCACGTCTCCAGATCCTGCTTCAGCATCTCCAAGGCTTGGCGATAGCCCGCGGCGCCCCGGCCGGCGACCCGTCCGACGACGAGGCCCTCGAGCACCGAGATCTGACGCCAGTCCTCGCGCGCGTCGACGTCGGAGAGGTGCACTTCGACTGCGGGCATCGCCGCGATCTCGAGCGCGTCGCGGATCGCGTAGCTGTAGTGGGTCCAGGCGCCGGGGTTGAGGATGACCGCGTCGGCGAGCTCGTGCATCCGGTGCAGGTATTCGACGAATTCGCTCTCGCTGTTGGTGTCGAAGAGACGGACCTGGAGGCCAAGCTCGCTGGCAAAACCCCTGATCTCTCGCTCGAGCTCGCCCAGGGTGAGATCGCCGTAGTGCCTGGAGTCACGACGACCGAGCATGTTGAGATTGACTCCGTGAAGGACCGCGACGCGGTTGCTCGCCGTACGCGCGACGCTGCGCTCGCCAACCTCACCGCTCTCCATAAAGCTCCTCCACCGCCTCGCGGACCCTATCCGGCTTCACCGACCTCGCGGTTACGGCGTTTCCGGGTCGCTCGCACAAAACGAAGCCCACGCCCTGCGCGGTTCGCTTCTTATCGCGCGAGATTGCCGCCAGCACCGTCTCGACGTCGATCGACTCGTCGATTCTCACCGGCAGCCCGTGGCGCGCGAGAAGATCGGCGACCTCGTCGCGCAGCTGCGGCGCGCCCGAGAGGCGCAACGCGGCGAGCAGGCCGAGGCCGACCGCCTCACCGTGGCGGTAGCGCTGGTACGCGCTAGCCGACTCGATCGCGTGACCGACTGTGTGACCCAGGTTGAGCAGCGCCCGCCTGCCCGCGTCACGCTCATCGCTGGCGACGATCTCGAGCTTCGTTCGCGCGCAGGCGAAGATGACGTCATCCAGGCCCCGGGGCTCGATCGTTTCGATCGCCCGCACCCGCTCCCACAGAGCACCGCCGGCGATCAGCGCGGTCTTGACGACCTCGACGAAGCCGGCCGCGAGCTCACCCGGCGGCAGCGTCGACAGCGTCGCGGTATCGGCGATCACCGCTCGCGGCAGGTGGTAAGCGCCGACGTAGTTCTTCGCCTCGGGCAGATCGACGCCGGTCTTTCCGCCATAGGCTGAATCAACCTGACCGACGAGGCTCGTCGGCACCTGGACGACGCCGACACCGCGCTGATAGGTGGCGGCGCAGAAACCGGCGAGGTCGCCGACGACGCCGCCGCCGAGGGCGACGATGTGGTCGGCGCGGGTCATTCCAAGGGTCGCCAGCTCGCGCAACACGCGCTCCGTCTCTGAGAGCGTCTTGCTCTGCTCGCCCGGCGCCACCGAGACCTCGCCGGCGACCTCGCCCAGCTGCTTGGCATAGAGCTCACCGACAAGCGTGTCGGTGACGAGAAAGCGTTTTCCCGCCAGCGGCCAGTAGGCCGATGCCAGGAGGCCGGGGCCGACGAATGCCGGGTACTCGCCGGACGAGCTATGGCCCCAAGCCAACCGTGTCCCCGGTGGCAGCTCGCGCAGGGCAAGCAGCGAGTCGACGGCGTGAGAAACCACCTCACGGCGAGCCGGCATGACCGCGTCGGAGACCTCCTCATAAAGCGGGGTTCGCTCGGCGTGAAGTGCGTCGAAGCGAGCCCGATCGCGGGCCAGGGGCCGCCGTGAACGCTCGACCCTCCCCCACGCGTCATCGAGACCGACCTCGAGCCAAACCGTGGCGTGGTCACCAAGCGCCTCGCGCACGCGAGGCGAGGTGACGCTGCCACCGCCGAGCGCGATCGGCGCGCCGCGGGCATTGCTCAGCACTCGGCAAACGAGCTCTTCCTCCCGGCGGCGAAACTCCGCCTCGCCCTCGCGCTCGAAGAACTCGGCGATCGAGCTGCCAAGCTCGGCCTCCAGCAGCGAGTCGGTGTCGATCGCCTGCATCCCGGCGGCCCTTGCGATGGCGCGCGCCGCCTTTGACTTGCCGGCCCCCATGAACCCGACGAAGACCAGCGAGCGAGCGTTGCGAGCGGTCGCGGTCGGTGTCGCTAGCGACGCCAATTGATCCGTTCCCGATAGGCCGCCACGGCCGCGAGCACGTCATCGATGTGGTCGCCACCGAACTTCTCGCGATAGCACGCCGCAAGCACGAGCGCGACCATCGCCTCAGCGACGACCCCGGCCGCCGGGACTACGGTCGAATCGGTGCGCTCGCGCATCGCCTGCGCCGGCTCCTTGGTCTCCATGTCGACCGAGCGCAGCGGCTTGGTCAAGGTGGAGATCGGCTTCAGGGCACCACGGACGACGAGCGGCTCGCCATTGGTCATCCCGCCTTCGACGCCGCCAGCCCGGTTGGTTTCGCGAAAGTAGCCCCGATCCTCAGTCCAGAAGATCTCGTCGTGAGCTTCCGAGCCCGGGGCCGTCGCCACCTCCCACGCCTCGCCGACGGAGACACCCTTGACCGCCTGGATCGAGACCACTGCATGGGCAAGCCTGCCGTCGAGCTTCTCGTTCCAAGCTACGTGTGAGCCGAGACCGGGCACGAGCCCGAAGGCGCGCACCTCGAAGATCCCCCCGAGGCTCTCGTTCTGCTTGCGCAACCGGTCGATCTCCTCGACCATCAACTTCTCGGTCTCGGCGTCGAGGCAGCGAACCGGCGAATCATCGACATTCGCGAAATCCTCAGCGGTGAGCGCGTTGCCCTCAGGAGCAGAGACCGACGCGATCCGCAAGACGTGGCTGTGCACGCTGACGTCCAGCGCTCGCAGAAACTCCTTCGCCACCGCCCCGGCGGCGACTCGCGCCGCCGTCTCGCGAGCGCTGGCGCGCTCAAGGACGTTGCGCACGTCCGAGAAGCCGTACTTCTGCGCGCCAACGAGGTCGGCGTGGCCGGGTCGTGGCAGGTGGGACTCCTCGATCTCCGCTTCGACTGGCCACGGGCTCATCCGCTCCTCCCAGTTGGCGAAGTCGCGGTTTGCGACCAGCAGCGCGATCGGGCTGCCCAAGGTGGCGCCGTGGCGAATGCCGGAGCGCACCTCGACGGCATCGCGCTCGATCCGCATGCGCCCGCCGCGGCCGTGTCCGAGCTGGCGCCGCGCCATCTCCGCGTCGATGCGTTCGCGGTCGAGCTCGAGCCCGGCCGGCAGGCCCTCGACGATCGCAACCAGCCCAGGGCCGTGCGACTCGCCTGCGGTGGTGAAACGAAGGGCGGCCATCGTGCCGCCTAATCTAGAGGCCGTCCGTCAGCCAAGCGTGGAAGGGGCGTGGCGGTGGAGGCGACCGACCGAGTTACTTCTCGCGCGGGTCCGGCACGGCGACGACGTCGATCTCGACCAGCTTGAGGCGATAGGTCTCGCCGTCGACGGCGACGAGCTGGCGCTCCTCGCCTTCGCTCAGGGTCAGGAACTGACATCCAGGTGCGTCGCTCGGCGCGCAGGAGCCCTCGCCGGTGGTCTCGGCGACGTTGGTCGAGATCGCGAAGACCGCGGTCGTGGCGTCCTCGCTGGTACCGATGTAGGAAGCCAGCGCGAACTGCTCGTCCGGCAGGAAGTCGAACACCCGGACACCTTCGATCACCTCGGTCTCACCGACCTTGCCGAAGCGAATATCGAGGCGGGCGGTATAGAAGCGAGGCTTGGTCACCACGGTGTTCTGCGAGGGCTCGGACTCGTCGATCGAGATGTTGGTCTCGCCCGATTCGTCGATCACGACGGGCTCGGCGACTTCGACCCCGGCAGACCCGGAGGGCACGGTCTCGGTAGCCGCGGGGTCCCGGCGCGACCGTGACGGAGGGATCGTCGGAGACTGGCACCGCGAAGGGGTTGTCGCCCCCGCCACCGCCGCCGCCGGATCCGCCCGTCTGCTGGAACAGAGGCTTGAAGGGATTCTTCTCCTTGAGCGCGTCGAGCCGCTCGCGATAGTTGCGAATACCGACCGGCTGATCGATGAGGATTGCGGCCTTCGCCTCAACCGCGCCCACGGGCGGCGGCACCACGGCCGGCGGCTCGGCGTCGGTCGCGCCTTGGGAGAGCAGCACCGGCACCAAGAACAGGGCAGCGACCAGCGCGAGCATTGGAATCAATAGACGCTTGTCGCGCAGGTCGCGATAGAGATCGTTGAGAAATCGCGGCATCTTGATCGAGTTCTTCACGGCACCGCCACCTCCGTGGGCACGGCCGCCGCGCCGATCGGCGCAGCCTCGGTCGCACCGCCGACGAGGCCCTGGTCGGGGGGTGCGACGAAAGTCGTCACCGAGACCGTGGCTCGGAGATCACTCCCTTCCTCTGCCGGCGTGAGGTCAAAGCTATTGACGGTGATCAGGCGCCCGCCGACCGACGGCACGGTCTGATCGGCGCCGACGAGCTCGTCGATGCCCCGGAAGAACTCAGCGAGCTCGAAGAAGTCACCACGCAGAGTGAGGTCGTACGGCATCGTCGGCAGCCCCGCGGCACCAACCGTCGCGCCGATCGGGAGGTTGGACGCAGCCGCCTCAGTCGCCGGTACCGCAGCCGCGGCGGCAGGGTCCTCGCCCTCGGCAGCCTCTTCGCCTTCCTCGGCCGGATCGCCGGTAGTCGGCGCCGGCTCAGGCGCAACTTCAGTGCCAGCGGCTAGCGTGATCCCATCGAACTCAACGCCCGCCTCGCTTGGCGATCGCCTCGATTTCGATGAAGAGGCTGGGAGCGTCGTCGCCCGCGGGCACCGCCTTGCCAAGGACGACGAGCCGGTGGTAGTTGCGGGCGTATGAATCCTGCGCCGCCTCACCCGCGAGGACAAGCTGCTGCTGCTCGGAGACGGCTGTCTCGAGCTCGCTCACTTCCTTGTCGAGCTTGCTCACCTCGGCTCGCTTCGGTGAAAGCACGAGCAGCCAGAAAGCCGCCAGGCTGCCGAGGATGAGCACGCCAAAGAGAATTGCGCGGTCCGTGGTCTTCATCGCGCCACCCCCGGGACCAGGTTCGCTGCCTTGCTTGCCTTCTCCGACTGATCCTTGGCCGAGTTATCGGCGGCGTCAGTCGCGGCCTGAGCTTCCTCGACACCTGAGCTGTCGACGGGCGCGGTCGCCGCGCCAGCGCTGGCGGCCGGATCGGTCGGCACGATCACCGGCGCGCTGTCGAACGCGACGGTCGCGCTGAACGTGGCTGTCTCGGCAAGTCCTCCGCTGCATCCTCCGCCGTCATCCTCCTCGGCCTCTTCGCCGCCGTCGCCGCTGTCGCCAGCGCTGGCGGCCTTCTGTGAGCTATCGATCCCAACCCGAGTCACGCCATCGAGGTCCTCGAGTGCGCCGACGAAGCCGGCCACCGCTTCGTGACCGTCAGCGCAGCCGGTGATCGTCAGCGCGGGGCCGACGATGCCGCCGGCGACGGCTTCAGCAGCCTCCGCTCCGGGCGTCGCGGCCGCGGCGAGGCTCGTCAGATAGACATCTTCGGGGAGCACCAGCGCAAGCTCGCGCATGACCCGCTCCCAGTCGAAGCGGCTCTGCGCCAAGCCGGTGACGGTCGCAGTGCGAACGGTCTCGAGCTCGGCGAACTCCGCATAGGGCGCAAGCGCCTGCGCCTGCGCCTCGGTCGCGGCGACCTCCGCCTCGAGATTCGAGACGGCGACCGTCCGATCGTCGACCTGCTTACCGGTCACCGCCAGCAGCGAAACCGCGACTACGGCCAGTGCGACGCCCGCGAGCAGGACGTAGGGGACGACGCCGGTCCGCGCCGCAGCGCGGTCGCCGCGGCGACGTTCGGGTGGGATCAGGTTGACGGGGCGCAAGGGTCAGTCCTCCAGGGCGAGGCCGAAGGGAACCGTGAGCCGTGCCACCGACGCCTCATCGAGGTGCTGCAGCGCGGTCGGTCGCGAGACGCGGCATGGGTAGCCGACATCAACCTGAAGCCGATCGACCAGGCCCGGGACGGTGGTTCCTGCCCCGCAGAAGACGATCTCGGAGATCGCAGCGGCGCCTTCCTGTGCACCGTAGTAGTCCAAGGAGAGGCGAAATTCGTCAGCAAGCTTGGCCGCGCTCTCGTTCAGAATCGTCCGCGTCGCCTCGATGATCTCGGCGTCGCCCTCGATCTCCTCGATCGCGTTATGCAGGCCGACGTGAGTGATCCATTGGCGCGAATGCTCGAGCGTCAGTTCCCGGCGCTCGGCAAGGGTCTGCACCACGCCCTCGATGCCGAACGGGACGATGCGGGTGAAGAGGCAGTTGGTGCTGCGGACCACCGCGAGGTTGGTGATGTCACCGAGGCTGGCGTAGAGGTTGGCGGGCTGATCGTCGGCCAGCATCCCTGCCGGCGCGACCGCGGACTCGCCGGCGGCGCGGTCCTCGTAAGCGGTCGTTGCGGCCGGCGCCGCGACGGCGCCGAGGTCGCGATTGAGCGCGCGGGTCATGCCGAAGGCGGAGAGATCGATCCCGATCGGGCGCAGGCCGGCACGTTCCAGCGCTGTCACCGTCTGATCGAGCATCTCGCGGCGCCCAGCGACGGCGACGACGTGCACCAGATGCTCGCCGCTCGCACCGATGGAGTGGCCGATCACCTCCCAGTCGAGCACGGCTTGGTCGAGCGGCATCGGGATGTGATCCTGGGCGTGAAAGCCGATTGCCGCCTCGAGCTCGCGTGGGTCTTCGATCGCGGGCAGCGTCAGCATGCGCACCGCAACGCGCTGGTTGCCGAGGCCGAGCCGCACGTTGCGCGAGAGCTTGTGCTTGGAGAACATCTGCTTCAGCGCCGCCGCGAGCGCGTCGACGTCGACAACTTCCCCGTCGCGGTAGACGCCCGGCGCAAGCGGTTCGATGGCGTGGCCGACGACCTCGACGCTGCCGTTCTGGCGCACCTCGGTCGCAGCCGCGCTGATTGCGTCGATCTCGAGGCCGACGACGTTCTGAGTCTTCGAAGTAGTAAGCATGTGCTCGGTTCTCTGATACCGCGGTCTGCGGTACTCGGATAGAAGATCGGCCAATTGGCCGTCGGCCTTGAGTCCTAATTGCCTCAGCCCGCCCCGCCTGCAACGAGCGCTCAGGCAGCCGGAAAGAACTCGTCCAGGTACCAGTCGACGAGCTCGTCGCCGAACCAGAGCCCGATTACGCCCCCAGCCGCGAGGAACGGTCCGAACGGAATCGCGGTCTTGCGCGCGCCCGCGCCTCGCCTGGCGATCATCACGAGCCCGACCGTTGCGCCGAGCAAGAGCCCGATAAGCAGCGCCGGGGCAAGCGCCCGACCGAGATAGAGGCCGAGCATGGCGACCAGCTTCGCGTCACCCATGCCCATTCCTCGCGGGTAGGCGAGCACGACCAAGAAGAGCACGCCACCGCCGATCGCCGCTGCGATCAGGCGTTCGGGGAGATCGCCGGGGTCGGTGGCCGCGACCAAAGCGACCGCGACCAAGGCGCCGGCGAGCACGATCTTGTTCGGGATCAGGCGCAGATCGAGGTCGACGAGCGTGATTGCCATCAGCAGGGCACAAAGCACCAACCCCAGGGCCAGCTCGGCGATGTCGTCGCCACCCAGGATCAGGTACGTGGCAGCCCACAGCGCACCGACGCCGACCTCCGTAAGCGGATAGCGCGGGCTGATCGGCTCGCCGCAATCACGGCAGCGACCACGCAGGACAAGCCATGAGACGACCGGGATGTTGTCGCGGGCGCGGATCTCGTGGCCACAGCCAGGGCATCGCGAACGCCCGGTGACAAAGCCCTGACCGCGAGGCAGGCGATGTGCAACCACGGTCACGAAGCTGCCGATCAGACAACCCGCGACAAAGAGGAATGCGGCGGGGATCAGCATCGCAGCAAGCTAACGCCACTCAGCGGACGGTCCGCCGACCGAGCGTTCGGGTCCCGCTCGAGGCGCTAGCCTCGGCGCTTCGGCTTCGACTCGGGCTTCTTGACCTTGAAGCTCTTGACCGCAGCGGCGCTTTGGTTGCCAGCGCTGTCGGTGGCGACAACGGTGACCGTGTGCTTGCCGGGCTTGAGCTTCTTCATCGTCTTCGGCGACGTGC
This sequence comes from uncultured Solirubrobacterales bacterium, assembly GCA_963769945.1. Lineage (GTDB taxonomy): Bacteria > Actinomycetota > Thermoleophilia > Solirubrobacterales > 70-9 > WHSW01. The sequence goes on along the minus strand of CAVYOA010000014.1, from coordinate 354,673 downwards.
ACGGCGAGGCCTTGCCGTCGAGCTCGCACATGAATGACAGCGCTGAGGGCGCGGTCTTGTTGTCGCTGCCGGTGAACTCGAGCTTGGCCGTGCGCTTCTTGTTATCGACCTTGAGCTTGGTGATCGAGACGGTGGGCGGCGCCGTGTCGGCCGGTTCGCCGACGTCGCCACCACCGCCACCGCCACCGCCATCGCCGGGCGGCGGCGGATCGGGCAGATCGACGGTGAAGGCTCGCGAGGCAGGCGGCCCGGTGTTGCTCGCCGAGTCGGTCGCGCGCACCTCGAAGGTGTGCGGTCCCTCGGCTAGGCCGGAGTAGGCCTTCGGGCTCGTGCATGGCCCGAACGTCTGAGAGTCGAGCTTGCACTCGAAGCTGGCCGGCTCGTCGGCGACGAAGCTGAAGCTGTCGGAGGTCTGGCTGATCGTGCCCGACGGGCCAGAGGTGATCGTCGTCGTCGGCGCAACGAGGTCACCGCCGCCGCCCGTGGTCTCGACGTCAAGCCTCCATCCGTTTGCGATCGCGCCGGAGTCGAGGTTGCGGAAGTCGCGGACGAAGAGCTTCCACGTTCCGTTGGCGTTGATGCCATCGAACTGACTGGAGAAGGTCGCCGTCCCAGCGGCAGCCGGTCCGGGATTGCCGTAGCTGGTGCCTGGGCCCGGAGCGGGAAAGCTGTCGAGCGTGGTGCCGCTCGTCGGGTAGTACGAAGCAGGCCGGTAGCTGCCGCTGGTCGGCACAGTGTTGTCGGCCAGCAGCGGCATGGCTGTGTCCTCGACAAGGTCGAGGTCGACGTCGCTGACGGTCGTCGTCGGGTCGGAGCTGTTGGGCAGCGGGCCGATCCCGTTCATCAACATCAGTCCCGCGCCGTTGGGCGCCTGGAGGACGATGCCGAGGTCGTCGAGGTAGGTGTGAGAGACGCCGCGCAGGCTGACCGAGACGTCGGTCACGGTTCCGCTCATTCCGGCAACCCCCATATTCGAGGGATAAGGGTCGGCGTTGCCGACGAGCGGGATCGTGATCGAGCTCGGATTCGAGAACTCGAACGCATGCGCCGCCGGAGCGGCGACGAGCGCGATTGAAACGGCGCCAGCGGTGGCCAGGATTCGGGTCTTGACGCTCACGCCCTTACCTTCGGCTCGAACGCCAAGATCCTGAAGCTGAAAGGACAACTGCAGCCTCCGGCTCAGCCCGGCGCCCTGGCCTTGTTGGTGCTGTAGACCGTGAGCGTGCTGTCGCGCGCGCTCTCGGGACCGCCGTAGTTGTAGCTGAACTGAAGCGCCTCCCCGGGAGTTCCCGCGGCATCGACCGCGATCGCCATGCCGATGCGATCGCCCGGTTGCAGCTGCAACTCCTCGAAGGCGAGAGGGACGGAGTATTGGTTCCAGCTCGCACTCCAGTTGTCCGGCGTGCCTGGAGGGTCCGCCGTGTACGTGAAGTAGTCGAGGCCGGTACTGACGTCCTCGATCAGAGTGTCGGCCTCACCGCCGTTGATCGTCGGCTCACGCACGAACAACCAGACGCACAGCCGCCCGGGGTGCACGGCGTTGTTGATCGTCTTCGACCACAGCGCGAGCGTGGCGGTGCCGTCGAGGACGAGATCGGCGCCAGACGTAACGGGCGCCGTGAGCCAGCGATGGACCTGCAGTCGCGCGTCGGAGCGGCTTGGGGCGTAATCGCACTGCTTCGGCTGCACCGGCACCTGTAGCCCGGCGTCGAAGGCCTGCGAGGTTACGACTTCGCTAGAGAAGTCGAAGTTGCCCGTAGGGCTGGTGAAGCTGTTCTTGAACAGGCGGTCGGGGGCGCCCGGCGTGGCTTCCGTTTGCACGCCGGCCGAACAGGGGCCCAGGGTGTTGTGCGCCATGTGGGTGCTCGGCGCGACAGGCGCACTTTGGCTGCATGGCGTGTCGGAGAGGTAGTAACGCACCGCTTCGGCCGGGGTGGTGGTCGTCGGGTTGGCGACGCCTTCCTGCTGCTCGACGCTGCCATCGACCACGTCGGATTGGATCTGCTGGTAGGCGCGCTCGCCTCCCGCGGCGGTCTCGTTGGCCTGCAGCAGAATCGTGATTCGCTTGAAGTCCTTCGCCGCCGGGACAGAGGCTCTCCGGGCAGCCCGTGTCGTTCATCCAGGTCACGTAGCGGTAGATCTGACCGTTGACATCACCGCTGGTGAACGGCGTCGGCCCAGGCGCGATGAGGCCGCTGGTGACCCCGTCCAGCCCCGTGACCGCCAGTCTTGCCTCGCTGGTCCCGTTCTTCTTCAGTGCGAAAGTCTTGTAGGTCCCGTAGTTCTTGACGCGATAGTTGGGATTAAGTGGATCGGTCGACGGGACCGGCCCTGGGCTCGTCAACGCGAGATTCTGGTACGCGACCCGGCGCGCCGCCTCCATCTCGAGCTGCAGCCGGTCCGAGACCACCTGGCTCTGCTCCGCGCGGTAGGTCTGGCGCTCCGCCGCTGTGGCCATCGCCATCGTCGCCAGCGCGCCCAGTACGAGCACGATGGCGGCCACAAGGACCTCGACGAGCGTGAAGCCTTGCTCATCGGCGCCGCGATTTCGCGGGATTGTCGGCCTCGGTTCGCTCATGCCGGATTTCGCAGATAGGCGCCGTCTTCCAAGGTGATCGCATCGTCAGCCTCGGTCGGGTAGACGAATCGAAGGCAGACCAGCGCCGGGGTGGTGGTAGTCGCGCCGCTGCAGGTTGCCGAACTGGCGGTAGTCGCATAGGAAAAGACGTCGGGGTTCGCGAGCCCCCTGATAGCCACCACTGGGGCCCCCGTCCCCGCCTTGCGGGTGCAATTGGCCACCGCGCCGCTTTGCGTGCATGCATAGGTGACGAGGCACTCCTGGGCAGTGATGGTCGGGGCGGCGCCGTTGCAGCTCCGCGTGTAGGTGTTAACGGTGAGCTGGCTCGAATTCGCGGTGGCTCCCGTGACCGGCGATCCCTGGCGGAGCTCTCGGACCAGGCGCTCCATATACACCCTGCCCTCCTGAATCTGCCCGGCGCGCTCGGTGCTCTCTGGTTGGCTGTGTACCAGCGATATCAGGACCACCACCATCCCGCCGACTACGACCAAGCCCGCGGCGCTGGCGACGAGTAGCTCGATTAGCGTGTGGCCGGCCTCAGCGCCAAGACGAAGCCGAAGTCGTGAAAAAACGGAGCTCATGGCTCAACACCCCGCATCGGGAGTGCTCGAGGCGGTCGTGGCCACGCACTCGAGAAAGTCGGTCGCGTTGAAATGCGGCGTCACCGGGCCTGTCGACCCGGGCAGCTCCCAGATGCCGGCGGAGTTGCTCTTCGTGATCGAAGTGCCGGAGTTCATGTAAAGCGTCTTGGAGGCAACGGCGCCGCAGACGTGCGGGCCGCTGTTCAGCGTCAGGTCGGTGCTCGGTGCGTAGAAGACGAAGCTGTGGTTGCAGTCGAACCACTGCCCGCCGGAGTTGAACAGGACCTTTTGCTGCACCGAATTCGCCGGCAGCGGAGAGCTGTGGACCAGCATCGTCAGCGTGGCTTTGGTGCCGCCGACGTCGACCGGCATGATGTGCGAGCCGGAGTTGTTGAGAAACGGCTCGGCGATGTTGCCGCAAAGGTGTGGCGGGCCGAACCAGATGTTCACGGTCGCGCCGTTTCGGATGAACAGCCTGGTGCTCGAGTTGAGCTCGAGTCGGCAGAGGTAGTAGTTCTGGGTCGCCCCGGCCTGGCACCGAGCGTGATCGTGCAACCGTTCCCGTTGAGGGTCAGCCACTTGCTGGCCGACGAGTAGGTCCAGCAGCCGCTGCCGATCAGCGCGTTGTCGTTGGTGGTGCTGGCGGGAGTCGTGTCGACGTCGGGCAAGGTGAAGTTCGGGCGTCGTCCCGGTGCAGCTGATCTTGCTGCCGCCGTTGAGGATGATGGAGGAGTACTGGGCTTCTTCGCAGTTGATCTTGGACCCGCTGTTGAGGTCCAAGGCGCCGTTGGTGCCGACGTCGGCGGTGATCGTCGTTCCTGAGTTGAGCGTGATCGAGTCCTTCGCGATCACCTCGAAGGTGTCGAATGGAGTCGCGCCGCTCGGCGGCGGGTTGGCGACGTAGGTGGTGCCGACCTTGACCCGGCGTGTGACCCCGTCGAAGACTCCGGTGGAGACGATCGTCAGCCCGCCCGGGCTCACCGCCGCTGGCTTGACGTCGTAACGGTAGGTGCCGCCGGCCGTCGTCGCGGTCACCGGCGCACACCAACCCGCAGGCTGTGGGGGATCGGCAAGCGGTCCGGACTCGTCGAGGTAGGCCTGGCCGCCGTCGCCCTCGGCGATGCACGGCTTCAGCGCGGTCGTGGTGTAGCTGTTGTAGCGAAGAAGCGCTTGGCTGATGCCTGCCTCGGCGACGCCGAAGGCAGACTTGGTGTTGGTGTCGCGGGTCGTGCCGGTGCCCGCGCTGACCGAGGAGACGATCATCGCGGTCCCGAGCCCGAACGCGGCGAGCATGCCCAGCATGACCGTCGGAAGGGCGAAGCCTCCTTCGGCTCGCACACGACGCCCCCGCGTCATCAGGTTATTCAGTGAGCACATGCCACAACCCCCATCGGCGGCACGGTCTGGCGCCTTGACGAACATACGTCCAGCTGGACGCACGGGCAGGTACAGAACGAGCGAGGGCGGGCTCGAAAGCCCGCCCTCGCCAATCCGGCTGAAACGGATCTCAGCTGAGATCAGTCCCAGTTGCCGCCCGACGGGCAGCCCGCCGTGTTGGCGGTGGTGCAATCGAGGTCGATCGCGCCGCCGGAGCGCTCGATCGAGAAACGGTTGCCGGTGTCGGAGAGAACCGAGACCGAGTAGACCGAGCTGGTCGGAGTGACCGCCACGTTGGCCTGATCGGTCAGTGCCAGACCGGTGGCACCGTTCAGCGTGGGCTCGATGCCCTGGAGGATCGCAACGGTGGCGTTTGCGTACGAGCCATCGTTGTCGGTCGCGTACGTCTCCATCGCCGTCTGCGCGGTCTTCACCGACGCCTTGGCCTCTGCGTCCTTGGCCTTATCGCGCTGGTTGAAGAACGCCGGAATGGCGATCGCGGCCAGCAGGCCGAGAATCAGCATCACGACCAGGAGCTCGACGAGCGTGAAGCCCGACTCGCTGTTGGCCCTGACGCGGAGCTTGTTGATCATTAGGTACCTCCTAGGTAACCCGTGTACTGCTGTTGCGCCAGAGCCCCGTTGAGAGTGCCATCTCGGGAAGTTCGTTGACCCCGGTGGTAACCCGGCCGACTCCCTCTTGCTTGGAGTCCCGTCGGTTTTGCGTCCCCGTCTCACGGCGGGTTTGCCTTTGTCACCGAAGCGCTGGCCTTCTGGCTGGGTTATCGGCCTCGCAGGCGAGACCTTTAGACCTGCCTGGGGGGTACATCTGTCCAACTCAGGGTCAGCCCCTAGTCCAGCCTGCTTCTAAGCTGCGTCGGTGGCCGCCCGGCGCTTGATCCTCGTCATGTTGGTGCTGTTAGTGCTCTCGAGCGTGGCAGCGGCGCTGGTGCCCGTGCAGGAGCGAAGTCGCGACGGGTCTACAAGCACGACGAGTACCTCCGCCGCCGGTCAAGAGCTGCCGACGGGCGGCTTTGTCTCACGCAGTGTCGACACGGCGGTTGACAAGCCGGCACCTATTCGAGCCTCAGCAGGCGACCAGCTCGAGCTCGTGGTCACATCCGGGCGTCCAGCCCAGGTGGCGATCCCGGCGCTCGACGAGCTCGAAGACACCGATCCAGAGTTCGCGGCACGCTTCGACCTGCTGCTCTTGGATACCGGCAGATACCCGGTCGAGGTGATCCCCACAGATGGCGCCGAGGGCCGGCGGATCGCAACGATCGTTGTCCGGTGAATACCTAAGCCGGGGCGGCAGGCTCGGCTGCTGAAGCGACGCCGGTGCAGCGCGTAGCCGACCAGCCCCGCGGGAAGCTGTAGCCAGTAGTTGAACAGCCGATAGGCGAACGTGGCGAGCACGGCGCTGCCCGCGCTGACCCCGGCAAGCGCCAGCATCGCGGTCAATCCCGCCTCGACGAAACCGAGACCGCCGGGCGTGACCGGCACCTGAGCCAGCACCTGCGCGGCGCAGAATGCCAGCAACACCAGCGCTGGGCGCGGGGTCGAGCCGACCGCTGCGAGCGCCGCCAGCAGCGTTGCGTAGTCGAAGGCCCAGCGACCGACGGTCGCCACCACCGCAATCCGCCAACTCGGCCCGAGCGTGGCAAGCAGGCGGTCACGTTCGCGCACGAGACGTCGCGGCAAGCTGCGCAACGGTTCCGACTTGCGTCGCAGGCGGTTGCGTGCGCCCTGAAGCAAACGACCCAAGAACGCAAGCGGGCGGTCGTAGGCGAGCAGCAGGACTCCGAGCGCCGCAAGCACTGCGAATGCGATCGCGCCGATGATCGTCGCGGTGATCAGGTCGCGATTGACAGCTCCCCCCAGCAACGCGGGCAAGACGAGCACAGGCAGGGCAAGTACGGCGACGAAGATCAGCAAGTTGCTGGCCGTGATCCCGGCGGCCGTCGGGCCCTTGGGCAAGCCCGGCTTCGACCAGCATCCGGTACTGAAGCGCGCCGCCCAGCGCGCCGCCACCGGGGGCGATCTTCGCAAGCGCGTTGCCGGCCAGCTGCGACTCGATCACGTTCGGCATCTCGGCCTCGCGCAGCGCTGCGCGCTGCACCAGCCATAAGCAGGCGAGCGAGGCCGTCTGCAGGGCTGCCATCGCCGCAAACCACCACCACTCGATGTCCTCGAGGTTCTTCCACGAGCTGAGCACGTCGAGCAGGCTCGGGGCGACGAGATACAGCGAGATTCCCGTGATCGAGAGCCAGAAGATCGTCCGCTTGAGGCCGGGCTTGGCTGTCGCCGCCGCGCTCTCGCTCGAGCGCTCCAGCTCCAGCTCGCGCTCGACATCGACGCGCTCCTCGATCTCGCGCTCGAGGCGATCGGCCAAGGCCGCGCTGCGGGCCCGTAAGGCCTCCCCCGCCTCCGTCTCCTGCCTGCTCACCGAGCTCAGGATAGGCCCGGTGGTTCGATCTACCGGCGGCTGATCCGGCCCGACTGCGAGTACGAGGTCAGGTCGAAGAGAAACGCCAGCGCGACGATGAACCACTCGAAGCCCTCGACCTGGTTCGTTCCCGCTGTCCACATCACCGCGTAGGCGAGCGTCGTCCATGGCAGCAGGAAGAAGCCCAGCAATGGCAGCCACCACTCGTCGAACGCCCGTCCCAGCAGATCGCTGAAGAGCCAGATGAAGAAGATCGCCAGCCGGGGCGAGATCAGTGCGAACAGGGCAACCAGGCAACCCACGGCGACGACCCTAGCGGTTGCGGCTCAGCGGATGCTGTCGTAAAGGCTGAAGATCGGCAGGTACATCGAGATCACGATGAAGCCGACGATGCCGCCGACGAACATGATCATCACCGGCTCGATCAGCGAGGTCAGCGCCTTGACCTTTGCGTCGACCTCGGCCTCATAGAAGTCGGCGATCTTCTCGAGCATGTTCTGAAGCTGTCCGGAGTCCTCGCCGACCGCGACCATGTGCGAGACCATGACCGGGAAGACGTCGTTCTCGCCCAGCGGGCGCGCGAGAGTGCCGCCGCGCTTGACCGAGTCATAGACCTCGTTCATCGCCTCGTGGATGACCTCGTTGCCGGCGGTGACACCGGAGATCTCGATCGCCTGGAGGATCGGAACGCCCGAGGAGACCGAACCGGCAAAGGTTCGCGACCAGCGCGCCAGCGCCACCTTCTGCACGATGTCGCCGATCTTCATCGGGATCTTGAGCGAGAACTTGTCCCACGCAAGGCGGCCCTTCTCGGTCTTCTTCCAGCGCACGAAGGCGTAGGCAAGCGCCCCCAGCGCCGGGAAGAGGATGTACCAGAAGCCGGTGATCGCATCCGACAGGGCTGACGGTGATCTGGGTCATGAACGGCAACTCGCTTGGGGCGCTCGGGTTTTCCGCGGCGAGCTCCTCGAAGATGCCGACGAAGACCGGGACGATGAAGCTGACGACAACGATCATGACTACCGCAGCGAGGCCGAAGACGACCGCCGGGTACATCATCGCCGAGCGCACCTGGCGCTTGAGCGCGTCGAGCTTCTCGAGCTGGATAGGCGACGCGCTCGAGCGCTTCCTCGAGGCGACCCGAGCCTTCGCCGGCGGTCACCATCGAGCGATAGAGCGGATCGAAGACGCCGGGCTGTGACTCCATCGCTGCCGCGACCGAGCTGCCGGCCTCGACATCGGCGCGCACGCTGGCGATCGCGGCCTTGAGCATCTCGTCCTCGGTCTGCTCCTCGAGCGTGTAGAGCGACCGCAGCATCGGCATGCCGGAGGCGATCAGGGTCGCAAACTGGCGCGAGAAGACCGACAGGTTTCGCAGGTTGACACTCTTGAAGCGCTGGAAGATCGACTCCAGCTTCCAGGCCTCGCGTTGCTCGGCGACATCGAGAACGATAAGGCCGCGCTGGCGCAGCTGCTCGGTCACCTGAGCCTTGGACCCGGCCTCGACCTCGCCGCGTGCGGGGACGCCCGCGAGGTCGACGGCGCTGAATTCGAACGTGGCCACGGTGCTGCGCTCAGCTGACCCCGGCGGGAACGCGCGGCTGCTGCGAGCCGCTCATCGCGGCGGTGCCGCCGAGCAGTCGCTTGAGCTCCTCGGGCACCGAGGCGCGCTGCTCAGCGATCTGCCGGGTGATCGTGCCCTTGCGCACCAGACTCGCCAAAGCGGCGTCCATCGTCTGCATCCCGACCCCGCCCGAGGTCTGAAGCGCCGAGTAGATCTGGTGGGTCTTGCCCTCGCGGATCAGGTTGCGGATCGCCGGCGTCGGGACGAGGATCTCGGCGACACAGGCGCGCCCGGCGCCGTCGGCGGTCGGGACGAGCTGCTGGGTGACGATGCCCTGAAGTGCGATCGACATCTGCATCCGCACCTGCTGCTGCTGATGGGCAGGAAAGACGTCGATGATGCGGTCGACCGTCTGCGAGGTCGACTGCGTGTGCAGCGTCGCGAATACGAGGTGGCCCGTTTCCGCCGCGGTCAGCGCGGTCGAGATCGTCTCCAGGTCGCGCATCTCGCCGACGAGGATGATGTCGGGGTCCTCGCGCAGAGCCGCCTTCAAGGCGCTGGAGAAATCGGTCGCGTCGGCGCCGATTTCACGCTGGTTGACGATGCAGCCCTGGTGGCGGTGAAGGAACTCGATCGGGTCCTCGATCGTGAGGATGTGGTCCTCGCGCTCGACGTTGATCATGTTGACCATCGAAGCCAGCGTCGTCGACTTACCCGAGCCGGTCGGCCCGGTGACCAAGACGAAGCCGCGCGGCTTGCGCGTGAAGTCGGCCATCACAGCCGGCAGCCCGAGCGACTCGAGGCTCTGGATGTGAGAAGGGATGAGACGGAGCGCGGCAGAGATCGCGCCGCGCTGAAAGAAGACGTTGACGCGAAACCGCGCCATCCCGGGGATCGAGTAGGCGAAGTCGAGCTGGCGCTCGTTCTCAAAGCGCTTGCGCTGCGCGTCGTTGAGGATCGAGTAGACGATCTCGCGCGTGTCCTGGGGAGTGAGCCTCTCGTAGTTGTCCATGTGAGAGATCGCGCCGCGCAAGCGCATCACCGGCGGCACCCCTGCCGAGAGGTGGACGTCGGATGCGTTTGCCTCGACCATGTCCGAGAGCACTGATGCAAAGTCGATACTCATCGCAACCTTGATCGTCGCCTGGCGGCCGAACCTTTAGCCGCGGTCCGAAGCGGCCTGCGACTAGGAGGCGACGCGGGCGACTTCGGCGATCGAGGTGACGCCCGAGCGGACCTTGAGCAGACCGTCCTCGCGCAGGGTGAGCATGCCCTCTTGGCGTGCTTCCGCGGTGATCTCAGCCTCGGAGGCGTTCTCGACCGTGAGCTCCTTGATCCGGGTGCTCATCCCCATCACCGAGAAGAGGCCGATGCGGCCACGGTAGCCCGACTGGTTGCAGCGCGCACAGCTTCCGGGCTCGTAGGCCTCGACGTCGCCGCCGACCCTGAAGCCGGCTTCGGTCAGAGCGGTTTGAGGCAGCACGGTGCGCTGCTTGCAATGGGTGCAGAGCTTTCGTGCCAGGCGCTGTGCAACCACGGCGTCGACCGCCGAGGCGGTGAGGAAGCTCTCGATGCCCATCTTCGCCAACCGGGTGATCGTTCCCGGGGCATCGTTGGTGTGCAGCGTGGACAACACCATGTGGCCTGTGAGCGCGGACTCGATCGCGATCCTGGCGGTCTCGCCGTCGCGGATCTCGCCGACCATGATGATGTCGGGGTCGGCGCGCAGGATCGAGCGCAGCCCCGCGGCGAAGGTGAGCCCCGCCTTGTGGTTGACGCCGATCTGATTGATCCCGTCCATGCGGTACTCGACCGGGTCCTCGATCGTGATGATGTTCTTGGCGACGCTGTCGAGCTCCGCCAAGGCGGCGTAGAGGCTGGTCGACTTGCCCGAGCCGGTGGGACCGGTGACGAGCACGGCGCCATGGGAGCGACCGATGGCGGACATGAAGCGCTTGCGACCCTCGCCGTCCATACCGAGCTCATCGAGCGATCGCATCGCCTGGTCTTTGTCGAGGATGCGGATCGTCGCCCCCTCGCCGCTCTGCGTCGGCAGCGTGACTACGCGCAGGTCGACCTTGCGGTCCTCGACGTTGATGCTGACGCGGCCGTCTTGTGGCACGCGCTTCTCGGCGATGTCGAGCTCGGCCATGATCTTGATCCGCGAGACGACGCCGGAGATCATCCGCTTCGGCACCCGCGCAGCCTCGTGCAGTACGCCGTCGACGCGAAAGCGGACCCGCATCTCCTCCTCACCCGCCTCGAAATGAATGTCGGATGCGCCCTCCGTTGTCGCCTGTCCAAGGATCGAGTAGACGAGCTTGATCACCGGCGCGTCGTCAGCGGACTCCCGCAGCTCTGAAACGTCGCCGAGACCGAGGTCCTCGTCCTCATCGTCGTCTATCGCCTCGGTGACCGCGCTGCCGAGCGTGGTCAAACGGCGGATCAGGGCCTCGATGTCGTCGGCTGGAGCAACCGCGATCTTGCAGTTGAGGCCGGTGATCATGTGGATGTCGTCGACCGCGAGCACGTTTGCGGGATCGGCCATCGCGACAAGCAGGGTGCTCGAGTCGAGATAGCCGACGGGGACCGCGCCGTAGCGACGCGCGGCCGGCACCGAGAGCAGGCTGGCGGCGCCCATGTCGACGTGGTAGGCGTTGAGGTCGAGATGGTTGAGGCCGTAGCGCTCGGCAACCGCGCGCGAGAGCTCGTCGGCATCGATCAGCTTGTGTTCGACCAGAAGATCGTCAGGTGAGCGGCCGGCGACGCGCGCCTCTTGGATGATCTCGTCGACGCGCTCGCGGGTGATGAAGCCGAGGTCGACGATGATGTCCGTCAGGAACATCGACGAATTGCCGCGGCCGGTCGGGGCGGTCAATCCGAGCGTGTCTTGCGATTCCTCTTCGGTTGAGGCTTCCGCTTCGGGTGCGGGTCGCTCGGGCTCTTCGCCGTCGATCGGCACTGGCCTCAGGTGGCCGGAGCGCTCGGCTGACATTTGCTGATTCATCTCTTTGTCGTGGTTACGGCATTTGCTGCTTTGCGCATCGTCTCGAGTGGCGGCTCGAGCCCGATCCAGAGCCGCAGCGATTCGGCCCCTTGGTGAACCAAGATCTCGAGGCCGTCCACAACGCGCGCTCCTCGGCTTTGCGCCGCCGATATGAGCGGCGTCGGGACGGATCCGTAGACCAGATCCACCACGACTTGTCTTTCAGAGATCGCATCGGCATCGATCGGCAGCGCCTTTAGCCCTGCCTCTAGGCGATCAGGGCTTTGTGCAGCCGAATTCGCCGCGTCGAGGCCAACGGTGGTGGCATTGACAAGGAGGTCAAAATCGGCGTTCAGCGCCCGGTATTCGGTGCTCGGTGCGCCGATTACGGCCACACCGAGGTCGCTCGCAAGCTTTTCGGCCTTGGTGTGCGTGCGGTTCCAGACAGTCACCTCCGCCCCGGCCCGCCGCAGCGCCCAGGCGCAGGCGCGAGCTGATCCCCCGGCTCCGAGCACGAGCGCGCGCTTGCCCGTGGGCGGCTCGGGCAGCGCCTCGATCAGGCCGGTGGCATCCGTGTTCTCGGCGATGACCCTGCCATCGGCGAAGCTGAGCGTGTTCGCCGCTCCGATCTCGCCTGCCGCCGCGGAAACGTCGTCGGCAAGCGCAAGCGCAGCGAGCTTGTGCGGGACGGTGACGTTGACGCCTGCATAACCGTCGTCGGCCAGCGAGGCGACCAGTTGCGGGAAGTCCTCAGGCGAGACCTCGATGGCTTCGTAGCTCCACTCTCCTGCTAGACCGAGCTCTGCGAGCGCAGCGGTGTGCATCGCCGGCGAGCGCGAGTGCGAGATCGGTTGACCGAGAACGGCGAGCCGCGGCACGCGCCGATGCTAACCCTGAAACCCACTCGCGAGGCTCAGCAGTCGGTTGGCGAGCCGCCTTCAGCCGCCAGCGCGGCCTGGTAGTCGGCCTCGGCTTGGAGGAACTCCTGCTCGGTCTCGACGAAGACGTGCTCGCCGCAGGTGCCGGGCTTGACGACGAAATAAAAGACATCGGACTTGGCGGGGTTGGCTGCGGCCTCGATCGAATCCAGTCCAGGATTGCCGATCGGCGTCGGCGGCAGGCCAGTGTTGATGCGGGTGTTGTAGGGCGTGGGCTCGGCGAGGCGGCTCTCGGTCAGCTGCTCGTCGTAGTTCTGATCCTCATAGCGGATCGTCGCGTCGATTCCCAGGGGCGAGTCGGCGCTGAGGCGGTTGTAGATCACCGCCGCGGCGAGCTTTCGCTCCTCGGGTACCTGGATCTCGCGCTCGACCATCGAAGCGATCTTGAGCACGTCGTAGACGTTGAGGTTCTTTGACTCGGCATAGCTGAAGTCGACCTCGGCGAGGTTGTCCTCGAGCGCGGTCAGCTGACGGCTGACCAGGTCCTCGACGCTCGCTTTGTTCGGCAACTCATACAGCGCCGGGAAGAGAAAGCCCTCGAGGCTCTGGGCGTCTGGCGCGCCGTATGTCGCCAGGTTGAAGCCTTTGTACTTGGCTGAGGCCTTGGTCGCATCGAGGTAATCGCCGTCGATGCCCGCTTCCTTGGTCAGGTCCGCGACTTGGCGGCGGTCGAGCCCTTCCGGGATCGTGAACTCGCTCACCTTGGCCTCGGCAACGGGAGCGGGCACCGGATCGCTGCCGCCAATCAGGTCGCCGACAGCCCGGATGGCGACGATCGCGACCGCGATCGCCGAGAGCAAGACGATGACGCCCAGCGCTCGGCGCACCCAAAGCGGCCCCGGGGCGACAGCGCCCTGCGTGTCTGCGTGCTCGCCGGCCCCTTGCCGGCCTCGGTGTCGGCGCTGAAACGGCAGCTGAAGGCTCCTCGGCCAAGGGCGCCCCCGTCGCCGGCTCACCGCCGGTTGCCAGCTCGGCCGGAGGAGCATCGGCCGGCTGCGACAGCCCACCGGCCTGCTCGGCCTGGGCCTTGTCGCCGAGCGAAGTCTGCTGCTCGCGGCGGCGAGCCTCGCGCTCGGCTCTGCGCCTCGCGCGCTCTTGCGCTTCGGGGTCATCGGCGAAGGGGTCGTCCCAGCCGAAATCGTCGCTCACGCGCCGGCCTCCGTGGCGCGGGCCGCCAGCGCCAGCAGGTATCCCTCGAGCAGGTGCGCTGCGGCGATCGCGTCGGCAGGAGCCGAAGCGCCGGCGCGGGCAGTCTCGGCCGCCATGCGAGTGGTTAGTCGCTCGTCATAGGTCTGCACTGGGATCTCGGTCAGCGACGAGATCTCGTCGGCAAAGGCGCGGGCGGCCGCAGCCTGCTCGCGCTCGGCGCCGTCGAGCGACACCGGCAGGCCGACCACGATCGTCTCTGCCCCTTCCTGCTCGGCGATTGCAACGGCATTCGCCGCATCGGGAGGCGCTATCAGGCCCAGAGGCCGCACGATCGTCTGTGTCGGATCACAAATTGCTGTTCCAGCACGCGCGTTGCCGTGATCGATCGCCAGCACCCGCATCACTGGACCCTATTCGTTGAGGGTGCGCCGGATCGACTCACGCGCGACGTCGAGCGCTTCAGCGAGCTTCTCGGGCTGCTTGCCGCCGGCCTGAGCGGCATCGGGGCGCCCGCCGCCGCCGCCGCCCACGATCGCGGCCGCCTCTCGAATCACCACGGCCGCCGACAGCCCCCGCTCGACAGCACCGGGGCTGAAGCTTGCGACCAGCGCGGCCTTGGTGCCGTCGGAACCCCCGAGGACCACGACGGCATCGCCCGCGCGCTGCTTGATCCGGTCGGCAAGCTCGATCAGGTTCTTCTGGTCTACCCCGTCGCCCTCGGCGACGATGACGCGCACGCCATTGATCTCCTCGGCAACGTCTGCCAGGCGCTCGGCGGCGGCGCCGGCCTCCTCGCGACGAAGCGACTCGACCTTTGCCTCGAGCTCGCTCAAGCGCTCGGCGGCGCGGCGGGCTGCGCTGACGGCGTCGCGTGACGATCCCAGCAGTTGCGCGGTCTCGTCAAGTGCGTCGCTTCGCGCCCTGAACCAGTCGATCGCAGCCGGTCCAGTGATCGCCTCGATGCGCCTGACGTTGGCGGCGCTCGAACCTTCCGAGACGATCGCGACGATGCCGACCTCTGCGGTATTGGCGACGTGCGTGCCGCCGCAAAGCTCGCGCGAGACCTCATCGATCTCGACCATGCGCACCCACTCGCCGTACTTCTCGCCGAACAGCGCCATCGCGCCCAGCGCCTCCGCCTCGCTTCGCTGCATCTGCATCGCTCGCACCGGGTGGCTTTGCTTGACCCACTCGTTGACGCGATCGGCTACCTCGCGAAGCTCTTCAGCGCTAAGCGGAGCGCCGTGGATGAAGTCGAAGCGAAGCTTGTCGGGGCGAACGGCAGAGCCTGCCTGGCGCACGTGGGTGCCGAGTCGCTCGCGCAGGGCAGCATGCAGCAGATGCGTCGCGGTGTGGTTTCGCATCGTCGCGTGACGGGCGCCGTGATCGACGCGGGCCTCGACCGGCGTCCCGACGTTGGGTGAAGCCGCAGCGCTCAGCCTCAGTGTCTGATCGTCTCCGACCCGATAGACGCCTTCGACGCTCGCCTCCCCCCCGTCCCAGGCGATCACCCCCGAGTCGGCGACTTGGCCGCCGCCTTCCGCATAGAACGGGCTCTGTTCGAGCTTGACCAGAGCAGCACCGTCTGCGGCTGGCTGGGCCGCCGCGACGCTGGTCTGTGCCCGGAGCTCCTCGAAGCCGATGAACTCGGTCGCAGGCGCGTTGTTGACGAACGCGATCACGGCCGCGTGGCCGTTGTCATCGCGCGAGCCCGAGCCGCTGCGGGCCCGGTCACGCTGGCCCTCCATCAGCTCCTCGAAGCCCTCGTCGTCAACCGTGAGCCCCTCCTCGGCCAGCAGCTCTTTGGTCAGGTCGTAGGGAAAGCCGAAGGTGTCATGAAGCTGAAAGGCATCGGCGGCGTCGATCCATGAGCTACCCGCGTCGTTGGCGGCCGCGATCAGCTTGGTCAGAACCTCGGTGCCACGATCGAGCGTGCGGCCGAAGCTCTCCTCCTCGTCGTTTACCCAGCGCTCGATCGTCGCTCGCTCGGCCTCGATATGGGGATAGGCGCCAGCCATCACCTCGATCACCTTCTCTGCGAAGCCGCCGAAGAAGGGCGGCTCGAGCCCGAGCACCCGCCCCTGCTGGATCGCCCGCCGCATGATCCGCCGCAAGACATAGCCGCGATCCTCGTTCGAGGGAACAACGCCGTCGGCGATCAAGTTGACCGCGCCCCGGGTGTGATCGGCGATGATCCGCATCGCCCTCGTCACCTTGGGTTCCGAGCCATAGGCATGGCCAGAGGCCTCCTGTGCCAGCGCGATGAAGGGCGTGAAGGCGTCGGTGTCGAAAACGGAGTCGACCCCCTGCTGGATCACGGCCATGCGCTCGAGCCCGAGCCCGGTGTCGATGTTGCGCTGCGGCAGCTCGGTCAGCGAGCCGTCGGCGGCGAGGTTGTAGATCATGAAGACGTGGTTCCAATACTCGAGGTAGCGATCGGTGTCGTCGCCCGGGCGAAGATCGTCGGAGCCGAACTCGGGCCCGCGGTCGATGTACATCTCCGAGTTCGGACCGCAGGGGCCGGTCGGGCCGGACTGCCAGAAGTTCTCGCTGGCCGGCAGGGGGACGATGCGCTCAGCTGGGACGCCAATCTCGCGCCAGATCTCGATCGACTCCTCGTCGGGGCCGAGGCCCAGCCCTTCGTCTCCCTCGAACACAGTCACCCAGATCGAATCGGGATCGAAGCCGAAACCGCCCGTCGACAGCTCCCAGCCGAAGCGCATCGACTCGGCCTTGAAGTAGTCGCCGATCGAGAAGTTGCCCAGCATCTCGAAGAATGTGAGGTGTCGCTTGGTCGTGCCGACGACCTCGATGTCGACGGTGCGAAAGGTCTTCTGGGAAGAAGTCAGTCGCCGCTGCGGAGGCTGCTCGCGACCCTCGAAGTAAGGCTTGAACTGCTGCATGCCCGCAACCGTGAGCAGCGTCGAGGTGTCGTCGGAAGCGGGCACCAGCGATGACGACGCCACGCGCAGGTGGTCGCGCTCCTCGAAGAAGCGCAGGAATGTCTCGCGAATCTCGTCGGAGCGCATCGGCGTGAGTGTAGGTAGGCGCGGGGCGGCAGCCCCAAAGGCCCTACTTCCACTTGATCGAGCAACCGACCGGCTCGGTCGCGGCGCGCCGCGGCTCTTCACCGCCGAGAATCGAGTCGAGCGCCTCGCGCAGCCAAGCGGCGTTCTCAGCCGGCGCCATGTGGTCGGCGTCGGGCGCGCCCTCGTAGCGAACTACGAGGTCGCGGTCGAGCACGAACAAGTGTGGGGTCACCTGCGCGTTCCAGGCATGCGCGGCGTCCTGGCTCTCATCATGAAGGTAGGGAAACGGCCATTGCTCGGAGTCGACTCGCTCTCGCATCGCCTCCAGCGAATCGCGTGGATAGCGCTCGGCGTCGTTCGAATTGACTGCCGCGAAGCGCACCCCGCGGCTCTCGTAGTCGCTGGCGACGCCGGCGATGCGATCGTGCCAGGCAAGCGCATAGGGACAGTGGTTGCAGGTCCAGACGATCACCGTCGCGGCAATCTCGCCGGCTTCGGCCAGCTCGAAGACGTGGCCACTCGTGTCGACGAGCGCCAGCCCCGGCGCCGGCTTTCCAACCATCGTCGCTTGGCCACTTCCCATCGTCGGCTAACCACCCTTGTTGCTTGTCGTAATCGCTCGCGCGAGCGCCGCACGAACGTCGGCCCGGTCGGGTAAAGGTGAGGTCCGCCCGTCGGCGAGCCGGTACACGCGGCAGGTTAGAGCGGCCTCTTGTTCGGCACCGGGATCGACCACGTCCTCGCCATCGATCCTGATCGTCGGTGAGCCGACGAAGTGCCTCGCCGCGGCGGCGTCGTCGCTACGGACCTCGATCTCATCGACGGCGCCGGGGTCCAGGCCCGCTGTCTCGAGCTCGGCGCGAAGCTCCGCCAGCGCCTTGGGATGTGAGGGACAGCCTGCCCACCAGAGGAACTCGACCCGCGGGACGCTCACGCGATCGTCGCGCGGCCAACGACGAGGTCGCCAGAGAGCAGGCACGCCGTCTGCCCCGGGGCAACGCCGTAGGCGGGCTCGTCGAGCTCGATGCTGAGCTCGTCGTGGCAGCCGGCGGGTACCTCCGCAAGCTCGCAGCCAAGCGCGCGTGAGTGATAGCGAAGCCGCACCGCATCGACCCGGCCCCCGGCCCGGTGCAGCGTCGCGCCACGAACGCGCACGGTCCTTCGCGCGAGCTGGTGGTGAGAGCCGACGATGACGCGATTGGCCTCAGCGTCGGTCTCCAGCACGTAAAGCGGCTCGCTTGAGGCGACGCCGAGCCCCCGCCGCTGGCCGACGGTGAAGGCGTGGTGGCCCTGGTGATGGCCGAGCACACGACCGCTGCGGTCGACGATTTCGCCGCCCCGATCGGCAATTGCTCCGTGGCGCGCGAGAAACGAACGCTTGCCCTCACCGGCGAGAAAGCACAGATCCTGGCTCTCGGCCTTGCGAGCGACGTCGAGCCCGGCTGTTGCCGCAACCTCGCGCACCTGCGGTTTCGTCATCTCGGCGAGGGGGAAGCGAAGCCGGGCCAGCGAGCTCGGGCGCAGGCCCGAGAGCATGTAGGTCTGATCCTTGGCAGCGTCGGTGGGTGCGCTGAGCAGCGGCCCTTCACCGTCGTCTGAGATCCGCGCATAGTGCCCGGTGACAAGCCCGGCGCAGCCGAGGCGGCGAGCGAGGTCGAGCATCGCGTCGATCCGCAGCTCGCCGTTGCAGACGACGCAAGGATTGGGCGTGCGCCCAGCGCGATACCCGGCGACGAAGTCGCCGACCACCTGAGCTCGAAACGCGCGCTCGAGGTCGAGGGTGAAATGTGCGATCCCCAGCGAATGGGCGATCTCGCGAGCCGAAAGCACGGCGAGCGGCGAGCAGCAGCTCTTCTCGGCATCGGTGTGCTGGTCGGCCCACAGTTTCAGCGTCACGGCGACCACCTCGGCGCCGCGCTCGCGCTCGAGGACCGCGGCCACCGTCGAGTCGACGCCGCCGCTCATTGCCACCAGCACCCGCTCGCCCTTGGTCGGTGGCGGGGCGAGCTTCTCACGCTTGGAGCCCGCGACTAGCCCGAGAGCGCGGTGAAGGGCGTCGGCAGCGAGCTCCGCCGCATGGCGCCCATGCGACCCGAGGCCACCGAGCGCCAAAGCGACGTCGTCGGGCGTGACCGTCGCGAGCTCGAGCGCGGTCGCCCCTTCGGCGAGCTCAGCCGCGGCGGCGCCAGCCGCCCGTGCCGCAGCGCAGCCTTCCGCGTCGAAGCTCGCGCGCTCGATCCGGCCCTCACCGGGCTCGAGCGAGATCCTGATCAGATCGCCGCAGATCGCTCCGCCGGCAGCCCCGTCGAAGCCGCTCGAAAACGGCGCGGCGCGGCGACTGGTGTCGCCCAAATAGTGCTTGAAGGCCTCGGCATCCATGGCTCGCCCGCCCTGGCGGGCAAAGCCAAGAGTAGTGACAGGCTGGGTGCTACTTCGGGTAGTAGGGAAGGTCGCTGCGGCCCTTGTAGAGCGCGTCCTCGACCTTCTGATTGACACTCGCCTGGTTGCGGAAGCCGTAACTCACCGTAGCCGACGGCAGCGAGCCCTCGGCCAGGTTCTTCGGGCGGATCACGACCAGCGCGGGGACGCGCGAGATCTGAGCGCCCTGGGCGATCCGCGAGTAATCGGCGATGCCGCTCGCTCGCGTGGTGAAGACGGCGACATCGTTACGACCGCGTAGCGACTCGACGATCGACTTCACCTTGTTGTCGTCGATGCCGCTGTTTCGGACCACCAGCAAGACGACGACCTTGCCGGCGTCATAAGCGTCGACGACGGCCTTGGGCAGCCCCGGACCGGCCTCGAAGCCAGTTGCGGAGGAAACTTCGGGAGCGGGAATGCCCGGCGCGACGGGGACAGCGCCGGTCGCGTCGGGGGTCGCCACGGCGCCGGGGGTGGTCGGCGCGACGGCGGACCCGGTCGCCGGCGGCTGGACCTCGGTCGGCGCGGCGGGCTTGTTCGAGCTCCCTCCCAGTCGGGTCACGAGCATGAAGCCGACAACCAAGACCAAGAGGCCAACCGCGGCTGCCTGAACGACCGGGTTGCTGTTCAGGGCCTTTCTCATCGCGGCCCCTTGGAGCCGTGAAAACAAGGCCCCAGCTTGCCGTTGCCGATCTGCCTGCGAACCTGAGTGAACAGGTGGGTGCCTGCCGGCGCTACGACCAGCGCGCTACCGAACGATGGCTCCCAAGGCGATTGTGTTGGTTCACAATTTGACCGGCTGGCGTACAAGCTCGAGCCTTTCACGAGGTTATCAACGAAGGACTAGCCCTCCTGTCGGCTACAGCGCCGCCAAGCTTGAGTGGCGAGCGCCGTGAACCGGGGGGCAGCGAGGCGCCGGGAAGCCGCGCGAGGCTTCGGCGGCCGCGCGAGCCCCCGGTTGGTCATCCGTGGAGTCGCATCGTGGCTAAGTGCCCGGCGGGCGCCGCAACGCGAGCCCGAGCTCGCGCAGCTGGCGCTCGTCAACAGGGGCCGGGGCGCCTGTGAGCGGGTCGGCGCCCGACGCGGTCTTGGGAAAGGCGATCACGTCGCGGATCGAGTCGGCGCGGACGAGGCGCTGGACGATGCGGTCGACGCCGTAGGCGATGCCGCCGTGTGGCGGGGCGCCGAAGCGAAGCGCCTCCAGCAAGAAGCCGAAACGATCGTTTGCTTCCTCGGTATCGATCCCGAGCACCGCCAGCGCCTGCTCTTGCAGCTGAGCGTCGGAGATTCGAATCGAGCCGCCGCCGAGCTCCTGTCCGTTCCAAACGACGTCGTAGGCAAGCGCGCGGGCCTCGCCGGGATTCTCGAGGTCGAGCTCACCGGCCGGCGCTGTAAACGGATGATGAAGCGGGTCCCAGCGCTGCTCTTGTGCGTTGAACTCGAACATCGGCCAGTCGACGATCCAGCAAAACTCCTCCGCGGTCGCATCGATCAGCTCGAACTGATCGCCGAGGTCGCGGCGCAGCCCGTCGAGCACGGGGTTGGCTGTCGCGGGCTGATCGGCGACCACCAGCAGCAGGTCGCCCTCCTCTGCCTGGAAGCGCTCGTTCAACGACGTCAGCTCCTGCTCGCTGAGGAACTTCGCCGTCGGCGAGCGCCAGCCGTCGCCCTCGCGAAACGCCCAGACGAGGCCCTTCGCGCCGAGCTCCTGGGCGCGTGCGATGTATCCGTCCAGGGTCGAGCGAGGAACCTCGCGCGCGCCCACGTTGATCCCCTTGATCACGCCGCCAGCTTCGATCACGCCGCGAAAGACCTTGAACTCGGTCTCGGCGAGCAGATCGGTGAGCTCGACCAGCTCGAGCCCGAAGCGCAGGTCGGGACGGTCGGTGCCGTAGCGCGCGAGCGCGTCGTCGTAGCCGATCCGCCGCAGCGGCAACTCGAGCTCGGGGCCGCCGACAGCCGCGAAGACCGAGGCCAGCATGCGCTCGTTGACGTCGAGCACGTCCTCGAGCTCGACGAACGACATCTCGATGTCGAGCTGGGTGAAGTCGGTCTGGCGGTCGGCGCGCATGTCCTCGTCGCGAAAGCAACGGACGATCTGGAAATATCGCTCGAAGCCGGCGACCATCAACAACTGCTTGAACAGCTGTGGCGACTGCGGCAGCGCGTAGAAGCTGCCGGCGGGCCGGCGAGCGGGGACGAGGAAGTCGCGCGCACCCTCGGGCGTCGAGCGCGAGAGCATCGGCGTCTCGATGTCGAGAAAGCCCTCTGCGGTGAGGAAATCGCGGATCGCGGCGCCGACGCGGGCACGAAGCTCGATCGCATCTCGCATGCGCTCGCGCCGCAGGTCGAGATAGCGGTACTTGAGGCGGGTCTCCTCGGAGACCTCGCCGGAAAAGCTCTCGATCTCAAACGGCGGCGTTGCCGCATCGGCGAGCAGCGTCGCCTCGGCGACGCGGACCTCGAACTCGCCGGTTGCGAGCTCGGCGTTGACCGTCTCGGGATCGCGGCGTACGACTCGGCCACCGACGCTGAGGATGTCCTCGGCTCGCAGACGATGCGAGAGCTCGACCGCGTCGGCGGAGTCGTCGGGATGAAAGACGAGCTGAACGAGACCGGTGCGATCGCGCAGGTCGATGAACACGAGTCCACCATGGTCGCGGCGGCGATGGATCCAGCCCGAGAGGCGAACCTGCGAATCGACGCGGTCGGCAAGCACCTGCCCCGACCAGGTGTCGCGATAGCGGTTGGCACGAAGCGCGGGAAACTGCGGTGGGCTCATCAGTTGCCGCCGCGATTCGCTGTCACTGCCTCGACCACGCGCGCGAGGTCGAGGTCGTGCTGCTCGCCGCTTTGCATATCGCGGACGCTGGCGCCACCCTCTTGCTCGAGGATCACCGTCCGGCGTGCACCGATGCGGTCAGCCTGCTTCATCTGGCCCTTGATCGAGCGCCCGGCCTGATCGAGCTCGGCGCGCAGACCCGCTCCGCGCAACTCGCGCACGATCGCAAAGGCGCGATCGCGACGGCCGTCTGGCGCGGTGACGAAGACGTCGATCGCGGGGGCCGGGCCAAGCTCGTCTAGAGCGAGCAGGATGCGCTCGACCCCAGCCGCCCAGCCACAGCCCGGCGTTGCCGGTCCGCCGAGCTCGGCGACGAGGCCGTCGTAGCGCCCACCGCCGCCGATCGCCGACTGCGCCCCCAGCGAGCTCGACTCGAACTCGAACACCGTGCGCGTGTAGTAGTCGAGACCGCGCACGAGTGTGCCGTCGAGCTCGTAGGCGACTCCGGCTTGGTCGAGCAGCACGCGGACCTCGCCGAAATGCTCGGCATCGGCGCGGTCGAGGCGGTCGATCATCATCGGCGCACCGGCCATGACGCCCTTGGTCGCGTCATCGCCGGCGTCGAAGGCGCGCAGTGGATTCTCATCGATACGGTCGCGAACGTCTTGCGAGAGTCCCTGCTCGTGCTTGCGCAGGTAATCGCGCAGCTCGTCGCGATAGGCGGCTCGAGACTCAACGGTGCCGAGGCTCGAAAGCCGCAGGCGCACGCCGGGAACGCCGAGCTCGCGCAGGAGGCTGTCGAGCAAGATGATCAGCTCGGCGTCGACCAGCGGCGAATCGGAGCCGATCGACTCGGCTCCGATCTGGTTGAACTGGTGAAAGCGTCCCGACTGTGGCCGCTCGTGGCGGAAGTATGAGCCCCAGTGCCAGAGCTTCACCGGCTGAGCGAGCTTGTGCATGCCGTGCTCGACGTAGGCGCGCACGATCGGCGCCGTTCCCTCAGGGCGCAGCGTGAGCGAGCGATCCCCCTGATCGGTGAAGCTGAACATCTCCTTGCGGACGATGTCGGTGGCGCCCCCGACTGAGCGGGTGAAGAGCTCGGTGCTCTCGAACATCGGCGTTTCGATTTGCCCGTAGCCGGCACGGGTGAAGATCGCCGCCGCCGCGTCGCGGATCCGCGCACGGGCCTGCGAAGAGGTCGGAAGGACGTCAAATGTGCCCCGAGGGGCCTGAAAGCGCTCGGCCATGGCCGCGGGCGAGACTAGATGATTGATTCCATGGAGTCGCGTGCGCGGGGGCGCACGGCACCGAGCTGGGCGTGGCAGGCGGGCGAAGCCCAAGCCGGTGGGCATGGGCGAGTCCCGACGGGTGCGACCAGCGACGGTGGCCGTGCGTCATCCGCGTGCGTAGCTCGTGGGATCACTCATCCGGTGGACCGGATCGTGTGATTTCTCGTTAGCGCGAGAGCTCGGCCAGGAACGGGTTAGTTGCCCGCTCGGCGCCGATCGTCGTCACTCCCATGTGGCCTGGGTAGACGGTCGTCTCGGGAGGGAAGTTCTCACTCAAGTCGCGCAGGCTCTCGGCAAGCGTCGGGGCGTGGCCGCCAGGCAGATCGGTGCGCCCGACCGAACCCTGAAAGAGCACGTCACCGGAGAACAGGGCCTGTTCGTCGGCAATCGAGTAGGTGACGTGGCCCGGACTGTGTCCGGGGGTGAAGATGACGTCGATCTCAAACCCCGCGAGCTCGAGCCTCTCGCCACCCGACAGCGTTTCGTCGGCGTCGTAGCTCTCATAAGGGCCAAATCCCGGCCAAGGGATGAAGGCCATTATGTCCGCGAGCAGCGGCGTTTCCAGCTGCGGGCAGTAGACGGGCGCGGCGGTCGCCCTCGCCACCGGCGCGACGGCGCCGATGTGGTCGAAATGACAGTGGGTGAGCAGGATCGCATCTACGCCGATGCCGATCTCGTCGATCGCGGCGAGGATTCGCTCGGGCTCTTCGCCCGGGTCGACGACGAGGCCGCGATTGGCGCCGTCGCGGCGAAAGACAAAGCAATTTTCCGCGACTTGGCCGACCGTGAGCATGCGAACGTCCATTGCCGGCGAGGGTAGCGGGTGGGATCGGTCCCTCAGGACGAAAACGAGGCGGGCCGTGTTCGTCGGCCCGCCTCGAATCCGTCGTTCCTCTGGACTGCCCGTTAGGGTGGTGCAGGTGACGGGGACGTCGACCGTTTCCGAGCCGATCGTCACGCGCAGGAACCCGTCGCTGGTGCAGGTGTAGGCACCAGCAGCGTTCCAATTCTCACCTTCGATCGTGACCGTGCCGCCAACCGCGGGAGTGACCCCACCGCCACCGGTGACCGTTGCCGACGAACGTGTCGGCTCCGGTTCCGCTCAGCGTGAACGGGCAGACGACTATCGGGCTCGGGGCGCACGAGAGATTCTCGCCGCCTGTGGTGACCACGAGGTTGCCACCGTTGCCGCCGCCGCCCCGGCCGCCGCCGTTGCCGCCGCCCGCTGCCGGAGCCACCGCCGCTGCCGCCCCCCCGCCGCCGCTGCCGCCCACGACCTTGACCTGCTCGCAGCCACTGACGGCTGTGTCGAGCGCGTCCACCTTGCAGACGTCCTTGCCGGGGCCGCCGCTGATCTTCTTGTCCTTGGCTTTGTCGACGGCGTTGATCTTGTCCTTGCCGGCTCCGCCCTTGAGCTTGTCGGCGCCCTTCTTGCCGTTGATGCGGTCGCTACCGCTGCGACCGTTTATCTTGTCGCCCTTCTTGGTGCCGGTGAGCTTGTCGGCCTTCTTCGTGCCGTTCATCGTCTTCGCCTCGGCAACGGCGACGAACGAGGCGCCGGCGATCGCAACGCACGCTGCGGTCACCACCGCCAATGCGAGCTGACGCGTTTGTGCGGCGCGCATCTGGATCCCGAACTGTGCGTTCATGGGTTTCTCCCTTGGTCGCGGCGACAAACTCGTTTTGCCGCATTGCATAGATCGGGAGTACCCAGTGGGATCGTGCTGACGGCGATCTGGACGAGTGTTCTATGGACGTTTGTACGACCCCAGGCCCGGGCTCTGACTCGATGTTCGCTCGGTGGAGGACGTCCCAACCGCGCTAGCCGCGGCGACCTTGCGACTCGGCGCGGGCGGCCTGGCGCGCATCGCGCTCGCGCTTGAGCCGGCGGCGATAGAAGAAGTTGTCGACGTAGTAGCCCAGCGGCACGTACATGACCAGCATCACCGCCGATAGCGCCAGCCCCTCGCCGAAGGGACGGCTGAAGGCGAGCACGATCAAGAGCAAGAAGACCGCAGCGCCCAGTAGGCCGCGGCGAAAGGCCGCGCCCCAGGTCGGTGCCTGTCCTTGGCGCAACTCCGAGCGCCGCTTCGCGTGGGCGCGAGCTTCCTCGCGCGTCTTCGGCCGACCGCGACCGCCACGGCGGTCGATCGCTCCGCCCTGGGTCCCGCGGTGCTTTCGCCGGCGCTTCTTCTTGCTCTGCTGAGCCATCGGTTTCGAGAGGCTAACGACCGTCGCCGAGTCGTGTCTCGATCACCTGAGCTTCCAGATCGGGGTTTCGCAGCGGCAAGTCTGCGGGCAGGTCGCGAACTGATGCGCGGGGCACGAGGCCGACGATCTCGGCCGCGACCGGGCGCGCAGCGTAGGGCGCGGCAAGAGCGCGAATGCGCTCGACGACGATGCCGAGCGAGATCGTGATCGGGTCGTGGACGTTGGTCGAGACCTGGGCGACACCGCCGAGGTCGAGACCGATCGCGCGCACACCTTCGAGCCCGCCGCCGAACTCGCGCAGCTCGGCGGCGACCGCGCGCGCGACTTCGACGTCAGTGGTGTCCAGCTCGACGTTGAACGCGGCCATCGGCGGTCGCGCCGTGACCAGGACCGCACCCGCGGTCGGATGCGGCTGGGCCGGACCAAGGTCTGCAACGAGCTCGCCCGAGGCCGTGCGCCGGCTCAGCGCCGCAAAGCCGCCGCGGCGAAAGAAGGCACGCTCGCGATGGTGAGGCTCGCTTGCGAGCTCGCCGTAGAGGAAAACCGGCAGCCCGAGCTCGGCGAACGAGTCTGCCGCTTTGCGAGCCAGGGACTCGACGATCGGGCGCTGCGATGCCGAGAGCCAGATCAGCGGGCAGACATCGAGGGCGCCGATGCACGGGTGTGCGCCCGCGTGGGCGCGCATGTCGATCAGCTCGATGCAGGCGCGCGCCCCAGCGGTCAGCGCCGCGATCATCTCTCCCGGCGCCGAGGTCAGGTTGAGCACGGTGCGGTTGTGGACGCCGTCGGAGTGGCGATCGAGCACCTCGCCTCGACCCGCAAAGGCCCGAGCGATCGCGGCAATCGTTTCGGCGTCGCGTCCCTCGGAGAAGTTCGGCACGGCGTATTCCACGTCGCTCACGAAGCGAACCTACAGCCGTCGCCCGGCTCGGCGAAGTGATCGGCCGGGCTGAGTACCTCGATCGGCTCACGGCGGATTGGGATAGGTTGCGGCCCATGCAGGCGATCGCCGACGGGGTTTGGCGAGTGACCAAGGGCTTTCCGCTTCGCGTCAACTCCTATCTGGTCAGCGACGGCAACGGCGTCGCCGTCGTTCGACGCCGGGATCAAGCCGATGGGCAACGCGATCCGCGAGGCCGCCGATTCGCTCGGCGGCGCGACGCGGACGATCATCGGCAACGCCCACGCCGACCATCGCGGCGGCGCCAAAGCAATTCCAGCGCCGGTGCAGTGTCATGCCGACGAGCGCGCCGACGTCGAAGGCGATGGCGGTGCCCACTACTTCGACTACTCGAAGCTTTCGTTTCCGACGAACAAGCTGACGCCGCGGATGTTCGGCGCCTGGGACGACGGCTCGCTCGAGGTCAGCGCAACGCTGGCCGAAGGTGACCCGGTCGGCGAGTTCGAGGTCATCCACCTGCCGGGCCACGGCCCGGGCTGCATCGGGCTCTGGCGCGAGCGTGATCGCCTCGCGATCAGCAACGATTGCTTTGCCTTGTTCGACCCGGCGCTGCCGCTGGCGGGCAAGCCGAGAGTCCCCCACCCCGCCTTCAACTGGTCGACCGAGAAGGCGCGCGAGTCGATCCGCAAGCTCGCCGCGCTCGAGCCCGCGGTGTGCTGGCCGGGGCACTACGGACCGCTCGAGGGAGATGTGCGGGCGAAGCTGGAAGCGATCGCCTGAGGCAGACGTCAGCGAGCTTTACCCCGTTATAGATGGTCAAAGTCGACCTACGTCCACGAAAGGAGCCGTCGATGGCCGCCCCGTACACGAAGAAGCAGCTGACCGAGGTCAAGGACTCCGCCCCCAACTTCGGTTTCGAGGAGATCCAGGAGGCGCGCTTTGCCAACGACGAGCTCGAGACCGAGGCCACGGGCTTCAGCTTTCACCGGGTCAAGGCGGGCAAGCGCCAGGCTTTCGGCCACAAGCACGACGACGCCGAGGAGGTCTACGTCGTCATCGCTGGCTCGGGCCGGATGAAGCTCGACGACGAAATCATCGACGTCGCCACACTCGATGCAATCCGCGTCATCCCCGGCGTGATCCGTGCGTTCGAGGCCGGTGACGACGGACTCGATCTGCTGGCCTTCGGCCCGCGCCATGAGGGCGACGGAGAGGTGATACCTGGGTGGTGGACCGACTAGACCTCTGCTCAGCACCGCTGCAGCGCCGGTCGCCGATCGTCCCCGAAGCGCCCCCGCGTTTCAGCCAGATCGGTTCGGCGGGCGTCGTCGCAGGCCCGGCGATCGCGGCCCGGAGGTCCTAGCCGGCGGGTGTTGCGCGATCGCTTGCGTCCAAGCGGCCGCCGCTCGGACCGCCGCTACGATTCACCGCCCCGCCGGAGTAGCTCAGCTGGTTAGAGCAGCGGAATCATAATCCGCGTGTCGGGGGTTCGAGTCCCTCCTCCGGCATCGCAAATCCTTGCGAAGCGCGGGCTTCGACCTGCCTCCCGGCGCACCTGGAATCCTCAGGCCGGAACCTTCTCGCGCTCCCGAGCCTCTCCGGGGTCCGCCCCCGGCTCGGCCCTCTCGCGCTGGCCGTCAAGCGAGATATTCGGAAGCACGCGGTCCAGCCACCCCGGCAGCCACCAGGCGCGGTCGCCGAGCAGCGTCACCACCGCCGGGGCGATGACCATGCGGACGATCAGCACGTCGATCAGGATCGCGAGCCCGAGACCGAGGCCGAACATCTTGCCGATGATGTCGCTCGAGGTGACGAAGCTGAGGAAGACCGCGGACATGATCAGGCCGGCGAAGACAACGACCTTGCCGATGCGGCCCATGCCGTGGATCACGCTCTCGCGGGGCCGGTCCCCCTCGTTGTAGGCCTCGTGGATCCGGCTGAGCAGGAACACGTTGTAGTCCATGCTGAGCCCGAACAAGATCGCGAACAACATCACCGGCAAGAACGAGATGATCGGAATCCCCGAGTCGGCACCGATCAGGCTCGCGCCGAAGCCTTCCTGGAACACCGCCACCACGACGCCGTAGGCGGCCGCGACCGAAAGCAGGTTGAAGAGCGCTGAGACGAGTGGGACCCACAGCGAGCGAAACGCCATCACCAACAACAGCACCGAAAGCCCGATCACGACCGCGATGAACAGCGGCAGGCGGCTAGCCACCTTGTTCGAGGTGTCCTCGAAGACGGCGACGTTTCCGCCCACGTAAACATTCAGCGAAGTGTCGGCGGTCGCCTGCGGGATCACGTCCTCACGCAGGCGCTCGAGCAGCTCTGACGTCTCGACGTCCTGAGGCGCCGTCGTCGGAATGGCGAAGATCGTCGCCATCTCGCCGTCCTCGCTCGCCTGTGCGGGAGGCACCGCGGCGATGCCCGGCGTTTCGGCGACAGCCTGCTGCAGCGCGCTCAATTGCTGTTCGCTCTCCGGCGCCCCCTCCGGCGTGTCGACGGCGAGCAGGAAGGGGCCGTTCGAACCCGGGCCGAAGGCTGCGGTCAGCTGGTCGTAGGCGACGCGCTGGGTGCGCGACTCGGGCTGGTTTCCGTCGTCGGGCTGGCCGATCCGCATCTGCGTTACCGGGAAGGCGAAAATCAGCAGGACCACCACGCCGGCGGCGATCGACGTCCATGGCCGACCGGTGACGATCTCGCCCCAGCGCGTGAAGGCCGGAGAGGCCTGGACGTGTTCCGGTTTCTTCGGCACCAGCTTGCGCCCGAAGGCGCCCATCATGATCGGAAGGATCGTCAACGCCGAGACGACCACCGCGGCGATCGCGATCGCCGCCCCGAAGCCCATCTTGCCGACATACGGGACACCGACCACCAACAGCCCGGCGATCGCCACCATCACGATCAGGCCCGCGGCAACCACTGCGGCGCCGGAGGTCGCGGCCGCGCGCCCGGCCGCGTCCTGAAGGCTGTCGCCCGCCGCTCGCTGCTCGCGGTAACGGCCGACGATCAGCAGCGAGTAGTCGATCCCGGCTCCGAGGCCGAGCATCGTCGCGATCACCGCCGCGAACGTGGGCAGGCCGAGCGGATCCGCAAGCACCGCCAGCAAGATCTGGCCCGCCGCGACGCCGATCAGCGCACCGGCGAGCGTCGCGCCCATCGCCCACCCGGAGCGAAAGAGCACGGTCAGCAAGACGATCGCGACGAGCACGCCGATGAGCTCGCCGATCGGGGCCTCCTGCTCTGCCGCCAGATCGACCAAGATGCCGCGCGCCTCGACCTGAACCTCCGGCTCAGCGGTCTCGCCGGCCGCGATCAGCGCCTCGCCGTCGTCCTTCTTGATCTCCCCGGGCTCGGTGGAGTAGCGCACGTCGACCGCCGCCAGGCGCCCGTCTTCTGACACCTGACCGCCCTGCTCGAACGGGCTAGTGACCAGCTCGACCCCCTCGAGCTCGCGCACCTCCGCGAGCGCGCCCTCGATCGCCGCCTGAGCCTCCGGATCGGAGACCCTGCCCTCGTCGACTGTGAAGACGAGGGTCGAATCCGCCCCGCCGAACGCCGGCGAGTGTGCCTGGAAGAGATCGATCGCCTGCTGCGACTCGGTCCCCGGAAGCGAGTAGTCGTCGCTGGCCGGCTCCGCGGCGCTGGCCGCAAGGATCAACAGCACCAAGACGCCAACCGCCGCGGCGAGGCTGCGCTTCCAGTGCGTGGCCAGTGTGCGCGCACTGCGCGCCAGGAACCCGGACGCCGGTGTGAGGATGGACCGCGACCGGCAGGTGTATCGGCGACCGCCTCTTGCGTGACCGGTCCGCCGTTGGTGCTATTTCGTTGCATGCGTTGACCTCCGCTTTACCCTGCCGCGCGGGCAGTCGGCTGCTTTAGACGGCTCTTCAATCGCTAGGACGAGCTATCCGTGAGGTCTCGGTCGGCAGTGCCGAGAGACTTCGACGCGAGGTCGCTTCGCAACGTGCGGTGAAGTGGCCCTGTAGGCGTGCATAGTAGTCGTTAGCGGGCGAGACTAAGTTGCAGTCGCTGGGATCATGAGCCGCAAATCGGAGACCCGAGTCCTCCCCCGGCATCCCGAAAAGCCGCAGAAGTCCTCACCCGCTGTGGCTCGACTGACTCACTCAGCGCCTGGCTCGTCGATCGCGCCGCCGAAGCCGATCTCATTTCCGTCGACGTCGCGATAGATCGCCTTGCGTGCCTTGCCCGGATACGTGACGCGTTCGTCGGGTTCGATCCCGCGCGACGCGATCTCGTCGACGAGTGCATCGAGGTCGTCGACGAAGATCGTGTGAATAGCTCCCCCGGCGGCTTCGGCGTCTTCGACGATGAACAGGAAGCGATGCTCGGCGAGCTCCCATACCGCCTCAGTTGCGTGAGGGATGAACGAGGGCTCGGCTCCGAGCAGGCTTTCGTACCAGGGTCTCGCAGCCGCGTACTCGCTGACACGGTTCCCGGCAAAGAGCTCGAGTGCCATCTCGCCACGATATCCGGCTGTCGAGCAGAGCGGCAGGTGCGAAATCAGTTTAGAAACGAGGCGTGCGTGGTACAGACTCAACAGGCGCTCAAGGGTCCGCCTCGTCAGGGCAGGCACAGCGACAAGTCGGTGATCAGGCCCAGCTGCTCCGGTTTCGCGGAGGCAACGCGGTCGCTCACCTTGCCCACCTGTCGAACGAGGAGAGACCCTGATGAGCACTGTGCCGTCCCGAGGTGACCGCCGTTCCCGCTGCGATCGCACCACTCCCAGCGACGACCCATGTCTGACCAACGAGGACGCGCTGTTGCGTCGCTACGCGCGCCATCGTGAGCCGCGCGTTCAGGAGGAGCTGGTGCGCCGGTTCACACCGTTCGCGCGTTCACTGGCGATGCGCTACGCCGCCAGCCCCGAGCCCTTGGACGACCTGCTCCAGGTTGCGAATCTGGGACTGATCAAGGCGATCGAGGGCTTCGACCCCGATCGTGGCCGCCCTTTCGCCGCCTACGGCGCTCCCACGATTCTGGGCGAGTTGCGTCGCCATTTTCGCGACAACGTCTGGAACCTGCGGCTCCCCCGCAGCCTCGGCGAGCTTGCGCTGCGCATCGAGCAGGCAAACACTCAGCTTGCCGATGAGCTGGGCAGGTATCCGGTGCCAAGCGAAACGGCCGACTGGCTGGGGCTGCCGACGGAGAACGTGATCGAAGCCCTGGTCGCGCGCGACGCGCGCTATCCACTCTCGCTGGAAGCGCCGCGCAACCAAGCCGAAGACGGAGCACCGACCACGATCGCCGACCTGATTCCAGAAGGCGAGCCGGGCTACGACCACGTCGAAGCCGTCGATGCCGCGAACACCGCCGACCTCGACGAGATAGAGCAGCGCGTGTTGACGATGCGCTTCAACGACGAGATGAGCCAGAAGGACATCGGTGCGGTTCTCGGTGTCTCGCAGATGCAGGTTTCACGCATCAGCCGCCGTGCGCTTTGGAAGCTGCTGGCCGCTGTACGCGGCGAGCCGAAGCCCGAAACTGGCCCGCCGTCGTCCTACGAGCGCGTCTAGGCAGCCCGCCGCGGTCCCAAAGCAACGTCGCGCCCAGGCATCAGCGTCACGTTTATCTGCGCGAGAGCGGGTAAGTCCTGGGTATGGAAGTTGAGGTCGCCCTCGACCCGGTCCCGGAGGCGCCTGCCAGGGCACGCGCGGTTGTCGCCAGTGGCTTTGCCGACGTGCTGCCGGCCACCACCTACCGCGATCTGCGAGTCGTGGTGACCGAGCTCGTGACCAACGCTGCCAAGCACGGGCCCTCGGACACGATTCGCCTCTGGGTGCACGCATCCGGTGATGTCGTCAGAGGCGAAGTTGTGGATCGCGGTGGCGGTGGCGCCAAGGTCGATCCAAATCGCTCGCTCGATGGCAAAGGTCTCGGGCTGCAGATCGTTGACGCGCTGTGCAGCGCTTGGTGCAACCCGAAAGGCAGCGGGCGCGTCTGGTTTCAGCTCACAGTGGGCTAGCAACGGTCGCGGCCGGCTGTCAACCGCAGGCTCGGCGAGGCCCTGCTCTCGGGATTTGATCGGCTCGTAGCCGAGCTCGGCGCGCGCCTTGGAGATGTCGATCGTGCACTCGAGCGAGGCGAGCCACAGCGACAGCCGGGTCACCGGTGGAGCGCTGTCGCGGCGGAGCAACTTCCAGGCGCCCTCCAGCGCCGGCGCCGCCAGCCGAGCCACGATCGGGGGCGTGTCGCGGTCGCCGGGCGTGACGCCGCGGGTCGCGAGCAGGTCGGTGACGAAACGCCGGAACTCGACCGGCTCGCCGTCGTGGACGAAGTACGCCTCGCCGGGCCTGCCCTTCTCGGCGCCCAGAATCAGGCCTTCGACGACGTTGTCGACGTGGCTGGTGTCGGTCAGGTGCCGGCCGCCTCCGATCCAGGCGAAGCGGCCGTTCTCGACGGCCGCGAGCAACCCGGGCAGGATCGTCGTGTCGCCGGGACCCCAGACGAGTCGCGGCCGAACCACGACGGTCTCGAAGCCATCGGCGTTCGCTGCCCGCACCAGCTGTTCGGCGGTCGCCTTGGTCGCCGCGTAGTGGGCCTTGGAGTCAGGGCGAAGCGGCGCGGTCTCATCGACACCGACGAGCGCCTGGCCGGCCATCAGCGCCGCCTCCGTGCCGACGTGAACGAAACGGCGCACACCGGCCTCGCGGGTACCGCGCAGTGCGTTTTCGGTTCCAGTCACGTTGCCGCGCACGAACTCCTCGCGCGGCCCCCACTCCAAGACGGCTGCGGCAGCATGAAAGGCGAGCTCGCTTCCCTGCGCCCCGGCGCGGATCGACTCAGCGTCGTCGAGATCGCCCCGGACGGCCTCGGCACCGAGCTCGCCCAGCTTCGCCGCTGAGCTCTCAGAGCGCGCCAGCGCCCGCACCGCCCAGCCGTCGGCGAGCAGCCGTCGCACCAGCGCGCCGCCGATGAAGCCGGAGCCTCCGGTGACGAAGGCTGTTCGCGTGCCCTGCATAGCTCAACCCTAGCCGCCTCGACTTCAACCAAGGTCGAGCTCCTAGCGTTGACTTCGACCGTGAAGCCCTCCCCTACCCTCAGCTCCGTGAACGCCACCCTGCAAGACAACGGCTCCGACCCCGCCGCGGCCGCCAACGCCCTCCAGATCGACGGCCTCGCCAAGCGCTATCCGACCGGGGTCGAGGCGCTGCGCGGCGTCTCGCTCGAGATTGAGCCCGGCGAGTTCTTCGGGCTGCTGGGGCCTAACGGCGCCGGCAAGTCGACGCTGATCCACTGCGCGACCGGGCTCGCCCAGCCGACGGCCGGATCGATCTCGGTCTTCGGCCACGATGCGATCGACAACTACGCCGAAGCTCGCCAGGCGGTCGGGCTGGCGCCGCAGGAGCTCAATCTCGACTGGTTTCTCACCGTCGCTGAAACGCTCGACTACCACGCCGGCTACTTCGGCATGCCCAAGCGCGAGCGCCGCGAGCGCGCCGCCGAGCTGATCGAGACGTTCTCGCTCGCCGACAAGCGGGACGAGCGCACGCGCACGCTCTCGGGTGGAATGAAGCGGCGCCTGATCCTCGCCCGTGCGCTGATGCACCGGCCGCGGCTGCTGATCCTCGACGAGCCGACCGCGGGCGTCGACATCGAGCTGCGCCTCGAGCTGTGGCAGTACGTGCAGCGCATCAACGCCGAGGGCACGACGATCCTGCTGACGACGCACTACCTCGAGGAGGCCGAGCAGTTGTGCGACAAGATCGCCTTCATCACCGACGGCCAGATCGCCGCGCAGGGGTCAACCGACGAGCTTGCCGGCAAGTACGGCGTCGCCAACCTCGAAGACGCCTACCTGGCGCTGGTCGGGCGCAACGAGCTCTCACGCTCGCGCGTCGAGGAGCTGACAGCGTGACCGCGACACAGATCCGCTTCTTCACGCTCTGGCGGCGCGAGCTCAACCGCTTCATGAAGATCAAGAAGCAGACAATCGGCGCGCCGCTGCTCGAGACCTTCCTCTACATCTCGGTCTTCGGCGCCGCGCTCGGCTCGCGCATCGACCAGCTTCAGGGAGTCGACTACGTCATCTTCGTCATCCCGGGCCTGATCATGATGGCCTTCGCGATCAACTCGTTCTCCAACAACGCTTCCTCGATCCTGCAGCAGAAGTTCCAGGGCGCGATCCAGGACCAGCTTTCCTCACCGGCATCGCCGCTAGAGCTCTTGCTGGCGTTCTCGCTCGGCGGCTTCATGCGCGGCTTGGTCGTCGCGGTGCTGACTTTCACCGCGGCATCGTTCTTGGTCGATCTCCCTGTCGAGCACATCCTCGTGCTCATCCCCGGCCTGTTCCTGGTCGGCTTCTTCTTCGCCCAGCTCGGGGTCCTGATCGGGATTCGAGCTGAGCAGTTCGACGACGTCGCGATCGCCCAGACCTTCGTGCTGACGCCGCTGATCTTCCTCGGTGGCGTCTTCTACTCGGCCGACCTGCTGCCCGAGCCGTTTCAGACCCTGACCCATTTCAACCCCGTCTACTACATGATCAACCTCGTCCGCTACGGCTTTCTCGACGTCAGCGAAGCGAGTATCGCGCTCTCGCTACTGGCACTCGGCGCCGCGACTGCCGCGCTCTTTGCCTTCAACCTGCGCCTGTTCGTCAAGGGCTACAAGCTGCGCGCCTAGCCGTCACGAAGCGCTGCGGCTTGCTCGACCGCCGAGCCGCCTTCGCTGTTGTTGAAGTAGACGAGAACGTCGGTCGTCGCGCGCCAGGCCGCGATGCGCCGGCGCCAGGTGGCGAGCTCGGCTGCCGAATAGCTCGCGCCCGCCCCACGTCCGCCGCGGTGCATACGCACGTACGCCCAGCCGGTGGTTCGCACGCGCTCTTGAAATGAGAGCTCGGGATCGTCGGCGACCGCTAGCGCAGCGCGGTGACCTCGAAGCAGTGAATAGACGTCGGCGGTGAACCAGCTCGGATGGCGAAACTCGACGGCGTGGCGACCAGGAGCCTGCGCGCGAATCGCGGTCAGCGCCGTGTCGAGGCGCTCGTCGTCGCGCTTGAAGCTCGGCGGCAGCTGCCACAGGATCGCCTCGAGCTTTCGCGCCTTCGCAAGCGGCTCAATCGAGGTGAGGAAGCGCTCGACGTACTTCTCGGGGTTGGTGAGCCGCTTGACGTGGGTGATGTAGCGGCTCGCCTTGACCGTGAAGCGAAAGCCGCGCGGGGTCTGCTCGACCCAGGTGCTCACCGCCTCGGCGCTGGGCAGCTTGTAGAAGGTGTTGTTGACCTCGACCGTGTCGAAGCGGCGCGAGTAGTGGGCGAGCCACTCGCGCTGGGGCAGCTTCTCGGGGTAGAAGCTGCCGCGCCAATCGCGGTAGACCCAGCCCGAGCAGCCGATCCTGACGGCCTTCACGGCACTACAGGGGCCGAGCGCGATAGAGCACACGCCGCCCGGAACCGATTGGCTGCCGCTGCTCGATCTCGAAGCGCTGAGCCAACTCTCGATCGAAGTTGTCGAGGTTGTAATCGGGGTGGGCGCCGTCGCGCTTTCGCGCCAGCAGGCGCTCGACCATCGGGTCGTCGCGGTCGGCAAACTCGACGACGAGCACGCCGCCGAGGCCGGCGAGCCAGTCGACTACCTCGTCGAGCGGCACGTTCGCGGCGATCGAGAGGTGGTGCACCAGCGCCAGGCAGAGGACGAGGCCGGGCTGGCCGCGCTGCTCGAGCGGGCTGCGCTCGCGACCGCGCCAACCCCGGGCTGGTGACGGATCGGCCAGGTCCATGACCAAGGGCAAGATTCGCTCATCGCCGGCGGCGCGCAGCTCTCGATACAGGCTCTCGACCGTTGCCTGGTCGCCGTCGACGGCGACTACGTAGGCGCCATGCTCGGCCGCGATCCGCGAGTAGCGCCCGTCGTTACAGCCCAGGTCCCAGGCGAGCTCGGGGCGAACGGCTGCGCACGCCTCGCGCACAAAGCCGTCCTTGCGCTCAAGCTCGCCGCGCTCGTAGTGCGCGCGGTCGCCATAGTCCGACCAGGCGGTCTTGCCGGCGCTCCATTGCAGCCGCCGCACTAGCCGCTCGAGTCCCGAGGCGTTGGCGTCGATCATCTCCTTGCGAAAGCCGGCGCGGCGCAGCTCGCTGCGCGTGTCGCGACCAGCCTCGCGGCGCTCGAGGCGGGCGTGAAGAGCGACGTGCGTAAACACACCGCGGCGAAACAGGCGTCGGCCGCGCAGGACTGCGCGCGCCTGGGCGGGCTCGATGCCTTCGAGCGAGCCGCGCAGCCAGGGTTGGAATGGCAATCCGGCGTAGGCCTGAATCATCAGCGGGTACAAGACCAGGGTGCAGAATTGGCGGTAGCCCGTCCACGGCTCGCCCTCGCCCAGCGTCTCGAACGAGCCCACGTCGATGAACAGCGGCCGCGACCCCTGCCACTGGACGTTGTAGGGCGAGGCGTCCTTGAGCACCATGTCCTCGTCGAGCGCAGCGCGCAACAGTTCGAGCTCGAGCAGGGCCGCGTCTTGAAGCATCGAGAACGGCCACTCATACGGATAGGAGATGAACGGCACGCGCTGGTGGCGCAGCACCGCGGCCGCGGTGCCCGCGCTGAGCTCGATCCGCGGCGGATCGGCGAGCAGTTCGGTGCCGACGATCTTGCCCTCACGCTGCATGCGGGCGAAGAAATCGCCGGCGGTAAGGCGCTCGAAGTCCTCGAGCCCTCGCGGGCTCAGCGCGCGAAGAACATCGCCGTCGTGGCCAAAGACGCGGCTGTCGGGGTCCCTGAACGAGCCTGAATCGGCTGAAGGCGCCAGGGGCACTCCGCGGCGGGGCCTAGGAAGGCTGGCGCTGAACGGGCTCGTCTGCCGGCTGCTGGGATTCCGCGGCGGACTCGCGCTCGGGGCGGCGGATTCGCAACAGGCTGAGGACGCGACTCCACCAGAGCTTGCCGGTAACGGCGAGGGCCGCGAAGCCGCCGAGCAGGGCCTGCAGGATGACGCTGCCACTGCCAGCGTCGAGATAGGCCAAGACGGTTACGTGCTCCACTTCCTGCTCCCTCCGATCGCTTGCCGGCGTCCTCTATAAGGCAGTGTATGCACCGGCGCCAGGTCACCCACGCGCTGCACGTGTTCATCCTCGCCTCGCTGGCGACGACGCCGGTCATGTTCGTGATCAACGCGCAGTTCTTTATCGGCCGAGGAGCGAGCGGGTCCGAGGTCCTCGCCGTTGCCTTGATCGTCATGCTCGGCGCCCCTCTAGCGCTCGCGGCGATCCGGCTGCTCGCCGGCGCGATTAGTACCCGGCTTGGATGGGCGGTGCAGCTCGTGTTGGTCGGCCTCTTGGCCTCGATCCTGGTTTCGCAAGCTCTGTATCCGCTCGATTGGCCGCTCGAGCTCCAGGCTCCTTTAGTGCTGGCGATCGGAGTAGCGGCAGCGTTTGCCTACGCCCATCTCGACGGAGCGAGTGGATTCGTCTCCGCCTTGCTGCCGCTGCCCTTCATCGTGCTCGCCTTCGTCCTCTTCCTATCACCTGTGTCGGGCCTCATCTTCGGCGGCACTGAGGAGGTCGAGGCGGCGGCTGAGCTCGAGAGCCCTGCTCCCGTCGTCGTCGTCGTCTTCGACGAGCTCCCCGGTCATGCGCTGATGGACGCCCGGCGGCGGCTCGACGCCGATCGGTTTCCCGGCTTCGCCGCGCTCGGCAAGGATGCGATCTGGTATCGCAATGCGACGACTTCGCGCAGCGACACCGAGCTCGCCGTGCCCACCCTGATGACCGCGATCGACGCGCCGCCCGACAGCCTCGCGACCTTCGCCGATCATCCACGCTCCCTGTTCACGTTGCTCGAGGACAGCCATGCGATGCACGTCTCGGAGCCTTGGACCGGCATCTGCCCACCGCGCCTATGTGAGGGCACGACGCAGAGCATCGAAGCCGGCGGCCTCGGCTCGGTGCTGAAGACGATCCCGTCGATCTTCGGTTACGTCTCCCTGCCCGACGCCGAGCGTCTTGGCGTCTCCGACCCGCAGGAGAGCCGAGCGCCCAACCGCGACGCCCAGGTCGCCACATTCGTGGAGGAGATCGCAGCGGCGCCCGGCCCGGTGTTGCACTTGCTGCACG
Organism: uncultured Solirubrobacterales bacterium; assembly: GCA_963769945.1. Classification (GTDB taxonomy): domain Bacteria; phylum Actinomycetota; class Thermoleophilia; order Solirubrobacterales; family 70-9; genus WHSW01. Next base: position 316,355 of record CAVYOA010000014.1, on the reverse strand, counting down.
TTCTGCTGCCACACAAGTCCTGGCGCTACCTCCCCTCAGGCGAGAGATATCCCGACGCGGTCGGAGAGGAGGGCGCGCTCGGCAGGGCTGAGCGCTGGGATGCCGACGAGTGGCGGACGCTTCAGTACGAACAGCGGTTTCTGTTGCAGCTGCGATACACCGACCGCATGCTCGGCGACCTGCTTCGGCGCCTGCACGAGACCGGGCTTTACCAGCGCTCGCTGATTGTTGTAGCCGCCGACCACGGCGCCTCGTTTCGCGCCGGAGACGAGCCCCGCGACGCGACGGAAACCAACGCGCCCGACATTCTCTCGGTCCCACTGCTGATCAAGCTTCCCGGGCAGCGTGACGGTGGCATCGACGACCGCCCGGCGCGCACCGTCGACGTCGTGCCGACGATCGCCGATGCACTCGGTGGCAAGGTGTCGTGGGCCGTGGATGGGCAGTCGCTGCTGGGCGAGCTGGAGCGCGATCGCCCGGTCAAAGTCGAGAACATCGAGGGCGGCAACCTCGAGCTCACCCCGGCCGAATTCGCCGACCTCCGCGACGCCGCCCTCGAGCGTCGGCTCGATTCATTCGGCGACGGCACAACCAGCCTTTATGCGATCGGCCCTGAGCCGGAGCTGCTGGGCCGTTCAGTCGCTCCGATGCTTGGCGAGCCGCTCGCTGCCGAAGCGACGATCGTCGACGGCGAGGGTGCTCGCAACTACGACCCCGCCGCGGAACTCGTGCCCGCCCGGATCGCCGGCTCGCTCGAGGGAGTCGACGCCGGACAGCCGCTTGGGGTGGCATTGAACGGGCGTGTCGCAGCCACCACCTACAGCTACGAAGGCCACCGGGGGGTCGAGTTCTCGGCGATGGTGCCGCCAAGACTGCTCGACATCGGCGAAAACGAACTTGCGCTGCTGGCGATCGAGGGCGATGGCGACACGGTGACACTGCGCCCGATCGACGACAGCTGAGGCGGGCGCGCGCCGAAAGTAAGGATCCGTTGGCGCGGAACGAGGCTGTGTCTGCACGGTCACTCCGTTGCGCGTTGCTAGCCTAGTTGCGACCGCATGATCGTGCGGAATTTCCCTCCCTTGCAAGCGCTCGCAGGTGGCGCCGAAAGCTTCCGCCACGGTCGTTCGCACAACCGCCACGAGAGGCAACGCGTGCCCGAATCGCTTTCCGCCGATGTAGCCGAGTCGCAGATCCGAGACGACGGTCGCCTGGCGCTGACCGTCGGCTGCGAGTTCGGCTTCGACACCCCGCAGACGACCACCGCGGTATTCCAAGTAGCGCCGGCGCTCGACCCTCTGCTGCAGATACACCGCGAGCATTGGCACACCGACGCCCCCCATCACGGCTACACCGACGTCTACGGCAACCGCTGCGAGCGCTTCACGATTGCGCCCGGGAGCTCGCGGCTGGTTTACGAAGCCGAGGTCGTCTGCGAGAAACCCCACGACACGATCGAGCCCGAGGCAGACGAGATCCCGCCCACCTCGCTGCCCGACGAGACCATCAACTTCATCATGCCGAGCCGTTTTTGCTTGCCCGACGAGCTCGGCAGCGAGGCGTGGGATCGCTTCGGGGCGCTCACGCCTGGCTGGGGCCGCGTCCAGGCCGTCGTCGACTATGTCCACGAACTGATCGAGTTCGACCACGAGGCGTCGAATCCCTGGACGACCGCAACCGATGTCTTCCGCGCTCGTCGCGGCGTCTGTCGCGACTACGCCCACCTCGCGATCAGCTTTTGCCGCGCGCTCAACATCCCCACCCGCTACGTCTTCGGCTACATCTCCGATCTCGGCGTGCAGGACCCCGAGTTGCCGATGGACTTCGCCGCCTGGCTCGAGGCCTATCTCGACGGCGAGTGGCATACCTTCGACCCTCGCAACAACACCCCCCGCATCGGCCGCGTGGTCGTAGGGCGCGGCCGCGATGCGGCCGACGTTGCCTTGGTCACCTCGCTGGGCCCGATGACGCTTACGGCGTTCGAGGTCAAGGTCGAAGCGGTCGCTTAGGCGAAACGCAACCCCCGTGGTCGCTAGCCTGGGATCGATGGGCAGGAAACGGCGAGCGGCGCTGCTGCCTACCGCCGCGGCGACTTTCGCACTCATCGCTGGGATCGTGCTGGGCCTCGGCTCCGGGACGCCGGCGAGCGCACAATCGGCTGTGCGGCCGAACTTCATCGTCGTCATGACCGATGACCAGACGCTGGAGGCGATGCGGGCGCTGCCGCAGACTCAGTCGCTGATCGCCGACGCAGGCGCGACCTTCGAGCAGTTCTTCGTCTCGTTTCCGCTCTGCTGTCCCTCGCGCGCGAGCTTTCTCACCGGCCAGTACCCGCACAACAATCGGGTGCTGGAGAACTATCCACCCATTGGCGGGTTTCAGGCACTCGACAGCGCCGAGACGCTGGCGGTCTGGCTCAGCCGCAGCGGCTATTACACGGGCCTCATCGGCAAGCTGATGAACGGCTACAACTCGAGCCCCGTCGGGGTGCCGCCGGGCTGGAGCGAGTGGCACGGCGAGAAGACCGAGAACCGCTACTACGGCTACAGCTTGCTCGAGAGCGAGGGGCTGATCACCTACGGCGACCCCGATGAGGATTTCACCGACCCCGCCAACCCAGAGGCGTATTCGACCGACAACTACACCGCCAAGGCGACGGACTTCATCGAGCGCCGCGCCGCCGCCGCCGAGCCGTTCTTTCTCTGGCTCTCCTACAACGCCCCCCACAGCGGGCTACCCGATCCGCCAGCTGACGTCGAACACCGTTGCCGCGGCAACGCCAAGCCGGCCCAGCGGCATCTGAGCGCGTTCGAGAACGAGCCGCTGCCAGCACCACCGAGCCTGAACGAGGCCGATATCGCCGACAAGCCGCCTTCGCTGCGAAACACGCTCCCGCTGACCCCGTTTCAGCTCGAAGCCATCCGCAATATCTACACCTGCGAGCTCGCCTCGCTGCAAGCCGTCGACGAGGGTGTTGCCGAGATCGTCGAAACTCTGACCTCGACCGGCGCCCTGGCCAACACCTACCTCATCTTCACCTCCGACAACGGCTTTTTTCACGGCGAACACCGGATCATCTTCGGCAAGAACCGCCTTTATGAGGAGGCCACGCACGTGCCGTTGCTGATCCGCGGACCGGGGATCGCGCCTGGCTCTACCGTGCAAGAGCTCGCCGCGAACGTCGACCTGGCGCCGACGATTCTCGATGCTGCCGATGCCGAGGCCGGGCTCCAGATGGACGGGCGCTCGCTGCTGCCGACGATCGCACAACCCGAGCTTCGGCTCGGCCGAGAGATCCTCTTCGATACCAACACCTACAAGGCGATTCGCAATCCGCGCTATGTCTATGCCGAGCATTTCGCTCGTCGCGACAAGGGAGCGCGCGAGCTCTACGACCTCGCTCGCGACCCGTTTCAGCTCGACGACCTGCACCGCGATCGCGATTACCGCGAGGTCCGCAACGCACTCGCCGCACGCCTCGAGCGCCTACGCCGCTGCGACGCCGAGGAATGTCGCGCCCGGCCGCGATTGAAGCTTCAGCGCACGGGTGAGGGCGGCTGTAACAGCGATTTTCTTTCGGTCGCGCTCGGAGGCAACGAGGCCGAGTCGCTCGCCCGCGCCCGTTTCGTCGCCGGCGCCCGCCACCTGCGCAGCGATCGCACCGAGCCGTTCGAGGTGAAGCTGCCGACGCGGCGTATCGACGACGCCAGGGTCGAGGTTCGGGTGCGACTCGAGGACGGGCGCGTGGCCGCGTTCGGGCGCCGTCTATGTACCGGCGCTCCCTGAGATCACCGAACCTAAACTTGCCTAGCCGGGCGGAGATCGGAATCCGCCGCGCAGGCAAGCAGAAACGTGGGACACACCAGCTTTCAATTCGATCGGCGAACCTTTGTGCGCAACAGCCTGCTTGCCGCCGGCGCGGTATCGCTTGGGCCGACGTTCCTCAAGCGCGCCTTCGCCCTCGGCCCGGTAACGGTCGGGCCCGGGCCGTACGGGCCGTTGCAAAGCTTCGACGCAAACGGAATCGCACTTCCCTCAGGCTTCAGCTCGCGCGAGATCGCCCGCGGACAGAGCCCGGTGGCCGGCTCGACACCGCCCTATGTCTGGCACGGAGCCACGGACGGCCAGGCGACCTTTGCGACCCTGGGAACAGGGGGCACTCCCGACGGCGGCTGGATCCTCGTCGCCAACTCGGAGGTACCAGGTGCGGGCGGGGCTTCGGCTGTGCGTTTTGGCAGTGATGGCGCCATACAGACCGCGTATCGCATCCTTGCCGGAACTTCGACCAACTGCGCCGGCGGGCCCACGCCTTGGGGAACTTGGCTCTCCTGTGAGGAGTACGACAACGGACGGGTCTGGGAATGCGACCCGACGAGCGCTTCTGCGGTGGTGCGCCCCGCGCTCGGCACGTTCGCCCACGAAGCAGCGTGCGTCGATCCCGGTGAACGGGCGCCTCTACCTGACCGAGGACAAGGGAGACGGATGCCTCTATCGGTTCACGCCGACGGCTTACCCAGATCTCGACTCCGGCATGCTCGAGGTCGCGCTCGTCGCGAACAACGGCGCTGTCAGCTGGGCAACCGTGCCCAATCCCGGTGGCGGGGCGCTTAACCCGACTCGCTTCCAGGTTGCGGGGGCAGCCAGGTTCACCGGTGGCGAGGGCACCTGGTTCGACGATGGGATCGTCTATTTCACCACCAAGGGGGACAACCGCCTCTGGGCGCTGGACGTCGCTGCCTCGCAGCTGGAGGTTCTTTACGACCGTGGTGCACTCGGTCCCGATGCGCCGCTCAGCGGTGTTGACAACATCACCGTCTGCGCAATCGGGCGACATCTTCGCCTGCGAGGACGGCGGCGACCTCGACATCTGCATGATCACCCCCGAGTTCGAGATCTCGCGGTTTCTCAAGCTCGATCCCACGGTCCACTCGGGCCCACCGTCGCCGAACCCGGTCGCCGGAAACGAAACGGTCGGCGTCGTCTTCGACCCCTTCGGAAGGCGCATGTACTTCGGCGCCCAGCGCAGCTTCGGCGTCGGCGGCAACAATCAAGTTCCCGCCGGTGTCGTCTACGAGATCAGCGGGCCATTTCGCGGCCTGCCCGACGACAACATCGACGATGGCGGCGCAGACGGTCCCGGTGCCGGCAACGCGATCACCAGCGACGACCCTCAGGGCGGCGGCGATTCGTCCGGTCCGCTGCGCGTGTTCGCGAAGCGTCGCCGTCGCGTTCCTCAGCTTCTCGACCGCGGGTTGCCGATAACAGTTGAGGTCGGAGCTCTGGCCGGCCTCCGGGCCAAACTCAAAGTCAAGCGTCGCCGGTCCTCCCGCAAGGAGCAGCTGACGATCGCCCGTGCCGCGAGCAATGTGGGCGTTCGCGGAAAAGTGGATCTCGTGCTCCGCACAGGTCCGCATGCAGCGCAGATCCTCGCCGGCCGCGAAGCGGCCGAGGCGCTGCTGGAGGTGGTCGCTTCCTACAGCGGGGGACGCACCGATACCGTGACAAAGAGAGTGCTGTTGGTTCGCTGACTCGGCTCCTGCATGGGCGGACCAGCGGTCGCGCGATGCGCCTGAGTTCGTCCATCGGGAGAATCCCGTCGATGAAAGTCCAGGTTCCCTCGGGCCTGCGCGCTGCCTGGGCACCGTTCGCGATCATCGCGCTGATCTTGCCGGCGACGATTGGTTTTCTCATCGGTGGGCCCGGTCCGGGATTGGCGCTCGGCGCACTGACCGGTTTCGCCTTGCTGTGGATCGCTGCGCGGCGAGCGCCCGCGGGCATGATCGAAACCGAACCGGCAACCGACTCGCGGCGGCGGGTCCTGCTTGTGATCGGACGTGAGATCGACGATCCGCGAACCCTGGAGACGGCAGCACGGAAGGCCGAAATCAGCTTGGACAGCGACATCGTCATTCGTGTCGTTTCGCCAACGCGAAGCAACACGCTCGACCGCTGGGCGGGTGACTATCGCCGCGGTCAGGCCGAAGCGCAGCGCCGGCTAGTGATCACGGTGGCGTCACTGGCGACGGCCGGCGTCGAGGCCGACGCTCGCGTTGGCGACCTCGGCATCGTGCAGGCGGTGGAGGACCAGCTGCGCAGTTTCGCGGCGACCGACATCGTCCTCGTCACCGGCTCCGATGCTGAAGACCCGGAAGCGGCGAGCGCGGCACAGGAACTCGAGCGCCGGCTGCACCAGCCGTTCACGCGAGTTGCTGTGTAACCGGGGGCGCCCGAGATGTGGCTGGAGGCATTCAGGCGATGCTGGATTACAGCCATATCTCATAGCGGCGTCTGATCGAGGCCAAGACGAAGATCCGCCAGGGACTCGAAGACGCACGCTGCTCCGGCGTCACGCAGCTCGGCCTCGCAGAAGCCGCCGGTGAGCAGCGCGACCGTCTGCACGCCGGCGCGCTCAGCGGCCTGCACGTCCCAAACGGAATCACCCACCATCACCGCGTCGACCGTTGCTGCCTTCTCGATCGCAGCACCGATCAAGTCCGGCTCGGGCTTGGTTCGCTCGACGTCGTCCGAGCTCGTGTAGGCCACGATCAGCTCGTGAGCCTCGAGCAGCTCGATGTAGTGCTCGACATCGTGCTCGCTCGCCGAGCTCGAGAGGACGAGCGGGTGGCCTCGTCGATGCAGCTCCGTCAACAGCTCGCGCGCGCCCTCGAACGGCTGAACTTCAGCGATCAGCTGCTTGTAGTGGTCCTGCTCGGCTTCGCGAATTTGCTCGCCGCACCGTTTCTCCGCCTCATCGCCGGCTACGGCCGCAACAAGCTGGTCACCGCCCATACCGATGTGGCGGTGAACCCGCCACACCGCGGGGGTCAGATCATGATCACGAAAAGCCCTGTACCAGGCGATCGCGTGCTGGTAGTTGGAATCGACCAGAGTGCCGTCGAGATCGAGAATTGCCGCGGTCGCCATCGTTATCCCCTACCCGGTATGGGGCGGCGAACGCGTCAGGTTGGATCGAGCGGATCAACGGATTCCCAACTGCCCCCATATGCGAGATGACTCCGCTCGCGCGCCGCTCGAGCACGTCAAGGCGCACATGCGCGAACTGACCGAAGCAGGGAGGCGGGTCGGCGGGATCGAGGTAATCGGCAAGCCAGAAGCCGCGCTCGCCGTGTAAGAGGCGCGCGCAGGTGTCGGCCGCCAGCGGGGAGAAAGACGACGCCACGAGCTCGGCCGCGGCAGCGTCGACGTGATTGGCGACCGGCTCGAGGCGCCGCTCGTCCCATTCGACCCAGTCGCCGCCGCGCTCCCCAAAGGAGACGCCGTCGCTGTGAGCGACGAACCCGGACGCGGCCAGCTCGCGAGCCCGGGCGCATTCAGCCGTGCGCGCACGCACAGAGCTGCGGATCGGCTCGAGATCCTCGTAGAGGTCAGGACGAAGCCGCAGCGCAAAGCGCTTGACCCGACCCGAGGACTTGTAGCCGCGGCGATGCTGTTCGAAGCGGATCCCGGGCTCGCGGGCGCTGGAACCGACGTAGACCCACGGAATTCGCGGATCGCGGCGCTTGCCGGCGTCACGCGAGAGCTCGATCACATAAACGCGAGAGGACACCGCAGCCGTAATTCGACAGAGCCTCGCAAGGGCCTCTGCCCGATCAGGCTTGGCCCATGCCTCGGAACATGTTGCTCCAGAAAGAGCGCTTGCCGCAGCGGGGACATTTGCTGAGCATGTGCGGCAGCGACGCGCCACAGGAGCTACAGGACGGCTTCGGCTTGACGATCGCTTTCATGGCTGCACAAGACCATAGTGCGGGCATGCGACGATCACTGTGGTGACCGAGCTCGCGACCATCGGCGTCTATGAAGCGGACCTGCACAGCTTCCTCGACGCGCTCGATCGAGCAAACGTGACTTTGGTCATCGACGTCCGCCAGCGCCGAGGTGTGCGCGGTGCGCAGTATGCCTGGGCGAACTCCGCTCGTCTGCAGGCCGCACTTGCAGAAGCTGGCATCGATTACCGGCATCGAAAAGATCTGGCGCCGACGACCGAGCTTCGCCGCCTCCAATACGCCGAGGACGACAAGCAGGGCGTCGGCAAGCGCACCCGAGAGCGCCTCGCGCCTGAGTACGTGCGCCGCTACCACTGCGAGATCCTTGCTGCGGTCGATCTAGGCGAGCTGGTCCGGACGTTTCCCGTACGCGGGGTCGCAGCTCTGCTGTGCGTAGAGCGCGATGCCGAAGCCTGCCACCGCTCGCTGATCGGGCAGCGATTGGCGTCCGAGCACGGCGCCTCGGTCAGCCATCTGCGGCCCTGACCCGACGGCGTCTCACAGGCCCTCAGAGGCCGGGGTAGAAGCGCTTCTTGAACGGCCCGTTGACGAGTCCCGCCTTGACGTCCTTGCTCCAGCCAGGGCCTTCGGCGCCGTCGTCGGGGATCGAGGTGTCGAAGCGAAGCCCTGCGATCACGAGATACATATGGCCTGAGTTGTAGTAGGCGGTGATCCAGGCGCCTCTGCCGGGCTCACCCCACTTGCGAAAGTCACCGGACGGAAGCGGAGCTTCGAGGACGTTCGCGCCCTCGGGCCCGAGCACGTAGCTGGCGGTGCCCGAGCAGTCATAACAAGGCTTTTTCGAGTGGCCGCCACCCATGCAGTAGCCGGCGCCATCGATGCTGTTGGCGGCGGCAATCGCGCGCTTTACCTTCGCCGGGGCACCTTGAGGCGCCGCGGCAAGGCCACTCGGCAGAAGCTTCGCCCGCTCGCCAGCGACGGGCGGCGGTGGGCCCTCACTAGCGACACCGGGTCCGACCCCGCCGGCCGATCCACCGGAGGCCGAGGCGGGGACGATCAGGGCGGCGGCGGCGAGGCCGAGCGCAGCTACGAGCTTGATCCGAGATAACGAGTTGGGCACGATTGGTCTTCCGTCTCCTTTTCTTGCCTACGGGGTTAGCTGACGGGCTGGCGCTCAAGGAGTGCGCCCTCACCTAGAAGGTGAGTTGGCCCCAACTCTTGGGTCCCCCGTTCCTCGCCCACGAGGGCGAGAACTCGGCACGGGTTACGAACAGCGGCGCAGGTTACAACACGCGGCGGAGCTGATCGCCGGTACGCCCTTTAATCGGCCGCCTTGGCGTAAGCCTTGATCTGGCGACGCACGAGTCGCGCGAGGTTGCCCAGCGCGATGTTGGCATCGGCCAGGTGCAAGCCCCAGGTCGCATCGGGGAGCGCGTTGAGGGTCGGCGCTCCATTCAGGCTGGTGAGCTGAAGTACGTCCGCGTCGTCGGTCGCAGAGCATTGGGCCGAGTAGGCCCCGCGAAACTCGATCCACGGCGTGGAGACCTCTGGATCCGGGAGGCCGGTCGCCTCGGTCCCAGCACCGATCGTGGTCCCAGGCGCGAACGGTTCGCTGGGAAGCACCGGGTCGAGCACGCCGACGCCACCGCCGAGCGCGGCCGGGTTGGTGCAGAGGATGTCGCGTGTGGCCGGATCACGACCGGGATCGATCTCGAACTCATCCGACTTGACGCGGCCGAAGCGAGCGTCGGGCGGAACCGCAGCGTTGAAGGTCGAGAACGCGACCGCGCAGGCGAGCTGCTTGGCTCGTCTGCAGGCCGCGATATTGCGAAAGTCGCCCCCTGACTTGGCACCCTCGGCGACCTCGACGTTGCCGCCGAGAAGCAGAGCCGAGATCAAGCGCTCTCGCACCGCGGGCTTGCGGTCGATCAACTGACGCACGAGCTTGCGCAGCACGATCGTTCCCTGGGAGTGGCCGATGAGCACGAAGCCGCGGCCATCGTTGTGCCTACGCAGATATGTCTTCCAGGCGGCGGCGACGTCGCCGTAGGCAAGCGCGGCCATCTCCTCTGTGATCGGCTGCCCGCTGAATAGGGCGTCGATCGTGATCTGGCGATACAGCGGCGCGAAAACGCGGCAGTCGCGCGAGTAGCGAGCCGCCTGATAGAGCGCGATCGAGCGCTCCTCGGGATCGATCGAGAGGTCGGAGTTGGAGCCCTCGTCGTCGCTGACCGTGGGATAGACATAGAAGCAGTCGACCTCGGGGCGCTTGACAGCATCGACCTCCTCGACGCCGATCACCTCTCCGGTCGGTGAGACGATCGTTGTGTCGAGCCCCGGCTTGCAGGGGTTGTCGGCGAGCCCGGGCTTGCACAGCCACACAGTCTTCTCGGCGCTTGCCTGCACCGGCATCGCTGCGGTCGCCGCTGCCGCGATGCACAGCGCCAGCCAGACGCGACTGCGTCGACGGTAATCTCGCCTTACCAGCACCGGGTTACGCCTTGTTCTTGGGGTCGCGCCAGCGTCGTTCGAACGGCAGCCGCCAGCGCCGCGGCGCGATCATGTCCTTGACCTCATTCGGGCCCCAGGTGCCCTTTGCGTAAATCGTGACCTCAGGCGGCGATTGCAGCAGCGGCTCGGAGATCTCCCACAGGCGCTCGATCCCCTCGGCGGTCGTGAACAGCGTCTGATCCCCGGCCATGGCATCGCGAATCAGGCGTTCGTAGGCCTCGAGCGTGTCGTCTTCTTGATCGACCTCGGTCAGCGAGAACTGCATGCTTGCCTTGTCAAGCTGCATTCCGGGCCCTGGCTTCTTGCCGTAGAACGAAAGCGATACGCGCGAGCTCTCATCGAGGTCGAAAGTGAGGTGATCGGGCCCGTACTCGCCGACTCCGCAGCCTTCGGGGAACATGCTCTGCGGCGGCTCGTGAAAGGCGATCGAGATGATCCGGGCGCCCTCGGCCATGCACTTGCCGGTTCGCAAAAAGAACGGCACCCCCGCCCAGCGCCAGTTGTCGACCTCGGCGCGCAGCGCGACGAAGGTCTCAGACTTCGAGTCCGCGTCGACGCCCGGCTCGTCGCGATAGCCCTCATAGGCCCCCCTGATCACGGTGGAGGTGTCGAGTCGCTGCAGCGAGCGAAAGACCTTGTTCTTCTCTTCGGTGATCGGCCCGGGAGCGAGAGCGGTCGGCGGCTCCATCGCGACGAAGGCGAGGATCTGAAACAGGTGGGTGACGACCATGTCGCGAAACGCACCGGTGTCGTCGTAGAAGCTGCCGCGATTGCCAACGTCGAGTGTCTCGGGCACATCGATCTGGATGTGGTCGATGTGGTTGCGATTCCAGATCGGCTCGAAGAGACCGTTGGCGAAGCGCAGGGCAAGGATATTCTGAGCCGCTTCCTTGCCGAGAAAATGGTCGATGCGAAAAATCTGATCCTCGGTGAAGACGGTGTGCAGGAGATCGTTGAGCCGCTTGGCGGTCTCGAGGTCGGTGCCAAACGGCTTCTCCATGACCACCCGTGAGCGCTCGATCAGGCCGGTGTCCGCCAGTTCCTCGACGACTTCTGCCGCGGCCGCCGGCGGGATGCTGAGATAGAGCAGCAACCGCGGGTTGTCGAGCTCGGAACGTGGACCCTCGACTGCGTGTTCGAGACCGTCGAGCCCCGACGCGACCGAGGCGTAGGTGAGCAGGGAGACAAACCGCTCGAGCTCCTCGTCGGTCATCGGATGGCGGGCGTGCTCGCGACACGCCTCGCGCGCCTGGTCGCGGAAGCTCTCGTCGTCGAGCTCCTCGCGGGCGACTCCGACGACCCGGAACTCGGGCATCAATCCCGATTGCGCCAGGTGCAGCAGGCCCGGCAGCAGCTTGCGCTTGGAGAGATCGCCGGTCCCGCCGAAGAGCACGATCACGTGCGGATCAAGCTCCGACAGGATCTCCGGCGGTGCGTCGCGCGGTGCCGACGTCGTCTCCATCGGCGCCACGCTAGCGAAGCCGGCCTTGCGCAGCGGCGCAGCGAACCGCACCGGATGACCTCGACGCGGTTTAGTACCGGGTGCATGCCTCGCAAGCGTCGTCCACACACCCTCCTCGCCCTTGCCGCGCTCGTCGCATTGGCGACCTTGTCGCCGGTGGCCGCTGGGGCACCGGCGACGCACGCGCGAGCAACCAAGACGGTGCAGGTTGGCGACGACTACTACCTGCCGACCTCGCTCAAGATTGCGGCGCGCGACAAGGTCGAATGGCAGTGGGCCGAGCTCAACATGAACACGCACAACGTCAAGCTCACGAACAGGCATCCCGACGGCGTCAAGCCGAGCGACTTCAAATCGGCTGACGGCTCGGTTGGCGTCGAGTTCAAGCGCATGTTCAAGGTGGCGGGCAACTATTCGTTCGTCTGCACGTTTCATCGCTCCGTGATGCGGCTGGAGCTCAAGGTCAAGAAGTAGGTGAGCACCAGGGTGCCGGCGGTGGGCCTCGTCCTCGGTGCCGTCGTCTCGGTTCAAATCGGTGCCGCGCTTGCCACCGAGCTCTTCGACGAGCTCGGGCCGACGGGAACGGTGATGTTGCGACTGGCGCTCGCCGCGGTCGTGCTGATGGCGATCTGGCGACCGACGTTTCGCAGCCTCCGCGGGACGCCGGGCCGTGACGTGCTCTTGTTCGGGCTCGCCCTCGCGGGCATGAACACGAGCTTCTACCTGGCGCTTGACCGGATCCCGCTCGGAATCGCGGTCACGCTGGAGTTCGTCGGGCCGCTCGGCGTGGCCTTCGCCTTCTCACGACGGCGGCTGGACTTCGTCTGGGCGGCGCTGGCGACGGCGGGAATCCTCGCCTTGTCACCGCTGCCTGGAAGCGACCTCGACGGCCTTGGTGCGGGCCTGGCGCTGCTCGCCGGTGCCTTCTGGGCCGTCTACATCCTGCTCGCCAAGCGCGTCGGGCGCTCGTTCGAGGGCGGCGACGGGCTTGCGCTGGCGATGGCGATCGCCGGCCTGCTCTTGCTCGGGCCCGGGATCGTCGACGCCGGCAAGCAGTTGCTCGAACCGGCCCTGCTCGCCGCTGGCCTCGGCGTCGCGATGCTCAGCTCCGTGATCCCCTATTCGCTCGAGCTCGAGGCGCTGCGCCGGTTGCCACGAGGCACCTTCGGCGTCCTGATGAGCCTCGAGCCCGCAGTAGCGGCAACCGTCGGGCTGATCATCCTCGATCAGGCCCTCGCAGCGAGAGAGATCGTCGCGATCGCGCTCGTTGTCATCGCCAGCCTCGGCACACTCAGCACTCGCCCGCCGCCGCCTGAAGCCTGATCCGCCGACGAGTCAAGGCAGATCGAGGTACTCCAAAGCGCTCGAGTAGGCCAGGCCTGGCTGGGGTCCGCCCTCGAGCGCGTAGACGCGCGAGCCCTTGGCGGCTGCGCCGAGGCCGTGACGGGGCGTGACCATGTCCGGCAGCGCCGACCAGGAGCCGGTCGCCGAATCGAAGATTTCAACCTGCTCGATCGTCTGACCACCGTCGAGTTCCTCACCACCGAAGACCACAAGCCTGCTGCCAGCGACGGCGGCGCTGTGACCGCTGCGCGCGGTCGGCATTGCCGCAAGCTGCGACCAGCGCCGGCGCTCAGGGTTATAGCTCTCCACGGTGGCCTGGCTCCCATGAGTGGGGCCTGGCCGTCCGCCGGTGACGATCAGCTCGCCGCCCAGCGCGCCGTAGCCGACGTGGTTTCGGCCCGTCGGCATAGGCGGGCCCCGTCGCCAGCGACGCTTGTCGAGGTCGTAGATCTCGAGCCGGGCGAAGTCGAAGACCTGCTCGGTGTAGCCGCCGGCCGCATAGAGCTTGTCGCCGATCCCCGCGAGCGCGAGCGCGGCGCGCTCGGTCGGTGCGTCGGGCAACCGGGCCCAGCGGTCGGCGGCGGGGCTGTAGCGGTAAAAGCGTTTGGACTTGGGCTCGCCGTTGCCCGCGCCCGAAAGGTTGCCGCCCAGCAGGTAGAGCCGGCCGCGATGGGCAGTCAGGCCCGGATGGTTGACGGCGATGGGCAGCGATTCAACCTCGCGCCACGAGTCACCGGAGATGTCGTAGCGCACCATCCGTCCGCTCGTGCCGCCACTCGAGATGTAGCCACCGACGACGTAGATTCGATCGCCGATGCGGGCGGCGCCGACCTCCGTCCGCTGCAGCGGGCTTGGCGCGAGCGCGGCCCAGGAATCGGTGGCTCGCTGACCGCCTGCCGGTCGCCGCTCGCCGTTGGAGCTGTCGCCGGTCGCCAAGACGATCGCCGCCGCGCAGGCGATCGCCGCCACCCCAGCCCCAAGCGCGCGCAAACCGAGGCCTTGTGCTCGACCGCTCGAGCTCATCCCGGCGCCTTGACGCGCCGCTCCCAGCCCGGGCATGCCGCGACCGGCACACGTGGATATCGCGGGTAGGCGGGGTCGGTGCGCGAGCGCTGACATAGCGAGAACTCCGAGCCGCGGGTGTTGCGGATCAAGCGCTGATGGGCGCAGGTGTCGCACAGCCCCGCCGACGAACGTGCCATCGACGGATTATTGCGCGCGTTGCTGGGCGGCAAAGGTGCCCTGCCACACTGCGACCGTGGCTGACGGCAACTCGAAGCGACCGACGGCCGGGCGTGTGGCACGCACGGCGCGGCTGGGCAAGGTCGCGGCTGGTGGCGCGGCGCGCTGGGCAGGCGATCGATTTGACGGGCGCGGCTCAGATGATGAACGGCAGCGCCGGCGCGGCGACCGAGTCGTCGCCACGATCGATTCGCTGGTTGACCAGCTCGCGGTGATGCGCGGAGCGGCGATGAAGGCCGGTCAGGTGCTGTCGACCGTTGAGTTCCCGGGCCTCGAGCCCGACCAGTCGGCTTACCTGCAACAGCGCTTGGCCTCGCTTCGCGACGATGTTCCCGCTGTTGGGTGGAAGGACATGCACAAGGTCTTGGCCGCCGAGTGGGGCGCTGAGCCGGAGCAGGTGCTCGCCAGCATCGATCCCGAGCCCGCGGCCGCAGCAAGCATCGGCCAGGTCTATCGCGGCCGCTCGGCCGAGGGGCGCGATGTGGCGATCAAGGTGCAGTACCCCGGGATCGCCGACGCGGTCGAGTCGGACATGCGAAACCTGCGCATGCTCTCTCCAGTGCTGCGGCGGCTGATGCCCGGGCTCGAGGTAAAGGACGTTCTGGCCGAGCTCGGCGAGCGAATCACCGAGGAGTGCGACTATGAGCTCGAGGCCTCCAATCACCGGCGCCTGGCCCGCTACTGGCGACGCCATCCGTATATCCGTGTTCCCGATGTCGACACCAGCCTCAGCCGGCGGCGGGTGATCGTCACCGAATGGGTCGACGGCGCCAGCTTCGAAGAGGTCGCCGAGCGCGACGAGCCGACGCGCGACCGCTTCGCCGAGATCGTCTATCGCTTCTTTTACGCGACAGCGAGCGAGCTTCATCTTGCCCTCGGCGACCCGCACCCGGGCAACTACCTGCTCTGTGACGACGGCCGCGTCGGCTTCTTTGACTTCGGCATGCTGCGCCGTCTTCCCGAGGAGTATCTGCTGCGCGAGGCTCGCGTCTTTGAGGCGATTCGCGAAGGTCACGCGGTCGCACTGGTGCAAGCGATGCGCGAGCTCGGCTATCTACCCGGTCCCTCGGCCGAATGGAACGCCGAGCTGCTGCTCGAGCACATGCGCCTCGCGGGCTGGTGGTTCGCAGGCGACGAGCCGCTGCGGCTTGCGCCGGAGGACCTGTGGCGAGGAACGGAGTCGCTTCGCAGCGACTCGGGCGAGCAGATGATCGGTCAGATGCGGCGGATGACGCTGCCGCCGGAGGCGCTGCTGCTGCGGCGCATGGAGGGGCTGCTATTTCAAATCGCCTCCACCGTGCGCGCCGAGAACGCCTGGGGCCCGTTGCTGCGGGAGCTGATCGAGGGCGGCGAGCCAGCGACTGAGCTCGGTGAGCAGCACAGGACGTGGCTCGCCGGACGCTCTGCGTAAAGAGAGAGGCGCCTCTACTTCACTTTCTATAGTAGGTAGCTCATGGATACCTTTCGCCGCCTGCTCACCTTTCTTCGTCCTTATCGGCGTCAGGTGATCGGCTCGCTCGTCATCGCCTGGGCGGCGATGGTGATGACGGTCGCGATCCCGTGGCTGGTGGGCCGCGCCGTCGACGCGATCAACGAGGGAGTGCGCGCCGATCTGCTGCCGTTGGCGCTCGCGATCGTCGGCGCCGCGATCCTGCGCCTCGGCCTCACCTGGGTGCGCCGCGTCGTCGCCGGCAAGGTCTCGCTCGCGGTCGAGTTCGACCTGCGTCAGCGCGTCTACGGCCATCTGCAGGCGCTCGAGCTCGGCTTCTTTGACTCCCAGCAAACGGGCCAGCTGATGTCGCGCGCGACTGTCGACCTGCAGTCGATCCGCTTCTTCTTGGGCTACGGACTGATCTTTCTCACCCAAAGCTTTCTCACGATCGCCCTGGCGAGCGTCGCCATGTTCGTGATCGAGCCCTGGCTCGCCGCGCTGGCCTTGCTGCCGGTGCCGTTCGTGGTCGTTGCGGCGCGTCGCTACAGCCGCCTCTCGCGACCCGCGGTGCAGGAGGTGCAACAGCGAATCGCCGAGCTCACCGCAGAGGCCGAGGAAAGCATCTCGGGGGTGCGGATCGTCAAGGCGTTCGCCCGCGAGAAGCACATGCTCGAGCGTTTTCGCCGCTCCGTCACCCGCGTCTTCGACCAGAACGTCTACTCGACGCGGCTGCGCGCTTTCTACTCGCCGATGCTGGCGTTCATTCCCAGTCTCGGACTCGCGGTGATCCTCTACCTCGGGGGCGTCCAGGTGATCAACCAGAACCTCAGCCTGGGCGATTTCACGACGTTCTATCTGTTCTTGATGATGCTCATGGGTCCGATGCGCGGACTCGGCATCGCGCTCGGCATGGCCCAGCGCGCGGTCGCCTCGGGCAACCGGCTGTTCGAGATCCTCGACCGCGAGCCGGCGATCGTCAGCGCCCCCGGCGCCCCGGCGCTGCCGCCGGGACCTGGAGCGGTCGAGTTTCGCAACGTCGGCTTGACCTACGCAAGCTCGGATCCGGCGTTGAGCGGAGTCGATCTCGAGGTTGCCGCCGGGCGCACCGTCGCCCTCGTCGGCCCGACCGGCTCGGGCAAGACGAGCCTCGTGGCGTTGATCGCGCGTCTTTATGACGCCAGCGAGGGCGAGGTGCTGGTCGACGGCGCCGATGTGCGCTCGGTCGAGGTCGAGTCGCTGCGGCGCCAAGTCGCGTTCGTCGCCGATGATCCCTTTCTGTTTTCGGCCACCGTCGCCGAGAACATCTCCTACGCGCGCCCGCAGGCTTCGCGCGAGCAGATCGAGACCGCGGCTCGCCAGGCGCAGGCACATGAGTTCATCACGCGGTTGCCCGCCGGCTACGAGACGGTCGTCGGCGAGCGGGGCCTGACACTCTCCGGAGGCCAGCGCCAGCGGATCGCGATCGCTCGCGCGCTGATCGCAGAGCCGCGGATCCTGATTCTCGACGACGCCACGTCCTCGGTCGACGCTCGCACCGAGGAGGAGATCAAGAAGGGCTTTCGCGAAGTGATGGCGGGTCGGACGACGTTTGTCGTCGCTCACCGGCTGTCGACGATCTCGCTTGCCGACGAGATCGTCGTCATGGAAGCCGGACGCCTGGTCGATCGCGGGACCCACGAAGAGCTGCTCGAGCGTTGCCCGCTCTACGGCGAGATCGCCGAGTTCGGCTGTGAAGACGTGGTCTTCTTGCAGCGCGACCTCGAACAGCGCGAAGCGGTGGCTGGCCTGTGAGCACGCCGGAGCTTCCGGCTCGAGAGGAGCCCGGCAGGCTGGCGAGCACCCTCGCGATGTTCGGCGACATCTGGCGCCTGATCCGCGGCCAGGATCAGCGGGCACGCAAGCTGCGCTGGCTGCTCGGCCTGCTGCGGCCGTATCGCAAGCAGGTGATCTGGATGTTCGTCGCGTTGCTGATCGCCACGGCGGCGGCGCTGGCGCCGCCGTATCTCGCGGGCCGGGCGATCGACAGCGGCATCCGGGAGGGAGACGAGACGGCGCTGGCGATCATCGTCTGCATCTTCATCCTCTCGATCGCCGCCTACTGGGGCGCCTCATACGCACAGACCTATTTCGTCGGCTGGGTTGGCCAGCGCACGCTGCAGGACCTGCGCGAGCGCATCTACGTCCACCTGCAAAAGATGTCAATCGGGTTCTTTACTCGGCGGCGTCCCGGTGTCTTGATCTCGCGCATGACCAACGATGTGCAGGCGCTCGACAGCCTCGTCACCGACGGCATCGTGACGCTGTTTTCGAGCGTGCTGACGCTCGCGGGGGTGGTTGTCATCCTGATCGCGCTCGACCCCCAGCTCGCCCTGGTCACCTTCGTCACCTTCCCGATCTTGATGGTAGGCAGCGTCATCTTCCGCCTCGCCTCAGCCGACGCCTATCGACTGACACGCGAGAAGATCGCCAATATCACCGCCTACCTGCAGGAGACGCTCTCGGGAGTGCGGGTTGTGAAGTCGTTCGGGCGCGAGGCGCAGCACATCGAGCGCATGGACGAGCTCAACGAGGAGAACCGGGTGGTCAACCTGCGCACCGTCTACCTCAACGCCTCCTACTTTCCCGCGGTCGAGCTGCTCTCGGCGATCGGCACGGCTGCGATCATCCTCTACGGCGGCTCGCAGGCGATCGATGGCGAGATCGAGATCGGCGTCGTCGTCGCCTTCGTCGGCTACCTGGCGCTGTTCTTTGACCCGATCCAGCAGATCTCGCAGCTGTATACGACTTACCAGCAGGGGATGGCCGCCCTGGACAAGATCTTCGATCTACTCGACACCGAGCCCGACATGATCGACCGCCCCGACGCGATCGATCCCGGCCAGCTGCGTGGGGAGATCGAGCTCGACGACGTCTGGTTTTCCTACGCGCGCGGCGGCGATGCGACGGCCGCGGAGTTGAGCGAGTTCGCAGACGCCAAGGCGGCAGGCTTGGATCGCGTGGCGCAGGCGGGCTGGGCGCTGGAGGGGATCGACCTGCACGTGCCGGCCGGGCAGACGGTGGCCCTGGTCGGCGAGACGGGGGCCGGCAAGTCGACGCTGGCAAAGCTCGTCGCCCGCTTTTATGACCCGCAGCGCGGCCGGGTGCTCGTCGACGGTCAGGATCTGCGCGACCTTCGCACGAGCGCGCTTCGCAGCCAGCTCGGAATCGTTCCGCAGGAGAGCTTCTTGTTCTCGGGGTCGGTGCGCGAGAACATCGCCTTCGGGCGACCCGATGCGCGCCAGGATGAGATCGAGGCGGCAGCGGGTGCGGTCGGTGCGCTGGCGTTCATCGAGCGCCTGCCGAAGGGGTTTGACAACGAAGTCGGCGAGCGGGGAGGGCAGCTATCGGCGGGACAGCGCCAACTCATCGCCTTCGCGCGAGCGCTGCTGGCAGAGCCGCGAATCTTGATCCTTGACGAGGCGACATCAAACGTTGACGTGAGAACGGAGCGGGTGATCGAGGAGGGTCTGGCGCGCCTGCTGTTGGGAAGGACGGCGATCGTGATCGCCCACCGCCTCTCGACGATCCGGCGCGCCGGGCGCATCGTCGTGCTCGAGTACGGGCGGATGATCGAATCCGGCACCCATGATGAGCTGATCGATGCGGGCGGGCGCTACGCGGAGCTCTACGGCGCCTGGGCGGAATCGGCTACGGGGTGACCCCGCCGGAGCCGGTGTCGGTCGGGGCGGGCGTGGCTGGGGCGGTACCGCCGTCGTCTGTGGCAGCGGGCTCAACCGTCTCCGCGGGTTCGGCGGCGGGTGTCACGGGTGCCACTGGCGTCTCGGTCACGGTGTCGGTTGCGGTCGCGGTGTCGGTGGCGACGTCGGTGGCGTCGCCTTCTTCACCGTCACCGGCGGAGCCGGTTTCGGTGGTGTCGCCGACCTGCTCGAGGTCGCCGCAGACTTCGAAACCGAAGTTCCTCGCCGCCTTTGCCGCTTCGTCGGCGGAGGCGTCGGCGGCGGCGTCGAGCTCTGCGACCTGGACGGAATCTCCGCGCTCACTTGCCGTGACCAGGTCTTGGTAGTCGATGACCTGATCCTCGATCGCACCGAGGAACTTCGCCAGCTTGTCCTCGCCGTCCTCGCCCGGCGCCAGCGTCAGCGTCATCAGCGTCGCAAGTTGGTTGTTGAGGATCTGGCCCTTCTCGGTCGCGGCGGCCTCGGCGTCGGCGTCGTCGACCGCGGCGAGCGCGGTGTTCGACTCGAGGCAGACGGGGTCGGCCTGGGCGATGTAGTCGGCTGCGGTCAGTGCGGCAAGGCCGCTGACGCCTGTGGCGCCCGATAGCGGGGTCACGGGCGCAGCCTCGTCATCTCCGCCGCAGCTGCGAAAGAGCAGGACTAGGGCGATGAACACCACTGCGACCGCGCTGAGCGCGACCAGGCGCCTGCGCTGGTAGACGTCCATGACCGCCAGAAAGTAACAAAGGACTCAGGTGTAACCCGCCGCACGGTGGCTGATGGGTAGCGCCATTCACCCGCCGTGACCATCGACAGCGTCCTGGGTTCTATTGGAAATGGGCATTTCTGCCGATGAAATTGACGTGACGGGTGACTCGAAGCAGAGGTTGGCGGCGAAGGTGGCGGCGATCGCGGCGATCGCGGCGATCGCTGGCGTCGCCCCCGTGCTCGCTGCGGAGTTGGGCGACGGCCAGCTGCGCGCCGGTGAAGCGAGCTTGAGAACGGGCACGACCGGCAACGACTCGGAGCTCGTGAAGACGATCCCGATCGGCAAGAAGCTGAGCAGCAAGGAACGCGTGGTGATGTCGCTGCAGCCAGGTGGGCTCGGCGACCTCAGCGATGGCGACCGCCTTGACGCGACGGCCGAGGTCGAGGTCTCGGTGTGCCTGAAGCCGAACGAGCTCCATGGCTCGGACCGGCCGTGCATCGGGCGCACCTACGGCTATGACCCGGTCGTCAACGCGAGCTTGGTGCTCGCCGGCGGAAAGGATGCGACCAACGGGGTCAAGCTCGGCAGCCAGAGGCTGACGTGCACGCAATCGCAGCCGAATCGAAACCATCACTGCGTGCTCGTGATCGACGATGGCGGCACCGATATCGAGGACGCAAGCCAGCTGCCCTGTAACGCGGAAACGTGTCATGTCAACCTGGTTCTCAGCGCGGCTCACCCATCGGCCAAGGGCTCGGACAAGCTCGTCGTCGGCGCCGACGAGGGCGGCAAGACGATCAACGGCGACAAGGGCCGGATCAACATCGCTCGCTATCGCGCCGGCGACGGCAAGCGGGTAGACCCGGCGATGACGACGGCGGCACGGACGCGCTCGATCCCGATCGTCGGCGAAGGCGACGAGGTCAAGGAGCGCTCGATCTACTCGGTCGAGCTCGGCGGTCTGCGAATTGGCGAGCAACTGGTGATCGACGCGAAGCTCGAGAGCCGGATCGGCTCGCACCCCTACAACGCTTTTCAGGCGACCGCCCTGGTGCTCTCGGAGAACCCGGACTCGACCAGCCGCGAGGGCTGGCCCGAGCGTGTCGGCGACCTAAACGGCCAGATCTCCGAGTCCAACGGCTTCAACTGCACCCAGGGCTCGAGCGCCCACGACGACCCGTGCACCGCACGCAAGGTCGGTGTGCTTGAGATCACCCGCGACTCACCGAAGACGCTTTACATCAACGTCGTCGCCGGCATGGCGGCCCAGGCCGATTTCGACAACCGCCACCGCTCCTCAGACAGCGCCAAGGTCACCGATAACGGCTTCCTGCGCGTCTACCGCTACGGCCCCGAGCTCAACGACGCCCCGCCCGAAGCGCGGGACTAGACGCCTCCAACCGGTCAGGCGGCCCTGAGGTGCCGGCCCCTGTTGCGCCCTCCCCAATTCTCAGTCTGCGCGTGGCAGTTTGGACAGAGGAAGGTGATGTTCTCCAGCCGGTTGTCCTTACCACTGCCGTTGACGTGATGTAGGTGCATGCTGAGCGGCTGTCCGCGCCATTCGGTCAGCCTCCACACTGGGGATCGAGGACTCGAACCTCGACTACGAACACCAGAAGCTCGCGTGCTGCCAATTACACCAATCCCCAACGATTCGGCCGCCAAGCCTACCGAGCGGCAGGCGGCGGATGCGCGGCTAGCGGCCGACCGACTCCAGCTCCGAATCGGCGTCGGCGAGGGCGTCCTTGGCGCTTGAGACATCGGCACCGGTCTCGATCAGCGACCGCGCATGGATCAGGTCCTCGGAGCGTCCGACCGCAAGCGCGCCTGCACGGCACCGCCCTTCAGATACCAGGCGCTGAACTCGCCAGCGTCGCGATCACCGCGAAACACGACCTCGTCCCAATCGGTGGCCGGGCCGACGTACTCGAACCCGGTCCAGTCCGCCAGATCGCTGAAGAAGTACGGCACCTCGCGATAGGGCTCGTCCTCGCCGAGCATGCCGCGGGCGGCATGCCGCCCCTGCTGCAGCGCGACATCCCAATGCTCGACGCGCAAACGCCGCCCGTGGATCTCACTCTGATACGAGCAGCAGTCGCCGGCGGCGAAGATCCCGGGCACCGACGTCTCGAGCTTCGCATCGCAGGTGATCCCGTCATCGACGGCGAGCCCGGCGCGCTTCGCCAGCATCGCATCCGCCTTCACCCCCGCGCCAACCACGACCAAGTCGCCCTCAACCGTCTTCCCGCTCTTGGTCACGATCGCCTGCACCCGCCCGTCGCCCTCGAACGCCTCCAGCTCCTCGCCGCCGATCACCTCAACGCCATTGCTTTCGAGCAGATCCTGACACCAGCGCCCAACCTCGTCGCCAAACGTCCGCGACAGTGCCACCGCCTCCATCATCACCATCGTGCACCGCGTTCCCTTCGCCGTCAGCGACGCCGCCACCTCGCTGGCGATGTAGCTGCCGCCGATCAGGACCACGTGCTCGGCCGCCGCCGCTTCCTCGCGAATCGCATCCGAGTTGCCGAACGCGCGCAGGTAATGCACGCCCTCGAGCTCCGCGCCCTCGACCCGCAGGATGTTGACCACCGCCCCCGTCCCCAGCAGCGCCTTGTCGAAGTGAACCTGCTCGCCGCCCTGAAGCTTTGCCGTCCTCGCCTCGGTATCCAGCGCCATCACGTTCGTGCGCGTCAGCAGCTCGACATCGTTTTGCTCATACCAGTTCAGCGGGTTGACATAAGCGTCCGACCGCTCCGCCTCTCCGCGCAGATACTCCTTCGACAGCGGCGGCCGTTCATACGGCGGCTCCGGCTCACGCCCAACCAACAGGATCGAGCCATCGGCGCCGCGCTGGCGCAACTGCGAGGCGCAGTGGGCCGAGGCCATTCCGCCCCCGACCAAAAGGAACTCGACCTCTCTCACGAACCAGCGCCGTCGGGCCCGAAGTACGCGGTCAGATCCTCCTCCACACTGGGGTCGAGCACGGCAAGGATCTCGTCACCAGCCTGCAGCACCGTCTCCGCATTCGGCACGAAGCCGCTGTCGTCGCGCAGTACCGAGATCAGCAGCGTGCCCTCAGGCATGCTGAGATCGCCGACCCGCTGACCCGCCGCCTTCGAGTTCTCGGGCAAGTTCATCTCGATGATCTCGAGGCGCTGCTCGGGCAGGTCGAGCAGGTGCACGAGCCCGTACTCAGGCACCTCGTGCTCGATCAGGCGCAAGATCAGGTCAGTCGCCGAGACCACCGGCTTGATCCCGAGCAGGTCGAAGTGCTCGCGATTTCGCGGGTTGTTGACCCGGGCGATGATCCGCTCCACCATGTACTTCTCCTTCGCGACCTGGCAGATCAGCATGTTGTCCTCGTCGTCGCCGGTAACCGCGATCACCATGTCCGCGCGCGGGATGCCAGCCCGTTCCAACACCCAGAGCTCAGAGGCGTCGCCGTACTGGATGTTGTGCTCGAGCTCCTGCTCGACCGTGAGATAGCGCTCGCGGTTGTTCTCGATCAGCGTCACCTCGTTGCCCTTCTCGAGCAGCTCACGAGCGAGGTTCCAGCCGACCTTGCCGGCGCCGACGATGATGATGTAGAGGCGTATCGTCATCGCTTCATCGGGGACATCAATCCGCGTCCTCGTGATCGACGGCACCGACGCGTGGCGCACCGCCGGCGCTGCGCTCGGCCGCGGCGAGCACTTCCTGTTCGAGCATCTCGATCGCCACTCGCGTGGGGCAGATCGTGTGCAGGCCCTGCGACTCGTACCACTTCGCCCGGTAGGGGTCGAGCACGCGAGCGATCACCGTCGGCACCTTGAACCGGCGCGTGGCCAGCTGGGCGATGATGATGTTCGTGTTGTCGCCGTCGGTCGAGGCGATGAAGACGTCGGCCCGCTCGATCCCCGCCGCGGTCAGCGCCTCGATCTCGAGCGCCGTGCCGACCGTGAAGTGGCCGCCCATGTCCTCCCAGGGCTTGTCGAGACCGATCTCGAGCCGCGCGTGCGACTCCGGGTCCTCGTCGAGGCACGAAACCTCGTGTCCCTGCTGGAGCATGTTGCGGGCGACGTTGGAGCCCACCCGCCCCGCGCCGACGATCAGTACGAACATTGCGCGTGATCTTAGCCTGCATCCACCGGCCCAGCCGAGCGTTTCGGCTTTTCCGAGCCGAGTCAGGAGCTGATTGGCTGGACTCCCACAGGGTGGTGCCCTGTGGGTGTCCGCGAATTGGCTCCTGGCGAAGGGGCGGGAAGGCGAAACGTCGGTTGGATCGGGGGATGCAGGCTTAGTGCTCGTCGCGAGCATCGACCGCGCGGTGGCGAACGGTCGCCGGCGCCTGCGCTGCGTCGCTTGCGCCCTGACGGCGCGAGCCGTCCGTGCGCGGAGCGGTCACGAGCACGCGGCAAGGCGCTCGGCGCAAGACGTATTCGGTCACCGGCCCGACCTCAACCGGTCGCGATCCACCGACTCCGCCGAAGAGCGCTCCGCCTCGGATCCTCGTCGGCGGCTCGGCGCCCATGACGATCATCTCGACGCCGCGCTGGCGCGCCGCCTCGACGATTCCGGCGCCAACGCTTCTCGCGCGCACGACCGAGCTCAGCACCTCGACCCTGTCGTATTCCTCGCCCACCTGCTGGGCGCGCTCAAGCGCCGCATTCGCAGTCGACGCCCGATCTCTGGGCGGCGGTGAGTCGAGCGGCACCGTCATCGGCAGGTCGATGACATAGACGACCTCGAGACGCGGTGAAGCATCTCCCTTCACGTCGGCCCCGGCCGCCAGGCGTCCAGCGGTGCCGACGATGTCGTCGTCGAGCTTCGAGCCGAACACCGGCACGAGGATGTCGCCGTACTCGACCGAGGGCACGTCCTTGACCAGCGCCTCGGCCGGGACCTCGATCCGCCGTGTCAGCGTCGTCCCCTCGACCCCCTTGCGGTAGATCACGTAGCCGACCAGCCCGAACAGCATCCAGCCGCCACCCACCGCCGTCGCCGCGCCGTTGAAGACGACCACGCTGAGCCATGCCAGCGCGGTAAGCACGGCTGCCACCACCGTCGGCACGGGCACCTTCGCTCCGCGGAAGTCGACGTCGAAGGGAACGCGAAACGGCCGTGGCCGATCGGGCTGCGTGATCCGCAGCTTGATGATCGAGGCGTGGGCGATCGTGAAGGCGATCGTCGCTCCGAAGGCAAACAGGCCTCCGAGCAGCTCGACGTCGGTCGGCGCGACGAGCACGAAGGCCAGCACCGACGCCAGCAGGATTGCCACGTGCGGCGTCTGCCAGCGACGGTTGAGCTTTCCGAGCCAGCTCGGGATCTGACGATTCGTCGCCAGCACGTAGACATGGCGCGAGAGCCCGAGCATCGCCGTGCTGGCGGCCCAGATCAACGCCACCGGCACGACCAAGACGACGGCGAACTGCATCACGTCAGCAACCCACTGCGGCTCGAAGCTCTGCACCACGCCCAGCACCGGGTTCTCGATGAACGTCGTCCCAAGCGCGGTCTCCGTGCCTCCGGGCCCCGACACCAGGGGCAGCGCCATCAGCGAGACGGCGGCAACGCCGAAGTAAATCAGCGGCACGAGCGCCGCCGCCACAATCACCAGCTTGCGCAGATCGCGCGGCGCGCCGCGAACGTCGGGGGCGAGCTGCGCCGCGGCTTCGATCCCGGCAAACGCCACAGTCGCGATCACTCCCGCGTAGATGAGATCGTCCAGGCTCGGATTGCCAACAGGGTCGAACGGGTCGAGGTCACTCGTCAGCACATCGAGGTCGAAGGAGGTCACGAGTCCGACCACGATCACCGCCAACAGCAGCATGACTCCGGCCAGGGCCACCATGATCACGCTGCGGCGCCGTCGGGTTCCAGTGATCGCCGCGATCGTCAGCGCCGCCGTCAGCGCGATCACGAGCCCGGCAACGACGAGCTCGCCGCCGGCGTCGTTGAACCCGGACCAGATCGGCGTCAGGTAGTGCGGCACCGAGATCGCTGCCAGCGCGATCACGATCATGTAATCGATCAAGATCGCCCAGCCGGCGATGAAGCTGATCAACTCGTTCTTGAAGGCATGCCGGGCGAAGGTCGCCGAGCCGCCGCGCTCAGGCACCATCGCCTCGCCCTCGACGTAGGTGAGCGTGTTCAGCAGGAAGATCAAGCCGACGCCGAGAAAGACCACCGGAGTCAGCCCCAAGCCGCGGTCGGCGACGAGGCCGAGCGAGAAATAGAGCGAGAACCCGACCGCGGAGAAGGCCACCGCAAACAGCACGGGAACCCCGAGCCATCGGTTGGCCAGCGGCGACCGGTCGCGTTCGGATCGCAGCGGATCGATCATCGGTTCCCCCCCGCTCCTCGCAGCGACAGATACAGCCGCCCGGCTCCGAGGCCGGTGAAGATCAGCCCGATCCAAAAGCCGAAAGCGGTCACGCCGGCGCCTTGGGCGAGGGTGACGGCGACGATCGTGATCCCGAAGCCGATGATGACCACGGCAAACACCCGCGTCACCCCGCGATAGACCTCGTCGGGCGCCGGCCTGCTCATCGCAGCGGCAGCGCCTCGACGCTGGAGCCGTCCGCGTGCTCGGCCGGATGGGCGGAGACGATCACCCGACAGGGCCGCTTCGCCAGCACCGTCTGCAGGGCCTTGCCGTACAGCGGCGCACCGTTGCGGTAGCGCAGCGGCATTACGACCGCCGCAGCGTTGATCTCCCTTGCCTCATCGACGATCGTCTGCCCGGCCTGGCCCATGCGCACATGTTCGATGTGACCGCTGACGCGCTGGCCGCAGATCAGCTTCGCCTGCTCGATCTTCGTTTGTGCGCTGGCTTCCTGCTCGTCGAGAGGCGCGTCGAGCGGCAGGTTGGCCGGAACGGTGACGAGCGCGAGAACGTGGATCGCGCGCCGGCGCCGCGCCGCCAGCGACCTCGCCGTGACCACGGCCTCGGCGTCGAATGGGTCGTCCTCGTCGAAGGCTACGAGCACGCTCTTGTACTCCACCTCCTCCACGCCCAGTGGCGTCAGTGACTCCACCTTCACGGTCTCGCTCAGAGGCAGCCCGCTGTAGCGGCGATAACCGATGTAGAGCAACGTGCCCGCGATCATCCAGCCACCGCCTGTGATCAGGACGATCGGATCGAGCACCACCGCGACCAGAAAGGCGCCGAACGTCCCGAGGCCACCGATGACCGCCATCAGCGGCACCTGCGTCCCATGCACCCTGAAGTTGCCCGGCACCTTCCACATCGGCGTGCCGTCGGCCGACCGCGGTCGCTCGGCGAGCGGCCGCAGCTTTCGCAGGCGAATTACCGAGATATGCGCGACCGTGAACGAGAGCGTCGCACCGAAGGCATAGATCGTGCCGAGGAAAGTGGTCTGCCCCGGCGCCATCACCAATATCGCGACGCCTGAGAAGACGATGATGGCGACGTACGGGGTCTTGAAGCGCGGGTGGATCTGACGCAGGAAGCTGGGCAGCTGGCGGTGCTGTCCCATGGAGAAGGTCAGCCGCGAGAGGCCGATCAGCCCCGCATTGGTTGCGATCAGAAGGATCACAGCGGCGAGAATGCCGACGTAGACCTCGAGCACGTCGGTGAGCGCGGCGCTGAGGCCGATGTTCTCGACGATGCCAAGCACCGGGTCGTCGGCGAACGTGGTCGCGAGCTCGGTCGTGAACTCACCATTCGCCCCCTCGACCACGGGCATCGCCGAGAGCGCGATCGCCGGCAACAGGGCATAGAGGCCGACCACCGCCAGGACCACGTACAGAGTTCCGCGGGGGATCGTGCGCGACGGGTCGCGCGCCTCCTCGGCCATGTTCGAGATCGTCTCGATCCCGGTGTAGGCGACCATGCCGACGGCGATACCGAGCGCGAAATCACTCCACGAGGGAACTGAGCCGAGATCGATCTGAGTGACGAGCAGGTCGGCGTTGAAGACGAGCGCGAGCCCGATGACCACGAGCACGATCTGGGTCAGCAGGTCAGCGACCGCAAGCACGAGGTTCAGCCGCGCAGACTCCTCGGTGCCCTTGATGTTGAGCAGGGCGAGCGCGACGACCAGGCCGACGCCGAAGATGACGTCACCGGGGCCATCTCGCAGCGGCTCCCAAAAGACGCCGAGATAGTGTGGTACGAAGAAGGCCGAGATCGCGACGGTGACGATGTACGTGAGCATCTGTGCCCACGCCGCGAGAAACGAGGCGAACTCGTTGAAAGCATGGCGCGCGAAGCTCGATGAGCCACCGGCCTCCGGATAGAGGACAGTCGCCTCCACGTACGTCGCCGCCGTAAACGCGAAGATGAGGCCGGCAATGACGAACGTGACCGGTGTCAGCCCAAGGGCGTAGAGGGCGACAAGGCCGAGGGCGTAATAGATCGACGATCCGACGTTGCCGTACGCAGCCGAGAACAGCGCCCCCGAGCCGTGAACACGGCGCAGGGCCGCCTCGCGTGGATGCCTTTCAGCCAATCAGAGACGACTATACGGTTGCGGCTCGACGTGCTCGCGCCTCACATCTGCGACCGTCGGACAGCCCAGCAGCACGAGCGCCAGCTCGATCTCGGCCTGCAGCAGCTCGAGCACACGCCGCGCTCCAGCTTCGCCGTCGACAGCGAGCCCCCACAGCGGCGCCCGCCCCGCCATCACCGCGGCCGCGCCGAGGGCTAGGGCCACGGCGACGTCGGTTCCCCGGCAAATGCCGCCGTCCATCAGCACCTCGCAGCGCCCGTCAACCGCTTCGACCACCTCGGGGAGCATGTCCAGCGTCGCGGCGACGCCGTCGAGCTGGCGACCACCGTGGTTGGAGACGACGACCGCGGCGGCGCCATGCTCGACGGCAAGCCCAGCATCCTCGGCGGTCTGAACTCCCTTGACCAGGACGGGGAGCGGGCAGTCGGACACCAAGCGCTCGAGATCGCTCCAGTCGAGCGACGGGTCGACGAGGGCGAACACCTCCTGCACGGTCAGCGCCCGTTTGGAGCCCGTGGCGGCGGCCACGGCGGGCGCGTGGATCCCCTCGGGTACCTCGAAGATGGTGCGAAAGTCACGCTCACGCCGGCCCGCGCGCGGCGCATCTGCCGTCAGCACGATCGCGCCGAACCCCGCCTCCACCGCCTCGTCGACCAATGCCTGAGTCACGCCGCGATCGCGAAAGCAGTAGAGCTGAAACCAGCGCGGCGCCGGTGGGCACTCCGCGGCGATCTCGCTCGGGCGCGAGGTCGCGATCGTCGACAGCGTCATGATCGTCTTCGCGGCAGCGGCAGCGCGCGCCATCGCAACCTCGCCATCGGGATCGGCCAAGCGCTGGAACGCCACCGGAGCGACCAGGAGCGGCATCGAAACCGGCGTTCCGAGCACGGTTGTCTCGGTGCTGACCTCGCTGACGTCGACGAGCACGCGTGGGCGCAGTCGCCAGCGCGCGAAGGCGGCGACGTTGTCGCGCAGCGTGCGCTCGTCGCCGGCACCCCCGGCGAAGTAACCGTGCACGCCGGGGTCGAGCTTCTCGGCGGCGAGCCGCTCGTAGTCGGCGACATTGATCGGCCCGGGAGCTGACACGGCGGCGACTATATGGCGATCTCCCGGGCCCGGCTAGGTTCGGCCCGCCGCAGCGCTAACGTGATCGCCATGAGCGAGCTGATCCATACCTGCTACCGGATTACCGATATCGACCGATCGGTCGGCTTTTACGAGAAGCTCGGCTTCGAGGAGATGCACCGGATGCCGATCGGAGACGACGCCACCAACGTCTTCATGGGCCTGCCCGGCGACGGCGCCCGGCTCGAGCTCACCTTCAACCACGGCAAGACCGACCCCTATGAGATCGGCACCGGCTACGGCCACATCGCGATCACCGCCGACGACCTCGACGCCACGCTCGAGCGTCTGTCCGAGGACGGGATCGAGCCGGAGAAGCCGCCCTACACGGTCAGCGACGGCGGCTCGCGGATCTGCTTTGTCCGCGACCCCGACGACTACCGCATCGAGCTGATCGAGCGGGGCTGACGTTCACGCCGCCGGCAGCAACCGCAGCTGGTTTCCGTCGGCCATCAGCGTTTGCTCGATCGCTTCGGCGTAGGCGCCATGAAGCGTGCTGCGGGGGCGCTTGGCGGGGATCCCGTAGCCCTCCCGCATAGCCGCTGCGAGCATGCGCTTGAACGTGGCGCCGTGCCACATGTGGGCTTCGGCGGCGCGACCGACGTGTAGATGGACGAGTTCGTGCAGCAGCGTCTCGAGCACGTCGCCTGCGCGGATCCCTGGATAGGCAGTGACGGAAAGGCGAAACTCGCTCGGCACGGCGAATCCAAGCCGGTTGGGCTTGCCTGAGGCGCGGCGCACCTTGAGCTCGGGCTCGCGCTCGACCAGCGGCCCGCCCGCGAACACCCGTAACGCTCGCAGCCGAGTCATCTCGACGCGCAGATCAACGCCTGCGACGAGGTAGTAGGACGGATGCCGTCTCACTTCGAACAGCATCGCGCGACGCTCGGACGCCCGCGAGGAGTCAGAAACTGGGCGAGGGCCCAGTTTCTGACCTCTCGGTTTCCTAGAAGTGGACGATGGGGATGATCAGGAGAGCGACGATATTCGCCACCTTGATCATCGGGTTGATCGCCGGGCCGGCGGTGTCCTTGTAGGGGTCGCCGACGGTATCGCCGGTGACCGACGCCGCGTGGGCCTCGGAGCCCTTGCCGCCAAAGGCGCCGTCCTCGATCAGCTTCTTGGCGTTGTCCCAGGCACCGCCGCCCGCTGTCATCGCCAGGGCCATGAACAGGCCGACGACGATGACGCCGATGAGCAGGCCACCCAGCGCCTCGACGCTGATCAGGCCGACCACCACGGGGACGACGATCGGGATCAGCGAGGGCAGGATCATCTCCCGCTGCGCCGCACCGGTGACGATGCTCACCGTCTGGGCATAGTCGGGCTTCGACGTGCCCTCCATGATCCCCGGGTTCTCGCGGAACTGCTTGCGAACCTGCTCGACGACCTCGCCGCCGGCACGGCCGACGGCCTCGATCGCAAATGCCGCGAACAGGTAGACCATCATGCCGCCGATCAAGCAGGCCGATCAGCACCGCCGGGTCGGAGATGCTGAAGAACACAGCCTCGCCGCCGTTCTCGTCGGCGAGCTCGATCTCGAACGCCTTGAACAGCACCAGCGCCGCGAGCACCGCCGAGCCGATCGCATATCCCTTGGTCACGGCCTTGGTCGTGTTGCCGACCGCGTCGAGCGGATCGGTGACGTTGCGAACCTCCTCGGGCAGCTCGGCCATCTCGGCGATGCCGCCGGCGTTGTCGGTGATCGGCCCGAAGGCGTCGAGGGCGACGATCAGGCCGCAGAGCGAGAGCTGCGCCGTAACCGCGATCGCGATGCCGTAGATCCCCGCGAGCTCGTTCGCGCCGAGAATCGCCAGCGCCAGCAACAACGCCGGCGCCGCGGTCGCCTGAAAGCCCTGGGCGAGGCCCTGGATGATGTTCGTCGCATGGCCGGTCTGCGAGGCGGCGCTGATCGTCTTCACCGGTCGAAAGCGCGTCGACGTGTAGTAGTCGGTGATGACGAAGAGACCGCCGGTGACGATGAGGCCGATCAGCGCGCAGAGCCAGAGATCGGTGACGCCGACGTCGCTGCCGAAGCTGGTCAGCGCACCGTCCATGAGCCAGTCGGTGATCGGGTAGAAGGCCGCTGCAGCGATCAGTGCGGAAACGATCAGCCCTCGATAAAGCGCGCCCTCGACCTTGTCGGTCTTCGTGCCGACGGAAAGCGCCCCGACAATCGAGGCGAGGATTGCGACGGCGCCCAGCACGAGCGGATACATCGCAACCTCACGCGCGAACTCCGGGAAGGTGAGCACGCCGAGCAGCATCACCGCGACCGAGGTCACAGCGTACGTCTCGAACAGGTCGGCCGCCATGCCGGCGCAGTCGCCGACGTTGTCGCCGACGTTGTCGGCGATCACGGCCGGGTTACGGGGATCGTCCTCGGGAATCCCTGCCTCGACCTTGCCGACGAGGTCGGCGCCGACGTCGGCCGCCTTGGTGAAGATGCCGCCGCCGAGACGAGCGAAGACCGAGATCAGCGAGCCACCAAAGCCGAGACCGATGAGGGCATCGACCGCTTCCTTGTCGGTGCTGTCGCCGAGAATCAGGACCCCGTAGTAGCCGGCGACGCCGAACAGCGCGAGGCCGACGACCAGCAGGCCGGTTACCGAGCCGCCCTTGAACGCCGCATCTAGAGCGGGCGGCACGCCGCCGCGAGCCGCTTCGGCCACTCGAGCGTTGGCGCGGACCGAGAGATTCATGCCAATGAAGCCGGCCGCTCCCGAGAGCACCCCACCGAGGACGAAGCCGATGCCGGTGGTGACGTCCTGGATCAGCGCGATCAGGATCGCCAGCGGCACCGCGACGACCGCGATGATCAGGTACTGGCGATTGAGATAGGCCTTGGCACCCTCCTGGACGGCGCCGGAGATCTCCTGCATGCGCTCGTTGCCGGGCGAGAGGCTGAGCAGGCGCTTGGTGATGATCGCGCCGTAGAGAACGGCGGCGCCCGCGCAGACGAGCGCGATCACGACGCCGTATTCGGTCAGGAAGTCGGTCAAGGGTTCAGTCCTCCGGGTTGGCCTGTTTGGTTATCGAGACAGGCTCTTGGCTGTTTTCATGGCAACGGCCGGAGACGTCCCCGGCCGCAAGAGCGCGCGCAATGTAGCAACAGAGCCGACTCCGCGTGTATCCGGGGTGTCGCGGGTCGGCTGGGCTTGGGTCGCGAGCGAAGCCTGTCGGCGGCGCTTCGCCGCTGCCTATGCCCGCGTCAGGAGCGACTGTGCGGCGTCCACAGGCGCGAAGGCGGCTCTTTGCCCTGCGCCGGCGGCGCGCCGGCGGGGTCCGCTGGCGGCCCAGGCTGCGCGGGCGGCGCAGAGGGGCGATCGCCCCCCGCTGCGGGTCCCTGCGGTTGCGGCTCGCCAGGTGCAGCCGCGTCCTCTCCGCGCTCGGTCTTGGACTCGCGCACGTAAAGCATCTGCACCTGTGCAAGCGCCTCCTGCACCTGCTCGCGCGCTTCGGGCTCGACCAGGTCGAGCAGGGCGCGCACAGCCTCGATCCCGATCCGGCCCTGCTCGAGATCGCGCTCGTCCTCTTTGGCGATGCGCCTGGCCGAGAGGTTGAGAATGCTGGCCAGGCTCTCGAGCAGCAGATCCTGCACGCGTACTTGGCGAATCTGCTCCTCGAGACGGCGTTGAAGCTCCTCTTCACTCGCGGGCGTGGCTGCGGACGCGTCTGCGGGGGGTTCTTGTTGGCTCATGGCTGGGATTCCTGGAGGATTCGATTGCGACAGCGACGAAGCGTAGGATTCACGCTACGAGCGGGGAAGATCGGCGAGCGACCTTCCGAAATCACTGTACTCACCATGGGATCCGGATGCGAAACGGGAGCGGGGCTCTTTCCACTGCCATAGCGGCGACATTGTGCGCTGCGGCGTGGACTTGCGCTGCAGTCGAGTCCGCCGTCGCCAGCAAGACCGGCGTGCGCAGCGAGCTGTCGAGTCGCCTGTACGAGCTCACTCAGCCCGAACTTCGCGGCGCCACCAACGCCGAGCTGGCTGAGGCGTTGTCGCTTCCGGCCAAGGGTTTCGGCAGCCTTCTCCGTGACGGCAACTTGATCATCGTCGAGGTGCGAGTGGCCAACCGCACCCGGGGGCGCGCCGCGGGCATCCGCGGGCCCGGTGCCGACGTGCTCGACATCAGCCCTGCCTACCGCACGGTCACCGTCGCGGTCTCGCGCTCGGCGCTGGCAGAGCTCGCCGCTCGACCGGGGGTCGAGGCCGTGACCGAGGTGCTGGCGCCGACGACAGCCCAAACGGGCGCGAACCCGATGGCGAGCGCGCCGGTGAGCACCTGCGCCGGCTCGGTCACGTCAGAGGGCGACACCCAGCTACAGGCGATAAACGCACGCCAGGAGTACAACGTCGATGGCACTGGCGTCGAGGTCGGAGTCCTCTCGGATTCATATGACCGCAACGGCACCGACGCGACCGATGCCGGCGACGACATCGCCAGCGGGGACCTTCCCGGGCCGGGCAACCCGTGTGGGCGCACGACACCGGTACAGGTGCTCGATGACGGTGCGCCGGATCCGCTCCTCAGCGCCCTCGGCGACGAGGGCCGGGCGATGGCACAGCTCGTTCACGACCTCGCCCCGGGTGCCGACCTCTCCATCGCCACAGCGTTCACGGGCGTCTCGTCGTTCGCCAACAACATCCGCGCCCTCGCCGACGCCGGCGCCAGGGTGATCGTCGACGACGTCAGTTATGCCGACGAACCCTTCTTCCAGGACGGCCCGATTGCGGTCGCCGTCAACGATGTCACCGCGCAGGGGGTGAGTTACTACTCATCCGCCGCCAACAACAACATCATCGCCGGCGCCAACAACATCGCCTCGTGGGAAGCGCCCGCCTTTCGCCCTTCCGCGGGCTGCCCGCTGGGAATTCCGCCCTATGAATCGGCGTGCATGGACTTCAATCCGGATCCCACGCCGACAACCGGCGACGACAACACCTACGCGATCGACGTTCCCAACGGACGCACGCTGACCCTCGACATCCAGTATGCGCAGCCGTGGAACGGCGTCACCACCGACCTCGACGCTTACCTGCTCAATTCCGCCAACGCCGTCGTCGACATGAGCGAGGAAGCGAATGTCACCGGTAGCCAGAAGCCGTTCGAGTTTCTCTCGTTCACCAACAACACCGGAATTCTCCAGCCACTGCGATTGGTGATTGGCCGCTACACCGGGGTCGGGGGCGGCGACACCGCCAACCCGCGGGTGAAGCTGATCTTCTTTGGAAACGGCGGCCAAACCGTGGTCCCGACCGAGTACACAACCTCGAACCTCGGCGATGTCGTCGGCCCGACGATCTTCGGGCACAACGGCGCCGCCAACGCGGTCAGCACCGCCGCGGTGCCGTTCAACAACAGCGCAATGGTCGAGCCCTTCTCCTCGCGCGGGCCGGTCACCCAGTACTTCGGCCCGGTCAGCGGAGCGACACCCGCGCCGCCGCTGGGCCCGCAGGTGCTCGCGAAGCCAGACCTCTCGGCCACGGATAACAGCCGAACGACGTTCTTCACGCCGTCGGGCGGCATTTTTCGCTTCCGCGGCACCTCAGCCGCCGCTCCGCACGCTGCCGCCGTCGCCGCGCTACAGCTCGATGCCAACCCGGATATCTCCGTCGCCCAACTGAAGTCAGCGCAGCGTTCGACCGCCACCCCCGTTGGCTCCTTTGCCGCGACGGCTGCCGGTACCGGGCTCGTTAACGCACTGGCAGCGGTCCCCGCCAACCCGCCTGCGGCGCCAACTGTGGCAATCCAGGCACCTGGGGCGACGGCTGACTCGACGCCGGCGATCCCTTTCACCATCAACGGCGATGCCAAGGTCACGAGCTGCTCGATCGACGGCGCGCCCGTCGTCAACTGCACCTCGCCGTACACGCCGGCGACCTCTCTTGCCGATGGCGCTCGCACGCTCACCGTCGCTGCAACTGACTACTTCGGCGCCGCCGGGAGCGCCGCGGCAACGTTCACCGTCGACACTACGGCGCCAACGGTGAAGATCAAGAAAGGCCCGAAGCAGGTCACGCGTAAGCGCAAGGCACGATTCGTCTTCACCGCCGAGGCTGGGGCGATCCTTCGCTGCCGGCTCGACAAGGCCGCCGCGCGCATGTGCCACAGCCCGGCGAAGTTCAAGGTCAAGCCCGGAAAGCACAAACTGAAGCTGTCGGCGACCGACGCCGTGGGCAACGTCGGCACCGCGAAGTACAAGTGGAAGCGAGAGCGCTAGCGAACCTCGCCGGCAGTCAGGGCGCGTACGTCGCCACTGTCTCCGCTAACTGCTCGCGGT
This sequence comes from uncultured Solirubrobacterales bacterium, assembly GCA_963769945.1. Classification (GTDB taxonomy): domain Bacteria; phylum Actinomycetota; class Thermoleophilia; order Solirubrobacterales; family 70-9; genus WHSW01. The sequence continues at coordinate 280,322 of CAVYOA010000014.1, read as the reverse complement.
AGACGTCGACGATCGGCGTGCCCCGCTCGAGCAGCTTTCGCGCACGCTGGGCACCGTTTAACTTCGGCAGCTCGACCTCGAGGTCGAGAGCGTCACGTGCGGGCGCAGTCCAATCGAGCAACCGTTCCAGGACGAGCGTCGTCGAGATCACCTCGCCGCTTGCGAAGTCGATCTGCGACCCATCAAGGCCGAAGCGGATTGCCCGCCACAAGTTCTCCTCGATCTCACGGCCTCGCATCGGCGCGTCGAGGCGCCCGTCGTCGTAGTCGAACGCTGACTGCGCGATGCAGGCGGTGATCAAGGCCGCGAGGTTGAAGCTGTCGTCGCCGCTGGTCTGGGCGTCGCAGATCCGCAGCTCGACGGTGCCGAAGAGGTGATGAGGACGCACGCTCCACCACAGCTGGGTCGGTTCAACTACCGACTCCGTACGCCACAGCAGGTCGACAAACTCGGCGTAGCTGGCAAAGTCGAGGAAGGGCTCGTGAACGCCGCAGCGCGGGAAGCTCCGGGTGAAGATCTGCGAGCGGACCGAAGCGAGCCCCGTGTCCTGCCCGTCGAGAAACGGCGAGTTGGCCGAGAGGGCCAACAGTGGTGGCAGCATCGCCCGCAGGTGGTCACAGATCGCGATCGCGCGATCGGCGCCCTGAATCCCGACATGCACATGCATGCTCCAGGTGTTGTTTCGCTGCGCCACCCAGCGCAGCTGCTCGCGCAGGCGGTTGTAGTGCTCGGTGTCGATGATCTGCTGGTCCAGATAGCTCGCCCAGGGATGGGTCCCGGTGCTAGCGAGCCCGATGCCGAGATTGCCGGCGAGGGCGAACAGCCGACGGCGGCGCTCGCGCTGGAGCTCGATCGCCTCGGCCAGCGATTGCGCACGACCCGAGCGAATCTCGATCTCGGTATCGATCAGCTCACCCGCTACGGACTCAGCCAGGACCTCGTCGCTGCTGCAGGCACCGAAGAGCTCCTCGAAGCGATGAACGAGTTCAAGACTCGACGGATCGACCAGGGCGAACTCCTCTTCGAGCCCGATCGTGAAGTCCTGGGATGCCTCGAAGACCTCACGGATGTGGCCGGGGTCGAGGGTGTGCGAGCTCTCGCTACCGCTCATCGCCGAAGGCCTAGATCAGCTACTAGGCGAGGTAGAAGTAGAGCGCGTAGAGCAGGTCTACGGCAGGGCTCGAGGTGTGGACGGTGACCTCGGGCGGAACCGCGAGCAGCTGCTCGGAGTAGTTGAAGATGATCTTCACACCTGCCTCGACGAGGCGGTCGGCGACCTCCTGCGCTGCGCTCGCCGGCACGGCGAGCACGCCGACGACGACCTCGTCCTCCTCGACGACCGCGCTGAGCTCGGCAAGCGCGCGCACGGGAACGCCGCCGTGCTCGTCGCCGACGAGGTTCGGATCGGCATCGAAGATCGCGACGATGCGAAAGCCGTGGTCGGCAAAGATGTCTGAGCTGGCGATCGCCTGGCCGAGGTTGCCGGCGCCGAAAAGGGCGATGTTGTGCTGGCCCGACGTGTGCAGGATCTTGCGGATCTCCGAGACCAGCGACTCGACGCGGTAGCCGACACCGCGCTTGCCGAACTTGCCAAAGCCCGAGAGGTCACGGCGAATCTGGGTCGAGTTGATGTGCGTGTACTCGGCAAGCTCCTGCGAGGAGATCGTCTCTCGACCCATCTTGCGCGCCTGGATCAGGACCTGGAGGTAGCGCGAGAGGCGGGCCGCGACGCCGAGCGAGAGTCGCTCGCCGTCGCCGGTCGCATCCGTCCCTGAGGGCGGCGGGGTCGCGGTCCGCTCGGTCAAGGAAGGGTCGGTCACGGGGCGACAGTATGCACGGCGCGCGCGAAGGCGTCGCCATCGAAGGCAAGCTCACTCACCGTGATGCCTTCGACTTCGATCACGGGGATGCGTTCGAGATAGCGCGCGAACAGCGTTTCGTCGGCCTCGATGTCGATCTCTCGCAGCTCGATTTCGGTGCGCCCCCGCATCACCGCGGCGATCTCGGCCCGCGCTTCATCGCACAGATGACAGTCGGGCCGGCCATACAGCGTCACTTCGATCACGCTTCGATCCTAGATAGGGGAACAAACCGCGTCAGCTCTGCGCGCGCGCGTCCCAATCGAGGTAGTCAGGATACGGCGCCGCGGTGACGAAGCGCGCGGCGGAGGCAATCATCGCGGCGTTGTCGGTACAGAGCTCGGGCGCAACCAGCTTCAGCTCGAACCCCTCCGTATCGCAGAGCTCGCGCACGCGCTCGCGCAGGTGTCCGTTCGCCGCGACGCCTCCGCCGAGAGCGATCGCTTGCCAGCCATCGCCGGGCCGCCGCTTGCGACGGCTGCCACCGAGCGCCGCCCGGCGCAGCTTTGTCACGAGTTGATCGACGACAGCGGCCTGATAGCTGGCGGCAAGATCGGCGCGACGCTCGCGTGCGCGCTCGTCGCCGAGGTCACGCACGGCGTAGACGAGGGCGGTCTTGAGGCCGCTGAAGCTGAAATCGGGCCGGGGATCGTTTCGCATCCCGATCGGAAAGTCGAAAGCCCGCGGATCGCCGCCGCGGGCCTCGCGTTCGATCTCTGGGCCACCCGGATAGCCGAGCCCAAGCAGCCGGGCACCTTTGTCGAGAGCCTCACCGGCAGCGTCGTCGAGGGTCTGGCCGAGGATCTCGTAGCCCTCGTGCGACGTGACCCCGGCGAGCAGGGTGTGACCACCGCTTGCAATCAGACACAGAAATGGCGGGCTGATCGGCTCCGGTTCGAGGAAGTTGGCAGCGATGTGGCCATGGAGGTGATCGACGCCGCCCAGGGGCTTTGCGGTCGCCGCGGCGAGCCCCTTGGCCGTGCTGACGCCGATCAGCAACGCTCCGATTAGGCCAGGGCCTCGAGTGACGGCAAGCGAGTCGACGTCCGCGAGCTTTACGCCGGCCTCGGCGAGAGCGGCATCGACGATCGGGTTGATCAGCTCGAGGTGGTGTCGCGAAGCCACTTCCGGCACCACGCCGCCGAAGCGTGCGTGCGACTGCGCCTGCGAGGAGATCACGTTGGAGCGAATATGAGCGCCGTCGATAACGGCAGCACAGGTGTCGTCGCAGCTGGTCTCTATGGCAAGGATCACTCTCGCCACATGATCAAGGCGTCCTCGCCGTTGTCGTGGTAGTAGCGTCGCCGATGACCCGCAGGCTTGAAGCCGAAGCGCTCGTACATCTCGATCGCAGCCGAGTTCGACAGCCGCACCTCGAGCGTGATCCGGGCGTCCGCTCCCGCTGCTTCGAACAGCTTGCGCAAGAGCTCAGCGGCGATGCCCTCGCGGCGGCGCTCGGGCACGACCGCGATGTTCATCAGGTGCCAGACCTCGGTGTAGCGCGAGCAGACGAGATAGCCGACGAGCGTTGCGTCGGGACCGGCGATTGCGAGACAGATCCCCGATGGCTTAGATAGTTCGAGCACGAACATCGCCAGCGACCAAGGCGTCTTGAACGAGCGCCGCTCGATCGCGAGAACCGCGGGAAGATCGCCGTAGACGAGCGGGCGCACGCTGAGCTCGGGCAGCGGCGCGATTGCGCTTTGCTCAGGCCGGTCGAACTGGCTCGGTGCCGCGGTCTCGTTGCTCACGCCAAACCTCTGCGTCGGGTCGTCTCAGATATAGCGGTGTCGCCTGCTCCAGCGGCCCCGGTTCTGAATCCGCCGCCAGCGCGCAGATGTGGCGCGCCGCCATCCGGTGAGCCGGGTCCGCCTGCGGCAGGACGTCCACCCCTGTGGCTTCGAACTGTGGGCGAAATCGTAGCGAGCCGTCGCCGGCCGCCACCGGCGCTCGATCGAGCTGGTCGAGGCGGCCCCCCAGCTCCTGCGGAGTCGCGACGAAGGGCTCCCAGAGAGCCCCGCCGTCGCCGGCAGGATGTAACGCGGCGAAAACCTCACCCCTGCGCGCGTCGATCAACGGCAGACGCTGACGGCCGCCCGCCGCCGGCGATTCTCCCATCCCTTGGGCCAGCGCGGCCAGGGAGCTGACCGGGACGATCGACAGCCCACGCGCCTGGGCTAGAGCGCGGGCTGTGGCGATACCAACCCTGAGGCCGGTGAACGTACCCGGGCCGACACCGACGGCGATCGCGTCGATCTGCCCCCAGCCGGCCGCCGATGCCACGACCGCCTCGATCTCCCCGAGCAGTGCAGCAGCGTGGCGCGGGCGCCCGTCGGATCTGGGCTCCGCGACTCGCTCACTGAGCAGCTCGCCCTCGAGCATGACGGCGACGGTCGCGTCGGCGGTTGAGGTGTCGATGCCCAGCAGCCCGCCACGGTTGCGCGATGCGTCCACGAACCAAGGATAGGTTCGCCAGCAGATCAGGCGGCGGGCACGAGCTCGATCTCGCGCCGATCACCGCCGCCATGGCGCATCGACACTCGCAAAACCACCCTGACGCCATCGCTGAGCTCGATCGCGCCGCCCGCATCGGGCCATTCCACGAACGAGATCGAATCGGGTCGCAAGTAATCGTCTAGCAACGTCGGCTCCTCGGCGGCGAGGTCGGTGACGCGGTAGAGGTCGAGGTGTGAGATCGCGACCTTGCCGCGATAGGAGCGTCCGATCGTGAACGTCGGTGAGGCGACGGGCCCGCTGACGCCAAGTGCTCGACAGGCACCGCGAACCAGCGTTGTCTTGCCAGCTCCAAGCTCGCCGCTGACGAGCACAACATCACCGGGTGCCAGGCTTCTCGCGATCTCTGCGCCAAGCGCCTCGGTCGCCTCGGGACCTTCGCTGAGCTCAGAGCTCATCGTGATTCACCACCGTCTGCGGGCAAAAGCACGGTCAGGCGAAGAGGTCGAGCTGGCTCTCGGCGGCTGCGGTGGGCGGTGGTGGCGCTGGCTGGGCGTCGCCGGACTGTTGCGCCCCGGTCGCCGGCAGCGGTTCGTCGAGCAGCGCCCGCAGGCGGGCGAAGTCCCGCTGCAGCGTCTCGACGAGCGATGGCGTACGCAGTGCGGCGGCCGGATGCAGCAGGGGGAATACGAAGAGGGTGCGGCCGGCGAGCTGATGCACCTGCGGCGTGCCGCGCACCCGGGTGATGCCGGTTTGATCGCCGGTGATCTTCTTCGTCGCGAAGTTGCCCAGCGTGGCAATCACCTTCGGCTCGATCAGCTGGATCTGACGATCGAGATATGGCCAGCAGGCCTCGATCTCCTGCGGCTGCGGATCGCGGTTCGCCGGCGGGCGAGACTTGAGGATGTTGGCGATGAAGACGTCATGACGCGTGAGCTCTACCTCCTCAAGCAGGCGGTTGAGTAACTGACCGGCGCGGCCGACGAAGGGCAAGCCCTGGCGATCCTCCTCGGCACCGGGCGCCTCACCGACGAACATCAGCTGTGCGTCGGCGTCACCCGCCCCGAACACAGCCTGAATCCGGCTCTCGTGCAGAGGGCAGCGGGTGCAGTCGGAGACCTCGCGGTAGAGCTCCACCAAGCCCTGGCGCCGCACCTGGGCAGAATCGCTCACTAGGCCGGGTTGTTGCGCTTGCGCGCCTTCTCGCGCTTCGCTTTGAAGTCGCTCTTTGCCTTCGCGTGCAGCTCGGCGTTGGCGCGCTCGCGCTTTCGCGCCTGGCCAAAGCTCTGAACCAACCCGAACGGAGCAGCCTGAGCTGAGAGGACGCGCGAGGCATCCGGCGCCTCGCAGATCCGACACGGCGCGTTCTCGGTGCCGACATCGACGAGCGACTCGAAGCGCTCACCGCAGGCATCGCATTGAAACTCGTACATCGGCATCTCAGTCTTCGATCGTATCCGCGCTTGCGCGCCGCGATGGCGACCTCGCGAACGGTATTATCAGGCCTACGCCGCGACCTTGCCATTGGAGGCGCGGACGATTTTCGCCGAGTCGGCACTCGGCTCCGAGCGCATGACAACACCAGGCCGTCTGGTATCTCCAATGCGGGAACTGGAACGGGATCTCCCGACCACCGACATCGCCCCGGGCACGCAGCTGCCGGCGTTGGCGATCCTTGGCGCAGGCCGGGTCGGACACTCGCTCGCCGCGTCTGCACGCCGAGCCGGGCTCAAAGTCGAGCTGGCTGGCCGCGACAACGCGCTCGATGCGTGTCGCTCTGCGCAGGCGGCGCTGCTGTGCGTTCCCGACGAGGCGATCACCGACGCGGCCGAGACCGTAGCCGCTGCAGTGCCGCCGCTCGAGCTCGTCGGCCATGTCAGCGGGGCGACGGGTCTCGACGCGCTCGCCCCCGCGCGCGCCGCCGGGGCGGCCACGTTCTCGATTCATCCGCTGCAGACGGTTCCCGACGGCGCCAGCGATCTCGGCGGCTTCCCCTGTGCGATCTCGGGCTCGCAGCCCGCCGCCGTTGCCTTCGCCGAGAACCTCGCCCTGTCGCTGGAGATGCGCCCGTTCGAGGTAGCCGACGCCGACCGGGCCGCCTACCACGCTGCCGCCAGCATCGCCTCGAACTTCTTGGTCGCGCTCGAGCAGTCGGCGGTCGAGCTGCTCGAAGCTGTGGGTATCGACGCCGCCCGCGAGCTGCTCGCCCCGCTCGTACTCCATACGGCCGCCAATTGGTCCGAGCGCGGCGCGCAAGCGCTCACAGGCCCGATCGCACGGGGGGACGAAGCAACCGTCGCCAGCCATGTTGCGGCCCTGCGCGAGACCGCACCACAGTTGCTCGATCTCTATGAAGCGCTGGCCGAACGCACGCGAGCGATTGCCGAAGGCCGACGATGAAGGTGGCACGAACAGTCGCCGAGCTTCGCGACCAGCTCGCTTTCTCAAACGACGCAGCAACGGTGGTCGGGCTCGTGCCGACGATGGGGGCGCTGCATGAGGGCCATCTGTCTTTGCTGCGTGCGGCCCGTGAGCGTTGCGACGTCGTCGTAATGAGCCTATTCGTCAATCCGACGCAGTTCGCGGCGACCGAGGACCTCGACCTCTACCCACGCGACGAGGATCGAGACCTGGCTCTTGCAGAGGCTGAAGGTGTCGATTGCGTGTACGCGCCGAGTGTCGCCGAGGTCTACCCGAAGGGCTTTGCCACGTTCGTCGAAGTGGAGGGCGACCTCGTCGATGTTCTCGAGGGCGATCCGCGCCGGCGCGGGTCTGAGCACTTCCGCGGTGTCGCCACGGTCGTCGCCAAGCTCTTCAACGCGGTAGAGCCCGACGTTGCTTTCTTCGGTCAGAAGGACGCGCAACAGGCAGCTGTGATCGAGCGTATGGCGCAGGATCTCGACTTCGCGGTGCAGATTGCAGTGATACCGACCGTCCGTGAGCCCGACGGCCTCGCGCTGAGCTCACGAAACGTCTACCTGACTGGCGACGATCGTCCGCAGGCCGCGGCGCTTCACCGCGCCCTCACCGCGATCGAGCGTGAAGCGGCGCGCGGGGAAGTTGCCACCAGCGTCGCTCTGGCAGTTGGCGCTGCCGAGCTCGAGAAGGCTGGGGTTGACCCCGAATACCTTGAGGCCCGTCATCTCGACGACCTGACCGCGGCTCACAGCTTCAACGGGCGACCCGTACTGGTTGCCGTCGCCGCCCGCGTAGGACGCGCGCGGCTGATCGACAACATCGTCATCGACGCCGGCGACGGCGATCGAGACCATGAACAGCGAGAGAGGCACTCAGCACCATGAGCACTCACCCCAAGCAACCTGATTTGGACGTGGCCGAGCGCGTGAAGATGACGCTCCCGCGGCTGGCAGAGATGAAGTTCGCGGCCGAACCGATCGTCATGGTCACCGCCTACGACCATCCCTCGGCCCAGGTAGCAGAGGCGGCCGGCGTCGACATCGTCCTGGTGGGCGATTCAGCCGCGATGACCGTTCTCGGCTACGACTCGACAGTTCCCGTGGGCATGGAGGAGATGGTGATGCTGGCTGCGGCCGTTCGCCGTGGCCTGAAGACGCCTTTGCTGGTGGGCGATATGCCATTCGGCTCGTACGAGCGGTCCGACGAGCAAGCGATCGAGAACGCGCAGCGATTCATCAAGGAGGCCGGGTGCGATGCGGTCAAGCTCGAGCGCGGCGGAGCTTCGGTCGATCGCGCGCGGGCGATCATCCGCTCGGGCATCCCGGTGATGGGCCACGTCGGCCTCACGCCCCAGACGGCGACGGCTCTCGGCGGCTTCAAGGCCCAGGGCAAGACCGCCGACGTTGCGGCCAGAGTCGCTGAGGACGCGCTCGCCCTACAGGCGGCGGGCTGTTTCGCGGTCGTTTTCGAAGCGATCCCTGCCGGAGTCACGGAGGTGCTGATGGCGCAGATGTCGACCGCGGCCGTGATCGGGATCGGCGCCGGGCCGGCCACCGATGGCCAGGTGCTGGTTTTTCACGATCTGCTCGGAATCTTCGGTGGGCATTCGCCGAAGTTCGTAAAGCGCTTCGCCGAGGTGCGGGCAGAGATGGTTCGGGGTGTCAGCGAGTACGCCGCCGAAGTCCGCCGCGGCGCCTTCCCGGCCGAGGAACACACCTACGCGATCGACCCGGCAGAGCTCGATGCTCTGCGCCGCTTCCTCGAGCACGAAAGCCGTGCAGCTGAGGCGAGCTTCGGGGGGGATTGGTCGGCGACGGAGATTTAGGACGGGGTTGGCGCGATCCCTTCAGCCGCCGCGCGCTGCGGCAGTGGGACAGGTCAGTAAGGGCGGCCGATTTGGAGCTTGTGGAGATCTAAGCCCGACTGTTGGGCTTGGATCTGCACAAGACGTATGGCGGACGCGCTTGTGGATATAGACGCGGTTAGCCGCCCCCTTCACCAGCAACAAACGACCGCCGGCCACGTGAGACTGGTTTGGCCGCGTTAGCGACGCGCCTCCCCGTAACCACCACGAAACCGTGGGGTAAATGGTTGTAACTATCCGCACTTAATCTGGTGCGGACCGGCTCGCAAGAAAGAGCGAGGTGGCGCAAATGGAGATGGTGAGAAAGCTGGAACCCCTGGCCCTGTTCCTGATGATCGTTGGGGCCCTCAACTGGGCGATCGTCGCGCTGTTCGACACGAACGTGATCAGCGAGATCTTCGGCTCAGGCACCGTCACCGACGTCGTCTACGTCCTCGTCGGGGTCGCGGCGCTGCTGTTCGTGCCGCGCCTGCTCGACGAGCTGCACACCGGCCGCGGCCCGCACCCGCGCGGCGTCTGACCGAGGCATGACCCGGCGGCGGCGGGGAATCGCCTCCCCGCCGCCCGCCGAGGCCATCTGCTGGCGTGAGGTAATCGCCATGTTTGGGAGTGCGGCCAGGCCCTGGCCGCACTGACACGCGGTCCAATCCGCTTGTAGGCGTTTCGAACTGAGCGGGCGGCGGCGAATGATCGACCCTCGCTTGCGTAACTTGTGCGCATGAGCAAGTTCGGCAAGTCGGAGCCGGACGCGCACCCTGGCCTCTACGACCCCGCCTTCGAGCACGATGGATGCGGGGTCGCTGCGGTGGCGCGTCTTGACGGAGCTATGAATCACGAGGTAGTCGTGCGCTCACTCGAGGCGCTCGACGACCTCGAGCATCGCGGTGCGGCGGGCGCCGACCCCAGCAGCGGTGATGGCGCCGGCATCCTTACCGGCATTCCCGACGCCTTCATCCGCGACCACGCGGAGGAGTTCGAGATCTCACCACCGCAGCTGCCCGAAGCCGGACGCTTCGGCGTCGCCGTCTGCTTCATGCCCGCTGATCCCGCGCGCCGCCGCGAGCTGGGGGCGCTGATCGAGACCGAGGTCGAAGGGCGCGGACAGACCGTGCTCGGATGGCGCACCGTGCCAATCGATCCCGCGTACTGCGGCGAGACAGCCGCGGAGGTCGCGCCGACTGTTCGTCAGCTCCTGGTCGCGGCTGCACCCGAGACCGCCGACACCGACGAGTTCGAGCGCCGCCTCTTCGTCATCCGCCGCGCGGTCGAGCTCAGCAGTCGGCGACGACGAGCTCCATATCCCCAGCTTCTCCGCTCGCACAATGGTGCTCAAGGGCATGTTGACCGCGCCCCAGCTCGCCAACTATTACCGCGACCTGCGCGACCCTGATTTCCACAGCTCTTTCGCGATCGTCCATTCGCGCTTCTCCACGAACACGTTCCCGAGCTGGGCCCTCGCCCACCCGCACCGCTACAGCGCCCACAACGGCGAGATCAACACCCTGCGCGGCAACTTGGCTTGGATGCGCGCGCGTGAGTCGAAGCTGAAGTCGGCCGCGATCGGCCCCGAGCTCGCCGATTGCTTGCCCCTGATTCCCGACGGGACCTCCGATTCAGCCGCCTTCGATCACCTGCTCGAGTTGCTGGTCAGCGACGGGCGCTCACTTGAGCACGCGCTGATGATGCTGATCCCGATGGCTCACGAGACCGATCCGGAGCTCCCCGAGGAACTGCACGGCTTCTACCGCTACCACGCTTCGATGCTCGAGCCCTGGGACGGACCGGCCGCGATCGTCGCCGCTGACGGTCGTCGTCTGGTCGCCACGCTCGACCGCAACGGCTTGCGCCCAGGCCGCTGGCTGCTGACCGAGGACAACTGGGTCGTCCTCGGCTCCGAGGCCGGCGTCCTGCCCGTCGATCCCGGCAAGGTGGTCCAGCGTGGACGCCTGCGCCCGGGCCATCTTTTCGTTGTCGACCTCGAACGTGGACGTGTCTCGGACCGCTACGAAGCCGAGCTCGAGGTCGCGCGCAGCCGGCCGTATGCGCGCTGGGTCAGCCAAGAGTCGCTGCAGCTCGACGACCTCTCGGCGCGACCCGTCGCTCCGAGTCACGAGCCGCTGCAAACTCGTCAACTCGCCTTCGGCTACTCCCAGGAGGATCTGCGGGTCCTGATCTCATCGGCCGCCCGCGACGGCGCCGAGCCGACGGGCTCAATGGGCAACGATGTCGCCCTCGCGGTGCTTTCTCGGCAGGCACCGTCGCTATTTTCCTTCTTCAAGCAGCGCTACGCCCAGGTCACCAACCCGCCGATCGACTCCGTGCGCGAGCAGGTTGTGATGTCGCTCGAGACGCGCCTCGGCGCCGATCGCAACTTGCTCGACGAGACGCCGATGCATGGCCGCAAGTTGATCCTCGAGCACCCCGTGCTCGCAAACGCCGAGCTCGAGCGCATCGTGCGATCGACTCAGGGCGCAATCCGCGCACACATGATCGAGATCGTCTGGCACGTCGATGACGGTCCGGCGGGCATCGCCACCGCGCTGCGGCGAATTTGTGGCGAGGCCGATGCCGCCATCGAGCAGGGCTCGACGGTTCTCGTGCTCAGCGATCGCGGCCTCTCAGCCGATCGCGTGCCCGTGCCGGCCCTGCTGGCGACGGGCGCGCTTCACCACCACCTTGTGCGCGCCGGCACCCGCCTGGACGCAAGCCTCGTGGTCGAGTCGGGCGAACCGCGCGAGGTCCACCATCTCGCAGCGTTGATCGGCTACGGCGCCGCTGCGGTCAACCCGTACCTGATGCTCGACTCGGTCGACTCGCTACCAGGTAGGGCTCGGATCGAGGCTGATCTATCAACCGAGCAAGCTTGCGAAAACCTGCTGGAGGCGATGCGCAAAGGCCTGCTCAAGGTGATCTCGAAGATGGGTATCGCGACAATCTCCTCCTACTGCGGCGCCCAGGTGTTCGAGGCCGTCGGACTCGACCGCGACCTGATCGAACGCCACTTCACCGGCACCGCCTCGGCTGTGGGTGGGGTTGGCCTCGAGCGCTTGGCGCAAGACGCGCTCGAGCGCCACGCGCGGGCCTATCCCGAGCGCCACGGCCGCGCCCTGCCCGAGCATGTCGAGGACGCGCTGCTCGCGGCAGACCACGCCAGCCTGTTGCCCCAGGGCGGCATTTACGCTTGGCGGCGCGACGGCGAGCGCCACGCCTGGGACCCGGGAACGATCGCGAGCCTGCAGCGAGCCGTTCGCGACCCCGAGCATGGCGAGGAGGCCTACGGGGACTTCGCCAGGCGCATCAACGAGGAGAACGCCGCGCTGGGGATGTTGCGCGGCTTGATGGCGCTGCGGCCGCTGGCCGACCCGGTTGCGCTCGAGGAGGTAGAGCCGGCTGCCGAGATCGCAAACCGTTTCGTCACCGGCGGCATGAGCCTCGGCGCCCTCTCGCCAGAGGCACACGAGACCCTGGCCGTGGCGATGAACAGGATCGGCTCGATGTCGAACAGTGGCGAGGGCGGCGAGGACGAGCGCCGGCTCAACCCCGACCCGAATGGCGATCTGCGGCGGTCGCGGATCAAGCAGGTGGCCTCGGGCCGCTTCGGCGTCAACGCCGCCTACCTGGCGAGCGCTGATCAGATCCAGATCAAGATCTCGCAGGGCTCCAAGCCCGGCGAAGGCGGGCAGCTGCCCGGCCACAAGGTCGACCCCTACATCGCAAAGCTGCGTTTTTCAACTCCCGGCGTCGGTCTGATCTCACCCCCACCCCACCACGACATCTACTCGATCGAGGATCTCAAGCAGCTGATCTACGACCTGCGCGCCGCGAACCCCGACGCCACGGTCTCCGTCAAGCTCGCGGCGGAGGCGGGAGTCGGCACGGTCGCGGCCGGAGTCGCCAAGGCCGGGGCCGACCACGTTGTCATCGCCGGTCACGACGGCGGCACCGGCGCCTCTCCCCTCTCGTCGATCCAGGCTGCCGGCGTGCCGTGGGAGCTTGGACTTGCCCAAACTCAGCAGACGCTGCTTCGCAACGACCTGCGCTCGCGCATCGTGCTTCAGGTCGATGGCGGCCTGCGCACCGGTCGCGATGTCGTCGTCGGTGCCCTGCTCGGAGCGGAGGAGTTCGGTTTCTCGACGGCCCCACTGATCGCAATGGGCTGCATCATGATGCGCGTTTGTCACCTCAACACTTGCCCGGTCGGTATCGCAACCCAGGATCCCGAGCTGCGCGAGCGCTTCGCCGGCCGGCCGGAGCAGGTCATCGACTACCTCGCTCTGGTCACAGCCGAGATTCGCGAGATCCTCGCGTCGCTCGGCGCCCGCACGATGGCGGAGATCATCGGCCGTACAGAGCTGATCGACCCGCACCCGCAACCGGCGCGGCCTGAGCTGGCCAGCCTCGACCTCAGCGCCCTGCTGGCAGTCCCTGAGAACGTAGAGGCCGAGGCGCCGCGCCATCGCACCCGCGCCCCGGAACCGCCGGATCCGCATTTCGACGATCGCGAGCTGGTCGCGGCGGCCACACCGGCGATCGAGCGCGGCGAAAGCGTGCGAATCCGCGCCGATATCAGCAACGTCGATCGTGCGGTCGGCGGACGGCTCTCGCACGCGGTGGTCAGCCGGCCATGGCGGCATCGGCCTTCGCGAGGGCTTGATCGAGATCAACCTGCACGGCTCGGCGGGCCAGAGCTTCGGCGCATGGCTCGCCCCTGGCGTGACGATGACCTTGCACGGCGAAGCGAACGATTACGTCGGCAAAGGGCTCTCCGGCGGCGTGCTCGCGGTGCGCCCGCCGGCAGGCTCTGTATTCAGGCCCAAGGACAACGTGATTGCCGGCAATGTCGTCCTCTACGGGGCGACGAGCGGTCGCGCCTTCTTCAACGGTCTTGCCGGCGAGCGCTTCGCCGTTCGCAACTCAGGCGCCGACGCTGTCGTCGAGGGCATTGGCGACCATGGTTGCGAGTACATGACCGGCGGCCACGTCGTCGTCCTCGGTCCCACCGGGCGCAATTTCGCCGCCGGCATGAGTGGTGGCATCGCCTACATCTTCGATCCAGATACCGAGCTGGCGGGCAGGCTCAACGCGGAGCTCGTCGACCTCGAGCCGCTGACCGATGACGACCTCGAGCTGGTCGCGGCGCTGGTCGACGAGCACGCCCGGCGCACGGGCTCGCGCGCTTGCGTTGCGGCTGCTCGGCGAATGGGATCGCTCGCACGAGCAGTTCGTCCGGGTAATGCCGCGTGAGTACGCGCGGGCACTCGCCGAAGCGGCCGCCGAGGCCGGCGCCGGCGTGAATGGAGCCGCCGATGCCAGCGAGGTGGCGGCATGAGCCGCGATCCAGCCGCCTTCATGAAGATCCGTCGCGTCGCCGATCCGGAGCGTGACCCGAGCGAGCGTGTCGGCGACTACGGCGAGATCTTCGGCGTCCTCGCCGAAGGCGCGCTGCGCGAGCAAGGGCGCGCGCTGCATGGACTGCGGCGTTCCCGTTCTGCAACAACGGCTGCCCGCTCGGCAACCTGATCCCCGACTGGAACGACCTCGTGCGCCGCGGCGACTGGCGCGCTGCGATCGAGCAGCTGCACGCGACCAACAACTTCCCCGAGTTCACCGGCCTGATCTGCCCGGCCCCGTGCGAGTCCGCCTGCGTGCTCGACATCATCGACGACCCGGTGATGATCAAGCAGATCGAGTACGCGATCGTCGCAGCGGGCCTTCTACGAGGGCTGGATCGTCGCCTCGCCCCCCGCCACCCGCACCGGTCGCACGGTCGGGGTCGTCGGCTCCGGTCCCGCCGGGATGGCGGTTGCCGCCGAGCTCAACGCTGTCGGCCACGAGGTCACCGTCTACGAGCGCGACGAGGCGCGTCGGCGGGCTGATGCGCTTCGGCGTCCCCGACGCGAAGCTCGAGAAGTGGATGATCGACCGGCGCGTCGAGCTGCTCGAGGCCGAGGGCGTCAGCTTCGAGTGCGGCGTCGACGTCGGCGCCACCGTCGAGCACCGAGGAGCTGCGCGAGCGCCACGACGCGGTCGTGATCGCGATCGGCTCGCGGGTCGAGCGCGACCTCGAGGCGCCGGCCGCGAGCTCGACGGCGTGCACTTCGCGATGGACTACCTCTACCAGCGAAATCGCTGGGTGGCGCGCGCGAGCAAGGCCGCCCGTCGCGCCCGAGCCCGAGCACGAGATCACGGCCGCCGGCAAGCACGTGGTCGTGATCGGCGGCGGCGACACCGGCATGGACTGCATCTCCAACGCCAACCGCGAGGGCGCGCGCAGCGCCGACCCTGCTCGACGTCTACCCCGAGCTCCCCGACGGCGGTCGCTACGCCGACACTCCCTGGCCGCTGCCGCCGAAGCGCTCGGTCACCACCTACGCGCTCGACGAGGGCGGCGAGCGGCGCTTCGGCCATCAGGTGATCGGACTCGAGGGCGACCGGTCGCGTTCGGCGCCTGTCCGGCGCGCGAGGTCACCGGCAGCTCGTCGCGCACCCTCGAGCCGGTCGCCGGCAGCGAGTTCGAGATGCCCGCCGACCTCGTGCTGATCGCCGATCGGCTTCATGCACCCCGCGCACGAGCGACGTCGTCGCCGAGCTCGGACTCGGCCTCGACCGGCGCGGCAACGTTCGCGCGGACGCCTTCGCGACCTCGGCGGACGGCGTCTTTGCCGCCGGCGACGCGCGCGTCGGCCAGTCGCTGATCGTCACCGCGATCGCCGACGGTCGCCGCTGCGCGCGGATCGTCGACAAGCATCTGCGAGCAGCCGGCAAGGGGGCGGCGTAGGCAACGTCGCTCGGGCGAACGGTGCTTTTGGGACAGCGGGAGGGCACCGAATTACCGTTTCGTCAAACGTCGAGCTCGGCCCTCACGGCCTCCACTGCCGGGGCGATCTCCGGATCGAGCCTCAGCAGGAGGTCGCGCCAGCCTCCGTGCGCTGCAATCGCCGCGCCGACACGCGCAGCTCCACCGGCGACGTCCCCCGCCGCAGCGATCCCAAGCCCGGCCCAGAAGCTGAGCTCGACGTTGTCCGGCGCAGCTTCGGCGGCCTCGAGGTAGAGCTTCGCGGCCTCCTCATGTCTGCCCTCGCCAGCAAGCGAATCGGCGCGGTCCGCGATCGCGTATGAGTCATGCGAGATTCAGCAGCCGGCCAAGCTCGGCGAGGGGCTCAGCACTGTCTTCGACTCGTAGCTCGACCCGTCTGCGCCACGCCTCGCCCTCCGCGGGAACCACGAGCAGCGCCGCCGACTGACGTCCTCGGACGTCACCTCCGGCGGCCTCGGCGGCTTCGAGCCCGGCGAGCAACCGCCGCGCCAGCGGACCGTCGGCGCCGCTGAACGCCGCCGCCATCGCCGGCCACACCTGCGGCGACGCCATCAGGTTCGCCTGGGCACTGAACCCATCCCCTGCCTCGTGCCCAGCGTGGTCCATGCAACCACCACCCGTGTGCGTTGCGGTCACGCCGCCGGCATCGACGACTGCCACCTGGCGGAAGCGGGCGAGGCTGTCGCCAGCGAGCTCGGCGCTCAATCCCGCCTCGGCATCCTCACCCGCCGCCAGGCGATCGAGCAGCTTCGGTCCGTAGCTCGGCTCGGCTATCGACTGGGTCGCCACCGCGCCGACGCCTGGGCGGGCCCAGGTGACGATCGAGCCGACCGAGAACCAGTGCGACTGCACCCCCACGCCAAGCTCGCCGGTGGCGGGATCGCGCCCCACGATCGAGTAGGTACCGGTGCGAATCCCCATGTCAGGGACCCGCGGGCAGATCGGCGACCAGCGAGTCGACGCGCCAGCCGTCGCCGTCGCGAACCAGCTCGACCTCGACCTCGACGCCGTCGTAGGGGCCGCCGTTCGGCACAAGCGTCGCGGTTGCCCGATCGGGCGCAGCATCGGTCTTCACGCCCCCCAGCGATTCAGCGAGGGCGCCAGGCCTCTGCGCGGCGATGCAGCCTTCACGCGCGCCGTAAGCGGTGCGAAGGTAGTTCTCGGTCACGAGCGCGTCGCAGATCAAGTCCGGGGGGCCCGACGCCGTGAGCACGACCTCGAGCACATCGGGAATCTCGAGCGGCTTCTGCGCCGAAACGGCTTCCGCCTCACCGACGCCCGCCTCGGCGGCGGGCTGCTCCTGCTCGCCGGTCGCAGTCTCGGTTGGGGTCGGGGCGTTCGTCGTCACGGTCGTCGTCGAAGGACGCTCATCGTCTTCCTCACCACAGCCGCCGCCAACGATGAGCGCGCCGGCCGTAACGATCGATCCCACCACGCAGCTGACCGAAATCGCAGCCACCTACTCCTCCGCGCTCGACTTGAACTCGATTTCCTTGATCACCTTCGCGGGAGCACCGGCCGCGATCGTGCCCGCCGGCACATCCTTCGTCACCACCGAGTTCGCGCCAATCACCGCTCGGTCGCCGACCGTGACTCCTGGCGTGACGACGCAGTTGACTCCGAACCAGACGTTGGAGCCGATCTTGACCGGCCGCGCCGGCTCGAACCCCTGGCGCGTCACCGGCTGTTCGGGATCGTCGTGGCGATGCGCCGCGTCGCCAACGAAGCAGCCGTTGGCGAACATCACGTTGTCTCCGATCTCGATCAACTCCGCCGCCGCAAGCATCGTGCCGCGGTTGAGAAAGCACTCACTTCCGATCCTGATCCGCGCCTGTGCGCCTAGCGTCAGCCAACACCCCGGCTCGAGCAGCGTGTTCTCGCCGATCTCAAGTCGCCCGGAGTCGAGCGCCTCGAGGACCTCGCCCTCGATCGGAAATCGGACGAAGAAACCACCGCGCGCGGCGTGACGGTTCAGACGCCAGCGCCTTCGCAGGCGCCGATTTCGCTCGTACCAGCCGCGCTTGACCAGCCAGATGCGCCAGGAGTCGACCTCGGAGCTCATCTTGCGCAGCTTCTCAAATGCGCGCTTGAGGCAGTGCCCGGACGCGACCCGCGGCAGGACGTCGAGCGTAGGAGTGGAATCAGTTCGTTCATGGATCGCAGAGCTGCGCTCGCCGACCAATGCCGCACTCTCGTCGCACTCAGTCGCTCCCTCGAAGCCGCCGAGCAGGAGCGGGAGCGGCGTCTGGCGGTAAAGCTCGCTGAGCTTGACGCCTGGGTGCAGGAGTCTGTGCGAATTCAGAAGCTGATCACGGGCGGAGCCGCCCGCCGTGAAGCGCGTCTGCGGGCGCTCGAGGATGCGATCTATGAGCTAACGGCGCAGGGCGCTTCGAATGGCGCGCCGCGACCTCTCGATATCCCCGCAAGGCCTCGCGTGGATGCCTCGGTCGTTCGCATGCGCTCTGTTGATCCCAACGACCCGCCAGCGCCTAGGTGAGTGATCCGACGCTCTGAAGACCGACCGTTCTCGCCGGCGCTATCGACTAAAGTGGGTCCATGTCAGGCGTTATGGAGGGGATCGCGGCTGACAGGGGTCCGGCGCCCGCAAACGCTGCGAGCGAGCGCATTCTCGACTCCGCCTATGAGCTGTTTTGTCGCCGGGGGATTCAGGCGGTGGGCATCGACGCGATCGTCGAGCGCTCAGGTGTCGCGCGCCAGACCCTCTACAGACACTTCCGCTCCAAGCAAGAGCTCGTCTTGGCCGTGCTCGAGCGCCGCAACCAACGCTGGACTCGCGACTGGCTTCAGACCGAGGTGGAGCGCCGCGCGAGCGACCCCGGCGAGCGACTGCTGGCGATATTCGATGTCTTCTCGGAGTGGTTTGAGACCGCTGATTTCGAGGGCTGCACGTTCATCAACGTACTGCTCGAACATCCCACACCTGACGACCCGATTCACGCCGCCGGCGTGGCCTATCTGGCTGGCATTCGCGGTTTCATCGAGCCGTTGGCTCGAGCGGCGGGCGCCGCCGACCCCGAGGATTTTGCCCGCAAGTGGCACATCTTGATGAAGGGATCCATCGTCGCCGCGGGCGAGGGTGACCGCGACGCCGGGCGACGAGCAAAGGAAGTGGCATCGCTGCAACTTCAGCTCGCAACCCACGCGGCGCTGAACGAACGACCGACAACCGCGGCTACTGATCGCTTGCCCCGACCCGCCGGGCCTGATCGCGGCCGTAAGTGGCTTCCTTGCCGACGCCGGTCTCAATATCACCGACGCCGACCAGCACTCCAACGCCGAGGGCCGGCTGTTCATGCGCATGGTCTTCGACTCCCCCGCTTCCGGCGAGCGTGACCGGCTGCGGCGCGCATTCGCCGAGCAGGTCGGCGAGCCGCTGCAGATGGACTACCGCTTCGCCGAGGCGAGCCGGCGCAAGCGGATCGCGATCATGGTCTCGCGCGAGGACCATTGCCTCTCGGACCTGCTTTGGCGAGCGCGAAACGGCGAGCTCGAGGCGAAGATCGCTGAGGTGATCTCCAATCATCCCGACCACGCCGACACGGTCGCACTAGTCGGCGCTGACTATCACCACATCGCGGTTACCGAAGCGACCAAGCACGACGCCGAGCGCCAGGTGCTCGAAGTGATCAAAGGACGAATCGACCTGCTCGTTCTCGCGCGCTACATGCAGGTGCTATCGCCGCAGTTTCTCGCCGCCCTGGGCGCGCCGGCGATCAACATCCACCACAGCTTTCTGCCGGCGTTCGTCGGCGCAGACCCTTACCAGCGCGCCCACGAACGTGGCGTCAAGCTTGTCGGAGCGACGGCCCACTACGTCACCGATGAGCTCGACGCAGGCCCGATCATCGACCAGGACGTGACCCGCGTCAGCCACCGTGACGAAACCGCCGACCTGGTTCGATCGGCCGCGACATAGAGCGCTTGGTCCTCGCTCGCGCCGTCAAGGCTCACCTCGAAGACCGCGTTCTCCTCGACGGCGACCGCACCATCGTCTTCTGAGCGGCGATAACCAAGCCTGGGCAAGGAAGCAGCGAGTCGCGGCGTGCTACGCACGCAAGCGACCGATGACGCCGCCAGGCGCCGGTTATCGCCGCTCAGGCGGCGATGGGCTCGCGCTGCTGCTTGGGCTTTGCGCGCCGCGGCTTCGGCGCTGGTTCCACCGCTGCGACGAGGTCGCGCAGGAACTGGCCCGTGTAGGAGGTGGGCGCGCCCGCAATCTGCTCGGGCGTGCCGACCGCGATCAGCTCGCCGCCGGCATCGCCACCCTCGGGGCCGAGATCGATCAGGTGGTCGGCCGATTTG
Source organism: uncultured Solirubrobacterales bacterium (assembly GCA_963769945.1). Lineage (GTDB taxonomy): Bacteria > Actinomycetota > Thermoleophilia > Solirubrobacterales > 70-9 > WHSW01. The sequence goes on along the minus strand of CAVYOA010000014.1, from coordinate 260,587 downwards.
ATCACGTCGAGGTTGTGTTCGATGACGACGACGGTGTTTCCCTGCTCGACTAGCCGGCCGAGCACGTCGAGCAGCCGCTCGACGTCGGCGAAATGGAGGCCGGTGGTGGGCTCATCGAGGATGTAGAGCGTTGCGCCCGTGGCGATCTTGGATAGCTCGGTTGCGAGCTTCACGCGCTGGGCCTCTCCCCCGGAGAGCTGAGTGGCGGGCTGCCCGAGGCGGATGTAGTCGAGACCGACATCGTGCAACGTTCGCAGCCGTCGCGCGATCTTCGGTACCGGCTCGAAGAACTCGACGGCATCGCCGACCGACATCTCGAGCACGTCTGCGATCGACTTGCCCTTGTAGCGAATCTCGAGCGTCTCGCGGTTGTAGCGGCGACCGTGACATTGCTCGCACGGTACGTAGACGTCGGGCAGGAAGTGCATCTCGATCTTGATCTGACCGTCGCCGCGACAGACTTCGCAGCGACCGCCCTTGACGTTGAAGCTGAAGCGACCGGGCTTGTAGCCCCGCGCCCGGCTCTCGCGGGTACCCGCGAACAACTGCCGAACGTGATCGAAGATGCCCGTGTAGGTGGCCGGGTTCGAGCGCGGCGTGCGACCGATCGGTGACTGGTCGATGTTGATGATCTTGTCGACCTGCTCGATGCCCTCGATGCGGTCATGAGCGCCGGGGCGCATCCGCGCACGATGCAGGCGATTGGCGACTGAGCGATAGAGGATCTCGTTGACCAGGGTCGATTTGCCCGACCCCGAGACGCCGGTGACCGCGGTGAAGACGCCGAGCGGGAACTCGACATCGACGCCCTTGAGATTGTGCTGGCGGGCGTTGCGAACGACGATCTCGCCGTTGGCATGGCGCCGCTCATCGGGAACGGCGATCGCTCGCTCACCGGAGAGGAACTGACCTGTGGCCGACCCCGGCGTCGCCTCGACCTGCTGTGGCGTTCCCTCGGCAACGATCTCGCCACCGAACTCGCCCGCCCCCGGCCCGATGTCGATGACGTGGTCGGCGGCGCGAATCGTGCCCTCGTCGTGCTCGACGACAATCACTGTGTTGCCGATCTCGCGCAGGCGCTCAAGCGTGCCGATCAGCTTGGCGTTATCACGCTGGTGCAGGCCGATTGAGGGCTCGTCGAGGATGTAGAGAACGCCGACCAGGCTCGAGCCGATCTGGGTCGCGAGCCGGATCCGCTGCGCCTCGCCGCCCGAGAGCGTCGTCGCGGCGCGCTCGAGCGAGAGGTAGCCGATGCCGACCGAATCGAGAAAGTGCAGGCGCTCGGCGATCTCGCGGACGACGAGCCGGGCGATCGCGCGCTCGGTTTCGGTCAGCTCGAGCTCGTTGATCCATTCCAGTGCGCGGCGCGCCGAGAACTGCGTGTACTCATAGATGTTGAGCCCGCCGACAGCGACCGCCAGCACCTCGGGGCGCAGGCGCGCCCCGTGACAGGCCGAGCACGGCTGTAGCGCCATCAGCGCTTCGACGCGCTCGCGCGTGTTCTCCGAGTCAGTGTTCTCGTAGCGGCGCTCGAGACTGTGCAGGAGTCCGTCGAAGCGAACCGTGTAGCTGCGGCGCCGGCCGAAGCGGTTCTTGTAGGAGATCGTATGGCGCTCGTCGCCGGTGCCCTCGAGCAAAAGGTCGCGGTCGCTGCGCGGCAGATCACGCCAGGGCGCATCGGCATCGATGCCGTTGGCCTCGGCAACGGCTTCGAGCAGGCGCCGGTGATACATCGAGGCCGCCTTCGTCCACGGCTCGAGCGCGCCTTCAGAGATCGACAGCGTCGGATCGGGCACGATCAGCTCGGGGTCGATCACCCGCTGGAAGCCGAGGCCGTGACATTGCGGGCAACAGCCATGCGGCGAGTTGAAAGAGAAGATGCGCGGCTCGAGCTCGGGCATCGAGGTGCCGCAATTGAGGCAGAAGAACTTCTCGCTGAAGATCAGCACCTCGCCGCGCTTGCCCGCGCTGGGACCGCTGAGAACCTCCACGCCGGCGGCCTCGACCGCCTTCTCGGCGCCCATCAGCTCGACTTCGATAATTCCCTCGGCAAGCGCTGAAGCCGCTTCCAGCGACTCGGCCAGGCGCTTTCGCACCCCTTCCTTGATCACCAGACGGTCGACGACGATCGAGATGTCGTGCTTGAACTTCTTGTCGAGCTCGATCCCGCCTTCCTCGTCGAGACGACGGAGCTCGCCATCGACCACGGCCCGGGCATAGCCCTGGCTGCGCATCTCCTCAAGCAGCTTCCCGTACTCACCCTTGCGGCCCCGTACGACCGGGGCGCAGACCATGAACCGGGTGCCCTCGTCGAGGGTCATGACGCGATCGGTGATCTGCTCGAGCGACTGCCCGGCGATCGGCTCGCCGCAGTTGTAGCAATGCGGCTTGCCGATCCGCGCCCACAGCAGGCGCAAATAGTCGTAGATCTCGGTCACGGTCCCGACCGTCGAACGCGGGTTGCGCGAGGTCGTCTTCTGGTCGATCGAGATCGCCGGTGAGAGCCCCTCGATCGAATCGACGTCGGGCTTTTCCATCTGACCGAGAAACTGACGCGCGTAAGAGGAGAGCGATTCGACATAGCGGCGCTGGCCCTCGGCATAGATCGTGTCGAAGGCGAGGCTCGACTTGCCTGACCCAGAAAGGCCGGTTACGACCACAAGCGCGTCCCTGGGCAGGGTTACGTCGACGCCCTTGAGGTTGTGAGCGCGCGCTCCCGAGACGACGATTTGCTCCGAGCCGGCCATTGCGAACAAGTGTACGGAGGGCCTCAGTCGCCGCCGCTCTTGGCCAGGCACCCACGACGACACCGGAATCTCACTTGCGGGTTGTCAACCGTGCGCGTGAGCGGTGCGTTCAGTTGGCGGCGAGCGCGAGCACGTCGTCGACGATCACGCCGGAGTCGTCGATCGCATAGTGCTCGGCCAGGTGAGCTTCGATTGCCTCGCGCGAGGCGCCGTCGAGCGCCATGTTCATCGCGACCAGGCGGGCGCTGGTGGCGTCGTCGGACTTACCACCGGCGGCGATCGATGGCGGCGTGCCTTCGTCGGGCGGCGGCGTCGGCTCGGGAATCACGGGCGGCGTCGGCTCTGACGGCGGCTCCGGCGTCGGTTCGGGCACTGGATCGGGGGTCGGACCCGGGCTCGGCGGCTGGGGCTCGGGCACGACTACTGGGCCAGGGTTGACCTCGGACCTGGCACCGTTGCTGGTCCCGAGCTTGCCTTGAAGGTCGTCCAGCGCATCGCGCACCTCGGCGAGCCGTTCGCGGCCCTCGCTCTCGGCTCGATCGCGAATCTCGTTGGCCTGCCGCTCGGCGTCGTCGATGATCTGCGCGGCCTTCTGCTCGGCCTCGGAAACGATCGCGCGCACCTTGTCCGCTACCTCCGTGACGAAGCTCTCGCTGTCCATCCGTCAAGCCTAGCGAGGGTCAGCGGGCGATGCGACGATTTGTCCGGGGGCGAGTGGCAGCTTGCGGCAGACCTTGACCTTTGCCGTCCTCGATATAGGCTTGAGCCGTGGTCCGGGGGAGCAAGAAGATCGGTGCCCGATTCGCAGTGGTCGCGATTCGCTGCGGGGTGCTCGCGACTGCGCTCGCGCTGCTGCTCCCCGCCGCGGCCGCCGGCCAGGCCAAGAGCACCATGTCCGGGACCGTGACGATCACCGGATCGCCGGGCCGCGACAACCTCGAGATCGACGTCGACGCCTCGAGCCAGAACTCGCCCGCCACGATGACGATCACACCCGCGGCCACGATCAGTGCCACCAGCGGCAACTGCCCTCCGGATACCGACCCGCTGACCGGACGCCCGGTGCGGAACGTCTGCCCGATCGCCAACGTCAGCCTCCTGGCACTCGACCTCCAAGGTGGGGATGACGCGCTCAACCTGGGAGCCGACCAGAGCGTCCCGATAGCGTCGATTACGGCGCAGGGCGGCCTCGGCAACGACACACTCTCGATCGGCGCGCGTGGGCCGCGCACGCTGCGTGGCGCGGACGGGGATGACTCGCTCAGAGCTCCCGGCAGGACCAGCAACGACCCGGTTACCTTCGATGGCGGCGCCGGCCGCGATCTCGCCGGCTTCGGAGATGCGAGCCCCGCGACAGGTGTCTCGAACATTTCTTCGACAGCGGAGCTCGGCGTAACCGCGTCGCTGGTCACGAACCAGGCGACGCTGTCGGGGCGCGACGCCAACGGCAACGTCGTCGTCGTGCGCACCGACTCGCTGGTCGGGATCGAGCGGCTCGAGGGGACCGAGGCCGGTGACATCCTCACTGGCGCCGCCGCGGCCGACGAGCTGATCGGCGGCGATGGACCCGACAACCTCAACGGCGGCGACGGGACAGACCTGCTCAGCGGCGGCCAGGGTCTCGACGACCTCAACGGCGGCAGAGCGGCCGACACCGTCGACGGCGGCACCGAGATCGACACCTACGCGAGGGGCGACGGCCTCGACACCTACCTCACCCGGGACGGGTTCGCCGAGGTCGTCACCTGCGTCAGGGCCGACGTGGTTGTCAACGACCTCGCCGACCGAGTCGACTCGCCCACGAGCTGCCAGAGCGTCTCGACGGCGCAGGCCAAGCATCGCTACGACACGGTTCTCTCGAAACGTCCCCCGCGGGTGGCCAAGGACGGCACGCTCCGCGTAAAGCTGCGCTGTCCGGCCCTCAAGACCGAACCCTGCGAGGGAGTCCTCACCGTTTCTCCAGTCGGCGCCTCCGCGGGAAAGCCACTCGGCGAGACCCCGTACAAACTCAAGCCCGGGAAGTCGAAGATCGTCGCGCTGTCGCTGACCCGGGTCCAGACAAAGGGCGTTCGCGGCAAGGTGGTCGACCTCCGGGCCGACGAGGTCGACGCCGATAAGCGCCCGCGAATCGTCACTCGCCGGCTTCGAACCGCCCGCTGACGGCTGACCTGCGAGCTCAGGCGCGCAACGCCTCGAGGTCGCGCCGCAGCTCCTTGAGCTCGTCGCGGATCCGCGCCGCCTCCTCGAAGCGCAGCTCCTCGGAAGCGGCGACCATCTCCTCCTCGAGCTCGATCACGACCTTCTCGAGCTGCTCGCGGCTCATCGGCGCGCCGTCATCGGAGTTGCGCCGGCGGCGGCGGTCGGGCGTCGCCCGCGTCTCCATCGAGAGGAACTCGGCGATGTCGGAGATCCCCTTGCGCACCGTTTCCGGCGTGATCCCGTGCTCCTTGTTGTAGGCGAGCTGGATCTCGCGGCGGCGGGCGGTCTCGGAGAACGCCTTTCGCATCGCGTCGGTCTCCTTGTCGGCGTACATGAGCACGCGGCCGTCGACGTTGCGCGCCGCCCGGCCGATCGTCTGGATGAGCGAGGTCTCGCCGCGTAGGAATCCCTCCTTGTCGGCGTCGAGGATCGCCACCAGCGAGACCTCGGGCAGGTCGAGGCCCTCGCGCAGCAGGTTGACGCCGACGAGCACGTCGTACTCGCCGAGGCGCAGGTCGCGGATGATCTGGATCCGCTCCAGCGTGTCGACCTCGGAGTGCAGGTAGCGGACCTTGAAGCCGTGCTCGAGCAGGTAGCCGGTGAGGTCCTCCGACATCTTCTTCGTCAGCGTCGTCACCAGCGTGCGCTCCTTGCGCTCGACCCGGACGCGGACCTCGTTCATCAGGTCGTCGATCTGATTGCGGGTCTCGCGCACCTCGATCTCGGGATCGATGATCCCCGTCGGTCGCACGATCTGCTCGACGACGCGCTTGGCCTGTGTGCGCTCGAACTGCCCGGGCGTCGCCGAGCACATCACGAGCTGGCCGACGCGCGGCAGGAACTCGTCGAAGCTGAGCGGGCGGTTGTCCATCGCCGATGGCAGGCGGAAGCCGAAGTCGACCAGCGTCTGCTTGCGCGAGCGGTCGCCTTCGTACATGCCGCCGATCTGCGGGATCGTCTGATGCGACTCGTCGACGAAAGTGACGAAGTCGTCGGGGAAGTAGTCGATCAAGGTGTGGGGCGGCGAGCCGGGAGCGCGATTGTCGAAGATCCGCGAGTAGTTCTCGATCCCCGACGTGAAGCCGAGCTCCTTCAGCATCTCGATGTCGTACTGGGTGCGCTGCAACAGCCGGTGAGCCTCGAGCTCTTTGCCACGCTCGTGAAACCAGGCCAGGCGCTCGTCGAGCTCTGCCTTGATCTCGACCACGGCGCGCTCGAGCGTCGCCTCCTCGGTCGCGTAGTGGCTCGCCGGCCAGACCGCGACGTGGTCGATCTCGTCGAAGATCTCGCCGGTGAGCGGGTCGAAATGGTGGATCGACTCGATCTCGTCGCCGAAGAGGTTGATCCGGTAGGCCGACTCGGCGTAGGCCGGGAAGATCTCGAGCATCTCGCCCTGGGCGCGGAACGTGCCGCGAGTCAGCGCCGTCTCGTTGCGCGTGTACTGCATGCCGACGAGCTTGCGAAAGAGGTCGTCGCGGTCGAGCCATTCCCCCAGCTTGAACAGCTGCATCTGGCGGCGATAGAGGTCGGGCGAGCCGATGCCGAAGATGCACGAGACCGAGGCGACGATGACGACGTCGCGACGAGCCAGCAGCGACGCAGTCGCCGCGTGTCGGAAGCCGGTCGATCTCGTCGTTGATCGACGAGTCCTTCTCGATGTAGAGGTCCTGATGCGGGACGTAGGCCTCGGGCTGGTAGTAGTCGTAGTAGCTGACGAAGTACTCGACGACGTTGCTCGGGAAAGAACTCGCGAAACTCGTTGCAGAGCTGGGCGGCGAGCGTCTTGTTGTGGGCGATGACCAGCGCCGGGCGCTGTACTCGCTCGATGATCCCGGCCATCGTGAAGGTCTTGCCGGTTCCGGTCGCGCCGAGCAGGGTGAGGAAGTCCTCGCCCGCGCCCAGGCCCTCGCTGATCGACTCGATCGCCTTCGGCTGGTCGGCGGTGGCCGTGTAGGCGGGGTTGAGCTTGAACTCGGGCACCGAGACGAAGATAGCGTCGGGCACCGACCGCTCATGAAGACGGCATCGGCGCCGTCATACTCGGCTCCTTGAGCAGCGGCGGGCACAGAGGCCAGGGGATCGGCGGCGGCGCCGACGCTGCTGCTTGTGATCACGGCCACGCCCTGGTGGCGAGCGCAACGGTCGGCGCTCCCGAGGCGAGCGCGCCGGCGCAACCCGCGGCCGATTCAGCTCGGCCAGCGGCGGTGACGAGATCCCGCCGGCGCAGATCGGCAACCTCGCACGCCGGCTGACGCCGCGGGTCGCCGCGCCGGGTCGAGCGCATTCGCGAGCTCGAGTTCGAGCGCGTCCCTGTGCCCGAGGTGATCAGCGGCGAGCGCTTCGCCGAGATCGTCGGCGATCAGACGCCATCCGGCACCCGCGCCGATCGCAAGCTCGCCGACACCGAGACGGTCGCTCGAATGTTCGGTGTGCAGGCAGCCTGAGGAGCAGCTCGACGTTCTCTCCACCGGCGCGCCCGACCTCGCCGCCGCCGCCTACGACCCGAAGAATGATCGGCTCTACGTGATCCGCGATGCGGTCGGCGACGAGCCGGGCGCTGCTCGAGTTCCTGCTCGCGCACGAGCTCGAGCACGCGCTCGACGATCAGAGCTTCGGCCTCGACGAGAGGCGATCGGCGGCGGCAGCGACGATCGCGAGCTTGCCGATACCGCGCTGATCGAGGGCGCCGCGACCTCCCAGATGATCGAGTACGCCGCCCAGCACCTGGATCCGCTCGCGCTCAGCGCCGCCCGGTCGGGGTCGATTCAGGAACCGAGGGCGTGCCCGCGTTCGTCGTCGAGCAGCTCACCTGGACCTACCTGGAGGGCAGCGCCTTCGTCAACTCGTTGCGCGATCGCCAGCGGCGACTGGGCGCGAGTCGACGCAGCGTTCGAATCGCAGCCGCCGCGGTCGACCGAGCACATCCTTCACTCCGACAGGTACGCAGGCGGACGACGAACCGGTGCGGGTCACTGCGGACACCGATGAACTCGAGCGACGGGGATGGCGGGTGAGCGATCGTGGCGTCCTCGGCGAGTTCTCGACCCGCCAGGTGCTCGAAATCGGAGTTCCCGAGGATGCGGTGGAGGCCGCTGCAACCGGTTGGGGTGGCGACGAGTACGCATTGCTCAGCCGCGACAGCGGCGGCGTCGACTGTGAGGCGAAATGCGCGCAGGAACGCATCGTCGTCGCGGCGTGGCGCTGGGACTCTGACGCCGAGGCAGACGAGTTCGATCGCACGCTTCCCGCCTACCTGATCGCCGGCCGCGGGGGCGCCGAGATGGGTCCGCGGGATGTGGTCGCTCGACGGTGCCTGGGCGGCGACGGCGATCGCCGATAAGACGACCGCGCTCGCCTTCGCGCCAAGCCGCACACTCGCCGCGGTGGCGGTGCGCTCGGTCGCGTCCGAATGAGAGGATCCCGGGTGATGACACGATGCTCAGCGAGCGCTCGCCGCGACCTTCATCAGCGCCGGCATCTTGCATTTCCTTCGTCGACGTGACTACGAAGCCACGGTGCCCGAGTACGTTCCGCTGACACCCGAAGCTGCCGTCCGCTGGAGCGGCGTCGCCGAGATAGTGGGTGGCCTGGCGGTGGTCCCGGCGCCGACCCGCCTCTTCGCTCGCTGGTGGCTGACCGGGCTGCTCGTCGCGGTCTTTCCCGCGAACCTACACATGGCGCTTCGTCCCGAGGACGTGGCCGGGCGCGGGGTTGGCATCGACCGCCTGCCGCGATGGTTGCTGTTCGCACGACTTCCCGTCCAGGCGCTGTTCATCGGCTGGGTCTGGCGGGCGACGAAGACGTGACCCGGTGCGTCGGCCTCAGCGGTCTTGCTGCGCTCCGAACCGCATCACGGCAGCAGGTCCAGGACCTCACCATCTCCTCCGAGTCCACCGACAAACCCCTCCGCATCCTCGAACAGCCCGCTCGCGTCCTCGATCAAGGCGATGCCCTCGTCTACGGGTATCCGCGCCCCGACGAGGCGCAGGCCATCAGCGACGATCGGGTTCAGGGCTCCAGCCTGCTCGGCGTCGTCGATCGCTCGCACGACACCCGCCCTCACGGCCGCTTCGAGCTCGGCGTCCTCGATTTCGTATTCGGTCGCGAAGCGTTCGCGCGAGCTCTCGGTCGCCAGCGCCGCAGCCAGGATCTCGCGGCTGACGCCGAGCTCGCAGGCCGCGCCGTCGAGCGCCGAGAGGCCGAACTGCTGGGCCGATTCCTCGATTCCCGACGGCTCGCGCCAGTCTCGCTGCTCGCAGGGGTCGGCGACCGCGGTCGGCTCGTAGTCGCCTCCGCCCAGGGCGACGTACACGGCGACGAGTCCGATCGCCGCCGCCACCGCGGCGGCGACGAGCGTTCGCGGGCTGATTGGCCCACCACTCATAGGCTGATCCGTCGACGCGCGATCATGATCGGGATCAGCGCCGCAAGCGCAAAGGCGGCGCTGATCAGAAACGAGGCGCTGAACGCGTGCGTGGCTGCCTTGTCGATCTCGTCGCCAACCTGCCCGCGTAGGGCAAGCGTGCCGGCTCGCTCCTGCGGATCGCTCGGCAACGGCTCGAACGCAGGATCGAGGACCGGAACCTTGTCCCCTTCCGCTTCGATCTGAGTCTTCGATCCGCGCGGCGAGCTCGATCTTCGACTCGATCGAGATCCGAGCGTCCAGCAGCGCCGCGGTACCGGCGGCCTTCGGCGTCCACCCGCTCGGTCTCGAGGTCCGCGGTGAACACCGGCGTCAGCACAAGAAGTCCAGCGACGACACCGGCGTGGCGCGACGCAATCGTCCAACCACCGTGGATCGCTTGTGGCGAGCGGCCCTCGAGTGCCGCCTCGGTCAGCGCCGAGAGGGTGAGCGCGAGGCCGGCGCCGACGAGCGCCTGCGGCGCGAAGGTGGCGACAACCGTTGCCGCTGGAAGCAGGCCGAGTCGCGGTGAGGCCGCCGGCGATCAGAATCGCACCCGCCGCCGCTCGTGCGTCGACCGCCGGCACGCGCCGCGCCAGCGGCGTCGCCAGCACCGCGCACACCGGCATCACTGTGACCGCTGCCGCGGCCGCGATCGGAGTCAGTCGCCAGCCCTCGATCAGCAGCAGGACGACCAAGAACAGGGCCGCCGCCAGCGCCGCGGAGATCAGTCCCAGCGCGGCGTTGGCCGCGAGATGTGGCGTCCCCGAGGCCCTGATCTCATCGCGGACGAATCCCGCTTGTGACTCCGCCCGAGCCACTGCCCCGAAGGCGACGGCGCAGGCAAGTGCGGGCGGCACCTGGACGATGAAGATCGACTGCCACGAGATCAGCTCTGTAAGCAGGCCACCGACGGCAGGCCCGATCGCCGCTCCGAGCACGCCGGCACGGGCCCAGACAGAAGCGGCCCGGCGCTCGGAACCGACGACTGCTGGGCAGCAGCTCGAGCGAGGCGCAGATCGCGCCGGCGCCGCCGATCGCCTGCAAGCAGCGGGCAGCGAGCAAGAGCTCGATCGATTCCGCCAACGCACAGGCCAAGCTCGCAAGCGCGAAGAGCATCATCGCCGCAGTCGCAACCCGGCCAGGCCCGAGCCGTCGGGCGACCGCGGCTGACGGCAGTGCCGCAGCCGCGAGCACCAGGTTGAAGGCGACGAGAACCCAGGTCACGGCTGTGACGGAAACGTCGAGCTCCCGGTAGATCTGTCGGCAAGGCGAGCACCACGACCGAGGAATCGGCGAGGACAAGGGCGACGCAGGTAGCGAGCGCCGCCCGCAAGCTGCGCGCGGCGCGCGGCGCCGCTGAATCAGCTGCGCTCACGACGCGACTTCGATCCAGTCCCAGGTGGTGCCACAAAGGGACCTCGCATCGCCGGCATCGACGTTGACCAGCTGCGGGTCGGTGGTCGGTGCGACAACGAGCGGACCGACCGCACTCGTGCCGGCGGCGCTTCCGGGGTGAAGGTCGGCGCCACCGAAACGAAGCTCGACTGTATGGGTACCCGGCTCGAGCTCTGCCGAGCCGAGGCGGACGTACTGCTCGAGGTTGTTGAGCTCGTGGCGAACCTCGCCGGCCTTGCGGCCACCGATCCAAACCTCCGCCGCGGCGACGACCGAGCCGCCGAGCCAGAGCTCGTGCTCGCCACCGCCCGCGACGTGGACCTCAGCGGTGATCGTCCCGCCGCCCTCTGGAGTCGGTGCAACCAGACCCTGCCCCGGCGCCAGCCCGCTGGGTAGGTGGCGGCCGAAAGCGGCACCACCTGCGGCCGCTCGCCGCTGGCTGCGACCAGGTCCCCGGACTCCGCAAGCTCGAGAACGTCCTTGCATCGCGGCACGCCGTAGGGGTCGTACCGATCGCCGAGGCCCAGTCTCGGCTCGGGCGCTTGCGGTTGCGCGGGGCGCTGCCAGGCCTCGTAGTGCTCGCCACCGTAGACGAGCCGGTAGGCACCGGGCGGGCGGCTGTGCGTCGGCGAGCGGTGGACGACGATGGTGCGATAGCGAGCGAGCGCGAGCGGATCGATCTCATCGGTGTCCGCCGCCTCCCCCTTGGCAACCTGCGAGCCGTTGCTGAGCGCGATCGGATGGCGACGAAGCTCAGAGATCGACTCCGGATCGCTGTCGCGGAGGAAGTGCCGCGCGCCGTATGGCGAGTACTCGGTGATCAAGCTCGGGCCCTCGCCGGCAACCAGCTCGCCGATCTCCGCAAGCTCCTCGAACTGCTCGCGGGGTGCGAGGCTGACATTTCCGTAGGCGAGCGCGTTGGACCAGCCGACGCCCGCGACGATGACGACGGCGAGGGCACCGGCGCCGACCGGCCGGCGCGAAGCCGCGAGGCCGCCGACGGCAAGCATGGCCGCAAACGGAATCGCCGGCGATGCGGTGGCAAACGCCTTGCCCTCGACCCACGGCGACCCGACCAGGGCGATAGCGACACAGCCGGCCAGCACACCACCGACGTAGAGCGCCGGCCCGGGCTGGCGTCGCCGCGCACACCACGCGATACCGCCAACCGCCGCCGTGCAGGCGATCACGATCAGGCCGTAGGTCACGAGCTCATGCGTCGGTGCGAGCCGAAAGTCTCCAGCAGGCCAGACCCCGGCAACCTGGGCCGGATCCAGGGGGCTCGATCAGATTTCCCTGTGCACTGCCGTCTGTGAGCGGCGACGATGTTGGCGGCAGCAGGGCGCCCGAGACCAGCAATGGCAACGCGAGGATCGCCAGCGCCACGATCAACCCGGCGGCGCGTTTGGCGAGCGTGCGCGGCGCCACCCGGCGAGCAAGGAGCAGCGCCGCCCCTGCCAGCAACGGGACGAGCCAGAGCCCCCCGCCGAGGCCCAGGACACCGAGGAGAGCGCCGCAGAGGAGCGCCGGCCCGATGAGCAGCCGCGGATCGCCGCGCCGCGCCACGAGTTCGACCAAGGTCGCAGCGATCGCCGCGATCAGTGCCGCCGCAGCGACCTCCTTGATCCCACCCCAGAGGTAGTAGCCATATAGCAGCGCGGGCTGGGCGCCGACAAGAGCCGTTGCGCACCGCAGCGCCGGCGTATCCGCCAGTCGGCCTCGCGAGCGACCACAGAGGCCAGGCTCAGCAGGACGGCGAGAAACGCGATGTAGGGCTGAATCAGCCAGGCGAGGTCGGTGTCGACGAGCGCGGCCGCGACACCAAAGGGCAAGAAAGCGCCGACGGGGTAGCCGTCGCCGAGGTTGAAGGCCAATGTCGCCTCATAGGTCGAGGGCTCGAGTCCGCCGAGGTCGCGCCCATGCTCCATGACGCGATCGGTGAGAGCGAGCCATGTGGCCGAGTCGTCGAGCTCGATGTAGCCGGCGATCGTCGCGCCGCCCGAGAGCACGATCGGCGCAGCGAACACCGCGAACACTCCGAGAGCCGCGAGACCAGGCATGATCGCCGCACGCACGGCCACGGTGCGACTACGAGCGCCGAGGCCGATCCCGACGCCCGCGAGAATCACCGCGGCGGGAACGGTGAGCTCGGCTGTCTCGTTGGCGAGCGTGAGGAACTGGCCGACCGCTACCAGTACCGCGAAGCCAACAGCGGGCAGCAGCGTCGTCGGCAAGCGCCGCGCGCCCACGGCTTCGGCGAGCAAGCCACAGCCGGTGCAAAGCACCGCGAGCGCGAGCGGGAAGATGAGCCAGGCGACGAGCATCAGGGCCGGCGCGCCACCCTACCTTCGCCGTGGCGGAAGGTTCGTCAGCCAGCGGGTTCGATCTGCCCCGAGGTGGCGAGGCTCAACGCCCGCTCAGGATCAGGATCGTAGATCTCGATTTGGTAGTCCTCACCGGGGAAGCCCATGTAGACGCTCGTCGGCGAGTCCTCGTTTGAAACGACGAGCGAGCCCTCCGGGCCGTCCTCGACGATCGCGCCCTCTCGATCGGCGGCCTGCTCGAGCAGCTGGAAGGCACCGTCCAGCGGATACGTCGCAACGGTCAGGAAGTCGTCGCCGGGATCGGCGATCTCGACGCCGTCATCCAGATAGCGAACGAAGATGCGATCTTCGGAGGTTCGGGTGAGCTCGAGTGTCGCCTGCCCTTGGTTGCCGGCCCAATAGGCGGGGATGCCGACCTGCCGGCCGAGCTTCGCGATATCGGCGGGAGACCCAGCGACCGGTCCGCCGCCCGGGCGGGCGGTGGGCGGGTCGCTCTGGCTCTCGTCCCGTACTAAAAAGAACCAGGCGAGAAAGGCGACCAAGATCAGCAGCCCGACTGGGATCGCTGCGCGAACGGCCGGTGAAGCGTTCCGACTCATGCCTCTTTCCCCATCCCGTGCGAACGTAGCTCATCGCCCGGACCGCTGACCGCGCCCTCCGGACCGGCGGGTCCTTGCGGGCCGACCGGTCCCTGGGGGCCGGGAGGTTTGGCACAAGACTGTGCCCAAGCACTGCCGCCGTGACCACGGCTCTCAGAGCCCCAGCTCCTCGGCATAGTTGTCGCGGTACTGGTCGCGCGTTTCGAGCACGTCGGCGACATATGCGCGCGTTTCCGCGAACTGGATCTGCTCGAGCTCGAGATCGGCGCCACCCCAGGCCTCGACGTTGCCTGGACCGGCGTTATACGCCGCGAGCGCGGCGACCTCGTTGCCCGCGTGGAGATCGAGGAGATAATTGAGGTAATAGGTGCCGTAGCGGATATTGAGCTCGTAGTTGGCGAGGTCCTCGTACTCGAACGTCTCGCCTCCGCTCAGGCGCTCGATCGTGTCGGCGGTGTCGTGCGTGATCTGCATCAAGCCGCGCGCGCCCGCAGACGAGGTTTGGTCGCGAAACCCCGATTCGACGTTGATGATCGCCGCGATCAGTGCCGGATCGAGGTCATGGCGCTGAGCTTGCTGGCGAATCACGTCCTCGTGGCGAAGCGGCAACGTGACCTCACGAACGACCTCGCCGAAGTCGATCCGGCTGACGATCAGCGCCGCCGTGGCGCCAAGCGCGATGACGACGAACAGGGCGCGCCCGCGAGTCAAGCCTCTCGCCTGCCCGCCTCGAGATCGGCAACCAGATCAGCCAGCGCAGCCTCGAGATCGGCGAGCGAGCCGTCGTTGCGAACGACATAGGTGGCGCGCGCGGCCTTTTCCTCCTGAGCGAGTTGGCGCGCCGCGCGCGCCTCAAGCTCGGACGTGCCGCGAACGCCGGCACGCTCGACACGCACATCATCGGCCGCGACGACGCAGATCGTCGCATCGAAGGCGTCCTCGAGTCCAACCTCGAACAGCAGCGGCACTTCGACCACAGCCAGCCGCGTCGCCCCTGGCAGCTGCGAACGCCATTTCATCGTGCGCTCACCGACCAGTGGGTGCAGGGTCGATTCCAGCCACGCCAACTCCTCGGGTTTCTCGAAGACGAGCTTGCCCACCTCAGCGCGATCGATTTCGCCGTGCGGAGCAACACCCTCTCCCCAGCGCTCGACGAGCAGATCTCGCACCTGCGCGGTCTCCAGCAACTCGTGCACGATCGCGTCGCTGGAGAGCGTCTCAGCGCCAATTCGGCCCAGGGCCGCGAGCGCTTCCGACTTGCCGGCGGCGACGGCGCCGGTGAGGCCGATTACGGGCACCGCCGAGTCCTGGGCGGAACCTCGTCGCTGCGCGGCGGTCACCGCGCGCTGCTCAGGACTCTTCGGGGGCCTCGTCGCCGCTGTCGGCGACGGGCTCTGACGCTTGCGGCGTCTCCGCAGGGGCCTCACCAAGCTCACCACCGGCCGGCGCATCGGAGAAGACCTCCTCGGAGAGGCCGATGTCGGGCACTCCCTCTGACTCCTCGGGCGCCGGCGGCGGCTGGTTGCCCGGCTGAAGCTCCGGCGGGATCAAGTCACGCAGCGGCAGGTTGTCGTTCGCGGCAGCACGCTTGATGCTGAGCGAGATCCGGCGTCGCTCCTCATCGATCTCGAGGATCCGGACCCAGGTGTCCTGACCGGGCTGGACGACCTCTCCGGGGGTCTCGACGTGATGTTCGGCGAGCTCGGAGATGTGGACGAGGCCCTCGACGCCGGGGACGATCTCGACAAAGGCGCCGAAGGCCACCACCTTGGTCACCTTGCCCTCGAGGATGTCGTTGGGGCGGTACTCGTTCAGCACCTTTTGCCACGGGTCCTCCTGAGTCTGCTTGAGCCCGAGCGAGATGCGCTGGCGATCGCGATCGATGTCGAGCACCTTGACTCGCACCGTCTCGCCGATGCCGAGCACCTCGGAAGGATGGTTGACGTGGCTCCATGACAGCTCGGAGATATGGATCAAGCCGTCGATGCCTTCGAGGTCGACGAAGGCGCCGAAGTCGACGATGTTGGAGATCTTGCCCTCGACCACCTGGCCAGGCTCGAGCCGTCCCAGGATCTGCTCGCGGACCTCCTTGCGCTCCTCCTCGAGCACTGCGCGGCGCGAGAGCACGACGTTGTTGCGAGAACGGTTGAGCTCGATCACCTTGCACTCGAGCGTCTGGCCCTTGAACTCGTCGAGGTTGTGGACGCGGCGGATGTCGACCAGCGAGGCCGGGAGGAAGCCGCGGACGCCGAGGTCGAGGATGAGGCCACCCTTGACGACCTCGATCACGTTGCCGTCGACGGGCTCGCCGGACTCGGCAGCAGCCTCGATCTTGCGCCACGCCTTCTCGAAGCGGGCGCGCTTCTTCGACAGGATCAGCCGGCCTTCTTGGTCTTCCTTGGTCAGTACCAGGGCGTCGACCTGCTCACCCAGCGAGACCTCCTCGGAGGGATCGACCGAGCGGCGGATCGAAAGCTCGTTGGCGGGGATCACACCTTCAGACTTGAAGCCGATGTCGACCAGGACCTCGTCCTTATCGATGCGGACGACCTCGCCGGCGACGACGTCACCCTCTTCGAAGGGCTTGATCGTGGCGTCGTAGTTGGGAACGAGCTTGCCGTCGACCTCGATCAGCAGGTCGACCGAGCTGCCATTGCTGGCAGCCGGCGGCGGCGTCGCCGCTTCAGCGGCAGGCGCCTCGGCGGCAGGGTCGGTCGTTGTCTCGGCGGTAGACACGGCGGCTAACTATGGCAAAAAAGCCGTGGTTCACCGAGAACGACCGAAGATCCGCAGCAAGAACAGAAAGAGGTTGATGAAATCGAGATAGAGCGCAAGTGCTCCGAGGATAGAGGCACGCTGCTCGGCATCACCCTCGAGTCCGGCTTGGCCGTAGCCCTTGATCTTCTGCATGTCGTAGGCGGTCAACCCAGCGAAGATGGCCACGCCGGCATAGGTGGTCACCCAGTACAGCGCCTCCGAGGCGATGAAGATGTTGACGATCGTCGCCAAGATCAGGCCTACCAGAGCCATCAACAGCACCGTGCCCAGCGTCGAGAGATCGCGCTTGGTGACATAGCCGTAGAAAGCGACGGCGCCGAACATCGCCGAGGTGATGAGGAACGTCGTGAAGATCGACTCCGTCGTGTAGAGCTCGAAGACGAAGGCAAAGGTGACGCCAACACTTGCTGCGTAAAGGAAGAAAAGACCAAGCGCGAGCGCCGGAGCGAGCTTGTTGATCGCGGCCGAGATCGTGACCACGAGTCCGATCTGAACCACGATCAACCCGATCAGGATCAGCGGATTCTCAGTGATGTCGGTGAGCAGCTGGTCGTTGGAGCCGATGATCGCCGCGGACACGCCGGTGACGGCGAGACCAAGGAACATCCAGCCGAAAACCTTGACGAGGAAGCCCTGGACGTCGAGAGATGCCGTCAGCGGCGGATGTTGGGCGGCCTCCATCAACGCAAACGCTACCCTCGGCGGCCGATGCCTCGGCGTGAGACAAAGCGCGGCGCCAGAGCGCACGCCACTCGAGGGCAACTACGACGTCCTCGTATGCGGAGCAAGCTTCGCGGGGCTAAGCGTCGCCCGCGAGCTAGCGGGCTCTGGGGCGCGGATCCTGATCGTCGACCGCTACGAGATCGGGGAGCGCCAGACGTCGGCCTGCGCGGCGCCAACCGAGTGGCTCAAGGCGATGGGCGTTGCCGGCGCCATGCGCCAGACCTTCGACACCCTCGTCGTTCACACGCCGCACAATCGTGCTGACTTCCGGCTGCCGTGGACGTTCTCGACGTTCGACTACCGCGAGCTGTGCGGACTGCTCGCAGATCAGTGCGACGCCGAGTTTGAGACTGCGAAGGTGGAGGGTCGCTCGGGCCTCACGGTTCACACCGATCGTGGCGACCTCTCGGCTGCACTGGTGGTCGACGCCCTCGGCTGGCGACGGATCCTGGCGTC
This sequence comes from uncultured Solirubrobacterales bacterium, assembly GCA_963769945.1. Taxonomy (GTDB): domain Bacteria; phylum Actinomycetota; class Thermoleophilia; order Solirubrobacterales; family 70-9; genus WHSW01. The sequence continues at coordinate 242,961 of CAVYOA010000014.1, read as the reverse complement.
TGATGGCGTTGGCATTCAACCCCCGGACGCTCCGCTCTCACGCGGGCTCGAAGTGCACCCGAGCGGCTCGGGCGACGAGCTCGAAATCTGGATCGACCGCAAGTACGTGCCGGCTGGGTATGGCTGGAGCTTTCCCGCAGGCGACGAAATGCGCATCGGCGTTGGCTCGTTCGACCCCCGGTTTCACGTCAAGGCGACGACGGTCGCAGCTCGCCGAGGACCTCGATCGCGATGCGGTGCGTTATCAGGGCAACTGGATCCCGCACAAGCTGCGCGCGGCCACCGCGGACGGCGTTTTTTTCGTCGGCGACTCGGCCGGGCATTGCCTGCCGCTTAACCGCGGAGGGCATCCGCACGGCCTTTTACTTCGGCATCGCCTGCGGGCGCGAGCTGCGCCGCGTCGTCGAAGGACGCGCGACGGCTGAGACCGCGCTGCGCCGCTACGCCAACTTCTCGGCTCGCCACGAATGGCAGTTCGAGTGGATGCTGCGCACGCAGAAGCTGGTCCCCAGCGTGCCGCCGCGGATGCTCGCCGCGGCGCTCAAGGCGATGGAGCGCGGCGGCTTCGTCGACTGGTCGTTCGGCCATTATCTGAAGATCGCTCACCCTTCGTTCGCGCAGGCGCCGCGCAGCGTCGAGACGCCACACCGGACGCTTACCCCCGCCTAGCGACATCGCCGCTAGCGGACGATGAGGAAGGTGCCGGCGAGCAGCAGGACGACGCCGAGCACCCGCGCGACCGTGATCGGTTGTCTCGTCGAGGCCGAGAAAGCCGACCTTGTCGAGGACGATCGAGAGCGTCAACTGGCCGGTGATCGTGGCCGCGGCGACCCCGCCGGCGCCGATCGAGCTCACGGTGACCAGCGCCGTGAACACGTAGGCCGCTCCGAGCACGCCGCCGAGCAGGTAGTACCAGGGCACAGAGAAGGCCTCCGCCAGGCCCGCGGCCTGACCCGCGAGCGCCGCGATCACCGCCAGCAGCAGCGCTCCGATCGCGAACGAGACGAGTGCGGCGGCGACATTGCCGGTCGCGCGGCCGAGGCCGGCGTTGACCGCGGGCTGCATCGCGATCAGGCCACCGACGATCGCCATCAGCAACACCGCCAAGCCCCGGTCCATGACTCGATCCTAAATTACTTCGCGGCGAGCCAGTCGACGCCGACGCCGACGTCGACCGCCAGCGGCGGGTCGAGCTCGAAGGCCATCACCATCTCGCGCTCGGCGATCTCGCCGGCGGCGGACATCTCCGCCTCAGGCCCTTCGAAGAGCAACTCGTCGTGGATCTGCAGCACGAGCTTCGTCTCGAGGCCGGCCTCGGCCATGGCCCGAGTCGCGCGCACCATCGCCAGCTTGATGATGTCGGCGGCGGTTCCCTGAATCACCGTGTTGACGGCGAGGCGCTCGCCGAGCATCCGGCGCTGGCGATTCGACGAGCGCAGCTCGGGGATGTTGCGGCGCCGGCCCATCAGCGTCTTCACGTGGCCCTCGTCGGTCGCCTTGGCGATCGTGGCGTCGATAAAGGCCTTGACGGCCGGGAAGCGCTCGAAGTAGCGATCGATGTAGACGGCTGCCTCTTCGCGCTCGATCTGAAGGCGATCGGCGAGCCCGAAAGGCGAGAGGCCGTAAGCAATGCCGTAGTTGACCATCTTCGCCTTCGAGCGCTCCGCGGGTGTGATCGCGTCGGGGTCGGCGCCGATGATGCCGGCAGCCGTGGCGGCGTGAACATCCTCGCCCGAGGCGAAGATCTCGCGCAGCACGTGCTCGTCGGCGACGTGGGCGAGCACCCGCAGTTCGACCTGGTTGTAATCGCATGAGAGCAGCTGCATGCCGGGCTCGGCGACGAAGCAGGAGCGCACCGGGCGCCCGACGTCAGAGCGGATCGGGATGTTCTGCAGGTTCGGGTTGGTGCTGGAGAGGCGTCCGGTCGCAGCGGTGACCTGGTTGAAGGTGGTGTGGATGCGCTGGGTCTCGGCATCGACGAGCAGCGGCAGCGAATCGAGATAGGTGTTCTTGAGCTTGGTCAGCTCACGCCAGCGCTCGATCTTCTCGACGATCGGGTGCTCGTCGCGGATCTGAGAGAGGACGCGCGCGTCGGTCGAGAAACCGGTCTTGCCGCGGCGCTTCTTGGTCAGGCCTAGCTCGACGAAGAGGACCTCGCCGAGCTGCTGCGGCGAGCCGATCGTGAACTCGCGCCCGGCGAGCTCGTAGATCTCGGCCTTCAGCGTCTCGATCTGCTCCTCCATCCCGGCGCCGATCGAGCTCAGGCGCTCGACATCGAGCTTGAGCCCGATGCGCTCCATCGCCGCCAAGACCTCGATCAACGGCATCTCGACCTCGTGCAGGACGCGCTCGACCCCGAACTCCTCGAGGCGCTCGCGCTGGCGCGCTGCCAGCTCCCAAGCGAGACGTGCATCGACAGCAGGGTCGCCGGCCGCGTCTCCCTCCTCGCCTTCGAGTGAAAGCTGGCCGTCGCCGCTGCCCGCGGGCGCGGCGGCCAAACCAGCGTCGGCGGCGAGCTCGTTAAGTACGTAGGAGCGGCGGGCGGGATCGATCAAGTAGGCGGCGACCATCGTGTCGTGGGCGAGATCGAGCGCACCCTGGCCGGCGACGGCGAGCAGGCCGTTGCGCCCGCCGCCGCCGAGGCCCTTGGCGTCGTGGGCGATTAGCGGCCGCTGCTTGAGCTCGGCAGCAAAAGTAAGCGGATCGGGCAAGTCTCCGGCGACGATCGCGGCGCCGTCGGTCGCGGCGAAGCGCCCGGGGCTGGTGGCGACGGCGATCTCGCCTTCGGCGAGCTCTGAGACAGCGCCCTCCTTCGCTTCGATCTCGATCGTCTCCTCGACAGCGCGGCCGGGAACCTGTTCATCCCACTCGTCGTCCAGGCGCTCGATCACGACGCGCAGCTCGAACTCGGCTGCGACGTCTCGAAGCTTCATCCGGTCCGGCGGCTCGCGCAGCTGATCGCCGATCTCGATCGGGACATCGACGTCGAGGACCATCGTCGCCAGCTGCTTCGAGATGCGGGCGTCGTCGGCGTGCTCGGTGAGATTCTGCTTTCGCTTCGCGCCTGAAATCTCGTCGACGCGACTCGAGCACCTTTTCCAGCGAGCCGAACTGCTGCAGCAGCTGCGCCGCGGTCTTGTCACCGATTCCTGGAACCCCAGGGATGTTGTCGGAGGTGTCGCCCTTGAGCCCGATGAAGTCCGTAACGAGGTCCGGTGGGACGCCGTAGCGCTCGACGACTCCGTCGTGGTCGTAGATCTTGGTGTCGGTCACGCCACGCGAGGTGGTCATCACGCGAACTCCCTGGCGCACGAGTTGGTAGACGTCGCGGTCGCCAGAGACGATCATCACCGGCATGCCCGCGTCGGCGGCGCGAGTGGCGAGCGTCGCGATTACGTCGTCGGCCTCGTAGCCCTCGACGTGGACGTTCTTGAAGCCGAACGCCTCGGCAAGCGGCGCCAAGTGCGGCCACTGCTCCTTGAGTAGATCCGGCCGAGACTTGCGCTGGGACTTGTACTCGGAGTAGACCTTCTCGCGACCCGACCACCCTTTGTCCCAGGCGACGATAACGGCCTTTGGGTGGTGGTCGATCAGCAGCTTGGCCATCATCGAGGCGAAGCCGTAGATCGCGTTGGTCGGCCTACCGTCGGCGGTCGCGATCGACTCCGGGAGGGCAAAGAAGGCTCGGTAGGCAAGCGAGTTGCCGTCGATCAGGAAGAGCTCCTCGGAGCCGTTAGTAGGTGGCTTGGTGGGCACCGGTTGATCTTATGAGGTGGGTTGAGCTCAGCCTTTGGCACCGCGCGACCCCAGGTGCGCGATCGCGGTCTGCACCGAGGCAGTTACGGAGTCGGGTTCGTCGCGAATCTGACGGCTCGTAAAGCGCATGACCGCGAGCCCGCGTGCGGCCAGCTCGGCGTCGCGGGCGCGGTCGTCCTCAAATGCTTGACGCCCGCGATGCGAGCGCCAATCGTCGACCTCGACCACGAGACAGGCCTCGCGCCAGAGGAAGTCGACGCGGTACGGGCCGACAAGAATGTTCCGTCCGGGCTCGGGCAGTGCCCCCCGGCGACACAGCGCCAGGAACCGCCGCTCGAGGTGGCTGTCCATATGATCCGAAACCGCGTCACCAAGCGGATAGCCACGAAACTCGGCCTGGCGGGTCGCGGCGCGCAGCTGCTTCGGCGAGGCGACCGTGGCGAGGTCGGCGAGGGTACGGGCGACATTGGTGACGGGAGTGTTGTCGCGGGTGGTGGTCATCGCTCGGGTCAGCGAGCGTGAGCGATGGACTTCGATTTTGGAGCGCCTGCGGCGGCCGGCTGTCCCAACGATTGTCAGTGAGGGAGTGGACTCGGTGGTCGGGAGAAGCTCCCAGAGCTCGGCGGCACTTCGATGGCTGAGGTAGGCGTTGTCGCCGAGCGCGAGGGTGGCGGCTTTCCAATGGCCCGTGCTGGTGAGGCCGGGGTGGCCGACGGCGTAGACACCGTGGTGGATGCGATGCAGGCGGCCGGCAGCAACCCGCCGACCGATCGCGCTCTTGTCGAGCCCGATCGAGATCAGCTGAGCGAACGAAACCACGCCGTGCTGACGGGCGGCAATCCGAGCAAGTATCACCTCGGCTGTGTCGTGTTCTTCTCGCATACCGAGAACAAGTCGCCACACCCTCCGCGCGCTCCCCTCGAACGTCGATCTTTCACCCCCTCACTGCTGCCGTTCGTAAGCCAAGGCGCCCCCATACAATCGCCCCCGCCCATGCCCTCGGTCTCCCCCCAGTTCTCGGTCATCGTCCGCGTCGAGCTCGACGCGCGCTCTGAGCCCCTGGGCAAGCTGACAGCTTCGATCGCCGAAACCGGTGGCGCGCTTCAGGGCGTCGACCTCGTCCCGGGCGCCGGCAGCGAGGGCAAGCGGGTGCGCGAGTTTACGATCGACGCTCGCGATCAACCCCATTGGGAGGAGATCCTGCGGGCGATCGGATCGACCCGTGGTGCCCGCGTTCTCGACTACGTCGACCGCACCCTCGCGATGCACCGCGGCGGCAAGATCGAGCAGCACAACAAGCACCCGCTGAAGACGCGCGACGACCTCTCGATGGCCTACACGCCCGGCGTCGCCCGAGTATGCATGGAGATCTACGCCGACCGCAACAAGGCTTTCGATTTCACGATCAAGAAGAACACCGTCGCCGTCGTCTCCGACGGATCCGCGGTGCTCGGACTGGGCGACATCGGCCCCGAGGCGGCGATGCCGGTAATGGAGGGCAAGGCGATGCTGTTCAAGGAGTTCGCTGACATCGACGCATTTCCGATCTGCCTCAACACCAACGACCCCGACAAGATCGTCGAGGTGGTGCGCCTGATGGCGCCGACGTTCGGCGGCATCAACCTCGAGGACATCTCGGCGCCACGTTGCTTCGAAATCGAGGAGACGCTGAAGGAAGAGCTCGACATCCCCGTCTTTCACGACGACCAGCACGGCACCGCGGTTGTGACGATGGCGGCGCTGTTCAACGCGCTGAAGATCGTCGGCAAGCCGATCGAGGATTTGAACGTGCTCATGCTCGGCCTCGGTGCGGCCGGGGTCGCGGTGACGAAGATGATGCTTGCCTCGGGCGTTCGCAACGTCGTCGGCTGTGACCGAAACGGTGCCCTCTCCACCACTCGCGACGACTACCAGGAGATGACCGAGGTCAAGCGCTGGTACTCGGAGAACTCCAACCCTGAGCATCGCCTTGGCCAGCCGGCCGACGTGATCGAAGGCATGGACCTGTTCGTCGGTCTCTCGGGCCCGGGGCTGATCGAAGCCTCAGCCCTCGATCGCATGGCCGACGACGCGATCGTCTTCGCGATGGCAAACCCGACCCCTGAGGTGATGCCCGAGGAGGCCGAGCCCTACGTGCGGATCATGGCCACGGGCCGCTCGGATTATCCGAATCAGATCAACAATGTCCTCTGCTTCCCCGGCATCTTTCGCGGCGCCCTCGATGCGGGCGCGCCGCGGATCACCGAGGAGATGAAGCTTGCCGCCGCCCAGGGAATCGCTGACGTCGTCGCCGCGGAGGACCTCTCCGAGGACTACATCATCCCCTCGGTGTTCGACCGCGACGTCGCGCCGGCGGTGGCGAAAGCGGTCGTCGAGGAAGCCCGGCGCGCCGGCATCGCCCGTGTCTCGGAGGAGACGGGTACCTTCACCACTCTCGAATAGGTGCCACCGACGCGGGTAGAAAGGCGGGATCCTTGAAGCGCGTACTCATCACCGGCGCAACCGGACTGATCGGATCGCAGGTCGCCGACGCCTTGCTGGCTCGGGGCGACGAGGTCATCGGTCTCAGCCGCGACCCACAGCGTGCTCGCGACAGCAACCCGACGATCTCCTGGCATGCCTGGAATCCAGCAGCCGAGCGCCCGCCCGAGGTCGCGTTCGCCGGCGTTGATGGCGTCATCAACCTGGTCGGCGAGCAGATCAACCAGCGCCTCACCAACGAGGCCAAGCAGCAGATTCGTGACAGCCGCATCCGCGCCACCAAGAACCTCGTCGACGGCATGCACGGCGCGACGCCAACCCCCGGCGTCCTCGTCAGCCAATCCGCAACCGGCGTCTACGGCGACCGCGGCGAGGCGATCGTGGACGAGGAGACGCCAGCCGACGACCACTTCCTCTCCGAGGTCGTCGTCGACTGGGAGAAAGAGGCGAGGGCCGCCGAGAAGAGCGACGTACGCGTGGTGGTCCTTCGCACCGGTCTCGTGCTCGATCCCGACGGCGGTCTGCTCAAGCAGCTGATGCTGCCGTTCAAGCTCGGTGTTGGCGGGCCACTGGCGGGGGGCGCGCAGTACATGCCGTGGATCCATCGCGACGACGAGATCGGACTGCTGCTGTGGGCACTCGATAGTCCACAGGCGCGCGGCATCTACAACGCGACCGCGCCCAACCCAGTGACCAACACAGCTTTCTCGAAAGCGCTTGGCAGTGCCCTGAAGCGTCCGTCGTTCATGCCCGCACCCAAGTTCGCGATCGAGGCCCTGCGCGGCCCCGAGCTAACCGAGCAGATCGTCGCCAGCATGCGCGTCGTGCCGCGACGTGCGCTCGACGACGGCTACGTATTTCGGTATCCGGAGATCGAGCCGGCGCTGCGCGACCTGGTCAGCTAAGGAACCTCGAGTTCGGCGACCGGACGCTCGCGACCGTCGCGAATCTCGTAGCCGCTCATCGCGCTCAAAGTCGTGTCGCCGACGGTGTCGATCGAGTAGGAGCCCAGGATCGAGTCGCGGTCGCTGGTTTCGAAGAAGGCAGCTACGACCGACGGCCGATCGGCTGGATCGGTCGCACGGCCGATCGAGTCAAGGATGACCGCCATCGCTTCGTAGCCGTAGGCGGCGTAGCGGCCGGGTCGGTGGTCGTACTCGGACTCGAAGGCTTGGACGAAGTCGTCGCCTGAGGGTGGAAGCTGGGCGGGATCGAGCGCCGCGGAGGTGGCAAGCAGGGGCGGATCGCCGGGCTTCGGAGATGCATACGGTGGCAGCACCGCGTCACTCGCCATCCTCGCCGGCCCACCGCTGGTATCGACCGGCTCCCCGGGAACCGGCGCAACGAGCGAGTCGCCCCCAGCCAGGTAGACGAATGCACCGGGCTGCTCGAGCCCGAGCTGTGCCTCAGCGGCGGCGTCGTCAAACCCTGCGGTGAGCACCTCTGCGAACTGCGAGCGATCGTCGCGGACACCCACTCGAGTCCAGCGTAGGTCCCTGGCCCAAACCGCAGCCACCTGCCCCTGCGCGAAGTCACTCGGGATCACCCGCCCGAAGGTCCGATCCTCACCGGGCTGAAACCGAGACGGCTTGTCTGAGTCGACGAGCTCCGAAACGAGATCGCTCGCACCGCTGGCCGGCGAGACCTGGAGCATTCGCGCCTCGTTGAGGATCGGTAGCGAGGCGCGCGTCGCGCCGGACTCGAACTCGCCGATGTAGGCGATCGCGGTCGAGTCGGAGATCGCCTCGCGCGCGTTGGCGGCGGCCTGAGGTGGGGTCCAGCCGCGTTCGCCGTCGGCGCCGTCAAGAACCATGGCCTCGACCTCGAGTCCGCCAGCCTCCCCGCCGGCGTCCGCCAGTGCCAGCTCGGCACCGTCAGCCGCGTCCTGACCGTCGATCGCGCTTGGCCCGCTCAGCGGCAGGCTGACATACACACGCAGCACCGCGTCGTCTGCGACCTCACCCGAGTCTGCCGCGCAACCGCCAAGCGCGAGCGTTGCCAGGGCCAGCGCGTTAGCCCAAAAAGGCTTCGGCAAACTCGAACTCCTCCGGCGTCACCGTGCGCAGCTCGGCCACCGCCTCGGATAGCTGCACCAGCTCGATCTTCGTTCCTCGCAGCGCCGGCATCATTCCCCAACGGCCCTCGTGCGCAGCATCGATCGCACCGACACCGAAACGGGTCGCGAGAACTCGGTCGTATGCGGTTGGCGTGCCGCCCCGTTGAACGTGTCCGAGGACCACGGCACGGGTTTCGAAGCCCGTGCGCTGCTCGATCTCCTGCTCGAGCTGGTGGCCGATGCCCCCGAGTCGCACGTGGCCGAACTCGTCCGTATCGCCACCCTCGACCTGCATCGTTCCCTCCCTGGGCAAGGCGCCCTCTGCTGCGACGACGATCGAGAACGTGCGCCCGCGCGAGTGGCGGCGGTCGATCAGGCGACAGACCTCGTCGATGTCAAAGGGCTGCTCTGGGATCAAGATCACGTCGGCGCCGCCGGCGACGCCCGAGTAGAGCGCGATCCAGCCGGCGTGGCGGCCCATGACCTCGACCACCATCACCCGATGGTGCGACTCGGCCGTAGTGTGGAGACGGTCGATCGCCTCGGTGGCGACGTGCAGCGCCGTGTCGAAGCCGAACGTGACGTCGGTGGCGCCGATGTCGTTGTCGATCGTCTTCGGCACCCCGACCACGTTGAGCCCGTGCTCTGCGTGCAGGCGATTGGCGGCGCCAAGCGTGTCCTCGCCGCCGATCGCGATCAGCCCGTCGAGGCCGTGCTCATTTACCGTCGCTGCGATCGCCTCGGGCCCGCCGTCGCGCTTGAAGGGGTTCGTGCGCGAGGTGCCGAGGATCGTGCCGCCCCTGGGCAGGATGCCGCGAGTGGACTCGATCGAGAGCTCCTCCCCGTCTCCTTCGAGCGGGCCGTGCCAGCCGTCGCGAAAGCCAAAGAGCTGATCGCCGTGGACGTCGATCCCCTTGCGCACCACCGCGCGGATCACGGCATTGAGCCCGGGACAGTCGCCGCCGCCGGTCAGCACTCCGAACTTCATCGCAGCCAAGATACCCGCCGCATCAAAGTCTCTCCGCGACTGAGGACTCAGCTATCCAGTGCGGAGAAGCGTCGCTCGATGAACTCGAGTGCGAGCGCTCCGGCATCATCGGCCGCGACGAGCTCGGCGTAGGAGAGCTCGGCGCCGCTGAATCCAGTCGCATTCCACAGCTCTCCCTCTGGTTGAGCGCTCCACGGGCCCACGTACAGGTAGGGCTCTGTGTGATCCTTGTCGCCGGGCGAAACGCCGATGTTGGCTCGGCGACCTGCGGCCTCGTCACCGGCCTCGAAGGCGATGTCGAAATGCTCGGGCCAGAGGTTGATCTGCGACGGCGCATCGTCCGCACTGAGATCGCGTTGAAACCGCTCGAGCACGCTGGCGCCGAACTCATATAGCTCCGCGAGACGCTGAGCCGCCTCGGGGTCGAGCTCGAGCGGCTGGCTGTCTGAGGGCAGCGGATCGCCGAGCAGGCTGGCGAGCAGCGGTGCAGCGTCGGCGACGCTCGTCAACGTGACTCGTTGAGCTTCGCCATCGCGCTCGCGGACCAACTCGAAGCCGTCGACGCGGACCTGCTGAGTAACCCCGTCCCACTGAAACGGTGGCGTCCCGAACCCGCCTGGAGTCGCCGTCAGAGCGATCTCGTTGTCGGGCTTTCGTGCAGATGCCACGAGCTCTTCAGCGACGCGATGTAAGCCCGACCGCGTTCGCGCGAATGACTCCGGAAGTCCGGCGAGGCTTAGGAGCGCAGCCATTGGATGGCCGGCTGCAGCCAGCGATCCATGATTCCGTTGAAGAGGATGAAGAGGAAGATCAATGCCGCGACTGTGCCACCCAGCCCGAACGTGTAGCCGATGAGCAGGGCCATCAGGCCGACGACTGTGAAAACGAGCAAACGCATATGCGGCGCAGATTACATGGCCGCCCGGCACTCGCGGATGAAAGTTGCGACGGCTTTGGCCGCCTCATCAGCCGAATCCGCCTCGGCCACCGCGCGAACCAAGCGCGAACCGATGATGACGCCGTCGGCCTCGCTGCCGACCTGGGCAGCCTGAGCCGGCGTCCCGATGCCGAAGCCGACGGCCACCGGCACGGCCGAATCGGCACGCACGGACCCGATCAGCTCCGTGAGGCCAACGGGCAGCTCTTCACGCTCGCCGGTCGTGCGTGTGTCCGAGACGACGTAGACGAAACCCTCAGCGGCGGCGCAGATACGGGCGCGGCGCAACGGCGGAGTGGTAGGCGCCACCAGCGGCACCAAGGCGAGGCCCGCAGCCCGCAGCGCGTCGGCGATCTGGCTTGCCTCCTCGGGAGGCAGATCGGGAACGATCGCCCCGGCCGCTCCGGCGTCGGCGAGCGCTTCGGCGAATTCCTTGGTGCCTCTGGCAATCACCATGTTGGCGTAGGCCATGACGATCACCGGGACCTCGGTGGCGATTCGCTCGCAAGTCTCGAGCGTGATCTCCAGGGTCGCTCCTGCTTCGAGTGCTCGCGTGGCGGCGTCATGGATCGCAGGGCCATCGGCGAGCGGATCGGAGAAGGGAACGCCGAGCTCGACCAGATCCGCGCCAGCATCGGCGTAAGCCTCGGCGACCGCAATCGAGGTTTCACGATCAGGAAAGACGCCCATCATGTACGGCATCAGCGCCGCTCGGCCTTCATTGCGGGCAGCGGCGAAGGCGTCGGCGATCCGGGCCACGCCGGTGGCAGTGGCCTCAGTCATCTGCCGGACCTAGCCGCTCGACGACCTCGGCAAGGTCCTTGTCGCCACGGCCGCTGAGAGTCAACAAGTCAAAGCCCGCCACCTCCTCGGCTTCGCCTGCGGGGGTGCGGGGGCTCGCTTCAGGGACGGGCTCGCTGTTGCTCAGAAGCCAGGCGATCGCGTGGGCGGGTTCGAGCGCCGGGATGATGCCCTCGAGTCGGGCAAGCTCACGAAAGGCCTGGAGAGCGGCGTCGTCGGTGACAGCCTCATAGCGGACGCGGCCCGTGTCGCGCAGGTGAGCGTGCTGCGGACCGACGCCTGGGTAGTCGAGCCCGGCCGAGACCGAGTGAGCCTCGAGGATCTGACCGTCGGCGTCGGCGAGTATCGCCGACAGCGCACCGTGCAGAACGCCGGTGCTCCCAGCCGAAAGCGAGGCTCCGGTTCGGCCGGTGTCAAGCCCCTCACCTGCCGCCTCGATGCCGATCAGCTCGACATCGGCGTCATCGAGGAAGGGCACGAAGCTTCCGATCGCGTTCGAGCCGCCACCGACGCAGGCGATCACACGAGCCGGCAGAGCGTCCTCTGCGGCGAGCGCTTGTTCGCGCGCCTCGCTGCCGATCACCTGTTGGAGGTCACGCACCAATGCCGGATAGGGAGCGGGACCGACCGCCGAACCGATGATGTAGTGCGTTGTGGCGACGTTGGTGACCCAGTCGCGAATCGCTGCGCTGACCGCCTCCTTCAGCGTCCTCGCACCAGCCTCGACGGGGCGACTTGCGCCCCGAGCAAGCGCATGCGCTCAACGTTGGGGGCCTGACGACGCATGTCCTCCGTGCCCATGTAGACGACGCACTCGAGGTCGAGCAGAGCGCAGGCTGTAGCCGTAGCGACTCCGTGCTGGCCGGCGCCGGTCTCTGCAATCACCCGTGGCTTTCCCATGCGCTTGGCGAGAAGTGCTTGGCCAACGGCGTTGTTGATCTTGTGGGCGCCGGTGTGGGCGAGGTCCTCGCGCTTGAGATAGACCCGCCGTCCGACGCGCTCCGAGAGACGCTCAGCGAGATACAGCGGCGTTGGGCGACCGACGAAATCGCGCAACAGGCGATCGAGCTCTTTGTTGAAGTCTGCGTCATCTCGGGCTCGCGACCAGGCGATCGTGAGCTCGTCGAGCGCGGCCATCAGCACCTCGGGAACGAACCGCCCGCCGTAGGGCCCGAAGCGCTCGTCGACGCCATCTGCGGCGCCGGCGCCACCGGCGGCGCCCGAAGGTTGCAGCAGAGAATCCCTGGTCACGCGACCAAGCTTGGCAGAGGAGCCTCTACGAGTGAGGGGATGCGGCCGGGTCGGAGGTGGGGGCCGGCTCGTTGCTGATCTCGGCACGCTCGGCGAACTCACGCATCGCAGTGGCGCTCTTGATCCCGGGGCTGGACTCAATCCCGCTGGCGACATCGACTGCGTACGGCCTCGTCGCTGCGATCGCGCCCGCGACATTCTCCGCCGTCAGGCCACCGGCAACGATTGTCGGCACCCGCGAGTGACGACCCCGAACGAGCCCCCAGTCGAAGCTCGCGCCCGTTCCTCCTGGAGAGTTCGCCTGGTAGGCATCGAAGAGATGAAAGTCGGTGCGAAATGCCTCGGCCGCTTGAACATCGGCGCCGCTTCGCACCCGCAACGCCTTGATCACCCTGGCACCCGTACGCCGAGCGACCTCCTTGCTGAAGGCCGGCCCCTCGTCGCCGTGAAGCTGCACCATCGACAGCTGTTCGTCCTCGACTGCGGTCGCAATCTCGTCCAGCGTCGCGTTGACGAACACGCCGCAGATCTCGGCCGAGCGCCGAAACTGGGAGCTGATCTCGAGCGCCATCGCCGGCTCGCAACGCCGCGGGCTCGCGTGCCAGTGATTTAGCCCGATCGCCCAGGCGCCAAGCGAGACCGCCTCCTGGGCGTCCTCGAGCCTGGTGATGCCGCAGAACTTGACCTTCATCGTGCGACCAAGGTTGGCAGACGGTCAACCACCAGCTCCTCAGCCGCTCGCATTCGCGGGCCGCTCTGCGAGCTCAACATCCACCGCTGCGCTCGCTCACCGTCGCGCAGACAGCGTCAACTCGACGGAGTCGCCGGGCTGCTTCGGCGTCGACCGCGCTGATCACGTCGGTCATGCCGACGACGGCCTCGCCGTCGACGGCGACGATGATGTCGCCTCCGGCGGGCAGCGGCCGGCCGTCGATCGAGACCTCCGACTCGCCGGCCTCCACCCCGGCCTCGTCGGCCGGGCTGTCGGGAACGATCGATTGCACGATCGCGCCGCTTTCGACATCGAGATTGAGCACCTCGGCGATCTCCGGCGTCACGTCGGTGCCGCTGATGCCGAGGAAGGCGTGTTCGACCTCGCCGGCGTCGATCAACTGCTGAGCGATCTCGCGTGTGGTGTCGATCGGCACGGCGAAGCCGATACCGACGTTGCCCGGGCCGCCGGCCGACTCGATCTGCGAGTTGACGCCGATCACCTCGCCGGCGGCGTTCAGCAGCGGACCACCCGAATTGCCGGGGTTGATCGAGGCGTCGGTCTGAATCGCGTCCGGGATGAGGAAGCCGTTCGGCGCGCTGATCTCGCGCTGAATCGCGGAGACGATGCCGGCAGTGGCGGTGAGGTCGAGCCCGAAAGGGTTGCCGATCGCGATCACGGCGTCTCCGACCGCCGCCTCCGCCGAGTCACCAAGGGGCAGCGGCTCGAGCTCGTCGGCCGGGGCATCCACCTCAACAACCGCGATATCGGTTGAGGCGTCGGCGCCCAGGACCTCGCCCGCGTAGGTCTCCTCACTCTCGCCGAGCTTGACCTCGATCTCCTGCGCGCCGTCGACGACATGGGCATTGGTGACGATGCGCCCGTCCTCGTCGATGACGAAACCTGTTCCCGTTGCCGTTCCTTGACGCTGCTCGGGCAGCCCGAACGGGTTGAGTGATTGATCCTCGCTTGTGACATCAGCGCTGATAAAGGCCACACCAGGCGCAGATCGGGCGTAGATGTCGTTAACCGACAGTTCGCTGCCGGCCGCGACGTCTGCCGCAAGGGCGGTCGGCGGAGCCGCAACGGCGCTCGGAGCGTCGCCGGCGTCATCGCCCTCGACCCACCCCACCGCGATTGCGGCCCAGCCGAGGAGACCGACGATGACACCGCCGGTAATTGCGTAGAAAAAGGGCGTGCGCAGAAAACTCTTCATCCGGGCAAATTGCCCGGTGGCGCTCAAGCGCCGCTAACGCCTAGCGAAAGATCGCGTAAGAACTCAGCTGCGCGGCGAGAACCGGTTCACGCCTCGCTGGCGCGGTCCATGTAGTGCTCGCGCGTACGCTCGTCGTCCATCGTCAGCTCGCGAACGGCGTTCTCGGGATCGCCGGAGCGCATCAGCGTCTCGCCGATGAGCACTGCGTCGCAGCCGATGCGTTCGAGCTCCTCGAGTTGCTCATAGCTTCGGTAGCCCGATTCGGAAACAACCGTAACTCCGGCGGGCACGTCGGTGAGCAGCTCGCGCGTCGTATCGAGATCGACCTCGAGCGTGTCGAGGTTGCGGTTGTTGATCCCGATCACGTCGCCACCGAGCTTCAGTGCCCGCTCGAGCTCGGCCTCGTCGTGGACCTCGACCAGGCAATCGAGGTCAAGCAGGCGCGATTCCTCATAGAGCTGCCGCAGGTCGTCATCGTCCAGCGCGGCGACGATCAGCAGTACGGCGTCGGCGCCGTTCACCGCCGCCTCATAGAGCTGGTAGACGTCGACGATGAAGTCCTTGCGCAGAATCGGCAGGCTCGAGGACGAGCGCGCTTGGCGCAGGTCGTCTAGTGAGCCGCCGAAATGAGGCGTGTCGGTGAGCACCGAAAGCGCTGCCGCGCCGGCCCGCTCGTAGGCCGCGCACACCTCCGCCACCGTCGCGCCGGCAGCGATCGTGCCAGCGCTTGGCGAGCGTCGTTTGAACTCGGCGATCAGCGAGAGGCCCGGGCGGACGAGCGCTTCGCTGAACGGGCGGGACCCACTCAGCGTCCCGACGGCGTCTCGAAGACCGTCGATGGGAACCTGCTCGCGGCGACGCTCGACGTCGTCTCGCGCTGCCCCCACGAGCTCCTCGAGCTTGCTCATTGGGTCCCAGCGTAGACGAGGGGGATCGTCAAAGGGCTGGGGCCAGCTCGCCGCTGAGCGCTATCAGCCGTTCGAGCACACCCTCGGCCGCGCCGGTATCGAGGGCATCGCGTGCGCGCTCGACGCCGGCGCCGAGATCGTGCGCGACGCCGGCTGCGAGGATCGCGGCGCCGGCGTTGAGACAGACGACGTCGCGTGCCGGGCCGGCGTCGCCATCGAGCACCGACCTCACCGTCGCGGCATTTTCGTCCGGGGTGCCGCCGGCGATCGCATCGAGCCCAACCCGGGTGATGCCGAGATCCTCGGGAGTGACGAACCACTCCTTGGTCGCCGCATCTGCGACCTCAATCACCCGGGTCCGATCGCCGACCGAGATCTCGTCGACGCCGTCATCCGAGCAGACGACAAGGGCGCGCTCACAGCCAAGGCCTACGAGTGCTTCCGCGATCGTCTCCTGATAGCGGCGGTCGGAGACGCCAAGCAGCTGGCGCTGGGCGCCGGCGGGATTTGTCAGCGGTCCGAGGAAGTTGAAGATCGTGCGCACGGCAAGCTCCTTGCGAACGGGCACGACGTGCTTCATCGCCGCGTGATGGCGCGGGGCGAACATGAACCCGAAGCCGATTTCCTCGATACAGCGGGCCACCGCCGCCGGCGCGAGCTCGATACTGACACCGAGGGCCTCGAGGAGGTCGGCCGATCCCGAGCGGCTGGTGTTGGAGCGGTTGCCGTGCTTGGCAACGGCGCAGCCGGCGCCGGCCGCTACCAGCGCTGCCGCGGTCGAGATGTTGAAGGTTGAGGGCCCACCGCCGGTTCCGGCGGTGTCGACGAGGTCGGTGCGGGCGGTGTCGACCGAAGCCGCGAGCCGGCGCATCGTGCGTGCCAGGCCAACGAGCTCCGCAACGGTCTCGCCCTTGGCGCGCAGGGCGATCAGGAAGGCGGCTGTCTGCACCTCGCCTGCCCGCCCCTCCATTACCTCGTCGAGCACGGCGGAGGCGTGATCAGCTGTCAGGTGCTCGCCGTCGGCGACGGCGTCGATGGCTCGGGTGAGGATCTCGTTCGGCAAGTTGCTAGTTGCTCGTTAGGAAATTTTTGAGCAGGTGCTTGCCGTCGGGGGTGAGCACGGATTCAGGATGAAACTGAACTCCGGTGGCGGGCAGCTCGCGGTGGCGCACGGCCATGACAACGTCGCCGAAGCTGGCGGTCTGCTCGAGTTCGTCGGGTAGCTGCGGATCGGCGATCAGGGAGTGATAGCGGCCAGCGCGCAAGGGGTTCGGCAGGCCATCGAAGATCCCCGTGCCGTCGTGGGTGATCTCCGCATCCTTGCCGTGAATCGGCTCGCCGCGGATCGTTGCTCCGCCGAACGACTCGACCATCGCCTGGTGGCCGAGGCAGACCCCCAGCGTCGGCACTCCGGCTTCGGGAAAGGCGCGGGAGGCCTCGATCGAGATCCCGGCCTCGGCGGGTGTGCACGGGCCGGGAGAGATCACCAAGCGTTCATGCCCGCGTGCGAGCAGCTCCGGGACGGTCGCCTTGTCGTTTCGCACCACCTCGACCTCGCAGCCGAGCTCGCCCAGGTACTGGACGAGGTTGTAAGTGAAGGAGTCGTAGTTGTCGATGACCAGGGTCCTCAGACCGATCACCACTCCCTCTGGCGCTCCGCCAGCGCGACGGCTTCGAACATCGCCTTGGCCTTGTTGACGCTTTCCCGATACTCGTACTCGGGCTCGGCGTCTGCCACCGTGCCGCCCCCAGCCTGGACGTGGACCTGACCGTCCTTGATCACAGCGGTACGGATGTGGATTGCGGTGTCGAGGTCGCCGGTGAAGCCGACGTAGCCGATCGCGCCACCGTAGGAGCAGCGCTTGTGCGGCTCGAGCTCGTCGATGATCTGCATCGCACGCACCTTTGGCGCTCCCGAGAGCGTGCCCGCCGGCAGCGTCGCGCGCAGCACGTCCATCGCCCCAACCTCGGGACGCAGGGTTCCGGAGACCTGACTGACGATGTGAAACACGTGCGAGTAGGTCTCGACGACCATGTACTCGTCGACCGTGACCGTGCCGTACTCGCAGACGCGCCCGAGGTCGTTGCGGCCGAGGTCGACCAGCATCACGTGCTCGGCGCGCTCCTTGGGATCGTCGAGCAGCGCCTTGGCTTGGCGACGATCGTCCGCCTCATCGGTGCCGCGCGGATAGGTGCCGGCGATCGGGCGCGTCTCGGCCCGGCGGCCGTTGACCTTGACCAGCGGCTCGGGTGAGGCGCCGGCGATCTCAAAGTCGCCGAACTCGAGGAAGTACATGTAGGGCGACGGGTTCACCGTTCTCAGGCCGCGATAGATCGAGAACGCCTCAACGGCAGCCGGTGCCGTGAACCGCTGGGAAGGCACGACCTGGAAGGCGTCGCCGGCGTGCGTGTACTCGACAATCCGCGCCACGTTGGACTCGAAATGCTCGCGGTTGAGGTTCGAACGCCAGGGACCGTCCACGCCCTCGGGCTTGAACGAGTCCGGCGGTGGCTGTGCCGCTGCATCGACCGTAGGACGCTCGCGCCGCGGCGGCACCGGGCCACGAAGCGTCACCCGAGCCTCGTCGATCAGGGTCAGGGCTCGGTCGTAGGCGGCATCGATCGTCGTCAGCTCATCGGTGAAGGCATAGGCGATGACGCTGACCTCGTGGCGCAGGTGATCGAAGGAGAGCATCAATTCGCAGACCATCAGGGCAAGGTCGGGGAGGCCGATCGTGTCGGGGTTCGGCGCGCCCAGCGGCTCGACCGCGCGGACGAGGTCGTAGCCGAAGAACCCGACCGCGCCGCCGGCGAATGGTGGCAGCGCCTCGGGCGCGGCGACCGTGTAGCCCGCAAGGCGCTCGGCGACAGCACCGTAGGGATCCGCCACTTCGCTGTCGACCTGCTCGGCGTCGCGGCGGACGGTCAGCAGGCCATCGCTCCAGCGCAGCTCCTCACGCGGGCGAAAGCCGAGGAACGAGTAGCGACCGAGGCGACCCTGCTCGGCCGACTCGAGCAAGAACGACGGGCCCGGAAAGGTCTCGCGCAGCTTGAGAAAGGCCGAGACGGGGGTCTCGCAGTCGTCGACGATGCGGTAGGAGACCGGGACGACGTTCGCGGATTCGCTCAGCCTGCGAGCCTCGGCGAGGTCGGGCTCGATCGCAGGTCCGTGCTCAGCCGCGACGGCCATTGAGCGCCTCCAGCGCCGCCGCCAGGGGCACATCGCGCGAGAGCAGCAGCACCTGGAGGTGATAGAGCAGGTCTGCGGCTTCCTCGGCCACGCGCTCGTCGCTCTCCTCGCGTGCGGCGCGCGCAACCTCCTCGGCCTCTTCGCGCACCTTGGCGCCGATCAGTGGTGGATCGGAGAGGAGCTCGACCGTGTAGGAGCCGTCGGGAGACTCGGCACGGCGATGTTCGAGGGTGCGCGCGAGGGTCGCCAACGCCTCGTAGGGCAGCAGTCCTGGCTCGCCCGAGACGGCAGGGCCATCGGGCTCGGGGCCGGCGCTGCCTTCGAGGTCGCGATAAAAACAGGAGCGCTCGCCGGTGTGACAGGCCGGGCCTGACGGCTCGACCAGGGCGACGATCGCGTCGCAGTCGCAGTCGTAGCGAAGCTGGCTCACTCGCTGCACGTTGCCCGAGCTCTCCCCCTTGCGCCACAGCTCGTTGCGCGAGCGGCTAAAGAAATGCATCTCGCCCGTCGCGCGAGTCTGGTCGAGCGCCTCGGCGTTCATGTAGGCGAGCGTCAGCACCTCGCCCGTGGCCGAGTCCTGCATCACGCACGGCACAAGGCCGTCCTCATCGAATCGAATCGGTGCCGACACGGCTGAGATCCTAGTGCTCCCCGCAGCGGCCACCGCCGCGTTTGGCGGCTGCGAATCAGCGCCTAGCGTCGTCCTCGGTCGCCCCCATGGCGCTGCCATGCGGGCTCCCTGCGTCCTCGCCATGCTCGATTCTCGCTCGCCAATTCGCGACGTTGCCACGGCGGGGAGCACTTAGGCTTGACCCGTGGATTTCCTGCCGCTGGCCGAAGCGTTTACGAAGATCGATCAGGCCTACCTGCTCGAGGCGCGCCAGATGCAGGCGCTCTCGCTCGGGGTCCACATCCCGCTCGTCTGCTTCGGCATCGCCTTCCCGGCGATGGTCCTCTTCGTCGAGTGGCTGCACCTGCGCACGGGCACTCCGGTCTACAAGGCCCTCGCCAAGCGCTGGTCGAAGGTGATGATGATCCTGTTCGCGATCGGGGTCGTCACCGGCACGATCCTCTCCTTCGAGCTCGGCCTGCTCTGGCCGCGCTTCATGGAGCGCTGGGCGAGGTCTTCGGCTTTGCCTTCGCGATCGAGGGGCTTGCGTTCTTCTGTCGAGGCGATCTTCATCGCGATCTACGTCTACGGCTGGGACCGCCTCTCGCCCGGGCGCACCTGCTCAGCGGGATCCCGGTCGTGATCTCGGGCTTCGTCGGCTCGCTGTTCGTGATCGCGGTCAACGGCTGGATGAACAACCCGCCGGGGTTCGACCTCGGCGAGCGGCGAGGTCACCGACGTGCAGGCCGTTCGAGGCGCTGTTCAACCCGAACCTCTGGCACGAGGTGATCCACATGTATCTCGCGGGCCTGATCGTCTGCGGCTCCTCGTCGCCGGCGTCTACGCCGTCGCGTGGCTGCGCGGCCGGCGCGACGCCTATCACCGCGCCGGCCTCGTCGTGCCGCTGGCGGTGCCTGCACTCGCGGCGCCGGCGCAGCTGATCGTCGGTGACTGGGCGGCCCGGACCGTCGCCGAGGAGCAGCCGACGAAGCTGGCCGCGTTCGAGGGGCTCGACCACACGACGGACGGCGCCGGCCTGACCGTCGGCGGCATCTACGTCAACGGCAAGGTCTACGGCGGCATCGAGATCCCCGACATGCTCTCGCTGCTCGCCTTCCACGACCCCAACGCGAAGGTGCGAGGGGCTCGACGCAGTCCCGCCCGACGATCGTCCGCCCGTCGGAATCGTCCGCAACACTTTCCAGCTGATGGTCGGGATCGGCACGCTCCTGGCCGCTCTCGCGGCCTGGTTCCTCTGGTCTCGCTGGCGGCGGGGCGGCCTGCCGCGGACGCGCTGGTTCTACCGCGCCGTCGTGGTCGCCGGGCCCGGCCTCGCTGGTCGCCCTGATCGCCGGCTGGATCGTCACCGAGGTCGGCCGTCAGCCGTGGATCGTCTACGAGCTGATGAGGACCGAGGAGGCCGTGACCGGGGCCGAGGGGATCCCGATCGGCTACGCGACCGCTCGTCGTCGTCTACATCGGCGCTCGCATTCGGTCGGCTCTACATGCTGCGCCGCCTCGCGCGCCCGCCGGTCGAGGCCGAGCCTGGCCCGATGAAATCGAGGTGCTGCCCTGATGCTGGCCGACCTCGCCGCTGTCGTCCTGATCGTCGCCCTCTCGGCCTACGCCGTTCTCGGCGGTGCTGATTTCGGCGCCGGCTTCTGGGACCTCACCGCCGGAGGCGCCGAGCGCGGTGCGCGGCTTCGCGGCCTCGTCAAGCACTCGATGGGCCCGGTGTGGGAGGCCAACCACGTCTGGCTGATCGTGGTCCTCGTCGTTCTTCTGGACCTGCTTCCCGCGAGCGTTCGGACCGGTGATGGAGACGCTCTACGTCCCGCTCTTCCTGGCCGCGGTCGGGATCATCCTGCGCGGCGCGGCCTTCGGCGTGCGCGGGCGAGGCGGCGACGATCTCCGAGGCCCGCCTGCTCGGCGCCGTCTTCGCGCTGTCGTCGGTGCTGACCCCGTTCTTCCTCGGCGCCACGGTCGGCGCGGTCGCTGCCGGTGCGGTGCCGGCGCGCCCGGCGGCGGTGCGCGATCGCCTGGACGAACCTGACTTCGCTCTTGTCGGCGCGCTCGCCGTCGGCACCGGGCGCCTACGTCGCGGCGGTCTTCCTCGCGGCCGACGCGAAGCGGCTGAGATGGCCGATCTCGTCGCCGCCTTCCGCACGCGGGCGCTCGGAGCGGCGGCGGTCGCCGGTGTCCTGGCGATCGGCGGCCTCGCCGTTGTCGAGGCGACGCGCCCGATCTCTTCGACGGCCTCACCTCGGGGCTCGGGCTTGGCGCCGTGATCGTCTCGGCGATCGGCGGAGCGATCACGGTTGCGCTCGTTTGGCGACGCTTCAACGCCGCCCGCTACACCTCGGGGGTGGCGGTCGGCGCGTATCGGCCGGCTGGCGCTCGCCCAGCGCCCCGACTTCCTGCCCGGCGAGCTCTCCCTCCAGGCGCGCGGCAAGCGACGCGACCCTGACCGCCACTGCTCGCTCTGCGTCGTGCTCGCGGCGGTGATCTGATCCCGTCGCTGGCGCTGCTCTACCGGCTCACGCTCCGCGGCAGCCTCGACACCGAGTTCAATCCGATCGTCGCCGCCAACAGCGAGGACGAGCGATGAGGGCTCGGCCAGGACCGACCGCCGTGCCGGCGCTGCTGATCCTCGGCATCTTCGGCGCGCTGCTGTTCTTCACTGGCTCGGAAGCGCTGCGCCTGATCTCGGCCCTGGCGCTGCTAGTCGGCATCGCCCTCGCAGTCGCCGCTGTCGCCACGCCAGACTTCATGGAAAGCGACGTCGACGACAAGTAGCCCACAAGCTGCGAGCCGCTCGGCACGTCAGTCGATGCCTAGGCGGTCCAAGAGGTCCTCGTCGCGGCGCCAGCGTTCGCGGACGCGGACGTTGAGGTCGAGGAAGACCTTGGTCGCCAGCTCGCGTTCGAGCTCCTTGCGGGCGGCGGTGCCGATGTCGCGGACCATGTGCCCGCCTTTGCCGATCAAAATCGCTTTCTGGGACTCGGTCTCGGCCCAGATTTGCGCGCCGATCTCGACTAGTCCGTCCTCGCGCTCCTCGACCTCCACCACCGCGACCTCGACCGCATGTGGTAGTTCCTCGCGGGTCCGCCGCAGGATCTGCTCGCGGATCAGCTCGGCGAGATGGACTTCGCTCGGCTGATCGGTGCGATCGCCGGGCGGATACATCATCGGGCCCTCGGGGATCAGCTCGGCGAGCCTGGCGACGAGAGGTTTGACGCCCTTGCCGGTCTTCGCTGAGATCGGATAGATCTCGTCGACGATCTCAAGCTCGCCGGCCGCGGCCAGCGCCTCGGCCGTCCCCGCGGGCGTGAGCCTGTCGACCTTGTTGACGGCGCAGACGACAGGGGCCTTGGCGCTTGCTTCGAGCAGGTGCTGGG
Organism: uncultured Solirubrobacterales bacterium; assembly: GCA_963769945.1. Classification (GTDB taxonomy): domain Bacteria; phylum Actinomycetota; class Thermoleophilia; order Solirubrobacterales; family 70-9; genus WHSW01. The sequence continues at coordinate 220,657 of CAVYOA010000014.1, read as the reverse complement.
CGATGAAGCGGTCGCCTGGGCCAATGCCCTGTTCGCCGTTGACGACGAGGAGAACGACATCTGCGCCGTCGAGCTCCTGCTGGACCCGGCGCTGCATGCGCTGGGTGAGCACGTCACGTGGGCGCTGGACACCCGGGAGGTCGACGAGCACGAGCTGCCAGCCGGCGGCAACGTCGGTCGACAGTCCGCGGCTTGCCCGGCGGGTGGTCTGCGGGCGGTCCGAGATGATCGCCACCTTCTCGCCGACGATCGCGTTGACGAGCGTCGACTTGCCAACGTTCGGGCGACCGGCGAGGCCGACGAAGCCGCTGCGGGTCACAAGGCGTCGATGATCGAGGCCTGCAACTCGAGCATCTCCCCTCGATCGATCTCGTGGTCATAGCCGCAGAGGTGAAGCACGCCGTGCACGGTTGCCGCCGTCAGATCGGAGCTGTGCTCGGGGCAGACGACGACATCGCCGAGTTCGCGCGGCCCGGCCGCGGGCCCGGAGCCGTCGATCGGGAACGAGAGCACGTCGGTGGGCTCGTCGAGCGCCCGGTGCTTGCGATTGAGCTCGCGGATGCGCGCCTCGCCGACGAGCTCGACCGAGAGATGGCCGTCATCAACACCCGCCGCCGCCAGCGTCGTCGCGACTGGGTCGCGCAACTGAGGCGGTACGTCGGAGAAGTCGACGGGGCTCAAGCGCCCGCGTCGCTCTGCTTCGTGCGCTTGGAGTAGTCGCCATACGCGGCGACGATCCGTTGCACGAGCTGATGGCGAACGACGTCCTCGCCGCCAAAGCGGACGAAGGAGATGTCATCGACTGCCGAGAGGATCTCGCCGACGACGACGAGACCCGAGCGCTGGTCGCGTGGCAGGTCGATCTGAGTGATGTCACCGGTGACCACCATCTTCGATCCGAACCCGAGCCGAGTGAGGAACATCTTCATCTGCTCCGGGCTCGTGTTCTGAGCCTCGTCGAGGATGACGAAGGAGTCGTTAAGGGTCCTTCCACGCATAAAGGCCAGCGGCGCGACCTCGATCACCCCGCGCTCGAAGTAGGCGAGCACCTTCTCGGGGTCGAGCATGTCGTAGAGCGCGTCGAAGAGCGGGCGCAGGTAGGGGTCGACCTTGGCCTGGATGTCGCCGGGCAAAAAGCCGAGGCGCTCGCCGGCCTCGACCGCCGGGCGGGTGAGGATGATGCGGCTGACCTGGCGGGCCTCGAGCGCGGCGACTGCCATCGCCACGGCGAGGAAGGTCTTGCCGGTGCCGGCAGGGCCGATGCCGAAGGTGACGGTGTGGCGGCGGATCGAGTCCGTGTAGCGCTTCTGGTTGACCGTCTTCGGCGCGATCTTGGTCGCGCGGTGGCTCCAGATGACGTCCTCGAGGATGCCTGCCGCCGGCTCCTCGGCGGCGATCGCGCCGGTGACAGTGTCGAGGGTTGTCGGGGCGACGTCGTGGCCGCGCTCGATCAGGCCGACGAGCTCGTCGACCATTGTTGCCGCGCGGCTGACGTCGGCGTCGTCACCGTCGAGCGTAAGCACGTTGCCGCGCAGGAACAGCTCGCAGCCGAGGCGCTGCTCGAGCTCGCGCAAGACAGCGTCTTCCGAGCCCGCGAGCTCTGCGGCGACCGTGTTGTCGAGGGTGAGCTGGCGCCGAGCCAAGCCGACTACCCGGAGAGCCTGTCGCGAACCATCGCGCTAACCCGCTTGCCGTCAGCACGATCGCCGACCTTCGCCATCATCGCCCCCATCACCTTGCCGATCTCACCCTGGCTGGTCGCGCCCGACTCGGCGATTGCCGCGTCGACCAGAGCGCCGAGCTCATCGTCGGGCATTTCCGCGGGCAGGTAGCGCTCGATCTCGCGCGCCTCTGCCTCCTCGGACGCTGCACGATCGGCGCTGCCACCGTCGCGATAGGCGTCGGCTGCTTCGAGGCGGCGCTTGCGCTCGCGCCGCAGGACCGCGATCTCGTCATCGCCGCCGGCCTTGAGGTCTTTCTGCAGCGCGTCGGCAACCAGGCGCAGCGCCGACACGCGCTCGCGCTCCCCGGCCTTCATCGCCACCCGTGTGTCGGCCTGAACCTGTTCGAGAATCGCCACGCGCTAAGCGTAGATCACTGATTCTCAATCGACATGCGCTCGGGGTCGCACGGACACCGTCGCTGGATCGCAATAGCTCAGACCTCGACGCGCTCGACCTCGCCGAGCGGCAGCTGCAAGAAGCGTGTGCCGAGCTCGCGAAAGGCATCGGGATCGCCAGTGCAAACGAAGCGGTACTCACCCTCGCTGGAATCCGGCGATTCGAGCTCTCGGGATTCCAGCAAGCGTTGCGCGGTCGCGGCAAGCGCGTGGCCGGCGCTGACGAGCCGAACCTCGCGACCGAGAAAGCGCTGCAGCATCGGCCGCACCAGCGGGTAATGGGTGCAGCCGAGGATCACGGTGTCGACCTCGGCCCGCTGCAACGGGACGGTGTACGAGCGAATCCGCTCCACCACCTCCTCGGAGAAGGGAAAGCCGCGCTGAATGATCGCCGCGAGGTCGGGCGCCGCGACCTGGGTCACCGTGAGCTTGCGATGCTGAGCCGAGAGCGCGCGCAAGTAGGAGCCGCCGGCGACGGTCGCGGGGGTCGCGAGTACGCCGACATTGCCCGTATCGGTGATCGCGGCGGCGATCTCGGCCTCTGGCTGGATCACGGCGACTACATCGACACCCTCGGCCGCAGCCATCTCGCTCGCCACTGCGAGCCCCGCGGAAGCTGCCGAGTTGCAGGCGATCACGATCAGCTTGCAGCCCCGCTCCAGCAGGAAGGCCGCGTTGCGCTCGGCGCATTGCTCGAGCTCGGCATCGGTCTTGGCCCCATACGGGAAGCGCAGATCGTCGCCGAGATAAACGTAGTCCTCCTCCGGCAGCGAGACGAGGAACTCGTGCAGCACGGTAAGGCCGCCAACGCCGGAGTCGAAGACGGCGATTGGCAGCGAAGCATCTGGGAGTGGACCGCTCATCGCAGCGGATCATTGCCGGTGCGAGACTGCAAGCGTGAACGGTTGCGACCAGGGCGACCGATCGACGCTCTCGCTGTGGTCCGAAGGCTCGTTCCTCTCGATCTGCTGCAAGGACTCGGCGCTTTCGATCGGCTCGATTGGCTCGGTGGCGTCGATCGCGTCGATCGGCTCGGCTGCATCCGCGTTCTCAGTCGCATCGGCCGCCTCGGTCGGGTCGGCGCTATCGGCGGCGGCTCGGTCGTCGGTGATGTCGGCGGGCACGCGGGGGGCGATCCTCGGCAGCCAGGACGGGCGAGCGCGAGCGGCCGCCGCGACCGTTCTTGCGGTCGTGGCGGCAGCGGTGCTTCTGCAGGGTTGATTCGGTGGACGGTGTGGCGCGAAACCGGTATCCAGCACCCGTTTCGCGCCGCACGCCGAAACAAGGCTGCAGCTACTGGATCTCGAATTCCTCGAGCTGGCCGAGCTTGTAGTGGGGTCCCTTGGGGCCGCCGATCGGACACAGCATCGCGTACGCGCCGGCTCCGATCGGCTTCTTGATCTCGACCGTCTTCGTCTCGCCGGGCGCCGCCTCCGCCTCGCCGACGATCTCGGCCGAGCCCTTCTCGCCCTGGAGCTTGATCGCCTCGTCGACCGTGAAGCCCTCGTTGATGCGAGCGAAGATCATCACGTGAAACTCCTTGCCCTGGTTGTCGAACGTGACCGACTTCGTCTCGCTCGTCGGTGTCGCCGAGAGGTCGAAGCTGTACTCCTCGGCCGTCACCGTGACCTCCTCGGCGCTGGCCGTCTCATCGGTGGTCGATTCTTCCTCGGTTGCGGCTGAGTCCGAGGCAGGCTCGTCGTCGTCGTCGCCGCAAGCGGAGACACCGAGTGCGAGTGCGAGTGTGGCAACGCCGGTGAGCGCGGTTCGACGGATTGACTGGCGGGAAACGGACGAGGACACTGAAACCCTTTCGTCGGAATGGACAGGACGGACGCTACGAACCCCCTTCGTGCGAACTTCCTTCAGGTGCTTTCTACAGGAACGGCTTCGCGGTCATCACGTACACCGTGAGCACAACCACCAGGCCCGCAAACGTGCCCATCTTCGCAAGCTTGCCGCTTGTCTCGTTGAACTCCGGCCCGAACTCGACCTCGCCGGTTCCGGCGCGCTCGATGTCGCGCTGAGCCGCAGCGCTGGCCTTCTTCTCGTTGGGCACAAAGTAACCGTGTGTGAGCCCTAGCAACAGCAGCACCGCGATCACGCCCCAGGCGATGAAGAACTCACTGAAGTCCCAGGCGTCGGCAGCCAGATAGAGCCCGGTCGCAAGAACGATGATCGACCCGACGGTGACCACCGTCCGGTCGTTGGCGCCGATCCCGGCAAGCACCCCGGGAAGGCTGCGTGGATCCGACTTCTGCGCAACGGCGAGGATCACCGCGTAGGCGAAGGTCGAGCCGAAGCCGACGACGACCGCGGCGATATGGAGCCAGAGGACGACATCGTAAAACTGCACGGCGAGCGTTTCCATGGCGCGCACCCTAACGGCCGCAGTGGCGGAAAAATCAGGAACCCTGGCGAGCGAGCAGGCCCGCCCAGTCGCCGAGCTTGCGCTGCTCGACTACCGTCAAACCCGCGCCCTCGAGCGCCTCGGTGACGAGCTCGATCTCGCTTGCCAGCAAACCGGAGCAGACCAGAGCTGCCGGCGGCGACTCGAGCCGCTGCGCCACGGCCGCGAGCAGGGGCGCCGTCAGATTGGCGACGACCGTGGGCACCGCTGGCGCCGCCTGCTCGCGCAGATTGCGGCGCTCGACGGCCAACTCGACACGGTTCGCCGCCGCGTTGGCGACGGCAGCCTCGACCGATGCGATCTCGCTGTCATAGCCGCTGACCGGTGACCAGCCGAGCTTGGCGCCGGCGATCGCCAGCACGCCCGAGCCGGTCCCGAGGTCGGCGAGGGCTCCGTGCGCCTGATCCGCATCGGCAAGATCGAGCAAGAGCTCGAGGCATAGGCGCGTGGTCGCGTGGGCGCCGGTGCCGAAGGCTTGGCCGGGGTCGATGACGACGTCCACCGGGGCTTGCGCAACGCCGTCGACAGGCTCCCATGACGGCCGCACGACCAGCCTGCCGTCGCCGATCGAGATCGTCTCGTGAAAGTCGCGCCAGCGATCGGCCCAGTCGTCAGGGATCTCACTCGAGCTGATCTCGATCAAGCCTTCTCCGACACCAGCCTCCAGGCTCGGCATCGCCGGCAGCTCGCCCGGCGGTCCATAGACGGCGTACTCGTACATCCCCGCCACCTCGCCGACCTCTTCGACACCACCCGGTACGAGCTCGAGCAGGTCCGCGAGCACCTGCTCAGCCAACTCTGGACGGCAGCGAACGGCCAGGCGGATCAAGCCGCGTGCTCCCCGTGCACTAGGCGTCGCCGAGCGAGTCGGAAAGGCGCTGAGCAAGGCCGCGCTGCTCGCGGTTGAGCTTCTGCGGGATGGCGATGTCGACAACCACGTACTGAGCTCCTCGCTTGCCGCCGCGCAAGCGCGGCAAGCCAAGCCCCTTGAGCTTCTCCGAATGACCCGGCTGGGCGCCGGCAGGGATCTTTACCTCGCGGTCGCCGTCGAGCGTCGGCACCGTCAGCTTGCCGCCGATCATCGCCAGCGTCGCCGGCACCTTGACGACCGAGATCAGGTCCTCGCCGCGGCGCTCGAAGCGCTCGTCCTCGGCGACCCGGACCTGGACGTAGAGGTCGCCCGGCCGCGCTCCCGGCTCGCCAGCATGGCCGGCGCTGGCAATGCGGATGCGCTGGCCGCTTTCGATGCCCGCAGGAATTTCGACGTCCCAGCTGCGCTCGCGGACCTCGCGACCAACGCCATCGCAGCGCTCACACGGTTGCTCGGGGATCTTGCCGCTGCCTTCACACGTGGGGCAGGCCGTCGTCTGCACGATCTGGCCGAGCGGCGAACGCCGGACCTGCTGGACCATCCCCTGCCCCGCACAGGTTTCGCAGGTGCGAATCGGCGTGCCCGGCTCGGCGCCGTTGCCCCGACAGTGCTCGCACGTCGACACCGCCTCGAACTCGAGCTCGCGCTTGACCCCGGTGAGCACGTCGGCGAGCGTGATCTCGACCTCTGTGGCGATATCGGCGCCGTTGGCGGGGCCGCCGCGCCCGCCGCCGAAGCCGAACAAGTCGCCGAATCCGCCGGCGCCGCCGCCCGAGCCGAACAGCGACGAGAGGATGTCCTCGACATTGCCGAAGCCCTGGCTGCGGGGGTCAAAGCCGCCACCGCGCAAGCCCTCATGCCCGTAGGTGTCGTACGTCCTGCGGCGTTCGGGGTCGGAGAGCACCTCGTAGGCCTCGGCCGCCGCCTTGAACTTCTCCTCAGCCTCCGGGTCGTGGTTGTTGACGTCGGGGTGAAGCTCGCGTGCGAGGGTGCGAAAAGCCTTCTTGATCTCGCCCTCACCGGCGCCTCGGCCGACGCCGAGCGTTTCGTAGTAGTCGACGGCCATCGCTGTGGTTATTCGTAGACCGACTCGAAGAAACGGCTGAGCTCGCCGGCAGCCTCGCGCACCGAGGCAATCGCCGTCGCATAGTCCATCCGCAACGGTCCCACCACTCCGACGGTGCCCAGATTTCGATATCCGAGTCCGTAGTTGGCACCGACCATGCTCACCGAACGCAGCTCTGGCGACGGGTTCTCGCCGCCGATCCACATGAACACCGAGCGCTCGTCAAGCGTCGAACGCAGTACCTCGAGCACGCTCGCTCGCCGCTCCAGAGCTCGCATCAGCGCGTCGGCTCGCGGCAGGTCGGGAGCATGATCGGCCGACAGCAGGCGCGCTGCGCCTTCGACGTAGAGATCGCTCTCGGCCTCGTGCTCGAGCCCCGTGAAGGCATCGCCGATCTCGGCCAGGAAGCCTCGCTCGGCAGGACCGAGCTCGGGGTCGTCGAGCCGATCGCCGGTCATCCGGGCGCCCAGCGCCAAGCCGGCAAGGCGTTCGTTGAGAAAGCTCGAAGCCCACTCAACCAGCCCAGGGTCGACGGGGTCGGTGAAGTTGAACATGCGCTTGGTGACGGCGCCGTTGGAGGCGATGACGACGACCATCACGACTCGTGGCTGCAGCTGGAGCGCCTCGACGCGATGGATCCGTGCCGACGAAGGTGGCGGTGCGGTCGCGACAGCGAGCAGGTCGGTCATCTGCGAGAGCGTTGCCGCGGTCTCGCGCAGAGCCTCCTCGATCTCGCGGCGCATCCGCGAGAGGTCGAGCTCGCCGGTCGACTTCACCGGTTTGGTGCCGGATACCAGTAGCGCATCGGCATAGAAGCGATAGCCGGAATCGGTTGGCACCCGGCCGGCCGAGGTGTGCGGATGGCTGAGATAGCCATCGCGCTCGAGCGCGGCGAGCTCGGAGCGCACCGTCGACGGTCCCCACTCGAACCCGACCGCGTCGGCGAGCATCGTCGAGCCAACCGGCTTGCCGGAATCGAGATAGGCATCGACGACCAGGTTGAGGATCTGTTGTTGGCGTTCGCTGAGCATCTGACGACAGATTCTAGGATCGCCGGTGTGATCGACCCGCTGACGCTGCCCGACGACCTGCCCATACCGGCGGATGACGGTGCTGCGGACCACCTTTGCGGGGTGGCATTGCCGGAGCTCGAGCTCACCGCAACCGACGGCGCCGAGATCTCGCTTAACCGCCTTCGTGGGCGCACCGTGATCTACGCCTACCCCTGGACGGGACGCCCGGGCGAGCCGCTGCTGACCAAAGACTGGGACCAGATCCCCGGAGCGCGCGGCTGCACGCCTGAGAGCTGCGGATTTCGTGACCATCACGCCGAGCTGCTTCAGGCGGGCGCGACGGTGTTCGGGCTCTCGACCCAGCCGAGCGCCTATCAGCGTGAGCTCGCCGGGCGCCTGCAGCTACCGTTCGAGATCCTCTCCGATGCCGGCCTTGCATTGACGCGAGCGCTGCGCCTGCCGACGTTCGAGGCCGGCGGTCAGACGCTGATCAGGCGCCTGACGATGCTGGTCGCCGACAGTCGGATCGAGTACGTCTGGTATCCGGTGTTCCCGCCCGACCGCCACGCGGGCGAGGTACTCGCCTGGCTTCGAGTCAACCCAAGGCCCACCGAGGGGACAGTTACTGGGCCTGAGCCCCACTAACTGACCCTTCGTTGATGATCAGCGCACCGCGCTGAGGGCGGCTTCGTGGTCTTGATAGAGGTGAAAGCGCACGGCTTTTTCGTCGCGGATCTCGAACAGGTAGAAGAGCGTCATCTCGACCGGAACCCCGCTGCCAGCGCCGACAGCCTCCTGGCGGACCTCGACGATGACGTGGTGCTCGTCGGGGTGCGAGAAGGAAACGATCGTGTTGCGCTGGCTCTCGAAGGCTTCGCCCCAGTCCGTGACCATCTGCTCGAAACCGTCGGTTCCCTGCCAGACGCCGGTGTTGGCGAGACCCGGTGCCACTCGGGACTCGAGCCGCTCGTCGAAGATCGTCGCGATCGCTGCCAGATCGCCACGGTTGAACGCCTCCATGCCGTCGCGGATCAGGCGCTCGTTGCGCTCGCGCTTGCTCTCGGGCTCACTCATCGACTTGCAACACCGCCAGGAACGCCTCCTGAGGGACCTCGACCGAGCCGACCTGCTTCATCCGCTTCTTGCCCTTTTTCTGCTTTTCCAGCAGCTTTCGCTTGCGGGTGACGTCGCCCCCGTAGAGCTTTGCGGTGACGTCCTTGCGCAGCGCCTTGACGGTCTCGCGTGCGAGCACCCGCGACCCCACCGCCGCCTGCACCGGGACGTCGAAGAGTTGCCGTGGGATCGTCTTTCGCAGCCGTTCGACCAGCTTCTTGCCCGCCTCGTAGGCGGCGTCGCGGTGAACGACGATCGAGAGCGCGTCGACGGTCTCGCCGGCGAGCAGGACGTCGAGCTTGACCAGATCTGAAGGCTGGCTTCCGATCGGCTCGTAGTCAAGCGAGGCATAGCCCGCGGTCCGCGACTTGAGCTGATCGAAGAAGTCGAGCACGATCTCGCCGAGGGGCAGGTCGTAGCGGAGCTGGACGCGCACGGGCGAGAGGTAATGCATGTCGATGTGGGTGCCGCGACGGTCCTGACACAGCTCCATCACCTGGCCTACATAGTCGGTCGGGGTGATCACCGAGGCGCGGATGTGGGGCTCGCGGATCTCCTCGATCACACCCGGATCGGGCATGTCCACGGGCGAGTGGACGTCGATCACCTCGCCGCTGGTGAGGCGGACGTCGTAGCGGACGTTGGGCGTGGTCGCGAGTAGGTCGAGGTCGTACTCGCGCTCGAGCCGCTCGCGGACGATGTCCATGTGCAGGAGGCCGAGGAAGCCACAGCGAAAGCCGAAGCCAAGCGCCTGGGAGGTCTCGGGCTCATAGGAGAGCGCGGCGTCGTTGAGCGCGAGTCGCTCGAGCGCGTCGCGAAGGTCCGTGTAGCGGTCGGTTTCGATCGGAAAGAGGCCGGAGAAGACCATCGGCTTGACCTCGCGATAGCCGGGCAGGGCGTCGACTGCGGGGCGCTCGCGCGAAGTCAGGGTGTCGCCGACACGAAGCTTCGAGACGTCCTTGAGACCGGTGATCGCATAGCCCACCTCACCCGCGCCCATCGCCTTCGCCGGCGTCAGCTTCGGCGCGAAGAACCCGATCTCGTCGATTGCCGCCTGAGTGCCCGTCTGCATCGCGACGATCGGCTCGTTCTGCTTGAAGACGCCATCGACCATGCGCACATAGGCGACGACGCCGCGGTACTGGTCGAACTCGGAGTCGAAGATCAACGCCCGCGCTGGTGCCTCGCGGTCGCCCTGCGGCGGCGGGATGCGGGCGACGATCGCCTCCAAGACGTCGCGCACGCCTTCACCGGTCTTGGCCGAGATCTGAAGGATGTCACCGGGCTCGCCGCCGATCAGGTCGCAGATCTCCCCCGCGACCCGATCGGGCTCGGCGCTGGGCAGGTCGACCTTGTTCATCACCGGGATCAGCTCAAGACCCGCCTCGACCGCGGCATAGGTATTGGCCACGGTCTGCGCCTCCACGCCCTGAGCGGCATCGACCACCAACAGCGCCCCCTCGCAGGCGGCGAGGCTGCGCGAGACCTCATAGGAAAAGTCGACGTGCCCCGGGGTGTCGATCAGGTGCAAGTGGTAGCTCTCGCCGTCGTCGGCGACGTACTCGACCCGCACCGCTTGCGCCTTGATCGTGATCCCGCGCTCACGCTCGAGGTCCATCGAGTCGAGCATCTGCGGCATGTGATCGCGCGGCGCCACCGACCCCGTGAGCTCGAGGATGCGGTCGGCAAGCGTCGACTTACCGTGGTCGATGTGGGCGATTATCGAGAAGTTGCGAATCCGATCCATGGGCCCGCTGAGTATGGCGATGCACAATCGGACCCTGTGGCGACTTACTCGCGCTATACGCCCGTAGCCGTCACACCGCCCTCGCCCGCGCGCTCACTTTCGCTCCCACCTCTCCAATAACGGCAACGGATCGATCGCCTCGCCATATGGATCGCTGCCCTTGCGTACCTCGAAGTGCAGGTGCACGCCCCAGCAGGAGCCGGTGCAGCCCATCGAGCCGACCCGCTCACCTGCCTCGACCTTGGCGCGCGCTGCCGGCAGTGCAGGCTCGGCGAGGTGGAAGTAGTTATAGGTGAGGTTGCGCTCGGTGTCATGGATCGAGATGTAGTTGCCGCGCCCGCCGTCGGTGCCCGTTTCGACGACGACGCCGGCGCTCGGCGCTACCAGCCGCGTGCCCTGCGCCGAGAAGATGTCGTGGCCGGCGTGCACGTGCCCCGATCGGGCGGCGCCGAATCCGTTCCCGGCACTGCCGTAGTCAAAGCTGCCGACAACCGGGTGAAACGGCCCCGCGTTGACACTTTCTGGCATCGCCTGACGGCGCTCGCCGTCGCCGAGGACCAAGGCCTGCTCGCCCGGCGCCGAGGCCGGCACGCTAAGCGCGGCCACACTCATTACCGCGACGGCGATGATGATCTTGCTCAATTGAAAACGCATACAGCGACACCCCTTGTCGTCGAATGAAGAACGCACGGTTAGAGCGCGTTCGGGCGCGAGATCGCGCCGGTTTCGCCAAGTCCCGCCGACGACCGACTTCGGCCGTGTGGAGGCAGGAGCTATGCGGCTAGCGACACCGCGAGCGGCTATTTGTAACGAATATGTGAGCTAACACACACCGTTTGCTCACATATGGGCGCGACCTTGCACGAACCCGTGCCTATCGGCGTATTAACGACGCCTGAACAGGCGCCAGATCTGCTCCGCTTCCGGGATCCGCAGCGCGGTGATCGAAAGGCCGTAGATGACGGCGCCGAAGGCGAGGCCGGACCCGATCGAGATCACCTGGGCGACGAGGCCGCGTCCGAGCAGCTCGTCGAGGAGGAACCAAATTGAGTAACTGGTGATCGCCAGCGCCCCGGCCGCAAGCGTAATCTGGGCGGTCGTGCGCAGGAGCCGGTCGAGCTCGAGCCGGCCGAGCTGGCGGCGCAGCACCAGGGCCTGGGCGACGACGCTGATGAAGGTCGCAATCGCAGTCGCGGCGACTATGCCGCCGATGCCGAACGGCTCGTAGAAGATGAGGCAGAAGAACGCGGTAACCGCGAGGTTGAGGCCTGAGATCGCGGTTGGCACCCACGGCCGCTGGAGGCTGAAGAATGTGCGGGTGAGCAGGAGGAAGATACCGTTGAAAGGGAGCGAGAAGGCAAACCAGAACAACGCCGTCGAGACGAGCTCGGTTCCGGTCGTGCCGAAGTCGCCGCGCTCGTAGATGATCCGCGTCATCGGCTCGGAGAGGACGAGGATGGCGGCCGCCGCCGGGATCAGCATCAGCATGATCTGGCGCATTCCGTTGGCCATCGTCGCCCGCAGGTCGTCGTAGTCTCGGCGCGCGGCGAACCGGGCCAGGGTCGGAAACAGCACCGTCGTCACCGCGACCGAGAAGATGCCCTGGGGCAGCATGTAGATGCGAAATGCCTTGTCGATCGCCGCCGGGGCCTTGGCGCCGAGGTTGCGGATGTCGGGATCGCTGAGCAGGCCGGCGAAGATCGCGTTGATCAGCAGGTTGAAGTTGATCAGGCCGAGGCTGATTGTCACCGGCAGCATCAGCAGGAGGACCCGGCGCACGTCGGGCGAGCGCCAATCGAACACGCGCAGCAGCCGAAACGGGGTGTTGCGGACGTCGTATGCGCAGATGGCCAGCTGCACCACGGTGCCGGCGAGCACGCCGTAGGCGTAGAGGTAGATCTCATCCTTCGCCGGAACCACGGGCGCGAAGCCGACGAGCACGGCGATGATCGCGACGTTCCAGAAGAAGGGCGCGATCGCCAGTGCGCCGAAACGGTCGTAGCTGTTGAGCACGCCGACGACCATGCCGGTGATCCCAAGCAGGACGAGGATCGGAAACATCAACTGCGTCAGGGTGATCGCGAGCTCCTGGCCGGCGTCGCCGAGGCCCTGCGCGATCAGCGGCATCAGCGCAGGCGCCAGCAAGATGAACAGCGCCGTCAGCAGGCCGAGGACGAGAGCGATGAGGTAGATCAGGGTGGCGGCGAGACGAAAGGCCTCGCGCTTCTCGCCGGCCTCCAGCTTCTCGGTGAACACCGGCACGAACGCGGCCTGGATCGCGGCGTCGGCAAAGAGGCTACGAACCAGGTTCGGCACGGCGAAGGCGTAGGTGAAGGCGGACATCTGACGGCTGACGCCGAAGAAGCCCGCGGCAAGGATCTCGCGCGCGAGCCCGGCAACACGAGACAGCGCCGTCGCGGCTGAAAAGAAGGCGGTCGAGCGCGCCAGCCGGCTCGATCTCGGCTGTGGCTGCGTCACCGTGCCCCCGCTATCATCCGCCGTCGCCCAATGGCAAACATCGCCTCACAAAGAAAGCGCAACGCTCGGTCGCTGCGCGAGCACGACGAGAATCGTCGCCTGACGAGCGCCGTCAAGACCCATTTTCGCCGCCTCGAAGCCGCTGTGGCCGCCGGTGATTCAGATACCGCCGACGCCGCGCATCGCGAGCTCTGCTCACGCATCGACAGCGCCGCCGGCAAGGGCGCCCTGCATCGGAACACGGCGGCGCGCAAGAAAGCTCGCGCGGCCCGAATCCGCGCCGGCGCCTCGGCCTGACCTGTCTTACCCACCGGCGCCCGCCGCACGGCGGACGGCGAGTGTGAGGGCGACACGCTCGGGGTAATCCGCGCCTCCGCGCGTCCACCACTCGAGATCGGCAATCGCACAGGTCGCCGCCCGGACCTCGTCAAGACCGCGTCCGTCGAGGCGACGCAGCAGCATCTTCGCGGCGTAGGGATGCATCGGCAACGCAGCTTCGACCTCCCGCGCGGACTTGCCCGAATCGATCATCTCCAGCGCCGCGTGCGCCTCACGCAGACGCTTCGCCGCCTGATAGATCAGCGGCGTCACGCCTTCGCCCTGGTCGGCGAGTCGCTCGGCGGCATCGAGCGCGGCGGTCGGATTGCGGTCGACGATCGCGTCCGACAATGCCCAGACAACCTCCTCTGAGGTGTCGGCAATCATCGACTCGAGATCCTCGGCGGTGACGGAGCCACCTGCATCAGCCCAGACCGAAAGCCGGTCGAGCTCGCTAGCCAACCTCGCCGTGCCGGCGCCGAGGCGTTCACCCAGCACTCGCGCGGCCTCGTTTTCGAGCTCAAAGCCCCGCCGCCTCGCCTCGGCGACAAGCCATCGCGGCAAATCGCGGGCCTTCGGCGCCTCGAGGCGGTGGACCTTGCCGCCGGCGGCCTCGACCGCCTCGGCGAGCGCCTTCGGAGCTTTCTCTCGAGGCGGTCGCTCGCGGGCGACAAGCACGATCGTGACGTCGGGCGGAAGCGATGCCAACGCCGCGATCACCGCGCCGGCCTGCTTTGCCGACCAACGCTCGACACCGTCGGCAACCAGATACCGTCGTTCGGCGGTCAGCGACATTGCGGGCACCGCCACCGCCATTGCCTCCGCGTCGGGCGCGGCACTCGATCCGGGAGCTGCCGAGAATGACTCGAGCGACCCAGGGCCACTCTCGTGCTCGGCGCGAAGGCGCAGGCGCGTCAGCGCCTCATCGAGCTTTGCCTGGTCGGTTCCGGCCAGCAGGTATGCGGGCCCGATCTCAGCGGTGTCGCGCTTTGTCTCGGCCAAAGTGGGCCGAGTGTATTCGCCGCCTCGGCCCTACCAGCGGCGTCGCTGGACGGTCTACAGGCTGCCGGCCAGAATGCTCGCGCCGCCCAGCACGATCGCCGCTGCGGTGAGCTGAAGCAGGAGGCGACCGTTACGACCGGTGCCGGCGAAGTAGAGGGCCACAAGCGCGGCAATGCCGGCAAGCACACCACTCGGCCAGCCGAGGACAACGCTGATCGTCTTCTGACTCGAGGAGCCGTCGAAGCATTCTCCGTCATCGGGAACCTGCTCGTCGCCAGCGAGAATCGATTCGCAAGTTGGCGTCGAGCCGATATCCGACATCGCGATGATCATCACCGCGGATGCGAACGCAAGCGCCAGTGCGAGGACGACGGCCAAAGCTCGCCAACCGCCGCCAGCTTTGCCCTCGGTCGCGCTCGTTGGAGGGGGCGGAGCAGGAGGCTGATGCGGTTCCGTGGTAGGTGCTGGCGTTCCGCTGGATTCCATTTTCTAGCCCTCCTCGGCGAGACAAGGTCGAGATTCGGGGTGATCCCCCCGCGCCGCGGCACCCTAACGCACGCTCCAGCCTTCTTCGCTGACGTCGATTGAGATCTCGCCCTCGAGGTCGGTGCGCTGCACCGCGACGCGCGCTTGGCTGAGCGCTTGCAGTGTGCCTGAGTGTCGGGTGGCCATAGGTGTTGTTCGGCTCCCACGGAGATCAAGGCAAGCTCCGGCGTCGCATCGGCCAGCAGCTCCGGAAGGCCGAGATCGTCCGAGCCATGGTGTGCGAGCTTCAGCACCTCGACGTCACCGGAGTCAAAGACGACGGTCTCCGCCTCGGTGTCCCCGCTGAGCAGGATCTCGAAGTCGCGCCAGCGGGCGACGATGACAAGCGAGAGGGCGTTGGGCTCGGCCGGCGGCCCGACCCCGGCAAGCTGCTCGCGCGGCGGCCACAGAACGTCGAGTCGCAGCGCGCCCGAGCGAAGCCTGCTCCCTGCCGAGATCCGAATGCGATCGGTGCCGGCCGCCCGCGCGGTGGCGAGTGTCGCCGCGTCGGCGCGGGCATGGAGCAGGCGCTCGACCGGGAGTCGGCGTAACAGTTCGACCGCCTCGCCATCGTGATCGAGATCGGGGTGGGTGACGGCGAGCGCTGCGAGCCGATCGACGCCGTGGCGCTCGAGCTGCTCGACGATCTCGGACCCGGGCGGGCCCGTATCGACGAGGATCGCGCCGCCGCGAGCGGGCTGAAGCAAGATCGCGTCTCCTTGACCAACGTCGAGAACGCTGATTCGCAGTTGAGCGTCAGCGCTGCCCTGGTCCAACTTGATCACCCGAGTCAGCATCGCGAGCGTGGCCAGGGCGACGAGAGCACCGCCAACCACGACCAGTGCGGGCCGAAGCGACGGGCCAAGCCCCAGACGCCGCCTGCGATCAGCGCAGCGAACCGCAATCAGCAGACCCAGTCCGATAATCGCGTACGCCACGGCGACCGCCCACCAGCGGTCGAGTCCGAGCTCGGCCTGAGCACCGGGCAGCTCCGCGAACCAGGACGCGACCTGGGAGATGAAGCCCGCGAGCAGGCCGGCGAGCCACGTCAGCGGCTCCACCGGCAACCCTGGAAGCTGGCCGGCGGCCGCGGATGCCATACCCAGCCACATCAGGGGAGCCACCGCCGGCAGCGCGACCAGGTTGGCGGGCAGCGAGACGAGTGAGACCGTTTCGAAATGATGGGCCATCAGCGGGCCCGTGGCAAGTGTTGCGGCGACCGTGACGCCCGTCGCTTCCGCCAAGCCACGCCGCCAACGCGATCGGGATTCGGCCGCGAGCAAGAGCGCCACCCTGCGCGCGAAGAGGAGAATTCCGACAACGGCGGCGAAGCTGAGCTGCCAGCCAATGTCAGCGCTCGCCCGCGGGTCGAGGGCCAGAGTCGCCGCTGCGGCCAGAAGCACCGCGTACCAGCCCTGGCGCGGCCGACCGGTCAGCGTCGCAACGAGACCGGCCGCGCCCATCACCCCGGCTCGCTGGATCGATGCCCCCGCACCCGCCACCGGCACATAGATCGCCACCAGGGCAAGCATCCACAGCAACCGTGCTCGCAGCCCCACTCCGAGCACCGCAAGCGCGGTACCGGCGAGGATCAGCAAGAGAACGATGTTCTGACCCGAGACAGCGAGAAGATGCGCCAGACCGGAGGCCTTGTAATCGTCAGCCGTGCTCTCGGCGATCCGGTCGTCCTGGCCGAGGACGAAGCCGAGCAGCAGATTCGCTGACGCCGGCGAGGTGCCGCTCGTGAGCGCGATTTCGGCTCGCCCGCGGATCTCGTCGAGCAAGCCTGAGATCCCGGTTCTGCCGCCGTCGACCTGCACGATCGAGCGCGCCGCGAGCACGTCGCGAACGCCGAAGCGTTCGAGTCGCCCCCGCTCGAACTCGCTCGGATCGCGGATGACGCCGCTGGCGCTGACGGCGTCGCCGACCGAGAGCTCGGGCGAGGGCGGGGGCAGGTCGATCTGCAACCGGCCATCAGCGGTCGCGATCCGTACCGCCACCTTGTCGGCTGTCGTGCTCGGCGGCGCGACGACAAACCCGTTCGCGGTGACCGTGCTGCCGGGCTCGAGATCAATCGCGCCCCGATCAATCGTGTCGAGCCGGGCGTCGCCGATCGCAAACCCGATGATTGCTGTGACCAAGGCCAGGGTGATGAGCCACGCGATTGCCGCCGCGGAGCGGGCACGTGCGTGAGGGCGCAGCAGGCCGAGGCCGAGCAGCGAGACCGCGGCGAGAACCGCCACCTCAGGCGCGAGATCGCGAGCCTGGGGCGAGAGGCCGAGCCCGCCGACGAACCCGGCGAGGACGGTGAAGCGCCAGGCGATCGAGAGCGCCGGGTCCAAGCGCGCTTGACCTACGGCTGAAGCTCGGAGCGCAGCGCCTCCATCGTCGCGGGACCGATGCCGCTGATCGCATCGAGCTCGTCGATCGAGGCGAGCCCGCCGTTGCGGTCGCGAAACTCGACGATGTCGGCCGCGGTGACCGGCCCGATGCCCTCGATCGTGTCGAGCTCCGCGACGGTCGCCATCCCAAGGCTGATCGGAGCGTCCGCGCCGGCCGCCGCGGTGCTCGTCGATGAAACGGCGCCGCCCGCCGCCGCCGGCACGATCACCTGCTGGCCGTCGGCCAGAGGAGCGGCGAGGTTGATCGCGTCGGCGAGACCTCGCGGGGCGACACCGCCAGCCCGCTCGATCGCATCGGTGACGCGCGAGCCGTCGGGCATCCGGTAGACGCCTGGCTCGTTGACCGAGCCCGCGACATGAACGACCAGCTCCCCTTCGCCTCGGCTGACCTCGAACTGAGCGTCGTCGCCACCGGGCGCGACCTCCACCCCACCGCCACCCGCCGCGATTGGCGGCGGCTCGTTCGAGCGCAGCCAACGCGCGCCGAGCAGAAGGATCGCGACCGCGATCGCGGCGTAGACGAGTAGCTGTAGCCGGCTCAACTCGGGCACGCGTTCAGCGTGCGCGATGCGAGCGCGCGTGTGGCGCGCTCAGTGTTACGAGTGTGGCGCTATTCGTCGTCGAAGTCGTCGTAGCCCGTGGCCTGGGCTGCGAGCCGGCGGCTGTAGAGCTCGTCGGCGGAGACGGCGGGCGACTGGACCGAAACCAAAGCAAGTGGCTGGTCGCCATCGTTGGCGACAGCGTGGTCGGTGGCCGGAGGAATCAGGGCGAGGTCGCCGATCTCGAGCCGTTGCGTGTCGCCGGTGGCTGACAGCGTGCCTGTGCCCGCGACGACGATGTAGACCTGCTCAGCCTCTTCGTGGGAGCGCAGCTCCTCGGAGACGCCCGGTGGCACCTCGAGCCAATTGACCGAGAGATTGCGCGAGCCGAGCTCACCCGCGTCCATGAGAATGTGCGGTCGAAGTCCGTGGACCTCGGTCACCGCAGCGTCAGACAGCCGCCTTACGAGCACGCGAGGATTCTGTCAGACGGATCAGTCAAACGCGAGCAGAGCGTGAACCAGGCCCGTTTGCGGGCGAACACGGTCGGTCCTATTTGCGCCGAGCCTTCCACGCGACCTTCTCGCTGTCGCACTCGCCACCGTCATAAACGAACCTGAAATGAACGGCGCCGGTCGCCCTGGCACCACTCACCTGGCCGCGAACGACCGAGGTGACACCGCCCTCGGCCAACGTGTCCTTGAACTTGCCGAGGTCGTTGAGGACGGTCTCGTGGACCGCCCCTCCCTGGCGAACCTGGCTGCCGTCGCTGCACTCGGTGAGCACGTGGGCGTACTCGAACGTGACCGCCGCGGCGCTCAGTGCCAGCTTCACGCTCATCTTCGGGTCGTCGCGGGCAGTGCCGCGAAACACCATCGCCGACGCCGTCGCACCGGCGGCCAGCGAGAGCACGAGCACGCTCGCTATTGCGGCGATCGACCTTCTCATCCGCGTACCACGAAGTTGATCAGCTTGCCCGGCACGACGATCTCCTTCAGCGTCTCCTTTCCCTCGAGGTGGCGGCTGACGTTGTCGCTCGCGCGCGCGAGCTCGAGCAGCTGTGCCTCGGGGGTGTCGGTGGCGACCTCGAGCTGGCCCCTGCGCTTGCCGTTGACCTGGACGACGAGTTCGAAGGTCTCGCGGACGAGCAGCGACTCGTCGGCCCGTGGCCAGGGCTGCTCCCATACGCGCGCGCCGGTGAGCGTCTCGTAGACCTCAGACCCCAGGTGGGGGGCGAAGAGAAAGATCATCGAGGCGGCTGTCTCGGTCGCAAAGCGAACGCTCGCATCGCCCGCGGGATCGCCGAAGAGGCTCGGCTTGAGGCGGTAGGCGTCGTTGACGAGCTCCATCACAGCGGCGATCGCGGTATGAAGCTGAAACCCAGCGCCGATGTCGGTCGTCACCTTGTCGATTGCCCAGTGGGCCTTGACCAGTAGCTCACGCGCCGGCCCCGTCGCCGCTGCCTGTTCGCTGGCCGCAGCGGGGTCGGTGCGTTCGGCGACCTCGTTTCCGAGCCGCCACAGCCGTGTGAGGAAGCGCGACACACCTTCGACGCCCTCGTCGACCCAGTCCGCAGAACGGTCCGGTGGGCCGATGAAGCAGATGTAGGTGCGCATCGCGTCGGCCCCGTAGCGTCCCACGGCCTCATCCGGATTGATCGCGTTGCCCTTCGACTTCGACATCTTCGCGCCAGCGCGAGTGATCATTCCCTGAGCGAAGAGGTTGGTGAACGGCTCCTGCACGTCGAGCTCGCCAATGTCAGAGAGCGCCTTGCAGAAGAAGCGCGCGTAGAGCAGGTGCAGGATCGCGTGCTCGACGCCGCCGATGTACTGGTCTACCGGCATCCAGTAATCGACCGGCTCGCGCGACCAAGCCCGCTCTGAGTTGGCCGGATCGAGGTAGCGGAGGAAGTACCACGACGAGTCGACGAAGGTGTCCATCGTGTCGGTCTCGCGACGGGCGGCGCCGCCACACTGCGGACAGGTGGTGTTGACCCAGTCCTCAGCGGCGGCAAGCGGGCTCTTGCCCCTGGGCGAGTAGTCCTCGATCTCGGGCAGCTCGACCGGCAGCTGATCGTCGGGCACGGTAACCATGCCGCAGCTGTCGCAGTAGACGATCGGGATCGGACAGCCCCAGTAGCGCTGGCGCGACAACAGCCAGTCGCGCAGCCGGTAGTTGACCGCGGTCTCGCCACGACCCTCGCTCTCGAGCCAGCCGATGATCTGCGTGTAGGCCTCGCGGTTGCCGGTGCCGTCGAAACGGCCGCTGTTGATCATCGCGCCGTCGCCGACGTAGGGCTCGGCCTGAACGTCGTCGCCGCCGCTGACGACCTCGCGGATCTCGATCTCGAACTTGCGGGCGAAGGCGTGGTCGCGCTCGTCGTGGGCGGGAACGGCCATCACGGCGCCGGTGCCGTACTCCATCAGCACGTAATCGGCGACGTAGATCGGGATCGCTTCGCCGTTGACGGGGTTGGTGACGGTGCGCCCGAGCGCCACGCCGGTCTTCTCGCGCTGATCGCTGCCGCGCTGTTCAACAGGACTGCGGAGCGCCGCGGCGACGTAGTCGTGCACCTCCTGCTCATGCCCGGTGCCGGCGGCGAGCCGTTCAACTTCGGGGTGCTCGGGAGCGACGACGAAGAAGGTGGCGCCGAAGAGCGTGTCGGGACGCGTCGTGAACACCGGGAAATCGAGGTCGAGCTCTTCGCAGCGAAAGCTGACGCTGGCGCCCTGAGAGCGCCCGATCCAGTTGCGCTGCATCGTCACCACGTGCTCGGGCCAGGATTCGAGCAGCTCGAAGTCGGCGAGCAGGCGGTCGGCGTAATCGGTGATCTTGAAGAACCACTGCTCCAGGTCGCGTGTTTCGACCAGCGCGCCGCAGCGTTCGCAATGACCGTCGATCACCTGCTCGTTGGCGAGCACGGTTTGGTCGACCGGGCACCACTGCACGGGCGCTTGGGCTCGGTAGGCGAGGCCGGCCTCGTAGAGGCGAAGGAAGATCCATTGGGTCCAGCGGTAATAGCTGGGATCGCAGGTGACGACCTCGCGCCTCCAGTCGATCGAGACGCCCCAGGCGCGAAGCTGGCGGCGAAACTCCTCGATCGAGGCCCAGGTCGCGTCGCGGGGGTGCTTGCCGGTCTTGATTGCGTTGTTCTCGGCGGGCAAGCCGAAGGCGTCGTAGCCCATCGGATGCACAACCTGAAAGCCGTTTCGGCGACGAAAATGAGCGATTGCATCGCCGATCGAGTAGGTCTTGAGGTGCCCGATGTGCGGCTCGCCCGAGGGGTAGGGCAACATCGCCAGCACGTAGGCCTTGGGCTTGGAATCGTCGAAGCCCGGGTCTCCGGGATTGGGCACCTCCCAGGTGCGCTCGGACTCCCATACCTGCCGCCAGCGTCGTTCGACCGCAGCTGGGTCGTAGCGCGCGGCTTCGCCGCTCGCGGTGCTGTCGATCGTGTCGCTCATCTGCGGCGCAGTGTAGGCAGCGGTGTCGCCAGCGGGCCTCGGTGAGGACTTAGACTCAGAGGTCGATCTGTACTTCTGTCAGGAGGTGAAGATGGGCCGGCTGATAAGACTCGACCGCAGCGGTCACTCGACGCTGGCGCAGTGGGACAGCGCCGAAGGGACTGAGCTCGACGCTGCCCGCGCGGCGTTTGCGCTCGAGCTCGAGCGCGGGATGATCGCTTCGATGAGCCACGAAGACGGTTCCGCGGAGGTTGTGCGCGAGCTGCCGCCCGAAGCGGAGCTGGTGGTGCTGCGCCGCCCGATCGCGGGCGGTTAGGCGCTGGGCGCGCCGATCGAAATCGAGACGGTCAGCGTCGATGCGCGCGCCGGCCTCGAGGAGGCGGCGCGGCTTCACTGGCGCGAAGACGCGAGCGCGCGCACCCTGCGCCGCGACGGTCGGCGCTGGACGGCTTGGACGGTTTGGGTGGTGCTGATCTTCTGCCTGCCGGGAGCCCTGCTGGTGGCGATCGAGCCATGGACCTTTCCGGCCGCGGCGATTTGCTTTGCCCACGCGTGGGCGGTGCCGTGGCTGCAGGCGCGCCGCGGCGCTCGCCAGGTGGTGGCGATCGGTAGCGAGCGCAGCGCCGCACAGCGGATGAGCGCGGATCCGGGGGCAGAGCGCGTCGCGCTCGGACTCCTTGGAGACCTGGTCGGCCATCGCGAGCGTGAGCTCGTCGCGGAGACCGGGCTGGTGCTGGAGCGCGGTGAGCTCGGCGCCTGGTTGGTGGGCGAGCAGGGAGCGTTTCTGGTGCGCTCGCAGGGACGTCGCGTGGATTGTTGGTGCGTGCGGGTCGGCGAGGGCGCCGAGCTACCGGCCGCCGATCGCGTAGCGCATCTGCTGCTTGCGCTGCGCGAGGACGAGCTTGGCTTCGCCAAGGTGGCGAATCTGGGGTTCTCCGGCTGGCGGCTGCGGTGTCCGGCGCCAGCTCGAGCCGCGAACGCGGCCGGCCTCGACGCGGCGCGGGCGATGGTGCGGTCGCTCTGACAGCTATTTGAATCGCGTGACTCGGGGAGGTCTAGCTTGCGGTTTCTCATTCATGCTTGGGGGAGGGCTCGGCCGCGTTGATCTCGCCCTCTTTGGCATTGAGCAGTGATTCGGGCGGCGTTAGGCGGCAGAATGGCTTGCCACGCCGGGTGACATTGAACGTTTCACCTGCGGCAGCGCGGTGAGTGAGCGAGCCAAGACGACGGCGAAGCTCTTCCGATCCCACGCAACTTTCTATGTTCGACGGAGAGTGGAGCTGAGGGGACTCGAACCCCTGGCCTAGCGGCTGCCAGCCGCTCGCTCTACCAGCTGAGCTACAGCCCCTTGCGAGTTCGTAATCGGCCGCGAAGTGTAACGCGACCAGTTGGCCATTACGCGCTGGCGCCAGCCTGAGGTGCATGCATGTTTGACCGTCAATGACATCGATCGGAATCAGATAGCACCGGTCGTTATCGCCGCAGTAAGCGGCAACGGCGTCGACCTCACTCGCGCTGTAAGTCGAGAGTACGTAGCCCCGCGTCGGCGAGTGGTAGCTGCCGCCGATCTTGATCAAGATCACATCGCCATTCTGGTTAGCCCACTTGCATTGAACGCGCAGTAGGCGATCGCCGACGTCGAAGATCAAGTCGTAGCGGCAGTGCTCCGTGAGCGGCTTCGAGACCTCGAGTCCGAGGTCCGCGGCCGCGGCGAGGATCTTCAGCTCCGCGACGTTGCCCTTGTGGTTCGAGTCTCCGATCGGCACGAACACAGGTTCGCTGCTGGAGATGAGAAAAGGCGCGCGAGAATGTGCGATTGTGTGCCGAAAGCGTGCTTTCTCAGACGGCTTCAACATCGAGCCGTACCGCCTCGGCCGCGATCTTGAGCTCAGCTACTTCCCCTTGAGCTTCGGGTCGTTCAGCCGCCAATCTTCTCGGCGCAGTACGCGTCGCGGGTCGCCCGATAACCCGGCGTCGGTGTCGCTGCGATCGACTCCGCCCAGCCCGCCGCGTAGTCCTGAATCTCCTGCGCCACCTGCGCTCGCTCGTCGTCGCTTTTCGCGTTGACCAGCCGCTCGGCGTTGCGCCAGACCTGCTCGCGCCATTCGCGCACGAGCTCGAGCCCGCCGACGTTGTCGGCGGGCACGCCCTCCGGATTGGTCAGCGAGATCGCGGGGTCGAAGCGATCGCGGACCGCCGCCACCACCCGCTCGTAACCGGCCTCGAGCGCCGCGTTGGACTTGTCGTGGTCGGGCTTTCGCGCTCGGTCCTTGCGATCGCGCAAGCCCAGCTGGGCCAGCACGAACGGCATGTCGTTCTGTACGTGCGCGTTGATCCCCAGCAGCATGTCCTGCGCGCCCGTCACCTCGCCCTGCTCTGCCGTCTCGAACGCGATCCGCCACGCCTCCGGAACCTCTCTCCCCTGCTCCCAGTGGCGCACCGAGCGGAAATAGACATTCGCGAACAGCGCGTCCTCGCGAAAGAAGAACCTCGGCCACTGAAAGAAGCCCCGGTCGGCGATCAGCATGTCGCGAAGCGTCTTCGTCAACTCGAGATACGTCGTCGTGAAGACCGCCTTGTGATCACATCCCAGGCGCGCCTGAAGCGCCTTCATCCGCCGGATCTGAACCCTCACGCACTTCAGCTTCGCGCGTTTGCAATGTGCGACTCGGTTCGGCTTCGTCTGCGCGGGACTCGGCAACGCCGGCAAGTACTGATTCCACGCAACGCCGGGCGGCTCCGCCGCCGACCCGGCGGGCGCGAGCGCGACCGCGCCGGCGAGCAGCGCAAGCAGCCACACTCCGACAAGGCTCCTGCGAGTACCCATACGGGCACCGTAAACCCCCGTCCGTGTCGTCGCGCCGGTTCTTGCGTTACCTAGGCCGCTTCAACGTCGAGCACTACCCGGTCGAAACGCTGATCGCGCACTTGAAACTCAAATGGCGCCCGCTCCTCGAGCTCGCGCAGCAACTCGATCGGCTCGTTGAGCTCGATCGCCAGCGTCGCCCGGCCGGCGGCGAAGCGCTTGACCGAGATCGCCGACGTTGCCGCGATCGCGCCCGCGGCGTCCTCGAAGCCGACGAGCTGAGAGAAGTCATCGAGCGGGCCGACCTCGATCTCGATCGCCCCCTCATACATATCCGACGCGAGCGGCGGCGGTGTGCCAGCCGCCTCAGACGTCTCGATCGGCGCCTCGAGCTGCGCTCCCAGTCTCGTGATCGCCTCGTGAATCGCATCCAGCATCCGCGCCCGTGACTCGACCGGGTGCTGGGTCGCCTCGGTGATCAGCTCGCTCAGCTCCGCCGCCTCGCGCAGCGCCTGGACACGGATCCGCGTCGCCTGACCGCGAGCCTGCTGGCGAACCATCTCCAGCTCCTCGGCCAGCAGCATCAGGCCATGCAAGCGCCGCTCGCCCTCCTCGCTCAGCGCGGCAAGCTCGTCGCGAACCGCGCCGAGCTCGTGCTCGCGCTCGACGATCCTCTCAGCCAACTGCTCGCAGACCAGCTCCAGCTGCTCGATGCGCAGCTGACCGCGCTCGACCTCCTCGGCCGTCGCCGACAGCGCCGCGGCCTGGGCCGCAAACGACGACGCGGCCTGCTCGATCACCGCGTCATGGGCGGCTAACGCGTCGTCGACCTGTTTCGGGTTGTAACCGATCAGCGATCGTTTGAACCGGCGGCTCACGCTTCAGGGAACGCTATGACCGGCGTCGGACGGACGACCGCAGCGGCGAGCCCGCGAACGGGGTGCTAGCTCTCGGCCTCACCTTCGAGCCCAAGTTCGAGCCGCTCGCCCTCGCCCCAGAGCCGCTCAAGCCGGTAGCGCTCGCGCGTCTCGGGCACGAGCAGATGCAACACACAATCGAGATAGTCCAGCAGCACCCAGCGAGCCTCGGCGACGCCCTCCGACCGCGCCGGCAACAGATGGTCCTCGCGCTTGAGCTTGAGCTGGACCTCGTCGTGAATTGCCTTCGCCTGGCGCTCGTTTCGCGCCGTGGCGATCACCAGGTAGTCGGTGTAGCCGACGAGCCCGCGCACGTCAATCGCGACGATCTCCTCACCCTTCTTGTCGTCGACAATCGTCGCGATCCGCCGCGCGAGCGCGATTGCGGCGCCGGGCTCCTCGCTTCGACGCTCCGCCTCCGCCTTCCGCTTCGTGCTCTGCCCCGCAGCGCTCAAGCCGCGACCGCCTCGCGATAGAGCCCGCGTTCGGCGATCAACTCGGCGACGGCGCCGGGCACGAGATACCGAATCGGCTGCCCGCGGGCGATCCGCCCGCGGACGGCTGTCGAGGAGATGCCGATCTCGGGCATCTCGATGAACTCCGCGCGATCGCCCGCATCGAGGCGCTTCAGGGCAGCCGCAACCTCGTCGAGCGCCGCGCCAGGACGACCGGCGATCGCCAGGCGCGCCAGCTCGAGCACGCGAGCGGGCTGATGCCAAGCCTCGAGCTGGGCAGCCACATCGGCCCCCATGAGGAAGTGAAGATCGTGCCCAGCATGCTCGTCGCTCAACCGCTCAAGCGTATGCGACGAGTACGACGGCCCCGCGCGGGTCACCTCGACATCGCTGACCTCGAGCAGATCGTCGCCCTGCGCCGCGAGCCGAGCGAGCTCGAGTCGAACCCCGGCTCCCGGCTCGGGCTCGATTCGCTTGTGTGGAGCCTCGCCTGTCGGCACCAGCAGGATCCGTTCGAGACCGAGCTGGAAAGCCGCCTCGTGAGCCAGCACGAGATGACCGATATGAGGCGGATTGAACGCGCCCCCGAGTACGCCGAGCGCCGGAACGTCTACCCCCGAACCTGTCCAGTGCCGTGGATCACGTACTTGGTCGTCGTCAGCTCGCGCAGGCCAATCGGACCGCGGGCGTGAAGCTTCTGCGTCGAGTTGCCGATCTCGGCACCCATGCCGAAGACGAAGCCGTCGGTGAACCGCGTCGAAGCGTTGACGAAGACAACCGCCGCATCGACCGCCTCGCTGAACTCGGCCGCCGCACCATCCGAACCGGCAACGATCGCCTCAGTGTGGCCCGTCGTATGCGCGTTGACGTGGGCAATCGCATCGGCGAGCGAATCGACCACCCCCACCGACATCTTCAGGCCGTGGTACTCGGTGTCCCAATCCTCGTCACTGGCCTCGCCAACCGGCGTCGCACCGGCGCTAGCCTGCGCGCGCCCGTCGCCGACCAGCTCGACGCCGGCGCCGCGCAGATCGGCAAGCACGACGGGCAGGAACTCGGCCGCGACATCAGCGTGGACGAGCAAGCTCTCGGCGGCGTTGCAGACACCCGGGCGGTCGACCTTGGCGTTCACGGCGATGCGCCGCGCCATCTCGAGGTCGGCCGAAGCGTCGACGTAGACGTGGCAGTTGCCACCGGCGGCGAACAGCACCGGGACCGTGGCAACAGCCTTGAGCGCGTTTTTCAAGCCCTCGCCGCCTCGAGGTATGACCAGCTCGACCAAGCCCTCAGCCGTTGCCAGCTGTTCGAGCTCGGAGCGCTCGCCAGCAAGCAGTTCGACCGCACCCTCGGGCAACCCCGCATCGACCACGGCCTCGCGCACGAGCGCGGCCAGGGCGGCGTTGGAGCGCTGGGCGTAGCTCGAGCCGCGCAGGACGATCGAGTTACCGCTCTTCAGGCACAGCGCAGCGCAGTCGACGGTGACGTTAGGCCGGGCCTCGTAGATCACAGCGACGACACCCAGCGGGACGCGCAGCTTGCGCAAGTCGAGGCCGCTGTCGAGTGTGCGGCGCTCGAGCTCTTCGCCAACCGGATCGTCGAGGGCCACAACCGCGCGAACGCCCTCGGCCATCGCGGCGATCCGAGCCGAGTCGAGCGCCAAGCGATCACGCAGCGCGTCCGACAGCTCGAGCGCGCGCTCGTCGGCGAGGTCTGCCTCGTTTGCCTCGAGCACCTCGCCCTCGCGCTCGGTCAGCAGCTCGGCGAGTCGCGTCAAGGCGCGATCCTTGGTCGCGGTCTGCGCCGTCGCCAATGCCCGAGCCGCGCGCTTGGCGCTCTCACAGGCCTCGATCACCGTTCGGGTGGCAATTGCCATCTCAACCAAAAGGGTACCCCCCCTTCGGCGCGCGAGGGGCAAGCCGGGCAAGGAAGCGGGGAGCGTGGCGTGCTCTGCACGCGAGCGACCGATGACGCCGCCAGGCGCCGCCTCTCACCCGCCGATTCGGTTGACGAGCTTCGTCGCTTTGTTGGTCAGGTAGGGCCCGTAAACGAGCTGAGGGTGCTTGCGGTAGCCGAAGCTCGTCAGCGAGACGAGCTGGCCGCTGGCGTTGAGCCAGCCGCCGCCGCTGGCCCCTGCTTTTTGATCGCAGCCGATCCCGATCGGTATCGGGCCGAACGGGATCGGACGGGGATCGTCGCCGGCGTAAGCCGATCCGCATCCCCACAGCGCCTGCCCACCCTCGAGATTGGAGGGGTAGCCGTAGGCGGAATATTCGCCCTCGCGCGGCGTCTTGGTCGCCATCGCCACGGCGCCCGTCGCTGCCTCGAGAGTCGCCCCATCGTCTCGCTTTCGAACGGCGACCGCGGCATAGTCGAAGTTGTTGTTCGCGGTTCGTGCCCACTCGCGGGTCGTCAGCAGCGCCCGGCCCTCGAAGCGTCCATATGGCTCGCTACCGCGGTTGTAGCCGGGTACAAACAGCAGCTTCGAGGCGAAGCGGCGCACGAACGGGTCCGCTACGCAGTGTCCCGCGGTGAAGACCGTGCTGTCGCCGGCCGTGTCGACGACCGTCGCCGAGCACTCGTAGCGCCCGATGCGGGGAATCTTGCCGAACAGCTTGCCGAAGGTCGGAAAGGGCGCCACGCTGGGATCGGGCACCGGGCCGCTGAGATAGGGAACGGTGTGGCTGCGCCGGCCGAGCCCGAGCTCGAACTCGCCGCCGCGCTGGGTCAACTCCAGCGGCCGCGCCGTCGCCATCCGTTTCGCCGTCCAATAGTCGGCAGCGCCGTCGCCGGCAAGATCGCGCTCCAGCGGCGCAGCCTCGCTGGCTGGAGTGCCGAGGAACGCCAGCGCCGCGGCGACAGCCGTGGCTGCGCCGATGGCCCTGCACTGCCTCGCGATACTCCCCGCCACGGCGACCTATGCAAGCACGAATCGGTCGCGGTGTACAGCTTCTTCGGACGCCGAAGGAAAGAGCTCGCGCACCTCGGCGGAGTTCATGCCCTTGATCCGCTCGAGCTCGGCCGCCGAGTAGTTGACGATCCCCTTGCCGACGAGGGTCGAGTCGCACAGCACGTCGACGGCGTCCCCCGCGTCGAACTCGCCGACGACGCCCGTGATCCCAACCGGCAGCAGGCTCGAGCCGCGTTCGCGCAGTACCTCAGCCGCGCCCGCGTCAACCGCGATCTGCCCCCGCACCGGCTTCGCGTGACGAAGCCAGAGCTTGAACGAGGGTGTCCGCTCCGGATGAGCTGCAAAGCGCGTGCCGCCTTGTGCGCCCGCGGCCGCCGCGCGCAAAGTGCCGGCCTCGGTGCCCGAACAGATCACGGCCGGGATGCCGGCGGCGCTTGCCATTCCCGCCGCGGCGACCTTGCTGCGCATGCCGCCGGAGCCATACGGAGACGTGCGGTCACCGATCTCGAACGCCTCGAGCTCGGCGAAGTCATCCACCGCCGAGACGAGCTCGGCCGCGGAATCGCGGTTGGGATCGGATGTGTGAAGTCCCGCAATGTCGGTCAAGAGCACGAGCAGGCGGGCGCCAAGCAACAGCGCCACCTGGGCCGAAAGGAAGTCGTTGTCACCGAACGTGATCTCGTCGGTAGCGGTCGTGTCGTTTTCGTTGACGACCGGCACGCATCGCCATTGCAGCAGCTTGTCGAGCGAGCGGCGGGCGTTCAGATAGTGCATTCGGACTGAGAGATCGAAAGAGGTGAGCAGCACCTGGGCGGCGTGCACGTTGCGATCAGCCAGCCGCGACTCATAAGCGCGAAACAGCGTCCCCTGCCCAACCGCGGACGCCGCCTGCAGCTCGTCGATCGTTCGCGGTCGCGTCGGCAGATCCATCAACCTCATTCCGAGCGCGATCGCCCCTGAGGTGACCATGGCGACGTCCTCGCCGGCGTGATGTAGCTCGGCGACCTGCTCGCAGACGCTGTCGAGCACCGGCTCGCGCAGCAGGCCTTGCGAGTCGGCGACTATCGAGGAGCCCAATTTGACGACGATGGTCATGCCTGCCGCGAGGTTAGACGGCGGCGCAGCGACCGTTTGAACCTGTTGCGAACCTCGCGCCTGCGCCCTGACGCCGTCAGGCGTGGGTGTGCGAGCCAGGTTCTAGTGAAGCTCGAACTCCTCCTTGCCGATGCGGACCTCGTCGCCCGACTCGAACCCCGCTCGCTCGAGCGCCGCGATCACGCCGATCTCGCGCAGCCGGCCTTCGAGGTAGGCGAGCGCCTCCAGATTCGAGAGATCGTGTCGCGATACCAGCATCTCGACCCCGCGACCGGTAACGCGATAGGCGTTGTCCTCGCGCACGACGTCGAACCCGCCGGGGCCTTCGGGTCGATAAACCACATGCTCGGCCTGAAACCTGTGCTCAGCGCCGCTTGCGCCCCCGGTGTCAGCGGGGCCGTCGCCCGGGGCCACCGCGGCGAAGAGCGCATTGGAGAGCTCGGACAGGCCGGTACCGGTGGCCGAGGAGATCGCGAGAACCTCGCGCTCGAGCGCCGATGAGAGCTCGGCAACAATCTGCGCGACCTCCTCGTCGAGGACGAGATCTCGCTTCGAGACGACGATGATCTCGGGAAGGTCGGCCAAGCCCTCGCCGTAGTCGTCGAGCTCGCCGCGAATTGTCGCGTACGCCGCGCCCAAGCTCGCAACCTGATCATCACCGGCCTGCAGAGGGTCGAGTGCCAGCAGATGGATCAGCACCCGGCAGCGCTCGACGTGCGCGAGAAACTCGTGACCGAGCCCGGCGCCCGTTGCCGCGCCTTCGATCAGCCCCGGGATATCGGCGAGCACGAGCTGGCGCTCGCCGTCATCGATCGTCCCCAACACGGGCTCCACCGTCGTGAAGGGATAGTCGGCGACCTTCGGCGCAGCCCGCGTCAGTGCCCCCAACAGTGACGACTTGCCCGCGTTTGGCAAGCCGACGAGCCCAGCGTCGGCGAGCAACTTCAGCCTCAGCTCGATCCAGCCGCTTTGACCGCAGAGCCCGCGTTCAGCGAAACGAGGCGTTTGCCGGGTCGAGGTTGTGAATCGCTTGTTGCCGTGCCCGCCGATGCCGCCGCGGGCGACGATCGCCCGCTGTCCTGGCTCGACGAGGTCATAGCGCTCACCCTCGAGACCGTCGGCTTGTGTACCGGGCGGCACCGCGATCACCTCGTCGGCGCCGCGAGCACCGTGTCGCTGCTTGCCCTGGCCGTGGCCACCACGGCCCGCTACATGATGTGGCGAAAACCGCAGGGCCGCGAGGTCACGGCGCGACGAATCGCAGACGAGGACGACGTCGCCGCCATGACCGCCGTCGCCGCCATCTGGGCCACCGCGCGGGACGTGCGCCTCGCGCCGCAGTGAGACCGATCCGTTTCCTCCGGCACCACCTTCGACATAGATCTTGGCGCGGTCGGAGAGCATCGAATGAACGGTAGACGTGTTGTCCTCACCGAGGTCGGCGAATACGCTTGCCGCCGAGAGAGAAGTCCCCGCGCACAACGGGCAAACGAAGAGAGAGGAACTTGCAGTTGAGAGAGCAAACGATGGACCGTCGCGTCCGGACCTTCGCGGTCGGCCTGCTGACTGGCATGGTTGGGATCGTCGCGCTCGTCGCCGCGCCGGGCGTCGAGGCTAAGCCGAAGAAGAAAAAGGCGGTGCCGGTGACGGTAATGACCCGCAACGTCTACCTTGGCGCCGATCTCGGCCCGGCGCTCGAGGCAAACACGTTCAAGCAGTTCACCAAGGCCAACGGCGAGATTCTTGCGGAGGTCGACCGGACCAACTTTCCGCTGCGCGCTCAGGCGCTCGCGGCCGAAATCGTCTCGAACAAGCCGGACCTCGTCGGATTGCAAGAAGTTGCCTGGTGGCGTACCAATCCGATGCCCGGTGGCCCTCAGCAGGGCCCGAACGGGACATTCACCGCGACGGATACACGGTATGACTTCCTTCAGCTGTTGCTCGACCAAATAGCTGCGCAGGGCGGCGATTTCACGCCCGCCGTGGTCAAGACCGAGTTCGACTTCGAGGCTCCGGCCGACACCGACAACAACCCCAACACCGGTCTCGAGGGCGGCGACATTCAGGGTCGCTTGACGATGCGCGACGTGATCCTCGTCAACGACGACTCGAAGGTCAAGGCGAAGCTGAAGAACCCGCAGACAGGCACCTTCAGCGCGCTGTACACGCCGAACATCGCCGGCATCGACGTGCCGGTTACCCGCGGCTGGACGGCTGGCGACGTCAAGGTGCAGAAGGGCAAGGGCAAGAAGAAGGTGAAGAAGTCGTTTCGCTTCGTCAACTCACATTTCGAGGCGTTCGACGACGAGAAGCAGGTCCCGAGCATCCGGGCCCAGCAGGCAGCGCAGCTGCTTGCCGAGCCGGCGAACGCGAACAAGGCAATCATCCTCGGCGACTTCAACTCCGACGTTCCGGGGGTGAAGATGGGCGACGATCAGGCGTACCAGACGCTGCTCAACGGTGGCTTCACCGAACGGGCCACCGACGACCGCACGAGCTGTTGCGTCAACGATGTGTTCACCTCGCCGCCGAACCAGTTCGACCATCGCGTCGATCACATCATGAGCAATCAGCCAAACAAGAAGGTGAAGCTGGTGAGCTCGACGATCGTCGGCAAGGCGATCGTCAACGGGCTCTACCCGTCAGATCATGCGGGCGTCGTCAGCAAGCTGAAGATCAAGTAGCGACAACGGCGGCGGCGCGGCTAGAGCGCCGCGCCGCCGCTGTCCAGCTTGAGCTCGCGGAAAGCCGCCAGCGCCTGCTCGCGGGTTTCGGGGAAGTCCTCGCGAGCGACCAGCGCCCGCAGCCCAGCGATCGTGCGCTTGATCTGCGCCAAGTACTCGGCGCAGTGCGGGCAATCGCCGGCGTGCGCCTCGGCTTGCAGCCGGCGGGCCTGCTCGAGCTGGCCCTCGATCAGGTCGGTAACCAGCTCGACGAAGTCGCGGCAGGCGATCTCTTGTGTTGCTTGCGGGCTCATCGCGTCGCTTCCGATTCGAAGTGCTGCTCCAACGCCGCTCGCACTTTCGAGCGTGCGCGGTGCAAGAGAACTCGCTGGTTGGTCTCGGTGAGCTCGAGCGCGTTACACGTCTCGGCAGCCGAGTAGCCCTGAATGTCGCGCAGAGTGAGGACTTCGCGCTGGCGCGGCGGCAAATCCGCGATCGCTTCGAGCAGGACATCGCGTGTCGCGTCGCTCTCGAGCTTTACGTCCGCCGACGACCATTCCACCGGCGGCCGCGCCCAGGCGCCGGGATCCTCCCCGCGCCGGCCCTGAAAGCGGTCGGCATCAACCGCGGGCTCGTCGCGGCCCTCCTCGCCGCCACGGCGAAAGAACGAGAACGGCAGCGTCCGTTTCTCGCGCTTGCCCCGGGTGCGAGCGTTGTTGAGCATGATCTGAAAGATCCAGGTGCGAAGCGCCGAACGACCCTCGAAGCGGTCGATGCCCTTGATCACGCCGATCCAGGTGTCCTGAACGACCTCCTCGGCGATTGCGCGGCTCGGGACATGAGCTTGGGCGACACGAATCAACGCCGGCGTCATCTCCTCGACCAGCGCCGTAAACGCGCCCTCGTCCCCACGGCGAAGCGCGTCGACAAGCGTCGTGCGTCGTCAGCCTTATCGCGAGGGTTGGCCGGGTTGTCGACGGATGTTCCACGGCAGAACCCAACGTTCCTCCCTCGGGAGTTCGTTGAGGTTCTCGCCAAACGACCGCTCACCGCACCCCTACCCCGCAATCAAGGCCCGGCGTCGCCGGTTGCGCCCACGTCAGCGCGTGAACGCCTGCGCCGCCCGGGGCGGAACCGGCCGTCTACTCGGCGCCGACGACGGTGACTGTGCGGCCACGATGGCCAGAGGCGAACTCAACCGTTCCGGCGCGGGTCGCAAAGATCGTGTGGTCGCGGCCAATCCCCGTCCCCTCCCCCGGGTTGAAGCGAGTACCGCGCTGGCGGACGATGATCTCGCCACCGTTGACCTTCTGTCCGGCGAAGACCTTGACGCCGAGAAACTTGGGATTGGAATCGCGCCCGTTTCGGCTCGAGCCGAGCCCTTTCTTGTGAGCCATCGCTCTAGCTCTCCTTCTCCGTCGAGGTCTTCTTGGCCGCCGGCTTCTTGGCGGCGGCCGGCTTCTTTGCCGCCGGCTTCTTGGCGGCGGCCGGCTTCTTTGCGGTGGTGGGCTTCTTCGCCGCCGGCTTCTTGGCCTCCGTCGGCTTCTGCGCCTCAACCTCGGCAGCTGCGGCCTCGGCGTCGGGCTTGCTACCGCCGGCTTCGCGCTTCTCTGCCGCCTTCGCCGGTTTGCGGGTCAGCATCTTCACCTCGGTCACCTCGAGCCGGGTCAGCTCCGAGCGGTGCCCGGCGCGCTTGCGATAGCCCTTCTTGGCCTTGTACTTGAAGATTCGGATCTTCTCGCCGCGCTCGTGACCTGCAACCGTGGCCTCGACTTTGACCTTCTCGAGGTCGGCGCCGCCGGAAACGAAGTCGTCGTCGCCGGCGAACATCACCGCGCGCAGATTGACCTTCGCCCCCTCGTCGGCCTTGAGCCGGTCGACCACGAGCATCGTGCCCTTCTCGGCTCGATACTGCTTGCCGCCACTCTCAATTATCGCGTAGGTGTCGTTCTTAGCCATGGTTCATTCACTGTCCGCGGGCCCGTTTTGAGTCCCGGCACGACTGCGGCGCCTGCCGCCTCGACGGCCGCGGCGCCGTGCAGAAGGCGGTGATTCTAGCTTCTCACCATTGGCATCGAGCAACGCCGCGGTCGCCGCCGAGCGGGCGACGCTCTCGATCCGCACGAGGCGGCGCTCACCGATGTGCTCGCCACCGCCGCCGATGCTGACGATGTAGGAGTCGACGCGGGCGATCGCGTCGTCGGCGTTGTACATGTGCGGCTCCTCGATCGTCACCAGCACCTCTTCGTCGACGCGGAACGGCAGCGCCCTTTCCTCGATCTCGTTGCGAGTCCCGGAATCGACGACCTCGTAGGTGTCGATCGCCAGCGCCTCGCCGCCCTCGAAGTGAAAGTGCTTGGCCGTGTCGCGCTCGAGCTCGACCAGGCCGCTGTCCTCTGCGACCAGCTCGGCCGCGACGTGCGGGTTGACGCGAATCAAAAACGCCTCGTCGTCGCGCTCGGCCGCAACCTCACGCAGGCGTCGGATGACGTCAATCGCCATCGTCTCGGCCGAGGGAACGACGCCCTCGCCGTCACAGGTCGGGCACACCTCGGTGAGGATCTCGCGCACGCCGTCGGTCACGTTCTGGCGCGTCATCTCGACCAGGCCCAGGGGCGAGACCTCCATCACGTAGGACTTGGTCTTGTCGGCATCGAGCGCCTTCTTCAGCGTCTTCAGCACCTGATCACGATTCTTCGCCTTGGCCATGTCGATGAAGTCGATGACGATGATGCCGCCGATGTCGCGCAGGCGCATCTGTCTTACGACTTCCTCCGCGGCCTCGACGTTGACTTTCGTGATCGTGTCCTCGAGCCGGCCCTTGCCGCGGCCCGTGAAGCTGCCCGTGTTGACGTCGATGACGGTCAGCGCCTCGGCGTAGTCGATCATCAGATAGCCACCGGAGGCGAGGTCGGCGCGGCGCGAGAGCACCTCGCTGAACGCCGTCTCGACCCCCTCGCGACGCAGCAGCGGCTGCGGCTCCGTGTAGAGCTCGACGTGCTGCACCAGCTCCGGCGCCGTGCGCTGAAAGAAGCTGGTGACGCGACCGTGCTGTTTTTCGTCGTCGATCACGGCGCCGTCGAACTCCTTGGTCAGCACGTCGCGCAGAACGCGAATCGAGAGGTCCGCTTCCTGGAAGGCGAGGGCCGGCGCTTTGACCTCATCGGCGCGCCGCTTCATCACCTCGTAAAGCCTCTGTAGGTAGTCGAGATCGCGTTCGAAGTCCTCCTCGCCTGCACCCTGAGCTGCGGTCCGCACGATCAGTCCGCCGTTTCCCTTGTGCAGCTTCTGCAGCAGCTTTCGCTGCCGGTCGCGCTCGTTGTCGGGCAAGCGTCGCGAGGCACCGACTCCGGCACCGGCGGGCATGAAGACGAGATAGCGGCCGGCGATCGAGATCTGCATCGAGAGACGGGCGCCTTTCGACTTCAGCGGGTCCTTGACGACCTGCACGAGGATCTCCTGCTTGGGCTTGATCAGCTCGTCGATGCGCCGGCCTCGGCCGTGGCCGCGGCGTGGCGCCTTTTGGCCGTCGGGGAGGACGATCTCGTCGACGTGGAGAAAGCCGTTTCGCTCCAGGCCGATGTCGACGAAGGCCGCCTCCATTCCAGGCAGCACGTTGTCGATCACGCCCTTGTAGATGTTGCCGACAATCGAGCGCGAGCCCTTGCGCTCAACGTAGAGCTCGGCGACCTTCAGCGAACCATCACGCGCCGGCTGCTCGCCTGCGCTGGCGCCACGGTTCGAACCGGAACGGGCCGAGCCCTTTCCTTCCAATACTGCGACGCGGGTTTCCCCGGCGTCGACTGAAACGAGAATCCTTTTCTTCAGTTAGATCACCTCAAAGCGGTATTTGGCCCCGCTTTGAGGAGAGTTGCGCTTGCACATAGACGCTCTGCAGAAGTCCGAGTGCCAGGAAGGTGGCAATCACGGACGATCCGCCCGAGCTCATCAAGGGCAGCGGGATACCGGTGATCGGCATGATCCCGATGTTCATTCCCACGTTTACGAGCAGGTGGAACATCAGCATCGCGGCGACTCCACCGGCGATCAGGCTGCCATATAAGTTCTTCGAGATGGTCAAGATGCGCAGCGCCCTCCATATCAGCAGGGCGTATAGCGATAGTAGGAACGCGGCCCCCACAAAGCCGAAGCGCTCGCCCACGACAGCAAAGATGAAGTCGGTGTGGCGCTCCGGCAGGAAGCCCTTGGATGTCTGTGTTGCGTCATCGCCGCGTCCAGTCTTTCCACCAGAGCCTACGGCGATCAGCGATTGATTGATCTGATAGGTGGAATCTGACGCGTCGTTGCTTGGATGCAGGAAGGCCGTGATGCGATCCTGCTGGTAAGGCTGAAGGATAGGTTGCCCGACGGCGGGAGCGATCACGGCGATCGCGACGACGACGCTGATCGCACCCGCGCCGATGACCGCGAAGTGCTGCCATTTGATCCCGGCGATCCACAGGATCGCAAAGGTGACGGCGCCGTAAACGAGTGCGGTCCCGAGGTCGGGCTGCAACAGCACCAGGGCGGCGGGAAAGAAGCCCAGCACCAGCAACCGCACCGTACGCCGGGCATCAGAGCTGCGGCGGGCCGTGTCGAGCGCGAACGCCGCCAGGGCGACGATCAGCAAGACCTTGCCGAGCTCGGAAGGCTGGAAGCGAAAGAACGGCAACTCGATCCAGCCGCGGGTGCCGCGGGTCACCTCGGCAAAGACGAAGACGAGCGATATCGACAAGACCATCGCCGTGTAGATGCCGACCCGGAGCTCGCGAAAGCGCGAGTAATCGATTCGCGCCACCGCCAGCATCGCGGCGATGCCGACGACGGCGTAGATCGCCTGGCGCACCGCGTAGTGGTAGGGATCTCCGGGGAAATCCTCTTGCGTGGCAACACCGAGCGTGTATGCGCTGAAGGCAATCAAGGCGATCGGGGCGAACAAGAGCCATGGGTCGAGGCGGGCAAAGCCCGAGCGCTCGAGCATCCCGGCGCGCGGCTGCCCATAGCGCGGCCCCGGCGAGCTGCGACTGTTGCTGTGGGGGAAAGACTCCATCACTCGATGTTGGCCGCGGCGGCGCTGACGTCCTCGATCTTGGCCTCATTTACGCCGAGTAGTTCGTCGAGGATCTCCCGCGCAGCGGGCGCTGCAGAGTCGGCGCCGAAGCCACCCGCCTCGATCGTCACCGCGACAACGTATTTCGGGTCGTCATAGGGAGCGAGGGCGACGTACCACGACTGGTCGAAGCCCGAGCTCGTCTCCGCCGTTCCGGTCTTGCCGGCGATATCGACTGGATAGCCGCCGAAGACGTTGTAGGAGGTACCGTCGGGCGCTGTCGCGGCCTGATGCAGGCCGTCCATGATCGCCCGTTGCCATGCCGGTTCGATCTCGATCGTGCGCCGCTGCTCGGGCTCGATCTCCTGGATCGCGCGTCCGAGGCTGTCCTCGATGCGCAGTCCGACATGAGGACGAACGACGGTGCCGCCGTTTGCAATCGCGGCGTAGGCGACCGCCATCTGCAGCGGG
This sequence comes from uncultured Solirubrobacterales bacterium, assembly GCA_963769945.1. Taxonomy (GTDB): domain Bacteria; phylum Actinomycetota; class Thermoleophilia; order Solirubrobacterales; family 70-9; genus WHSW01. Next base: position 183,225 of record CAVYOA010000014.1, on the reverse strand, counting down.
TTTGCCTGCAGGTCGCCCTGGCCGACCGCAAGGTTGACGTTGTCGCCCGCAGACCAGGGCCGATCGGTGCCGCCGTACTCATAGAAGTCGGCGGCGACCACGTCCTTACCCTCTGGCGATTGCGGCTCCTGGGAGCGTTCGTAGAGCTCGTTGCGCCAGCGCGGGTCGGGCACGAGACCATCGCTTTCGGTGCCGACGTCGATCCCGGTCGGCTCCCCGAGCCCGAGCGCTCGCGACCATTCCTGAATTGCGCCGCCGTCGCCGCTGTCGACGTTCGTCCTCAGCCCGAGCTCGTAGAAGAAGATGTCGGAAGAAACCCGCAGGGCGTCGCGCAGGTCGACCGGGCCGTTGACGACGCCGCCCGCGTTTCGCTTCTTGACCCCGTCGCCGGCGTCGAACTCACCATCGTCGAGGATGATCTCGTTGAGCCCGAGCTCGCCGGAGTCGAGTGCAGCAAGCGCCGTAATCGGCTTGAAGATCGACCCGGTCGGATACTCGGCCTGATCGGCGCGATTGAGCGCCGGCGCTGAGATCGCGCTGCCCGGCTCGTCGGGATCGCCAAAGATCAGCCTCGCCTCCGCCGGGCTCAGGGCTGGCTTGGCGAGCGCGGCAGGGTCATAGCTCGGGCTCGAGCCGAGACCGAGGAGCTCGCCGTTTCGGACGTTCATCGCGACGAAGCCGCCGAGGCCGAACTGGCCGACCGCCGACTGACCGGCGCGCTGGACCTCGGAATCGAGTGAGAGCACGAGATCGTTGCCCTGGCTCGGCTCGACCTCGGTCAAGCGGCCACCGGTCGGGTTGCCGGCGGCGTCGACCTGAAGCCTGCTTGTGCCGTTGACGCCGCGCAGCAGCGCGTCGTAACTCGACTCAACACCGGACTGACCGACCATGTCGCCCGGCTCGAGTGCCTCGAAGGCGGGATCGTCGAGCTGCTTTTGGTCGACTTCGCCAACGTTGCCCAGCAGATGCGGCGCGAGGTCGCCTTGCGGGTACTGGCGCACGAATACGCGCTCGACCGACACCCCGGGAAAGCGGCTGGCGTTCTCGCGCAGGAAGTAGACGGTCTCGTAATCGACATCGCGTTGCAACCTGACCGGGCTGCCGGGCAGCTCTTCGAGCTGGCGGCGAATCGACTTGCGGATATCGGCGGGCTCCATAGCGATCGCCTGGCCGAGACGATCGAACATCTCACGGCGACGCTCGAGCTGCGCCGGCAGCTCGTTGGCCTTGATCTGCAGCTCGAGCGCGGTGCGATTGGTGACCAGCTTCTTGCCGTCGCGATCGAGGATCGCCCCGCGCGGCGCCTGCACCGTGAGCTCGCGAACCTGATTGTTCTGCGCCTCGGCCAGGTACTCATCGCCGGACAGCACCCCGAGGTACCACAGGCGCAAGAAGATGACCACGAACATCACGATCGCGAGACCGCCGAGCACGGCAACGCGCAACTGCAGCTGCGCAGGCATCGGCGGGCGCCGCCAGTCCGACGCCATCACGCCACGCCTCCACCGGCCGTGATGTCCGCCCGGGTCGCGGGGCGTACCGAGCGCGGGCGGGTGCGGGGCTTGCCCCGGCGGCGCAGTTGTGGCGCCCGAATGCGGCGACCGGTGGGCACGTAATCGACCAGCGCCGGGGCGAGCGCGCGGCGCAAGAGTGGATACACCGCCAGCCCGATGATCACGGCGAGCACCGCCTGCACGATGATCTCGCGCACCACGAGCAAGCTCAGCGAGGCCTCGACACCGAGCAAAAGCTCGACTGCACCGACGCCCACCGCGGCCAGCAGCGTGAACGCTCCGATCAACAGTGCCGAGGCGCCGGTCTTGGTGATGTCGGCTCCTTCGCGGTAGCGGCCGGCGACGTAGCCGATCGCCAGCAGCACCAGCGACGACACACCCAGGGTCTGCAAGAGCACGCAATCGATCAAGAAGCCGATCGTGAACCCCGAGACAGCGCCCACCGTGCCGCCGCCGAGCAGACCCAGCGAAACGACTACAGCTGGGACGATCGTGGGCAGCGCCCCTAGCAACGAAAGCTGGGAGAAGAACGAGACCTGCAAGATCACGGTGAGGCTGAAGATCAAGCCGAGCCGCAGGGCAATTTGAGGCGTGATGATCATCCTGGCACCCCGGGGCGATCGGGGCCGCCGGTGAGCACGTCGACGTACTCGAGCTCGCGCAGGTCGGCGAAGGGCTCGACGTGAACCAGCTGGAACTCATCCTCGCCGGTTGTCTCGGACCCCGTCACACGCCCGATTGGAATTCCCGCGGGATAGGCGGAGGAGACGACCCCGTCCGACCAGCCGGCGGTCGAGAGCATCGAGTTCTCGGCGATCGGGTCGTTGGAATCGATGAAGTCGAGCAGCAGGTCCTGCGGATCGCCGACCTCAGGCTCGACGATTCCGGTCGGCCCGTTGGGAAGTACCTCTGCCGAGACGGCGCTGTTGCTGTCGCTGATCAGCTCGACGACCGAGCTGCCGGCGGTGAGATCGCGAACGCGGCCGACGAGCCCATCGCCGGTGACGACGGCATCGTTTCGCTCGACTCCGGCGCTGGAGCCCTTGTCGATCGTCACCGTCGAGTACCACACCGTCGGCGACCGCGCGATCACGCGGGCGGTGACCAGCTCGAACTCACCGACTGCGGGCGCCTCGTCGACGAGTTCGCGCAGCTCCCCCAGCTGCTCGTAGTCGCCCAACCGCCGCTCGGCATCGGCGAGCTGCGAGCGCACCTCGGCCAGCTCCGTTTCGAGCTCCTCGTTCTCTCCGCGAGCATCGAAGGTCTCGTCGAACCAGTTGACGAGGTCACGAGCGGGTTTGAGGGCGCGATCGGCGACCTCTTCGAGGGGCGAGAAGACGGTGGCGACACCCTGCTGCACGGTATGCAGCGGGCCGCTGTCGGACTCGCTGAAGGTCGATGAGATCAGGATCAGCGAGACCACGATCATCACCACGAGGACCGCTCGGCGGCGGCGCACTTGCTTGCGGTACATCGCTTCGCCTCAGGCCGTCGCCCGGCCGCGGCGCCGGTGCAAATCGCAGTTGATGCCGAAAATGCCCATGGAGGAGGAGACCTGGCAGCCGCTGAATCGTCTTGCAGAGCTCAGATCGTGCGGCGAGTGTAGCGCCACCTTTCCCAGCCCTCAAGCCAGGATCGAGCCCATCTGTGAACTCTAAGGCTAATTCTTCGCTTTAGGGTTTTGCCGAGACTGGCGCTGAGTGCAGCGATAACGCCCATGCGCGTTCATCGGTTGCTCGGTGGCGACAGCTTTCATTCATCGCGCAATAAATCGGGCAGGAGCTCGATCACGGTCGCCAGCGGCAACCCAACAACGTTTGAGAAGTCGCCTTCGACCCGGGCGATAAGGGTCGAGCCGAGGCCCTGGATCGCGTATGCGCCGGCGCGGTCTTGCCATTCACCCGACCGCAGATACCGAGCCAGGGTGGCCTCGTCGAGGTCGCGAAACGTGACCTCGCTGAGGGCGACGGCGCTTCGCTGCGCGGGCTCGCTACCGCCTGCGCCGGGCTCGACCACGGCGACCCCGCTGAGAACCTGATGCTTGCGTCCTGAAAGCGCCTCCAAGCGAGCGCGGGCGCCATCGACATCCGCCGCCTTGCCCAGCGTCTCGCCGTCAAGGGCGACATCGGTGTCGACGCCGAGGATCGTTGCGCCGCCACCTTGTGCCTGCCAGCCCGCCCAAGCCTTTCGGCGGGCGTTCTCGAGCACCAGCTCATGCGGCTCGCCCGAGGCGATCTCCTGCACTGCGGTGGCGTGGACCTCGAACTCGATCCCGAGCCGCTCGAGGATCTCGCGCCGGCGCGGTGAGGCGGAGGCGAGAACGAGGGGACGATCTAGTCGCGAAACCAGATACCGATCTCGCGCTCGGCCGACTCGTCGGAGTCGGAACCGTGGACGAGGTTGAACGTGACCTCGAGCCCGTAATCGCCTCGGATCGAGCCCGTGGCCGCCTCGACCGGATTAGTCGCGCCAATCAGCTGGCGCGCGGCGGTGACCGCCTCGTGTCCTGCGAGAACTGCGGCAACCAATGGGCCACCGGTGATGAAGGTGACGAGCTCGCCGAAGAAGGGCTTATCGGTGTGCTCGGCGTAGTGCTCGTTGGCGATCGCCTCGTCGGCCTGAAGCAACTTCAGCGCGGTAATCCGCAGGCCCTTGCGCTCGAAGCGAGCGAGAATCTCGCCCGTGAGCCCGCGCTCGAAGGCGTCGGGCTTGATCAGGATCAGGGTCTTGGAGACGTCCGCCATGGGCGCGGCAGGCTACTGATCGGCGCTGGGCTTGGGCGGGCGGCTCGTGGTGGTCCGAGCTTCGGCCGGGCGCGGGGGACGGTTTTGGCGCGTCGTCGAGGCAGGGCTGCGTTTTGGCCGCTCACCCTCGGCGGCGCGAGGCGTGTCTGCCGAGCGTGAACTGCGCGGCGATGCCGCGGATCGGGCTGCGCTCTCGCGGCTGCCGGCTGCCTTGGCACGGCGCTTGGTGGCCGAGCGACGTGGGCGCTCGACCGGCGCCGCTTTGCGGGTCGGGGTCTCGCAGTAGGGGCAGATCGACCAGCGTGGATCTACGGGTTTGCCACACGACTCGCAGGGGTCCTTGATTTGAGCGCGGCAGTTGGGGCAGCGCAGATAGATCCGCTCGACGGGGTGCTCACAGTTGGGACACGACGCCTCCTCGAGCTGTCGCACACGCAGCTCGGAGGCACGGATCTCAAGCTCGCGCTCGCGCCGGTCGTCGAGGAACTCGGGCGGGCGCAGGATCGAGTAGACAATCGAGCCGACGAACGGAAACAGCGAGGCGCCAGTCGCGCACGCGACCAGCACCGGATCCTCGATCCGCCGCCGGGCATCCAGAAACGTCCAGGCGATCAAGGCGACGTAGAGCACGACCAAGAACAGGATCAGCAGATTGACGGCCAGGTTGAGCGCGTCGTTGGTTATGCCGAAGAGGGCGACGGTCATGAAGGCTGGGCAGTCTAGTGCTGGCTAATGCGGCTGTCTCGAATCAGAGGAAGATGCGCCCGAACAGGTACCCGAGTCCGAAGAAGACGAGGATGACGATCGCGACGATCGCGGCAACAAGCCCCATCATGTGGAGAAGCTCTGAGCGCGCGCTTCTGTCCAATATGCCCGAGAAGTTAGTCGGAAACCGCCGCGAATGCGGCGTCTGGGTCGAAACTGGGCGCGCGCGACCACCGCTGGACCTCGAATCTCACGGCTCGTGATACCCCAGCAGGTAATGCGAGCCACAGACCACCAGCGCTCCCCCGGCCTCTCGCGCGAGCGCCTGGCCGTGGGCGATCGCGGTGCGTGGATCGTCCTCCTCGACGACCGACACGACCCCGGCGGCGCGAGCTAGAGCGGCCAGCTCGGCAGCCGCCAGCGTGCGGGCACCGGGGCGGGCAGCCGAGGCCAAGCGCTCCGCGGGGAGCTCGGTCGCGACCAGCCCCGTCAGCGCCGGCGCGAGTGCGCCGACAATCCCCTCAGCATCCTTGTCGTCGAGCACCGCCACGCAGGCGATCACCGGGCGCCCTGCCGCCAGCTCGGGAAGCGCTTCGGCCAGCGCCTTCGCCCCGGCGGGGTTATGAGCTGCATCGAGGATCACCGGTGGGTCACCCGCCAGTGCCTGCGCGCGGCCCGGCAGCTCGATCGACGCGGCCACCTCGCGCACGCGCTCGAGATCGAGCTCGCCGAGCACCGCCTCGGCCGCCGCCAGCGCGACAGCGAAGTTCCGTCGTGCAAACGGCGCCGGCGTCGCCAGCTCGATCGCCGGCCCGAGGTCGCGAACGGTCACGAGTTTGCTGTGGCGCTCGCTCGCGGTCGCTCGCGCCAGGTCCTCGACCTCGCCCGACACTGGACCCAGCACGAGCGTCGAGTGATCGCGCAACACCGCCAGCTTCTCGGCGGCGATCTCGAGCTCGGTCTCGCCCAGCCATTGCGTGTGCTCGAGGCCGATCGAGGTGAGCACACTGGCGCGCGAGAGCAGAACGTTGGTCGCGTCGAGGCGACCGCCGAGTCCCGCCTCGATCACCCCCACATCCACTCTCGCCGCGGCGAGCGCGATGAACGCGGCGGCGGTGTCGGCCTCGAACTGGGTCACCTTCTCGCCCTCGTCGAGGGTTCGCTCGACCACCGGCACCGCCTCGGCGACGCGCTCGACGGCCGACGCGAACGAATCGGCGTCGATCTCGCGACCGCGGACCCGGATCCGCTCGGCCCAGCGATGCTCGTGAGGCGAGAGATAGGCGCCCGCCGTGCGCCCATGCGCCTCGAGCAGCGCGGCAGTGATCTCGGCGACCGACGACTTGCCGTTGGTGCCGACGACGTGGACTGAGGTGAAGCGGTGCTGAGGCATCCCCAGCACAGCGACGAGCTTGCGAATTCGTTCGAGGCCGAAGCGCATGCCAAGCGGCTCGAGCGAAGCGAGATAGGCCTCAGCGTCTGCGGATGACCAGGTGCTCAGCAGTTCTGTTTCTCGAAGGCTCGCACTCGCTCCTCCGCGGGCCCAGCTCCTGCCGGACGCCCCTCTTCAAGCCCCGCGCGCACCCGCAAATCGCTGACGATGAGCTCAACGTCCGCCGAGATCTCCTCGGGGGCGACGGTGGTGAGCTCATCAAACGTTGCGGCCTCGCTTTCTACGAGCTCGCGTTCAGCAGCCTCGAAATCCTCCGGTGTGGCGTCGGAAGCGGACTCGAGCTCGCCGAAGATCCGCTCGCCGGCTTGCTCGAGTTGCGCGACGAGCGCGCAGTAGCGGTCGACGTCGGGCGCGGTCTGTAGCCTCGGTCGAGCTCTCGGATTCGTCACCGCTTTCCGAGTCATCGTCACCGCAGGCCCCGGCCGCCCCGGCGACGAAAGCCAGCGACACAATCAGCAGCGACAGACGGTGCATCCGAGCCATCCTAATTACCCCAGCTCCTCCAGCTCGCCACGATAGGCGCGCAAGCTTCTCGCGCTCCTGAGCGACTACCTCCGGCGGTGCCTTGGCGACGAAGCGCTCGTTGGCGAGCTTACGCTCGGCGCGCTCGACCTCGGCGCGAAGCGACTCGCGGCGATCGGCGATGCGCGCTGTCGCCTGCTCCGCGTCGATCTCGGCCGACGCGAGGATCTCGATCTCCCCGATCGTCACCAGCGTCTCGCCAGAGGCGCCGTTGAAGTCGAGGCGCGCGAGCTTGGCGACTAGCGCCGGCGGCTCGGCCCCGGTCGCGCGCGCTCCAAGCACGCTGCCGGCCGGCACTCCGACCATGTCGCGCCAGCGCCGCACCTCGCGCGTGAGCTCGATCCAGCCACCGACCTCGGCCTCTGCACGCGGGTCGATCAGCTCGGCCACCGGCTCGGGAAACGGATGCGTCAACAACAGCTGCGATCGCGTCCCCGGCGTGCGGTCGCCAAGGAATCCATAGATCTCCTCGGTCACGAACGGCATCATCGGATGCGCGAGCGCAAGCGTGCGCTCGAGCACCCACAGCAGCGTCGCCGAGACGTCCTCGTCTGCGTCGTAGAGTCGCGGCTTGACCATCTCCAGGTACCAGTCGCACAGCTCCGACCAAAAGAACGCGTAGAGGCTGAGCGCCGCGCGCGAGAACTCGTAGTCGTCGATGTCGGTGGTGACGCTGGCGATCGTGCGCTCGAGGCGCGAGGCGATCCAGCGATCTTCGGCGGTCGCGCCGCGAGCCTCCGGCTCGACCTCAGCGGCGTTGAGCAGGATCAGGCGTGAAGCGTTGTAGAGCTTGTTGGCGAAGTCGCGGCCCTGCTGCACGCGGTCGGCTGAATAACGCACGTCCTGGGTCGAAGCCATCGCCAGCAGGCCGAAGCGCAGGGCGTCAGCTCCGTGCACCTCGATCTCGTCCAGCGGGTCGATCCCGGTGCCCAGCGATTTCGACATCCGGCGACCGTCGGGCGCCTGAATCACCGAGTGGATGTTGACGTGGCGGAACGGGATCTCGCCGGTGAACTCGATCCCCATCATGACCATGCGCGCGACCCACAGGAAGAGGATGTCGCGGGCGGTCGAGAGCACGCTGGTCGGATAGAATGCCTGCAAATAGGGCGATTCTGCGTCCGGCCAGCCGAGCGTGGCGAAGGGCCAAAGCGCCGAGGAAAACCAGGTGTCGAGGACGTCTGACTCCTGTTCAAGCGAATCCGGATCGATCCCGCGCTCGCTCGCCGCGGCGGCTGCGAGCTCGACCGACTCGGCGACGATCTCCTCTCCACCGGGTCCGTACCAGACGGGAATCCGGTGACCCCACCAAAGCTGGCGCGAGACGCACCAGGGACGGATGTTTCGCATCCACTCGAGATAGACGCGCTTGTGCTGCTCGGGCGTGATCCGGACCTCGTCGCGCTCGACGACATCGATCGCAGGGCCAGCAAGGCCCTCCATCGCGCAAAACCACTGCAGCGAGATCAGCGGCTCGACCCGTTGCCCTGAGCGATGCGAGAACGGGACCGAGTGAGTGAACTCCTCCTCGGCGCGCAGCAAACCCTGGCCACGCAACTCCTTGACCACCGCGGCCTGCGCCTCGGCGGTCGTCATTCCGGCGAAGCGTTCGCCGGCGGTGTCGTTGATGTGCCCGTCCTCACCGATGATGACGATCTCCTCGAGGCCGTGCCTGCGACCGATCTCGAAGTCGTTGGGGTCGTGGCCGGGTGTGATCTTCAGCGCGCCCGTTCCGAACTCCGGGTCGACGTGCTCTTCGGCGATGATCGGCAGCCGCCGGCCGACGATCGGCAGCACGCAGTGGCCGCCGACGAGATCGCGATAGCGCGGGTCATCGGGATGAACGGCAACCGCGGTGTCGGCCAGCATCGTTTCCGGTCGCACCGTGGCGACTGTGAGCACCTGATCGGAGCCCTCAACCGGATAGTCGATCGAGTAGAGACGATCGGTGACCTCGCGGTTTTCGACCTCGAGGTCGGAGATTGCCGAGCGCAGGCCCGGATCCCAATTGACGATGTAGTTGTCGCGGTAGATCAGGCCCTTGGCGTGCAGGGCACAGAAAACGCGATAGACCGCGCGAACGTAGCCCTGATCGAGGGTGAAGCGCTCGCGGTCGTAGTCACACGACGCTCCCAGCCGCTTGAACTGGTTGATGATGCGCTCGCCGTAGTCAGCGCGCCATTGCCAGACGCGCTCGGTGAAGGCCTCGCGGCCGAGGTCGCGGCGCGAGACGCCTTCGGCGGCAAGCTGCTTCTCGACCACGGCCTGGGTACCGATTCCGGCGTGGTCGGTGCCGAGCACCCACAGCGTGTTGCGCCCGCGCATGCGGTTGACGCGGATCAGCGCATCCTGAATCGAGCCGTTGAGAGCGTGGCCCATGTGCAGCGAGCCGGTGACGTTGGGCGGCGGGATCGCGATCGAGAAGTTGTCGTCAGGTGCACCTTCGGCGGGCGGATCGAAAGCGCCGCATGCGATCCAGGCACCGAAGATGCGCGCCTCGACCGTCGCTGGGTCCCAGCGGGTCGTCTCCTCGAGCGTCTGGCGGCGTGCGGCGTCCATCGGTGCGCCGCGAGTCTAGAGTCGTTCAGCGGCGCTCGAAGGCCCCGGCGTCGGGATTGCGGCGGCGAACGTTGCGCTGGTCACGGCCTGGCGCGTCGGCGCCGGCAGCGCCGAGCGCCGGGCTTGACGGGCGCAGCGCGACCGTCGAGGTGGGGCCGCCGTTGGCGCCGAGGCGCTCGATCCCGGGACGTAAAGCAACGGTGTCGCGGCTACCTCCGAGCCCGAGACAGCCGGCGATTTTCGAGATCAGGTTGCCGCCGCCAGATTCGAATCCCGAGCCGTCACAGTCATCTCCGCCCGCAGCGGCGGAGTTCGCCGCGAGCAGAGAGTTGTCGATGATCGCGCTGGCCCCGTTGGCGAGCATGATCCCGCCCCCTCCAGGGCCCGCTGCTGCGTTCGCCGCCACGGTGACGGCGTTGAGCCTTACCTCGGAGGTCGCATCGGCGAAGATGCCGCCTCCGGATCCGCCGGCGCGGTTGGCGGCGATCGTCGCGTTGGCGGCGTCCAGGCTCGATCCGGCGCTGAGCAGGATGCCGCCGCCGTCACCGTCGCTCGGCGTTCTCAGCCACCGTCGATCGGCGCACGACCACATCGGAGGCGATCGCGGCAATGCCGCCGATCGGCCCCTTGTTGCGCACGATCGATGTTCGCGCCAGTGTCAAGCGGCCGGGGCCGGCGACAACTCCGCCCGCATTGTCGAAGATCCGGCTGCGAAAGAGGCCGACCTCGCCGTCGGCGATGAGCCCTGCCGCATCGCTGTCGAAGACCCTGCCACGGGTGAGCGTGACATCGCCCTCATCCTCTTCGATCAAAGCGGCTCCCGCCGTGTCGCTGACGCTCGCCAGGGTCAGCGAGATGCCGCCCTCGCCGCGCTCGATCAGCCCCTCGCTCGGGCTGCCGACTACGTCGGCATCTTCGAGGCCGATCGACCCCTCGTCGCGCTCGAGCATGGCCGGGCCGCCGTTGAACGCGACCCGGGCCTTGATGAAGGCGATCCCGCCGACACCGTCCTCGACTGCAGCACCGCCACGACTGCCTGTGAGGCGCGATCGATAGACGCTGAGCTCACCGACCCCACCTTCGACCAGCGCCGTACCGTCGCCGCCGCGAAGCCGAGATCGGCGCACGAATAGGCCACCCTCATCACCCTCGATCGCTGCGTGCTCGCCGTTGGCCGCCGTGGCAACGTCGACCAGCGCGAGATCGCCTGCGCCGGCCTCAGCGACAGCACTGAGCGCGTTGCCGCGGGCCGACGAGTGGTAAAGGCCGACCGCTCCGTTGCCCGCACCGCCGTTGCTGACGCCGTGGCCTGAGTTGTCTGAAAGCGCGGTGTTGGCGGCACGGACGCCGCCGCCGCCTAGGTCGGCGATGCCATCGCCGATATTTCCGACGACGGTGCTGTCTCGCACGGTCATCCCACGCTCAGCGACGAGCGCGATTGCGCTGCTCGGCCCCGCGTTGTCAGAGACCTCGCTGCTTCGCAGGGTCAGCCGGCCCCCGCTGGCGCGGATCGCAGCTCCGTGGCCACCGTCGGCTGCCGGCGCCACGCCCCCGCTGATGCGCAGACGCTCGATGCGCGTGTCGGCCGATAGATCGAGAACCCGATCGGCAACGAGAGCTTTCGAGCGTCGCCTTGCCGCTGCCACGCACCGAGATCGTGAGCGCGTCGGTGACATCGAGGTCGCCGAGGCGACCGAGGTTCTCGCCTTCGCCGGCAAGCGAGAGCGGATAGCGCTGTGCACCTCGCAAGACGACCGTGTCGGCTCCCGGGCGTGCGTTCGCGGCGAGGATCGCCTCGCGCAGGCTGCACGAACCCGAGGTGCAGGTGCCGGCCGATAGGTCGGTGGTGGTATCGACTAGATAGCGATCGGCGGAGGCTGCAGCCGGCGCCAGCGCCAGCGCGGCGATGCAGGTGACAAGGGCGCGAATCCCGAAACGGCGCCGACCGCGTTTGCACCCCAGACCCATGGGGGTATGAAACACGCTGGGCGGATAGCGGTTGCGGACAACGGGCCATTGGTCAATCGACTCAATTAGGAGGCGGAGCGGGTGCGAAAGACGAAGACCGCTTGGGTGTTCGCAACGGTCGGGCTGGCGCTGGCGCTGCCCGCCGCGGCGGGCGCCGAAACGATCAAGCACGCAGGCACGATCGTGGGCCAGCCGGGAGCCACGGTCAAGTTTGCCGTGAAGAAGACGGACGGCAGGCTCCAGAAAGTCACCAACCTTCGCTTCAACCGCGTGCCGGTCACCTGCGAGGACGGCACCGGCGGCGCGATCATTGCTCAGCTACCGAACTTTGGCCTCGCCGGCAAGGAGAAGTTCACCCGCAAGGGGCCGATCCGGGGCGTCGGGATCAACGAGGGCACCTTGCGCGCCTTCGGCAAGCTCAAGTCCAACGGCAAGCGGGCGCGAGGCAACGTCCGCATCGCCTTCAGTTCGGCCTCGGGCTCGGGTTGCGGGACCAGCCTGCTGAACTGGTCGACGAAGAAGCGCTAACGGCCGTTAGGCGGATTCCTGGACGTCTTCGAGGTCATCGTCGGCTGCCTCGGGGGCGGCTGCCTGGGTGACCAGCGTCGGCGGTAGGCCCTGCTCGATCGTCTCCTTGGTGACGACGCACTTGGAGACGTCGCGGCGCGACGGCAGTTCGAACTGGACGTCGAGCAAGGTGTCCTCGAGGATCGAGCGCAGGCCGCGGGCGCCGGTCTCGCGCTCGAGCGCCTTGTCGGCGATCGCGCCCATCGAGTCCTCGTGGAAGTGAAGCTCGATCTCGTCGAACTCGAAGAACCGCTGAAACTGCTTGATCAGCGCGTTCTTCGGTTCGGTCAGGATCGTGATCAGGTCGCGGCGTGAGAGCTGGTGGATCGAGGCGACGACCGGCAGGCGCCCGATGAACTCGGGAATCAGGCCGTACTCGATCAGGTCCTCGGGCAGCACCTGATCGAAGAGCTCGCCGAGATTCTTGTCGACCTTCGAGGTCACCTCGGCGCCGAAGCCGACGCCTTGGCGGCCGATGCGGCGCTCGATCACGTCGTCGAGCTGGGCGAACGAGCCACCGCAGATGAAGAGGATGTTGGTCGTATCGATCGTTAGGAACTCTTGGTGCGGGTGCTTGCGGCCGCCCTGGGGCGGAACCGAAGCGGTCGTGCCCTCGAGGATTTTCAGCAGCGCCTGCTGCACGCCCTCGCCCGACACGTCGCGCGTGATCGACGGATTGTCGGCCTTGCGCGCGATCTTGTCGATCTCGTCGATATAGATGATCCCGGTCTCGGCCTTCTTGACATCGAAGTCGGCGGCCTGGATCAGCTTCAAGAGGATGTTCTCGACGTCTTCCCCGACATAGCCGGCTTCGGTCAAGGCAGTCGCATCAGCGATCGCGAAGGGAACGTTGAGAATCCGCGCGAGCGTTTGTGCAAGCAGCGTCTTGCCACAGCCCGTCGGGCCGAGCATCATGATGTTCGACTTCTGCAGCTCGATCTCGCCCTCGGCCGAGTTCTGGCTCATCTGCACGCGCTTGTAGTGGTTGTAGACGGCGACCGAGAGCGCGCGCTTGGCGTTCTCCTGGCCGACGACGTAGTCCTGGAGCACGTCGTAAATCTCAACCGGCTTCGGCAGGCTCTCGAGCTCGAAGCTCGGGGTGGCGGTGAGCTCCTCGTCGATGATCTCGTTGCAGAGATCGATGCACTCGTCGCAGATGTAGACGCCGGGACCGGCGATCAGCTTCTTGACCTGGCGCTGAGACTTTCCGCAAAAGCTGCAGAGAAGCTGCTCGTTCGAGTCTGTCGGGCGTGCCACGACCTGATCTCCCTTCGGCGAATATTGCCGCTGTGATGCGCCGTCGCTGAGGTTACGACACGACGGAACTCGGCTTGACCCGTGCTTGTTACTCGCCCTGGCTCTGCGTCCCTGCAAGCGACGGCGCGATTGCAGTCAGCGTTCGGCCCTACTCGAGCTCTGCGCGGCGCGGCGCGTGTCCGGCGCCGCTCGATCATCCGTCTAACGCTGACTGCGCTCAGCGCGGCGGCGGATCGCCGCCAGCCAATCGCGCCTGATTGCGGCCGAGGCGGGCAGCGTCAGGTGCCAGTAGCGATCGAAGGCTCTGCGAGCGCTTTCGGACGTGGTCTCCACCAAGGTCTCAGTTTCGAGGCGAGAGCCGCCGGCTGCCGGCTCGACGCTGAAGCTGAGCGTCGCTTTGGCGTAGCCGGGCTCTGCGAACCGCTTGAACTCCTCCGGGCTCGAGATCTCAAGCGGCTCGGAGTCGGTCAGCGTCCACAGCCGCCCGACGCAGCCGGCGACCCAGGCGCGACCGGGCTCCCTCACAAGCTCGACAAAACCCGCCGCGAGAATTTGCTCAACCATCGGCCGCGACCGCACCGAAGCGAGCGAGTTGGCGGCGAGTGCGCCGAGGCTGCGCGGGTGCCGGGCAAGCGTCGGCAGCGTTCGCGCGAGCGTCATCGCGGCCAGGAGCGGTGCCTCGAGTGCGGTGTGCTCGAGCATCGCGGCGTAAGTTGAGTTCGCAGTGGCCGCTACCTCGCAGCCGTGATGCTCACGAAACTGCGGCTGGGAGATCTGCGCCGCGATGCGAGAGAGCTAGTGGTGCTCGATGACGCGGTCGACGATCGAGTAGGCCATCGCCTCTTCGGCCGACATGAAGTAGTCGCGGTCGGTGTCGTTGGTGACCTTCTCGAACGGCTGGCCTGTGTGCTTGGCGATGATCTCGTCGAGGCGGCGGCGAACGTCGATGATCTCCTTCGCATGGATCTCGATGTCGGTCGCTTGGCCCTGGAAACCGGCAGAGACCTGGTGGATGAGGATCTTCGAGTTTGGGGTCGCCATCCGCTTGCCGGCGGCGCCGGCTGCCAAAAGCAGCGCTCCCATGCTCATCGCGACACCGACGCAGATCGTCTGCACGTCGGGCTTTATGTATTGCATCGTGTCGTAGATCGCCAGGCCCGCGTAGACCGAGCCGCCCGGCGAGTTGACGTAGATCGAGATGTCCTTATCGGGATCTTCGGACTCGAGGTGGATCAACTGAGCCACGATCAGGTTCGCGATATCCTCGGTCACAGGGGTGCCGAGGAAGATGATTCGCTCGTTGAGCAGGCGCGAGTAGATGTCGAAAGCGCGCTCGCCACGCGACGTCTGCTCGACCACCATTGGCACTAGAGGGCTCATGGACGCGGCAGTGTACTGGGACGTGTCGGTCGGCTTTTTGAGGTTCAGCTGCCCGGCGTCCACAGCTCGCCGGGCTTGTCGGGCTGCTCGCTGGAAGCTCCTGCTGTGACGGGCTCTGCGCCCTTCTCGGGCGTCCAGATTTGGGCGCGCGCCGCTGCCTGGTCCATCGGGATCGGCTTGGCGGACTCGGCGATCACGTCAGAGGCCTTGCGCAGGCGAACCTCGTCTCGCAGCAGAGTGTCACGGCCAGTCTGCTTGAGCCGAGCCAGCAGCTTCGCCGGGTCGTTCTTGCCCTGGCCCGGGCCAAGCGCCGCGATCAGGTCCTCATCGGTCGGCTCGATCCCCTCGGCTTCGGCAACCGCATCAAGGACGGCCTCGCGGCGCAACGCGCGCTCGGCGTCGGGTTCCGCGTCGTCGATCAGCTGATGGCGGTCCTTGCCCTGCATCTGCGCGTACATCTGCGGGTCGATGCCGCGGCTTTGGAGCTGGCGCTCGATTCGCTCCCACATCTCGTGCGCGCGGGCGTGGACGAGCTCGCGTGGGATCTCAAGCGTTGCCTTGGCGGCGACCGCGTCCACGGCCGCCTCGCGAAACTCCGCCTCCGCTCGCTGCTCCAGCGCCTCGGCAAGGCGCGAGCGAATACTGTCGCGAAGCTCGTCGAGCGTCTCGAACTCCGAGGCCTCAGAGGCGAAGTCATCGTCTAGCGCCGGCAGGTTCTTCTCGCGCACCTCCTTGACGGTGAGCGAAAAGGTCGCAGTCTTGCCGGCCAGCTCGGCCGGCTGGTGGTCGTCGGGGAAACTGACCTCGACCGAGCGATCCTCTCCCGCGGCCGCGCCCGTTAGCTCGGCGTCGAACTCCGGCAGCAACCCCTCAGCTCCAATTTCGATCACGAAGTCCTTTGACGCTGAGCCCTCGAAGGGCTCGCCATCGATCGTGCCCTCAAAATCGACGACTACGGCATCGCCGCTCGCCGCGGGCCGTTCGACCGGCGCCAGCGAGCCGAGGCCCTCACGAAGGCGCTCGATCTCAGCCGAGATCGTTTCCTCTTCGACCTCGACCTCGACCTTGCCGACTTCGAGTCCCTTGTAATCACCGAGACTCGCCTTCGGGCGCACCCCCACCTCGATCGAAAAGGCGAGGTCCTCACCTTCTGCGGGCAGCTCACCGACGTCGAGCTTGGGGTCGCCGATCGGGCTGACTCCGCTGTCGATCAGTGCACGCTCGTACCACTCAGGCAACGAGTCGCGAAGTGCCTGCTCGACCACTGCCTCGCGACCGATCCGCTGGATCACCATCTGCGGTGGCACCTTGCCCTTGCGAAACCCGGGCATTTTCATCTCACCGGCGAGGCTCGAGGCCGCTCCCGCGACCCGTTTCTCAACCGTCGCCGCATCGACGGCCACGTCGATTTTGACGCGCGATTCGGGAAGCTCGGTGACTGTGGTCTGCATCGAGCGCCTACCTTACGGCGGGCGCTACCGTTTGGCCTCGTGGAGCCCGGCAGAACAGCGATCGGCACCTGGAGCGGCGGGCGCTTCATGCATTTCGGCGAACCGATCGACGACGAGCGCCTGGCGGCGCTGGTGCGTCCCGGTGGCGGGATCGACACCGTGATCACCGCCGATGTCTACGGCGCCGGCGAGGCAGACTCCCGGCTCGGCGCCGCGCTCGCAGGGCTCGAGCGCGGAAGCTACTCGCTAGTCGGCGCCGTCGGACACGACTTCGTTGCCGGCGAGCGCGACGGCCCGCGCGGCTACCCCCGCTTCACCGATCCGCGGCTACGCGGGCCCGGCGAGTACGCCGACTACCTGCGCCGCGCTACCGAAGCGAGCCTCGAGCGCGCGAACGCCGATCGCTTCGACCTGCTGCTCTTGCACAACCCTGACCGCACCGGCTTCACCTCCGAGGCCGTCTGGGATGCGATGGCTTCCCTGCGCGAGCGCGGGCTCGCCGACGCGATCGGCGTCGCCCCCGGCCCCGCCAACGGCTTCACCCTCGACCTGATCGACTGCTTCGAGCGCTTCGGCGACCGCCTCGACTGGGCGATGGTGATCCTCAACCCGCTCGAGCCCTGGCCCGGCGAGCTCTGTTTGGAGGCGGCGAGCTCGCACGGGATCCGGCTGCTCACCCGGGTTGTCGACTACGGCGGCCTGTTCTGGGGCGACGTCCGCGAGGGCCACGTCTTCGCCGAGCACGATCACCGGCGCTTTCGCCCCGACGGCTGGGTCGAGGCCGGACTAGCCAAGCTCGAGCGCATGCTGCCGCTGGCGGATGCTGCCCACCTGACGCCGATGCAGCTCGCGTGTCAGTGGAATCTCGCCCACCCCGCGGTCGCCTGCGTCGCCCCAACCTTGATCCAGGAAGCCGGACCGCACGCACGGCGGATCGAAGACAAGCGCGCCGAGCTTGCGGCGCTGCCCGAGCAACGCCTCGGCCTCGCCGAGGTCGCCGAGATCCGCGCGATCGGCGACAACACCGGCTCGATGGCGCTCAAGGGCGCCCACCCCGACCACGAAGGCGAGGAGCGACCCGACCGCTGGTCGATCAGCGATGATCTCGCCCGCCTGGCCGACCGCCACGCGATCGACCATGACCAGCTGCGGCGAGTCGAGGCGCCCAGCACAGCTTGAAGATGCCTGCAGATCCACCAACCCGACCAAGCCGAATGCCGCCGCTGACTCTCAGCGACCGCGTAATCGCCTGGCTCGTAACCGGACCAGTCGGGCGCGTCGTCGCCTTTTTCGCCGACCTCGCCGTCTACTGGTGGCGCTGGGTCCGCGGCCGCGAATCCGACAGCCGCAACCGCTGAGGCACCGGAGAGTCGCCGAACGCAGATTTCGCCAAATAATTTGGCGTTTCTGCCGCTCGGCACGGTCGTTCGGATTATTGGCCGCCCGCGTAGTCGAGGATCGACTTGTCGATCAGCCACTCGACCGGGGCCTTGTCGTCGGTGTAGACGTCGCCGCCTTCAAGCGCGGGGCCCAGCAATAGCGCCTGATTTCGCGCCAGCGCGGCGAGCTCCGGCGGGAAGTCTCGCGCTGCCCGCGCGATGCCCGCCGCCGAAGCGGGCGCCTCGGTGCCGATCAAGAGTGTGTTCGTCTCCTCGATCGGGTCGCGCAGCACGGTCGGGAAGCTCTCGCCCATGGTCGCCGCCAGCACCTTCTCGAGGTCCTCGCTGCCCTCCGGATGCCCAGCATTGACGATCACCAGGCCGCCCGGCGCGAGCCGGTCGCGCGCGAGGTCGAAGAACTCGGTCGTCGCCAGGTAGAACGGAATGTAGGGCTGACGGTAGGCGTCGACGAGAATGACATCGAAGTCGCCCTCGGATGCCCGCAGCCAGGGCCGCGCGTCCTCGTTGTGGACGGTGAGGTTCTCGTTCGAGCCCATGTCGAAGTACTCGCGACCCACTTCTTCGAGCTCGGGATCGATCTCGACGCCGTCAACCTGGGTCTCGGGAAAGTAGTGCCCGTAGGCGCGTGCGGTCGTGCCCGCGGCGTTGCCGAGGATCGCGATCTTCTGCGGCGGCTCGTCGAGCACCGCGAACGGCAACACGAGGTAGCCGTCCCAAACGTTGTCGGTGAGATAGCTGCCGGGACGCAGCAGCGAATGCGTCGCCTGGCCCTCGTTGAGCTCGAGGGCGCGATCGCCGTCGTCTTCATCGATGACGCGGATGTATTGGTGCTCGGAGTCGCTCTCATAGATCACCGTGCCGTTGTCGGTGGCCTTCACGGTCCCGACCGGGATCGCCATCGCCAGCCCAACCGCCACCGGCACGGCGACGAAACGCCAGCCGAGCCCGGCAGCAGCGACGAGCGCGATCACGGCGGCAAAGGCGAGGAAGGTGCGCTGGGTGCCGACGAACGGGATCAGCACCAGGGCCGAGACCATCGTCCCGAGCAACGAGCCGATCGTCGAGACGGCATAGAGGCGACCGGCCACTTGACCCGCGTGCTCGACATCGTCGACTGCGAGGCGTATTGCCCAGGGCGAGCAGGTGCCGAGCAGCATCACCGGGACCGCGACCAAGATCAGGATGCCCGCCAGCGAGCCGACGAAGGCCCCGGCCTCGATCTCGTCGAGGGCACCCACGGCAACGTCGAAGAACGGCTTGGCAAGGAAAGGGATCACGGCGAGCAGCGCCGCGGCCAGCAGCACCACCTTGCACAGCGAGCGCAGATCAGGGCGGCGCTCTGACCACTTGCCGCCGAGCCAGTAGCCGATCGAAAGCGCGACCAAGGTGACGCCGATCGTGTTCGCCCAGATGATCGTCGAGTCACCGAAGAACGGCGCCATCAGCCGCGCCGCGGCGATCTCGGCACCAAGGCTGCCGGTGCCGACGACCAAGACCAAGATGTAGAGGTAACGGTTGCCCGCAAGCGCTCATGCCGGGCCCCCAGGCGCTGCCCGGCCGGCGAGGATGCGCTCGCGCAGGCGCTCGCCCTGGTCGGCCTCGACCGCTCGCGCGGCCCGCGCCGGGTCGAGGTCGAAGCCGTGACGATCGGCGAGGTCGAGCAGGTCCTGCTTCTCGGCGCTGCGACGGGCGGCGCGAAAGAAGAGCCACGTGAACAGCGCCAAAGTGACGGTTCCGGTCCACAGCATCATCACGTTGCCGGCGGCGCCCTGGTCGGTCAGCGGGGCAATGTTCCACTTTGCCTCCCCGGAGCGTAGGCGTCATATAGCGGGCTCCCCGACCAGATGAGGACGTTCGCGAGCACCGCCTCCAGCAGGCGAACGACGATCACGTAGCCGAGCTTGGCCATGTCGTTGAACCAGGCCGGCTTCGGCAGCGGACCGACCAGCGGCAGCCACATCGCCAAGCCAAAACCGAAGAAGCAGGCGTGCTGGGCGAAGTGCAGCACCGGGCTCGTGAGCACGCCCTCATACAGGGCCGAGAGATGCCACAGGTAGAGGTTGAGACACCACAGGGGCAGCGCGATCACGGGATTGCCGAACGCCCGCAACCACCCGAAGGCCCTCATTGCCAGCAGCGGCTGCAGCATCGGTCCGGTGAGCCCCAGAGCGATCAGCAGGCCGGCAAGATCGCCGATAAGCAGGTGCTGGACCATGTGGCCGACGACGATCTCCTCGGCGAGCGTCGAAAGCGGCGGTAGGTCGGCGCCTAGCAGGACGACGAGGCCGGCTGCGAAGCAGACCTGGCGCCAGATTTCGACCGGCTTGCCGCGGGCGGCGAGAGTCGAAGCGCGGCGCGCGTAGCCAACCGCGACCGCGACGAGCAGCAGCGGCGCGGCGACGTCGATCGCTGTGGCCGCCATTCGGGTCAGCTTAGAGAGGGCCGGTCGCCGCTACAGCCACTGAATACGCCGGAAGAGCCGGTGCAGGGCGACTGCGGCCACTGCCATGATCGCCAGGGCCAGCGGATAGCCCCAGCGCTCGTCGAGCTCGGGCATGTACTCGAAGTTCATGCCCCAGATCGAGGCGATGAACGTCGGCACGGCGATGATCGCGGCCCAGGCCGAGATCGCCCGCACAACCTCGTTCTGTTTCACCGAAAGCAACGCCAGGTTCGCCTCGAGGATCGACGTCAGCAGTTCGCGCTGTGAGTTGACCTGCTCGTCGATCCGCCGCGCGTGGTCGGCGACGTCGCGAAAGTAGCGGCGCAGGTCATCCCCGATCTGCGGGTAGGCGCCACGCTCGAGCGCCTCGAGGTTGGGCAGCAGCGGCGAGACAGCGCGATGGAACTCGATCACCTCGCGCTTGAGGAAGTAGATGCGCTGGGTCGAGTCGGCCCCGCGGGCGAAGATGTCCTGCTCGACCTCCTGGATGTCCTCGTCGATCCCTTGCACCACCGGCAGGTAATCGTCGACCACCTTGTCGAGCACCGCCCAGGTGACGGCGCCGACGCCGTGCTCGAGCAGGTTCGACTGCTCGACGCGCTGGCGTGCCCCTTTGAGCTCGCTCGCATCGCCACGGCGCACCGCGATCGCGTAGTGGCGGGCCAGAAAGAGGTGAATCTCTCCGAACTCGACCGACTCGGTTTCGTCGTCGTAGCGGGCCGGGCGCAAGACGATGAACACCGAGCCGTCGTAGTCCTCCATCTTCGGGCGCTGGTGAGCGTGGCGAGCATCCTCGACGGCGAGCGGATTGAGGTCGAACGACTTGCCGGCGCGGTTGAGCTCGTCCTCGGTCGGGTCGCGCAAGCCGAGCCAGATGAACTCGCCCTCGCCCGCCGCGGCCGCGATTTCAGCGGCTGACTCGATCTCGAGCGGCTCGCGCTGCTGGCGCTCTCCGCCGCGGTAATGGGCGCAATCGACGATCATCCGGACTGGTTTTCAGCCCGGTGCGCTCGCCTCCTGCCCGTGGCAAGTAACGCCCGCGGATCTAGACGTGCTCGGTACGCCGACTACTTCGAGCCCCGCGCTCGGCTTCGAACTGATCGAGCTCAGCTCGAAGCGCCGCAATTAAAGGCATCGCCGGCGCCAGCTGTTGCACCATCGCCAGGTCGTCTCGCCATGCCTGGACGCGTGAGTCGAGGCTGGGGGCCTTGTGGAGATCGATCGCATCCTCACCGCGCTGCGAGTAAAGGCTGCGCATCTCCTGCAGGTTGGCGAGCTTGTCGGCGGCGTAGATGGCGGCCGCGGCCTCGCCGGCCTCTGCCACCTGAGCGCGAAGTCCGCGCTTTCGCTCGAGCCAGCTGTCGATCGACGCGTCCTCGGTCAACGCCGCCACCAGTTCGCCGATTTGCAGGCCGAAGCCCTCGACCACCCGGCCGATCGTCAGCTCGGAGTCCTCGACCCCATCGTGCAGCAGCGCGGCGGCCAGCGTCGTCTCCGGTGCGCCAGCATGGGCGAGCAGCTCGCACACGCGCAGTGGATGCGAGAGATACGGCGACCCGTCGTATCGAAACTGGCCACGGTGGGCGTTGGCGGCAACCGCCAGGGCCGAGCCCAAGAGATCCGAGTCTCGGATGAACCCCGGCGTGTCGGTTGCGTCGTCGGCCTGGAGTTCGGTCACTGTGCCGCGATCATATGCCCGGGGCGACGAATTCGCCAGCGCCACCGCGGCGCCGGTGGGCAACGGCCGCGAGCTTGGCTCGTCAGCCCCCGGCCGGCGGCGCCGGGGGTGGCGTCGAGGGCGGGGACGATCCCGCAGGGGCCGCGGGAGTTGCGGGGGCCGCGGGAGCTGCCGGGGCCGCGGGAGCTGCAGCGTTCGTCGGTGCAGCAGCACCCGTGTCTGAGAACGAAACGGCCGGGACCTCGCGATCGCCGGCGTTCTCGATCTCGAAGAACTCGCGAGCTGTGAAGCCACCGGAGCTGGCGACGACCGAGTTCGGGAAGATCTGAATCTTCGTGTTGTAGGCCTGGACGTTGGAGTTGTAGATCCGGCGAGACGCCTGGATCTCGTCTTCGAGCTCGTTCAGGTTGCGGGTCAGATCCTGAAAGTTCTCGGTTGCGCGCAGTTCCGGGTATGCCTCAGCGACGACGCGCAGGCCGCCGAGTGCCTGGCTCAGCATGCCCTCCGCCGCGCTTGCCTCCGCCGGCCCCGAGGCCTGCATCGCTGCAGCGCGGGCTTGCGTCACGTTCTCGAAGGTCGCACGCTCGTGAGTCGCGTAGCCCTTGACGGCCTCGACCAGGTTCGGGACGAGATCGTGGCGGCGCTTGAGCTGGACATCGATTCCCGACCACGCCTCGTCGACACGGTTTCGCGATCCGATGATCGAGTTGCGGATCAGGATGAAAATCAGCCCGAGCAGCAGTACTACGCCCAAGATGATCAAGACGATTGTCATTGCCCTAAGACCTTTCCTTCTGAATTGGCGGCGGCACCTTGAGTATCACTGGTTGCGCTCCTCCTCGTCGGACGGCAAGACCCCAAGGCGCCGCAATCCCGACTCGACGAGATCGGCGGGTAGCCCCGCCTCCCCTTGTGCATCAAGGCGTCCCAGTTCGTATGCGAGGCCGACGGCATCGCCGGCTGCGATCGCTCCCTCAATTGTTTCCGCGTAGGCGGTTTCATCTCGATCGCTGCGCTCGAGCGAAAGCTCTCGCAAGCGCGCGACGGCGCTGTCTCGCGGTGCAACTGCGGCGAGCGCCGACTGTCCATTGGCGAGGTCCTGGCGGCGGGGCGGCTGCCCGCTGGGGGTGTAGGTGTCGGCCACCGCTCCCTGGCGTCGCAAACGCTCGATGTGCTGGTACACGGCGGTGCGGCTAATTCCGATGTCGGTTGCGATCTCCTTGACACCATCACCTCGCTCGAGTCGCTCGAGTACCTCCTGCTGGCGCTTGGTCAGGCTGGCATTGGGACTGTTCGGGTCGACATGCATAGTTGGCAGTATAGGTTGGCTGTCAAGTTGACAGTTCCTAGGTCGACAAGCTCGGGCGGTCCGCCCAGGCCGAATGGCAGATTTCGTGGCGTAGTGCCACGTTTGCTGCCGCTCGACTCGGGTCGGCCGCCGCAGCTACTCGATCGCGCCCTCGTGCTCGAGCAGCCAGCGCTTCATCTCCGGGCCGCCGCCGTAGTTGCCGAGAACGCCGCCAGCGCGCAGGACGCGGTGACACGGCACGACGATCGGGATTGGGTTCTCACCGAGCGCTGTGCCGGCCGCTCGATAGGCCCTCGGATTGCCGGCTTCGCGGGCGACGTCGCCGTAGCTCGCGGTGATCCCGTAGGGCAGTCGTGCCGTCGCTTGCAGAACCCGGCTCATGAACCCCGGCCGCACCAGTCCCCAATCGAGCTCCAGCTCGAACTCGCTGCGACGACCCTCGAAGTACTCGTCGAGCTCGCGACGCGCACGGTCGAGGCGCGCCGGCAGCTCAAGCATCCGCGGCGACAGCCCCGCCGCGATCCCCTCCAGGAACTCGGCCTCGTCGTGCCCCGGAAGCGCCACCGATACGAGTCCACGATCGGTCGCGGCGATGAGCCCATCGCCCAGCGGCGACTCGTAGCGGCCGAAGGCGACCTCGGCGAGCCCCTCGCGCTCGGCGCGCTTGGAGAACTCAGCGGCCGCTCGCTCGGCGCCGGCGCTGAGATCGCTGCCGAGAATCCTGCGGATCTCATCTGCGTGCACTGCGCTCATGCGAGCACCTCCTGCTCATCGACGATTTCACGAAGGGCTTTGATCGCGTCGGCGACTCTTCGCCTGGCGGCCGGTTCGCTGCACTGAAGCGCCGTGGCGATCTCGGCGTAGGCGAGGTCAGCGCCGTAGCGAAGCGCTACCGCAGTCCGCTGTGCCTCGGAAAGCTGGGCCACGGACCGCCATATCTCGCGGTCGGCAGGCTCGTCGAAGGTCGCCACCTCGGGAACCTCGTCGCGAGGCTCCGGCCGGCGGGCGCGCGCACGGTGATGGTCGATCGCCTTGCGTCTCGCGATCGTCATCACCCACGCTCGCGGATGACGTCCGTCCATCTGGTCATATGCGCGCATCGCGGCGATGAAGGTCTCCTGAAAGCAGTCTTCGGCGTCGTGGTGACCGACCATTCCCCGCAGGAACGCGAGAACCGCCTTGCGGTGCTCGTCGAGAAAGCGCTGAAATGGTGGCTGGACCGGAGCCCTGGTGTTGTCGGATTTGGTCACTACTCGAAGGTGTAACGAACGACCGAGCCTATTTCGTGAGCCGCGCCCGAGCGAACCGATTCGCCAGTACGTGTGTTAAGTCTGTACTTGGACCAGGCAACGGCGGCAGCCGGCCGCGGATTTGGGGGAAGCGAAGCAATGCGAAACAAGAAAAGGCTCCTGGGCTTGATCGCGGTCACCGTGATCGGGGTGGGCGCAGTGACGACAAGCGTCGTCATCGGCAGCGGCTCCAGCCCTCGCCCGAGTTACGCGCAGGTCGATGTCGAGATGGACGTCTCCTCAACCGCGGACTCGGCCCGGCTGGCGAAGACGAAGAAGCCCCAGGTCGTCTATCTCACCGGCGCAGCGAGCACGATCGACACAGCCACCACTGGGCCGTACGTCGACGTGAGGCTGTTCTCGTGCCCAGGCACCTCTCGCGTGATTGGTGGCGGCGTGGTCCCCAGTAACACCAACGTCTATCAGCAGGGCAGCTACACCCCGAACCCAAGCGAGTACCACATCCTGCTTGGCTACGACGATGAGGCGATCGCATCCGGCGGCGCGACGAGCTTCACGATCACGTCGCATTTGATCTGCCTCAAGGGCGCCAGATAGGTACTACCTGACCTTGCTCAGCCGACGTTGTGCCTCAGCCCGTGCAACAACTGCCTGTGACCGGCGCGTTCGTCGTTCACGCTGGGTAGTGTGACGCGTCGCCACCCGGCGCACTCCACCAATGCTTGACGGAGGTCAAGACGCAGATGAGAACAGCTTTCGTCCTTACCGGCCTCGCAGTACTGGTATGCATCCCGGCGCTGGCGTCGGCCCAAGGCGCCACCGATAGCTACCGCGGAGAGTTCGACGGTCAGCCCGACTCGACGATCAGGATCGACATCTCAGAGTCGAAGGGCGAGAGCGTGATCACGTTGGTCAAGGCCAGAAACTTCGCCCTTCCCTGCGACGGCGCCCCCAAAGGCATCGAAGGAGAGGCCGAGCTCAGCGGCGAGATCGACGTGCGCAACACAGGCTCATTCAAGGTCACCGACGACAACGGCGAGACGACATTCAAGGCGCGAGGCACGGTCAAGGCTCGTAAGACGGTCGGCACGTTTCGCTTCTTCGGCTCGGTTGAGGGCAGCGACGGCGTCGTGCGCGAATGCGACAGCGGCCGGCTCTCCTTCGCTGCGCGCTGAGGTCAAGCGCTGATCTGACGCCTTGGCTCAGGCGACGACCGACTCGGGAGTCGCCTCGAGTGCGACGTACTCGTTGCCATCGCGCCGCCACACCTGGCGGCCAGGTTTCGGTAACCCAGCTTCGCGAAAGCCGGTCGCGACCGGGCGATACCAGGTCGTAACCGGGATCTCATCGACCACGTGAACGATGTCGGGACGCTCGTCCGCGTCGAGGACATCGAGCGCACCGGCAACGGCCCCTGGGCTCAGCTCGAAGCCATCGCGCACGGTTACTGCGGCGATCGCGAGACCGGTCTGAGCGCCGTTCTCGGGGACGCCGTAGACGACAGCGATGTCGATCGCGTCGACGTCGCCAAGGGCGTCGACGATCGGCGACGAGCCCACGGGGCCGTGGCGAGTCGGGATCAGCGCCTGCAGGTGATCGATCAGCCAGTAATCACCGTCCTCGTCGATGCGAAACAGATCTCCAGTCGAAAGCCAGGCGTCGTTGGCCTCGAAGAGACCGCGCAAGGGACTGTCGCTGGTAGAGACGACGCCGCGCTGGCGCGTCAGCAGCAAGCCCACCTCTGCCGGCCGGCATTCGACGGCGAAGCCCGACGCTCCCTCGCGCAGGCGGTGCTCGGCGATGTCGTATGAAGCGAGCCGACATTCGGCGCTACCGGGAAGCGGCCTGCCCTTGCAGCCCGGCTTGTCGCCCCGGACATTGACGAGGATTGCCTCACCCTCGGTCGAGGCATAGAACTCGAGCACGGTTGCGGGAGAGAAGCGACCGGCGACCCGGCGCCAAAGACCGCGTGGCATCCCGGCCCCGATGAACAAGCGCACAGGATGGTGAAGCTCGGCCGGGTCGGCCGGTGCCGCGGCGATCGCGCGCAGCATCGTCCAGGTGTAGGAGGCGACGGTGACGCCGTAGCGGCGAACCTCCTGCCAAAAGGTCTTCGGATCGAACTGGCGCGCAATTGCAAGCCGGGCCCCGCCGGCGATGGCGCCACCGATGCTCATCAGCAGGCCGGAAGGGTGATAGATCGGTGTCACGGCATAGATCGTGTCGGACGCAGAGAGCGCCGCGGCCGATGCGGTGGCGAACGCCGACAAAGCCCAGCGACCGTTGCTGATGCGGTTGGCGCGAGTGCGCTCCCCGTCGCCCGTGAAGAGGATGAAGGCGAGATCGCTGGCTCGTCCGGGGTTGGGGCTAAACCAGCCCGGGACCTCGACCTCGTCGGGGTCGATGCGCTCCATATCGATGACGCCGCCCACGCCGAGGTCGCGCTCCTCGCCGCCACCGCCGAGAACCAGTACCTCCCCCACCCCAGCCTCGCGAGCGCGTTCGGCGAGCTCTGGATCGGCGACGATCCGCTGCACGTCGCCGAGCTCGGCCTCGCGCACGACGGGACCATCCGGGCGCATCAGAACCGCAACGGCACCGAGGCGGCTCAGCGCCGCGACCACAGAGAGCCCACTCGGGCGGGTTCCCATGAGCACGCCGACGTGCTCACCCTGGCGCACACCGAGCGAGAGCAAACCGCGAACGACCGCATCCACTCGTGATTTGACCTGGCCGTGGCTGTAGGCGCGGTCCTCGAACAAAAAAAAGACCTCATCGGCGGCGCTGGCGGCCTGCTCATCGAGCAGGAGGCCGATTGAAACGCGCGTCGATGGCTTCAGACGGCCGAGCCGGGCCAGGCGAGGGAGCTGGCCTGTTCCTGTGACCTCCTCGGCGACCACGCGCATGCCACCGGCGGTGCGCGAAACTGCACCGCCCAGCGAGCGCGCGAGCCCAGCGCCCGCACCGGCCGCAAGCTCGAGACCGAATCCGAGCCGCGTACCGACACCCGGGCTCTCCACAGCCGTTTCGTTCGGGTCCACCTTGGTGATCTCGGCCGGCAGCTCACCGGTCCCCGAGCGCCAGTGCGCCCAGCCGGCGACGCCTGGCCATGTCGTCTGCGAGGCCGCCGAACCGACCACGAGACCGAAGTGCCCCGCTCGCAGGGCGAGCTCGTAGACCTCGGCCCGAGGCGCGGCACGAGTGATCGCGCGCACCCCCGCGGCGGGCGCGATCTCGTCGACCTCGCCGACCACGGTGAGCAGCGGGCGATCGATGTCAGCGAGGGTGACGAGGCGATCATCGATCACAAAGCCGCCCTCGAGCATGCGGTTGTGGGCGATGAACTGGCGCAGGAAGTCGGCCAGCGCGGGGCCCGGCCACGCGACCCAGCCCTCACCCATGAGAAAGCGCCGCTGGCGCTCGCGCGGCAGCAGTGCTTCGCGGTCGTGAAGCTGGCGCATGAAGTCGACCCGCTGGCGCAAGGACTTCACCGGATCGAGCAGGCGAAAACCGGTCCGGCTGAGCCAGGCGGGCACGGCCGTGCGCTCGAACGCCGCGGCGAGCACGCCGGCGGCGGCCTCGGCCACCTCCTCGGGAATGCCAAGCGGCAGCGCCCCATGGGTGTCGACGGGGCTGCCGAAGGTGATCAGGCTGTCGATCGCGTCGCCACGTCGCAGCGCAGCGGCCTGGTAGCAGAACATGCCCCCCTGGGAGTAGCCGGCAAGATGGACGTCGCGCCCCGTCTGCTCGCGCACGATGCCGACAGCGTCCGAGACGGCGATGACGTGGTCGGTGAGCGTGCGCTCGAGCCCGCCCTCCTCGTGCTCGGGAGCGCCGAAGTCGACGACCCAAGGGTCGATGCCGCGAGCGCCGAGCACGGAGACCGCGCTGGAGGATGGAGAGACGTCGTAGACGTCCGCTGAAAGCATCAGCGGCGGCACGAGCAGGATCGGCGGAGCGTCGGAGCCGTCCTTGCGTGCGGCTGGGCGATAGCGCCGCAAGCGATATACGCGCTCCTGGGCGATGACGTCGTAAGGGGTGGCCTCTTCATCCGTGTCGAGGCCGCCGAAGCGCGCGACTTCGACCGCGTTCTGGGCGGCAGCGGCTAGCTGCGAACCGGCCCGATGAAGTGGCCCTGGGAGTAGGCCCATTGCAGCAAGGTAGCGCCGCAGGCTCAGACGACGCTGCGCATCGCGGCCTCGATCCCCTGCAGGCGCAGGCGATCTCCGGCCGGGACGATGAGAAAGACGGCGCCGTCGCGCTCGATGCGTGCCCGGGGCTCCATCACGATCACGCCCAGCGGGGTGTCGTCCTCGCCGAAGCTCCAGACATCGCCGTCGTCGGTCTTCTCACGCCGCAGCGCGGTGCCGCCGGAGATACGGGCGTAGAGGACGTCGCTGGCCGCGTCGTAGCTGACCTCTGCGAAGCTGATGCGACCGGCGCGCATCGAGCGTTGATAGCAGAGGCAACAAGAAGGAGCACGCAAAAATGGTCAAAGGTCCCGCCACCGTCCTCATCACCGGCTGTTCGACCGGAATTGGGCGCGCGACAGCCGAGCGCCTCGTCGACTCGGGGCACACGGTGTATGCGACCGCGCGCCGCGCTGAGACGCTCGCCGATCTCGCTTCGCGCGGCGCCCACACGCTCGCGCTCGACGTCACCGACGAAGCCTCGATGAAGGCCGCCGTCGATCAGGTCGTAACCGAGCAGGGCACCGTTGGCGCCCTTGTCAACAACGCCGGCTACAGCCAATCGGGAGCGCTCGAGACCCTGTCGATGGACGACGTCCGGCGCCAGTTCGAGACCAACGTCTTCGGCCTCTTGCGGATGTCGCAGCTGGTCTTGCCGAGCATGCGCGAGGCGGGCTTCGGGCGCATCGTCAACATCAGCTCGATGGGCGCCAACTTCACCTTCCCCGGCGGCGGCATCTACCACTCGACGAAGTACGCGGTCGAGGCGATCTCAGACGCGATGCGATTCGAGGTCAAGGGCTTCGGCGTCGACGTCGTGATCATCCAGCCGGGTCTGATCCGGACCGAGTTCGCGGCGACTGCGAACGCCGAGATCGATGCCGACGCGGGGCCGTACCGCGACTTCAATGCCGCCGTCGGCAAGGCGACCAAGTCGGCCTACGAGCACGGGCCGCTGGCGCGGTTCGGCGGCGGGCCCGAGACGGTTGCGAAGACGGTCGAGACGGCGATCACGGCAGACTCGCCGAAGATTCGCTACCGCGTCACCCCGTCGGCGAAGCTGCTGATCGGCCAGCGCAAGCTGATGAGCGACAAGATGTGGGACCGCTTCCTCGGCACGCAGTTTTCGCATCCCGGCTAACCCGGGCGCCTCACTCGCGGCCGGCACGCTCGGAGGTGGAGGGTGAGCGAGGGGACTCGAACCCCCGACCGCCTGGACCACAACCAGGAGCTCTACCAACTGAGCTACGCCCACCGAGCGGTCCTCAATGTAGCGCCCCTCAGGACGGGTTCAGCAAGCGGCGTCTGACCTTCTGCGCGCGCTCAGCCGCGGCGCTCGAGCGCTTCGGGCTTGTGCGCCGCCTCTTCGCCCGTCTTGTCGCTTTCGACCAGGTACCTGGGGTCGTCTTCGGAGGCGGTGATCTTCGTCCCCTTGACGTGCGTGTCGGCGGTGAGCTTGCGTTTGACCTTGCCGTGGGTCACGCCCTGTGAGGTGTTCCAGGACACTTCGTCGCCCTGGCTGAAGGTCTTGCTCATCTATTCGCTCCTGATCTCGCGCCGGCGCCGAATGGCGGTTGTCCCACAGCCAGCGCCTTACCCGCAGGCACCGGGTCGATAACGCTCCATGCGCAGGCAGTTAATTAACCGGCACTTCGGGTAGTTTTTTGTCGACCCCCAATAAGGAGGCTTCACAATGGGAATTACCGACAAGATCACAGGCAAGGCCAAGCAGGTAGCTGGCGACGTTTCCGGCGATTCCTCGCTTCACCGCGAGGGCAAGGACGAGGAGCTCAAGGGCGAGAAGAAGGAAGAGCTCGATCGCGCCGACGATCGCGCCGACGCGAAGGCCGAGGAAGTGGCCGACCTCGAGCGCAAGACCTGAGCGCCGCTTAGCTTCAGGAATCCGCGCCGACAGGCGCGACTTAGAGCCCGGCTACTCGGCCGGGCTCTTTTGTTGCCGGGTCTCGCAGGCGCGCCCCCGGCAGGACTCGAACCTGCGACCCGCTGCTTAGAAGGCAGCCGCTCTATCCAGCTGAGCTACGGGGACTGGTCATTCGATTATGGCTTGCTCGTGCGGATACCGCGGGTGTTGCCTGTCGCGGGCTTGCGGCCGGGATCTGGACCGGAACGGTTCCAGTGCCCGTTAGTGCCCATTCCAGTGCCCGATCGTATGCATCGGCATAGGCGCCGGTGAGCCTGTCACGTCGTTTGATCGCCCGCTGATAGACGCGGAACGTGAACGTGGGATCTTCGTGGCCAAGCTGCTCAGCGGCATAGATCGGATCGTCGCGCAGGGCTGCCCTCAGGCTCGCGTACGTGCGCCTCAGTGAGTGGGGCTTGACACGGTCGCTGATCGCCTCGATGCCGGCGCGCTCGAGCTCGACGTTGGCTCGCGTGATCGCCGTCTTGAGTCGCCGCCGAACGTTGTCCTCGGCCCTGCGCCGCGGCTCGCCGCCGTAGCCGCGAGTCACGAACACTGGATCATCCGCGCCGAGGTGGTCGCTGTCGGCCTTGTGGCCTTTCAGCTCATCGGGCAGACCACCGGGTAGGTCGACCTCCCGGCCAGCGCCCGCATCCGTTTTCGACTCGCGGACCGTCAGGACGCCAGTGGCGAGATTCACGTCTCGCCAGTCGAGCGCGACTGCCTCTCCGATCCTGAGCCCTGCTCCTGCGAGCGTGGCGAGGATCGGCCGATGCCCCATAGGCGCGGGGTCCAGTAGAGCCATGAGCTGTTCAGGCTCGACCCAGTGCGCTCAGGCTTCGACGCCTTCACTCGCCGGCGCCTGCCGCGAGCCGGGTTCGCCCGATCGGTGATCCCATATTCAATGGCGACGTCAGCGCCAGCCCTTATGCCCTGTTCCTTCGCTCGATCGAGCGCCGGTCGTTCACGCACAGCCGAGACGGCCGCACGCTCGGCCGACTCGACAGCCACGACGCGCTCGCCCTGGTGCTGCTGATGCGCGAGAAGGGCGACCAACGGTACGAGCGCGCCGTGGTGCGCTCGCGGGGCCAGCTCATGTGCGAGCACCCCGAGCTCGGCCTCGAGCGATCCGTCGACGCGGCGTGAGCGTTGCGCGACATTGACGGCGCATCTCCCGATGTCGCGCGGGCTAGCCTCGCCGTGCTGCTTCGATCGGTCGGTCGCGACGAAGCTGCGCGCGTCCTTGAGCGAGTCGCTACCCCTTGACGGCTGAAAAATCGGCGTAGGGCTCTCCTTAGAGGGTGCTCGAACTGCGCCGAGGGTAGGCCGCATGTCGAAACGCACGTATCGCCTTACTAACGCCGACGTTATGGCGCGCTTGGCTGTGTTCATCGCCGCGAGAGAGATGGCACACCCGATCGTGTGGCTGTGACTGCCGCGCAGGACAAGTTCAGGGTCACGGGGCTGAGGACGAACTCGGCGAACGGAAGTTCGGTCCCGATGACGGCGTCTGACGAATCGTCGCCAACCACGCCCGCCGCCGTGTCGGTCACCCCGAAAACCCATGATGCAGCGATACTGGAACGGGTCGCAGTGGACCGACAGCCGCCGCGACCTGAAAGAGGACGTTCCGTGTGGCTGCTCTTCGCTGGTTACGCTGGCGCGATCCTCCTGCCGATCGTCGGATTGGTCGTCGGGGTCATCCTGCTGGTGAAGAAGGCGACCGGTCACGGTCGCGGTGCTGGCGGTCTCGATCGCGGTTTTCGGCCTCGGTTTCCTGATCACCATCAACGACGACGGGAAGACGGGAACTCGAGAAGAGCCAGGAGGAGAGAGATCGCCGCGGAAGCCGAGGCGCAAGGCGGAACCGCCTGATACGCTGCATGCAGACCACCCTGACCATCCGCTCAAGTGCAAGCTTGGTCTTTTCCGGCGCTAGGCGACGTGTCGGGAAAGCGGCGTAGGGAGCCGTACAGCCCGCAAGCGTCCGCGCTGGCGATACTGCACGGGCGATGTCGCAGGAGAACGTGGAGATACTGCGCGGGGGCTTTGACGCGTTCGCCAGTGGAGACATCGACTCTGTGCTCGACCGCTTGGACCCGGACGTGGACTGGAGCGCGGCGATCGCTCCGATGCTCGGCGTGGAGACGGTGCATGGGCGGAAGCCATGCGCCGATTCCTGACCCGCGATCTGTTCGACGGCTTCGACCAGTTCCGGGCCGAGCCGCTTTCCATCGAAGACCTCGGCGGGAATACGTCCTGGTGATGGTCCGCTATACGGCAGGGGCCAAAGCAGCGGGATCGAGATGGATATGACGTCTGCTTCGCTCTATCGGTTGCGTGATGGCAAGACCGTGACCATGCGGGACTACCCGACCAAGGGCAGAAGCCCTCGAAGCCGCCGGGCTCGGGAGTAGGTCATCGCGCGGGCTAGCCTCGCCGTGCTGCTTCGATCGGTCGGTCGCGACGACGCCGCCAAGCTGCTCGAGCAATAGGTGAGCAACACCCGCGGGAGTGATGCTCGGATTGACTCCGATCCCACCGCGGATTAGGTTCTGTGAACAACGCCAACGAGACCGGAGGCAGTTATGCGGAACTTCGTGACCGGGGCACTTGCGAGCGGTGTCCTCCTCGTGGGCGTTGTCGGCCAGGCGCAGGCGGCGACGACGATCGGCCGCGCCGCAACCGATTCGGTAACCAACTGCTCCGCAGGCTTCGCCTGGGTGCAAAACACGGCCGATCTGAGTAGTCCCTCGTACACCGTCCCCGCCGGGGGCGGTGTCATCACGGCCTGGAGCCACGACGTCTCCGCCGACACGCCGACCACCGCGACGATGCGACTCAAGGTCTTTAGGAAGACCGCGCCGCAGACTTATCTGACGGTCGGACACAGCGTTGCCCAGCCGCTTACGAGTCCAGGGCTCAAGACTTTCGCTACCAGCGTCAGCGTCCAAGGTGGCGACCTGCTGGGCCTGCGAACGGGAGGTAGCGGAGAGACGGACTGCTTCCGCAGCGCACAGAGTGGCGATGTCACCGAGGACGGCCCCGCCGACCCTGCGCCGGGCGAACCGTTCACTTCGGTCGAAGCATCGAGCGCGACCTCGCTGAACATCGCCGCTGTCGTCGAAACCGACTGCGACAAGGACGGCCTCGGCGACGAGACCCAGGACGCGGACACCGGTTCGTGCAACCCGCCACCCGCCGACACCGACGCACCCGAGACCACGATCACCAAGGGAGCTCCGAACAAGACGGACAAAAGCACGGTCAAGTTCAAGTTCACCTCGACGAGGCAGGCGCGACGTTCCAGTGCAAGGTCGACAAGAAGCCGTTCAAGTCGTGCACCTCCCCGAAGAAGGTCAAGCGCCTCGACGAGGGCAAGCACAAGTTCAAGGTCCGGGCGATCGACGCGGCCGGGAATGTCGATCCGACCGTGGCGAAGGACAAGTTCAAGGTGGTTGATCAGGGGTCGTGCCGCTATCACTTGACTTCGCAGCGGACTCCGATCAGAGTTCGCCGCGTAGGGGGACCACCGAGGTAGGGAGCGGGCATGCGGAAGTTCATGCGGATGGCGCTGTTGAGCGGACTGTTGCTCGGCGTGTTCGCCGGCCAAGCGCAGGCCGCAACGACGATCGGAAGCGATCTCGCGCAAGCGCGAACCTCAACTCCTCCTCCAGCGGAGGAGACTTCACCTTTGTCCAGCGAGCACTCCCCGGCCGGCAGGTGACGGCTCCGAGCGATGGCGTGATTGTCAGGTGGCGGATCAAGGTCGGAAACGTTTCGGGCACCCAACCGGTGATGCTGCGTGTAGTCCGAGGAACCGGCGCTGCCAGCACCGGTGCGGGCACCAGCGAGCCCGAGACCGTGCCCAATACCCCGGCCATCTACACCTTCGATACCCGCCTTTCGATCAAGACCGGAGATTTCATCGGGATCGATTGCTGCGGCGCCTCGGTACCCGGGAGCTTTTTCGCCGCGACGACCGGCGCACAGCAGGAATACTGGCTCCCAAGGCTCGGGGACGGAGAGATGCGGGCCCCGAATACCCAGAGCCCCAGTCGAGAGCCTGATCAACGCCGACATCGAGCCCGACTGCGACAAGGACGGACTCGGCGACGAGACGCAGGACACGTGACATCGTCTCCTGCAACCCTCCATCGCCGGTACCGCTGCCGGCAGTGGACACCGAACCCCCTGAGACCACGATCACCAAGGGAGCTCCGAACAAGACCGACGAGAGCACGGTCAAGTTCAAGTTCACCTCCGACGAGCCCGGTTCGACCTTCGAGTGCAGTCTCAAGGGCAAGGGGCTTGACGCGGCGGTCAAGCAGTTCACCGCCTGCTCCTCGCCGAGGAAGTACAAGCACCTCGATCCCGGGAAGTACAAGTTCAAGGTGCGGGCCGTCGATGCGGCTGGGAATCTCGATCCGACCCCAGACAAGGACAAGTTCAAGGTCCTCGACTAACGCGACTCGCGCTCGCCCGCCCTCGAGGGCCGCTCGCGGCACCTTTACCAATGCCGAGACCACGGCCCGGTAGCCCGTAGCGACGCTGCCTGTCCCACTCGCCCAGCCCTTTTTTCGCAACAAACTGGAGCGGGACTCACGGGGGGCATCCGTGGTCCTTGTCGGCGCCCCCCCTGCAGGGTTCGCTAACTCGCGGCCTAGCGGCGATACTGCGCGGGCGATGTCGCAGGAGAACGTGGAGATCGTGCGGCGGATCGTCCGGGCGTTCGACGAGCGCGACACTGCCACTGCGGTCGAGCCTCTTGATCCACGGGTCGAGTTGGATGCGACTCGCTCGCCCGTCGAGGATGTACGGGGAAGCTATAAGGGCTTGGAAGGGGTCGCCGAGTTTTGGAGGCGATGGCTTAGCGCTTGGAGAACGGTCGAGGTAGGAGAGCCGGAGTTGTTTGACGGGGGCGACAAGATTCTCGGTTGGTTTACCGGCCAAAGAAACATCGGCAGACACAGCGGAATCGAAGTCGCCAACCCCCCGTATGGCTGGCTTTACACCTTCCGGGGAGACAAGATCGTTCGGGTAACGCTCCACATGAACAAGGCCGAAGCCCTCGAAGCCGCCGGGCTGTCGGAGTAGGGCGCAGATTCGCCCGTCGGAATCGGGCGCGAGGTCGACGGTGTTGCACATCCGGATCGAAGCCGGGACATCCCGCAGGTTCTCGAGATGGACGTGGAACTTCGTCGATGGGGGCTCCGGATCGTCGAGGCGGCGAATGCTGCCCGCGAGGTTTCAATGATGTGCAGCGACCCGTTGGGCAGGTGGGCGACGGTCGGCTTCGGCTCTGTCGCCTCCAGGCGCCGCGCCTCTTCGATCCGCGCTAGGCGCCCGCTTGCCTCGGCGGCATGCTCAGCCGCCTCCGCCTGCGCGGTTGCGGCCTGGGCTCTCAGCTTCGCCGCCTGGGATTCAGCGGCCTTGGCCTGCTTCACGGCCGCGCCCGCCTGAACCTTGGCTTCCTTCGATGTTCGGAGCGAGGATCGCAACGAGGACGCTCGCGACGGCCGTAGCGGCCATGACGATCTCAAGGGCGGCGCTGGCGACGAGCATCGGCTCACCCTTTCACGTCTAGGGGATAGGCACCAGTGCCTGAAACCGCCTGAATCGCCGCAAATCGACGGGTATTTCGGTCCCGAGAGATCCGGCGGTCGAGCGCAGCGAACCGCTTTATAAAGCGGGAAAACGACCCGAAAGCCGCTTCCCGCCATGACGATTAGAAGGCAGCCGCTCTATCCAGCTGAGCTACGGGGACGCGTCGACTCAGATTAGACCGCCGGGTCGCCGTCATCGCGGTGGCGATCGCCACCGTTGCCGGCCTTGCGGCCCTGACCGCCACGCCCGTGCCCGCCACCGTCTCCATGCTTGCCCCGAGCCTCGCCCTTGACCTTCTGCTCGGCGCGGTGCGTCTCGGTCTCGCTGGCCGCAGCGGCGACCGGCGCCTGAGCGCTCGCGGAATCTGCGCTGGTGTCGGTGCCGGGATCCTTGAGCGCCGCCGCTGCCGCCTTCGCCTTGTCGGAGAGGCTGCCCTTGCCCTTGGCGATGTTGCGAAGCTGCTCGGCGTCTTGCTTGAGCGCATCGGTCCCACCGCGCTTGTCGACCAGGTTCTTTGCCTGGTCGGAGAGCTTTTTGAAGTTGACCATGGCGCTTCCTCCTCGTGTTCGCAGAGTCGTCGCGCACTGTAGCGACCGCTCTCACGCCGGATGTCGGCTCGAAACCGGCGCTCAAGCGCCAAGCGCCATGCGCCGAAGAACAGAGCGATGGCAACACCCGCTTTCACCCCACGAGACATCTACCGCTCCTTTCGCGCCGACCGAAACGAGGCGCTTCACCCCGTTCTGCGCCGGCTTCCCGATCGCTTCCTCACCGCGCTGATCGAAGGCCTGGAACAGGCTGACGTGATCACCCCGGGGCGCCTGTTCGCCGGCGACCGCGGCGGCTGCGCGGTGGGCGTCTCGTTGCGCGTGCTCAACCCCGGTTACCGCGGCCGGCGCCTGATCTGGGGTCGGCGGTTGCGCAGATCGATCACTCGGATGCGCTGCTGCAGAGGCAGGCGAGATCTCTCACCTCTTCGCGCTCGAGCAGGTCTTCGACCGCTCGGTCCTGATGCTTCAGGAGCGCTTCCATCAGGCTCCCCCGGGCGAAGTCGCGATCGCGACCGCGCACTGGATCGCGGGCGAGGCGCGGGTCGAGATGCTGATCCGCGAGATGAACGCCCTCAGCGTCGAGCCGGTGCCCGAGCCAGTTGAGCCGTAGCCGCGCGGCGGGCGTTTTACCCAGCCCGTGCTCGCTGCCGTCTAGCCGACCGCGAGCCTGCGCGCCCGTTGCCGTCGGTAGCGTGACCGGACCCCCACCCAGGAGGTCAACGAGCAATGGGACTCATGGACAAGATCAGCGGCAAGACCAAGCAGGTCGCCGGCGATCTCACCGACAACGAATCACTGCGCCGCGAGGGCAAGACCGAAGAGCTCAAGGGCGAGAAGAAGGACGAGCTCAAGCGCGCCGAGGAACGCGCCGACGACAAGGCCGCAGAGGTGGTCGATCTCGAGCGCAAGACCTGAGCGCGTAACAGCCGCCGGTTGGCGGGAGCGCAATTGGCGCTCCGAGCACGGCGTCCTTGACCGTGCGGGCCGCACGACAGCAGTTGCGCCGGCGCCCGGCTCCAGGCCTGTCGTCGATCGGGTCCAAGATCAGCTGGTTAGACTCGCCGAACGGGGTGTAGCGAAGCCTGGTAACGCGCCTGCTTTGGGGGCAGGAGATCCTCGGTTCGAATCCGGGCACCCCGATCTCTGACGACATAGCTCTCCAGTTCGAAAAGTTGTGGCCGACCTCGAATCCAAGCTCATACCTCTCCTCGAGCAACTCCTCGAGCCCGGCGAAACGCTCGCCGGCGCGTGCGTCGCCTCACAGGTGAAGACGTTCAAGGGGGGCATGGTCGCGATCGGCGTCACCGAGAATCGACTGATCGTGCAGCCTCTGACCCGCAAGTTCGAGCCGGACGGCGACGCGTTGTCGCTGCCGCCCGAGCGAATCGCCGACGTTTCGGCCGACGGCGCCGGCGGCGGATGGGTCAACGCCAGCGCGGCGATCATGGACAACGCGGCGGTGACGCTGAAGCTGAAGACGACCGACGGCGAGAAGCTCAAGCTGATGATGATGCGCGGCACCGGCCCGCTCGGCGGCCTCGGCGGTGGCGAGGTCCAGCGCCAGGGCGTCGACGCGCTCGCCGCGTGGTTCTCCAGCCACGAGCTGTCTGAGATCCTCCGCAGGCGTCTCCGGTGGTCCGCTAGATTCCGCGCCCGATGGCAGAGGTCCGACCGCTCAACGCGCTCCACTACAACCTCTCCGCCGTCCCGTCGCTCGAAGACGTGGTCGCGCCTCCCTACGACGTGATCGACGCCGAGCGGCGGCGCGAGCTGCTCGCCGCGCTCGCCGTTCAACGTCGTCGAGGTCGACCTGCCCGGGCGCCGGGCGACGGCGACCGCTACGAGCACGCCGCCGAGACCCTCGAGGAATGGACGCTTCAGGGAGTCCTCACCGCCGACCGCGACCCGACACTCTGGGCGCTGACGCAGGAGTACGACGCGCCCGACGGCTCGCGGCGCACCCGCCGCGGGCTGCTCTGCCGCGTTCGCGTCACCCCCTACGGCCCGGGCCTCGTCCGCCCCCACGAGCGCACCCAGCCGGGCCCGAAGAAGGATCGACTCGACCTCACCGTCGCCACCCGCCACAACCTCTCCCCGATCTTCTCCCTGCACGCCGGCGACGCCTGGCGCCACCTCGAGGGCTTCACCCGCGTCGAGCCCTGGGCCGTGGTCGGCGACGACGACAACACCGTGCACCGGATCTGGCGCATCGACAACGCCGACGCTCACCGCGCCGTCGCCGCCGAGCTCGCCGACTCCGAGCTGCTGATCGCCGACGGCCATCATCGCTACGAGACCGCCCGCACCTACGCCGACTCGATCGGCGGCGACGGCCCCCACCGCTACACCCTGATGGCGCTGGTCTCGCTCGAAGACCCCGGCCTGACCGTCTTCGGCTATCACCGCATGCTCTCCAACCTCGGCGAGAGCGCGGCCCAGGAAGCGCTGCGCGACGCCCTGCTCGCCAGCTTCGACGTCGAGGAGGTGCCGATCGAGCGCCTCGACCCCGCCGGCGTCGAGGGAATCGGCGTCTTCGGCTACATCGACGCCCATCATCGCAAGGCCTTTCACCTCAAGCTCAAGGACCCGGCGATGCTCGAGCGCGCGATCCCCGGCACCTCGCAGGCCTACCGCGAGCTCGACGCCGCGATCCTCGAATCGCTGCTGCTGCGCGACGCGCTCGGCATGAGCGCCGAGGACATCGAGGCCAAGCGCGGGATCTCCTACACCGCCTCCGCCGACGCACGCGATCGCTGCCCTCGACGGCGACGTCGCACGCCGCCTTTCTGATGCGACCGACCCCGGTCGAGCAGGTCCGCGCCGTCGCCGACGCCGGCGAGACGATGCCGCCGAAGTCGACCTACTTCTTTCCCAAGCTGCTCACCGGGCTCGGTCTTCAACCCGTTGGAGTAACGTCGTTTCGGCTGGCCCGCATCTACACGAAGAAGGGTGACGACGGCACCACCTCGCTGTGGTACGGCGGCCGCGTCGCCAAGTCCGACGCCCGCACGGAGTCCTACGGCGCGCTCGACGAGGCCTCCTCGGCGCTCGGCGTCGCGCGCTCGCTCTGCGGGCCCGACGAGGCCGAGCTCGCGGCCGACATCCTGCGCCTCCAAGACGACCTCTTCATCGCCGGCGCCGAGCTCGCCACCGCGCCCGAGGCAGCCGAACGGCTCGTCGACGGCGTCAGCCGCGTCACCCCGGAGATGGCCGCAGAGCTCGAGCAGCTGATCGACCGCTACATGGATCGCGTCGAGCTGCCGCCGAAGTTCGTCATCCCCGGCGGCACCCAGCTCTCGGCCCAGCTCGACGTCGCCCGCACGATCATCCGGCGCGCCGAGCGCCGCACCGTCGCCCTCGCCACCGACGACGGCCTTGCCTCCGGCGAGCTCCTGCGCTTTCTCAACCGCGCCTCCGACGCCGCCTTCGCGATGGCGCGCTTCGCCGACACCGCCAAGCCCGAGCTCTTCGCCGGGCGCGAGCGCGAGGAGCCGAAGACGTGAAGGTCACCGCCCGACGGCGCGACGGCTACACCCACGACGTCGAGATCGAGGGTGGACACACGATCGTCATCGACGAGCCGAGTCGCGGCCGGCGGCAAACGACGAAGGGCCCTCCCCCACCCGCGCCGTCGCCGCTGCGCTCGCCGCCTGCACCGCAATCACCTGCGAGATGTACGCCGAGCGCAAGGGCTGGGAGCTCGGCGAGGTCGAAGTCGACGTCGAGGTCACGATCAAGACAAGGCAGCGTCGATCGTCGACGCCACCGTCACACTGCGAATCCCGGACCGCTCGACCGACGAGCAGCAGGCGAGGCTGCTGGAGATCGCCGGCAAGTGCCCGGTGCACAAGGCGCTCGCCGGCGAGACTCCGGTAACGATCATCGACAAGATCGAGTGCACGGATAGCGACGCGCTGATGGACCTCGGCCTGGCCGGCAAGGGCATGCGTCGTCACGGGCGCGAGCCGCGGCATCGGCCGCGCCACCGCCCGCATGCTCAGCGCCGAGGGCGCCTCGGTCCTGCTCGTCGCCCGCGACGCTTCCGCGCTCGACGATGCCGCCGCCGAGTGCGAGGCCGCGCGCCACAGGGCGACGCCGTCGCCGCACGCTCGCCCTCGACGTCACCGACCCGACGCCGCGGAGCGCATCGTCGCTGCCGCCGACGACCACTTCGGCAAGCTCGACGTGGTCGTCAACAACGCCGGCACCGCCGCCTGGCGCGACCTCGAAGACGTCGCCGAACCCGACTGGTACGCGGCCTGGGAGCTCAACGTGATGGCGCCGATGCGGCTGATGAAGGCGGCGATCCCGGCGATGGCCGAGCGCGGCTGGGGCCGGGTCGTCAACGTCTCCTCGAGCGCCGGCAAGCGTCCCTCGGCGCACATGCCCGAGTACTCGGTCGCCAAGGCCGCCGCAGCTCTCGCTCTCGCGCCTCTACGCCGATCGCCACGCCGCCGACGGTGTCCTCGTCAACGCGATCTGCCCGGGCGCCGACGAAGTCGGAGCTGTGGATGGCCGAGGACGGCCTGCTCGACCAGTCCAAGCGCAGTGGCGCCGACACTCGCGAGGAGGCGCTGGACGACGCCGGCGCCAAGCGCCCGATCGGCCGCCTGGCCGAGGTCGACGAGATCGCGGCGGCGATCGTCTTTCTTTGCTCCGAGCGCGCTTCCTACGTCGCCGGCTCGGCCTGGTCGGTCGACGGCGGCACCGTTCAGGTGATCATCTGAGTGACACGGTCGCATCGTTGCGCTCGGCTCTGCTGCGCTCCGAGGACGCCGAGGTGATGGCCGCGCACGGCCAAACCGAGGCAGCGGTACTGGTGGCGATCTTCGGCTATCCGCGAGAAGCCAGGCATCGTCTTCACCGAGCGCCGCCACGACCTGCGCCGCCACGCCGGCGAGATCTCGTTTCCGGGCGGTCGCCGTGACCCGACCGATGAGCACCTGCTCGCGACCGCGCTGCGCGAGGCCGAGGAGGAGATCGGCCTGCGGCGCCGATCGAGTCGAGGTCGTCGGCGCACTGCCGCCGATCGGCACCTTCGTCACCAGCTACAAGGTCCACCCGTTCGTCGGCCTGATCGCCGAGGGCCTCGAGTTCGAGCCGAGCCCAGCGAGGTCGAGACCGTGCTCGCCTTCAGCGCCGACGCAGCTGCGCGACGGCTTCGCGATGCGCCGCCTGGTTCGTCGCGGCGTTCCGATCCGCACTCCCACCTACGAGATGCGCGAGCACCTGATCTGGGGCGCGACCGCGCGCATCCTCGGCGAGCTGCTCGAGCGGCTCGACGCCGCCAGCGGCGAGCTCAGTCGTAGCCGCGAAGCAGGCGCTTGGCAACGCCTTCGATCGTTTCCTCGCCGTACTCCTTCGACGGCTGATCGCGAGTCAGGATCGCGAGGCTGAAGCGCCGCGGCGGCTCGCGCAGCGTCATCACCTGATTGATGCGCCAGTTCGGCCGGCCCGACCAACCGCCCTTGAAATGAAGCCGCCAGCCCTGCGGCGCGAACTTGGGGATGCCCCAGCGCTGCGACGGGAACGATCTGCGTCAGCAGCCGCATCGCGTAGCTTCGGTGGCGCTTGGGGATGTAGGTCTCGAGCCGGTTGAAGAAACGCGCCTGCGAGCCTGGCGTGATCGTCGTCAGGCCCCAGGTCGGCTGGGTCGTGAAGTGATCGAGCCCGGCGTCGCGCGCGACGCCGGTAGATCGCAGCCTCGCCGACGCGGTTGTAGATCGCGGTCGCAGTCTGGTTGTCGGAGCGCCTGATCATCGGCTCCAGCAGCGCCTTCTCGGAGTCGGTGAGCGCATCGTCGCGAACGCCGGGCTCGCGCAGCAGCGCGACCATGAACACCACCTTGACCACGCTCGCCGAGTTGTGGACTCGGCCAGGATGCTCACCACGCAGCTCGCCCGACTCATCGACGACCGCAAACGACACCGTCCCGGCCCGCTGGTCGGCAAACCGCTGCGCGGCGTCGATCCGCTTCGGCCAGGGATAGTCGCCGGCGTGCGACCGGCGCCGGCGTCGGCCGCGGACAGCAGGTCGCGGAGCAGGCCGCGGAAGCAGGCGAGTCGTGGCGACACGCCGGCCGATGCCGCGATGCGCCGGCTTGCAGCGGCTATACGTCCTTTTCAATCGGAACGTCGACGAGGTTGCCCCACTCGGTCCAGGAGCCGTCGTAGTTCTTGACATCCGACTCGCCGAGCAGCTCGTGCAGCACGAACCATGTATGGGCCGAGCGCTCGCCGATGCGGCAATAGGCGATGATCGGCGTGCCGTTTTCGATCACGCCGGCGTCGCTGTAGAGCTGTCGCAGCTCGTCGGCCGAGCGAAAGGTGCCGTCCTCCTCGACGGCCTTAGCCCA
Source organism: uncultured Solirubrobacterales bacterium (assembly GCA_963769945.1). Lineage (GTDB taxonomy): Bacteria > Actinomycetota > Thermoleophilia > Solirubrobacterales > 70-9 > WHSW01. Next base: position 140,401 of record CAVYOA010000014.1, on the reverse strand, counting down.
CGGCACCGAGGCGGCGCCGGGGATGTGGCCGCCGCGCTGGGCGCCCTCCTGCTCATAGCCCGTCATCGCGATCAGCTCACCGGAGAACTCCTGCGGGCTGCGGACGTCGACGAGGTTGGTGGACGCATCGAGCGCGGCATGAACCTCGTCGCGCTTGGCGCGGATCGCCTCGTCGCCGGGCTTGGCCTCGAAGCGTCGGTCTCGTCGTATGACGGCGCCTCGTCGGTCGTCTCGCGCTCCTCGCCGATCCACTTCTCACGAGGGCCGTTGACGAGCTTGACCTTGTCGTGGCCGTAGTAGCGGAAATACCAGTAGGTGTAGGCGGCAAACCAGTTGTTGCGGTCGCCGTAAAGCACGACGGTGTGGTCGTTGGAGATCCCGCGGCTGCCCATCAGGGCGCCGAAGTCCTCGGCGCTGAGAAAGTCGCGCTTGACCTGGTCTTGGAGATCGGCCTTCCAGTCGAAGCCGATCGCCCCGGGGATGTGAGCCTCCGCGTACAGAGCGGGATTCTCGTCGACCTCGACGATCCGGATCGAGTCATCGTCGAGATGCTCGGCGACCCAGTCGGTGGAGACGAGAACGTCGTTGGCGTAGTCGGACACAGCCTTCCTCCTTCTAAATCAGTGAATCCTGATCGAGTTTACAGGGGTTGATATGAGCCTCTAGCCGTAGTTGTCGCTGGAAATCGTGCGACTGGTGGCTTAGTGTTGGCCCGCGATGGTCGAGAGGGTGAGCACACCGACGAGGCCGCTGACGACAGCGGGCGAGACGACGATCGCGACTACGACTCGTCGCCTGCCAACGATTCCGACTACGACGAGGCTCGCGACGATGGGGCCGACGACGACGAGGTTGACGAGGCTCGCGACGACAATCAAATCGACGGGGACTCCGACGACGACCAGGTCGACGATGGACGACTCGTCCGCTGCCGGCGGATCGACCGACGACGATGATTCCAAGAGCGAGGACATCAGCGACATCACCGCGCCCTCGATCGGCCCGAACACGAAGATCGAGAAGGAATCGCCCCAGGAGCGCCTCGCCCGCGGCGACCAGTCCGACACCGACGCGATGGGGCTCGACAAACGCCGTGAGGTCATCGGCGGCCGCTACAGCGCCAGCCCGCTGCGCCAGGCCACGATCTACGGCATCGTCGTCGCCGTGGTCATCGCCCTCGGCTTCGGCTTGAAGACGCTCGCCGACGAGCTCGACCAGCCACCCAAGGAGGTCGCCGACGAGGCGCCGTGGTCGGCCGAGAACGCGCCGCAGCGCCCTCCGGACCCGCTTCAGTAGCCGTCTGGGTCAACCGATCAGGCGTTCGGCCGCGGCGAGCATCGCCGCTCGCCAAGCCTCGTGATCGCTCGGATCGACGTTGACCACCTCGACCGGAATCCGCCAGCGCTCGCCCGCCGCGCGCACCGCAGCCGCGCCCGCTGCGAGCACCGTTTCCTCAGCTGCGCCGGCTGCTTCGAAGACGAAGCCGCGGACTGGGGTGTCGACGATCTCCTCCAGCATCCGCTCCAGACGCGGGCCGTTGACGGCGTCGGCGTTGCCTGCCGCGGAGCCGAGCAGCCAGAAGATCAGCGTGACGCCGTCGACGTGATCGGTCAGGGTGGCGATCCGATCGGGATCGGCCTCCGCGGACTCGATCCCGGCGGCTTCGATCGCATCGAGCCCCTGGCGATTCCGTGAAGTGCCGCGAACCAGCCAGCCGCCCTCGATCAGCGCTGCCCCCAGCGAGCGCCCGCGACAGCCACAGCCGACGATCAGAGCGCGCGCCACTGAAACCGAGTCCCGCTACGGCTAGATGCCGTACTCGTCCTCGAGCTCGTCGAGGCGGCTTTCGTTGCTACGGCGGGCGCGCTCGCGAACGGCCTCGTCCTCTCGCGCCATCCGGTTGGCGTCGTCCTCGGTCAGCTCCGGAGCACCGCGGCGGCGCCGGTACTCGTTCTGCGCCGCGAGCATCTGCTCGACGTCGTCGAGTTCGAGCTGCGCCTCGACCTCGTGCGACCGTGTCGGCTTCCAGTCGACCAGGTCGGCTCCACTGCCCGGATAGGCCCGCGCCACGAGCACGAGGCAGAGCGCGATTAGACCGATCATCCCGAGCGTGACGAAGATGAACTCCATGACCTCACCATACGCCTGAGCGCCCTCCCGCGGCGCCGGCCGGCAGCGCGGGATCGCACGACGGCCGGCCTGGGCGAGCTTCGCCACGAGCTTGCGATACTCGCTGGGTGCCGGCTGCAGTCGACCTGTACTGGTTGCCGCTCGGCGCGGGAGGGCATTCCGTCAGGCTCAACGGTCGCCTCTACGAGGCGCTGGCGGCACGACTGGCCCGACGCCCGCGCTGCGATCTCTACCACTCCGCGCTTCAAGTCGAGGTGGCGGAGGGGACGTATGTGATCGAACAGACGCCCGTGCCGGACCTGAGCGGCACCGACCGCGGCGTCGTCGCCGGAGGCGCAGTTGGCAGTCGCTGGGCGGGCCGGTTTCGAATCTTCCGTTACGAGATCCGTGTCTGGCGCGGTGGACACATTCCGGACGTCTTGGAGGCCGTGGATAGTCCGCGGCGGTTGAGTCACGATGAAGACTGCGCGCGGCGAGTGCTCGCCACAGTCCCGCAGGTTCCGACGCCTGTTTGGGGTCGCGACGAGCTGGCCACGGGCGAGATGTGGAACTCGAACGCAGTGATCGCGTGGGTGATCGCGACCAGCGCAATCAACACCGAGTCAGTTCAGCCCCCTGACGGCGGCCGGGCGCCGGGCTGGCACGCTGGGCTAACCGTCGCTCAAAGGCAGCGAGCTATGGAGGCCGCACGGCACGAGTGGGCAAACTCTCGTCAATGAAGCTCCGCTCCGTGATCCTCGCGTCATCGCCTTTGCTCGCAGCGGTCGGATACGCCGTGATCCGGCGACGAGTTCTCACCTGGGGCGCGACTCAGACCGAGGCGGACGGGCCACTTGCGGGCGATGAGCTGCTGCCAACGGCCAACGGCGAAACGACGCGTGCCATCGATATCGACGCTCCGCCCGCCGATGTCTGGCCATGGCTGGCGCAGATGGGTCCGTCTCCGCGCGGAGGCGCCTACACCTACGACTGGATCGAGAACCTGCTTGGCCTCAACATGCATAGCGTCGATCGCGTGTTACCGCAGTATCAGCGACCTCAGGCCGGCGACACGATCGACCTTGGCGCGAACCGGATGCGGCTCGAGCTCGTCGAGCCGCGACATGCGCTCGTCTGGCGCTCGGAGGATGGGAACTGGAGTTGGGCGTTCGTGCTTGTGGACCGTGGTGGACGGACGAGGTTGATAAGCCGAAACCGCTTCAACCTCCCCTCGCTCGCCGCACGCATCGCGATGCTGCCGATGGAACTCGGCTCGCTGGTGATGGAGCGGCATATGCTGCGTGAGATCAAGCGACTGTCGAAAGGACTGGCACTCGAAGCGCAACCCGAAGATGCCCTCACCGCCCCCCGTTGAAGAGCGCGTCCCTCCGCCGCTGCTTCTGCAGCTGGGCAATCCGGTAGTCCGCCGCGTACTGCATTCACCCTTTCACAGGATCTTGAGCAAGCACCTCGTCGTCTTGACGGTCACCGGGCGAAAGTCCGGACGGGAGTACGCGATACCGATCGGTCGCCACCAACACGGCAGCGTGCTGACCGTGGCCGCGCGGGGAAGGTGGCGTTTCAATCTACGCGGGGGCGCAAACGTGCGCATAAGGATCGACGGGCGAGAGCACGCGGCATACGGCGAGCTCGAGGAGGATCCTGAGCAAGTCGCGAAGGCCTACCTCGCGCTTCTTCAGCGCTCGGGTACACGCGGAGCTTCGCAGCTCGGGCTCAAGCTGAACGTCGACCGCCTTCCTACGGTCGACGAACTCAAGCCGGCCGTCGCCGGCCGAGGTTTCGCTCGATTTACTCTGACAGACGCCTAAACCAGCGGTATGCCATGAATCTCCATCAGATCACCATGCCTCGGGGCTAGCCAGAGGCTGGCGACCGTGATCGAGAATCCCGCCGCGCGATAGCCTCGGGCAATGGCTGAATTTCAGGAGCTCGCCTCGGTCAACGGCGAGATCACGCCAACCGACGAGACGATGATCCCGCTGCGCGACGACGGCCTCTATCGGGGCGACGGGGTGTTCGAGGTGATCCGGCTCTACGCCGGCCGTCCGTACGCGCTCGGCGACCATCTCGATCGCCTCGAGCGCTCGGGCGCGGCGATCGATCTGCCGGTGCCTCGGGCTGAGCTCGAGACCGAGATCGGCGCGCTGCTGGAACGAAACGGCGACGCCGATGCGCAGCTGCGGCTGCTCGTCACCCGCGGCGGCCTGCGCGTCGCCCTGACCGAGACGCTGATCGAGATGGCCGCCACCGTCTCGCTCGCCTCCGTCACCTACTCCCCCACCGTGATCCTTACCGGCGTCAAGTCGCTCTCCTACGGCGCCAACATGCACGCCACCCGAATCGCCAAGGCCCGCGGTGCCGACGACGCCCTGCTCGTGCGCCCGGACGGGATCGTGCTCGAAGCGCCGACCTCGACGATCTTCTGGGTCGCCGGCGGTGAGCTGCGCACCCCCGCGCTCGAAACCGGCATCCTCGATTCGATCACGCGTCGAGCGGTCGTCGATTCGCTCGAAGTTGCCGAAGGCAGCTACGAGCTCACCGACGCGCTCGCGGCAAGCGAGGCGTTCCTCGCCTCGACGCTGCGGGAGGTCCAGCCGATCTCGGCGATCGACGATCGCGTGCTCGAATCGGGTCCCCGCACCGCCGAGGCCGCCGCCGCCTTCGCCGAGGTAGTGGCGGCAGAGCTCGGCGCCCCCGCGAGCTGATGTTCGAACTGGTGCCCAGCCAACCAACGCCGCCCCGTTCTGACCCGCGTTGATGGACTGGGCACTCACGGACGAGCAGCGCCTGATCCAGGAGACCGCGCGCGACTTCACCGACAACGAGATCGTGCCGAAGGCGCGCGACTCCGATCGAGCGATGAAGTTCGACATCGAGCTCGCCCGCCGCATCGGCGAGATGGGCTATCTGGGCGCGCCGGTCGCCGAGAAGTACGGGGGGCGCGAACTGGACTTCGTCAGCTATGGGCTGATCGTCGAGGAGATCGGGCGCGGCGACTCGGCCATGCGCACCGTCGTCTCGGTCCAGACTTCGCTGGTTTGCGGCTCGATCGAGCGCTGGGGCTCAGAAGCTCAGAAGGAGCAGTGGCTGCCGCGGCTGACCGCGGGCGATGCCTTCGGCTGCTTCGGGCTGACCGAGCCCGACACCGGCTCCGACGCGGCCAACCTGCGCACTCGCGCGGAGAAGATCGACGGCGGCTGGCGCCTCAACGGCGCCAAGATGTGGATCTCGCTCGGCAACGTCTGCGAGGTCGCGCTGATCTTCGCCCAGACCGACCCCGAGAAAAAGCACAAGGGGCTCGCATGCTTTCTGGTTCCGTCAGAGAGCGACGGCTTCACGACACAGGAGATCCACGGCAAGCTCGGCCTGCGCGCTTCCGACACCGCCGAGATCTCACTCGACGGGGTTGTGGTCGCAGACGACGCCCTCATGGGCGAGGTCGGCGACGGCTTCAAGATCGCGATGTCGGCGCTCGACTCGGGCCGCTACTCGGTCGCCGCGGGCTGCGTTGGCATCATCGAGGGCTGCGTGCAGGCCTCGGTCGCCTACTCGACGGAGCGTAAGCAGTTCGGCGTGCCGCTCGCGAGCTTCCAGCTGGTCCAGGAGATGATCGCCGACATGATCGTGCGCCGCGACGCAGCGCGGATGCTGGTGCGCCGCGCCGGCCTGCTCAAGGACGCAGGCAAGCCGTCGACGATCGAGACCTCTGTCGCCAAGCTCTATGCGACCGAGTCGGCGGTCGAGGCAGCAAACCTGGCGATCCAGGTCCACGGCGGCTCGGGCTACGTCGACGACTACCCGGTCGAGCGCTACCTGCGCGACGCCCGCGTGACGACGCTGTATGAAGGCACGTCGCAGATTCAGAAGCTGATCATTGGCAGGGACGCGACCGGGATCAACGCGATGCTGCCGCCCGGCTAGGTACAACGTGAGCGGACTCGTCGAAGTTAGCCGCGACGCCACCGTCGCGATCTGCCGCCTCAATCGCCCCGAGGCTCGCAATGCGCTCTCGCCTGAGCTGATGGATGAGCTCGCGAGCGCGCTGGCGACGCTTGACACCGACGACGAGGTCCGGTGCATCGTCATCGCCGGCTCCGACGAGGTCTTCGCCGCCGGTGCCGACATCGGCGTGCTCGCCGCGCGTGAGTTTCACGAGGCGATGTTCCATCCAGCGGCTTCGTTTTGGCGCCGAGTCGCCGATGTGCGCACGCCGCTGATCGCCGCGGTCTCGGGCTGGGCGCTGGGCGGCGGCTGCGAGCTGGCGCTCGCCTGCGACATGATCGTCGCCTCCGAGACGGCCGAGTTCGGCCAGCCGGAGATCACGCTGGGGATCATCCCCGGCGGTGGCGGCACCCAGCGACTGGCGCGCGCGATCGGCAAGCAGCGGGCGATGGAGCTGGTGCTCACCGGGCGGCGCTTCGACGCTCTCGAGGCCGAGACGCTCGGCCTCGTCAACAAGGTGGTTCGCAAGCGCGACGACTGGTTCGAGGCGGCCCTAGAGCTCGCCCACACCGTCGCGCGGCGCCCGCCGCTGGCCGCGCGCCTGGCCAAGCAGGCCGTGCTCGGCGCCGAGGAAACAGCGATGTCGGCAGGGCTCGAGTCAGAGCGCCGGCTCTACGAACTGGCGATGGCGACCGAGGACCGCGTCGAGGGCATGCGCGCCTTCCTCGAGAAGCGAAAGCCCGAGTACCGAGGCCGTTGAGCGCTTCGCTCGTAGGCGTGGCGGGCGCCGGCACGATGGGTGCCGGAATCGCCCAGCTCGCCTGCCTCGGCGGACATCCGACCAGGCTCTGGGACCCGAGCGACGATGCGCTCGAGCGGGGATACAAGCGAGTCGGCACCGATTTGCACCGGGGCGCCGAGCGCGGGCGCTGGACCGAGGCCGAGGCTGTAGCTGCGGCGTCGTTGTTGGCGCCGGTCACGGCGCTGGATCAGCTGGGCGATTGCGAAATCGTGATCGAGGCGGCTCCGGAGGATCTCGAGCTCAAGCGCGGATTGTTCGACCAGCTCGAGCAGGTATGCGGCGAAAGCGCCGTGCTCGCAACCAACACCTCCTCGATCCCCGTCGCCGAGATCGCCGCACAGGCCCAGCGCCCGCAGCGGATCTGCGGCATGCACTTCTTCAACCCGCCGGCGCTGATGAAGCTGGTCGAGGTCGTCGCAGGCTCAGCGACGAGCGAGCCGACGCTCGCGGCGGTCACCGAGCTCGCCGCCGACATGGGACGAACCGCGATTCGCTGCAGCGACTCCCCCGGCTTCATCGTCAATCGGTGCAACCGGCCGTACTCGCTGGAATCGCTGCGCATGCTCGAGGCGGGCATTGCCACGCACGCCGAGATTGATGCCGTGATGCGCGAAGACGGCGGCTACCGCATGGGCCCGTTCGAGCTCATGGACCTGATTGGCATCGATGTCAACCTCGAGGTCGCGCGCTCCTTCTTTCGCCAGCGCCCGGAACCGCGTTGGCAGCCAAGCGCGATCTCAGCGCATATGGTCGCCGCCGGCCGGCTCGGCCGAAAGAGCGACCACGGCTTCTATGAGTACGCAGCAGGCAAGCGCGTCGAGGTGGATGTGCCGCAACTCGGCGACCGCCACCGCGCCCAGATCCTCGAGCGAATTGTCGCTCAGCTCGTCAACGAGGCCTGCTTCGCCGTCGAGGAGGGCGTGGCCGAGGTCGATGACATTGACACGGCGATGAAGCTCGGGCTCAACCACCCTCGTGGGCCGTTCGAGTGGGCGGCGAAGCTGGGTGCTACGCGGATCATCGAGATTCTCCACGCGCTTCACGCACGCGGGGACGAGCGCTACCGGCCGGCGGGCGAGCTGCAACGGATCGCGAGCGCGGCGGCAGCGACCTGAATCTCCCACCGGCAGCGAGCCAGGAGCCGAAGAGGATCAGCCCGAGGCCGGTGATCGTCGCCACCGTGATCGTCTCGTCGAGCAGCGTCACCCCGTAGATCACGGCGAAGCCCGGGGCGAGATAGGTGACGATGAAGGTGCGTGCCGGGCCCACCGTTGCGATCAAGAAATAGAAGATCGCGAAAGCGACGCCGGTGCCGATTGCGCCCAACCCGATCATCGCCGCCACGGGGCCGAGCCCGGGAACCTGACTGGGAAACCCGATCACGGCGACGGGAAGGAGTAGGACGGTGCTAGCGGTGACGATCCATGCGGCGACCCCGATCGGCGGATGCTGAGCCAGGCGGTGCTTGACGATGAAGCCGCCGACCGAATAGCCGAGACCGGCGAGGATCACCGCGAAGGCACCGAGCAGTTGGTTGCCCTCGCCGCCAATATCGACGCCGAGCAGCACGGCGACGCCAAGCGCGCCGAAGACGATGCCGACCAGCCGGGAACCCTCGGCGCGTTCGGCCTGGTCGAACCAGATCGCGAGCAACGCGGTAAAAAGCGGCGCCGACGTGACCAGGATTCCAGCCAGCGAGGAAGAGATCTCCTGCTGGCCGGCGGCAATCAGCACGAACGGGCCGGCGACCTGAAGCGCGCCGAGCGCGATCAGAGTCCAGGCTCTGGCGCCGAAGCCGCGCATCGCCCCCCGAGCACCTGCGACGACGACGAGGACGGCGGCGCCGAGCGCGACCCGCAGCCAAGCGATCATTCCAGGCGAGAAGTCGCGCAAGCCGATCTCGATGAACAGGTAGCTCGCCCCCCAGATCGCGCCGAGCGTGAAGAGCAGGATCCAGGCGCGTCTGTTCATGTGAGCGAGGTTAGGCGGTTGCTCGAACCGGGCCTATTCGCTTTCGAGATCGCGGCGATAAGGGCCACGCAGCTTGAAACGAGCGAGCGTCCGCCCGCGTGAGCTGACTACTTTCGCTTGCTGCGCTTGACCCGCTCGCAGTTCTTGCGGACGCGATCCTTGCGATCGACCTTGGCGCGATCGCGCTTTCCGCGGCCACAGTTGACGCGGTCGCGAACGCCGTCGCGGGCCGCGATGCGATCGTTGCCCTTGCCGCCGTCGAGCTCGTCGCGGCTGGGGCCGCCGCCGAGTCGATCGTTGCCGTTGCCACCCTCGAGACAATCGGCGCCGCGGCGACCCTTGAGGCGATCCTTGCCACCGAGCCCGGCGATCTGGTCGCCGAACTTGGTGCCCTTGAGACGGTTGCGCTTGTTGGAACCCTGGATCCGGTTGCCGCAAGCGGGCTTCTTGTCGGCGCCGCCGCCGATTGTCGAGCTCGCCTCGCGCACCGGGATCGCGAGCGACACACGGGAGAGGGCCAGCGACGACGGCTCGTCGGTGGCGCGCACGAACGGCGTGTCGTCCTGGGCGAGCTCGATCCGGATTCGGTGCCCGGCATCGAAGCGCCAGCCGTTGCCGTGGAGATCCATTCGAAGCGTGCCCGCAGCAGCCTCGCCGGCTGTGACCCGGCGCGGGCCTCGGTCGACGAGCGCAGCGCTGCCGTCAGGTGAGATGTCGTAGAGGCGGGCGTTGAGCTGCAAGCCCTTGGTCGAGCCCGTAAGCGCGAAGTCCACCGTCGCCCGGGTGGCACCGATCATCGTTGCCGGGGCGGGCAGCGGGTCGCTGCTGTAGGAGGCGATGCCGACGCCCGCGACGCTCGTCTCGGTCGGGCACTCGCCCCCGTTGGTGAGCAGGTTGGCGAATGGGTCGGCGTTGGTGGCGTGGGGATTGACGACGACCTTGGACAGGGTCTCCTGGGCTCCCGGCAGCTCGACCGTGAGCCGGTTCGGGGCGAGCTGCTCAAACGTCGCTGCCGTGAACAGCTCGCCCGGCTCATCCACCGGGCCGGTGCCGGCGTTGTCCTCACAGATCTGAAGCGATGCGGTGACGTCGAAGTTCGGCGTCGGCTCACCCGGGTTGGCGGGGGGCTGGGCATAGTGGTCGACGAAGTCGTTGAGCCGCGAGGTGGCACCTATGCGCTGGCGCCCCGAGGGCGCGGCGTTGTAGTCGCCGCCTGGGTAGTCGGTGAAGGCGCAGACGCGCCGGCCCGCTCATCGCCGGTGTCGCAGATGTCGCCCCACTCCTTCGCCTTGTTTTGGACGAAGTGCTGGTAGTCGCCGTAGTACTGCTGCACGGGGTAGCCCGGAGCCGTCGCCAGCATGCGGTTGACCATGCGCCGATTCTCAGACGGCGGGAACAGCGGGTCGGTCTGCGTACCGGAGTTGAAAACCGGGATCCGGTAGCTCGCGTCGGTGGCGATCTTGTCGAAGAAGCCGTTTTGGTAATAGGCCGAGCGCTCGCGCACGAACGTGGGCAACGTGGTCGCCAGCGTGCGCGCGCAGGCAGGGTTGTTCTCAAGCGGATAGGAGGCCTGCAGGCAGGCGAAGGCCTCGTCGATCTCGGGCGGGAAGGTGGTGTGGCTTGCCCTGGACCGAGTTGCCGGTGATAAACAGCGCGTCGACGATCGACGTCTTCGGCACTCCCACCGGCGCGCCGCCGCCAGGGCAGGGCTGACCGTTGAAATCAAGCGGGCCCGTCGAGCAGCCGTTGGTCGCCGGCGACTCGCCCGGCAGCTGCGAGTGGGTTCCGTTGGGAACGAGCGCAGTAGGCGAGGTCCGTCCAGCCGTAGCGAGGAGCGATCACCGAGACGCCCATCGCGGTCGCGGTGCCCGTTCTCGGCGAGACCGCAGGTCCACTTCGGGTCGGTCAGCGCAAGCCAGGCGAAGCCACCGCCGTAGGAGCCGCCCGTCGCGACGACGTTCTGCGGATCGATCTCGACGTCCTCGCCGGTGATGTCGTCGAGGCGGCCGCCGGCCCACCCGCAGCGGCATCAAGACCTGGCAGGCAAGATGCTGGTAGTCGTTGACCTCGAAGCTGCGCGAGTCGAGCTGAGTCTGGCCGCTCGAACCGCGGTTCTGGTTGTTGACGAAGCCGCGCGCCGTGTAGTTGACGACGACGTAGCCGCGCGAGGCAAACCAGAGGTTGTTGTAGTGCCAGCGCTCGTTGAAGGCGCCCGGCTGGCTCGAGCTCTGGGCCGGCGGTGCGCGTCCGTCGATCGTCGGCGCGCGCCGCCGACGCCTCCCAGTTGGCCTTGTCGCCGGCACAGCAGCCGTGCATGAAGAACAGCAGCGGGTAGCCGGCTGCAGGTGGCGGTGAGTCGGGAAGCGTGATGTCGACGTCGAGCCCGACCGTACCGTCGGCCGGATTGCGCGCCCGGGATCAACGTGGCCGCTCACCGGCTTTTGCCGGCAGCTCACTGAAGCCGTCGCCGCCGTACTTGGCGGGACGGTGATCGCGGCGGCGCCGCTCAAGTTCGGTGTCAGCCCGCCTGCCATCGGTACGCCGTCGTCGCATTTCCACACGCTTGGCCCGGGAAAGTCGGGCGTAGGATCGATCTCGGTGCACGCGGCGGGAGCGTGCAGCGTTGGGGCGATCGCCGCATGCGCGGGCGCCACGGCGATCGCCGCTGTCGCGACGGTTAACCCTGCCAGGGCCGTGAGTATCCGCCTAGGTGCCAGTTGCGCTCCTCTCTCGAGGCCGACTGTACTCTGACGACGAAGTGCAGGCGCCAATTCTCACCAGGGTCTGGCTGGCGGTGGCGGTGGCGATCGCTTCGACTCTGACGGTGGCGCTGGTAGTTCTGAGCTCGTCCCGAGCGTCGGCGGCCGGCGCGGCAGCGCTGGCTCCCGACCTCGTCACCCTGCCCATCCACCAGCGTGACCTCGCGGTTGGGATCACCGACCGCAAGCGGCTGCTGCGCCTCTCCAACGAGGTGGCAAACATCGGCACGGGCCCGCTGGAGATTGCGCCGAGCGAGAGCTCAGCCAATTGCGACGGCGACGGCGACCCTGTCAACGACCGCGATGCCGCTCAGCGTCTGTTCGAAGACTCCAACGCCAGTGGACGCTTCGAACTCGGCCTCGACGCCATCAGCACCGAGCGCAGCTTCGGCTGCATGCGCTACCACCCGCGCCACGAACACTGGCACGTCCTCGACTTCACCCGCTATCAGCTGACCCGCGAAGCCGACGCAAAGGTCGTCCGTCAATCGAACAAGATCGGCTTCTGTCTCACCGACGCCCGTCCGGCCTTCACTCTCGCCGGCACGCCCGCGACCCCCGTATACCCGCTCGATCCGGGCGCCTTGATCCCCTGCGACGTCGGCTCGACCCAGGGGATCTCGGTCGGCTGGGCCGATGAGTATGCGCTGACGCTCGCAGGCCAGCAACTCGACATCAGCGGGCTCCAAGCCGGGCGCTACTGCCTCAGCTCGCGCGTTGACCCGAGCAACACGCTGATCGAGAGCGACGACGCCAACAACGTTCGCCGGGCGCGCCTACTACTCGACCCGCGTGAACTTGAGGTGGCAAAGCTCAAGGGCGGCTGCCGGGTCTAGTCAAGGGCGGCTGCCGGGTCTAGGTTCAGGCCGAGGGGTTCGGCGCGATCTCGATCGGCTCACCGGCCGGCAGCCAATGTGCCTCCGGCGATGGCGGCGTATCGCGCAGGTACCACTCGGCGTCGAGCGCGCCCATGCAGCCGGTGCCCGCCGCCGTTACCGCCTGGCGATAGGTGTGGTCAACGAGATCGCCGACCGCAAAGACGCCGGCGAGATTGGTCTTCGTCGACCTACCCTCGGTAATGACATAGCCCTCGTCGTCGGTCTCGACCTGAGCCGAAACCAGCTCAGAGCGTGGGATGTGGCCGATAGCGACGAAGCCACCGGTGACCTCGAGCTCCTCAGTTTCGTCGGTCTCGGCGTTGCGCAGCCGGATCGCTCGCAGCTTGCCGGCGTCGCTGGCGAGAAACTCCTCGGGCACGAACGGCGTCTTGGTCGAGATGTTGTCGCGCTCGAGGGCGCGGTCGGACATGATCTTCGAGGCGCGAAACTCGTCGCGGCGGTGCACGATGGCGAGGTCGGACGCGTACTTGGAAATGAAGATCGAGTCCTCCATCGCCGAGTCGCCGCCGCCGATCACAGCGACCTTCTGGTCCTTGAAGAAGGCGCCGTCGCAGACGCCACAGGTGGAGACACCGCGTCCGGCGAGCTCGAGCTCGCCGGGAATGCCCAAGCGCTTGGGTTCTGCGCCCATGGCGAGGATGATCGTCTTCGCGACATACTCGTCATCGCCGACGAAGACCCGCTGAACGTCGCCGTCAGAGAGCTCGACGCGGTCGGCATCATCGGTGATGAAGCGGGTTCCGAAGCGCTCAGCCTGAGCGCGGAACTCGTTCATCATCTCCGGGCCCATGATCCCGTCGGGATAGCCCGGGTAGTTCTCGACATCGGTGGTGTTCTGAAGCTGGCCGCCCCACTGAAAGCCCTCGATTACGAGCGGCTCGAGGTTCGCGCGTGAGGCATAGAGGGCAGCGGTGTAGCCGGCGGGGCCGCCGCCGAGGATGATCAGGTTCTCGGTTTGGTTGTCGCTCATCTTCTCTTCGTATCCAATCTCATTCTAATATCACATACTTTACTTTATGAAGTAATGGCGGAGCTCGGCAGCGGCCCGGCTTGGCCGACAGCCGGTGGTACTCCGCGCTGCTCCCAGCGATGCACGGTTCGGCGTAACTGAAAGAAGGCGACGATGCCGGGCAGCAGGGGCAGCCAGAAGGCGATCAGCCGGTAGACCAAGACCGCTGGAAAGACTGCACTCGCGGGCAGCCCGAAGAGGACGAACGCCCCGACGAGCCCGGCGTCGACACCGCCGACGCCGCCCGGCAGGGGCAGCAGGTTGGCGACCATGCCGACGAAGAAGCCTTGGACAACTACGGCCAGCGGGACGTCCACGCCGAATGCCTTGAAGGCCGCGGCGAGGATCGCGATCTGCGTCGCCCAGAACCCGATCGCGCCGATCACCGCGAGTCCGCCGCGCTTGCCGCGCGAAGGCTCGCGCATGAAGCGGATTGCCTCGCGGGTGCCGACGGCAAGCGTTGAGGGCACGGTCGCGAGCCGGCGCAGCGTCCTTCCCCAAAAGCGCTCTTGTGAGGCGTTGGAGATCCGCTTCTCGAGGTCGCCGGGAATGAGTGCGATCAGCAGGAAGATCAGGATCACACCACCCGCAATCGCGGCTGGCACGACCGTCATCCCTGCCGGCGACGGTCCGTTGAACACCCCGGTCGAGAGCAGGATCCCGTTGATCACCAAAGTCAGCATGTAGACGGCGTAGAGCAGGACGTTGAAGGCGACCATCCGCGCAGCCGCATCCTTTTGCTCCATCCCCGCCTTGCGAAGTGCCCAGTAGGTGAGGATGATCCCGCCCGCGCCGCCCGCCGAGAACAGCCGCGTCGCGGCGAGGCCTGCCATCGTGATCTCATACGACTCGCGCCAGCGCAAACGCAGGGCTTCGCCGACCACGCCCTTGAACAGGGCGACGTATGAGGCGAACATCAAGAAGACGAAGGCAACGGCGACCGCGATCCAAACCGGGTCGGCGTTGTCAAGGCGCTTCGCCCCCGGCTCATCGCCAACACCGACGACCTGGGGAAAGAGCAGGTATATGCCAACCGCCGCGAGGACCGCGATGACGATCGTCTGCACGATCCGCTTCGGGCTCTCGAAGAACTTGGGCTCGGCGTTGTCATCGGCCGACACCGGGGCCGTTGCGGGCGCGGAGGATTCGCCAGCAGCGGTCGGGAGCGTCGCGTCGAGCTCCTTCCCCCTACTACCACCGGACATGCTGGAACGAGACATACAGCCCCGCAATCCTCGCAGGCGCACGTGTCGACGCGACGCACGGCCGCATTTCACACGGCGGCGGAGGCGATCTGCTCGAGCCGGCGCAGCATGCCGTTGACCGCCTCGACCACAGGCTCCGCCAGCGGCTCGCCGCGGCGTACGAGACCAACAACCGCGGCCCCGGCGAGGAGGTCGGTGACGTAATGCTCGCCGAGATAGACGAGCGCCAGTCCAAGCGTGGCGGTGTAGGCCGCGCCCAGCGCCCCGGGCACGGGGCCGACCTCGGCCAGCAAGATCGCCGCCATCAGCGAGCTGGCGAAATGAAGCGAAGGCATTGCCGCCCAGGGGTTGCCGTTAGCCGTCTTATAGATGCGATCCCAAGACCGCCCCCAGACTTCCTCGCCGACATCGAGCATCAACCGGCGGACCTCAGGACTGGTCTCGATCAAGACTTGCTCGGCAACGTCGGAGGAGATGTGCTCGACCGGCCGGTCGAGGTAACCGTTCTCCGAAGCCCACCAGGGCGGCGCGGTCGGGATTGCGAAGTACAGGGCACAACCGATGTCGTAAGTAGCGGCCATCTGACGCGCCGCTCGCGGGAAGCGGTCGAGATGGCGGCGCTGGATGAACAGCAGCGTCAGGTGCGGCTCGAAGAACCACGCCCAATGCACGATCGACAGCGCGCGGTCGATCGCCGTCACTTCACCGATGCGCGAGAGCGTGCGCTGCAGCCGAACGCTCGGCAGCTCGCCCAGCCCGATGAAGCGGTCGGCTGCGATCGGGTAGCGAACCCGCAGCCTCCGACGCAGCGCCTCGGCGTCGTCGTAGGGGAGCTCGTGGGCGATCGTGAACGCCCACATCTGAAAGGAGTAGAGGAGGACATCGCGCGCCTTGGTCCGCGGGCGCAGAACCGCAACGGCCAGCGGACCGCCGACGACCGCTGCTGTCGTCACGGCCGGCGGAATCCGCAAGCGGTGGCGGATTACCGGCACTGCGAGCGCAGCTCCGAGCGCCGCCGTCGCCGACACGCGAACGACCGCACGCAGCGCGGGCGAAGGGCGGCGCGAGGACCGATGGCGGCGCAAGGCGCGGCGAGTATAGGCCCGCGCCCGCCAGCGAGCCGGCCTCGCAATGGTGCCCGGCGACGGTTGCGCCATCGTCCTCATTAGAATGTCGCCGCCTTGAGCCGTCGCGCCCTTCCGCTCGCTTTCTTCGTCGCTGTGCTCGCCCTGATCTGGGCGGCGGCGCCGGCGTACGCCATCAGCTTCGGGCCCGAAGAGGCGCATTCACCCAACGCGGAGAGCATGAACTCGGCCTACTGGGTGATGATCGTCGTCGCCCTCGCTGTCTTCATCGCGATCCATGTCGGGCTGATCGCAGCCGTGGTCAAGTTCCGAGAGCGTCGGGGGCGCGAGCCGTCCCGCTTCGCCGCCGGGCGGGGCGCGCTGCGGCCGGCCGCGGCCGTGCTCAGCGTGCTCGCGCTTGCGGTCTTTGTCTACGGCGTGATCGTCACCGCCAACGTGCGCGAGATCGAGCCCTCAGGCCCCGAAGGCCTCGGAGGGAGCGCAAGCGCGCAGGTCGGCGTCAACGGGATTCCGGCCGCCGCCGCGCTCGAGGCCGAAGAGGCGGCATCCGGCGAGGAACCGACCAGCGGCGCCGACCCCGCCGACGCTTCCCCGCTGGAAATCGACGCGATCGGCCAGCAGTGGATGTGGCGCTTCGAGTACCCGGGCGGCACGGAGGGCAAGCGGACCTTCTCCTACGGCGAGCTCGTCGTGCCCGTCGACACTGCGGTGATCCTCAACGTCACCTCGACCGATGTCCTGCACACCTGGTGGGTGCCGGCGCTCGGAGGCCAGGTACAGGCCGTGCCCGGCGACGTCAGCCAGACCTGGTTCAAGGCCGACGAGGTTGGCCGCTACGAGGGCCGTTCGACGGTCTTCTCCGGCACCGGGTACCCCACCATGCGCGCCTGGGTCAAGGTCGTGTCCGTGCCCGAGTACATGAGCTACGTCGAACAACTCTCAGAGGAGCTGACCGAGGCCCAGGGCATCGTCGCCGACGAGGCCGCGGCGCAGGAGCAGGAGCAGGCGCAGTGACCCCACCGCCCGCCACCGCTGCCCCCTCGCGCCCCGAGGTCGTCACCCGGGGTGTCTCCGCGCCGCGCCAAGCCTGGATCGAGCGCGCGACGAGCGCCGATCACAAGACGGTCGGCGTGATGTACATCGCCACAGCGCTCAGCTTCCTCGCCCTTGCCGCGCTCGAGTTCCTGCTCATGCGCGTGCAACTGCTGGTGCCGGAGAACACTTTGATTGCGCCGGAGATCTTCAACCGGCTGATGAGCGCCGCGCCGGTCACCCTCGTTGTCTTGGCGGCAATCCCCCTCGCGCTCGGATTGATCGCGTTCATAGTCCCGCTTCAGATCGGCGCCCGCGGCGTCGCCTTGCCACGACTGCTTCAGCTCTCCTACTGGCTCTACCTGCTCGGCGGCGTGGTCATCTACGCGAGCTTCCTGTACCAGGCTCCAGAGGGCGGCACCGTGGCGCTGCCACCGCTCGCAGACACCGTATTCGCGCCAACTAACGGGACCGACGCGTGGATTGCCGGCACCGCCCTGGCGACGCTCGGATTCGTCTGCTTTGCGATCAACCTCGTCGCGACGCTGAGCAAGCTGCGCGCGCCGGGGATTGCCTGGCGGCGCCTGCCCCTGTTCTCGTGGGCCGGCGCCGTGATTGGCTGGATGCTGATCGTGATCGGGCCGATCATGATCGCCGCGCTGGTCATGCTCGCGATCGATCGCCACTTCGACGGCGTCTTCTTCGACCCGGGCGAAGGTGGCGCACCGTTGCTGTATGAGCACCTCTCGACCATCTTTCTCACCGGCGCCTACCTGATCATCTTCATCGCCGCAGCCGGTGCGATCTCCGAGATTCTGGCGACGTTCTCGCGCAAGCCGATCTTCAGCCAACGTGCTGTCACCGCGTGCTTGATCGCGATCGCCGTGATCGGGCCGCTGGCCTGGATGCAGAGCATGTACTCGGCGCCGATCAATGACGGCTTCACGATCGCCGCGATGCTCCTCGCCCTGGCCCTGGTCGTGCCTTTCGGGCTGCTCTTCTACAACTGGATCGCGACGATCTGGGGCGGAACGCTGGAGCTGCGAGCCGCCACCTGGTACGCGCTCGTGGCGATCTCGGCGATGGCGTGCGGCCTCGCCGGCGAGCTCGCCTACTCCGTGATCCCGGTCGGCTGGGCGCTCGACAACACGACCGCCAGCCAAGGCGACACGCTCTACGTCCTCATTGGCGGCGGCGTCATCGGTGGCTTCGCCGCGCTTCACTACTGGTTTCCCAAGCTCAACGGCACGCTGCTGGGCGAAGGCATCGGCAAGTTGGCGCTGGGCGCGATGGCGGCCGGGCTTCACCTTTATGTGCTGGTGACGTTTTTCGCCGGCCTCGAGGGCCAACCGGTTGACACGTTCAAGTACTTCGAAAGCTCCGGCGTCGACGGCTACAACCTGATCGCCTCGCTGGCAGGGTTGATCTTGGTCGTCGGCATCCTGCTCGAGATCGCCAACGCCGCCTACAGCTGGAACAACGGCTTGCGCGCGCGTGGTCATGATCCCTGGGGCGGGACGACGCTGGAGTGGTTCGCGCTCTCGCCGCCGCCACCGCACAACTTCGATGCCGTGCCCGACGTGCGCTCGTCAGAGCCCCTGCGCGACATCCGCGAGTCGGTTCGTCTCGCCAGCGCGGCGTTCGCTGCGCCGCCGGCACTGGAGAAGGTCAGGGCAGCTGAGTCGGCGCCCGAGCCCGAGTCATCGGCGGATCCAGCGGGGCCAGGCGATTCCGAGGACGATGACCGAGAAACGCCCCCGGTAGCCTGAGCTTCATGTCTTCACTCGCCGCTCGTGGCGATGCGGACGAGCTCTCTCGCTACCGCCGCCTCGTCACCGCGACGATCGTCGCGACCTTCATCCTGATCGCCATCGGCGGCATCGTTCGCGTCAGCGATTCCGGTCTCGGCTGCGGCCCGGCAGGCAGCGGAACACAGGGCTGGCCCCTGTGTGAGGGAGGCCTCGTGCCGCAGGCAAGCGCTGAGTCGATCATCGAGTTCAGCCATCGCATCGCCGCCGGCGTCGTCTTGGTCCTGACCGCGCTCGTCGCTTGGCGAGCGCTCCGCCACCTGCGTGCCCACCGCGCCATCGTTCGTGGCTCGGTCGCCGCCGCGATTTTGGTCCTTGCCCAGGCCGGCCTCGGCGGACTGACGGTGGAACAGGGCCTCGAGGAGGAATTGGTAGCCGCCCACCTCGGCCTGGCGATGGCGTTCGTCGGCCTGATGTTGCTGCTGCGCCGCGCCTCGGCACCCGCAGCCGACTCGGCCGTGGTCGCGCCGGAGAGCTCGCGCGGGCTGCGTGCGATCACCGCAGTCGCGGCTGTGGCGGTGCTCGCGACAATCGTCGCCGGCGGCTACGTCGCCGGCACCGAGAAGGAAGGCACGCCCGCGGCGCCGGTTGGTGGCCAGGCGCACGTCGCCTGCGGGACCGGTTTCTCGAGCGACAACTTCCCCGCCTGCAACGGTCAGTTCTTCGGTTTCGGACAGAGCCGGCTCGCCGACATCCAGCTCGCTCACCGAGCCCTGATGTACCTGGCGGCGATCGCCGTTATCGCGATGGTCGCGGTTGCGATCAGGCGTCGCGCGCCGTCGCGAGCCTTCATCGCCGCCGGCGTCATCCTCCTGCTTCAGATCGCGCTGGGCGCGATCAACGTCTGGGCCGGCAAGCACGCCGGCCTGATCATCGGCCATCTCGCCCTCGGCACAGCGCTGTGGAGTACCGTCGTCTACGCGGGAGCGACCCTGATGGCGGTGTCGGTCCCGGCGCCCGAGCGAGTCCGCCCACGCGAGACGGCGGAAGCTGCCGCAGCCTGATCATGGAAAGCGCGACGACTACAACCCGCCCGGTCGACAGTGGATCGCTCGAATCCGGCAGCGTCAGGCGCCCCGTGCGAGCGCCACACCGACGCAGCGAAGAAACCCCCGGGTCGCGAGCATGGATCGAGACGGCGCGCGACTACATCGCATTGACCAAACCGCGGATCATCTCGCTGCTGTTGCTGACCACCGTTGCGACGATGATCGCCGCCGACCCTTCTGGCCCAGCGATCTCGCTCGTGCTGTGGACGATGCTTGGCGGCTATCTCGCGGCCGGCGGCGCCGGCGCGATCAACCACTACCTCGACCGCGAACGGGACGCGCGCATGGGCCGCACGAAGTCGCGCCCGCTGGTAACAGGGCGGATCGAGCCGATCCACGGCCTCATCTTCGGCGTCGCCCTCGGCGTACTGGCGTCGGCGCAGCTGGCGCTGACCGTCAACGTGCTTTCTGCCGTTCTTGCGCTCACCGGCTTACTCGGCTACGTCTTCGTCTATACGGTGTGGCTGAAGCCGCTGACGCCGCAGAACATCGTCATCGGCGGCGCTGCAGGAGCGGTCCCGCCCCTGGTCGGGTGGGCCGCGGCTACGGGCGGGCTCTCGCTCGAGGCGCTTTATCCGTTCGGGATCGTCTTCCTTTGGACGCCGCCCCACTTCTGGGCGCTCTCGCTGCTGATCAAAGATGACTACGCGCGCACCGGCGTACCGATGCTGCCTGTCGTCAAGGGCGAGGCTGTAACCCGCCGCCAGATCCTCGTCTACTCGCTCGCCCTCGTCGCCTTCACGCTGATGCCGGTCGCCACCGGCTTCCTCGGCGGCCTCTACGCGGCTGCCGCACTCGCACTGGGAACAGGTTCGTCGGTTTGGCAGTGCGGTTGCTGAGAAACCCCTCCCGCACCGCGGCGCTGAGGCTCTATCTGTCGTCACTCGCCTACCTGGCGCTGCTGTTCTGCGCCATGGCCGCAGACCGAGTGGTCTGATAGAACCGGCGTTGAGATCAATGATCCCCAATCCCTGCACACCCGGATGACGCCCGGACACCTTCGCTGGATCGCACCCGTCGGGACTCGCCCATGCAACCAGCATGGGCCTCGCCCGCCGGCCACGCCCAGCTCGGCCCCGTGCGCCCCCGGGCGCACGCCGATTAGGAATCAGTGATCTGAGATGGATCGAAAGCGCGCCTCGAGCAACATCGGATCTGGGCTTCTAGCGGCCGCAGTCGCCCTCGGCGTCTTCGGCCTCTGCTTCTTCGTCGCGATCGTTTACATCGGCTGATGACTGGCGAGCGCCGAAACGGAGAGCCGACCGAGCTCGTCTACCTGCCTGCCTCGTCCTGGCAGCCCGTCCTGCTGGCGGCAGGCCTGGCCGGCGTGGTCGTGTCGCTGTTCACCTGGTGGCCCTACGGCGTCATCGGAGCCGTCGTCGCGCTGTTCGCGGTCGTCGCATGGGTGCGTGACTCGCGTGAGGACTTCGCTCGGCTGCCACGCAGCCAACGGATCAGCAGCGCGGTGATCCCCGCAGTGCCGTTCAAGCGGCCGACTGAGTAGCGCCGGCTGCGAGCCCACCATCTCCGTACCCCTTGAGCGCGCCGATCGGGGCGGGCTACGCCTAAACCGCGCTCTCTTCCGCCTGCGGCGAGATCATTCCCGACGTAGCCCCGTCGGACGTCCATACCCGCACAATGTCGCGCATCGAGAGCACGCCGACGAGCTCGCCGCGCTCGACGACGACGAGGTGGCGAATGTGGCGGCGCGACATTTCGACGGCGGCGCGCTCGAGGCTCCATTCGGGCGCCGCCGAGATCACCGTGTCTGACATGTGGTCCCCGACGCGCTCGACGTCGGGGTCCTGACCTCTCCCCAGCGAGACCAGGATGTCGCGCTCGGAGACGACGCGCGGTCCCTGACCTTCCTCGTCGATGACCACGGCGGCGCCGACGCCCTTGTCGGTCATGCGCTGTGCGGCTTCGCGCAGGGTGTGCGCAGGGCCGACCGTGAGAACCACGCTCGACATCCCCGATCGGACTTCCATTTCAGACCCGTTCCTGGCTCGATTCGTGACTACTAGTGCAGATCGGCGCTAACTCTATCCGATGAGTTGCGGGACACGGTAGCCGCGCCCACCGGACAGATAGGATTGAAGTCAAGTGTCCGTGCGTCCAGCTTTCAGTCGCCATCTCTCGCGCCGGGTCCGACCGGCCGTGCTTGCGGTCACCGCCGTCGCTGCGCTCGGTCTCGCCGGCTGCGACGTAACCGAGGATGCCGACCTTCAGCGTGGCCGGGCGCTGTTCCAACAGCAGTGCGCCACCTGCCACGCCCTAGCTGAGGCCGGAGCGGCGGCCGAGGTCGGCCCCAACCTCGACGCCTCCTTTGCCCGGGCACGCGCCGACGGCATGGACAACGACACGGTCGAGGGCGTCGTGCAACAGCAGATCTCGAACCCTCGAGTGATCGAGGAAGGGGTGCCCAACTACGCCGACGTCTTCATGCCCGCCGACCTCGTCACTGGACAGGACGCCGAGGACGTCGCAGCCTACGTCGGCGCTGTCGCGGGAGTGCCCGGCGCCGCGCCCCCGGAGCTCGATCCTCCCGACCTCTTCGTCCAGAGCTGCGGCACCTGCCACGCCTTTTCAGACGCGGGGACGTCAGCCACGGTCGGCCCGGACCTCGACGAGGTGCTGGCCGGCAAGGACGTCAAGTACATCGAGCAGCAGATCGTCGACCCCGGCTCCGAAATCACTCCCGGCTATCAGGACGGGATCATGCCCGCCAACTTCGAAACGTCGCTGACCCCGGAGGACCTCAAGGGGCTGGTGGACTACCTCTCGAGCGGCGTCAACGGCGGGAACGCCGCGAAGCAGTAGACCCCCGAAGCCGCCGAACCAGCAGGCCGATCCCAACGCCAAGCTCGAACCCGAGCAGGATCGCCGCGGCGAGCGGGCTCACGAGTAGCCCGAGAGCGATCACTGGCGCCGCGGCCAGCCCGACGAGCAAGAAGACCCGGAACATCGCCGCCTCGTTGATCAGCAGGTCGTTGTCAGCGGGCATGGCTCGACGCTAGCCGACGCCGCCGGCCGTTGCGCAAGTCGTCGGCCTACTTCGGCATCGGAGCCGGCATTCTGGAAGAGTCCGGGCATGCCGGCCGAATCTGAACCGCAGACACCGTCTGAGCTCATCGACGCGAAGATCGAGGAACTGGACGATTGGCGCGGCGAGATGCTCTCCCGAATCCGCGACCTCGCCAAGCAGGCCGTTCCCGACGTCGTCGAGGAGATCAAATGGCGCAAGCCGTCGAACCCTTCCGGCGTCCCCGTTTGGTCTCCACGAAGGGATCCTCTTCACCGGCGAGCCCTACAAGGACAAGGTCAAGCTGACTTTCGCCAAGGGAGCTTCCCTGGAGGACCCGGCCGGCCTCTTCAACTCCAGCCTCGAGGCCAACGTGAGGCGCGCCATCGACCTCCACGAGGGAGACGGCATTGACGAGGAGGCCTTCAAAGCCCTCGTCCGTTCTGCGGCGGAGCTGAACGCGTCGTAGCCCGCGACCGTGCCGCGAAGCTAGAGGATGTAAACCGCCGTAAACACGATGATCCACATGACGTCGACGAAGTGCCAGTAGATCCCAGGCAGCTCGACGCCCAGGTGATCCTTCGCCGCGGTGCCGAAGTGGCCGCGCCAGGCGCGGATGTTGGCGAAGGTGAGTAGCAGCAGGCCGACGAAGACATGGGCTCCGTGCAGCCCCGTGAGGCCGTAGAAGATCGAGCCGAAGGCGCCTTCGCGAGCGCTGAAACCGATGTGGATGTACTCGTTGAGCTGGATGAAGAGGAAGGTGGCGCCGAGCATCCAGGTGACCATGAGCCCGAGTTGCATCGTGCGGCGGTTGCCCTTTCGCGCTCCCTCGAGCGCGAGGTGCATGGTGAAGCTCGAGGAGACGAGGATCGCCGTGTTGACAGCCGCGATTGCGACCGGAAGCTCGAAGCCCTCCGGCGGCCAAGGACCGTCGTTGGAGACGACACGCAAGAAGAAGTAGGAGGCGAAGAACGCCCCGAACAGCATGATCTCCGAGACGATGAAGATGAGGATCCCGAGCGTCGTGCGATCCATGCGCGAGCTGTTGTTGGCCTCCGGCGGCCCGTGATGCTCGTGCGAGGAGGCGTGGCCTACGGCGACCGAGGCAGACTCCATCAGGCAGGCACCTCCTCTGCCTTCGTCTCGGCTGGGTGCCCGGCTCCGCGCGTGCCCCCCGACTCGAAATGCTCGATCGGCTTGTCGGTGATCGCTTCGACGCGCTCGATCAAGCCTTCCTCGATCCACTTCGACTGCTGGCCGGCCAAGGTCGAGATCAAAATGTCGTCGATGCGGTAGTGGTTGATCGCGTTCTCGATCGCCGCGAACGGCTCGGGGCTCATTGGCTGGCCGGTCGCGTCGATGTTGGCCTTGTAGAGCTCAGCCAGGGTCAGAGCGAGGCGCTCGACCACGTCCTCGCGACTGAGGTCGCCCGAGCGCGGGCAGATCACGGTGTAACGATGCGGCTTGTCTGCGGCAATGCTCTTCAACTTCGCGATCAGGTCGGGGCTGGAGATCGTCTGCGTGCCGACGACCAGCGTGTGAACGACGTCCCAGCGCACGGCGTCGTCCTCGACTCGGACCGGGATGTGCGTTACCGGGACCTCGACCTTGTCCTTGGCCCACTCGACGAAGTCCTTGCGCAGCAGCCCGTAGCGAGTCTCATAAAGCGATGAGAGCAGTACTTCGCTGGGCTCGAAGGCGCGCACCGCGTCGCTGATCGCAAGCGCAGGCTCGGGGTCCATGACGGCACCGCTGGCCTCGATCCCGAATCCCGAGAGCACGGCCTGCGTGACCTCGACGCGACTGCGGGCGGCCTCACGAACCTCGTCGCGATCGACGATCTGGCCGACGATCGGCTGATTCTGCGGTGCGACGACCGCGACCGTGTCGGCTCCCGCCTCGACACGCTCGCGGATCGCGCCGAGCAGGCGGCGACCACCGGCGACCTCGTTGAGGAAGGCGAGCACGGTGCCCCCGTCGCTCCAGTCGACGGACGAGCTCGCGTCGTCGGCCGGCTTGTCGGCAGCCTTCTCGTCGGTCACGGGCTACCCACCGGTTCGCTCTTCTCGCCCGAAGCGGAGCCGACCACAGCCGGCTCGTGCTCCTTGACCTCCGCCCCATCCTCGCCGCCCATGATCGCGTGGCGGGCGCCGGGAACGCCGAACTCGTAAGGCCCGCCGACGACACGCGGGATCTCGTCGAAGTTGAAAATCGGCGGCGGTGATGAGACCTGCCACTCGATCGTCTTCGAGCGCCAAGGATTGGCAGTGGCTCGCGGGCCCCACTTCCAGGAGACGATCATGTTGTACATGAAGATCACCTGCGCGATCCCGAGGATGAACGAGGAGATCGAGATCATCAGGTTCCAGTCGCCGAACTGCGCCGCGTAGTCGGCGACGCGCCGCGGCATCCCCTCCATGCCGATCCAGTGCATCGGGATGAAGGTGCCGAGCATGCCGACGAGGGTGAGGTAGAAGTGGGCGCGGCCGAGGCGCTCGTCGTACATGCGCCCGGTCATCTTCGGGAACCAGTGATAGATCCCGGCGAAGATCGTGAACACCGAGCCGCCGAAGAGGACGAAGTGGATGTGGGCGACGATGAAGTAGGTGTCGGAGACGTGGATGTCGATCGGCACCATGCCCAACATCACGCCCGAGATCCCGCCGACGACAAAGGTGACGATGAAGCCGAGGCTGAACAGCATCGCCGTACTTCGTAGATGCAGGACGCTGTTGAACAGCGTCGCCAGCCAGGAGAAGATCTTGATCCCAGTCGGTACCGCGATCAGCAGCGTCGTGATCATCATCGGCACCCGCAGCCAGCTGAACATGCCCGAGACGAACATGTGGTGTGCCCACACGGTGTAGGAGAGGACGACGATCCCGATCAGCGCCAGGGCCATGAGCCGGTAGCCGAAGATCGGTTTGCGGGCGTGGGTCGAGATCACCTCGGAGACGATCCCGAAGCCCGGCAACATCATGATGTAGACAGCCGGGTGCGAGTAGAACCAGAAGATGTGCTGGTAGGCGAGCACGTCGCCGCCGAACGCGGACTGAAAGAAGTTCGTGTCGAGGGCGCGGTCGAAGAGGACCATGAACTGGACACCGGCGATGAAAGGTGTCGCGGCGACGACGAGCAGCGACGTCGAGAGGTTCGCCCAAACGAGCAGCGGCATGCGCCAAAAGGTCATGCCGGGCGCACGCATGGTGATGATCGTGACCAGGAAATTGAGTGCCGTCGCGATCGACGAGGCGCCCGCGAACTGCACCCCGAGGTTGAAGAAGGACTGGCCTAAGGGCGCGCCCGTGGACAGCGGCGCATAGCCGGTCCAGCCGGCGTCGAAGGCACCGCCGGGGACGAGGAAGCTCGAGAGGAACAGCAGGCCGGCCATCGGCAGCATCCAGAACGAGAGCGCGTTGAGGCGCGGAAAGGCCATGTCGGGCGCGCCGATCATCAACGGCAGCACGTAGTTGGCGATGCCGGCGAAGACCGGAATCACGAAGACGAAGATCATCAGCGCGGCGTGCGTCGAAAAGAGCCCGTTGTAGACCCCAGGATCGACGATCTGGGTCCCGGGCTGAGCGAGCTCGGCGCGGATGATCATCGCGATCAGGCCACCGACGAGGAAGAAGAAGAAGGTGGTGACGATGTACTGGATCCCGATCACCTTGTGATCGGTGTTGAAGCGGAAGTAGTCGCGCCACGAGGTCGCGCCGTGCTCGGCGTGATCGTCGGGAATCGTTGGCCTGCCGGCAGCCCAGCGGAACCAGTAGTCGAAGCAGCCGAGGCCGACGAGGAAGCCGAGCGGGCCGGTGATCGCCGGGACAATCACATGCGGGTAGCCGTTGGCCTCGGTCTGGTAGATCTCGAGCCCGGAGATCGCGCGCAGGGCGACGACGAGCCCAAAGCCGAACCCGCATCCGAGCAGGAAGCCAAGCCCCGCTCGCGGCATCCCCGGCCTTCTCAACGCTGCGCTCACCGTTCGCCCACCTCCATCAGCCTAAGCCTCGCCCTCCGCCGGCGGCGCGTCGCCACTGTCGCCCTCCGAGCCGCCCACCGGCACTGGGTCCTCCTGCTGGTCGGCGATCCACTGCTCGAACTCTTCCTCAGACTCGACCACCACCGTCGCCCTCATCGTCGAGTGGCCGATGCCGCAGAGCTCGGTGCAGACGAGGCTGTAGGTGCCCTCCTCGTTCGGGGTGACGACAAACTGGTTGTCGATCTCGTCGCCGCCCGGCCCCGACGGCACGAGATCGCGCTTGATCCCCCACTCGGGTACCCAGAACGAGTGCAGGACGTCGAGCGCCTCGACCGTAACGTCGAGCTGGCGATCGACCGGCACGTGCAGCTCGTTCGTTCGCAGGCCGTCTGCCTCGGGGTAGGCGAAAGTCCATTTGTACTGCTGTGCGGTGACCTCAAGCGGCATCCTGTCAGCGGCCTCAGCCTCGATGTCGTCAAGCACGATCCACGAGTAGACGCCGCCGAAGAGGACGATGATCGTCGGGATCACCGTCCAGGCGATCTCAAGCTTGGTGTTGCCGTGGATCGGTTCGCCGTCGGACTCGTCGCCAGGCTTGGCGCGGTACTTCCAGATCGCGTAGCCGAACATCGTCATCACGACCGCGAACACGAAGCACGAAACGACGATCATGACGTCGAGCAGGTCGTCGATCGGCTTGCGCTCCTCCGATGCCGCCGGCCCGTTCCATTCGAATTGGAGCATGAACACCGAGCTCACGATCGAGATCGCAAGCATGACGCCGAAGAGCCGAAGGAGGGTCGAGCGGGCCACCGCGAGCGATTCTATTGATCAGCGTGGCGGGGCTGCCGAGATCCGAAACAGCTAGCGACAAGCAGCACTAATGACCGCTCGGGCGAGGCAGCGGTTCGAGCTTCCCGGCCGCCGCGCTGAGCACCGTTTCGGCCACGCCGTTCCAGCTCCAAATGCGATCGACCGTTTCGCGCAGCGCGCGGCTCGCCGCGTCGCGCTCGCCCGACTCGAGGCCGAACCAGCCATTGACGCAGTCGGCGATTGACACAACCGCGTTGCTGCCGAGCTCGAAGGAGATCAGCTCGCGAACAGCCTTTGGAAGCTCGCCCGCAAGCTGGCGCGACACCTCGGCGGCCCCGGAATGCGCCGCCGACACGGGCAAAGTCCCGCCCGCCGCGGCCTCCGCCGCCACCATCCCGAACGCCTCCGGAAACGTGCTCGGGAAGACGAGTGCGTCGGAAGCACACACCGGAATCGCAACCTCCTCGTGCTCCAGCCGGCCACAGAACTGAATCCCCATGGCAGCGGCTCGCGCCCGATTCCGCGTAGCCGTCCGGGAGTTCATCCAGGAAAGAGCTCAGCATCGCCAGCCGCTCCTCCTCGCCCCCCTCCACCCCACGCCCACGCTCGGCAACTTCGCGCAGCGGGCCGAGATCGCCATCGGCAAACCCGTCGACCACTCCCTCCAACGCCAATTGAGCCGAGCCGAACCCCACGATCAGCAGCCGGGCCCCGGAGTTTCGGCCGACGATCATCGGCCAAGCCGCCAGCAACAGATCCACGCCCTTCGACACGATCAGCTTCCCGACGAAGATCACGCGGGGGCCTGGCGCCTGGGCGAACCAGTCGATGGCTTCTGCGGCTCGGATGACATCTCGGTCCCAGGCCGAGCTGTCCCGAGTCGATGGCGAGCGGGTCGATGGCGAGCGGGTCCTGTCACGGCGGGACCCCCCACTCCTGCGCTCCCGGCGGGTGCTCGGAGTGGGTCCCCCCGCCGTGCCACCCGCTCGAGCTGCTTTGGTGGAGGACGGCTTGGCTTCGCGGAGGCCGGTGGCGAGTTCGCTCAGGCGTTGGGAGCGTGTTAAGGGGGGGATTGGGGCGAAGAGGTCGGTGTCGACGCCGGGAGGGCCGAGACGGACCTTGGCGTTGGTCTCGGGGTCGTCGACGGCTTGGCGCAGGCGGTCGGCGATATGGCCCGAGCCGACGAGGATGCCGCTGGCGCCGTCGCAAGCCTCCTTCGCATAGGGGCCGAAGCGATCGGGCTCAGGGAGCACGGTGTAGGAGAGATCAGAGCCGTGGACCTTGAGCGCATAGCGCAGGCCGGCGCGGGCGAGCACGACGGGCGCCATGACGAGGTGGTTTGCGAGAGCTGCGTCGACGCCTCCGAGACGGTCGATCAACTCGGTGACGAACTCGACGTTGCGCGTGAGATAGGAGTCGAGCTCCGGCTCGGAGAGCTCGGTGAACGTCTTCACCTCGAAGCCCTCGTAGTTGTCGTGGACGAACACGGGCAGGAGGCCGCCGATGTCGGGGTTGTGGACCTCGACTGAGCCTGCGGTCCCGTCGCCAAGCTCGAGGCCCTTGCGGTCCTGGCAGACGAGGTGAACCTCGTGTCCGAGCTTGGCCAGGGCCCGTGCGAGGCTGGCGTTGTAGACGTTGGACCCGGTGCCGCTGAGCAGGTAGCCGTGAAAGATGAGGACGCGCACGCACTCACCCTAAGGAGAATGCAACGCGCGAAGCGGTTACTGTTTCGGCCCGATGCAGAACCCGAAGCAGAAATACCGGCTGCGCGCTCGTGCTTCGGGCCGAGAGGCCTTCGCCGCGGCCGAGCCCGGCGGCGTCTACGTCGACCGCGAGACCGGCGAGGAGATGGAGCCGGTGACCCGGACCCTGCCGCTCGCGCCGTCGGCATCGGCGCTGCTGCGCACACCCGAGAACCTCCGTGCCTGCCGACGCTGCGATCAGCTGATCGGCCTCGACGTCAGCGACTGCCCGTACTGCGGGCTACGCCAGGCCGCGCAAGCCTGAGCCGGTCGTGCGGCTAGATCGGTGACCTGTGGAGATTCAGTTCCGACTGTCGAAACTAGATCTCCACAGGTGGTCGGCAAACGCCCGATCTTGACCCCTACCCAGCAACTGAGCGGCTCGTCCAACCAGATCAGCAACGGGCGCCCACCACCAACCCGACGTAAGCCGAACTGCGCCTAGTTCTTCGGAACGTAATAAGCCCAGTAGAGGATGCGGGCGCCGCGGTACTCACAGGCGTATGAGCGAATGCCTCCAACCTTTTGCTGCGGCCGGCTGCGCTCCTTGAGATCGGCCTCGTTCTCGGCCGCGGAGTCACCGGCTTCCGTGCCGCATTGCCCTGGCTCGCGACTGGTGAGCCAGGTATCGCCGGCACTGGCCCCCGCGTCGGCCAGGTTCGAGATCCAGGTGGTAGCGGTGAGTGCGACGAACATGCCCTTTTTCACCCGGAGTGGTTCGGCGACGGTAAACGTCGGCCTCGTGCCGAGGACCGAATTCAGCTGGACAACCGCGCTCTGGCGAAGCAGCTTGTAGCCGTCCTCCTTGGGCTTCAGCACTGAGAGGCGGGCGCTGGGCGGTCCGCTCTTGGCGATCGCGGAGCCGAAGAAATCCTGCTCGGCCTTGTTGGGCTTGGAGACATCCAAGCCCCAGGCGACGATCGTGCCGGCCTCGCGGACCTTGAATGGGTTGTGGCGACCGTCTGCGTCGACCTGAAAGCCGGTCACGCGAGCCATCGCCTGGCAGGCCTCATCGGCAGGCGGGTTGTCGATGTTCGGCGTTGGGCAGTTGGGCTTGGGCGACGTGGTCGTCGCTCCGATCAGCGACGCGTTGGCCCGCTCGGCGGGCGCAGCACCGCTCTCAGCCACCCACAGCGCCATCGCGACGCAGGCCAACAACGCCGCAAAAGCGACGGAAACGAGGCGCAAGCGTGATGTCGAGCCGGCCATTGGAATAGCTGGAACACGATTACCCGGGCTGGGTTTCGGTTCCTTGCGCTGCCAAGCTTAGGCGCAGAGAGCCCCGCCGGTAGATTCCCTCGCCGTGTCTGCAATCGAGGTATCAGCGCTCGAGCGCCAGTTCGAGGGGGAAATCAAGGCCGTCGACGGCGTTGACCTCGCGGTATCCGAGGGTGAGATCTACGGCTTTCTCGGGCCCAACGGCGCCGGCAAGACGACGACCGTGCGGATGCTGACGACCTTGCTGCGCCCGACCGGAGGCAGCGCCAGAGTTGCTGGCCACGACGTCGTCCGAGAGCCCGCCGAGGTGCGCCGCTCGATCGGCGTCGCTTTGCAAGAGGCCGCGCTCGACCCGTTGATGACCGGTCGCGAGATGATCCGCCTGCAGGCCACGCTTCACGGCCTGCGCCGGCCAGAGATCGCGACCCGCGGCGACGCCCTGCTCGAGCGCGTCGGACTCGGCGATGCGGCCGACCGGCGTGTCGGGACCTACTCCGGCGGCATGCGCCGGCGCCTCGACCTCGCTTCGGCGCTCGTGCACGAACCTCAGGTTCTATTCCTCGACGAACCCACCACCGGTCTCGATCCGGTAAGTCGCAAGGCGATCTGGGAGGAGGTGGAAAAGCTCAACCGCGACGGCACGACTGTGTTCCTGACGACGCAGTACCTCGAGGAGGCCGATCAGCTCGCCGATCGCGTCGGAATCATCGCCAAGGGCAAGATCGTCGCGGAGGGCACCGTCGGCTCGCTCAAAGCGGAGATCGGCAACGCGCACCTCGAGATCGGGTTGCGCGAGGGCTCGGCCGATCAGGCAAAGGAGGTCTGTAGGGCCTTCGGCAAGCCGATGCCCGAAAAGGACGGCAAGGTGCTGGTCGAGCTCGTCGGCGGCGCCGGCGACGTTGCCGGTGTCGTTCGCGCCCTCGACGAGGCGGGACTCGTCGTCGAATCACTCGACCTCGTCGAGCCCACACTCGACGACGTCTTCGTCGCCAAGACGGGCACACACATCGAGGGTGGCCAACATGGCGCTGACGCGGCCGAGCCCGTGGAAGAACCAGTGGCTTGAGCCGGCTACTGGTCAACCTGCGGGTGATCGCAGCGCTTGGGTCGCGGTCGGTCAAGCAGACCTTTCGCCGGCCTCAGCTGGCAGCGCCGATCCTGATCTTTCCAACGCTGTTGCTCGCGGTGCAAACCGGCGGTGCCGGCCAAGCCGTGGAGCTCGACGGATTTCCAGCGGTCAACGGGTTTCTCGACTTCATGCTCGCCGGCGCGATGATCCAGGCATGTCTGCTGGCGGGCAACACGGGCGGCATCGCACTCGCGGTCGACCTCGAGATCGGCTTCATCGACCGCCTTTTCGCGGCGCCGATCTCGCGTTTTGCGATCGTTCTCGGGCGCCTGGCGGGAACCGCTGTGCTGGGGGCGATCACAGCGCTTTGGTTCGTCGCCATTGGCCTCATCTTCGGAGCCGAGTTCGAGCAGGGAATTGGCGGAATCATCGTCATGGTCGTGCTGGTTTCGCTGGCAGCGGTGGCCTTCGGTGGGATCAGCTCCGCGATCGCCCTGTACTCGGGGACCGCGTCGGTGGTGCAGGGGCTGTTCCCGCTCATCTTCGTCGTCCTCTTTCTCTCCAGCGCCTTCTTCCCGGCGGCGTTGCTACTCGAGCCGGCCTCGACGGTCGCTGAGTACAACCCGCTCTCCTTTATCGCTGAGGGCGTGCGCGAACCGGTGATCTCGTCGCTGACGCTGAGGTCAGTGGCGGAGGCGCTCGGTGCAATCGCGCTCGTCGGCGCAATCTCGACCGCGCTCAGCGCGATCGCCTTGCGGCGCCGCCTGAGGATGGGCTGACCGCAATGGGGCTCGCCGCCGAACTAGCGACGGTTCGGGTGCTGATCCGCCGCGCGGCCAACGAGATCCTGCGGGTGCCCGGCGCCGCGATTCCGGGCGTGCTGGCTCCGACGATCTTTTTCCTCGGCCTGACGTCGGTCTTCGGCAAACTGACCCTGCTGCCGGGCTTCGACACGCAGAGCTATCAGAGCTTCTTGATCTCGGTCAGCCTGCTCCAAGGCGCCGGCTTCACCGGCGCGGCCACCGGCGTCAACATGGCACGCGACATCGAGCTCGGCTGGTTCGATCGCCTGATCGCGGCGCCGGCCGCGCGCTGGGCCCTGCTGGCGGGACTCGTGGGATCCGCCAGCCTGCGGTCGTTGATCCCGGCGACCGTCCTGCTCGTCGTTGGCTTTTCGATTGGGGTCGAGTGGCCGGGGCTCGGTGGTCTCGCGCTCGCGATCTTCTGCGTCATGGCGACGGCGACGATCGCTGCCTGCTGGGGCGCGATGCTGGCCCTGCGTTACCGCACGCAGAGCGCTGCGCCGCTGATGCAATCGGGGATGTTCATCCTCGTGCTGACAACTACCGCCTACGCGCCGCTCGCGCTGCTCCAGGGATGGCTTCAGGAGATTGCCCGGATCAACCCGCTGACGCAGGTGGTGGAGGCCGCACGTCAGGGATTCATCGGCGATCCGATCACCTGGGCCGGAACCTGGCCCGCGATCGTCGCCCTCGTCGGCATGCTCGCTGTGTTCGGCGGCTTCGCCTTGCGTGGAATGGAGCGCACATCCGACTGATGGCCGACGTCCGCATCACCGAGTACACCGACCCAGGCTGTCCCTGGGCCTGGAGCGCCGAGCCCTTTCGCCGCCGACTCGATTGGCTGTACTCGGACCGGATCGAGTGGCAAGTGCGACTCGTCGGGCTCGCGGAGTCGCCCGAGGTCTATGACGAGCGTGGCTTCACGCCCGAAAAGCAGGCCAAGTCCTTTCGCAAGATCTCGCGCGAGCATGGGATGCCGATCGACACCTCGGTGCGCCCGCGGATGGCCGGCACAATCGACGCCTGCCGCGCTGTTGTGGCCGCTCGCCTGCATGCGCCCGATCGGATGCGGGCGCTGCTGCGCCAGCTGCGCATCCAGCACTTCTCAGGCGCTCTGCTCGACGAGCAGGGGACGATCGAGACCGCAGCACGATCAGCCGGCATTGACATCGTGCAGCTCGGCGAATGGTCGGCGGACGACGCCGTCGAAGCCGAGCTCGAGGCCGATCTGGCCGCAGCCCGCCGGCCTATGCCGGCAGCACGAATCCTCGATCACAAGCTCGCCAACTGGTCTGGCGGTCGGCGCTACACATGCCCCTCTTATGAGATCACGCGGCTGTCCGATGCGGTCACGATCTCGGTCCCCGGCTTCCAGCCCTTTGCCGCCTACGACGTCATCCTCGCCAACCTCGTGCCCGACCTCGACCGCTGTGAGCCCGCCGAAGATGCGACCGAAGTGCTCGAATGGGCCAGCGAACCGCTGGCTTCCAAGGAGGTTGCCGTGGTCTGCGACACCGATCTCGACTCGGCCCGCGAGGCGCTCGGGCGGGTGGCCGAGGAGCATCACATCGGCGCGGATGGGCTGTGGGAGCTGCGGACTGACTATTCGCGAGCGTCGCTTGGTGGCTGACGAGGGCTCGGCTATTGATGGGGCCGTGACAATCCGGCTCGCGAGCAGGAAGGACGAGCCGGCGCTGACGCGGATAGATCTCGACACGCGCCGGCCCGAGGTGACGCCTGCGCCTGAACCCGATGCCGGTTTCCGTTTCTTCGACGGCCGAGCCGAGCCCGAGGACACCCTCGTTGCCACGGTTGACGATGAGATCTGTGGGCTCTGTGCCCTCACTCGCCCGACGCCGCTCGATTCCAACCGCCACGTGCTCGAGATTGTCGAACTCTCGGTCTCGCCTTCGCATCAGCGCCGTGGCATCGGCACCGCGCTACTCGAGGCAGCCGCCGAGTTCGCCGCCCAGCGAGGTTGCACGAAGCTGCGCCTCCGAGTCCTCGCCACGAACCCCGCAGCGCTCAAGCTGTACGAGGCCTGCGGCTTCGTCGTCGAAGGGACGCTACGCAACGAGTTTCGCGTCGCGGGGGTCTATGTCGACGACCTGCTGATGGCGCGCAGCGTCTGAGCCCAGCCGGCGGGGCTACTTGTAGCGGTAGGTGATGCGGCCGCGGTCGAGGTCGTAGGGCGAGAGCTCGATCTTGACGCGGTCGCCAGGGAGGATGCGGATGTAGTGGCGGCGCATCTTGCCCGAGATATGGCCGAGGACCTGGTGGTCGTTATCGAGCTTGACCTTGAACATCGTGTTGGGCAAGGCCTCGGTGACCTCGCCCTCGAGCTCGATTTTCTCTTCTTTGCCCATTTGCGAGCTTGAGGGTAGCGCGTAAGCCGATGAATAAGCGGGATTCAGCGACCCTCGAACGTCGCCTTGCCGGGCCCGTCGGCGAGGAATGAGCGCACGGCGGACTGCAGGTCGTCGCTTTCGAACAGCGCGGCGAACTGATCGGGCGTGATCTCGTCGGCGTGGGCGACGCCGCCCTCGAGATAAGCACGGACGACGCGCTTGGTGGCGGCGTGGGCGACCGTCGGTCCGCTCGCCAGCCGCTGAGCGAAGCGCATGCCCTTCTCGTGCACCTCACCGTCGCCGACGACGCGGTTGATCACGCCCCATGACTCCAGCTTTGATGCCTCGTAGAGCCCACCCGTCATCACAAACTCGCGCGCTCTGCCGGGGCCTGCGCGCTCGGCCATCCGCTGGGTACCGCCGGCGCCGGGCGTGAGCCCGACCACGGCCTCGACAAGGCCGAATTGCGACGACTGCTCGGCCCAGATGATGTCGCAACCGAGCGCGATCTCGAGCCCGGCGGTGAGGCATAGCCCGTGCACGAGCGCGATCGTCGGCACCTCGAGCGCTTCGAGCCGCCTGACGCCCTCGATCAGCGGGCCGGCGAACGCGCTCGCCTCCCCGGGCCCGGCATCGACGACGCGCTGAAACGCCTTGACGTCGACCCCGCCGCTGAAGATCTCGCCGCTCGCGCGCCAGACCAAAGCGCGAGCAGCGGACGCCTCGGCCTCGTCGAGC
Organism: uncultured Solirubrobacterales bacterium; assembly: GCA_963769945.1. Taxonomy (GTDB): domain Bacteria; phylum Actinomycetota; class Thermoleophilia; order Solirubrobacterales; family 70-9; genus WHSW01. Next base: position 104,978 of record CAVYOA010000014.1, on the reverse strand, counting down.
GACGTCATCAGCTCCTCGAAGGCGGTGTCGGTGAACAGGTTCAGCGGTGGATTCGAGAGCTCAACGATGCCGACCTCACCCTCGAGCGAGAAGCTGATCGTGCGCTCAGCCATCATCATCGCCGCGAATCTTCGACGCGATCCGCGCAATCTGATCTGGGTCGCCGGCCACCGGGCGCCACGGCAGCTCGAGCGGGTCGTCCTCATAGCGCGGGACCACGTGGATGTGGAAGTGAAAGACCGTTTGCCACGCCGCCGGGCGACAGGCGTTGATCAGGTTGAAGCCGTCGGGCTCGAGCGTCTGCTCCATCCGCTGCGCCAGCCTGCGCGCCGCGAGCGTCGTGCGCTCGAGCTGATCGTCGGAGATCTCCATCAGGTCGGCGCTGTGCGCGCGCGGGATCACGAGCGCGTGGCCGCGTGTCGCCGGGTTGATGTCCATGAAGGCGACGGTGTGCTCGTCGGAGTCGACGATCTGCGCCGGCATGTCGCCGGCGACGATGGCGCAGAATAGGCAGTCGCTCACGACCGCCAGACTATTTGGTCTCGGTCGCATCCCCCTCGGCGAGGGCGCGGGCGACGCGGATCGCGTCGGCGGCGGAGTTGACCTCACCAGCGAACACGGCCGCCTCGATCTCCTCAAGCAGCCGCCCGAGCTCGGGACCGGGCTCGATCCCGACGGCTGCCGCAAGCTCGTCGCCGGGCATGGGCGCGCGTGGCGGCCCGTTTCGGTGCCAGCGCAGTGCCTCCGGCAAGACCTCGCGCGCGAGCTCGAGATGGGCATCGATCATCTCCGGGGTCGCGGTCGGCCCGCTGCCGCGAGCCGAGAGCCGGTCGGCGACCGTGAGCAGGGTGACATCCGCCGCGACGGGCTCGGTCAAGCGCAGGTACCGATACAGATGCCGGCGCGAGAGCGGGCGCTGGGCGATCATGAAACCGAGGTGCAGATGGTGGCGCGTCAGGGCTTCGAGATGGCGAGAAAGCGTCCTGCTCGTCTTCAGTCGCGCACAGGCGCTGCGAACGATCGCGGCGCCCTCGCGATCGTGGCCGACGAACGAGACGAACCCACCCTCGCGCTCCTCACGAGTAATCGGCTTGCCGGTGTCGTGCAGCAGGGCTCCGAAACGCAGCGCGCCTCCCCGCGTGAGCTCGTCGGCCAGCGGCTCGCATAGCAGCGCGCGAACCTCGCCGGCGGACTCGCCGGCGAAGCGATCGAGGTCGGCCTCGACGCTGAGCAACGTCGCCACGACCTCGAGCGTGTGCCCGTAGACGTCGAGATGGTGGTTGGGGTTCTGGCCCACCCCGCGCAGCGCCGCAAGCTCGGGCAGAACGTAGTCGGTGGCTTCGAGGTCTTCGAGCGCCGCGAGACCCAGCAATGGCGCGGGACCGGTCACGAGCATCCTCAGCTCGGCAAACTGGCGCTCGCCAGCGGTATCCGCCACCAGCGGCGCCGAGGCACGGGCTAGGGCCGCCGTCTGGTCCTCGAGCTCGAAGCCCAGCTCCGCGCGTAGCCGTGCCGCGCGAAGCACGCGCAGGGGATCGTCGCTGAAGCTTTCGGCGCTGACCGCACGCAACGCACGCTTTTCGATATCTGTGATGCCGCCGTGAGGGTCGATAGGCGGACGCTCGAGATCGCCGAGGTCAAGGGCGATGGCGTTGACGGTGAAATCGCGCTGGGCGAGGTCAGCCTCGATCGTCTCGCCGCGAAGGGTCGAGACGTCGGCGTGCCATGAACGGTCGGGGGCGAGAGCGCGCCAGGTCCCGAACTCGGCCGAGAGCTCGAAGACCGCACCCCCACAAGCGTCGGCGATACGGCGCGCGGCCACACCGGCCCCGCCCGCCACGGCGAGATCGAGGTCGACGATCTCGCGGCCGGCGATCGCGTCGCGCACGGCGCCGCCGACGATCCAGGCGTGCTCGTCAGCGCCGGCCAGGGCCTCGCGCGCGACAGCAACTGCAGGCGCCCTCGAAAGCCCCTCGAAGCGCGCCTCGGCGCTCAAGCCGCCGCGCCCACGTACTCGCGCGGGACCCTCGAGGAGATGCCGCAGGTGATCTCGTAATTGATTGTGTCGAGGCGGCGGGCGACCTCCTCGCAGAGCACGCGCCCACCGTCCTGCTCGCCGATCAGCACAGCAGCGGCTCCGGCTTCGACGACGGGCGCAGGCCCGAGGTCGATCGTGATGTTGTCCATCGAGACGGTCCCGACCAACGGCCAGCGTTGCCCAGAAACGAGAAGCTCGGCGTTGTTGGTGAGCCCGCGGCGAACGCCATCGCCGTAGCCGATCGGCAGGATCCCTACGTTGGTCGGCTCAGATGCCGTCCATTGCCTGCCATAGCCCGCGCTCTCTCCCGCCTCGAAGCGCTTGACGTCGGCGACGTAAGAGCGCAGCTCCATGGCCGGTTCGAGCTGCCAATTGGCTGGATCGACCCCGAACGGATCGAGGCCGTAGATGGCGACGCCACAGCGAACCATGTCGAAATGCGCAATCTCGAGGCGAAGCGTGGCGGCGCTGTTGGCGGCATGCAAGATCAGCCCGTCGAACTCGTCGCGCAGCGGCAGCGCGAGCTCACTGAAGCGCCTCAGCTGCTGCTCGAGAAAGCTCGTGTCCTCCTCATCGGCTGTCGCGAAATGCGTCCACAGGCCGGCGAGCTCGACCACGTCGCTGGCCGCCGCTGCACGCACGAGGCTCTCGACGGCATCAGCGTCGCGGTCGCCGAGCCGGCCCATGCCGGTGTCGTACTTGACATGAAGGCGGGGACGCAGCCCGAGCGCCTGCCCCCGTGCTGCCACCAGCTCGAAAAAGCCTTGGCGCCAGATCGATACCTCCGCCTCGGCCTCGAGCGCCGCCTCGAGCTCTGCCGGCGTCATCGCGCCGAGAACGAGCAGGGGCGCATCCGGCATGCTCGCCCGCAACTCGCTCGCCTCGGCGGCGGTGGCGACGGCAAGCTGGCTGGCACCACCGGCGAGCGCCGCGCGAGCAGATTCGACTGCACCGTGGCCGTAGCCATCGGCTTTGACCACGGCGCAGAGCCGTGAGCCTTGGCTCAGGGTCGCCTCGAGCCTGGCGCAGTTGCGCGCAATCGCGCCGACGTCGATCACCGCGGTCGCGCGCGCGACCGGCTCGGCGCTCACCTCAGTGCGCTTCCGCATCGGGCACGAGCCCAGCAGCAATCGCATCGACAACATCGCTTGCGATCACGGACTCGGCGGCCCCGACGCGCTCGGCGGCGAACTGGCCGGCGCGGGCGTGGGCGAAGACGCCGGCGGCAGCGGCCGTGGGTGGGTCGAGGCCGCGAGCCAGCAGCGCCGCGATCAAACCGCTGAGCACGTCTCCGGTTCCCGCCGTCGCCAGCGACGGGCTCGAAAGCGCGTTGATCATCGGTCCAGTGCCCGGGCCGGCGACGATCGTGTCGTCGCCTTTGAGCACCACCACCGCCTTCGCGAGCTGGCTCGCTTTCTGCGCCGACGCCAGGCGATTGGCCGAGATCGTCTTCGAGTCGCTCCCAAGCAGCCGACCGAGCTCGCCGGCATGCGGGGTGAGCACGGTGGGTTGCGCTCTCGATGCCAACAGCTCGAGCTTGCCTGCGAGCGCGTTGAGGCCGTCGGCGTCGATCAGCAGCGGCGTCTCGATCCGGGCGACCACGGCAGCGACGAGCTCGGCGGCCGGGGCGCTCTTGCCGAGCCCGGGGCCGACAACAACCGACGCCGCCCCGTCGCAGGCGGCAAGGATGCGTTCCGCCGCTGCGGGTACGAGCGCGCCGTCCTCGCTTTCGCAGCCGATTGACATCACCTCGGTCAGCTTCGTCTCGAAGATCGGCTCGAGCTCATCGGGCACGGCGACGGTGGCGTAGCCGGCACCAGTGCGGATCGCCGCCGAGGCGGTCAGACACACACTTCCCGTAAGGCCACGCGAACCGCCAACGATCAGCACCTGGCCCGAGCTGAACTTGGTCGAGCTTGCACCGCGGCGAGGCGCAAGCGCCAACACCCGCCGGTCGATCACGCCGCCGGCGGACTGCGCGGGAGCCCCGTCCGGGATCCCGATCGCAGCGACTCGAAGCTCGCCGGTTGCGCCCTTGCCCGGAGCGACCCAATGGCCGAGCTTGGCAGCGTGAAAGGACACGGTGAGGTCGGCTGCAACCGCGACGCCGGCGATCTCCCCGCTGGAAGCATCGACGCCCGAGGCGATGTCGGCGGCGACCACGGGAGCGCCCGCCCCATTAATTGCCTCGATCGCAGCTGCTGCCGGCTCACGCGGCGCGCCCTCGAAGCCGGTGCCGAAGATCGCGTCGACAATCACGCCCGAGTTCGCGAGTAGCGCTTTGAGATCGCCATCGCCGGCCTCGGTTGCCTTGCCACCGAAACGCTCGAGGTTGACCCTGGCGTCGTCGGAGAGCTCGGCCGCCGGCCACAGCAGCACGACTTCGGCCTCGACGCCGTTGGTCGCCAGATGGCGTGCGGCAACGAGCCCGTCGCCGCCGTTGTTGCCCTTGCCGCAAACGATCCGGGCCGGCCCCATTTCGCAAAGCTCGAGCGCAGCCTCGGCAACGGCGCGCCCAGCCGCCTCCATCAAGTCGAGTGATGGCGTCTCACGCTCCTCGATCGCCCAGGCGTCGACCGCGCGCATCGTCTTCGCGTCGAGCAATGGGGAGAGCCAGGGCTCCATGGCTCTAAGGCTGACAGTTAGGTGGTTGCACTGCCTAGGGGCGAAGGGCTGGCGGTGCGCCGACCACGACGGCGGTCGCGAGCTCGCGCGAGTGGGAAAGCGAGAGCGAAAGCTCGATGCCGCGGCGCTCAGCCGTCTCGCGGGCGCTCCCGTGAAGGCGAAGTCGCGGAGCCGAGTCTCCCCCGCCTTCGACCTCGACCTCGTGCAACCGCAGCCCGCCCAACCCCAACGCCTTCAGCGCCGCCTCCTTGGCCGCGAAGCGAGCCGCGAGATGGCGGCCGGGGCGCCGCCTCAGCTCGGCGAAGGCGATCTCGGCCTCGCTGAACACGCGCTCAGCGAGCCGAGGGCGTCGTTCCAGCGCCCGCTCGAGGCGCTCGATCTCGATCAGATCGATACCGATCATTCGACCGTGACCGTCTTTGCCAGATTCCGCGGCTGGTCGACGTTGAGACCGTTGAGCCGGGCGATGTAATAGGCGAGCAGCTGCAGCGGCACGATCGCCAGAATCGGCTGCAGGATCCAATCGGTACTCGGCACGAACAAGGTCTGATCGCACGCATCTGCGACTTCCGTCGCGCCCTCGGTGGCGACGGCGATGACATCGGCGCCGCGTGCACGCACCTCAGAGACGTTCGAGAGCACCTTCTCCAGAGTCGGGCTGTTGGTCGCGACCGTGACCACGGGAGTGTTCTCGTCGAGTAGCGCGATCGGGCCGTGCTTCATCTCGCCCGCGGCATACGCGTCGGTCGGGATGTAGGAGATCTCCTTCAGCTTCAGCGCCCCTTCGAGGCAGACCGGTAGGCCGATGTTGCGTCCGAGATAGAGAAAGAACTTGCGCTCGTGGTGACTGCGCGCGATCGCTCGTACGCGGCTGTCGCTCCCGACGATCGTTTCCTGGATCAGATGCGGAAGCGCCTTCATCTCGGCGATCAGCTCGGCGGTCCGCGAGACCTCCATCGAGCCGCGTTCCTGCGCCAGCCAGAGCCCGAGCAGGTACATCGCCGCCACCTGGCTGGTGAAGGTCTTGGTCGCCGCGACACCGATCTCGATCCCAGCCCTGGTGAAGAGCACGATGTCAGCATCGCGAGTGGCCTGGCTACCCATGACGTTGGTCACGGCCATCACCGTTGCTCCACGCTCGCGAGCGAGCCGCATCGCCGCCAGGGTGTCGGCGGTCTCTCCCGACTGCGTGATGCCGATGACGAGATCGTCGGCGCAGACCACGGGATCGCGGTAGCGATACTCGGAGGCGACGTCCATCTCGACCGGGACCCGCGCCCATTGCTCGATTGCATAGCGACCCACGAGCCCGGCGTGGTAGGAGGTGCCACAGGCGACGATGACGATTCGCCGCAGGCGCTTGATCAACTCGGGATCAAGCTCGAGCTCGGAGAGGTCGACACGATCGGCGGCCGCTAGCCGATCGGCGATCGTCTCGGCGACGGCGTCGGGCTGCTCGTGGATCTCCTTCATCATGAAGGTCGAGTAGCCGCCCTTTTCGGCGGCCTCCTGGTCCCACGTGACCTCCTCGATCTCGCGCTCGACCGCGGTGCCGTCAGCCTCCTCGATCGTCGCCTCACCCTTGGCGACAGTCACGATCTCGCCGTTCTTGAGCCCGAGGACGTGACGGGTCTCGGCCAAGAAAGCGGGAATCGCCGAGGCGACGAAGCTCTCGTTGTCGCCGAGACCGACGATCAGCGGGCATTCCTGACGTGCCGCAACGAGCATCTCTGGATGCTCGGCGTGCATGGCGACGAAGGCGTAGTGGCCACGAAGGTCGCAAAAGGCATCGCGAACCGCCTTGGTCAGCTCACCGTCGTAGTGCTTTTCAATCAAATGGGCGACGATCTCGGCGTCGGTCTCGGAGCTGAAGCGATGGCCGTCGGCAACGAGCTCGCGGCGCAGCTCGGCATGATTTTCGACGATGCCGTTGAGGACGATCTGGATGTCGTCGGAGCAGTCGCCATGGGGATGGGCGTTCTCCTCGGTGACGCGGCCATGGGTCGCCCAGCGAGTGTGGCCGAGGCCGATCGTCGCCGGCGGCGCGGCCACGGCGACGGCGCCGGAGTCACGCTCGGTGATCGGCCGGTCGGCATCGAGGCCGACGGCCGCGCGCAGGTTGGCGAGATTGCCGACAGCGCGCACGGTGTCGATCTCTCCGTCGGCGAGCAGCGAGATACCCGCCGAGTCATAGCCGCGGTACTCGAGCTTCTCGAGCCCGCCGACGAGCAGATCCCGGCAGGGGCGGTTGCCGACGTATCCGACGATTCCGCACATGAGTAGAGAGGGTAGAGGCGGGATGCGGGGTTCGCCGCTTGCGCCTCGCTGCTGGTCGCTGGCGTTGCGTGAGCGGGCTCGCGCCCGCTAGTTGCCGAGTTTGCTCACGATCGCTTCTAGGCGCTGGGCGATCTCCTGCGCCTCTGACTCCTCGGGGGCCTCGACCATCACTCTGACCAGCGGCTCGGTGCCCGACGGGCGCACCAGAACACGGCCGCGACCCTCGAGCCCTGCCTGCTCCTCCGAGACAGCGCTCGAAAGCTCGTCGGCGTCGGTGACGGCGTCGCGGTCATCGACGGCGACGTTGATCAGGACCTGCGGCAGCCGGGTCATCGGTTCGGCCTCCGCGAGCGAGCGGCCCGCGAGCGCCGAGATCGTCAGCAGGGCGGCGGCGATGCCGTCGCCCGTAGGGGCGAAGTCGGTCCAGATCACATGGCCCGACTGCTCGCCGCCGAAGTTCCAGCCGCGCCGTCTGAGCTCGGCAGCGACGCTGCGGTCGCCGACTGGCGTGGTCGCGACCTCGATCCCTGCCTCGCGCATGGCGTCGTGAATGCCGTAATTGCTCATCACCGTCACGGCGACACCGCCATCGAGCCGCCCTGCGGCCAAGAGATATCTGGCGATCAAGGCCAGCAGTTCGTCACCGTCCCGGATCCGGCCGCCGCCGTCGACCGCGACGACTCGATCTGCATCGCCGTCGAAGGCGAAGCCGAGGTCAGCGGAGCCCTGCACCACTCGCGCAGCCAGCGCCTGAGGATGAGTCGAGCCGCAGGCCTCGTTGATGTTGCGCCCGTCTGGGTCGGCGCCGATCGCTGCGACCGTGGCACCGAGGCGCTCGAAGATCATCGGCGCAGCCTCGAATGCGGCGCCGTTCGCGCAGTCGAGGACGACCTCGATGCCGGCGAGGTCGAGCCGAAACGAGCTCGTGAGCTCGCGCAGGTAGTCGTCGAGCGCGCCCTCGAGCCTGCGCACCCGCCCGGGTCCGCCGGTCACGCTCGAGCCCGTACCGGCGACGGCGCCGGCCACGACCCCTGCTTCGATCGCCGCCTCTTGCTCGTCGTCGAGCTTGCGCCCGTTGCCCGCGAAGAACTTGATCCCATTGTCTCGCCAGGGGTTGTGCGAGGCCGAGATCACGATCGCCAAGTCGAGGCCCAGCCGGCGCACGAGCACCGAAGCGGCGGGGGTCGGCAGGACACCCGCGAGCAGGACGTCGCCGCCGGCGCCGGTGATCCCTTCGGCCAGCGCCGCTTCCAGCATCGGGCCCGACGCACGGGTATCGCGAACGATCAGAACCTGCGGGCGCGCCGCCGAGGACTCGAGCGTCGCCATGCGACCCAGCGCTGTGGCCAGCTCGGCGCTCAGGAACTCGCCCGCGACCCCCCGGACACCATCCGTTCCGAAGAGCTTCTTTGCCAAGAGCGTCCTAACGCTTAGAGAACTGCGGCCGCTTGCGCGCTTTCTTCAGTCCCGCCTTGCGACGTTCCTTCTTGCGCGCGTCGCGGGTCAGCAGCCCACGGCGCTTGAGCTCGGGCCGAAGCTCTGGATCGATCTCGCACAGACCGCGGGCGATGCCGTGGCGCACCGCCGCGGCCTGACCGGAGATACCGCCGCCGTGGACGCGAACGACGACGTCGACGTTGGACTCATAGCCGGCGGTGACCAACGACTGACGAGCGATCGTTTGCAGGTATGCGCGCGGAAAATGGCGCTCGAGCGAGTGACCGTTGACTTCGAACTCGCCGCTGCCGGCCCGCAAGATGACGCGGGCGATCGCGCTCTTTCGCTTGCCGGTGGCTTGGACCTGGGCATCCTTGGCGAGCTCGACACGGGGCCCGGTACGCGAAACGGGCTCATTTACGGCGGCAGCGAGCGCCTCGAGCCGGGCACGTTCCTCCTCCTCGGCTTCCAGGCGGGCGCGCTCTTCGGCGTCGAGCTCGCGCTCGGGCTCGAGCTGAAGTGGCTCAAGATCGGCTCCAGGAGCCCGATCCTTGGCCTTCGGCTCCTCTTTCGCGGCCGCGGCCGCCGCAGGTGCCGGCTCGTCATCGGGCGCCGGGGAGTCATCGGGCGCATCATCGTCAGTCGCCTCGGCGTCTTCGGCAGGTGGTGGCGCGGTTGGCGCCTCGGGCTCGGCAGGTGGTGGCGCGGTCGGCGCCTCGGGCTCGGCAGGCGACTCAGCTTCGGGCTCCACGCCCTCGGGCTCGGCGGCCTGCGGCTGCTCCGCCGCATTCTCGTCGGCGGTCTCTTCGCCTCGTTCGTCGTCGCTCATTCGGTCTCCATCGGCTTCGGCTTTTGCGCTGCGTGCGGATGCTCTGGGCCGGCATAGACCTTGAGCTTGGTGATCTGCTGGCGGGCGAGGCGATTTCGCGGCAGCATCCCGTTCACAGCCTTGCGGATGACCTCCTCGGGACGCCGCTCGAGCATCTCGCCCAGCGTCCGCGACTTGATCCCGCCGGGATAACCGCTGTGGCGATAGTAGATCTTGTCCGCACGCTTGTTGCCAGTCACCGCAATCTTTTCCGCGTTGACGACGATGACGAAGTCACCGGTGTCGCAGTGCGGGGTGTACTCGGGCTTGCGCTTGCCGCGCAAGATGTCGGCGATCTGGGTGGCCAAGCGACCGAGCGTCTTGCCCTCGGCGTCGATCACGTGCCAGTCGCGCTGGCGGTCTGTTGGTGTCGCTACGTAGGTCTTCATCGTGACTCGCGCCTCGGGCTACGTCGCGCGCGAAAAGCCGCTCCGCGGGATGGCGATCCCGGGCGCGGCCGAACGATGTTAACGAGCCAGGGCCGAAGCAGCGCGGTCGCCAGCCTGAATCTAGGAGATCCGCGGCGCGAGCAGGCCGAAGGAGGGCTTGCGCCAGATCGACTCGGCGCCGCCGTTGATTGCTGCGGAGGATTCTGCCGCTGCCTTGCCACGGTGCGCCACCAGCCAATCGATGAGCGCGTCGCGGGGCATCGGTTCGGCGAGAACATAGCCTTGGGCGAATTCGGCGCCGAGCTCGAGAATCCGCTCCAGCTGACTGGCCCTTTCGATCCCCTCGACGACGACGGGAAGCCTGAGCGAGCTCGCGAGCCCGATGACGCCATTGACCAGGTGCTCCTGGTTTGGATCGCTATCGATCTCGGCCGCCAGGCTGCGATCGAGCTTGAGCACATCGATCGGCAAGCGGGAGAGATAGTTGAGCGAGGAGTAGCCCGCGCCAAAGTCGTCGAGAGCAATCTGGATCCCGTGCTCGTGCAGAATGCTCAGGTTCTCGCGGGTCCGAGCGTTCTGCTCAATCGCGATCGACTCCGTCACCTCAAGCACCAGCCGGTGCGGAGCAATCTCGTGACGCTCCACGCATGCGATCACATCGGTAGCGAACTGCGGGTTACGAAGCTGAATCGGAGAAACGTTGACCGTGACCCTCGGCTTGCCCGCACCGCTCGGTAGCTCCTCGGCAATCAGGCGACAGCTCTGATCGAGCACCCAGCTGCCGATCTCGTCGATCATTCCCATCTGCTCGGCGGATGCGATGAACGCATTCGGGCTTGAGCAGGCCCCGGCTCGGGTGACGCCAGCGAACGAGAGCTTCGATCGCGTCAACTCCGCCGTCGGCGAGATCGATGATCGGTTGAAAGCGGAGCTCGAAATCGCTCTTTGCGAGCGCGTCGGGCATGTCCTGTACGAGCTCGATCCGCGACTCGGCGCTAACCAGCATCTCGTCGGTGAAGGCCGCGACGCGATGGCCGCCGTCGCGCTTAGCCGAATACATCGCCAGGTCGGCATCTCGAAGCAGATGCTCGGGCTCGACGCCGGGCGTCGCGAAGGCAAGGCCGACGCTGGCATGGATGACGAACTCGTGGCCGCGCACACTGATCGGCTCCGAGATGCTCGAAAGCAGTCGCCGCGCCACGCCGGAAGCGCGCTCGCCTGGCCGAACTCCGTGAAGCAGCGTCGCAAACTCGTCGCCGCCGAGGCGCGCCGCCATATCGCCCGCTCGCAAGCAACTCGAGACCCTGCGGGCGATGACGACGAGCAGCTCATCGCCGGCCTCGTGTCCGAGGGTGTCGTTGACCAGCTTGAACCCGTCGAGGTCGATGAACAAGACCGCGACCTCGTCCGGTCCGTTCTTCAGCCCCTCCTCGAGGCGGGAGACGAAGCGCGACCGGTTGGGCAGGCCCGTGAGCGGATCGTGAAAGGCCTGATGGCGTAGCCCAGCCTCGGCTGCCCGCAGCTGCTCGTGACGAAGGGCCTCGCTTGCCGACACCGCCGCCTGCTGGCAGAGGCGGCTCAGCAGCGCCCGTTCCTCATTCGAGAAAGATCGCGAGCGGGCGACGGAGATAGTCCCGATCGGCTCGGGCGGCCCGCCGATTGGGCTCGAGACCGCGAACATCCCGTCGTTCTCAGCCTCAGCGATCTGAGCGCTGGAAAGGGCACGATTCTCAGCCACCTCAAGCACCGGCGAGCAACCGCTGGGCACGCCGTCCAGCTCCGCGTCGCCCGGAGCTTCCGCAAAGCTTCCTTGGGCGTTACAGCGACCTGCGGCGCCGTCGAGCGCATCCGTCGCGACTTTGGTGACCACGTTCAAGAGGGCCGACAGGTCGAGTCTTGAAGTCAGGGCGTCGCCGATCCGGTCGATCGCGATCTGATGGCGATGGCGCTCGCGTTCGAGCTCCTCGAGGCGATCCTGTGCGGTGTCGATCCGCCGCGACCGGTCTGCGGCGAGCGCCGCAAGCAAGATCACGAGGGGTAGCGGCGCGAGGGCGATCCAGGGGATGCTCGGTGTCGCGGCCGCGGCAAGCAAACCGAACGGGAGCAGGGCCAGATCGACGCTCCAGACCTGCCCGAGGACCTTCGTATGAAGTTCGGGACGAACGCGCAGGACCACTCGGTCGTGAACCAGCGACGAGAGAAAGTCGAATCCGAGCTGAGCGGCGAAGGCAAGGGCGATCACCCATGCGGCCGCATCGAGCGCGTCGCCGGCGGCAAAGACAACGATGACCAGGGCCGGGCCGAGCGCGTGCATCGCGTCGCCGCCACAGCTGACGAGGCGGTCGAGACGCCCGCGTCCCATTGCCGATGCGAGAGCGGTGCTCAGCGCAAGAGCCAGGAAGACGAGCACCGGCACCAGCTGCGCCGAAGCCAGCGCGAACATCGGCACGAGGAAGAGCTGAGTCGGCACAGCGTGGCCGGCGCCGACGGGAAACTCCGCCTGGAAGGCGATCGCGTAGGCAACGACCACGGCAAGCACAACCGGATCGAGATGAAGCCCAGCCGGTGCGAGCGCAAACAGCGCAACCGCGGCGAACAAGAACAGCGCCGTGACCGCGAACTCGAGACGAAGCTCGAGGCCGCGGATTGGCCGGCCGCGACCCGCCCACGACGATTCGAGGAGGTCGTCGACCTCGGCGTCGCGTCCGCTGGAGACATCCGATCGGCTGATCGGCTCGAGCGCAGTGAAGGTGTCGGCGGTCAACGTGATCTCCCCTAGCCACGCTTGTAGGGGTCGATCATCACGTCGTCGATCAGCCAATTGCCCTTGCTGCGAAAGCGCACGTCAACGATTCCGGTGCGTAGCCCGAGGCAGGGTGTATTGAGATCGATCTTCGCGCTCGGCTGCCAGCCGACGTGATCGCTGGCTTCGAGGCTGCTGGTCACGCGGCTGTAAAAGCGGCCATTGCAGCCGTAAAGGCGCGTCTCGATGTCGAGCTCGCCGGAACCGGTGGCGCTGGCAACGAAGCGCAGGTGAGGCGTCTCCAGGTTGACGCACATGTAGGGCGTCCGGACCCAGCCGTCATAGCGCAGGCTCAGCGAGCGCGTGCCGGGGGTGCCATTGAGGGCAAACGGATTGCTGTTGGTGGACAGGCTCACGTTCCCGCCCCTGGACCAAGACGGCATCGTCTCGAAGTCGCCCTGGAGTGACCGGCGCGTACCAGGCCAGGTCATCGAAGAGGGCGAACGCCTGAACCGGATCCTGATAATCGATCGAAAGCGTTCGCGTCTCAGAGTCCCAGGCACAGCCGAAGAACATCGACGAGTAGTTGTGTCGTCGTCGTCGTCGTGGTCGGCGAGCGCCGCTGCGGGCGCAGCGAGTGCGACAGCCAAGACGAGCGCTGCGGTGAGACCTAGAAAGCTACGAAAGCGCTTCTGCCCTGGCAATTGAATTCCTTTCAAAGTGCGCCCCCCATTCCGTTGGTGTCCACCCCCCGGATCGGCCGCTGATGTACGGACTTGAGGGCTTCTGCCTCAATTACCGCAAAGTAGCTCCAGGAATTACTACGAATCAGGTAGGTACCAGCCCTCATGTGTACGGATCGCCTTCAGATCAGAAGCGCTGAGGATCAGCCCCAGCTCACGCGAAGTTGGGGATCCTGGGTATCAGGAGTGCCCTCGCGCGATTGGTACTTCTGCTCTGGGCTTGCGGCGTCCCCTTCGGTGCGGTCACGGAGGATGAAGCCGTTGTTGGTGCCCGAGTACATCGCCTGCACCTGAGACGTGGCGTCCCACGTCAGCGCTCCAGCCGCAGAGGCGAGGCCGGTCGCGGCCCCGGCCGTCGCCGGGTGGTTGTTCCAGTTGACCCCGGTCTCGGTCCAGGCAGGAGTGGCGGCAGCGCTGTAGAGGTCGATCGTGCGACCGGTGACGGCGGCAGTGCTGAACAGCTTCAGCGATGCACCCACGACCGAACAGCCCGATGGAATCGTCGGCAACGTGAACCGCACCAGCGTGCGCCGGTTCGCGTTGCCGCTCTTGGACATCACGAACAGGTCGGACGTCGTGCCGGCGTTGGCCGTCGGCGAGTTCTGGTCGACGTAGCTGTCGGCCGTCGCGGTGGCAGTCGCCGATCCCGAGTTGGCGCAGCCGCTTCCGTCTGAGGCCGCGGTGTCACGGAATGCGATGTAGCGGTAGGCGATCGTGTTCGCGTTGACCGAGGTGTCGGTGCCGACCTGAAAGCCGTCGCTCTGAAGCGCCTGGACCGAGTTCGCCGCGTTGACGACCGCGCCGTAGCGAAGCGTGCTGTCGCCGGGCAGGGTTGCCGGACGGTGTGCGCCGAGCCGTGCCGTGGCGGTGTCGTTGGCCCTGACCATCACGTATTCGGGCTGAAAGCCGACCCCGGTGATGTTGCGGTTGTCGGTGTTGTTGCCGTTGTAGCCGTTGACGTCGACGAATCCGGCCGAGTCGTTGAAGGCGATCCAGTGGTACGTCGTGCCATTGGTGTTGACGGTGTTCTGGGCGCCGACGCTGAAGCCACCTGCGTCGAGCGAGGTGATACGGGTGGCGTTGCCCGTATCGCCGTCGAACTGGAAGCTCGTGGTTCCGCCCGAGTAGCGCTGCACGGCGTTGTTTGCGCCCGCCGAGAAGACGGCGGCGTACTCGGGCGAGAAGCCGAGCCCGGTAACCGACTGGCTCGTGCCGTTGCCTGTGTAGGTGCCGACCTTCAGCAGCCCCTCCTGGGCGCGAAAGGCCATCCACTCGTAGCCGACGCCGGCGCTGTTGACGCGCGCATTGAGGCCGACCGTGAACCCGTTTGTGTCCAGCGACTGGATCACATCCGCCAGCTGCGCCGTCGCGCCGGCCATCGGCTTGCTCACATCGCCGCTCATCGTCGAGGTGCGGATCGCGGCGGTCTGGGCCGTGTTGCCCTTGACGATGACGACGTCGGGACGGAAGCCGACCCCGGTGATGGCGCGGTTGTCGGCGGCGTTGCCGGTGTAGTAGCCGGAGGCGAAGAAGCCGTAATACGTGCTGCCGGTGAAGGAGTTGTTCGCGTTCGAGGCGGTGGCGGTGAGGTTCGCTCCAGAGAAGTGGACGCCGGCAAGCATCGCCATGAGCACGGCGGCTGCTCCAAGCGCCAGCGCGAAACGACCCTTGACGGCGGCGATCATGGCGTCTCGGGCTCGGTTTGCTGAGCGGTGACGACGGCCGCGCGAGCCTCCTCACCGGTCTCGCGCCACAGCCCAGCCAGCAAGCGCAAAGGCGATCACGAGCGCGGGGACGCCGATCACAGCCATCCGCACCTCGCGAATTCCAAGCGCAGCGAAGGCGTAGCCGAGGTAAGGGATGCCGGCGACGGCGCGCGCCTGCTGGTCGCCGTCGAGCTTGAACTTGTAGGGGTCGGCGGTGGCGTTGGCGTCGCCCTTGGTGCGCAGCACGCGCTCTCCGCCGGGGCTCTCGCCGATCGCGATGATCCGGTGCGTGACGAGGCCGGGTACGGCGGCCTTGCTCGCCGGCGGGTCATAGGTGATCACGTCGCCGACCGCGAGCTCGTCCTTGGGAACGAGCTCGGAGTAGACGATCGAGCCGCGGTCATAGACGCCGGTCATCGAGTCTCCCGTGATCACGTAGCGCTGGTAGCCGAACAGGGCCGGAACGAGCATCACCGCGGCGATCGCAACGCCGGCGCAGAGCGCAATGCGCCCAAGCCACTTGAATGCGGCGCGGGGGCCCGGCGACTGAGTCGCCGGGCCCCCGTGGTGCGCCGTAGTCAGGTCACTCATGGACCCGCCTCGCCTTGTGTCCTGGACTTACTGCTGGTTAGGACGCGTCCCACCTGAACGTGGCGGTGGAGTTGTCGCCCTGATAGTTGTTGTCGGCCGAGCTGTCGAACGTGACCGTGAACTTGTAACGGTGCTTGTCGGCCGCGGCGTAGTTGCCGAGTGCGTAGCTGCCGCTCATCGCGTCGAGCGTGCCGCTGTAGATGTCGGGGTCGCCGGCAACGCAGGTCGGCGTGCCCGATGAGAAGTCACCGCAGTCCTCGACGAGGACGTTGAGCTTCGCCGACATCGGGTACGTCGCGTCGGAGTTGGTCAGCGCGGTGCGGCTGAGGGTGAACGCACCCGCCAGCGAACCGCTGTTCTCGATATCGACCTGGCCGGTGCTGACGTCACCCGGCTTCAGGTTGCTTGCCGTGAACAGCGCCGTGCTTGGCGTGTTCGTGATCGAGAGCGTTCCAGCGGTGAACGTGTTGTTGGGGTTCGCGGCCGTAGCCGTGAACGCGGCGCCAGACCCGATGGCGATGCCGGCAGCGGCCAGCACGCCCGCGAGGACGCCGAGAGTGCGCTTCGGCCGTGCGGCCAGTGCGTGTACGCGGTGCATCGTCATTCTCCGTTCGTTCGTGGAAAAAGAAACGTTGCTCTCTTTTCGGCATGAACAGAGGGATCCTTGAGCGATGCAGACGGAGCGTCTAGGACACCTCTGGCGGGTGGGCCGCGGGCCGATTGGCATCGCGCTCGCCGCGAACGATGTAGAGCGGTCGCTGCTTGACCTCGTCGTAGACGCGGCCGAGGTACTCGCCGATGATCCCGACGGTGATCAGCTGGATCCCGCCGAGCAGCAGGACGACGAGCAATACCGTGGTCACGCCGGGCACGAACTGACCGGCGATGCGAAAGCCGATCGCAACCGGGATCGCGAGAAAGGCGACGATCGAGAAGATGAAGCCGAGCACCGTCGCTGCCTGCAGCGGCACGTGCGAGAACGACGAGATCGCGTCGAAGGAGAAGCGCACCATCTTGCGCAGCGTGTACTTCGTCTCACCGGCGTAGCGCGCATCGCGCTCGTAGGCGACAGCCGCCTGCTCGAAGCCGACCCAGATCGTCATCCCGCGCAAGAAGCGGCTGCGCTCGCGCATCGAGCCGAGCGCGTCGAGTGCCGTGCGATCGAGCAGGCGATAGTCGCCGGAGTTGCCGCGCGAGGTCGATCTGGGCGATGCGCGCGAACAGCCGATAGAACCATCGCGCCGTGGCGAGCTTGAAGCGCGTCTCCTCGGCGCGATGACTGCGAACCGCCGTAGACGACGTCGGCGCCGTCCCGCCAGCGATCGAGCATCTCCGCCGATCAGCTCGGGCGGATCCTGGAGGTCGGCGTCGAGCATCACCGCTACGTCGCCCCGGGCGTGATCGAGCCCGGCCGTCAGCGCCGCCTGATGGCCGAAGTTGCGCGAGAGCGTGATCACGCGGATCTGCGGATGTGCGACCGCGAGGGTCGCGAGAATCTCGGGTGTCGCGTCGTCGCTGCCGTCGTCGACGACGATCAGCTCGAAGCGCAGGCCAGACAGCGCCGCGGAGATGCGATGCCAGAGCTCTTCGAGCGTCGCCGCCTCGTTGTGGGCGGGGACGACCACGCTCAGCAGTCGCGGATCGCCTCGCTCGCGTTGCCCCGGCTGGGTTGGCACCGCGCAACCGTAGTCAGTCTTTGCGCCGGTTACAGTCAGCGCGGTGACAGGCGATGATCACTCGTCTCGCTGCGCAGCCTGCGGCGGGCCGCGGCTGGCTACTCACCTCAGTGTCGCCGGGGTAGCAGGCCCCGAGGGCCTGATCCCGACCAGTGACCGCTACGGCACCGCGCTCTCAGACATCGTTCGCTGCCGCGACTGCGGGCACATGCAGCTGGCTCGCTTTCCCGCCGACCCCGAGCTCTCCGACGCCTATGGGCAGGCTGCTTCTGCCGCCTACGTCGAGGAAGAGCCGGGGCAGCGGGCGACCGCTCGCTCGCTGCTGGCGACGATCGAGCGCCACGTCGCGGTTGGCTCCCTGGCCGACCTCGGCTGCTGGGTCGGCTTCCTCCTCGACGAGGCTCGCCGGCGGGGCTGGGAGGTCGCCGGGGTCGAGCCCAGTCAGTTCGCCTCGAGCTACGCCCGCGAACAACTTGGCCTCGACGTGCGCGACGGCGGCATCTTCGAAGCCAAGCTCGAGCCTGCGAGCTTCGACGCGATCGTCCTCGCCGACGTGATCGAGCACCTGCCCCGCGCCGGCGACGCGCTCGATCGTGTCGCCGAGTTGCTGCGGCCAAATGGCGTCGTCGCCCTGGCGCTGCCCGACGCCGGCAGCCGCCTGGCCCGGGCGATGGGCAGGCGCTGGTGGTCGGTGATCCCCACGCACGTTCACTACTTCACCCGCCACAGCCTCGAGACGCTGCTTGGCGCCCACGGCTTCGAGACGTTGTCCGTGACGACGGCGCCGAAGACGTTCACGCTCGGCTATTACCTCGGCCGCCTCGGAGGCTATCGGGCTGGGCTGGCGAGGGCGCTCGTTGGCGCAACCGATGCTGTCGGGCTCGCCGAGCGCTTGGTGACGCCGGACTTTCGCGACCGGATGCTGGTCATCGCCCGCCCTCACTCCGACCCCAACGAGTCGTGAAACCGAAGCTCGCCGGGACGCTCAAGGCGCGGATCGCCGAGCTCGAGTGGTACCACTCGATCGAGCTGGCGCCGGACATCGTGACGCCCGGATGGTTCGATTGCCGGGCAATCGCCGGCGCGCGCCCTGCCCGCAGCTTGCGCTGGGATGCGCTGCCTCGACGTTGGCACCTACGACGGCTTCTGGGCCTTCGAGATGGAGCGCAGGCAGGCCAGCGAGGTGATCGCGATCGACGTACTCGACGAATCGCGCTGGGATTGGCCGGCGGTCGGAACCGACCTCTCGCGCGCCTCAGCCGCGGCGCGAAAGGCCGCGGGCAGCGGCTTCGAGCTTGCCCATACCGCGCTCGGATCGACCGTCGAGCGCTGGGATGCCAGCGTCTACGACCTGGATCCCGAACGTCATGGCCGTTTCGATCTGGTCTACCTCGGAAGCCTGCTGCTCCACCTCAGGGATCCGGTGCGGGCGCTCGAGGCGGTGCGAACAGTGACCGCCGGACGCTTGATCGTCGTCGACGCGGTCGGCGCCACGCTCTCGCTGGCACCGTTGCCGCTGGCCAGCCTGCACGCGATGGAGCGCCCTGTCTGGTGGAAGCCGAATCTGAGGGGGTTGGCTCGAATGGTGCAGTCAGCCGGCTTCGAAATCGAGTCGGGGCCGCGCTTCGTGCTCATGCCCGCCGGAGAGGGTATGCCGCGAGCGCCGCTGACGGCGCACAACCTGCGCCACAGGGTGAGCCGTGAGATCGTGGTCGCCTGCCGGATCGGAGACCCGCACGCGATGCTCAGTGCCGTGCCGCGGCGACGACCTCTAGCCGCCCTCGAGCCGCGAGCCCGGCGCCGGGCGGCGTCAGCGGTCGCTCGCGTGCGACGCACGCCACGCTCCCTGCTTCCGCCCGGCTCGGGCCTCACGGCTCGAAGCGGCGCTATTCCCACTCGATCGTTGCGGGCGGTTTGGACGAGATGTCGAGCGCGACGCGGTTGACCCCGGCGACCTCGTTGATGATCCGGTTGGAGACGCGCTCGAGCAGGTCGTATGGGAGCCGCGCCCAGTCGGCCGTCATCGCGTCCTGCGACGTGACCGCGCGGATCACGATCGGATAGGCGTAGGTGCGACCGTCGCCCTGGACCCCGACCGAACGCACGACAGGCAGGACACAAAAGGACTGCCACAGCTCGCGATACAGGCCCGCCGCCTTGATCTCCTCTTGCAGGACCGCGTCGGCGCCGCGCAGGATGTCGAGGCGCTCTTTGTTGACCTCGCCACCGACGATGCGGATGCCGAGGCCCGGTCCCGGAAACGGCTGACGCCAGACGACGCGATCGGAGAGGCCGAGCTCAGCGGCAACGGCGCGGACCTCGTCCTTGAACAGCATCCGCAGCGGTTCGACGAGATCGAAGCCGAGATCCTCGGGCAAGCCGCCGACGTTGTGGTGCGACTTGATCGTCGCGGCTTCGCGGCCGTCGCCTCCTGACTCGATTACGTCCGAGTAGAGGGTGCCCTGGACGAGAAAGCCGACGGAGTCGACCTTCTCGGCCTCCTCCTCAAAGACGCGGATGAACTCCGAGCCGATGATCTTTCGCTTCGCTTCGGGCTCGACGACCCCAGCCAGGCGTTCGAGGAAGCGCTGCTCCGCGTCGACGTGAACGAGATTGACGCCGAGCTCGCGCATCGCCTCGACCACCTGCTCGGCCTCGTTCATCCGCATCAGGCCGTGGTCGACGAGCACACAGGTGAGCTGGTCACCGATCGCGCGATGCACGAGCGCGGCTGCGGTTGCCGAGTCGACGCCGCCGGAGAGCCCGCAGATGACCCCGGCGCCGCCGACCTGCGTGCGGATGTTTTCGACCTGCTCGTCGATCACCGACGCGGGAGACCACTTCTCGGCGCAGCCGGCAATCTGGCGCAGGAAGCGCTCGAGGATCTGCTGGCCGTAGGGCGTGTGGACCACCTCGGGGTGAAACTGGATGCCGTAGAGCCCGCGCTCGGTGTTCTCGAGCGCGGCGACCGGCGAGCCGGGGCTGGCAGCGAGGGCATCGAAGCCGTCAGGTGCCTCGAAGACGCAGTCGCGATGGCTCATCCAGCACTGCTGCTCGGTAGGCAGGTCGGCGAGCAGCTTGCCGCCGGCATCGGTGAGCGTCAACGCCGTGCGCCCGAACTCACCGGCGTCGGCGCCTTCGACTCGACCGCCGAGCTCCAGCACCATCGCCTGCATCCCGTAACAGATGCCAAGCACGGGGATGCCGAGCTCGAGCAACTCGCGGCGCAGCCGCGGCGCGCCTTCGGAGTAGACCGATGCGGGCCCGCCCGAGAGCACGAGGGCTGCCGGGTCGCGCTCGCGGATCAGGTCGAGGTCGAGATCGTGCGGCAAGAGCTCGGCATAGACCTGGCATTCGCGAATCCGCCGCGCGATCAGCTGCGAGTACTGCCCACCGAAGTCGAGCACGAGAACCTCCTCGTGCGCCGTCTCGGGCGGAGCGACATCAACCGCATCCTCGACGCCGGGCTCCGCCGGGAGCGCGGGGTCTCCCTCAGCAAGAGGTCCGCGCGTGCTCAATGGGCGCACGTCCTCCCCGGCCTCGGCCGCGGGAGAAACGGTGCGATCAACCATCGGTTACAGCTACTCCATTCGTAACGCTTGCCTTGCCGTTGGACCCCATGCCGACCTGCTGCGAGCGCTGGAGCTGCTTGCCCTCGGTCTGAAGCGACGGCGCGACCATCACCTCGGCTCGCTGGAAGTCGCGGATGTCCTCATACCCACAGGTCGCCATCGACGTCTTCAGCGCCCCGATCAGGTTGAAGGTGCCGTCGTTCTCGTGCGCCGGGCCCATCAGGATCTGCTCGAGCGTGCCGTCCTGCTGAGTTGCGACGCGCGTGCCGCGCGGCAGCGAGGGATGGAACGTTGCCATGCCCCAGTGATAACCCCGTCCGGGGGCCTGCTGTCGCGCGCGCGAGCGGCGAGCCGACCATGACCGCGTCGGCGCCGACCGCGATCGCCTTCGAGAGATCGCCGCCGGTGCGCATGCCGCCATCGGCGATCACGTTGCAGTACTCGCCTGTCTCGAGCATGTGCTGAGCGCGGGCCGCGGCGACGTCGGCGATCGCCGTTGCCTGCGGCACACCGAGGCCCAGCACTCCGCGAGTGGTGCACGCAGCTCCGGGGCCAACTCCGACGAGCACTCCGACCGCTCCGGTGCGCATCAGGTGCAGCCCGGTCGCATAAGAGGCACAACCGCCCATCACGCACGGCACCGGCACCTCGGAGGTGAACTCCTTCAGGTTCAGGGGCTCGGACTTGGTCGAGACGTGCTCGGCCGAGATCACGGTTCCCTGAATCACGAGGATGTCGAGTCCCGCTTCGATCGCGACCTCGTAGTACTCGGTCACCTTCTGCGGCGTCAATGACCCGGCCGCAACGACGCCGGCCTGCTTGATCTCCTCGACTCGCTGGGCGATGAGCTCGGGTTTGACTGGCTCCTCATAGAGCTTCTGCATCAGCTGCGTCGCCTGCTCGGGCGGCGCTGCGGCGATCTCGGCCAGCTTCGCGTCGGCGTCCGAGTAGCGACTCCAGATGCCCTCGAGGTTGAGCACGCCGAGGCCGCCGAGGCGGCCGAGCTCGGCCGCGGTCGCGGGGCTGACGACGCCGTCCATCGCCGAGGCCAGCAGGGGCAGCTCGAAGCGGTAGGGACCCAGGGTCCAAGAGATGTCGACGTCGTCGGGATCGCGCGTGCGCCGCGAGGGCACGATCGCGATGTCGTCGAACCCGTAGGCCCGCCTGCCCTTCTTGCCCCGACCGATCTCGACTTCCATGTGCCTCCAAGCTACGGGTGTTCGCGGACGAAAAAAGCCCCTCGGAAGGGGCCATAAAACCGCTGTTTGCGGCTCCGCGACCCCACCTTCGGAGGTCGTGACGAGTCTAACAGTCAGCCTTGCAGCGCCTGTGGTGGTCTCTGAGGGCGCGCTGTGCGAACACGATGCGGCCCAGGGAAGCCAGCGCCCATGCCCACAACCCGATCAAAACGGCGGAGTAGAGATGCGACGCCGACGCGCTCTGCCACGGACCGGCGTAGAGGATCACCGTGGGTACCACGATCACGATCTGGAGCACCGCGACCTGTGAGACGTACGCCGCCATCAGCAGAAAAGGCACACCCCAGACGAGATAGTGGAGGAAGAGGTCGGGGTTGAAGACGTAGACCGAGAGCCAGATGATCACCGCCATCGTCAGCGGCCGCGGGCGCAACCGCCACGCCAGCAGCGAAAGGGCGGCGATCAGGGCGAGCGCGATCGTCCGTCCGAGGTCATAGAGGCGCTCGTTCAAGGCCGAGATCTCAGTCGTCGACCCCTCCACCAGCCACACCGACGAGAGCTCGGGCTGGACGACGAGGCTGAGCCCGCCGAAGCCAGGCAGCCCGGCGTTTCGGAACAAGTCGAGCGTCGATGCGGGATCGGTAATCGCGTAGGGCAGCAACAACGCTCCCGGAATCAGCGCCGTCCAGGCGACGGTTCTGATGCCCTCGCGGCGATCGCGCGCCCAAGGCAGCAGCGCGATCAAGAGCAGGATCGGAACCGTTTTCACCGCGACCCCGAGCCCGAGCAGCAATCCGCAGACGAGCGCCCGGCGTCGGCTGCCTTCGAGTTGCTCCCAAGCGATCAGCGCCGCCACGGCGGCGAGGATCGCCACCGAGTCGAGCTGGCCGTGGTAGCCGGAGGTAGCGGCAAAGGTCGGCCCGAGGCAGATCAGTGCGAAGGCGCCAAACGCCTTTGCTCCACCGTTGCCGTAGCGGTCGAGGTAGAGGTAGACCGCCAGCGCCAGGGCGCCGTCGGCGGCGATCGCGGGGAGCTGGATCGTGCCGTGGAAGGCAATGCCGAGGTGAGTGTCGGCAAGTCCCGCGACGACGATCCAAGGGAAGTAGCCGGGCGCGTAGGGCCAGCGGATCTGCTCCCCGGCGCTGGTCGCCGTGTAGACGTCGAACGGGTTGCCGTCGAGCGCGGCGTAGACGATGCGATAGGAGTCGATGTCGAAGCGGACGCCGTAGGTGGCGTAGGCGACGGCGACGCGAGCCGCGAGCGCGGCGACGAGCAGGACCCAGGCGCTGCGAGGCACGCGCCGCAGACCATCCCTGAGAGTGGATGTCATCGCCGAGCGCATGGTAGGCGGCCGCGAGCAACCATCGTCGAGGTGTGATTGCGGCGCTCCCCGCAGCGCGAACGGCTGATAGAAGGAGCGGCGATGCCGCTCGGCGACTACCTCGTCGGCCTGATCCTGTTCTCGGTCACCGTCGCCGCGATCGGGGGCGCCGCCATCCTCGCCACCAGGACCTGGACTCCGCGGTTGCGGTCGCTCGAGCGCGTGCTCGCGGCGGGGTTGCTGGCGGTCGCCGCGGTGGTGGCGATCCACCTCGTCGCCGCCGCCTTCGGCATTCTCGGTCGCGTTTCGGTGCCGGCGATGGCGATTGGCCTGCTCGCCGCCACAGCTGCCCTCACCCGCCGCGCACAGCCGGCGGATGTCGTCGAGGCCCAGCCGCCGCCCGTCGCCGAGCCTTGGCTGTCGCGCGCGATCGCGGCGATCGCAGCCGGCGCGGTCGCGCTCTATCTCCTGGCGACGCTCGCCCAGCTTGCGACGGTCCCCGCGCTCGGTGTCGATCCGCTCAACTTCCACCTGCCGAGCATCGCTCGCTGGCTGCAGAGCGGGTCGATCTGGCAGATCGACCAGTTCCTCCCCGACCAGTTTCAAGGCAACTACCCGGCCAACGGCAACGTCTTCGAGCTCACCGCAGTCCTGCCCTGGCACGGCGATTTCCTGATCCGTTTCGTCAATTTGCCGCTCGTTGGGCTCGCCTGGCTGGCCCTCGTCGTCGCCGGGCGCGAGCTCGGGGCGCCGCTGAGCACCTCGGCGCTCACGGCCGCGGCGGTGCTCGCGATTCCGGCATCGACCCTTTACGTCGTCAACACCGTCACCCCCGATCCATTCCTCGTCGCGACGTTCGCCGCCGGCGTCGCCTTCCTCGTTCGCCACGCTCGCACCACGGCGACCTCCGATCTTTTCCTCGCCGGGATCGGCCTCGGGCTCGCCTTCGGCGCGCGCTGGTATGGCGTCTCCTGCGTCGTCGCGCTGGTCGGCGCTTGGTTGATTTGCCGGCTGATCGCAGAACGGGATCGCCGCGCGGTCGTCACGGACCTCGCTCGCCTCTCGGGCGTGATTGCGCTGGCCGGAGGTTTCTGGCTCGTTCGTAACTGGATCGAGTCGGGCAATCCGCTGTTCCCGGTCGAGATCGAGCTCTTCGGCCTGACGCTCTTCGACGCACCACCCGATCCGGCTCGCGATGCAGTCGGCTTCGCCCTCTCGCACTACCTGACCGACTGGAGCGCCTGGAGCGACTACCTCCTCCCCGCTTTGGCGTCCACGCTCGGATTCGGGGCGGCGGTGATCGGGGTCGGGGCTCTCGCAGCCGGAGTCACCTCGCTGAGAAAGCACGAGGCGACCGTGACGCTGGCTCGTCGCCGCGGCCGTCGCCTGCACTCTCGCCTACACGGTCACGCCCTACACGGCGCTCGGCTTCGAGGGAGCCCCGGTCGCGGCCGGATCGAACACCCGCTACCTCCTCCCCGCCCTGCTGCTGGCGGCGCCCGCGGTCGCTTGGGCAACGGCGCGCCTGCAGCGAGGACGTCTGGTTGTCGAGCTGATCTTGCTCGCGGGTGTGGCGGATGGCCTACGCCGCGGCGTCGACCTGCGTTTCCACGACCTCGCGCTCGCTGTGGCGATCATCGGCTTGGCGGCCGGCGCCGGCTGGGCGCTGATGCGCCTGCGTGAGGACGGCAGCCGTGCTGCGCGGCGTACGGTTATCGCGGGCGGGCTCGCGGCGTTGATGCTGGTCATCGTTTTCGGCCACCTCGGACAGCAGCGCTTTTTCGACGACAGATACCGCGGCGGCGGTTCAGCGCTCGATCGAGCGTTGACGCTTGCCGCACCGGGTTCGCGAATCGGGATCGCCGGCGCCTGGAAGGTGGGCACGCTGTCGCCGATCTACCCCCTGTTTGGACCCCGGCTCGAGAACGAGGTCGGGGCTGTCGGGGGGTTCGTCGACGGCGCCTTTCGGGCGCCTGCGACACGCGCCGAGTTTGTTGCAGCAGTGAGCCGCGAGCTCTATCAGGTGCTTATCGTCGGCCGTGAGCCGCTTCCATTCGCCGCCGCGACCGACGAGATCGCCTGGGCGCGCGCAGCGGGCTATCGGCCGATCGCCCGGGACTCCCGCTTCGTGCTCTTCGAACCCCGCCTCGTGCTCTTCGGCCCGGCCGGCAGTGGCGACGATGGCCAGTAGCCGGCTCACGCGCTGGTTACCGTCGTCTCCCGCGCTGTGGGCGATGCTCGCCCTCGGGCTCGTGATCCGGCTGATCGTCGCCTTCTCCACCTACGGCGTCGCCTTCGACATCAACTCCTACGCGATCGTCGAGGCGCAGCTGCAGCGTGACCCGCTTCACCTCTACAGCTCGATGGTCTTGCCGATCGGCGAGATCGAGGCGCTGCGCTGGCCCTATCCACCAGGGTTCTTTCCCTGGATCCTCGCCAGCGCTGGGATCGACAGCACCCTTGGCCTGCCCTTTCACGGTCTGATTCAGCTGCCCTCGATCTTCGCTGACGCAGCGCTGGCGCTGCTCGTCTACATCTACCTGGGCGCGCGCGAGCGGAGCGAGCGCACGCGCTTGGCGGCCGCGGGCCTGATCGCGCTGGGGCCGTCGTTCATGGCGGTCTCCGGCTATCACGGGCAGATCGACTCGATCGCTTTCTTGCCGGCGGTCGCGGCGCTGATGGTGTGGGAGGGCCGGCCCTCAGGCTCTCGCGCGATCTCCGCCGGGCTGCTGATCGGGATCGCCGCGGCGATCAAGACCGTGCCGCTGTTGCTCTTGCTGGCGCTGCTGCCCACTGCACGCTCGCGGCGTGAGGCGCTAACGCTTTCGGCGACGGCGGTTGCCGTACCCCTGGTGTTGATGGCGCCGTTCGCCATCGCCGACTTCGACGGTGCTTCCGAGATCCTCAGCTACTCGGGAGCGCCCGGGGTCGCAGGCATCTCGCTGCTGGTCCAGCCCGACCTGGCCGAGTTCTGGCTTCTGCGCACGCCGGTCGCCCTCAGCGGCGCAAGCGAGGCGCTGGGCGACATCGACGGCGCGATCTCGCTTGCGGCGGTGGCAGCGATAGGCCTCTTCGCGCTTCGCTTTCGCCCTCGCGCGATCGACGCCGCTGTGCTGCTCTGGCTCGGCGTCTACGCGTTCAGCCCGAACCTGTTCATCCACTACGCGGTCTGGGGCCTGCCGTTCTTCCTGCTCGCCGGCTACGTGCGCGAGGTCGCAATCGCGATGGCGGCGTTGTCGGTGCCGACGATCGCCGTCTATCTGGCGCCGTGGGAGAACACGGCGATCGTCTCGGTCTACGTCCCGATCATGGTCGCACTCTGGCTCGGCACCGTGATCGCCTTCATTGCGCAGGCGAGAAAGATCGCGACGAGCGCTGCCTAGCCGACCTCGGCTGCGACCGAGAGCTCCTGCACCTCGACCCGCGGCAACAGGCGCTCGGCCTCCCTGCGATCGACGGTGCCGGCGCCGAAGTGCTGCGTTGACTCGGCGCCGCAGGCGACGCCGAGCGCGAGGCACTCGCGCGGGCTCGCGCCCTCGAAGCGGGCGGCGACGTAGCCGGCAAGAAAGCAGTCGCCTGAGCCGACCGTGGCTACCGGTTCGAGCTGGTCGATGCGAGCCTCGTAGCCGCGGCGCTCGGCGCCCTCGCCGACGAAGGCAACGCAGCCGGCCTCGGAGGTGATGATCGCCTCGCCGGCCCCCATGTCGAGCAGGCTGCTCAGCCCCAAGGCGAGGTCGGCCGCGTCGTTGAACTCCTGGCCAACTGCCTCCTCAGCCTCGCCGAGATTGGGTGCGACCACCGCCGGCTCACCGCGCAGACCGGCGCGCATGTGCTCGCCGTCGGCGTCGAGGACCGTGAGCACGCCGAGCGCGCGGAGCTCAGTCACGAGACGAAAGTAGACGTCCTCGGAAACGCCAGGCGGCAAGCTTCCAGCGAGCACGCAGATCGACGCTCCCTGCGCCAGGTAGAGCAGACGCTCGATGTACCGTTCGCACTCCTGCTCGGAGATCTCGGGACCGCGGTCGTTGATCTCGGTCTGCTCGCCGGTGGTCGGATCGACGACGGCGAGGTTGGTCCGGGTTTCGCCGGAGATGCGCGTGAACGCCGTCAGCACGCTCTCTTCGCGCAAGTGGTCGAGCAGACGAGTGCCGCTCGCTCCGCCGGCGAGCCCGGTCGCGATCACGGGGCTGCCGAGCAGGCGCAGGGCCCGGGCGATGTTGACGCCCTTACCGCCTGCCATCGTCCGCGCCTCGACCGCGCGGTGGCGCTGGCCGAGGCGGAAGTTGGGAACGGCGACGGTCCGGTCGATGGCCGCATTGAGGGTGACGGTGAGAATCATTGGCACTCTCCTCCGATGTCCGCAGGCTAGCCGGTCGCGGTCAGTGCCGGCGCCGACGCCAAACCATTACCCCACCGAGAAAGAAAATCCCCAGGGCCGCGATCGCGAGCAGCCAGGCGACCCCCCTCGGCCCCGGCACCGCTGCGTCGTAGCGCTCGACGAGGCCCGCCGCTGCGGCGCTGCGCGTCGCGGCCAGCGCCACGCTCGCGACCTGCTCGCCGTCGACGCTGAGCACGGCCTTGCCGATGCGCTCGCCCTCGCTGATTGGCCCCTCGGCCACGCTCGGCGCGTCAACCGAGACCTCGACCTGCTGATCGCGCCGAAGCGTCAGCTCGACGGCCTCCGTCGCCGCGAGGCCGACCTCGAGCTCCCGATCCTCGATCGTGAGCGCTGCCAGGCGCTCGCCACCGCGCACGGGCGTGCGCTGCTGGTACAGGGAGAAGCCATAGTCGAGCAGCGCCAGCGTGCCCGCGTCGCGATCGGACTCGGTCGGCGCTCCGAGCACGACCGAGACGAGCTCGACACCGTCGCGCCGCGCCGAGCCAACCAGCACGTTGGCTGCCCCAAGCGTGTAGCCGGTCTTGACCCCGGTGACGTAAGGCACGGTGCGGACGAGCAGGTTTCGATTCAGCAGGGTGCGCGGCGTGGCACCGCTTTGGGTCGTCGTCTCGGGCGTGTCGAAGATGCGGCGGAAGAGCGGATCGCGCTCGAGGCGTGCGGTGAGCGTGGCGAGGTCGCCGGCGCTGGAGAAGTTGCCCTGTTCGTCGAGACCGATCGGATTCGCATACGAGGTGTCGTCGAGCCCGATCCTGTCGGCGACCTGGTTCATCTGCGCGACAAAGGCCTCCTCGGACCCCGATGACGCCTGCGCGAGTGCCGCCGCAGCGTCATTGCCTGAAACCAACAGCAGCCCGTAGAGCAGGTCGCGCACCTCGATGCGTTCACCCGCTTGCAGACCGAGCAGCGATTCGGCCGCCAGCGCTTGATATGCAGGAGCGACGACCGTCTCTCCCAAGCGCAGCTCGCGACGAGCGACGAACGCGGTCATCAGCTTCGTTGTCGAGGCGATCGGATATGAGGCGTTCGCCCGGTGCGCCGCTAGTACCGCGCCGTCGTTGGGGTCGATCAGGATCCAGGCGCGAGCCGCGGGCTGCGGTGGGTCGGCTGCGGACGCCGGTGTCGCCGGTGACGCGAGCAGCGCCACAGCGGCGAGCCAAAAGAGGGTTAGCCCGAGCTCAGCGCCCTGCAGCCGTCGGTTACCAGGTCGACGCAGTTGGAGACCTGGATCGCCTGCGGATCGAGATTCGGGTTGAGCTCGATCAGCCGCTCGAGCGGGATACAGGTCTTCAGCGCGACGCCGCTGAGGCCGGAGGTGTCCTCGGCGCTGATCACGTAGTAGCCGTCCTCGACCGCCTGATCGGCGTCGGGCTCGCACCCGCTCTGCGTCGTCGCCGAGCTTTCGCCCGCGCCATCGGAGTCCTCTGATGCGTCCATCGAGCTGCTGACGACGATCACGATTGCCGCCAGCGCCGCAACGAGGACGAGCGGCGCGAGGATTCGCGCCGTCCAGTTCGTCGGCTTGGGCTCGCGACCGCTCGGATCCATTGCCCTGCAAATCGTAGGTGCTCATCGGTGGGACGGCGGGCATCGCGAGCTCAGCGGGCGACACTTTGCGAAACGGCCCAGAGCGCGTCGCGCAGCTCGGCCGCCGCGCGGGCCGGGTCCGCCGCACCCGCAATCGAGCGCGACGCAGGGACCAGCACCGAAGCGGGATGGCTCGAAAACGCGGGACCGAGATCGGCGGCGCTGCCACCCTGGGCGCCAACGCCGGGAACGAGGAAGATCGAGCTCGGCATCAGCTCTCGCAGGCGCCGGAGGTGCTCGGGCTCCGTCGCGCCGATGACGGCGCCCATGCCCGAGAGCCCGGACTCGCCGGCGAGGCGGTCGGCGGCGGCAGCGACCATCCGCGCCAAATGCTCGTTCACGGGACCCTCGGCGGTCTCGAGGTCGAAGACGTCAGCTGCGCCGGGGTTTGACGTTCGCACAAGCGCAAACAGCCCGGCGCCGGCATTCTCGGCGGCGACGATCAGCGGCTCGAGCCCGTCGGCGCCGATCAGCGGGTTGACGGTCGCGGCATCGGCACCGAGGCCGGCCACCTCCCCCCACGGGGTCGCTGTCACGCCGAACAGCGCATCGGCGTAGACGGCGGCGCTGACCGGTACGTCGCCGCGCTTGCCATCGGCGACGACGAGTAGCTCCGTTGCGTGTGCGGCTTCGACGACCTTCTCGAGCACCCGCCAGCCGGCCGACCCGAGGCGCTCGAAGCAGGCGAGCTGCGGCTTCACAGCGACGCAGGCACCACCTGCGGCCTCGATCAGCCCGATGCAATGCTCAGCGACCGCCTCGGCCGCCGCCTCGGCGGGTGTATCGGCAAGCGGCTGAGGCGCCGACCCGAGCGCGCTCGGGTCCGGATCGAGGCCGAGGCAGACCTGACTGCGGCGCTCGTTGACGAGCGCCGCGAGCCGGTCGGCAAAGGCTAGAGGCGCGATGTGGGTTTACCGTGCGTGCGGAGAACCCGCATCACGTCTCTCAGGTCAGCTGGCCTTGACCTTCGACTTCAGGCCCGCTCCCGCGGAGAACTTCGGCACCTTGCCGCCGGCGATCGTGATCCGCTCGCCGGTGCGCGGGTTGACGCCCTGGCGCGGGCCGCGCTCGGCGACGCTGAACTTGCCGAAGCCGGTGAAGTTGATTTCCCCACCGCCGGCGAGGGTGTTCGTGATGCTGTCGAGCAGCGTGTCGACGGCGTCGGCGGCCGCCTTCTTGCTGTCGAACTCGCCAGCGATGCTCTCTACGAATTCAGACTTGGTCAACGTTCCTCCTTGGTCGTGGTTATGCCTGGTTTGGACCGCCGCGGAATGTAACAGCGGCCGTAGACGGCTTTGTAGAGCGACAACCGTGCCGTCCACCTATCCGTACCCAGACGATGCGATACAACGCATCGATCGCCGCGGACGCGAACACCTCGCCCGCACGGCTTCCCGCTGACTTCGAGGCGGCGCGCAAGGCGATCGCCGAACGCGGCTTTTGGTACCACACGCTCGATCTCGGACCGGGTGCAGAGACGCCTGGCTGGTTCGACCTACGCCCGGTTTCAGCGCTGATGCCATGGCCCGACGTCGCCGGCAAGCGCTGTCTCGATGTCGGTCCCTACGACGGCTTCATCGCTTTCGAGCTCGAGCGCCGCGGCGCTCGCGAGGTGATCGCCGCAGACATCTCACACCCGCGTGAGTGGGACTGGGCGCCGAGCGCCGACCCGATCGAGGTCGAACATCTCATCGCCGTTGCCGGCGACGACCCGGGCGGTGGCTTCGAAGTCGCCAAGCGGCTGCTGGGCTCGAACGTCGAACGGGTCGAGGTCAACGCCTACGACCTCAGCCCCGAGCGCCTCGGGCGCTTCGACGTCGTCACCTGCGGCAGCCTGCTGCTGCACCTGCGCGACCCGGTGCGGGCGCTGGCGGCGATACACAGCGTCTGCGACGGCGAGCTGATGTCGGCGGAGGAGATCAGCGTCGTGACCACGTTGACATCGCGGCGGCGGGCTTTGTACGAGCTGCGAGCCGGCGAGCGCTGCCAGTGGTGGGTTCCGAACCCGGCGGGTCATGTCGAGCTGCTGCGCTCGTGTGGTTTCGAGACGGTGCGGCGGTCGCGGCCCTATTCGATCGCGTTGGGAGTGGGGCATCCTGCGTATGGGATGCGCGAGCGGGTGTTGAAGCGGCTGGCGAAGCGGGTCGTGGCGAGGGGCGAGGGCGTGCCACATGTGGCGGTGCTGGCGCGGGCGGTTTGAAGGGGCTCGCTGGGAGCTTGGCCGTGGTAGGCGGTTCGGGTCAGTGAGGGCGGTGATGGGGCACGAACGTGGATTTAGCCACACAGGAGGTGAGCAAATCGACGTTCGTCATTGTTGGAGGCTGGTGTAGGTGGCCTCGTAACGCTCGATGACGTGTGACCAGTCGTGCGGCGCGGCGGCTTCGCGGCAGCGCTGCACGGTTTCCGGCGTGGCACCGAGCTCGAGCGTCGCTGCGATCGCGCTCGCGAGCTCGGCCGGGTCGTCGGAGCCGAACAAGGTGCCGGTGCGCGGGTCGGTGACGATCTCCGGGCAGGCACCGGAGGTCGGCGGCGCAGACGGGCGTGCCGGCGGCAAACGACTCGACCAGGACGAGCCCGAAGGCTTCGTCGCGCGAGGCGAGCACGGTCGCGCTCGCGCCGGCGTAAAGCGATGCCAGGGCCGCGGTGTCTACGGCGTGGACGAAGCGGGCGCCGGGGGGGAGCGGCGGGGTTGGGTCGAGAGCACCGGATCGGGCGTGTCGAGCACCGCGAGCTCGAGCTCTGGGCGAACGCGTCGCAGCCGTTCGAACGCCTCGAGCAGCAGCGCACCGCGCTTTCGCGGATCGCCGAGGCTGGCCGCGGCGAAGATGACCGGGGGCTGGGATCGCTGCAGGTCGGCGCCGAAGTCTGCGGTGACGACAGCACCCGGGAGGATCTGCGGGCGCCGGGCGAAGTAGCGCTCGTACACGCTCGCGGCGGCTTGGGAGAGGACGGAGACGGCTTCGGCCTTTCGCGCGACGCGCTCGATCATCTCGAGGCGGTAGCGACGGCGCACCAGCCATGCGCGCGTCGGGATCCCGTGCAGGCTGGCGACGACCGGCGGGCCGCCGAAGCGGCGAGCCTCGACCGCGGCCACCGCATCGACGACGAAGAACGCATGGGCGACATCGAACCGCCCGCGCAGCAGACGAGCTGCGGTCGCGGGAGCGGTCGCGAGGTGATGCTCATACCAGCTCAGCGGCACCCGCTCGCGGGGTCGCCAGGAGCGCGAGACCCAAACGCCGTCCTCCCGCCCGCCGACCGGAGCGGCGCGGTGGCTGGTCAGGATCGCGACCTCGTGGCCGCGGCCGACAAGCATCGTCGCCAGATCGTGGACGAGGCGCTCGGTGCCGCGGCGCACCTCGGGCCAGTAGGTGGGCGTGAGCAGCGCGACCCGCATCACGCGACCGGCGTGCGCCAGCGGATCGCGCCGCGAACAGCTGCTGCGATCTCGACCGCGTCGACAAGCGCCCGCAGCGGCACATGGGCGAGCCGGCGAGCCAGGCGCGCGGGCGACACCATCGTCGTGCCGCCGATGGCGCTGAGGTAGGGAGCGGCGAGAAGCAAACGGGTTCGGGTTCGGATTCGACGCCGACCGAACATCAGCCCGGCAACCGCAAGCAGCAGCTGCGCGTGGGTGCGCCGATAGAAGCAGCGATAGGGCAGGGAATCGCGGAGAACGGGATGATGGCGAACCACGAGCGCGAAGCTGTCACGCCGCCAGGCTTCACGCACCGCCACGGCTGGCGTTCGCGCGATCACCGCGTGGTGGACAAGCGCCTTTGGCGCCGCGACGTGCACATGCCCAGCTTCAACCGCGCGCAGCCCGAGATCGGTGTCCTCACCGAGAGCGGCAAAGCGCTCGTCGAAGCCGCCGAGCTGCTCAAGGGTGGTCCGGGCATAGAGCATGTTGCATGTCTGGAAGTTCGGGCTCGGCGGCCTCACCGATTGGCTGCGCGCGAGCCCGTGAAGCAGGCCGAGCTCATCGGGATCGGGCTCGGTTGCGCCTTGAACGATGGCTCCTGGACGGTATGCCGCCACCAGCTGCTCGAGCCAATCCGGCGATGGCCGGCAGTCGTCGTCGGTGAACGCGATCAGCTCGCCGCGAGCCGCTTGCCAACCAGCGTTTCGCAGCGCGGCGATGTTGCCCCCAGCGGTGCCTTGGACGTAGGCGGGCTCGAGGCCGTCGATGTCCGGGCCGGGCAGCAGCGGTGCCACAGGATCAAGCACGACGATCACCTCGAACCGGTCGACCGGGAGGCTCTGAGCGGCTAGCGCTTCGAGCGCGAAGGTGAGGCGTGCGCGCCTGCTCGAAGGGATGACGACACTGACGAGCACCGCGGCGAGGCTATCGCCTGCGATCGAGGATGTTCAGCAGCTTGCGACTGCGAAGATGGCGCCGATGCGAATCGGCAGCCAGAGCGACGGAACTGATGCGCGTTGCCGTGATCGGGGCTGGGGTCGCGGGGCTCAGCGCCGCGCGCGACATCGCCGCGGCGGGACACGGATGCGATGTCTACGAGCGCTGGCCGGGGCTCGGCGGGCAGGTTGCCTCTCTCGACATCGGCGACGGACATCTGCTCGAGCGCTACTACCACCACCTTTTCACCAGCGATCGGGCGATCGTCGAGCTCTATGAGGAGCTTGGGATGACCGCGTCGATCCAGTGGCGCAAGTCGAGCGTGGCGATGTTCGTCGATGGCGCAAGTCACCCGTTCACCAGCCCGCTCGACCTGCTGCGCTTCTCGCCGGTCTCGATCGCGACTCGGCTGCGGATGGGTCTCGCGGTGTTGTGGCTTCAGCGCCGCCATCGCTCGGTCGAGCCGTTCGAGGATCAGACCGCGCACGAGTGGATCGTCAAGGCGATGGGGTCACAGGCTTGGGACAAGGTCTGGGGGCCGCTCCTGCGCGGCAAGTTCGGCGACCGCGCCGAGTCGATCTCGATGGGCTGGCTGTGGAGCAAGCTCACCGTTCGCCGGCAGATAAAGGGGGCCGAGGCGCGCGAAGAGCTGCTCGGCTACCCGCACGGCGGCTGGCAGCCGCTGCTGGACCGGCTCGCGGCGGAGATCGAGTCGCATGGCGGGCGGGTTCTGATCGACCGTCCGGTCGCCCGCATCAGCGCGACCGGCGACGGCTTCGACATCACGCCCGGCGCCGAGGAGTCGTTCCGACGCGGCCATGATCCGCGGGAGTTCAAGCCGGGCGGCGATCCGGAGCGCTATGACTCCGTTCTCGCGACCGTTCCCAGCGACGTCTTCGCCAGCTTGCTCGACGACGACCTCAGCGCCGCAATCGGCTCGCGCTATCTCGACAAGCTCGCCTCGATCGAGTACCACACCGCGCTCTGCGTGCTGGCCGAGATCGATCGCAGCTTGACGCCGTTTTACTGGACCAACATCGCCGATCCGAACCTCCCCTTCGTGGGCCTGATCGAGCACACCAACCTCGTCTCCCCCGCCGACTACGGCGGACGCCGCTTCCTCTACATCGCCAACTACGTGCAACCGGGCGACCAGCTGCTCTCGCTCTCCTTCGACGAGCTTCTCGACGCCTACGAGCCCGGCCTTCGGCGGGTCAACCCGGCCTACTCGCGCGATTGGATCGAGCGCTTCTGGGTCCACTCAGAACCCGCCGCGCAGCCGATCGTCACCGCCGGCTATCGCCAGCGCATCCCCGAGATGCAGACGCCGGTCGCGGGCCTGATGCTCGCCAACACGACGCAGATCTATCCCGAGGACCGTGGCACCAACTACAGCGTCAGGCTCGGGCGCCAAGCCGCGGCGAAGCTCGTCGCCTCGATGCCGGCGACAACGCGAGCCTGACGCCGTGCGGGCGTCGTTTCAGCGCGCCCGGGCGTATCTCGCCGACGTGCCTAGCGGGGAGCGCAGAGCAGTTGCGGCAGCGATGGCGCTGACGGCCGCGATCGTCGTTGCCTACGTCGCCCTGATCCGCCCGGACGGCCTTGCGGGCGACCAGGGCGAGTACCACAGCGAGGGCATCTTCTTTGCCCAGGGCAAGCTCTGGTGGTCGACGCTTCCGTTCGGCGAGGCCCACGCCTCGGCCTGGAAGGCACCGCTATATCCGGCCTGGGTCGGAGTCATCTACGAGCTCTTAGGCGTCTCGCCGACCAAGGTCGAGCTGGTCCAGGCGCTTGTGCTTGCACCGTTGAGCGTGCTCCTGACCTGGCTGCTGGCGCGGCATCTGTTCGGCGCCCGCGTCGCGACCTGGAGCGCCTTCGTCGTCGCCGTCTTCCCGCTCGCGTGGGAGCTCTTCGGACTGCTCTATCCCGAGGCGCTGGCGATCCCGCTGACGACGATCGTGCTGCTCTTGGTTCTCGCGAGGGCGCCAACCGCGAAGCTCGCGGTCGGCGCCGGCCTCGCCATCGGCGTCACCCTGCTCGTGCGCCCGACCTCGGTCTTCCTCCTCGCCGGGGTCGCGACAGCCTGGGTGATCGCCTCGGGCTGGCGTCGCGGGCTCGGGTTGACTGGCCCTGTGTTCGGCAACTGCCGTGCTCGTGGTCTTGCCGTGGACGATCCGAAACACGATCGTCAACGACGGCGACGTGATCCCGATCTCGGTCCAGGACGCCGCCGCCTACGGCACCTTCAACGACGATGCTGCCAATGATCCCGTCTACCCCTGGGCCTGGCGACCGTTCATCAGCGAGATGCCGGCCGTGTTCGAGGGCCCGCCGGTGAGCGACGCCGCCGTGCGCTCCGGCGCGCAAGATGCCGCCTTCGACTACATCGCCGAGCACCCGTTCTCGCTCGTCGAGGCCTTCTACTGGAACGGGCTTTCGCGACTCTGGGATGTGCGCCGGCCCGCCCGGGCGATCGACGAGGTCCCGTTCGAGGGCCGCTCGGAGCCGGTAACGACGGCAGGCCTGGCGATGTACTACCTGCTCTTGGCGCTGGCGCTACTCGGACTCTGGCGCCATCGCCATCGGCGCGAGATCGTGCTGCCGGTGCTGGCGATCGCGCTAGCCGCCTCGGTCGTCTTCACCTCCGCCTCGGGCACGCGCTACCGGGCGCCGCTTGAGCCGCTGATCGTGGTCCTTGCCGTCGGCGCGCTGGCCGCGCGTCCTGAGCCCGCTGGCGATCGCACTGAGGCGACTAGGGCGGCGCCTCGCGTGAGCGGCCCCAAGCTCAGCATCGTCGTCGTTACACGCAACCGCCGCTGCCGGCTCGAGCGTCTGCTCGCATCGCTCGGCGCCCAGACCTCGCCCGCTTCGGAGCTGGAGTTGATCGTCGTCGACGACGACTCGAGTGACGGCACGCCGGCCGTGCTGGACTCGGGCGCAACCGGTGGCGCCCTCGAGATGAGATCGATCGAGGTTGCCGACGACCGGGGATCGCGGCGCTGCGCAACCTGGGCTGGCGCGACGCTCGCGCCGAACACGTCGCCTTCATCGATGACGACTGCGAGACGACGCCCGGCTGGGCGGTGGCGGTCCTCGACGCGATCGACCGCGAGCCCGAGAGCGGCTTTCAGGGACGCACGACGCCGTCGCCGAGCGAGCTTGCGAACACCGGCCCGCTGACGCGCTCGAAGCTGATCGAGGCCGCAGGCCCCTGGTATCAGACCTGCAACATCGTCTATCCGCGCGAGCTGCTCGAGCGCCTCGGCGGGTTCGACAGGCGCTACTCGGTTGCCGGTGAGGACACCGATCTCGGCTGGCGCGCCCGCGAAGCCGGCGTCGCGATCGGCTACCTGCCCGCGGCCCATGTCCACCACGCCGTCGAGCGAATCGGCCTCGCAGGCTGGCTCGAGATCGCCAAGCGCGAGCGCTCGCTCGCGCCGCTGTTTCGAGACCACCCCGGCTTGCGAGCCGAGGTCGCAAGCCTTGGCGTGTTCAAGGGAGCGCAGCGGAGCCTGTTCGTGGTGGCGCTGCTGGCCGTGGTCCTCGCGCGTAGCCACCGCGTCGCCCTACTCGGCACCCTCCCCTACGCCCGCGTGCTCGCGTCGCGTTGCCGGGCCGTGGGCGCCGGGCCACAGTGGGCGGCCTGGTACGTCGTCTACGACGCGGTCGCGTTCGCCTACGCCGCGCGCGGCGCGGCCGAATCGCACAGCATCTTCATCTGAGCCTTCTCATCAGCCAAGCCGCGCGCCGAGCCAGGAGCGCATGCGCTCCGCGGCAACGCGTCCTCGCCCCGCGATCCGACGCCCAACCCCAGCCTCACCCTGACCGGCGATACGCCACCAAGTGGGAGCGCCGATAAAGCAACCGGTATCCCACAACCCCCCGAGCCACCGCCCGTGCCAGCAACGCGCGTATCGGCAGCTCCCGATGCAGCGCCGTCTCCCCCGCCAGCGGTTCGAGCAGGTTCACCACCACCAGATCCGCACGCGCCTCGAGCTCACCGAGAAACGCGAACGGATCCTCGACATGCTCGATCACGTCGAACGCAAACGCCGCGTCGAAGCCGCCCGGGACCTCGTGATCGAGATCATGCACCGGCGCCTCGAGCCCCCGCCGCCGCAGCCGCCAGCGCAGGTACTCAGCCGACGGATTGTCGAAGTCGGCGAACTCGACTCGGTACCCCCGCTCCAACAACAGGAGCCCGTCGGAGCCGATGCCACAGCCGTAATCGAGCACCCGCGCGCCGGGTCGGGTCGCGCCCACGAGCCACTCGAGATAGGGAAGTTTCGTCGCCGTCATCGCAAACGCGGTCAGGTTGTAGAGATAGGCCTCGGAGCTGCGATAGAACGCGGCTTCGTCACCGCATCCGGCCCATTCCTCCTCGAGGTGCCCCTCGCAGCGCTCAAGCCGCGAGCGCTGAAAAGCCGAGCCCAGATACTCGCGCAGTTCCTCCTCCTCGCGGGCGGGGTCAAAGCCCAAGCGCGCGGCAGCGTCGACGTTCATGCCGGACGCGGTTCTCGGCGCAAGTAGCCCGACATCTCTGTCAGCAGCCTGCGCTCGAAACGCCAGGCGGCGAGCAGGTTGAGCAAGACGTAGATGCCCACCTCGGCGAGAACATAGGCGAGCGAGCGCTCAGGGTCGGCGACGACACGAATTGCCAGCACCGCCGCCAGCGCCGGCAGGCTCGGAGCGATCGCGCGCAGGGCATGCGTGAGCAAGTTGAAGCCCGGGAACAGCCTCGCGAGATAGAACGCGCGCGAGGCGAGATCGAAGACCAAGACGATCGCCATCCCGAGCGCATAGCCGTCGAGGCCGATGCCCAGCATCAACGGCACCGTGACCGCAAGGAAGGCGACCGTGATCACGACCGCGTTGACGGCGATCGGCTTCGTCTCGCCGATCGCGCGATAGAAGATCGACCAGTTGAAGCCGATCTGGCGAAAACCGATGATCAGCCCGAACGCCTGCAGCACGGTCTCGGCCAGGCGCCAGCGCTCGCCGAGCACGAAGGTGATCAGGTCGGGGGCGAAGAGGGCGAGGCCGATCCCGAACGGGACGCCCCACATGACCGCGAGTTGGTTCGTCTTGACGAAGGTCTCCAAGAGCAGATCGCGGCGATCGGCGACGGCGCAGATCGCCGGGTAGACGGTCTGGCGAATCACCTGGTCGACGCGGTCGGCGAAGAAGGCGAACGTCTGGGCGATTCCCATCGCGCCGAGGCCCGCGAGCCCGAAGCTGGCGTTGCCGACGATCACCGCGCCCTGGACCATGACCAGCGAGCTCAGCCCCCAGACCAAGAGCGGCGCGCGAGAAGCCGACGTACTCGCGAAGCGTGGCGCGATCGAAGTCCCAGGCGAGCTTGTAGGGACAGGTTATGAGCGCCGCCACCGCCGAAGCGCTGACGCCGGCGAGAGCACCGATGACGAGGCTCCAGTACCCGGCGCCGGCTGCGGCGAGGCCGATCGTGATCGCGGTGGTCACGATCGGATCGATCGCCTCGATCGAGCGCTGCTTGACGAAGCGCATCTGGCGGTAGGCGATCCAGATCGGCGACTGCAGGGCGGTCGCGAGGAAGGCGAGCGAAAGCACGAAACCGGGCAGCACGATCTCGGGCCGGTCGTAGATCAGCGCGTAGACGGGCAGCAGCGCGACGACCGCGACGAAGAAGATTGCCGTGTAGGCGAGCTCGAGTGTGAACGCGCGCTGAAAGGCGAGCTCTTGATCGGGCGCGTCCTGCTGCACGTACTTGTCTGAGATCCCGATCTGCTTGAGCCAGCCGAGCGTCAGCAGCGTCGCCACGATCAGTCCCCAGAAGCCGAACTCGCTCGCGGTGAGGAAGATCGCGACCGCGACCTGGCGCACAAGCCCGATCAGCGCGAAGCCAACCTGAAAGCCAGAGTTGATCAGCGTCCCGCGGGCGCTGTGCCGGCGGAGGCCGCGATCGCCCAGGGCCACCAAGCGATCGCTCTCGAGGACTTCCGGCTCGCTTGGCGGAACCGTGGTCGTGAGCTCGCTCATCCCGGGTGAAAGCTAGTGGGCCGCGGCCCACTAGCCTCGACCGTCGATGGCCGAGCTAACCATCGTCATCCCGACCCTCGGTCGTGCCGAAAAGCTCGCGCGGGCGCTCGACCGGCTCGATCGTCAAAGCGCCGGCAGCGGCGATTTTGCAGTGACCGTTGCCATCGATGCCGCGCAGCCGTCAACCGGGCCGGTCACCGACGCCGTCGGCAGACGCAGCTTCGAGGTCCGAGTCCTGCAAGCCGAGCGCGCCGGCGCCTCGGCCGCGCGCAACCTCGGCTGGCGCTCGGCTTCGACGCCGCTGATCTTGTTCATCGACGACGACGTGCTCGCCGCGCCCGGCTTGATCGCGGCGCACCTCGACTGGCACCGCCGCTATCGCGGCGCGGAGGTTGGCGTCCTCGGCCACGTGCGCTGGGCCGACGAGCTACGCGTGACGGCGTTCATGCGGTGGCTTGAACAGGGAATCCAATTCGACTATCCGAACATCGATGGAACCGAGGCCGGCTGGGGGCGCTTCTACACGGCCAACGCCTCGGTCAAGCGCTCCCTGCTCGAGCTCAGCGGCGGCTTCGACGAGCTCGAGCTGCCGTTTGGCTACGAGGACATCGAGCTCGCCTACCGCATGCGCCACCACGGCTTTCGCCTGCTCTACAACCGCGACGCCGAGGCTGAGCACCTGCATGCGATGGACCTCGCGATGTGGCAGACACGGGTGCGCCGCATCGCCTTCGCCGAGCATCGCTTGAACCGGATGCATCCCGAGATCGAGCCCTACTTTC
The DNA here is from genome assembly GCA_963769945.1 of uncultured Solirubrobacterales bacterium. GTDB lineage: Bacteria > Actinomycetota > Thermoleophilia > Solirubrobacterales > 70-9 > WHSW01. Next base: position 64,653 of record CAVYOA010000014.1, on the reverse strand, counting down.
ACCATCTGTTCGCACGCGCGAGCGCGGCGCCGGCGGCAAGCGGTCGTGGGCGGCACCTGACCGCGCTCTTCGCCGAGCAGACGCCGCTGCTCGGCAAGCGCGCTTGGGCAAGCGCGAAGCTCTACTACCTGCAGCAGCTCGCTCCGTCATTCCTCGCCGCCTGGTCTGAGGCGAGCGCGCAGCCGCGCGGCCCCGGCGCCGTTCAGCCCGACTTGTCGGAACGATCAGTCGCCAGCTCTGGCGGCTCGCCTCCCTCGGGCCCGAAGTAGTCGACCGGCTTTGCGGGCGCGCCGAGCGCGAGAACATAGGCGGGCAGATCGCGGCTGACGACCGCATTGGCACCGATGAAGGAATGCGTGCCGATGTCGGCGACGATCGTGCACTTGGTCGTCACCGTCGCATCGTCGGCGATCACGATCGGGCGCAGGTCGTAGCCCTGGTCGAGCAGCGGCTTGGTGTGATCGCGAAAGCGATGGTTGCCATCGAAGATCGCCGAGGCCTGCCCGAACATGCAGCGGGCGCCGATCGAGATCGTCGTCGAGCACTGGATCAGGACGTCGTAGGTGAACTTGGTGTCGTTGCCGATCGTCAGCTTCGCGCCGGGGCCGAGCTCGCAGCGAAAGCCGCGGCGAAACTCGACCCCGCGCCCGATCGTCAGCGTCGCCGGCTCGGGCGCGTGCAGGCTGAAACCGGGGCCGAGGTGAACCGGGCCCGCGAACGTGATCTCGACATGGGGGTGGCGCGCGAGCAGCCAGCGCTTTCGCAGCCACGACATCGCCCGCGGCCCGTAGCCGTAGCCGAGATCGCGCGGGAAGTAGAGCGCCCGGCGGCGGAGGTCCTCGCCGACCGTGATCATCGGCGCGCTGCGCCCGGGTGATCGCCCGCGGTTGCGTGGACGACAAGATGCGGCACGCCGCCGGGCTTGTCGCGAAAGCCCATCTTGAAGCGCGCGTGAAGCTCGACATTGTCGAAGCCCGCGCAGCGCGCCATCGCCAGCCACGCCCTCGCGTTGGGGATCCACCACACGCTCCATGGGCTCTCGCCGCGAAACTCGACCGCGTCGAGCGGCAACAGGCGCAGCTTGCGGCTGTACTCCTCGGCGAGGATGAGACGACCGGCGCACAGCGCCGCCATGCGCTCCAGTGCCAGCACCGGATCTCGCAGGTGGATCAGAACCGAGCCGCAGAAGACGAGGTCGAAGCATCCGCCGAGAAGCTGCGGCGTGGCGTCGTAGATCGACACCCCGACACGCTCGACGGTGCTGCCGAGCGCCTCGCGAGCGAGCTCGAAGCCCTCGCCGCGACGGCCGCCGGCCTGCGGTCGCAGGTGGGCGGGCCAGTCGAGCGCGTCGGTCGAGTCGACGTCGATTGCCATCACCTTGGCGCCACGCCGTTCGAGCTCGAATGCCCAGAAGCCTTCGAACGTGCCGACATCGAGCACGCGCATACCACTGAGATCATCGGGGATCCCGTAGCGCTCGATGAGGCCGCGGAGGTCGAAGAGGCCGGGCGTCGTCAGCCCAGGAGCCAGCTCCTGGGTGTGGTACCAGTCGATCTCGCCGAAGCGACGACGGAGTTGCTCGAGATCGGGCCCCTGTGCGGGTTGCGGCTCGGCTTCCACGGTCCGCAACCTAGTCGACCACCCCTCCCTTACCGCTTGCGCTTGACCTTGACCTTCTCGGTGTTTGAGGTGTCAGCGAGACAAGTGGCGCTCTCGCCGAGCTCGGCCCGATAGCGGTAGGTCTTCTTGACCTTGACCTTGAGCGTGAACTTCCCGGTGGCGTTGGTCTTGTCGGTGGTGAACGTCTTGAACTTGGTTCCCTTCTTCACCCGTTGGAGCTCGAGCGTCTGTGTTGCCTCGCAGGCCGCGCCCACCGGGGAGTCGATCTGGCCCGAGAGACCCACCTTCTTGCCCTTCTTCACCTTGGACTTCGAGGCGTCGAGGGTGAGCGTACGAGTCGACTTTGCGGCGGCGGGCGAAGCGGGGCATCCGCCGTCCGCTGCAGAACCGGCCTGGGTGGGACAGGCATCGGCGTCGTCGGGAATCCCGTCGCCGTCGGCGTCGAAGCTGAGCTTCGAGATGAAGGCGTCGCCGTTGGCGTCAGCCAGGTCGCCCTGGATCGGCCCGACCGTGTTGAAGTCGGTCGAATCGGTGAAGCCGGTGACGTAGGCGCCGCCGGCGGAGTCGACCGCGATCCCGGCGGCGCGATCGTCCAGGCTGCCGCCCAGGTAGGTGGAGTAGGCAAGCGTGTTGCCGGCTGGGGCCAGCTTCGAGATAAAGGCGTCGCGGATGGCCGAGTCCGAGTCGCCCTCTATCTGGCCGACGGTGTTGAAATCGGCCGAGTTGGTCTCGCCGGCCACGTAGGCGGCACCGCGAGAGTCGACCGCAATCGCCCTCGAGGAGTCGAACGAGTCACCGCCGAGGTAGGTGGAGTAGGCGAGGGCGTTGCCCGCCGGGGTGAGCTTCGAGATGAACCCGTCGAAGTTGGCTGAGTCGCCCTCGATCGCGCCGACGCTGTTGAAGTCGGCCGAGCCGGTGTCACCCGTGACGTAGGCGGCGCCGGCGGTGTCGACGGCGATCCCATAGCCGAAGTCGAACGAGTCACCGCCCAGGTAGGTGGAGTAGGCAAGCGCGTTGCCCGCCGGGGTCAGCTTCGAGACGAACGCGTCGGTGCTTCCGTCTCCCGGATCGGGCTCAATGCTGCACGAAGCAACCGCGCAGTAGTCGGTCGAGTCGGTGCGGCCGGTGACGTAGGCGGCGCCGGAGGAGTCGACTGCGACTGCGCTGCCGAACTCGTCCGAGTTACCTCCCAAGTAGGTCGAGTACGAGAGCGCGCCTGCGGGATTGAGCTTCGAGATGAAGGCGTCCTCGCCAGGCGGATCCGGCTCGATGCTGCAGCCGCCCCCCGTGCAGTAGTCGGTCGAGTCGGTGCGGCCAGCGACGTAGGCGGCCCCGGACGAGTCGACGGCGATTGCATTGCCGAAGTCGAACGAGTCGCCGCCAAGGTAGGTGGAGTACGCGAGCGCGTCGCCGCCTGGCGTCAGTTTCGAGACGAAGGCGTCGTCCTGCGGTGGATCGGCCTCGACGCTGCAACCCGTCGTGCAGTAGTCGGTCGAGGTGGTTTGACCAGTGATATACGCAGCGCCCGAAGAGTCGACGGCGATGCCGTTGCCCCCGTCGAAGCTGTTGCCACCGATGTAGGTTGAATAGACGAGCGCGTTGCCGGCTGGGTTGAGCTTGGAGACAAAGGCATCAAAGCTCAGGTCGTCACTCTCGATCGGGCCCACCGTGTCGAAGTCGGCCGAGCCGGTCTCGCCCGTGACGTAGGCGGCGCCGGCGGAGTCGACAGCGATGCCGTTGGCGAACTCGGAGCCGCTGCCGCCCAGGTAGGTGGAGTAGGCAAGCACCAGCGGGTCGATGACGAGCGGGCGCGAGCGGTCGTAGGCGCCAAGCTCGAAGCCGATGGTGTGACGGTCCAAGGCGAAGGAGGCCTCGACCGGTTGCCGCTCGCCGGCGATCGTCTGGTAGGCGATCGGGGCCCTCTGGCGTACGCTCGCTCGACCCGCTTCGATGACGAGGTCGCCGCCGGCTATGTGGAGAGCTTCAGCGCCGGTGATGTCGAGGGCGATGCGTGAGGGGTCGGCGCCCGGCGCGAGGCGAAAGTCGTATTCGAGCTGCTGCTGGTTCCCGCGCCAGTCGAGGGCGATGCCGGGATACACGTCCGGGTAGCGCACGCGCTCGAAAGTCGCAATCTCGGTCTTCCACTGCGAGCGCTCGCCAACCAGGTAGTTGACCTCGCCGGGAAGCCGCTCGAGCGCGAGTGGCTCGACCGCGGCGGCACCGCCAGCGAGCTCGAGGCCGAGCGTCTCGGCGTGCTTTCGGTCGCCGAGCATCAGCGTCGCACCAGCAGGGCCGACCAGCGTGGTTCCCACCGGAGTGCGGGCGAGGAAGTCGACGTTCGGGCCTGAACGCCCTGCGTCGCGCTCGAAGGCAAGCGGCAGCTCGCCGTAGGCGCGATCGGCGCTTGCCTGGCCTTGGGGAGCCGAGAACGGCAGAGTGAGCTCAAGCGCAGAAGAGCGGGCGAGGGTCCAAAACAGCAGTCCCGCCGCGAGCGCGATCATGCCGAGCGCGATCGCTCGGGGGTGAGGGCTTCGCAAAGCCCAGCTACCAGGCATCCGCGGCGAGCCTATGCCCCGGCCCAGGGCAAGTCAAATGCGACCGCGCCGCGCCCCCCGCCTCGCAATGAAAGGGAGGAAACTTGGCGGTAGAGGTAAGAGACCTCTCGTTCGTTCGCAGATGGCCGGCGCACAGTTGAGGCACTCCCCTCACTGCTCGTTTGATGAACACTTGCGCTGCGGGCGCACGAAGCCCCGCGCATGCAGCCACAAGTACCTGCGCTCGCGTCGTCGCTCGACCGCGAACCGCTGGCGCGCGGAAATCGATCGGGCGCCGTAAACGGCCAGTCGCGCGCCGCCACCAAGCACGTTGATCGCCGCGTGCAGCCGCGCTACCGCCCGCCCTCGCCGGCGAACGAGCCAGTCGTACGCCGCCGCCATCTGCAGGTCGGCCCGCCGCCCGGCGAACGCGGGCCCGGTCGCTGCGCCGACCGCGTGCGTGACCCGTGCGGCGGGCACGTAGCGCGTCGCCGCCCCGTGCGCTCGCAGTCGCCAGGCGAGGTCGAGATCCTCGGCGTACATCCACTGCCCCGGGTCGAAGCCCCCGGCCGCTTCGAAGGCGTCGCGGCGGAGCAGCAGGAACGCTCCGTGGGCCCACTCGACCTCACGCTCGCGAGCCGCGTCCCAGTGGCGATCGAGACAGAGGCGCTCCCCGAGCCCGGGCCAAACCCGGGCGAGGCCGAGGACGTGGACGAGCGACAGCGATGGCGAGGGAAAAGCGTGAACGGAGTGCTGCGGCGAACCATCACCGCGCAGCAGCAAGGGCGCAAACGATCCGGCCTCGGGATGTGCGCGCCCGGCGGCCAGCAGCGCTTCCAGGGCTCCCGGCTCGACGGCGACATCAGCGTTCGCAGCCACAATCCATGGGGCCTCGGTGCGCCCGGCGACGAGATTGATGGCGGCTCCGTATCCGAGGTTCGCTTCCGGCTCGATCAGCTCCGCCCAGCCGAAGCGCTCGCGCACGAGCTCGGCCGATCCGTCGCTCGATCCGTTGTCGACCACCCAGACCTGCGCTTGGCCGCGCTCGACCTCCGCTGCGATCGAGTTGAGACAGCCCTCGAGAAGCTCGCGGGTGTTGAAGGAGACGACGGCGATCGCGACCTCGGTCAAAGGGGCGTTCATCTGCCGCTTGCCTTCTCGACCGCAGCCACGAGCTCGTCCTCGACCCGCTGATTGAACGCCTCGGCGGTGAACTTGGCCGCGGTGCGGGCACCACCGGCGCGCAGGCGTCGGCGCAGCGATTCATCGGCGGCAAGACGACGCAACGCAGCAGCAAGCGCGAGCGGATCCTCGCGTGGCGAGAACAGCAAGCAGTTCTCGTCGTCGCGCAGATATTCGCCCGAGCCGCCGGCCCCGGTGGCGACGACCGGGCGCCCGACCGCCATCGCCTCGAGCGGCACCAGCCCCCAGGGCTCCTCCCACAGCGAGGGAAAGATCACCGCGTCGGCGGCGGCGTAGACCTGCGCGAGTCGATCACGGCGGGGGCGTTGGAAGGCAACCCGGTCCTCGACCCCCAAGCGCCCGATCTCCGTTTCCAGCTCCCTGCGGTGGGCATCGTCGCCGTCGCCGGCGATCACCAGCGTCGTCTCGCTCAGCTCAGCGACCGCCCGCACAGCGTTGAGCACACCCTTACGGGAATCGATGCGCCCGACGTAAAGCAGCCGTCCCGTCCACGGGCCTGGCTCGGAGGCGGAGAACAGTTCGGTCTCGATTCCTCCATGGACAACGGGTGAGTGCTCGACGGCCAAGCCCGCGGCGACAGCTCGCCTCCGGGTTGTCTCGCTGACGAACAGCCAGCGCGCAGCCGGCTCAACCTCGAAGCGCGCCGGGACCTTCCAAACCCTCTCACCGAGGCCGGCGAGCGGTCCCAGCCGGCGGGTCGCGCGATGGAACCCGTCCACCTCGGGTCCGTAGGTGAGCCAGTCATCTACGACGACCCCGACCGCCGCAAGCCGGCGCCGTCGCACGGTTTCGAGCAACGCCATCGACATCCCGCCCATCGGCCACCAGCAGACGCACTGGGGCCCACCCTCACCCTCGAGATGACGCGCGAGTGCCTGCTGGTTGTGGCGTTCGAGCGCCAGACGCTCGCTCAGGGAGCGCTTGGGGAAGCCGTGATCGCACCAGTACCACTCGAGCTCACGATGCACGTCGGCGCCCTCATCGATCCCCGGGTCCGGCTGGTCGGTGTGAAAACCGGTCGTCAGCACCGTGACCTCATGGCCATGCGCGCGCAAATACTCGACGAACGAGCGCCACATGAGCTCATATCCCCCGAGGTGGTGCGGCGGATACATGTTGCCGACGGTCAGCACTCGCACTCTTGCGCTCCCATCTACAGGACCACGCAACGAAAGCGGATCGATCCGGCGACGAGCGCGCTGAACGCGACGACATCGGCCAAAGCCTCGACCGCCGCCACCTCGGGCGCTCGCCGTCCCCAGCGCCGCGCGCTGCGCGCCAATGCGACGAGCCACGGCGTTACCGCGATCAGCGCCAGCGGCGAGCGGCGGGTGGCGGCGATCACGGCGGCGCCGAGCGCGAGATCGAAACCCGCCGTGCGCCGGGTGAGAAAGAGGCCGCCAAAGAGCAGGGTTCCGCGCAGCTCGGGCATCTTGCCCACGATCGCGGGGAAGTAACCGCAGCGCAGGCGCTCGGACAGCAATCCAGCGACACCGCGACCAAAGACCGCATGGGTTACCGCCGCCCCCTCGCTGAAGCTCGTTCGAGCTCCAGATCTGCGCGCCCTCCAGCCGAGCCAGGTGTCCTCTGCGAGCGGCTTGCCGATCCTCACCTCGAGCCAATCCTCGAAGCCGCCGATGCGCTCGAACAGCTCCCGGGTGACGAACAGGCTGGCGCATTCGTAGAGGCCGGTCTCGGACGTGACCCAGAGCGTGCGATCGAACGGCCCACACGCAACTTCGGAATCGGCGCGCACCAGGCCTTGCACCAGCTCCGCGCCAGCAAGCGCCTCCACCCCGGCCGCCAGCCAGCCGCGATCGGGAACGCAGTCGGCATCGATGAACGCGATCGCCTCGCCGGCGGCTGCGGCGACGCCAAGGTTTCGCGCCGGACCCGGCCCGAGCCCACCCCCGGCGACCAGCGCCGGCTCGAGTTCGCTGGCCTCGGCTATGCGTCGCGTAGCGTCGGTCGAGCCGTCGTCGACGACGATGACCTCGAAAGCGCCCGGAAAGTCCTGCGAAGCTAGCCCTGAGAGCGTTGCCCCCAGCGTGCGCTCAGCGTTGCGGGCAGCGATGACGACGCTGACGGCGCTCGCTTCACCGTGGTCGCGGCTCACATCCGCTCGGGAGCGTCGACTCCAAGCAACCCGAGGGTCGTCGCGATCGTCTGCGCCGTGGCCAGGCAAAGCGCCAGGCGCGCCGCCTCCATGCCCTGCTCCGGCGCGCCGACCACGCGGCAGTCGCGATAGAAGGCGTGGAAATCGGCCGCGGTCGCCATCGCGAAAGCGCACAGGCGATGCGGGGCGCGCCGCTCGGTCGCGATCTCGATCTCCGCCGGAAGCTCGAGCAGGCGACGTACCAGACGCACGCTCTGACGCCTCGGCCGCTGCGGCGAGCGCCTCGTCTTCAAGGGCGGCATCGGTTACCGCTGCCTGACCCTCGGAGCCGCCTTGCTCGGTTGCCTTGCGCAAGATGCCGGCGATCCGGGCATGGGCGTACTGGACGTAGTAAACGGGGTTGTCCTGCGAGGCTGACCGGGCGAGATCGAGATCGAGATCGAAGGCGGTGTCGTGTCCACGCTGGACCATGAAGAAGCGCGCAGCGTCGACGCCGATGTCGTCGATCAGGGCGTCGAGGGTGACGAAATCGCCCTTGCGCTTGGACATCCGCGCCCGCTGCCCGCCCTCGACAACGTTGACGAGCTGCATGATCGGCGCCTCGTAGCGACCTCGCTCGACCCCGATCGCCTCGAGCCCGGCGATCATCCGCGGCACGTAGCCGTGATGGTCTGCGCCAACGGGGGTGATCATCAGCTCGGCGCCGCGGCGCACCTTGTCGCGGTGGTAGGAGATGTCGGCGGTGAAATAGGTCGGCTCACCGTTCTCACGGATCAGGACACGATCCTTGTCGTCGCCGAAGTCGGTCGTTCGCAGCCAAACGGCCCCGTCGCTCTCATAGACATGCCCGAGCCGGCGCAGCTCCGCCACGGTCTCCTTGACGAAGCCGCTCTCATAGAGCTCTCGCTCCGATGACCACGTGTCGAAACGAACCCGAAAGCGCTCGAGCGTGGCTTCGATCCGCTTGCGCATTGCCGCGGTCCCGGCGCGGGTGAGCGTCGTCGGGATCGTCGGCATGACCCTCGGCCTCGAGCTCAGCCGCGAGCTCGGCCACGTACCCGCCCGCGTAGCCGTCGGCGGGCGGCTCCTCGCCACGGATGCGGGCGGCGATCGATTGCCCGAAGAGCTGGATCTGGCTACCGGCATCGTTGAGGTAGTACTCGCGCTCGACCGGGTGCCCGCTGCGCTCGAACAGGCGCGCGAGCGAGTCGCCATAAGCGGCGCCGCGAGCTGCTGCAACGGTGACCGGGCCCGTCGGGTTGGCGCTGACGAACTCGATCAGCACCCGCTCACGCGGCCCGGGCGCCGCCGCCGCATCGGCGAGAAGACCCAGCGCGGCCTGACGATGCCAGCGGTCGGAGAGAAAGACGTTGACGAACCCCGGTCCGGCGACCTCGATCCGCGAGGCGGCGGTGTCGAGCTGCGTGCAGAGCACCTCCCGCACACGCTCGGCGACGTCCCGCGGCGGCGACCCGAGCATCGGCGCCAGCAGCATCGCGGCGTTGGTCGAGTAGTCGCCGAGCTCGGGCTTGGGCGGGCGCTCCAACGTCAAGCCCGCAGAGCTCTGCCCGCCGAGCTCGGCGACGGCGGCCTCGACCGCAGCTCGCAGACGCGCAATCGGGTCGGTTGTCGGCTGCACGGCCACGCGGCGATACTACGGGGGCGTCGCGGTGCCCAATAACCTGCCGCGTCGATGCGATCACTGGTCACAGGCGGGGCGGGCTTCATCGGCTCGCACCTCACCGATGTGCTCGTCGCCCGCGGCGACGAGGTCCTCGTCGTCGACGATCTTTCGTCGGGTCGCCGCGAGAATCTCGCCGGCGCTTTCGACCACGCGACCGAGCTGCTCGAAGCGAGCGTCCTCGATGATGCGGCGATTGCCAAGGCCTTCGAGCGTCACCAACCCGATCAGGTCTTCCACCTCGCCGCCCAGATCGACGTGCGACGGTCGGTCTCCGATCCCGTCTACGACCTCGACCTCAACGTCGGCGCCACGATCAAGCTGCTCGAGCTCGCACGCCAGCACGAAGTCGCTCGCTTCTTCTTTGCCTCGACCGGCGGCGCGATCTACGGCGAAGGCGCCGGACGCGATTTGCCTCTGGACGAGTCCGCCGAGACTCTCCCCGACGCCCCCTACGGTCAGTCGAAGAACGCCGCTGAGGGCTATCTCTCGCTCTACCGGCGGCTCTATGGGCTCGACGCCACGGCGCTTCGCCTCGGCAACGTCTACGGCCCCCGCCAGGACCCTCACGGCGAGGCCGGGGTTGTCGCAATCTTCTGCCGCGCCCTGCTCTCGGGGGCGACGCCGCGGGTGTTCGGCGGCGGCGAACAGACCCGCGATTACGTCTACGTCGCCGATGTCGCGGCGGCATTCGTCGCCGCATCGGAGGCGACGAACAGCGGCACGTTCAACGTCGGCACCGGCATCGAGACCAGTGTGCTCGAGCTCGGACAGCGCCTCGGCGACGCCTGTGGAGCTCAGTTCGAGCCGGAGCTGGCCCCGGCGCGCGTCGGCGAGGTGCAGCGGATCTCGATCGATCCCGCGCTCGCAGGCAGCGAGCTCGGCTGGAGCGCCAGCCATGACCTCGACAGCGGCCTCAAGCTCACGGCGGATTCCTTCCGCGGTTCGTGACGGCGCAGCCCTGCGCTGATCTCAGCCGGAGCGCGGTTCGTAGGCAAGCGCCGCGCCGATGCGCTCGACGGTCGACGGATGCGTCGAAAAGACGGCGCTGAAGGCAGCCGGGGGATCTGGGTCCGAGAGGTTCGTCCGTGCGAGGCGCGACTGCAGCTCGATCAATGCCTGCGGGTCGCCGGTGAGCTCGAGGGCGAACTGGTCGGCGCTCGCTTCAACCTTGCGAGAGAGCTGGTTGCCGGGGATGTTGAGCAAGAACGAAGCGACGCCGATCGCAAACAGGTAGGCGGGGATCGCAGCCGGGCGCAGCGGGTCGAACCCGGCACGCTGTGTGATCGCGCCGCTGAGCTCGCGCGCGAACAGCAGCCCCAGCGGCGCGACGATCGCGATGTAGAGGATGCCGCGGCTGAGGTCGGAGTGGGCTACGTGTCCAAGCTCGTGGGCGACCACCGAGTTGAGCTCGGGCCGGGCAGCGTCGGCGAGCAGGTTGTCATAGAGAACGACGCGTTTCGTCGATCCGAGCCCGTCGACATAGGCGTTGAGCGAAGTGACTCGGCGGCTGGCGTCGACGCTGTAGACCTCGCCGATCTCGACCCCGGCCCGCTCACCCAAAGCGAGAACGTCGGCGCGAGCGCGCGATCCCTCCGCCAGCGGCTCGAACTTGTTGAAGATCGGCGCCAGCACGACCGGCGCGACCCAGACGAAGAGCGCTGCGAGGCCGGCGGCTGCGGCACCCGCCGGTAGCCACCAGCGGCGGGGAAAACGTCGAACCAGGGCCAGCAAGAGAGCCGCTGCGGCAGCGGTGATCACGATTCCGATTGCTGCCGAGCGCCCCGCGTCTGCCAGCCACGGCCCCAGCGACTGCGACGACAGGCCCGCGTCGAGGGCTCGCTCGTGCGCGATGAGGTTCGTCGGCAGCGTTGTCAGCGAGACCAGCAGTGAGACACCCGCGCCCGCAGCGGCCGCGCCGAGAATCGGCCGCGGGCCGAGGCGCTCGAGTCCTCGGCGGACAACGCTGGGACGACCGAGCGCGACCGCCAACAGCACGCCTGTCTGCAGGCCAAGGCCCGCCAGCATCGTCCAGCGCTGGTCACTGCGGTAGTCGCGAGCCGTCGCCAGCTCATCGGCGCCGAAGTAGTCGCCCTCGGCGACCATTGCCGGCGTCGCGAGATCCTCTCCCGGGCTCAGAACCCAGACCGCGAGCTCGGCAACGATCACCATCGCGACCGCAACGCCACCGATGCGAGCCGCGCCAGAGCGCGGCAAAGACCCCGCAATCCTCATCGAGGCTTACGATAGACCGCCGGTGTGGGGTCAACGTCATGCGTCTTGCCCTGCTGAGCGACATCCACGCCAACCTGCCCGCGCTCGAAGCCGTCCTCGCCAGCGCCGAGGCTGCGGGCGTCGACGAAGCCTGGTGTCTGGGGGACGTCGTCGGTTACGGGGCTCAGCCGAACGAATGCGCGGCGCTGGTAAGTCAGCGGTGCACGCTTTGCCTGGTCGGCAACCACGACCTCGCCGTGCTCGAAAAGCTCGACATCTCGACCTTCTCCCCCGCGGCCGCGGCAGCCGTGCACTGGACCCGCGCGCGAATCGAGCAGAGCGCGGTCGATTTTCTCTCGACCCTCGACCCGGCCGAGGAGAGCCGCGAAGTCGGTCTTTACCACGCCTCTCCCCGCGACCCAGTCTGGGAGTACGTGTTGTGGCCCGACCAGGCGGCCGAATGCATTCGCACCCAGGCGCGGCGAGTGTCGTTCGTCGGTCATTCCCATGTCGCACTGTTCTTCGCGCTCGCCCCCGAGGGCACCGGCGAAGAGCCTCATGATGCCCGTGGCGCCCAGGCCGCCGGCGGCACCACGCTCGACCTCGGCCGTGGCCGCTGGTTGATCAATCCAGGCAGCGTCGGCCAGCCGCGCGACGGCGACCCCCGCGCCGCCTGGCTCGAACTCGACACCGAAGCCTGGCGGGCGACGTTTCACCGGGTCGAGTACGACATCGATCGCGCCGCCGACGCGATCGTCGCCTCGGATCTGCCCGAGCATCTCGCCCGCCGCCTGTACGTGGGGCAGTGATCGTGCGGGCAGGGAGTGAGGCAGTGTCTAGACTCGCCGCGATGGGGTCGTGGAGCCAAATTTCCCTGCTCGTGGCGTTCGTCGCACTCGCACTTGCGGGCTGTGGCGGTGGTGACGACGGCACGATCCCTCAGGAGAACGGCGATGCGCTGCTGACGTCGCTCGACGCGCTGCAAAGCGACTTCGAAAGCGGTGACTGCGAAACGATCGACCTTCGCGCCGCAGAGGTCCAGGACCAGATCGAGGCCCTCCCGGCCGCTGTCGATCCCGAGGTCAGAAGCGGGCTCGAGGATGCCGCCGCCCAGCTCGCAACCCTCTCCGCGGATCCACCTGAATGCACCGAGTCGGGCGCAACTGGCGAGAGCGAAGCAGAGCCCACGTCCGAGAACGAGGTGTCGACGAGCACGACAACGACCGAGCCCGAGCCTGAGCCTGAGGAGACGACCACCGAGGAGGAGCCCGCCCCGGCCGAGGAGACCGAGCCCGCCCCCGAACAGCCGGCCGAGGAAGACGACAGCGGCGACGGCGGGGGCGGCGGCTCGAGCGAGAGCGGCGGGGTCAGTGGGGAGTTCGACGATTGAACTCAACTATCTCCGACCGATATGAGCTCGGCGACCGCCTCGGATCGGGTGGGATGTCGACTGTGTACAAGGCCACCGATCGGGTGCTCGAGCGCACCGTCGCGGTCAAGATCCTTGCCGAGCATCTTTCCGACGACGACAAGTTCGTCGCGCGCTTTCGCCGCGAGGCGCTGGCGGTGGCGAAGCTGATTCACCCAAACATCGTTCAGGTCTACGACACCGGCGTCGATGCCGAACGCCATTACATCGTCATGGAGTACGTCGAGGGCAAGTCGGTCGCGCAGCTACTGCAGTCCAAGGGCCGCCTCGGCGCCGACGTCGGCGTTGAGATCGGGGTCCAATCGTGTGCCGGGCTCGAGTACGCCCACCGTCAGGGGATCATCCACCGTGACGTAAAACCCGGCAACCTGATGGTGATCGGCGGGCCGGCCGGGCGCAAGCGCCGCGACGCTACAGCGCACGAGCCTCCAACCGGCGAAACCACGATCAAGCTCACCGATTTCGGCATCGCGATGGCCGCTGCCCAAACCCGCCTGACCCAGGTTGGCTCCGTCGTCGGCACGGCCGCATATCTCGCCCCCGAGCAGGCTCGCGGCGAGGAAGCGACCCCGGCTGCCGACGTCTACGCGCTCGGCGTAGTCCTCTACCAGATCCTCACCGGTCGGCTGCCGTGGGAGGGGTCGACGCTTGCCGAGCTCGCCACCCGTCGTGAGAGTGAGAGCCCGCTATCCCCCACTTCCTATGATCCCGACGTTCCCGAGACGCTGTCGCAAGCGGTGCTGCAAGCACTCGAAGGCGATGTCGCAGATCGCTACTCGTCCGCACGCGAGCTCTCGCGCGCCCTCGAGGCCGGGCTCGCCGGCAACGAGCCGCCACCGCCCGAAGACGAGCTACCGACAAACATGCTGGCAACGCGCCCCGCCACGAGCGCGACCCGCCGGATGCCGCCCGAGCCGGCGACGCCCGTCTCAGGCCAGCCGGTTCAGCGCCGGCGAGCGCCGGCGCCGGCGCCACGTCCGGTCGCCGCACCCGCGGCGCGAAAGCGCCGCTCGGCCGGCAGCAAAATCGCGCGTGCCCTAGGCGTCCTCCTGCTGATCGCGGTGCTCGCGGCGGTGATCGCAGGCGCGGTGCTGACGCTCACCGACGCCGGCCAGGATACGAATCTCGGCGAGCTGATCAAGGACAACCTCGGCGACCAGGTCCAGGCGCTCAGGGATTTCATTCAGGAGAACGTGCAGTAGGTCTGTTGGAGTCGAAGCGATATCCCCAGGCGTAGCCGGCGAGTGCGATGCCGTCGATCGCCTTGAAGGCGGCTCGTTCGAAGCGCAGAATCAGCAGCCACGCAAGAGTGCCCGCGACCGCGCGCGCGAGCTGAGCGACGATCGGGGGCGCGGGCCGGGCGCCGGGGAAACGTGTGTTGGCCCAGTGCTGGCCGGCGCCGTAGCGGCGGGCGTTGCGAAGGACCGTTGCCAGGTCCTCGGGGTGGAGGTGCTCGACCCGCGCCGCCGGGGCGTAGGCCAGGATCGATCCGGCTCGTCCCGCGCGCCAGCAAAACTCGAAGTCCGCTCCCGATGTGACCTCGCAGAAACCGTCGAGCTCGAGCCACAGCTCCTTTCTCACCAGCAGATTCGCCGTGCCAGCGCTCGCGTACGGCCCGATCGTGGCCTGTGTGAAAGCGCGCAGATGTTGGCGTGAGCGATGCCAGCGTGCGACCAGTGAGCTCTGCTGAGCCGCGGGCACGACGTCACCACCGACGACCGCCGCCAGTTCGCCGCGAAGTGCCGATCTGTAAGCAGTGAGCAGGTCGGGAGCCGGGCGGCAATCAGCGTCGGTAAACAGCAGCCAATCGGCATTGGCGGCACGGGCACCGACGTTGCGCGCGTAATAAGAACTGGCGAGCTCGCCGGCGCGCAATACGGTTACGTCGGGCTGCGCCGAGATCACTGGCCGCGGCGAGTTGTCGACGACGATGAGCTCGTCGCGCGGACCGCGATCGATCGCGCGCAGGTCGCCGAGCAGGCGGTCGACGGTGGCGGGCTCGCCCCTGAACGGGACGATCACGCAGATGGTGTCGCGGTTGGCTGCCTCGCTGCCCATGGCTCGCTACTGAGCTGTCGTTTCGGACTCCGCCTCCCACGGAGCCTTGGCGCTCATCACCGCGGCTCGATAGGCGTCAAATTGCGACACCGTGATCGCCCGGCGCGCGCCGGCGACGAGGCGCTCGAGGAAGGTCAGGTTGTGCAGCGTCAGCAGGCGTCCCGCCGTCACCTGCTCGGCTCGGCACAGGTAATGGAGGTAGGCGCGCGTGTGGCGGGCGCACACCGAGCATGGGCAGCCTTCGACCAAAGGGGACTCGTCAGCCGCATGAATGGGACGCGTGAGGTCGAAACGAAACCTTGTCTCGGGAAGATTGGCCAGGGCGATCCCGTGGCGGGCAAGCCGGGTTGGCACTGCACAGTCGAAGACGTCGATGCCAAGCGCAATGCCTTCGAGCAGGTCATCGGGCTCGCCGATCCCGAGCAGGTGCTTGGGCACCTCGGCGGGCAGCATCGGCGCCGTCATCGCGAGCACCCCGTGCATCTCGGCCTTGTCGCGGCCAAGTGTGCCGCCGATCGCGATCCCGTCCACGGACGCAGCCGAGACCGCATCCGCCGAGAGCCGGCGTAGGTCCTCATGGACACCTCCCTGGACGATGCCGAACACGGCCTGGCTCGCCGGACCGTGGCGTTCGTGCCAGTCGAGGCAGCGCCCGAGCCACCGGTGCGTGCGCTCAGTCGAACGCGCCGTGTACTCGCGATCGGCGTGGTAGGGCGTGCACTCGTCGAAGGCGAGGGCGATATCGGATGCCAGCGCGGCTTGCACACTCATCGACTCCTCCGGCCCCATGAAGCGTTCGGAGCCGTCGACGTAGGAGCGAAAGCGCACGCCGCGCTCGGAGATCTCAAGCACGCCACCGCTGCTGCCAGCACCGCCGCGACGGCCCTTGATCTCGTCGGCGACATTGCCGTGGGCCAGCGAGAACACCTGAAATCCGCCCGAATCCGTGATCAAAGCGCGATCCCAGCCCGTGAAGCGGTGCAAGCCGCCGAGCTCGGCGATCCGATCGGGCCCGGGCGCGAGATAGAGATGGAAGGTGTTGCCGAGAACGAGCTTGAAGCCGAGCGCGGCGACATCCCCGAAATCCAGCGTGCGCACCGTTCCCCGGGTGGCCAACGGGATGAATGCCGGCGTCGCTACAGGGCCATGCGCGGTGTGCAGCGTGCCCGTGCGGGCGCTGCCGTCGCGGGCCTCGATCTCGAAGCGCAGCCGCGCCGGGTCGATTCGCATCGGCTCAGCCTAGGCTCAGGCGAGCAGCGAGCGACCGGTCATCGCATCTGGCTGCTTGATCCCCAGCAGGGCCAGTGTCGTTGGCGCAACGTCGGCGAGGATGCCGCCATCGCTGAGCTCTGCCCCCACGACCGTGACGACGAACGGAACAGGATTGAGCGAGTGCGCAGTGTTAGTGGAGCCATCCGGCTCGAGCATCTGCTCGGCGTTGCCATGGTCGGCGGTAACGATGCAGCCCCCGCCACTGCGATGGACCTCGGCCACGACCTCGCCGAGGCAGCGGTCGACGGCCTCGATCGCGGTCACGGCGGCGGGGATCGAGCCAGTGTGGCCGACCATGTCGGGATTGGCGAAGTTGATGATCCCGAAGCGAAGGTCACCATCGGCCCAGCCCTCGCGAAACGCGGAAGCCGCTGCGGCAGCGCTCATCTCCGGCTGCTCGTCGTAGGTGGCTACGTCGCGCGGTGAATCCACGAGCGCACGCTGCTCGCCCTGCCATTCCGCCTCACGGCCACCGTTGAAGAAGTACGTGACGTGCGCATACTTCTCGGTCTCTGCCACGTGCAGTTGCTTGTCGCCGCGCTCGGAGAGGACCTCGGCGATCGTCGTTTCGGGCTCTCGCGGTGAGAACGCCACCGGGTACTCCCAGCCTTGGCGGTAACGCGTCAGCGTCGTCAGCTGGAGCACCGGGGCCCCGCCACGCTCGAACTCGCCGAACTCAGGCTCGGCGAGCGCCTGGACCAGCTGGCGGGCGCGATCGGGGCGAAAGTTGAAGTGAATCGCGACGTCGCCCGCCCCAACGCCGTCGTAGTCACCGATCACCGTCGGGCGGATGAACTCGTCGGTCTCGTCGCGTTCACGGGCAGCGGCGACGGCTTCGGCGCAACTGTCGGCAGGTGTGCCCTTGCCGTGGACGATCGCGTCGTAGGCGAGCTTCGTCCGCTCCCAGCGCCGGTCGCGGTCCATCGCGTAGTAGCGACCCCCTACGGTCGCGACTCGGCCTGCGTGGCGAAGCCACAGCTCGAGTTCCTCGAGATAGCCCGTGGCCGACGTCGGCAGCGTGTCGCGTCCATCGGTGAAGGCATGGACGACGAGGTCGGGCACGCCCTGCTCGGCGGCGAGCTCGATCAGCGCTTCGATGTGAGACCAGCCCGAGTGCACTCCGCCATCGGAAACGAGGCCGAGCAGGTGCAATCGCCCCCGCGGGCTGTTGCGCGCCGCCTCGCAGGCAGCGAGTAGCGGCTCGTTGTCGAACAGCGAGCCGTCTGCGACCGCGTCGTCGATCCGGGCGAGGTCCTGCTGGACGACCGCGCCGGCGCCGAGGTTGAGGTGGCCGACCTCCGAGTTGCCCATCTGGCCGTCGGGCAAACCGACGTCGCGCCCGCCGGCCGAGAGCGTTGTGTGCGGGTAGGCAGCCCAGAGCGCGTCGAAGTTGGGGGTCTCGGCCTGAGAGACGGCGTTGCCGGGGCCATCGGGCGCTAGCCCCCAGCCGTCGAGGATGACGAGGGCGACCGAGGGGACCGGGAGCTCGGCGGGGCCCTGAGGGATCGAGCTCACCCGGAGTTCTTTTTACGAACCACTGCGGCTCTACAGATCTCGGCGAACCCGAGCGCCTCCAACGACGCCCCGCCAACCAACCCCCCATCGATATCCGCCTGAGCGAACAGCTCGGCAGCGTTGGCGGCCTTGACCGACCCTCCGTAGAGAACCCGAACGCGCTCGCCGGCGCCCGCGTCGATCGCGGCGACAAGCTCGCGCACAAAAGCGCAAGCCTGCTGCGCCTGCTCGGGACTCGCCGTGTTACCCGTTCCGATCGCCCAGATCGGCTCGTAGGCGACGACGACGTCACCAAGGGCGGCCGCATCGACGTCGGCGAGGTCGGCTTCGAGCTGGCGGCGCAGCACCGCTTCGGTGCGCCCCGCGTCGTGCTCGGCTTCGGTCTCGCCGCAGCAGAGGATCGGCTGCAAGCCGGCGCTGAGAATCGCGGGCACCTTGCGCGCCAGCGCTTCGTCGGTCTCGCCGAGCAGCTGGCGCCGCTCTGAATGTCCGATCACTGCCCCTGCAACGCCGAGGTCGCGCAGCATCGGCAGCGAGATCTCGCCGGTGAAAGCCCCGGACTCCTCCTCGTGCACGTTCTGGGCCGCAATCGCGATCGCGCTGTCGCGCGTTGCCTCGACGGCAGCCGAGAGTGCCGTGAACGGCGGGCAGACGACGATCTCGACGCTCTCCAGATCAGTGACGGCGTCGGTGAACGCGGCGAAGAAGTCGACGGCCTCAGCCAGCGTCTTGTGCATCTTCCAGTTCGCCGCGACCAGCGGCTTGCGCCCAGGTTTAGGCATCTCGCAGCGCCTGCACTCCGGGCAGCTGCTTGCCCTCCATCAGCTCGAGCGCAGCACCGCCGCCGGTCGAGAGCCAGTCGACGCTATCGGCGAGCCCGAAGGAGGCCATCGCCGCGGCCGAGTCACCGCCACCCACGACCGTGAAGCCTCGTGCTTCGGCGACAGCCTCGGCGACGATTCGCGTCCCGTCGGCGAACGGCTCGAGCTCGAAGGCGCCCATCGGGCCATTCCAGAAGACGGTGCCGGCCTCACGGATCGCGCCGGCATACTCCTTCGCCGTGATCGGACCGATGTCGAGGCCCATCCAGCCGTCGGGGCAAGCGGTTCCGTCGAACTCCTGGCGTTTGGCATCAGCGCTGAACGAGTCGCCGAGAACAAGGTCGCTCGGCTGCCACAGCTCGCACTCCGATTCGGCGGCGAGCTCGAGCACGCGCTCTGCCAGCTCGACGCCGCCGTCTTCGACCAGCGAGTCGCCGGTGCCGAAGCCTTGTGCGCGAAAGAAGCTGAAGCACATGGCGCCGCCGATAAGGATGCGCTCAGCGGTCTCAAGAAAGTGCTCGATGACGCCGATCTTGTCCGAGACCTTGGCACCGCCGAGGACGACGGCAAGCGGGCGCTGGGGGTCGTCTCGCACCGCAGTCAACTCACGCACCTCGCGCTCGAGCAGCAGCCCCGCGTACCCCGGCAGCTCGCGGGCGACGCCCTCTGTGGTGGCGTGAGCGCGGTGGGCGGCGCCGAAGGCGTCGTTGACGTAGACATCTGCCAGCCCCGCCAACGCCCGCGCGAGTTGCGGGTCGTTCTCGGTCTCGCCTGCCTCGAAGCGACTGTTCTCGAGCACCAGGACCTCGCCGTCGCCAAGCTCGCCTACCAGCGACTCGACCTCCGCACCGACAACGGCTGGGGCCTGCGCGACTTCAGCGCCGATCAGCTCGCTGAGCCTCGCCGTCGCCGGCGCCATCGAGAGCTCCGGGTCGACTTCGCCGTCGGGCCTACCGAGATGAGAGACGAGCACGAGGCTCGCGCCCGCCTCGCGCAGCAGTTCCACGGTCGGCAAGGCGGCGCGGATTCGAGTGTCGTCGGCGATCTCGCGGCCGTCCTCGCCGTCACGCAGCGGGATGTTGAAATCCACGCGCACAAGCACCGTCTTGCCGGCGACGTCAGCGTCGCGAACGCTCGCCTTGCCGAACGCTCCGCGCTCGCTGGGCTGGGCGCTGGCGCTCCGGGTCAAAGCACCTGTGCGGCGAGCTCGACGACTCGGTTCGAGTAACCCCACTCGTTGTCGTACCAGGAGACCACCTTGATGAAGTCACCCTCCATCACCATCGTCTGCTCTGAGTCGAACACCGAAGAGTGCGGGTCCTTGACGATGTCGGTCGAAACCAGCGGGTCCTCTGAATAAAGGAGGATGCCGCTGAGCGGTCCAGCCGCCGCGTCCTTCATCGCCTTGTTGATCTCGTCGATCGAGGTCTCCCTGGCGACCATGCAGGTGAGGTCGACGACTGAGCCGGTCGCCACCGGGGCACGGACGGCAATGCCGTTGAGCTTGCCGTTGAGTTCGGGCAGGACGAGACCTACGGCCTTGGCCGCCCCGGTCGATGTCGGGATCAGGTTGAGCGCCGCCGCGCGTGCCCGGCGCAGGTCCGAGTGGGGCATGTCCTGAAGTCGCTGGTCGGCGGTGTAGGCGTGAATCGTCGTCATCAACCCACGCTCGATGCCGACTGTGTCGTGAATCACCTTGGCCACTGGCGCGAGGCAGTTGGTGGTGCAAGAGGCGTTGGAGATGATGTGGTGGCTGTCGACGTCGTAGTCGGACTCGAAGTTGACGCCGAGCGCGACCGTGACGTCGGGGTCGGTGGCAGGCGCCGAGATGATCACCTTCTTTGCCCCTGCGGCGAGATGCTTGGCGGCGTCGTCGCGCTTGGTGAAGAAACCGGTCGACTCGATCACAACGTCGGCGCCGAGATCGCCCCATGGAAGATCGGCGGGATCACGCTCGGAGAGGACCTTGATCTCGTTGCCGTCTACTACTACGGCGCCGTCGCTTGCTTCGACCTTGCCGGGGAAGCGGCCGAGGATCGAGTCGTACTTGAGCAGGTGGGCGAGGGTCGCGGCATCGGTGAGATCGTTGACGGCGACGAACTCGAGCTCGGTCTCCGACTCATAGGCGGCACGAAAAAGGTTGCGCCCGATGCGCCCGAAGCCGTTGATTCCCACCTTTACGCTCGCCATCCGATTCCTCCGTCCGAAATGATCTTCGCGTCAGCTCTCGACGGCGATCTCGACCCGATGCCCATCGGGGTCGAGCAGATACGCCGAGTAGTAGCTGCCACCGTACTCAGGGCGTGGTCCCGGCGCTCCGTCGTCGGTTCCGCCGGCGGCCACCCCGCCCTCCCACGACGCCTTCACGGCTGAGATCCCGCTAGCCGAGAAACAGACATGGCCAGCCGATGCCTTGACGCCGTTGCGTTTGGCGGCGAAGAAGATCGGGCGAACGATTCCCCATGAGATCGCCAGCGAGTCGTCGGTCTGGCGTCGCCAGCCGAGCGAGCCAAGCACGGAGTCATAGAAGCGCCCGCTGCGCTCGAGATCGCTGACATCGAGGGAAACGTGATGGATCACGGCCGAAAACTTACCCGGCCCGGCTCGTCGACGGCTCGGTTGACCAGTTGCACGATCGAATCGAGGTAGTCGTCGCGCACCCAGTTGGCTGAATGTCGCCAGGCGCCCTGGCGTAACGACTCCGCCAACTCAGGCTCGGCGAGGATCCGCTCGACCGCTTGTGTCATCGCGCGGTGATCGCCCGCATCGACCAGCAGCGCTGTCTCCCCGTCGATGCAGTAGTCGTGCAGCTGCGCGCAGCGCGTCGCAACGACCGGCACGCCCGCCTGCACGGCGTGCATGAGGCGGACCTGGCCGGCGCTGACCCAATCGTCGCGGATCGAGATCACGTAGACGGCGGCGCGCCGCAGCAGCGCCGCATGGGCTGGGAGCGACAGCTCGGTGTGGACGATGACCCGCTCGCCTGCGCTCAGCCGGGTGACCTCGGCGGCATCGCTGGCCGAGCAAGCCACCGTCAGCCTCCACTCACGGCCTCGCGCCGCCGCAAACAGCGTCGGCCAATCGCAGTAGGCGCGCCCGGACGAAAGCACGGTCGCTTCGCCGACCTCGGCGGCGCTTCGCGGCTCGAGCACCCGCGGCTCGTGAAACTGTCGCCACGGCCAGGGCACGAACACGATCCGCTCCTGCGCGAGGCCATAGAGCTCGCTGTAGCGCTCGATCTCGGCCCGGGACATGACGTGCGCGACCGATACCGCCCTGCGCAGGGCTGGCCGCCGCACGAGCGCCGACCAGGCGCCGTACAGGGCCCGGGCCCATGCACGTCGCGGCTGCGGCCCCCGCAGCAGCTCGAGCAAGACAACGCGGCGGCGGCGGCGAAGCCAGGCTTCGCAGAAGAGCACCGTTGCCGTGCCCGGGTGGTGGTCGCAGACAACGAGCGCCGCCGCCTTTTTACCGCGGTACGTCATCAGCAGGCCACGAAACAATCCCCCGAGGGCGCCGCGGTGATCGGCGAGCGCTGAGAGCCCGAAGCGAAGCCGCCGCAGCGACGCGTCGAGCTGCTCGAGCTCCACCCGGTCGGCGAGCCAGGCCGCGTACTGGGAGCCGGCGACGATCCGCGTCACTTACGAATGGCGAGGCGTCCAGCGAAAGAAGCGGATCGCCAGCGCCAGCCCGGCCAGGCCCCAGACGGCGACGATCGCCAGGTGCCCCCATTCGAATCCGGCGCCTTGAGTGGTCGGGTCGAAGGCGGCAAAGAAGGCTTCGAAGAAGTGGCGAATTGGAAAGAAGTCGGCGACCTGGAGCACCCCGTCGGGGATCTCGCTCGCGGGGATGAAGACGCCAGAGAGAAAGTACAGCGGCAGCACCGCGACGTTCGAGATCGGTGCCGCGGCGTCTTCAGACGGAATTGCCGCAGACAAGGCAACCCCGAGACAGCAGAACGCCGCCGCTCCCACGATGAGCGTGACCAGGATCGCCGGCAGTCGCTCCAGCGGCGGGATCTCGACGCCGTAGAGGACCTTGCCGACGAGCGTCACCACGACAAGCAAGAGGACCGAGACGACGATCGAGTTCCCAACTCGCCCGGCGAAGAAGACCCAGTTCGGCAACGGCGTGCCGCGTCCGCGCTTGAGGATCCCGAACTCTCGGTCGATCGTCAGCGAGATCGCCAGGCTCTGCATCGTCGCCGAGACGACGGCGAGGGTGATGATCGCCGGCACGTAATAGGTGGTCGTCTTGATCCCGCCGAGCTCGTCGATCGTGTCGTTGCCGAAGATCGTCGAGAAGATGATCAGGAACAGCAACGGCAGCGCGACGGTGAAGAAGACCGAGGCGGGGTTGCGCCAGAACGTCTTCTGGTCGTAGCGAAACTGGTGGGCCGCGAGCGCGACCGGGCTCATCGATCGTCCTCCGGCGCCTCGCCCGTGAGCTCGAGATAGATGTCCTCGAGGCTGGGCTGCTTGACCTCCAGCGCCTCGAGCTCGACCGAGTGCTCGAGCGCCCAGCCGGTGAGCCGGTGAAGTGCCTCGACCGGCGTGGTGGTCGTCAGCTCGAGCTCACCGTCGACGTTCCCGGCCTCGATCCCAGGCGGCAATCCGGCTGCGCCGGCCCCAGCCGGCAGGCGAAAGCGAATCTGCGCCGGCCGACCCTCGCGATCACCGAGCTCGGCCGGACGGCCTTCGGCGACGATGCGCCCCGCGGAGATGATCGCGACGCGATCGGCGAGCCGCTGCGCCTCGTCCATGTAGTGGGTGGTGAGAAAAACGGTTTTGCCGAGCCGCTTGAGGTTCTCGATCACATCCCACGCCTGGCGGCGGGCGGAAGGGTCGAAGCCCGTGGTGGGCTCATCGAGAAAGAGGACGTCGGGGTCGCCGATCAGGGCGACGCCGACATCGAGGCGGCGCAGCTGGCCGCCCGAAAGCTTGCCCGCGCGCACCCCGGCCGTGTGCTCGAGGCCGACGAGCGAGATCGTCTCCGTCACGGCTCTTGGGGCTTGGTAGTAACCGGCGAAGAGCTCAAGCGTTTCGCTGACGGTGAGCTCCGGGGCCATCCGGCACTGCTGGAGGACGACGCCGATCCGCTCGCGCCACTCGCGGGTGGGCTTTGACGGATCGACTCCGAGAACTCTGACCTCCCCGGCAGTCGGCTCGCGATAGCCCTCGAGGATCTCAGCGGTGGTCGTCTTGCCGGCGCCGTTGGGCCCGAGGAAGGCAAAGATCTCGCCCTCCTCGATCTCCAGATCGATGCCGCGCACAGCCTCGAAATCGCCGTAGGACTTGCGCAGGTCGGAAATGGAGATCACCGGTGTGGGCATCGGGCGATTGTATGCCTGGCCCTTTGACGCCCTCGTGGCGTTAGCGTGGCATCGTGGTGTCTCAGTGAGCCTGCCCACGAGCCCGCGCGTCGTCGTCGCCTTTCACGAGGCCGTCCTCGGCGGCGCTACTCGCTCGATCGTGCGCCTAGTTCCCCTGCTCGAGCGGCTCGGCTGGGAGTTCAGCTTCTGGGTGCCGAAGCCAAGCGAGCTCCACGACGATCTCGCCGGGCGAGGCTGGGACGTCGACGGGGCGCCGCGAAGCATCGAGTACAGCTTCCGTGCCTGGCGCCTGCCGCCGGGGGCGCCACGCCGGGTGCTGAGCACTCCGGACTACCTGCGCACCTACCGCGACTTCCTCGAGAGCCGGCGGCCGACGCTGGTTCATGCGAACTCGATCCTGACCCTCGCCGAAGCTCTCGTTGCGAGGCGGTTCGGGGTGCCGGCGCTGCTTCATTCTCATGAGATGCTGCCGCTCGATCCTCGCGGGCGCATGCTGCGCCGGGTGGCCTGGAGATACCTCGACGAGATCGTCGCCGTCTCGGGCCCATGCGCTGAGAGGCTGGCCCACGCTCGGCGGCTGCCGCGGATCGTCCACGAAGCGTCTCCGGTGCCGGCGCAAGCGGTGAGCCTGCGCCGGCGACCGCGCCCGTTCACGGTGGGGACCGTCGCCGTCGTCTCCCAGCGCAAGGGCAGCGATCTCTTCGTCGAGGCAGCTCAGCTGCTTTTAAGCCGTAACGGGTCCAGTCGCGACTATCGCTTCGAGATGGTCGGACCGCCGTCGGACCTGCTCGACCGCCGCTGGGCCGAGACCGTGCTCGCACGCGCTTCCGAGTCGGGCATTCGCCACGACGGCGCCGCCGACGTCTTCGAACGCCTGCGCGCCTGGGATGCGTTCGTGCTGCCCTCGCGCTCGGATCCGTTCCCGCTGTCAATGCTCGAGGCGATGGCAAGCGGCCTGCCGGTGATCGGCACCCGCGTCGATGGAATCGTCGAGCAACTCGCGAACGGGTGCGGAATCCTGATCGACGGTGATGATCCTCGCGCGCTCGCCGATGCGATCGCTGCGCTCGCCGAGCAGCCGTTGCGAGCGCGTAAGGCGATGGGAGCGGCGGCGCGCGAGCGGGTGCTCGAGAACTTCACCCTCGACCATCAGGCCGCCCAGATGCACGAGACCTACGAGTCGGTGCTGAGCTCGGCGCGCGGCGTCAAGGCACTGATCAAGACATATGTCGCCCTGCCGGAGGCATGACCCAGAGGCCGAAGGCTTAGCCAGCTTTGTTGAGCTGGCGATGGATGTCGCGGGCGAGCTTGCCGGGAATGCCCGGGACCGCCTCAATCTCCTCGCGAGTGGCGACAACCAGCTTGTCGGGGGAGCCGAAGTGATCGAGCAACGCCCGCTTTCGCTTCGGCCCGACCCCGCGCAGCTCATCCAGCAACGAAGCCGTCATCGACTTGCCGCGGCGCTGGCGATGGTGGTCCAGTGCGAAGCGATGGGCCTCGTCGCGGACCCGCTGCAATAGGCGCAGCGCCTCTGAGTCCTCGGCGACGTGCAGCGGATCGGAGCGCCCCGGCACGAAGACCTCCTCGAGGCGCTTTGCGAGCCCGATGACCGCCGTGCCGCGCTCGACCAGCGGCGCCAGAGCCCGCATCCCTGCCGAAAGCTGACCTTTGCCGCCGTCGATCACGATCAGGTCGGGCACCGAGGCGAAGCTTTCGTCGCGGCCACCGTCGTGTGGCGAGCGATCGGACTGCTCGAGCAGCTGCGCGACTCGGCGCCCGAGCACCTCCTCCATCGAGGCGAAATCATCCGGGCCCCGAGCAAATCCCGCCACCTCCTCGGCTTCGCCTCCGGGGGTGTCGGGGGCGGTGGAGGAGCCGCGGCCCGTGCGCTTTCTGAAGTCGCCTCGGATCTTGAAGCGCCGATAGTCCGACTTGCGGGGAGCGCCGCCCTGGAACACGACCATCGAGGCGACCGTGTGCTCGCCGCCGATGTTCGAGATGTCGAAACCCTCGATGCGCATCGGCAGCGTTTCCAGAGTCAGCGCGTCTTGCAGCGCCGAGAGCGCGTCGGCTCGCTGGGCTCGCCGGCGCTCCTGGCGCAGCCGGTCCTGAGCCAGCGCCAGCGAGGCGTTGCGGGCCGCAAGCTCACGCAGCCGGCGCTTCGAGCCGCGCTCGGCGATGCGGACCTCGACCGGACCCTCACGGCGAACCGACAGCGCCTCGGCAAGTACCGGTGCGCGCTCCTCGAGCTCGGGCCCGAGAACCACGAGCCGTGGTACCAGCGGAGCGGCGGAGTAGTACTGGGCGACGAACTCCTCGGTCACCTCGGCTTCGCCACGCTCGCCCTCGTTTGCGAGATAGAAGCCGTGGCGCTCGGCGAGGATGCCGTCGCGGACCTGAAAGACCTGGGCGTTGGCTTCGGCACCTTCGACCGCGACGGCAATCAGATCGGCGCTTTCCATCGTGTCTCCCGCGACGCTGCGGCGCTCCATTAGCGAGCGCACCGACTCCAGCCGGTCGCGAAAAACGGCGGCGCGCTCGAACTGCTCGGTCTCGGCCGCCGTCGCCATCTTGCGCTCGAGATCGCGCTCGACATCGCGATAACGGCCGGAGAGGAAATCGATGATCGCGTCGATGCCGCGCCGGTACTCCTCGCGATCGACGTAGCCGACGCAAGGCGCGGCACAGCGCTTGATGTAGTAGTCGAGGCACGGAACGCCCGAACGGCGCCCCGGTTCAGGCCCGTCACAGGTGCGGTACTGAAACAGCCTGCCAAGCAGGTCGAGCGTCTCGCGCACTCGTTTGGCCGAGGAGTAAGGACCGAAATAGATCCGCTGCGAGCGGTGGCGCTCGCGCGTGAAGTAAACGCGCGGGAACTCCTCGTCGAGGCTGATCGCGATGTAGGGATAGGACTTGTCGTCGCGCAGACGGATGTTGAATTTCGGCCGGTGGCGCTTGATGAACGACTGCTCGGCCAGCAGCGCCTCGGCCTCGGTCTCGGTGACGATGAAGTCGATCGAGGCAACCTGAGCGGTCATCTCGGCGCCGCCGCGCGACGACTTGCCGGCGAAATGGCCGCCGACTCGCTTGCGAATCGAGAGCGCCTTGCCGACGTAGATCACCTTGCTGCGAGCGTCCTTGAACAGATAGACGCCAGGTTGATCGGGAAGAGTGCGACGCTGCTCGGTGAGGCTGGTTGAGTGATCTTTGCCGTTCTCGCTCACCCGACAGAGGTTAGGGTTCGCGGTCCCCGCTTCCGCCAGCCTGCAGAGGAGAATCTCGCGCAATGAGCCCCGAAACAGCAACCGCGCCTCCCGACCTCGCGACGATCTCGATCGAGATCGACGGCGAGATTGGCACGATGACGCTCGATCGCCCCGAGGCGCTCAACGCCATGAGCCCGGAGATGATCGGCGAGCTCGTGCTCGCCGCGGGCTGGCTGGCCGACCAGGCGGCGCTGCGGGCGCTGATCGTCACCGGCAACGGCCGCGGCTTCTCGGCTGGCGGTGACGTCAACTGGTTCAACGCCGGCCTCGACGATCCCGACACCGACCTGCCCGCGAGCGTCCGCCGCGGCGCCGACGTCCTGCACCAGGCGATCGTCGATTTCCGCCGCATTCCTTATCCGGTGATCGGCGCCGTCAATGGCGTCGCCGCCGGCGCAGGATTCTCGCTGGCGCTGATGTGCGATACCCGCATCGCCTCCAGCGACGCTTCCTTTGTCTGCGCATACGGGCGCATCGGTGCCTCGCCCGACGGTGGCATGACCTACTTCCTGCCGCGCGTCGTTGGCCCGGCCAAGGCGGTGGAGCTGCTGCTCAACGACCCTCTGATCAGCGCGGAGCAGGCATTGGAGCTCGGGATCGTCGCCAAGGTCGTCGCCCCGGAGGAGCTAGCCGCGCAGGCGCGCGCCAAGGCAGAGAAGCTGGCGACGAAAGCGCCGTACTACGTGCGCATGGCGAAGCTGCTCGTGGCGCAGAGCCTCGACAACACGCTTGCCGACCATCTCCAGATCGAGCGCCACGGAATCGCCAACTCGATGGCAACCGAGGATCTGCACGAAGGCGTCAGCGCATTCTTCGAGGGGCGCGAGGCCCGCTTCGAGGGCAGGTGAGCGCGCATCTACAATCGGGTCGAACTCGAGCGAGAGGTTTGACTTGAACAGGCTCTTTTTGCTGCTGGCGTCCTTGCTGGTCCTCGTCTCACTGGGCCTTGTCGCCTGCGGCGATGACGAGGAGGACAGCTCGACCGCGGCGACAACGGCGCTGGAGGATGAAGGTCCCGATCCGGTGGCGGTTTCGATCGCAGCCGATGCCGACGGCGCCCTCGCCTACGAGCAGACCGAGGCGACGGCTCCGGCCGGCGACGTAACGATCGAGTTCGACAACCCGGCACCGCTCGGCCACGACGTCGTCGTCGAGGACGCCGACGGCACCGAGCTCGCGCGCACCGAAGTCATTAGTGAGGACTCGGCCACCGCGACCGGCACCTTCGAGGCCGGCGACTACGTCTTCTACTGCTCGGTGAGCAACCACCGCGACGCCGGCATGGAAGGGACGCTGACCGTCGAGTGACGCTAGCCGACGAGCGCGCGGCCGACCGACTCAGCAACGCAGACGGGCTTGTCGCCGCCCTCGCGCTCGAGCGTGTACTTGGTGACGATGTGGTACCAGCCGTCGCCAAGCTCCTCGACTGACTGCACCTCCGCCGTGGCGCGAACGTTCGACCCCGACGGCACGGGAGCCGGAAAGCGAACCTTGTTCCAGCCGTAGTTGATCCCGACGGTGACGCCCTCCTGGCGGATCAGCTGGCCGCGGAATCCGTCGATCAGCGACAGCGTCAGGTTGCCGTGGGCGACCGTCGTCCCAAATGGGCTCTCGCGCTCGGCGCGCTCGATATCGACGTGGATCCACTGGTCGTCGCGCGAGACCTCGGCGAACTTGTCGATGTCTGCCTGGGTCACCTCGACCCAGTCCGAGGGTCCGATCGGCTGGCCGATCAGCTCGCGAAGCTCGTCGATCGAGGCAACAGTGAGAGGCTCCATGCGGGCAGCGTAGCTTGAGCTGAGGAGCGACTCACCCGACCAGGCGCACCTCGAGCGCCGGCGCCACAGCGATCACTCCGGCGCCGTCCATGAGGGCGAGGATGCGGGCGACGTAGGCCTGCGTCTCGGGGAACGCGGGAACGCAGGAACAGGCCTCGACCGCAGCCGGACCGGCGTTGTAGCCGGCAAGCGCAAGCGAGACGTCGCCGAAGTCCGCGAGCAGGTCGGACATCAGGTGCGCCTGAGCGTCGATCGCGGCCTCAGCGTCGAACGGATCGGAGAGCCCGTAGGAGGCCGCCGTGGCGGGCATGAACTGGGCGATGCCGCTCGCTCCGGCCGGCGAGACAGCAAACGGGTTGAAGTTCGACTCGGCCATCAGCTGCGCGGCGAGCAGGGCCGGGCTGACGTTCCAGCGCGTCGCCGCCGTGGAGATGGCTTCGCGAAATCGTGCCGGCACGTAGCTCGGCAGGCTCGCGGGCGCGCTTCGGTCGGCGCTGCGATCGGTGGCGAGCCCGTCGCTGCGGGCCGAGCAGGGCGGTGGTCCGGCGTCGTAGCCGAAATGCCACGCTTCCCATGAATAGCGCTTGACGAAGCCGAATCTGGGCGCGTTGGCGGCAAGCCAGCCAGTCGCGGTCGGTGGGCCGAGGTCGAGTTCGGTGGCGCAGCGATGAAGCGAGGTGCCCGGCGGCGCCACCCAGCGCGGATCAGGGTTCGCCTCCCACAGCGTGGCCTGCTCGGCGTCGGAGCGAAAGCCGCTGTTGATCAGCAGGGCGATGCCGTCGTCGCTCGCGGCAGCCGCCATGCGGTCGAACGCCAAGGCGACGTCGGGGCGCATGCCTTCGCCCTGGCGAAACTCGAGCGCACCGGCGTAGCCGCCGCCGCTTGCGATCGCCGGCGCGGGATCGGCTGCGATCGTCGACCCGCTTGGCGTCACCGCTTCAGCTTCAGCCTCCGCCTTCACCGGCAGTCGCGGCAGAATCGGGACGTCCCAGTCCGCCTTCACGGCTGCCCTGACACGAAGTGGCGCGATGGAGAACAGGTCGGGGAAGTCGAGCTCGAGGCGTCCGTCGCCGATTCCGTTTCTCGCGGCTGCTTCGCTCGCTGCCGATATCGCTCGGCTGAGGTACTCGTTCTTGCTCAGATGCTCGGGATTGGCAGATCCGTCGGGCAACCGTGCTGGGGTGAACAGGCGCTCGAAATCGTCGCGCATCGAGCGCGCCGCTGAGAGCGCGACCAGATCGGCGGCGCGCTGCGTGCGTGCCTTGCCTGTCACGGCGCCACTGAAAGCCGCGAGCAGCAACGTGGTGAAGATCAAGACGAGGGCGAAACCGAGCACCATCGGTACGGCCTGGCCCGTCTCGGAGGCGGGATGGCGGGCGCCGCGCTTGACCGCGTCGAGCCGGGCGCCGCGTCGACTGCCTTCTTGGTGAGGCGGGCCGAGCAACTTGCGAGCGAGCCGAGTCGCTCGCCGTGACGCATCGCCACCCGGGTCGATGCCGGCAAGAGCCCGACGCGAACCCACTCGTCCCGGCGCTCGCACCGAAACGGCGATCCGCACACCGCGCTCGCCTGCCTCAGCGACCGCAAGCGCGGCGAGCGAGCGGTGAGCGGGAAGCTCGGCCCGCAAGAGCATCGCGTCGGCGTCGAGCTCCTCGGCGTCGAGGAGCTGGCGGACGCGCGCGCTTGACGCGTGAACCACGGCCGCTGCCACGTGCTTGGCCTCGAGAGCGAGGCGCACTCGCTCAGCCCAGTCCTCGTCGACGGAGATGCGCAGCCACGTCAAGCGCCCGCGTGCAGCCCCCTCGAAGCCTGCCTCGCGCAGCTCTCGCTCGAGCGTTCGGGCAGCTTCGGAAGCGAGCATCGTCGGGCCGCGGGAACCGTCGCCTGCGAGCTCGATCACCAGCACCGCACCGCCGCCGGCGGCCGTCGCTTCGACTCGAGCTGCGATCGCGACCGCCACGGAGGCGGCGCAGGCGATCCCCCCACCCGCATCACCGAGTTCTGTCGACAGGATCAGCGCGGTCATCGGTCGAGCTCCGAACGTCGGACCCAGGCCGAGGAGCTGACCTCGAGGACGCGCGACAGCGGCGCCAGCAGCGCCGGCGGGCGCAAGCGCACGGTCACGCGCCCGCCGGCCGTCTCGAGCTCGACCTGCTCGCCCGCCCAGCCGGGCAGGGCCGCGTCGACCGCGGCGGCGGGCCGCTGACCACCCGCGAGAGCTATGGCGCCCGCCTCGGCGGCACCGTCGGCCAGCGTGAGCGAATAGCCCGCCGCCATCAGTTGCAGGCAGAGCAGGCCAGCGAGCACGATTGCCGGCAGCCAGGCCAGCATCTCGACGGTCGCCTGGCCTCGTTCACCCATTGACCGTTGTCAACGTCGGCCCAAGCTCCGCGGCGGCACTGATCGGGATGCTCGGCAGAAATGGCAAAACGGCGGGGGCCTCGAGCTCGACCCGGACCGGACCGGAGATATCTACCTCGGCCTCATTTTCAAGCCAGAACGGAAGCGCGCTGTGCGCGGCCAGCGCCGGGTTGCCGCCAACCAGGGACGCTCGCGCCCCGGCGCGCGCCGCATCGCCCGCGCTCCAAAGCGCGTAACCCGCGACCGACAACTGTGCAACCACGAGAAAGAGCGTGATGAGGAACGGTGTGACGGCGAGCAGCTCCACCGATGCCTGGCCTGCCGAGGCGGTTCCGCGGAACCTCCGCCGTTCTGTTGTGCCCCAGGCGAAGATCACACAACGACCGTAGGCGCCGCCGTCGTGCGCATGGGGCGTTGCTTGTGCCTATTCAGTCACGGACTTGCACCGAGTTGAGCCCGCGGAGCGCGGCCAGCCGACGCAGCCGCCGGCCAGCCCTCAATAACTCGACCGGGACTCAGCCACCACGCGCACGAGCCCGAAGATCGAGAGCCCGAGGAGCGCAAGCCAGACCAGCAGTCCGGCGCCAGTTCGTGTCAGCTCGTCGGCTGCCGCGATCATCAGCACGATCACGCCCAGCGCAATGACGAAGACGGCCCGCATTCGCTCCTCCAGCGCGTCATAGGCGAAGCTGTTCTGACGATAGAACTGGTAGGCGGCGAATCCGATCAGGGCGAGGAAGGTGACCGAGATCGCTGCATAGATCGCCTCGGCGACGTTGCCACCGCCGGGCGCCAGCGCAAGGAGCGCGGCGAGGACGAGGATGATCGCGATGTTGCGGAGGGTCTTCCAGTTCATTTCGTGGTCATCACGATAACCCCGAAGATGATCGCCGCCGCTGTCGCGAGCATGCCGAGAGTCGCCAGAGCGCCGAACAGCGCCGCCTCGATCGAGTGACCCTGGCGGCTGGCCTCGGCAAAACGGGAGATGCCGAGGATCGCGAACGAGAAGATCACCGTCGTCCCCACCCCGGCCACGAACGCCGCGACGACCGTTTCCCACAAGGCCTTGGTGTCGACGACAATGGCAAGCATCGCTTACGCCGCCACCGGCGCGCCGTCGCGAATTCTGCGGGCGAAGGCGACCGCGGCGAGAACGACCCCGGCGGCAGCGACGATGACAGGACCGCTGGCACCCGGGAAGAGATCGGTGACCAGATAGGTGACGGCGCCGATGAAGGCGGCGGCCGGGAGCGTCAGCAACCACGCGGAGACGATGTTGCCGGCCACTCCCCAGCGCACCGCCGAAAGGCGCTTGCCAGCCCCTGCGCCCATGACTCCCCCGGCGATCACCTGCGTCGTCGAGAGCGGGAAGCCGAAATGCGACGAGGAGAGGATCACCGCGGCACCGGCTCCCTGGGCCGAGAACCCCTGCGCTGCATCCATCTTGATGATCTTGGTCCCCATCGTCTTGATGATCCGCCAACCGCCCATGTAAGTCCCGAGTGCGATCGCCGTCGCCGCTGAGATCACGACCCACGTCGGCACCTCGAAGCCCTCGGAGGAGAGGTTGCCGTTGGCGACGAGGGCGAGCGTGATCACGCCCATCGTCTTTTGCGCGTCGTTGGTGCCGTGGGCAAGCGCCAGAAGCCCGCCCGAGAGCACTTGTCCGAACCGAAACCCTCTCGTCACCGGCCCGGGGCGCTGTCGCCCAACAATCCGGTAGCAGAGGACGATCCCGATGCCGCCGACGACGAAGGCGAGCACGGGGGCGATCAACGCCGGGATCAAGACCTTGCCGAGGATTCCGTCGCCGAACACGGCATCGGTGCCCGCCGCGACCACGGTGGCGCCGACGACGCCGCCGATCAACGCGTGCGAGGAGCTCGAGGGTAAGCCGAAGTACCAGGTGATCAGGTTCCACGCGATCGCCCCGATGAGCCCAGCGAAGATCACTGTCGTCGTGATCGAGAGCGGGTCGACCACGTCCTTGGCCACCGTCGCCGCCACCTCCAGCGAGATGAAAGCGCCGGCGAAGTTGAGCACCGCGGCGAAGCCAACGGCGATCCGCGGCGCCATCGCCCGCGTCGAGATCGACGTCGCGACGACGTTGGCGGTGTCGTGAAAGCCGTTGGTGAAGTCGAACGCGAGCGCGGTTGCGACGACGATTACGAGGATGAGGTCAGCTTCGCTCACGAAGTCTTCCGGCACTGCGGGTGCCGGTGTAGGGGTCGGGGGTCGAGCAGGTCAACGACGCCGGGCGGTGGGCGAAGCGGAGCGTACGCGGTCGGTGTTTGAGTGAGCCCACCGGCCGAGGATGCAGCGATGCGAAGTTGCCCGGCCCGTCTCAAGCGTTCTTGATCACGATGCCTTCGAGGATGTGCGCAGCGGTCTCCGTCGCGTCGATCGCCTTTTCGAGCACCGTGAACAGGTCCTTCCAACGGATCACGACCATCGGATCGATCCCGTTGGCAAAGAGCGAAGCGACCGCGTCGCGGTAGAGGCGATCGCCCTCGTTCTCGAGTCTGTGGATCTCGATCCAATAGCGCTCGAGGTCCTTGAAGCCGCGCAGATGCTCGAGCGCCTCGGCGAGCTGTTCACACGACTTGACGAGCACGTCGGCGAGCTCGAGCGCCTGCTCCATCGGGGCCTCGATCTTGTACAGGCCCATGAAGTCGGCCGTCTCGTCGATGTAGTCGACGATGTCGTCGAGCTGGGTCGCGAGGCCGTAGATGTCCTCGCCGTCGATCGGGGTGACGAACGTGGTGTTGACGCGGTTGACGATGTTGTGGGTGATCTTGTCGCCCTCCTGCTCGGCGAGCAGGATCTCTCGCGCGAGATCGCGCTGCTCGGGCCAGTTCTCGAGCATCCGCTTGAGCAGCTTGGCGGCGCGCAGTGTGTTCTGACCGCTCTGATTGAAGAGGTCGAAGAAGACGCGGTCCTTGGGAACCAGCGAGGGAAGCGCCACGGCCGCGAAGCTACCAGCAAGCCAACCCGGAAGCCGGGGCGACCGTCACCGCGACCAAGCCTCGAGCGCGTCGGCGACGCGCGAGGCGGCCTGACCGTCCCAAAGCGGCGGCCTCTCGGTGGCCATCGCGGGCGCCTGCTGAAGCATCTCGGGGATCGCCGCAATCCGTTGCGGGGCGAGCCCGAGGAGCCTGTTCGTGCCGACACGAACCGTTACCGGCCGCTCTGTGTTGTCGCGCAGGGTGAAGCAGGGGACGCCGAGGAAAGTCGTCTCTTCCTGGATCCCGCCGGAGTCGGTGAGCACCGCCGCCGCGTCGGCCTCGAGCGAAAGAAAATCGAGGTAGCCAACGGGATCGATCAGCCGCAGCGAGCCCGTATTGCCGGCGCCGAGCATCTTGCGGGTACGCGGGTGCACGGGAAAGACGACGGGCATCGCCTCACAGACGCGCTCAAGCGCCACCATCGCCTCGGCCAGCAGCGGCCCGTCGACGAGCGCCGGGCGATGCAGCGTGACGAGCAGGTATGAGCCGGGTTCGAGCCCGAAGGCGCGTGCGGCGCGGCGCTCTCGGAAGCGAGGCTCGAGCGCCACCAGGGTGTCGATCATCGTGTTGCCGACGAAGCGAAAGCCGGAGCTGGGCACGCCTTCGGCGCGCAGGTTGTCCTCGGCCTCGGCCGAGTGCAGGAACAGCAACTCGGCGAGGTGATCGGTGACGACGCGGTTGATCTCCTCGGGCATCGTGCGGTCGAAGCTGCGCAGGCCCGATTCGATGTGGCCGACCGCGATCCCGAGCTTGGCGGCACACAAGCCCGCGGCAAGGGTCGAGTTGACGTCACCGGGGACCAGGACCATGTCGGGTTGCTCGTCGCGCAAGACGAGTTCGAGGCGCTCGAGCACCTTGGCCGTGGTCTCGCCGTGACCGCCCGAGCCGACCTCGAGCAGGTGATCGGGCTCAGGGATTGCGAGCTCCTCGAAGAAAACCGCGGACATCGCCGCGTCGTAGTGCTGTCCCGTGTGGACGACGATCGAGCTTTCGGCTCCGAAGCGCTCGCGCGTCGCCGCGATCACCGGGGCCATCTTGACCATGTTGGGCCGCGTGCCGAGAACGTGGAGCAGCCGCATCTGGCTATTTCAGGCGAGGCCGTCGATCTTGCCCGCCAGCTCGAAGTCTGCCCCGGTGAGCCCGCCGGCGGAGTGATTGGTGATCGTCACGGTCACTTCGCTCCACGAAATCTCGAGATCGGGGTGATGGCCCATCGCCTCAGCCGGCTCGACGATCTTCTTGACGAAATCGACAGAGCCGACGAAATCGCCGCGATCGAATTTCCTCACGATCGCGTCGCCTTCGCGCTTCCAGCCGTCGAGACCTTCGAGCTGCTCGCTCACTTCTTCGTCCGAAAGTAGATCGCTCATCGCTCAAGCCTATATTCGTCGGGTGATGAGGATCGCGAGCCTGGTCCCCTCGGCGACCGAGGCGCTGTGCGCGCTCGGGCTCGGCAACTCGATCGTCGCGGTAACGCACGAGTGCGACTACCCGCCGCAGGTCGCAGAGCTGCCGAAGCTGACCTCGAGCGTGATCTCCGAGAGCCTGGAGCCCGGCGAAATCGATCGCCGGGTACGCGAGGTGACGGCGCGCGGGGAATCGCTATACCGCCTCGACGAGGTGGCGCTCGCAGAGCTCGAGCCCGACCTGATCGTCACCCAGGCACTCTGCGCGGTGTGCGCCGTCTCCGTCGACGACGTGCGCGCGGTCGCCGCCCAGCTGCCGAATGCGCCGCGCGTGCTCTCGCTCGACCCGGAGAACCTCGAGGACGTGCTCGGCGACCTCGTCCGGCTTGCCTGGGCCACCGGCAACCCACGCTTTGGCGAGCCGGTGCTGCGAGCCCTGCGCGCCCGGCTGGCGGCGGTCGCGAGCGCGGTCGACGGCCTTGCCCGGGCCCGGGTGGCTGCGCTCGAGTGGCTCGACCCGATCTTCATCGGCGGCCACTGGGTGCCTGAGATGGTCGAGCTAGCGGGTGGCGAGGACGTCCTCGGAGTCCCCGGCGAGAGATCGAAGGTGGTCTCGCGCGAGGAGCTCGCCGCGGCGCAGCCAGAGATCGTCGTTGCGATGCCGTGCGGGCTCTATGCCGCTGAGGCCGCCGAGCAGGTCCGCGAGCATGGCGAATGGTTGCGTTCGTTGAGCGCGGCGAGAGTCGTGGCCGTCGACGCCGCATCCTCGTTCTCGCGCCCGGGGCCGCGGTTGGTGGACGGGGTCGAGTTGCTGGCGCATCTATTGCATCCGGAGCGGGTGGAGGCGCCAGAAGGCCTGAGCTTCGAAGAGCTCTAGAGGTTTCGGTCGGTCGGGAGTGAGTGGGTCGGGCGCGCTCGGGTTGGGCGCGGCGAGTACATGCGCATCAGCACCGATTACTCGTCACGGCCACTCTCAGAGAACTGTCGGCTCGCTCGTCCCCGCCACCGCCAGCACGGTCGCCACCACGACAGCGGCCAGAATCCCGAGCAGCACGACTGCCTCGAGCCTGGTCTGAGACTGCCCACCGCGCCGGCGCGCAAGTGCGGAGATCGCGAAGGCGACAGCCGCGCCCGCGAGCAGCCCGCCGATATGGCCGCCGATGCTGACCCGAGGCACAGAAAACGTGAACACGAGGTTGATAACGACGAAGAAGCCGATCTGCGATGCGAGCTCGTCCATGCCTCGATCGCGAGCGATGATAAACGCAGCAGCCATCAACCCGAAGACGCCGCCCGACGCCCCGACGGTGGGCGAGCCCGGCTCGATCAGAGCGACGCCGAGTGCCCCGCCGAGCACGGAGATGAGAAATATCGCGACGAAACGAGGCGTTCCGATCGCCGGCTCAAGCAGCGTCCCAAGGATGTACAGGGCGAGCACGTTGAGGCCGAGGTGGAGCACTCCCGAGTGCAGGAAGCCGTAGCTCAGAGTCCGGTACCAATCTCCCGCGTCGACGAAGGGGGCGAAGAAGAGGCCATCCAGGCCGAGCGAGCCACCACCGCGAAAGAGGTCGCCTCCGGTGGCCAGCTGACCGAGGAAGCCGAACACGCACAAGCCGATGAAGGCGTAAGTCGCCGGTGCGTCGGATGAGCTCGGTCGCCCCCCGACCGTCTTGACCACGGTTCGCTGGCGCGAGCATTCCGGGCAGCGCATGCCGACGGGCGTCGACGTCATGCAGTCGGGGCAGATCGGCCGCTCGCAATTCGAGCAGGAGACGTTCGTCTCGCGGTCCGGGTGCCTGTAACAAGTCGCCTGGCGGCATCCGCGTGACTATAGGCAGCGTCCACACGGCACCGACGACCCGGCCGCCGGCGATCGCTCAGCGCAACGATGCTTCCAGGATCGGCGGCGAGGTCGGCCGCGGACTCCCGAGACGTGGCTCGACCGAGACCAGCACCGCCTCGGCGCCGCCGAGCGGGCCCGGCACCGCCGCCTCGGCGCTGCCGTCGCGTTCGAGCACGAAGGTGCTGCGCGGCTCCATCACGTCGGCGCGCTGCACCCACACCTCGTAGACCTCGTCGCGGCCGAGCTCGGGAAGTTGGTGGACATGCAGGGTGCCCGAATCGCCGTGGCGCTCCAGCGTTGCCGAGACCTGGGCGGCGCCCGAAGCCGGAACCGCCTTGACGAACTCGCTGCCCTGGACGTCTCCCTCGCCCCGCAGGACGTAGCCGCCGGCGACCCCGGCCACTGCCACGATCAGCACGATCATCGCCAGCTGGCCGGACGCAGCATCACGTTGCCGAGGCCTTGCCACCATCGCTCGCGGCGCTCCGACGAGGATGCCCGCTCGGTCGGGCTGAAGCTCCGGGCTCGGCCGCCGGCCGTTGTTCTGCGGCCTCGGCGCGAACCGTGGCCATCAAGCTCTGGCGCAGGCTGTCGGGCGCGTGCGCGCTGCGTCACCGACCCGGGCAGCAGGTCGACGGCGGGACGCAACCACACGAGTCGCTCGAGACAGGAGTCACAGCCTTCGAGATGTCGCTCGAGGGCGACCTTCTCGGTCGCATCGAGAGCGCCGAGCGAATAGGCGGCGAGATCGTCGCGCAGCGACTCGATGTCCGCATGGAAGTCACGGCTCACGGCAACACCTCCGATGATCGCTCTCGCGCCCATGCTCTCGGCCAGCGTCAGCCTGGTCTTCTCCAGCCCCAATCTCATCCTGCCCTTGACCGTACCCAGGGGCATCGCCAGCATCTGCGCGATCTCCGAGTGCGTGAAGCCGCCGAAGTAGGCGAGAGCGATCACCTCGGACTGCTCGGAGGGAAGCTCTGCAAGCGCGCCCTTGAGCTTGCGTGAGGTCTCGCGGCGGATCGCCTCCGAGTCCGTCAGCTTCCTCGGCCCACTGGCCCTCGAGCACGCCGTCGTCGTCGAGATCGAGTTTGGGTGCGGAGCCCGATGCCCGGCGCAGGGCATCGATCGCGCGATTGCGCACGATCCCGAGCGTCCACGAGCGAACGCTGCCACGGGCCGCATCGAAGCGCGCTCCGCTGCGCCAGACGGAAATGAACGCTTCCTGGGTGACCTCTTCGGCAACGCCGGGGTTGCCGACGATCCGATGCGCGAGCGAGTAGGCCGCACCACCATGGCGGTCGTAGAGGATCTCGAAGGCGCCGGCGTCCTTGCGCTCGACGAGGGTCATCAGATCCTCATCGGCAAGCCTTTGCAGCGCATCCGTCGTCAAGTTCGAGCTCGTTTCCCCACGAACGTAGTACGTCGTGAGATCTGGGCACGGATCACGGAAGCAGGTAGTTTGCAGCACGCAACCCGCAGACGTGCAGACCGACCGATGACCACCACCCCAGCCCAGCTCTACTGCACCCTGGCCGGCGCCCTCTGGCGATCGGGGGGATCATCGGCTTCTTCTACGAAGCGAGCTTCGATACCGGCTCCGCGATCACCTCGGAGAGCATCTTCGGAGTCTTCGCGGTCAACGGCTGGCACAACCTGCTGCATCTCGCCACCGGCCTGCTCGGTCTGCTCGCGGCGGGCTCCGCGGCGCGCACCTATGCGCTCGCCTTCGGCCTGGTCTACGTGATCATCGCGATCTGGGGACTTCTCGAGGTCGAGGAGGGAATCGGGGCGCTGCTCGACCTCGTTGCGATCAACTCCGAGGCCAACTTCCTCGCATCTGCTCATCGGGCTCACCGGCCTCGGTGCCGGCGCGGCAACGCAGAAGCCGGCCGGATCGCGTTCGCCAGCTCGCTCGACGGCGACCGAGCACGTCGAGCCCGTCTGCGCAGCGACTTAGCCCGCAGATCGCGCAGCAGGCGCTCGGCGCCGTCGCGCAACCCACCAGGGCGGCGGCGTCGCCGCACGCCCGACCAGGACGAGGGCGCCGGCGGCAGCGCCTCCGACCGCGACAGCGGCGACCGGCCGCACCCAGTTGCGCGGATCCTTGAGCGCCTCGAGCTCGCCCTCGCTGAGATCGTCGGCCCAACTGGAGAGCTCGGCTGCTGCCTGTTCGGTGATCGACGAGAGTGTCGTCTCCACCCGCGACACCAGATCCTCTGGCGGATCGATCGGACGCAGGGCGTCGGCCAGGAGGCGCTCGAGGTTGAGCTTGCCGGAGTGCTCAGTCATCGGCCATCAGCTCCTCGAGCTGCTTGATCGCCCGGTGGATCAGGACTTTGGTCGCGCCGTCGGTGCGGCCCAGGGCGCGGGCGATCTCGCGGTTGGACATTCCCAGCGCGAAGCGCATGATCAGCGCGTCGCGCCGGTCCTCCGGAAGTTCGGTGAGCCGCTCCATCACAGCGCGAAGCTCCTCGCGTCCCTCGACCACCCGCTCGGTCTCGTGCGGATGGGCCGGCGGCTCGATCGCTTCGATATTTGCCTCTGGCTTGCGCGCCCGATCGCGGTAGTAGTTCGAGGCGAGGTTGTGGGCGATGCGGATCAACCACGGTCGCAAGGGCCGCCCGTTGGACTCGCGCTGGGCCCGCTCGAAGTGGCGATAGGCCTGAAGGAACGCTTGCTCGGTCAGATCCTCGGCGTCGTGGTGGTTGCCAACCCGGTAGTAGGCGTAGGAGTACACATCGCGAAGGTGGGCCCGGTAGAGCTCGGAGAAGTCGCGGTCGAGCTCGGCCTTCGAGGCACGTGGCGGCGATACCGTCGGCGCCTGCGCCTCGTCCGCCTCGATTTCGTCGCTCACGCGGCAAGCGTAGCCCGCCTCACGCGGCCTTTCGCGCCCGCTCGGCGCGCCGCAAGCCCGCGACCCATTCACTTGCGTCGATCTCGCCCTCGATCAGAGCCGCGAGGCCTTCGAGGCTCGGCGCATCGATCCCAGCGGCCGTGACGGTCTGCGCGATCAGCGGCACCGAGTCGAGTCCCTCCGACGCCTGGCCGATGCGTCCCGGGATCTTCTCCGCCGAGACACCGGCGCCGAGCAGCTCTCCCGCCTGGCGATTGCGGCTCTTCGGCGCCAGCACGGTGGCCATCAGGTCGCCGACGCCCGCGAGCCCGGAGAACGTCTCGAGGTGCGCACCCTTAGCGAGGGCGAAGTCGACGCACTCGCGCCAGACCCCGGCGGCAGCGATGCCCGCGGCATTGAGGCCAAACCGCTGCGCGGCCGCCGCGGCGAGTGCTGCCGCATTCTTGGAGGCGCCCGCAACCTCGACGCCGACGACGTCGTCGGTGCGCTCGCAGACGAGACCCGCACGGTCGAACACCTCGCCGAGCATCGTCCGCAGGTCGACGTCGGCGCTGCCAAGCACCAGGGCTGCCATGCCGGCAGCCGCTTCGCGGGCGTGCGCGGGTCCGCCAAGCGATGCGATCGCGCGGGCGCGGATGCGCTCGGAGACGTACTCGTTGGGCAGGGCGCCCATCGGCTGCACGAAGCCTTTGGACAGCAGCAGGACCGAGGCCCGTGTCCCGATTCGATCAGAGAGTGAGCCAACGACGTTGGGCAGGGCCGCCGATGGGACGGCGAGGCAGACCAGATCGCAACCGGCGAGCTCGATTTCGCTGGCGCGCTTGACGGCCATCTCCGGCGGCAGCTTGACCCCTGGCAGGTAGTTCTCGTTCTCGCCTTTCTTGAGGATCTCGTGCGCTTTCTCGGTCGTGCGCGTGCCGAGCTCGACTTCAAGTCCTCCCCTGGCAAGCAGCACAGCGACCGCTGTGCCCCAGCTGCCCGCCCCGATGACCGCCGCCTTACGCAGCGGCGGCAGGCCGCCGAGCCATTCCCACTGCAGCTCGATGTTCGGCCAGATACGGTCCGTGACGGTGGCCGCGAGCGCCGTGGACGGCTTATCAGTCTGGGGGAACGTCAGGGGCTTGCCCGCCCGCAGCTTCACTTTTCGCGGTCGTATCCGCCAGCCACGGCGAACCTCCTCCGATCCCACGCAGGCGACCGGCAGCACCGAAGCCCCCGTTTCCAGCGCGAGCCTGCCGACACCGCGGCGTGGGCGCCCGAGCGATCCGGTGCGATGGCGCGTGCCCTCGGGGAAGATGACGACTGTCCCGCCGCGCTCGACGATCAGTCGCGCCGTCTTCATTGCGACCTCATCGGA
Organism: uncultured Solirubrobacterales bacterium; assembly: GCA_963769945.1. Lineage (GTDB taxonomy): Bacteria > Actinomycetota > Thermoleophilia > Solirubrobacterales > 70-9 > WHSW01. The sequence goes on along the minus strand of CAVYOA010000014.1, from coordinate 22,985 downwards.
CTGGCCGCGGCGAATCGGAAAAGCGCCGAGACGCGAGAGAAACCAGCCCTGCCAGCGGTTCTCGAACAGCTCGACCTTGGCTACGAACTGCATGCGCCGACGCCACGGCAGCAGCGCGCCGATCGCAAACGGGTCGAGGAAGCTTCGGTGATTCGAGGCGACGACCATGCCGCCCTTAAGACGAGCGTGCTCGCGACCTGTGCGCTGGAGGCGAAACCAGATCAAGAAGACCGGCGTGAAGATGCAGCGGATGACGTAATAGAGGACGCGACTGGTCCCCTTCTCCCGCGCGAAGCGGTGGTAGGCGTCGAAGCGCTCTTGGCTGATGACGTCGTCGCTTCGCGGCGGCGCCGAGCGCGCAGAGCCCTGAGTTCCCTCATCCATGCGCGTTGCTACACGGGCGCGCGCCAGGCGTTACTTACGGGTTGGCGCCAGACTGAGTCCTGGTCATGAACCTGCCGACACTTGACACCGATCGCACGAGACTGCGCCCGCTCGTCGCCGACGACCTCGAGGCGATGTTCGCGATCTTCTCCGACCCCCGTTCGATGCGCCATTGGAGCGAACCGCCACACGTAGGGCTCGAGCGCACCCGGGCGCTGCTTGGCTCGATCGTCGAGCCGGTGGACGGCGACAACAGCCTCACCTGGGGGATCGAGCGCAAACGCGACGAGACCTTGATCGGAACGGTCACGCTGATGCTCGCCCACGACCAGCCGCGAGCCGAGCTCGGCTATATCCTCGGCAGCGAGCACTGGGGCCAGGGCTATGCGGGCGAGAGCCAGCGCACGGTGATCGCCTATGCCTTCGAGGAGCTCGCGCTGACTAGGCTCGAGGCCGACGTCGATCCCGCCAACGCCGCCTCGGTGCGCTCGCTCGAACGGCTCGGCTTCACCCACGAGGGATTGCTCCGGGAGCGTTGGACAGTCGCCGGCGAGGTCACCGACAGCGCGTTCTACGGCTTGCTGGCTCGCGAATGGAAGCGAGCCCAAGCATGCTTCGACGAACAGCATCTAGACCTACCAGGCGCGTTCGATCAGCTCGCGGATCTCGGTCTCGCCCGGCACGTTGGGCGTGGTTCTCAACTCGGGGCGCGCGAGGATCACCCTCACCGCCTCGTCGAGACGCCCGCGCTCGGCGCCCAGCTTCGATAGGTGGCGCCGGCCGCCGCCGAGCTTGGTCACGCGGGCGACGAGCTCTGGTCGCTTGGCGCCGAGCGCGCGGGCGAAGGCCGTCATCTGCGGGCCAACGCGCCCGATCAGCGACTCGAGCACGTGCGGGAACATCGCCGCGTTTGTCTCGGCGTGCGGCAGGCTCAATACCCGGACCAACGACTGGCAGACGACATGGTGCAGCGCCAACCCGGCCGAGTCGATCGCGTAAGCGCAGAGGATCGAGCCGAGCGCGAGCGTTGCCGGATCGCGCTCGGAGCGCTTGCGGTCGAGTGACCGAGCGATCAGCTTGGCGCCGCGAAGCGCGGCCATCTCGGCAATCGGATTGGCAAGCGGCGTGTAGAGCGAGTCGGCGGCGTGGGCGAGGGAGTTGAGGGCGCTGGCACGCAGATTCGCCTCCTGAAGACCCGTCATCAGCGGCGGATCGGCGAGCACGATGTGCGGCCGAACGAGGCCGTCGCTCGCCTCCTTGCCCTCAGGCAAACGGTGGATCCGCGTCATCTCCGCTCCAGAGAGCGTGGTTGGCAGTGCCGCCACGTGGCCGCCGCGAACGGCCGCTATCGCCTTCGCCGTATCGATTACTCGCCCGCCGCCGAGCGCGACGAGGTTGGTGTGCTCGACGTCTGAGATCACCCGCGCCGCGACCGCGTTGATCGGCCCGGGCGGGATGTGGTGAAAGCACGCGGCACCCTCGGCGAGCTCGAGCGGCGCCGCACCCATCGCCCGCTCCGTCGTCAGCAGCTCGTATGGGTCAAAGCCGTGCTCGCGAAGGATCTCGGGCGCGTCCGCGACGACGCCGGCACGGAAGTGGACCGTGCGCTCGCCATCACGCCAGGTGAAATCTGAGTCGCTAGCCGCCAAGAGCCCGGAGTGGGACTCGAACCCACAGCCTTCACATTACAAATGTGTTGCTCCACCAATTGAGCTATCCGGGCAGTTCGTAACGCTCGGCCGGATGCGTCACGACACTTTGGCCATTTGAGATGGCTCGGTACGCAGACACATCAGGTACGCGTCTACCGGCACAGCATATGTCCGCTCATCGTCCGGGCAATGGACAAGGAACAGCTCAGCATCGCCGCGATGGTCGCTGGAGGAGAGATGACCGCCGCGACGCTCTCACGCCGCGGCGACCAGGAGAGGCCGGATGCGGGTGCCCGCCTAGACGAGCACCGCGCGGCCGCCGACGTGTGAGGCGACCTTTCGCTTCACCCGCTGCAGGGCGTTGTCAACCGTCTTCGTATCGCACTCGAGCCGTTCGCCGATCTGCTCGTAGGAGTGACCGTCGAGATAAAGCGAGAGGACGCCGCTTTCGAGCTCCGAGAGCACGCTTGAAAGACACGACACCAAGGCCGACAGCTCCTCGCTTGCGATCACCCGCTCTGCGGGCTGGTCGGAGATCGGCCCGGGAAGGATGTCCTCGAGCGTGGTAACCGCATCCCCGGCCGCTGCCGGCGACTGGGCGAATGAGACGTACTGGTTGAGCGGCGCGTGCTTGTTGCGGCTGGCTGTCTTGACCGCGGTGATGATCTGACGCGTGATGCAGAGCTCGGCGAAGTTACGAAAGCTCGACTCGCGATCGGTGCGGAAATCGCGAATCGCCTTGTAGAGGCCGACGAGCCCCTCCTGAATCAGGTCCTCGGAATCGCCACCGAGCAGGAAATACGACGACGCCTTCAGGCGGACGAAGCCGCGATAGCGCTTGATCAGACGCTCGTAGGCGTCTGCGCTGCCGCGTTTGGCCAGAGCGACAAGGTACGTATCCTCAAGCTCTGGTTGAGAGTTAGTCCTGCGGGATCGCTGAGCGGCCGCGGTCGCAGGCATGGTCGTGGTTGCTGTTTGGGTCGGTAGGGCCACCGGTCCTCCATCTGTTATTTGAATGGCTGGAACCTGTGGCGCCCGTACCTCCCGTAAAGGCGCCTCTCCTCTGAGTGATCCGCGGGCCGAAGCTCGACCTTTAGTTCACCGTTATGCGCTGCAGTGTATGCGGCTTTACATAGTTCTGTCAACCTGCTTGAGCAATTTGCAGGATCGGTTGCAACTGGCGGCTTCCGTCCGCCGCCTGTGCGTTGCTAACCCGCAGCGGCGTCGCGCTGGCGCAATGCCTCGAAAAGCACTGCCGCGGCCGCCGCAGAAACGTTGAGCGAGCCGACCCTTCCCCGCAGCGGGATCGACATCAGCGCATCGCAGCTCGAGGCCACCCGTGGCCGCAGTCCCTTGCCTTCACTGCCAAGCACGAGGACAACCTTGCCGCTGAGATCGATCCGCGTGTAGGTCTCGGAGGCGCTCGCCTGCGCACCGTAGATCCAGGCGCCGGCGTCCTTCGCGGTGGCGAGCCAATCAGCGAGATTGCCCACCCGGGCGACCGCAAGATGCTCGAGCGCTCCCGCCGATGCCTTGCACGCTGCGGCGGTGACGGCGGCCGCGCGCCGATCGCAGATCACGAGCCCCGCCGCCCCGGCGGCCTCGACCGAGCGCGCGACGGCGCCGAGGTTGTGGGGATCCTGAACCTGATCGAGAGCGACGACGAGAGCGTCAACCGCGACCAACAGGCGTGCCGGGTCGGCGTAGGGATAGGGATCGACCTCAGCGACGACCCCTTGGTGCTCGGGCGAGCCCGCGAGGCGGGTCAGCTCCGCGGTGTCGGTGTCGTCGGCGCTCCAGATGCGCCGGACGCGACGCTGGCCGCGCTGCGCTTCGGCCACCGGCCGGCGCCCGTAGATGACCTCAGCGGCGCCGGCGGTCACGTCAGTCTCGCCGACGCAGCTGACCGCCCGCCGCCGTGTCGCGTACCTCCCAGCCGAGCGCGGCGAGCCGATCGCGCAGCTGATCAGAGCGCGCGTAGTCGCCGGCGCCACGCGCCTGGTCGCGCTCGGCGTTGAGCGCCGCAGCTTCAGAGTCAGCGTCCGCACCGGGATCGACCGCGAGCAGTGATTCGAGACCGAGCAACTCGAGCAGCTCGGCCAGCGCCTCGTGCGCGCCCGCAAGCGGCCGGCGGTTGCCTTCGGCGACGATCTCGAATACGGCGGCCCAGGCGCGTGGCGTGTTGAAGTCGTCAGCGAGCGATTCGAGGAAGGCTTCGCGGCGCTCGCGGACGAAGTCGTCGGGGGTCCCGTCGATCGCAGGCTCACGCAGGTAGTTGCTGATTCGCGACAACCGCACCTGGGCTTCGATGAGCGCCTGCTCTGAGAACTCGAGCGGCTGACGGTAATGGCCCGAACTCAGGTAGGCGACCACAGCCGCGGCGCCGAAGCGCTCGATCGCCTCGGAGAGCTGGAAGATATTGCCGAGCGACTTCGACATCTTCGCCTCGGCGGTGCGAATCATCCCGTTGTGCATCCAGATTCGCGCCAGCGGTAGGCCTCGCGCCGCCTCGGTCTGCGCAATCTCGTTCTCGTGATGGGGAAAGAGCAGGTCCGAGCCGCCGCCGTGGACCTCGAAGTCGAGCCCGAGCAGTTTCTCCGCCATCGCCGAGCATTCGACGTGCCAGCCGGGGCGGCCTTCGCCCCAGGGCGAGGGCCAGGCCGTGTCCTCCCCGTCCTTTCGTGCCTTCCACAGCGCGAAGTCCAGCGCGCTCTCCTTGAGCTCAGCCGAGCCCGCCTCCTCACCCTGGTCCATCTCCTCGGGGTCACGGTTGGAGAGCTTTCCGTAACCCTCGAAGCTGCGAACGCGAAAGTAGACGTCGCCACGGGATTCGTAGGCATGGCCTCTATCGATCAGGGCCTCGATCAAGGCGACGATCTCGGGCACGGTATCGCTGGCCAGCGGCTCAGCGTCGGGACGCCCGAGGCCCAAGGCTTCGGTATCGGCCAGGTAGAGCCGTGTCATCTCGGCGGCGTGCGCGGCGGAGCCGACACCTGCGTTTCGGGCGGCGTCGTAGATCTTGTCGTTGATGTCGGTGACGTTGATCACCAGCTCTGGCTCATAGCCCTGTTGGGCGAGAAAACGCCGCAGCAGCATGAAGATCACGAACGGCCGGGCGTTGCCGACGTGGATGCGCGAGTAGACGGTCGGCCCGCAGGCATAGATCCCGACCTTTGGCGGTTGGCGAGGCTCGAGCATCAGCTGCGCACCGGTCAACGTGTCCTTAATCGCGATCTCGCGCATCGGCTGCATGCTATTCACGGTGCCGTGGTGGCAGATCCGGGCACTAATCGCGGTATTTGCGGCACCGGACAGCCAAGCCAAGGACTTGCGCCCGACTCTGACGCTAACGTGCGCCGCGCGATGTCGAGTCCTGTGGGTGGGCAAGGGACGACTTCCCTTAACGAGCAGCGTTCGCGGCGCGTCCTCGAGGCGTTTGCCGACCTGCCCGGCCGCTATCTGGGCGGTGGCGATGATTTCGACGCCACGTTCGAGATCAGGCTCGGCGACGTCGGTCGCACGTGGCAGGTGCGACTGCGCGGCCCCCACTGCGCAGTGCGTCCCTCGACCACACGTGAACCCGACGTGGTCATCGGGACCGACGCCTCGACCTGGCTTGCCTTGCGCGAAGGTCGACTCTCGGGGCTCGACGCGTTCTCACAACGACGGCTGTACGCAAGGGGGGATCTCGACTTGGCTCTGGGCTTCGAGGGCATGTTCCGCCTACCCGGCGGTCGCGACCCGCTGCTGCGGGTCGCCCGCACACCGACATGCCACGGCCGCGTCACCTCGCTGATCGCAGGCTGCGAAGCCGAGCAGGTGATCTGCCTGCATGGCCTCGGTGCAAACAAGGCGTCGTTCTTCGAAACGGTTGCCGAGCTAGCGCGCGATCACACCGTTCACGCGCTCGATCTGCCCGGCTTCGGCTCCTCCGACAAGCCGGCCCGTGGCTCCTACGACGCGGCTTGGTTCGCAGAAGCCGTGACCAGCTATCTGGACGAGCGCGGCATCGACCGCGCCCATCTCATCGGCAACTCGATGGGCGGGCGGATCGCGATCGAGGTCGGCTTCCGCTACCCCGAGCGCGTCGCAAGCTTGAGCCTGCTCGCCCCAGCCCTCGCCTTTCGCCGCCGCCAACTGGCCCGTCTGGTGCGGCTGCTGCGGCCAGAGCTGGCGGCCTTCCCCCACCCCATGCGTGAAGCAATGGTTCGCGAGCAGTTCATGGATCTGTTTGCCGACCCCGAGCGCCTCGACCCGGCCGCCGCCGAGATCGCGGTCGACGAGTTCTGCCGCAGTTACCGTTCCCGCTCGGCCCGGGTCGCCTTCTTCGCCGCCGCTCGCAAGATCTATCTCGACGAGCCCTACGGCGAAGATGGCTTTTACGCAAGGCTCGCCCAGCTCGAACCACCTGCCCTCTTCATCTGGGGTGAGCAGGATCGAGTGATACCGCCCGCTTTCGCCCGCCATGTCGCCGAAGCGTTGCCGAGCGCGAGCCAGCAGATCCTCGTCGAGTGCGGCCACGTGCCACAGGTAGAGCTTCCCGAGCTCACCAACGACTTGATCCGAAAGCAGATCGAGGCAGCCGCGCCCGACGCGGCCACCAGCGGGCGCGGCGTGATCTCGCGGGTCCTGCGCCGAACCGGCTAGACGACTGAATCTGCGATCGGAGCCTCTGGGACCAGCAACTCGGCGGAGGGGTAAGCTCGACTGCGATGGCTGACCCGACCACGCTCGGCGAGCAGGCAAAGCGAAACGGTGGCACGCACGCCAAAGACGCCAACGGCGACGGGCTCAACGGCCGCCTGGGACCAATCGGCGGCTTCGCGCGGGCCGGCAGCGAGTCGGTGGCGCGCGCGAGCGGCGGTCTGCTCGGCGCTGGGCGCAGGGCGACGGGTCAGGTGCTGGGCGCGGTCGCCAGGCGGGCACAGAGCGCCCTCAGCGCTGACCTCGACGATCGTGACCCCGACTTCATTCGCGAGCAGTTACCCCTGTCGTGGCTCGCGGCGACGCTCTGGTACCGAGCCGAGGTGCGCAACATGGGCAACGTGCCGGAGGAAGGCGCTGCGCTGTTGGTCGGCAATCACACCGGCGGCAACATGGCGCCCGAGGTCGTCGTGCTTCCCCTCGCTTTCAGCACCTACTTCGGCGTCGAGCGACCCTTCTACCAACTCGCCCACAATCTCGTCCTCGCATCGCCCGTTGGCCCGTATCTGAAGCGCTTCGGAACGATGGCGGCGTCGCATCGCCATGCCGAGGAGGCGCTTCGCTCGGGGGCCGCGGTGCTGGTCTTTCCGGGCGGTGACTTCGAGGTCCACCGGCCTTCGTGGCAGCGAAACAAGACCGATTTCGGGGGCCGCAAGGGCTTCATCAAGCTCGCCCTGGCGCAAGGCGTTCCGATCGTTCCCGTGGTCACCTGTGGTGGCCAGGAGACAGCTTTGTTTCTCAGCCGCGGCGAGTGGCTGGCGAAGCTCACCCGCGTTGATCAGCTCTTCAGGCTCAAAGTGCTGCCAATCTCGATCGCCCTGCCCTGGGGGCTGAACATCGGTGACATGCTGGGACACATCCCGCTGCCGGCGAAGATCACGATCGAGGTGCTGGCGCCGATCGACCTGATCGAGCAGTTCGGTGCCGAGCCGGACCTCGACGAGGTCTACGACCACGTTCACCGGGTGATGCAGGAAGCGCTCGACAGCCTCGCTTCCGAGCGGCGCTTTCCCGTGATCGGCTGAGGCGATGCGCCTGAACGAGTCGATCGTCGTCTCCGCCCCGCCGAAGCTGGTCTGGGACTACGTCGTCAATCCCGACAACGCGCTGCATTTCATGTCGGGCGTAACCCGGTGGGAGGTCGTCGGCGAGCAGCGCACCGGCCTCGGCGCTCGTTACCGAATGCTGATCAAGGCCGGCTCTGCCGAGACAGGCGGGCTGATCGAGGTGGTCGAGTTCACCGAGCCGCGAGACATGGCCTGGTCATCGGTCACCGGGATCGACCAGCGTGGGCGCTGGCGCCTGCGAGTAACCGACGACGGGCGTACGCGGGTCGAGCTCCGCTTCGCCTACGGAGTCGCGGGAGCCGGAATCACCGGCTACATCTCCGAGCACGTCGCCGCGCCCGGGCTGCGCCGCGATCTGCGCCGAACGCTGCAACAGCTCAAGCGCGCCGTCGAGCACGAACGCCTGCGCGAAGAGGCCGCCAAGCGGCGAGCCGAGCGCGAAGCGGTTACGAACTAACCCACCGTTGTTGACATCCGCGTTGCTGCGTGAAAAGCTCGAACGCGCGAGAGCACGGGGTTCCGCGGTACCGAAAGGGGAACGAATGAGCTTGTCCGAACGCATCGGCGGTCACATCCGGGCCAACACGGTCGGCTACCTCGCGCTGTTCGTCGCCCTCACCGGCACCTCCTACGCCGCCACCCAGATCACCTCGAAGCAGATCGCCAAGAACGCGATCACCTCGAAGCTGATCAAGGACGGACAGGTGGCTTCCGTAGACGTCGCCGACGACGGTCTCACCGGGACCGATATCAACGAGGCGACGCTCAACGGCATCCAGGGACCCCCCGGCGCCGTCGGCGCCGTCGGACCGCAAGGACCCGCCGGGCCTTCCGGCCAGTCGACCGGACCGGCCGGAGGCGACTTGAGTGGCAACTATCCGAATCCCCAGATCGCGCCCGGCGCGATCACCAACGCCGACATCGCAGGCGCCGCGGCGATCGACGCTTCGAAGCTGGCCGCCAACGTGGCCCTGCTCGACGACCCCTCGCAAATCTTCACAGCACCTCTCACCCTCGCCGAACGGATTGACTTCTCCAGCGGCGCGCTGGCGACCGCCCTGAACGCCTCCGACCCCGACATCGCCACCGCGCTCGACATCGGCGACAACGCCATCTCGGCCGCAAGCACCGCCGTCACCGCCGCCGAGGTGGCACGCCTGGCCGGCGAGTCAGCGACACCGACGCGAACGCTGCATCTTCCCCTTGTCTCGTTCGTCAACCAGGTCGACAACGCCTTGCTCGACTTCACCGCTTCCAACGGCACCTCCCCCGACCTGGTCACACTGGGTGGTAACGGCGACTCGCTGGCGATCGAGTTCGATGGCGACTCCGACGGGGCCGGAACGGACGCCGGCGACGCCGACACACTCGCCACGAGCTTCACCGTGCCGGCGGACTACCTCAGCGGCAACACCTACCTTCTCCGGGTTTCGAAGCCAACCCACACGACCGGGCAGCTCGAGTTCTTGACCTGCACGAACTCGATAAACAACGGTTCGTACACGTCCGGAGGGGTCGCGGACGTCAACACGACGGCGCTCGTGACCGAAACGATCAGCGGCGGCAACACCCCAGCCCCCGGCGACACCGTCAACGTCCGTTGCAACGTGCGCGAGCAGAACAACCCGCCGGAGGACTTCAACGACACCGTGCGCCTGCACAGCATCCAGTGGCGCTATACGGCGTCTCAGTGACTGGCGGCGTCAGGCCAGCTCGCGCTTGAGCACCTTGCCGGTGGCGTTTCGCGGCAGCGAGTCGAGCACCTCGGTCTCGCGCGGGACCTTGTACCCGGCGAGGTTCTTCTTCACGTAGGCCTTGACTTCGTCGTGGTCGAGGCTGGCCCCGTCGTTGAGCACGACGAACGCTTTCAACCGCTGGCCGTACTCGTCGTCGTCGACGCCGATCACCGCGACTTCCTTGACCGCGTCGTGGCTGGAGAGCAGATCTTCGACCTCGCGCGGAAACACGTTCTCGCCGCCGGAGACGATCATCTCGTCGTCTCGCCCATCGATGAACAGCCGCCCTTCCTCGTCGAAGTGGCCGACGTCGCCTGAGGACAGCAGGCCCTCGTACTCGTCCTTGCCACCGCCGCCGGTGTAGCCCTCGAACTTCATCTCGTTGCCGACGAAGACACGGCCGCTCTCGCCCTCTGGGACCTCGCCCTTGCCCTCGGAGTCGACGATCTTGACGACGGTTCCGCGAGGCGGCTTGCCCGCCGTGCCCGGCGCGGCGCGGAGGTCTTCGGGGACCGCGATCGTTGCCCAGGCGACCTCGGTCGAGCCGTAGAGGTTGTAGAGGTTGTCGCCGAAATGGTCCATCCATTTCGTCGCCAGCTCCCCGGGCAGCGCCGAGCCGCTGGCGGCCGTGACTCGCAAGCTCGGCAAGTCGTACTTGCCGAGCGTTGCCTCATCGAGCTGGAGGATCCGCTGCATCATCACCGGCACCACGACGAGCGCGGTTGCGTTCTCGTCTTCGATCGCTTTCAGCGTCGCCTCGGGATCGAACTTTCGCTGCAGAACGTAGGTCGAGTTCAGCGCCAGGCCAAGTGAGAAATGGGCAAAGCCCCAGGAGTGAAACAGGGGCGCAGCGATCATCGTCTTCTCGTGGGACTTCAACGGGATGCGCGAGAACAGTGCGGCCAGTGGAGCGAGGGTGTCCGGCGAAGAGCGCTGGGCGCCTTTCGGCGTTCCAGTCGTGCCAGAGGTGAGGATGATGAAGCGGCTCGACTCGCCGGGCGGGTCGAGGTCATCATCGGTGCCGGCGTCGATCAGCTCTTCGAGCGTCGTGTTCGAGCTGCTATCGCCGTCGGTCCAGGCGACGTAGTTGCGCGTGTCCTCTTTCGCTTCGCCGAGCAGGTCGGCGAACTCCTCGTCATAGATAAGTGCGGCTGGGCCCTCGCGCTCCATCACGTCGGCCAGCTGCGGGCCCGAGAAAGCCGTATTCATGTAGAGCCCATTGGCGCCGAGCTTTGAGATCGCGAGCGTCGCCTCGACGAAGCCGCGGTGATTTCGGGCCATGATCGCAACGCCGTCGCCTTCTCCCACGCCTTCGTCGCGAAGCGAACGCGCGAGGGCGTTGGACCGAAGCTGCACCTCGGCGAAGCTGATCGGGCCGATCTCGTCGATCAGCATCGTCTCCTCGCCGCTGGTGACCACCGCTGCCGCGATCCCAGCCGCCGGCGAGGCGCCCCAGCGGCGCAGCTCGCGCCCGACGCGGGCAAGCTTGTCGGGACGAATCGGGCGGATGACGCCGGCGTCGGCCAGTGTCCTCAGGTTGAACGGCAGGTCGGGCAGAGCGCCGAGCGAGCCGAGTTTGACCTTGCCGGCGAGCGCGCGAGCGGAATCTCTGTCGAGTGCCATGGCCAAAGCCTATGCGAGGTTGACGAATCAGGTATCGATGGAGGCCACTGCGATGCAGGCAATCCCCTCGCCGCGCCCGACGAAGCCCATGCCCTCGTTGCTGCTCGCCTTGACGCTGACCGGCGCGGAAAGCACCTCGGAGATGTTGTGCTCCATCTGCTCGCGGTGGGGGGCGAGCTGCGGCTGCTCGCAGATGACGCTGACGTCGACGTTGACAACCGGGCCGTTGAGCATGCCGACGACAGTCCGCATCAGCTCGAGCGAGTCGGCATCGCGCCAGCGTTCCTCGGTCGGCGGGAAGTGGGTACCGAGATCCCCGAGGGCGGCAGCCCCGAGCAGGGCATCGATCACGGCATGGGCGACGACGTCGGCGTCGGAGTGACCCTCGAGCCCTGCTTTGTGCTCGATCTCGACGCCGCCGAGGACGAGCCGGCCGCCCGCGGCAAAACGGTGGCTGTCGTAGCCGACCCCGACCCGGCTCACGGCAACGGCTCCAGGCGGCGCTGACGGCGCTCGAATACGCACAGCTGATCGATTCCCCAAGCGCGCATCTTCTCCACGGCGCGATCGTATTCGTGGCCGACATGCTCGGGGAGGTGGGCATCGGAGGAGAGCGCGAACACGGACGCCTGCATCGACACACATCTCGGCGAAGGCGTCGGCAGGATAGAGCTCGCCGACGGGCTTTCGCCAGCCTGCGGTCGAGACCTCGACCGCGATGCCAACCTCGGCGATCGCCTCGACGACGGGCTCGTAATAGAAGCGGGGGTCGCGCTTTGGCAGCGGCCTCCCGCCTCCCCAGACCTTGACCAAGTCGGGGTGCGCGAGGATGTCGTAGAGCCCGCTGTGGACAGCTTCGACGAGGGTGTCGAAATAGAGCTGCCAGACGCGATCGGGATCGCTGACGGCCTCCCAGATGTCATAGACGTCCCAGTCGACGGCGCGGTCGCGGATGAAATGAACCGAGCCGACGACGTAGTCGAACGGGTGAGCGTCGAGGACACTGGCGATCCGGTCCTCGCAGCCAGTCAGGTAATCCATCTCGATCCCGAGCCGTAGCGGGGTCGATCCTACGAACTCGCAGTACTCGCTGAGATCGTCACGCGCGTTGGTGCGCCACGACGGGTGATCCCAGATCGTCAGTGATTGGGTGAATCGGTCGATGTGCTCGGAGACACCCAGCTCCTCGATGCCGGCGGTCGCGGCGGCCTCCAGATAGCGATCCACGTTGGCCTCGGTGAAGTACTGCTCGGGCGAGGCATCGGGTTCGTCCGGGCGCAGGTGCAGGTGGTAGTCGGTGAGCACGCGGCCAGCGTAGTGGCTGCGAAGTTCGCGGCGGGGTAGCGTCTAGCCATGGTCCACATGCGGATCGTGGTTCCCGCCGATCACAGCAAGGACGTGCTCGACCTGCTCTGTGAGAGCGAGTCGGCGATCAACGTGATCCTGCTCGAGGGAGCGGCACACAAGCCCGTGGGTGACGTGATCCTCTGCGACGTTGCGCGTGAGGACGCGAGCGTGATCGTCTCCGATCTGCGCGAGCTGGAGATCGATAAGGAGGGCTCGATCGCGATCGAGAACATCGATTCCGCGATCTCCGAGGTGGCGGTGAAGGCCGAGCGAGCGGCGCGCGGACACCCCAGCGACGCGGTCGTCTGGGAGGAGGTCGAGTCGCGGACCTCCGAGAACATCGAGCTGTCGGCGACGTTTCTCGCCTTCATGGCGATCGCCTGCGTGATCGCGTCCGTCGGCATCTACCTCGACTCGCCGATCCTGATCGTTGGCGCGATGATCGTCGGGCCGGAGTTCGGGCCGATCGCCGGCCTCTGCGTCGCCTTGGTCGAGCGCCGCGGTGACGTCGCCAAACGCTCCTTCGTCGCGCTCGCCGCCGGCTTTCCGGTTGGTATCGGAGCTGCGCTGCTGTTCGCGTTGGCCATCCGCGCTGTCGGGCTGACGCCTGACGACTTCGTCACCTCCGAGCATCCGCTGACCGACTTCATCTCGAGCCCCGACGCCTTCTCCGTCATCGTCGCCTTCGTCGCCGGTGCCGCCGGTGTGCTCTCACTTACCTCGGCGAAGTCGGGAGCGCTGATCGGAGTGCTGGTTTCGGTGACGACGATCCCGGCCGCTGCCAACATCGGTGTCGCCGCCGCCTATGGCGACTGGTCGGAGTTCGGTGGTGCGGTGCTTCAACTGGGGCTGAACCTGGTCGCGATCGTGCTCGCGGGCGTCAGCGTCCTCTACTTCCAGCGCCTGCACTACATGCGCCGTCGCCGCGACCACCTCTCCGACTCGGCACGCACGGCGGCAGGGCTGCCGCTTGGACGCAGTCGGCGCGACGCAGGCGACAAGCACCCGGAGCCGGAGTGAGGTAGTGGCTGCGCCGCAGCAGCGGTGGCGGCCGGAGGCTCGCGTCAGTGAGGGTGGGGTCTGAGCCGACGAACGTGGATTTGGTCCCCTATAGCGTGCGTAAATCGACGTTCGTCAGGGAACGTGCGCTTCCAGCAGCAATGCTGCGCGGCTCAGGTCGGACTTGGTCGTCACCTTGAAGTTTTCCGTTGCGACGGGCTCGATCAGCAGTTTCTCGCCATTCGCCTCGACCAGCATCGCGTCGTCGGTGGCCTCGGCGACGCTTGCTGGATCGCCTGCGTAGGCGGCGCGCAACGCGTCGGCGCGAAACACTTGCGGCGTCTGCGCCGCCCAGAGTTGGCGGCGGTCCTCCGTCGCGACGATCTCGCGATCAGCGCCCGCGCGCTTTATCGTGTCAGTCACCGCCGCGACTGGAACCACACCGGCCGCATCTGGCCGTCCTGCCAGTACCGCCACGAGCGCATCGATCAACTCCTCCGTCACCAACGGCCGGGCGGCGTCATGAACCGCAACCAGTTCGGCTTCCGGCGAGACCACGCTGAGCGCCTCCCTCACTGAATCGGCCCGACTGGCGCCCCCCGTGACCACCTCAACCGCAAAGGTTGCGTCAATCTGCCGAACCTCGGCCTCGTGACCAGCCGGCGCGGCAACCACCACGGACGCGAAAGCGCTCGAACGCGTGAACGCCTCCAGCGACCACGCCAGCAGTGGCCTGCCGGCCACCTCGACCAGCGCCTTGGGGCCGCCGGCTCCGAGCCTCTCTCCGGAGCCGGCGGCCGCGATCAGCGCGACTGCTGAGCTTGGCCTAAGCGGCGGTGGCGCCGAAGCGCTCCTCCAAGAGCTCGTCGATGTGCTCTTCCGCGCCTTCTTCGTCCTTGTCGAGGACGTACATGAACTCCGACGCGAGGATCTTCTTTGCTCGCGTGTACATCTGCTTCTCGCCCGTGGAGAGGCCCTTTTGCCACTCGCGGATGGCGAGGTTGCGAACGACCTCAGCGAGCTCCATGACGTCGCCTGTCTTGATCTTCTCGCGGTTGTACTTGAACCTGCGGTTCCAGTTCTTGGGCATCTCCGAGACCTCGCCGGTGAGAACATCGACGACGCGCCGGACCTGCTCCTCGTCAATCACGCGCCGCAGGCCTGCTACGTGGGCCTTCTCGCAGGGGACCATGACCGTCATGTCGTTGTGCAGGATCTTGATTGTCAGGTAGTCCATCGACTCGCCCATCATGTCGCGCGATTCACGCTTCAGGACGACGCCGGCGCCGTGGTGGGGGTAGACGACGTTGTCGCCGACCTGAAACGTGCACGGCTCGGGGACGATCTCGAGCTCTTCGATTGCGTCCTCTTCCTCTACTGCTGCGTCTGGAATATCTGCCTCCTCAAATAGAGACGACCGCCCGGGGCGACCGTCAGTTCATCCATACCGGTCGACCATGTCGACCTCCTGAAGCCTGCGAATGCCTTCGCGGATCTCCTTCGCCCGCGCGTCGCCAACGCCCTCGACCGACTCGAGGTCTGCGTCGGAGGCAACCATCAGCCGCTCGAGGTCGCCGAAGTGGTTGACGATCTTCTGCGCCACGAGCCGCGGCAGCCGAGGCACCGCCGAGAGCGCGCGGTACCCGCGCGGAGTGACGCCGAAGTCAAGGGTGTTCGTCTTGCGGTCGTAGCCGAGCAGCTCAGCGAGGCGGCCGAAGTCGAGCAGCTCGGTATGAGGAAGCTCAGCGAGCTCGGCGACGACCTGCTCCAGGCCCTGCTCGGACTCGATCGCGCTGTAATCGCGGACCAACGCGACGCGCTCGGCCATGACGCCGACAACGGTCTCCTCGAGCTGCATCTCGACCAAGCGGCCCTCCGAGCCGAGCTCGATGATGTAACGCTCGACTTCGATGGCCATCCGCGTCACCAGCTCGGCGCGCTGCAGAACCGAGAGCACGTCGTAGAGAACGACCCCGCCGGCGAACTCGAGTGCCGTCAATCGGCTGGTGACCTGATCGAGGCGAGCGCGGTACTTCTCCAGGGTCGCGAGACCTTGGTTGGCCTTTGAAAGCACCGTTGGGATGTCCTGGAGGATGTACTTGATGCCCTCGATGTAGAGAGAGACAACGTCGCGGCGCTGGGAGATTGCGATCACGAGCGCGTCCGTCTGCTTCGAAACGCGCTCGGCCGTGCGGTGGCGAGTGCCCGTCTCCATCGAGAGAATCGTGGGGTCAGGCATCAGCTGAACGTTCGCCCAAGCGATCTTGGTCGCATCGGAGGGCAGAACGATCGCGCCGTCCATCTTCGCTACTTGGTAGAGCAGACCCGGCGTGTAATCGACGTCAAGGCGCAGGCCGCCGGAGAAGAGGAAGGAGACGTCCTCGGCCTCGGCCAGAAGCAGAAGTCCGCCGGTTCGGGCGTTGATGATGTTGTCGATGCCCTCGCGAAGCGGAGTGCCGGGGGCGACCATGTCGAGCGCGCGAACGAGACGGGGATCCTGCCGAGTCTCCAGTTCGTTGGGCTCCTCCCCGTGCGTCACTTGCTCAGTTTGGCAAAAGCCCTGCTGACCGCGCAGTCAGGTGAATCCCTGGTGGACAGGTCGGCTTTGCGCTTGTCAAGTGACAGGGTGCTCAGGCGGCACGTTGCCGCGGGGCGACCGCGCCGGCCTCGAGCGCCGCGGCAATCGCGGCGCGCAGGGTTGCGTGCGCCGCGACACCGCGTGCCTGCTCGGTAGCCTGCGGCGCCAGCACCGGCCCGAGCCCGAACTTGACCGCTTCGGCGGCACGGCGATCGGCGTGGCCGACCGGGCGCAGCTCGCCGGTGAGACCGACCTCGCCGAAGCATGCCAGCGGTCGGCCCGAGTCGTCGGCGAGCGCCTGGCCGCGATGGGCGGAAACGAGCGCCAGAGCGACGGCGAGGTCGGCGCCGGGCTCGTCGACGCGAACGCCGCCGGCGACGTTGACGAAGACGTCGGCACCCGCCAACGAGGGGCCGCCGTGGCGCGCGAGCACCGCGAGGATCATCGCCAAGCGATTGCGGTCGATTCCGGTCGCGACCCGCCGCGGCGGGACGACCTCGGTCGGCGCCACCAGCGCCTGCAGCTCGACCAGCAGCGGGCGCGAGCCCTCCATCGAGCAGAGAACGACCGAGCCCGGCGCCGCGCTCGCCTCGCTGACAAAGCGCGCCGAGGGATCGGCGACCTCGACCAGCCCGCCCGAGCGCATCTCGAAGACGCCCGACCTCGCTCGTGGCCCCGAAGCGATTCTTCAAAGCGCGCAAGGTGCGAAAGCTGCGCTCGCGCTCGCCTTCGAAGAAGAGGACGCAGTCGACGAGGTGCTCGAGCACGCGCGGTCCGGCTACCGCGCCCTCCTTGGTCACGTGGCCGACCAAGATCACGGCGCAATCGAGGCGCTTGGCAACCTCCATGATCCGCGCGGCTGCCTCGCGCACCTGGCCGACCGACCCTGGCGCCCCGGTCATGCCCTCGGCGTGAAGCGTCTGGATCGAATCGATCACGCAGGCATCGGGCCGCTCCGCCTCGAGCGTCGCGACCACGGCCTCGAGCGAGGTCTCTGCCAGCACTGGAACCTCGAGCGCGGACTCGCCCAGGCGCTCGGCGCGCAGGCGAACCTGCGCGGCGGATTCCTCACCTGAGATGTAGAGCACGCTGTGTCCTGCGGCATGGAAGTTGCCGAGCGCCATCCCGGTCAAGGTCGACTTGCCGATCCCAGGCGAGCCGCCGAGCAAGACGAGCGAGCCCGGGACCATGCCGCCGCCGAGAACGCGGTCGAGCTCGGCGATGCCGGTGCGCAGCCTGTCGACCTGTGGCGCTGAGACGTCGCGCAGGGCAACCGGGCGACCTGCGGCGGCTGTCCCGGCGCCACGCTTCCCGGCTCTACCGGCTTGCTCGGCGGCCTTCGGCTTCGGCGCCTCGACCAGCGAGTTCCACTCGCCGCAGCCGGTGCAGCGCCCTGACCAAGTCAGCGACTCGTGCCCGCAGGCCTGGCAGAAGAAAGATGTGGTGGATCGAGCTATCGACCCAGCCTACGCACGGGCGCCGACGTCTCTACACGCGTTCGTGCCTAGTTCGCCACGGGCGGCAAACGAAGCAGCGCATAACCAAGTCAGATCATCGAACATGGTCTCGTGCCGCGACGCAGCCGACCGCTCGCCATCGCCTTCTCGCTGGTCGCGCTCCTCGTTCCCGCCGTCGCCGTCGCTTTCGACCCCGAGCTCGAAGGTCGCAACTACGCCAAGACAAGTGAGCGCATGCAGTACGTGACGCTGACGCCAGAGTTTCAGCAGCGCCTCGCTGCCCAGAACGCTCAGGACAACGTGGATCTGGCCGAGATTGCCGCGGCCGAGGCGGGCCAGGGCGCCGATGCGCGCGACTTCAGCGGCAACGTCTGCTTTCAGCGAAAGCAGGAATGCGCCGGCGATGTTCGCTTCTACGACTGGGCGAACCTCGGCTTTGCCATCCGCAAACCGGTTCTGTTCACCGCCCGCAGCGGTGCGACGATCACCGGCAACGTCTGGGCGACCAAGCCTGGGCCGGCGAAACGGCCTGGAGTGGTGATCACGACGGGCTCGATCCAGGCGCCCGAGACCCTCTACTGGGGGCTAGCGGCTGTGCTCGCCAAGCACGGCTACGTCGTGCTCACCTACGACGTCCAGGGCCAGGGTCGCTCCGACACGTACGGCGAGGCTCCAGATGTGACCGAGAGCTTTCCCTCCCAAGCCGGCCAGCCGTTCTTCGACGGCACCGAGGACGCGCTTGACTTCCTGCTCTCCAAGCCTGGCTCGCCGTACTCGCCGCGAGCGAGCTGCACTACCGCCACCAGCCATGCGCCCAAGCACCAGCGTCGCCTCGACGCCGGCCTGAACGCGCCGTTTAACCCGCTCGGCGATCTCGTCGATGCCGGGCGCATCGGGATCGCCGGGCACTCGCTCGGCGCCGGCGCAGTCTCCTACGTCGGCCAGGTCGATCCTCGGGTGGACGCGATCGTCGCCTGGGACAACCTCCGGGCCTCGAGCGAGACGAGCGTCGGCGGAGGCGGCCCCGGCGGCGCGCCGGCCTGTCCCGGCGCAGCGACGACGCGCCCCGACAAGCCGCCTCTGAAAAAGCCCGCGCTCGGGATCTCCAACGACTACGGGATCTTCGCCACGCCGAACATGAGCGACCCCGATCCGCAGAGCGCAAACGGCGCCTTCACCACCTTCAAGGCGACCGGGCTCGACTCGATGCAGGTCAACATTCGCGGCGGCACCCACTTCGAGTCCTCGTTCATCCCGGGGATGACGGCTCCGGCTCTGGGCCTCGCGACCCTGCGGGGCACTGATCTCGTTGCCTGGTATTCGTGGGCCTGGCTCGATCGCTACGTCAAGTGCCAGGGCAATGGCGGCTGCGCGCGCCGAGGCGGAACGTCGCCTGCTCACCGACCGCTGGCGAGACGACGCCCGCGGCGGTCAGGTCGACGCCAACGCCGACCCGAACCTCTACTCCTTCTACAAGCGCTCGCGTTTCGATATCGCCAACGCCAGCGGCGAGCGAGCCTGCGACGACATGCGCGCCGGCTGCGCGGCGATGGCGCCCGACGGCCTGCCGCCCGGTTACGACCACGTCGCCGACGCCTTTACCGCGCCGGAAGAGGCGGGTGGCGGCGGCGGCGGTTTTACCGGTCCGGCTTGTGCGCTGCCGCAGCTCGGCACCGATGCCAAGGACACCCCGGCGACGCTCGTCCCGAGCGGGTCGGGCGACGCCATTCGCGGCGAGGGTGGGAACGATCGGCTGCGCGGCCTTGCCGGCGACGATTGCCTCTACGGCGACAAGGGCAGCGACCGCTTGCGAGGCGACGAGGATCGCGACTCGCTCAAGGGCGGGGCCGGCAACGACCGCCTCGTCGGCGGGCCCGGCTCCGATCGCATCGGCGGTGGCGCGGGCGCCGATCGCATCAACGCCCGCGGCGGCGGGCGCGATCGGATCAAGTGTGGTCCCGGGCGCGACCGCGTCCGCGCCGACAAGCGCGACAGACTCGGACGCGGCTGCTGATCCGGCTCAGGGGATCCGGCGGTGCTCAGCAGTCGAAGCCCCAGCGAGAGCGCGGGACGGCTCAGTCCTGAGCCGCGGCCTCGGCCTCGCCCGCCGGCTCGTCGCCTCGAATCGTCGCCGTCGCCCTTCTTGGCGCCGACGCCGACCGGCTCCTTGGCGGCGTCGTCATCCTTCTTCTTGGCCGGGCGCTTGCGGGGCTTGACCAGCTTGAGCGAGAGCGGGCGATCTTCGTCGTCGCCGGCTTCGTCGCGATCGACGATCACGTTTGTGCCGGAGACGATCGAGTCGGGGCCCTGGCGCAGAACCTCGTCGGCAAGCGGATCCTCGATGTAGCGCTGGATCGCGCGGCGCAGCGGGCGCGCGCCCATCGCCGGATCCCAGCCCTTGTCGACGAGCAGGTCCTTGGCCGCCTCGGTGAGCTCGAGCTGGAGCTCGTGCTCGGCGACCTGGGTGCGCACGCGGGCGATCAGCAGGTCGACGATCTGCTTGATCTCCTCCCTCGCCAGCTTGTGGAAGACGATGACCTCGTCGATGCGGTTGAGGAACTCGGGGCGGAAGACCTTCTTCAGGTCGCCCATGATCCGGCCCTTCATCTCGTCGTAGGAGGCGCCGATCTCGTCGTCGGAGACGCCGAAGCCGAAGGAGACGTTCTTGGCGATGTCCTTGGCGCCGATGTTCGAGGTCATGATCACGATCGTGTTGCGGAAGTCGACCGTGCGGCCCTGAGAGTCGGTCAGCCTGCCGTCCTCGAGGATCTGAAGCAAGATGTTGAAGACGTCGGGGTGGGCCTTTTCGATCTCGTCCAGCAGCAGCACCGAGTACGGCTTGCGGCGCACGGCCTCGGTCAGCTGCCCGCCCTCGTCGTAGCCGACGTATCCGGGGGGCGACCCGACCAGGCGCGAAACCGCGTGCTTTTCCATGTACTCCGACATGTCGATGCGGATCATCATCTCCTCGTCGCCGAAGAGGAACTCGGCGAGCGTGCGGCCGAGCTCGGTCTTGCCGACGCCCGAGGGGCCGAGGAAGATGAACGAGCCGGCGGGGCGCTTTGGATCCTTGATCCCGGCGCGCGAGCGGCGAATCGCCTTCGACACGGCCTCGATCGCTAGATGCTGGCCGATGACCCGCTTGTGCAGCTCCTCCTCCATCCGGATCAGCTTCTTGGTCTCGGCCTCGGTCAGCTTGAAGACGGGGATCCCGGTCCACATCGAGACGATGTCGGCGATCTCCTCCTCGCCGACAGCCGGGCGCTCGCCGGCCTCGCCCGAGTCCCACTGGTCCTCGAGCTCGCGCTTCTTGTTGGTCAGCTGGCGCTCGGAGTCGCGCAGGTTCGCGGCCTTTTCGAACTCCTGGGCCTCGATCGCGGCCTCCTTCGAGCGCCTGGTCTCCTCGATCTCCTCCTCGAGATCGCGGTAAACGGGCGGCTGGCTCATCGAGCGAATGCGCATTCGGGAGGCGGCCTCGTCGATCAGATCGATCGCCTTGTCGGGCAGGAAGCGGTCGGAGATGTAACGGTCGGCGAGCTCGGCGGCTGCCGACAGCGCGTCGTCGGTGATCTGGACCTTGTGATGATCCTCGTAGCGCTCGCGCAGGCCCTCGAGGATCTTCACCGTGTCGGGGATCGTCGGCTCCTCGACCTTGATCTGCTGGAAGCGGCGCTCGAGCGCCGAGTCGCGCTCGAGGTACTTGCGGTACTCGTCGAGCGTCGTCGCGCCAATCGTCTGCAGCTCGCCGCGCGCGAGCGCGGGCTTGAGGATCGAGGCCGCGTCGATCGCGCCCTCGGCCGCGCCGGCGCCGACCAGGTTGTGAAGCTCGTCGATGAAGAGGACGATGTCGCCGCGCTGGGTGATCTCCTTCATCACTTTCTTCAGGCGCTCCTCGAACTCGCCTCGGTACTTCGAGCCGGCGACGAGGGCGGCGAGGTCGAGCGTGTAAATCTGCTTGTTCTTGAGTAGCTCGGGTACCTCGCCGCGGGTGATCCGCGAGGCGAGGCCTTCGACGATCGCCGTCTTGCCAACGCCGGGTTCGCCGAGCAGCACCGGGTTGTTCTTCTGGCGGCGCGAGAGGATCTGCATGATCCGCTCGACCTCGGTCTCGCGGCCGATGACGGGGTCGAGCTTGCCCTCGGAGGCGAGCTTGGTCAGGTTGCGGCCGAACTGGTCGAGCAACTTCGAGACTCTTGCCCTCTCCGAGCCCCGCCCGAGCCGCCCTGGCGGCGACCGCCGGGGCCCGAGAGCATGCGGATGACCTCGTTGCGGATCTTCTCGGAGTCGGCGTCGAAGTCGAGCAGGATGCGAGCGGCGACTCCCTCGTTCTCGCGCACGAGGCCGAGCAGGATGTGCTCGGTGCCGATGTAGTCGTGACCGAGCGAGAGTGCCTCGCGCAGGCCAGCTGAGCACCTTCTTGGCGCGCGGGTCGAACGATATCCGGCCCGAGGTCGATCTGTTCGCCGAGCCGACGGATGGAGCGACCCGCCAGGAGACGCTTCAACCGTGATGTCGAGCGACTCGAGCTTGCGCGCCGGCGAGGTCCCTCCTCCTCGCGGACAGCCGAGAGGATGTGCTCGGTGCCGATGTAGTTGTGTTCGAGGGTCGGCTTCCTCCTCGGGCGAGGACGACGACCTGCCGGGGCCGCCCTGTCAATCGCTGGAACGACGATCACGCCTGCCGGCTTCGGCATGGAAGTTCGAGCCGTACCGCGGGGACGCGACCGTGCCGCTGTTCATCAGCACCACTTCGGCCGCTGAGTGCGCGGGATCAGCAACTTCCCGTCAGTCGACGACAGCGAGGGGCCGAGTATAGCGGCCTGGCCGCTCTGCGTGGTCAGGCACGCAGCCGCCTCGGCCGGCAAACCGGCGACGGAACCTGCTGCGACGCGTCAGCGTGCAGCGGGCGCGACGCTGGTTGCCTCGATCCGGCGCTGTCCGAACGAGCCCTCGAGCAGGGCCGCCCGGCGACCAGGTCGCCGCGGCCTGGCAGCGGATGCGGCTGAAGGTCTTGGTGATGTTGATCACCGAGATCCGGTACCGCGTACCGCTGGGTCGGGTTTACGAAACGCGCATCGCGATCTCCGTCGGGATGATCCGCTCCAACGGCGATGACCTGCTGCTGCTGCTCGCAATCGGCCTGGCGGCGTCGAGGCGGCCGTACTGATGTCTCGAAGGCGAAGCCCGCGGCGACGTCTGCGACGAGAACGGCAGCAGGTCACCGCATGGCGGCAGCACCGACCTGCCGCAGCCGCTCGGCCACGAACATCAGCCGGAGCGCGCTGGTCGAGGCGCAGGCGCCCAGTTCCGCCCGTGGGGCTGGGGTATCCCGTACCGGTAGCGCCTGGATGTAGGCCTTGTTCGATCGGGCGCGCTTTGGTACCGCGGCGAGCTTGATGCCGCTCGAAGCGCTCGGCGCTGGTCGTCGGAATCGTCGAG